>NZ_CP016180.1:0-1200000 GCF_013377295.1 Pasteurella skyensis | reverse complement strand
TTTCATTGCCTAATCTTGCTTCGATCTCTTTTGCAAGTTCGTGCACGTCACATTTATGTTCTGTAATAGCTACAATTGCGTGGCGTTTTCCTTCATTTAGATCTGTTTCAATATTTCTGATAAGATCTTCTCTATCAAATTCTTTTTCTGCAGTAACAATATAATCACAACCACCCGCAATTGCTGCGTTAATGGTTAAATCGCCACAGTAACGTCCCATAATTTCTATCAGTGAAATACGACGATGTGAGGTTGATGTGTCACGTAAATAGTCAATTGCTCTTAATACCGTTTCTAAAGCAGTTTGATAGCCGATACAGTAGTCTGTACCTGGAATATCGTTATCAATAGTACCTGGTAAACCAATACAAGGGTAACCAAATTCTTCAGTAATAAGTTTAGCTCCCATATAAGATCCATCTCCACCAATCACAATCAAAGCATCAATATTATGCTTTTCTAAGGTTTTGACTGCTTGTTTACGCACTTCTGGATCTTTAAATTCTGGAAAACGAGCAGAACCTAAGAATGTGCCACCTCGATTTAATTTATCTGCAACAGAGTGATGTTCAAGCTTAATCACTTGATCGTGATATAAACCATAATAGCCATCTGTAATACCATAGACCTCTAGGCCTTCTTTTAGTCCTGCACGAACAATCCCACGAATTGCGGCATTCATACCCGGTGCATCACCACCACTGGTTAAAATTGCAATTTTTTTAATCATAAAATATCCTTAAAATAGTGTTAAATTTATTAAAATACGAAATGGCGTAAAGGTTACCTTATTCGCTTCTTTGATTCTAGGAAAAATTGTTGAAATTAGTAGAAATTTTGTTCTAACAGCCCATTTCTATAGGTAACCCAGCCTTTTGCCATGCTTCAAAGCCCCCTGTTATGCTGTAAATATCATCAAATCCTTGCTCAATAAAAAATTGCGCCGTGTTGCGACTACTGATGCCGTGATAACAGATGATCATAATAGGTTGATCGTATTCACAACTATTAAGAAACTCTTGACAATTTTGATTATTTAAGTGGATGGCGGTTTTAGGATACGAATGGTTGTAATGTATGGTATTTCGAATATCGACAATAATGGCATTATCAGTGTTTACTTTTTCCCACGCTCGTTGGGGACTAATTTCAATAAAGTTGTTCATATAATAAAAGTGAGTGTAAATTTGTGCCTATTCTAACGTAAAAGCCGTCTAACAGAAAGTTAAGTTTTTTATGCTAAGAATATTGAAATTGTCCTTAGATCAATTATAATTGATAACGGTTATCAAAGTTACTTGATAACTCTTTTTTATTTTGAGGATATTTATGGAATCTTTATTTCAATTTTTGCATTATAACAGTGACTACATTATTTTTGGTCTCTTAGTTTTAATGAGTATTGTGTTAGTTTGGAAAGTAATTGAGCGAATTCTGTTTTATAAGAATGTGGATGTAAATGACTATGCAACTATTGAAGAGTTGGAGATTGATTTAACTCATAACCTCACTACTATTTCAACTATTGGCTCAAATGCGCCTTATATTGGTTTGTTGGGTACAGTAATTGGTATCTTATTAACTTTCTATAATCTTGGACACGCTGGCGGTGATTTAGATGCGGGTTCGATTATGGTGAGTTTATCTTTAGCACTAAAAGCAACCGCATTGGGGATTTTAGTCGCTATTCCTGCGATGATGTTTTATAACGGTTTTAATCGTAAAGTGGATGCGAATAAATTGATGTGGTTAGCACAGCAGAAAAAATCATCTTAAAGAAAACAAGCGGTTACTTGATCGTAAAAATTTACAAATTTTAGGAAAATAATGAAAAAGTTTGATGAAATAAATATTATTCCTTTTATCGATATTATGTTGGTGTTATTGGCTATTGTGTTAGTAACAGCTTCATTTATCTCTCAAGGGAAAATACAGGTTAATGTGCCTCAAGCTAGTACCACCACAACATTTCAAGCAGATGACCTTGCTAAGTTATTGACCATTAATGATAAAAATGAGTTCTATTTTAATGATAAATTAATTACTAAAGAAGAGTTAGAACAAGAAATGGAAACTTGGGATAAAACACAAAAGGTGACGTTAAAAGTTGATTCTGCGGTAACGTTTGATAAGTTTGTGGAGTTAACCGATTTACTTGCTAAAAATGAAATCAAAAATGTAGCTATTGTGACGAAAAAAGAGCAAAAATAATGAAGCATAATTCTCGTATTGGTTTTATCTCCTCACTTTTGATACACGGTGGTGTGTTTGCAGCAATTTTTGTTGCAATTAAAACAGCTGATCCAGTTAATTATGTTGAAAGTGAAGTGACGAGTATTTCAATGGAAATGTTGACGGCTCGCTTAGAGCAACAGCAGGTTGCGGTGAGAACGGAAGTAGCTCCACCTCCTGAGCCTGAAAAAGTCGTTGAAGAAGTTGTTGAACCAAAGAAAGTTGCGGTTCCCGTACCCGAAAAAAAAGTAAAACCTTTAGAGAAGAAAAAAGAGAAAAAGAAAGAAAAACCGAAGAAAAAGCCTAAACCTAAAAAGAAACCAAAGAAAAAGCCTAAAAAGCGCCATAAAAAGAAAAAGCATAGAACTATTAAAGCTAAAGAAGTCGGTAAAGTTGCTAGAAAAGGTGTGGTTGAAAAAGCAAAATTCAATCAAGGCAAACAAGATCAAGCGGGTAGAAATAACGGTTCGAAAAATGGTAATTCCGTACAATCAGGCAAGGTTTCGTCTGGTATTGTGAATGCGTATAAAGCACGCTTACAACGCGCTTTGCAACGTCAAGCAATGCGTAGTTACCCTACTAGAGAGAAAAGAATGTATAAAGAGGGGATTGTGACGATTGCATTTACAGTTAATTCATCAGGAAATGTAGTGGATGTGAAAGTTGTGAAGTCGTCAGGTAATCGTAATTTTGATAGAGCAGCAATGAAAGCAGCAAAAAGAACCAAGATGAATTCATCTCCACCTGGAGGCGTATTACATATTACAGCTGTACCGATAAAATTTTCATTGCAGCAATAACTTGCCTTAATTAACGGTGTTCAGTAAAATGACACCGTTTTTTATAATTAAATTAAGAGGAATTATCCAATGATGGGAAAAGGTGGTTTAGGCAATTTAATGAAACAAGCTCAGCAAATGCAGGAAAAAATGCAGAAGATGCAGGAAGAGATTGCAAAGCTGGAAGTGACAGGGGAATCTGGAGCAGGTTTAGTAAAAATTACTATTAATGGTGCTCACAGCTGTCGTCGTATTGAAATTGATCCATCTTTAATGGAAGATGACAAAGAAATGTTAGAAGATCTGATTGCTGCGGCTTTTAATGATGCAGTACGCCGAGCAGAAGAATTACAAAAAGAAAAAATGGCAAGTGTGACTGCGGGTATGCAATTACCACCAGGAATGAAAATGCCATTTTAAGCACTCCTTGTGTTATTTATTTCTGTAAAACAATAACTCATAAAAGGCGGATAAATTTTATTCGTCTTTTCTCTATCTAAGTGATAAAAATTTATGCAAATTAGTCCGTTACTTGAAAATTTAATTGAAGCGTTAAGAGTATTATCTGGCGTTGGCCCAAAGTCAGCACAACGAATGGCTTACCAACTTTTACAACGTAATCGTTCTGGTGGGTTAAATTTGTCCAAAGCATTAGAGGATGCAATGACTCATATCGATCATTGTGAATTATGTCGCACTTTTACAGAACAAAAAATTTGTAATATTTGTAAAAATCCACGTCGACAAGCAGGTGGGCAGTTATGTGTTGTTGAAACCCCAGCAGATATTCAAGCGGTGGAACAGATAGGGCAGTTTTCAGGACGTTATTTTGTGTTAATGGGGCATTTATCACCGTTAGATGGTATTGGACCTCGTGAAATTGGATTAGATATATTACAACAGCGTTTAGAAACAGAATCTTTTTATGAAGTGATTTTGGCAACTAATCCAACCATTGAGGGTGATGCAACAGCAAATTGTATTGCTCAGATGTGTTTACCTTATAATATTAAAGTCACACGTATTGCTCATGGTATTCCTGTCGGTGGAGAGCTTGAAATGGTTGATGGTACAACACTTTCACATTCCTTTGTTGGAAGACGAGATATTAATACCTAAAAGTTCAGGAGTAACTTCATTATGATGACACTTTTCAAAAAATTGTATCAAATTTTTCGTTGTTTAAGAGAAATAGTAATAAATGTATTTTTTATGGTATTTATTATTATTTGTCTTGCCGTATTTTCATTGATACAGAGTGATAAACCTCAAAATCAGCAAGTCGCTAATTTTCAATCTGGTGCATTAGTTTTAAACCTCAATGGTTATTTAGCGGATAATCACGATGAATTGGATGATTTTTATCGTTTATTACAATCTGAAGTTGGAACGACAGAGCAACCTGCTAAAATCTCTATTTTTGATCTAACACGAGCGATCAAACGTGCTGCCTATGATGAAAAAATTACAGGAATAGTACTTGATTTACAGTTATTTTCTGGTGGTGATTTTCCTTCTATTGAATATGTAGGAGAGATACTCAAAGAGTTTAAAAAAGTAAGCAATAAGCCTGTTATTGCAATAGGGGAACATTATTCTCAAAAGCAATACTATCTGGCAAGTTTTGCAGATAAAATTTATCTTAATAAAGCAGGAGCGGTTGGTTTACACGGACTCAGTTATTCTAATTTATACTTTAAATCTTTATTAAATAGTATTGAAGCACAGCCTCATATTTTTCGAGTCGGGACTTATAAATCTGCCGTAGAGCCTTTTATTCGTGATGATATGTCACCAGAAGCGAAACAAAATGCAACACTATGGTTAGATGGTTTGTGGAGTAATATTCAACAAAAGATAGCTGAGAATAGACAAATTACAAAAGAGAATGTGCTACTACCATTTAACCGTTATATGATTCAATTTAACCAAGCTAATGGTGACGAAGCAACTTTTGCATTAAATCAACAGTTAGTGACAGAGTTGGTGACTAAGCCTCAAATGTTATCTATTTTAAAAGAGATGTTTGGGGAGGATTATGATCAAGATTATCAGCATATTAATTATATTGATTATGCAACATTATTGCCTAGTCGTTTCTATGTTGAGGGTAATAAAATTGCAGTCATTAATGTTGAGGGTGAAATTATTTGGGGAGAAAGTGATAATAACACGGCGGGGAGTGACACTCTTATTGAGCAATTACGTATAGCCAGAAATTCGGAAAGTGTAAAAGGCGTGATTTTACGCGTAAATAGTCCTGGTGGTAGTGCATTAGCTTCTGAGCTTATTCGCCAAGAAATTGAAGCTATTCAACAATCAGGTAAACCTGTTGTAACGTCAATGGGCGGAATGGCAGCTTCTGGTGGTTATTGGATCTCTGCTACAACGGATAAAATTATTGCAAGCCCTAATACATTAACAGGTTCAATTGGTATTTTTGGTTTAGCAATGAGCTTTGAAAAAACCGCTAAAAATGTAGGTGTTAATGAAGATGGTATCGCAACATCCTTACTTGCTAATCAAAGTCCATTTAAAACTTTGAGTAAAGAGCAGGGCGAACTTATTCAATTAAGTATTGAAAATGGTTATAACCGTTTCCTTGATTTGGTGAGTCGTGGTCGTACAATGACTAAAGAGCAAGTCGATAAAATTGCACAAGGACAAGTGTGGTTAGGACAACAAGCCGTTAAAAATGGTTTAGTGGATAAGCTGGGTGATTTTGAGACCGCTTATGATGAATTAATGGCAGTTATTAATACTCAAAGAGCTGAGCAAGAAAAACAAAAGCTGGAAAATCTTCCTGCTGTTTGGATTTTACCTCAAGAGAAGGGATTATTTAGCAGTTTAGTCAGAAATTTTAAAATGAATATTCAAGTTAAATTAACTCAGTGGCTGGACATTCCTTTTGTAGAACAAATAAAACAAAAAACACCTTTTGTTCCAAAATTAAATGATCCAAAACAGAGTTATTTATATTGTTTAAATTGTGGCACAGTCAAATAAAAAGGACATATAATGAAAGTTTATTTATCAACACAATCAGCCCCTGCGCAATGGGGGAAAAATGCCTTAATTTCATTTAATGATGCAGGTATTAGTGTTCATTTAAGAGATGATACCCTTAATAGTATTCAGCAGGCAGCAAGAAAGATTAAAAATCAAGGTATTACAACGGTTTCTTTAATTGGTGATGAATGGAAGTTGGAAGAGTGCTGGGCATTTCAACAAGGTTTTGTCAGTGTTAAAAATAAAGGTGAGATTAAGTTTCCAACACTTACAGAGCAAGAGCAACGTGAATTAGATGCACGTATCCAATGTAGCCAGTTTACAAAAGACATTATTAATGCACCTTCAGATGTTGTTACTCCTGAAGCCTTAGTTCAACAAGCGGTTACATTTATTCAAAAATTTGCAAATAATGATCATCTTTCATATAACATTATTAGTGGAAGTGCATTACAAGAGCAAAATTATCAAGGCATTTGGGCTGTAGGTAAAGGGGCTGTTAATCCACCTGCAATGTTACAACTAGATTATAATCCAACGGGTAATGAAAATGCGCCAGTTACAGCTTGTTTGGTTGGTAAAGGGATTACCTTTGATACTGGTGGTTATAGCTTAAAGCCAAGTAATTCAATGGAAACAATGCGCACCGATATGGGCGGAGCAGCGTTGTTAACAGGTGCATTAGGGTTAGCTATTGCTCGAGGTTTAAAACAGCGTGTAAAACTTTACTTATGTTGTGCCGAAAATTCAATTAGTGGCCAAGCAATGAAACTGGGTGATATTATTCATTATAGTAATGGCGTATCTGTTGAAGTATTAAATACTGATGCTGAAGGGCGTTTGGTTTTAGCTGATGGTTTAATTGAAGCAGATAAACAAAATCCTAACTATATTATTGATTGTGCAACTTTAACGGGTGCTGCTAAAATGGCGGTGGGTAATGATTATCATAGTGTGCTTTCTATTGATGATCATTTCGTTGAGCAATTATTTAGTTCGGCAAAAGTGGAAAATGAGAAATTTTGGCGCTTACCATTTGAAGCGTTTCATCGCAATCAAACTGCGTCTTCTTTTGCTGATATTGCAAATGTAGGTTCTTTACCTGCTGGAGTGGGGGCTGGTGCAAGTACGGCAATGGCATTTTTATCTTACTTTGTAAAAGATTATACACAAAACTGGTTACATATTGATTGTTCAGCCACTTTCCGTAAATCACCAAATGAACTATGGGCAGCAGGGGCAACTGGGATTGGAGTAAAAACTCTGGCAAACTTATTATTAAAATTCTAAGGGTGTTCAAATGTTATATGGTTTATCTATTGTTTTTGTGCCACTTTTAATCGGTTATTTTATTAAAATTAGCCAAAAGAGATGGTTACTTTTAGTAAATCATCTTTTAAATTGGTGCTTTTATTCTATACTTTTTTCAATTGGTTGCTCATTAGGGCAACTTAATAATCTAAATACAGTATTGGCAGATATTGGTTATACGGCATTTTTAATGGCAGTAATAGTTCAAATCTGTAGTATCGGTTGTTTGTTCTTATTTGATATTTTATTTCCTTTCCATTTAGAGGCACAGAGTAATGAGCCGCCACCCTCTCGCCTTAAACTCTTATTTGAATCACTACTGTTATGTTTAACTGTGTTATTAGGTGGGTTTGTTGGATTTTTCTCTAAAGGTATCATTGCATTTTCACCCCATTTAAGTGTTTATCCTCTTGTTGTAATGATCTTATGCGTAGGGATTCAATTAAAAAATAGTGGGATTCCATTAAAAGAGGTGTTTGCGAATAAAAGAGGGCTTCAACTTTCTCTCGTTTTTGTCCTTAGTGGAGCGATGAGTGGCATACTTATTGCTATTTTTTGTGAATTTTCTTTTGCTAAAGGGCTAATGTTTGCTTCTGGATTTGGTTGGTTTTCACTCTCTAGTACATTAATCGGTGACGCATTAGGTACTGTTGCAGGCTCAACGGCATTCTTTAATGATCTGTTCCGTGATATTTGCTGCTTTTTTACTATACCTTTTTTTATGCGACGTTTTCCTTCAACCGCAGTGGGACTCGGAGGGGCTACTTCATTTGATGTCAATTTACCTTTAATTCAAAAAACAGGTGGAATGCAAGTCGTTCCAATGGCAATTAGTTTTGGATTTATTATCAATATACTCGTACCACTATTTTTGTCATTCTTTATTGGATTAGTGTAAAGGAAGCGGTAAGATTGTTACAACTTTTTACAAAATAAAAAAAGGCAGATCAAATTCACTGATCTGCCTTAGTTTTTGTAGACCAAAAACTAAAATACTTTAAGGAAAGGTTTTACAATCACTTCACCATAAACCCCTGCTTCGACATAAGGATCTTCACTTGCCCATTGTTTTGCTTCTTCCAATGAGTTAAATTGAGCAATAACCGTTGAACCAGTAAAACCTGCTTCTGCTGGTGTTTCACTATCAATAGCTGGGTTTGGGCCTGCGGTGAATAAGCGATTTTCTGCTTGTAATTGTTTTAAACGAGCTAAATGTTGCTCACGTACTGCAAGACGTTGTTGTAAGGTATTGGGTTTGTCTTGAGCAAAAATAACGTAATACATCGTGCTTCTCCTATTGATTAAGTAATGTTAATGCTTCATCAAGTTCAGGGTTATCTTCTCGTGGAATAGGACGAGATTTTCCATCTTTTCCTACTGCCACAAAAGTAAACTCCGCTTCTGTTACACATTCTCGTTCACGTATACCGTCGTAAACACGTTTAATAAAAATTTCTACTTTAACTTGTAATGATGAACGTCCAATGCGAGTACATTTGCCATAACAACAAACGACATCACCCACTGAAACAGGGCGCAGAAAGTGCATTGAATCTACCGAAACGGTTACGACTCTGCCTTTAGCAATTTCTTTTGCTAAAATTGCGCCACCCATATCCATTTGAGACATAATCCAACCACCAAAAATATCTCCATTGGCGTTGGTGTCAGAAGGCATTGCGAGAGTTCTTAAAATGAGTTTACCTTCAGGCTCTCTGTATGCGTTTTTATTTTTCATTATTTTGCTCCTGTTGCTTTAAATATGGATAGAGATAAACGCCTGTAATTACAGTTGCCACAAGGCTTAATCCTGTTAAACCAAATACTTTGAATGTATACCAAGTATCATTAGACATAAAGTGGCTAATGTACATATTAAGTAGCATACAGAATATAAAGAACAATGCCCAACCTAAGTTGATTTTATTCCAAACAGCATCGTCTAATTGAATTTCTTTACCAAGCAGGTGTTTAATAATGGGATTTTTTAAAATAAATTGACTGAAAAGTAGTGCTAATGCAAATAATCCATTAACAATGGTTACTTTCCATTTTAAAAAGCTATCATCATTAAAATAAGCGGTTAAACTACCAAAAACTAATACGAATCCAGCGACAAAAAGTTGCATTTTTGTAATGCTACCAAAGAGAACTTTAAATAATATAAGTTGAATAGTGGTTGCAACCACTAATGTAATGGCCGCCTCTTGTGTACCAAAAAGTTTATAGGCAACAAAGAATAAGACTAAAGGAATAAATTCAAGAAATTGTTTCATTAGTAATCCTTATAATTGACGATAAAGCTGATAGAAACGAAAGCTAAATACGATAACAAACACGCCTATAAATGCACTGATAATAGCAGAGAGAATAAGTATAAACGAACCGTTTCCCAAACGCTCAAGACTATTGATAATAAATAGAGGCAAAAATGAAGAAAGTAAACAGAAGAGGATAAGCGGTCGCATTTTTCCTTTACTCAATCGAAAAGTAAAAGAAAGCGTTTCAGTCACACTTTTTTGAGGTTCTTCAATCAAATAAACATAAGTCGTGAGACAAAGTTTGGCAAAAAGGTAAAACCCCATTGCAACAATAGGTAATGCAACAAGACTTATAGACGATTTACCATTGATAGCGAAAGACGCAACCGCATTAATTGTAAATGCGAGTGGGATAGCGCTAATAATATTGAGTATAACCAAAGGGAAGAAAGAGTTTACTATTTTAGTAACAGGTTGGAAAAAGTGTTTGTAGCTACCATTGGTGACAGATTTTATATTTAAAATAATAAGCGCAGTAAAAAGCAACGTCAGAATAAGTAACACAACAGTTGGTATTATTACAGATAACATTCCTTCAGGGTTACCACCGTTTACAGATAACTCCATAGGAAAAAACTGTAAGATAACAAATTGACAAAGCTGAATGAATAGCATTGCTCCTATTGCAAAAACAGAAAATTGGTGTTGATTACGCATAAAATTCCAACTATCTTGAAATAGTTGCATAAATTTAATTGGCATTGAATGGTTCCTTAAGCTAAAACTATATTTTCAGATTATAACAATACTTTAACTTATCTGCATTATCTATTGTAGATTTTTGAGAGTTAGCTACAATGGTGATATTAAATTTTAAGCGGATAATATTATGTATGACACACTAAAAGCAGGGCAAGACTATATTGAGACTTTTCCTAATCAAAAAAAACTTAATTTGTTTATGCCTGATTATCGCTTTATTAAGTGGGTTAAGTTCGCTCAAAAAGTAATGCCAGCCTTTGCTTGTTTTGCGATTGTTTGGCAATATTTCTTACATAGTCCCACTCAATTTATTTTAGTCAATGTTTTAATTACTGCGTTATTTGCATTGAGCATTCCCTTTCAAGGATTGTTTTGGCTTGGCAGAAGAGCCAAATCTCCTTTGTCACTGTCTTTGCTAAAATGGTATGAAGAATTACGAATGAAATTAATCAGCGAACAGATCGTAGTAGAAGAACAAGCGATGCCTTCCTATCAAGATTTTGCAAATTTACTTCAGTTAGCAGAGCAAACTTGGGGTGAGCAGTATTTTGATGAATTCTAAAATTCTAAATTTGTAAATTTTTAATATAATGTCACCGCTACAATTCGGCACTTTAGTCGTTATATTCAGGATGGTATCACTCAATATTTTACAGCTGATCTTTTTATTAAAATCTGTTATATTGTGTTTTCAATTTTTCGATTCATAGTAACCAAATGAATATAAATTCTGTTTTAAAATTAAGTTTGATCACTGCAGTGACGCTACTATCAGGCTGTAGTTCTATTTTAAATGCACCTACACAGGTGGAAAAGGGCATTACTGTTCCTCATAATGATTCGCAATGGCAAGCTCACCTTAAGCAACTTGAAAAAATCAAACATTATCAGGCTGATGGACAGTTTGGTTATATATCTAAACAACCTAAAGAACGTTTTTCTTCTTCATTCAAATGGCATTATCAAAATCCACAACATTTTAGTTTTATCCTGTCTTCAAGTTTATCTAATCAGTCTTTAACCTTAAAGCGTAGCTCACAGGGGTTAACTATTTTGGATAATAAGGGCAATCAGCATACAGAATCAGATATTAATAAATTAATGATACAAACAGTGGGTGTGGCTTTTCCTATTGATCAATTTGGTGATTGGTTAAAAGGATTACCTACAGAAAATACAGACTATGTGGTAAATCAAAAACGTCAATTATCACAGTTTCGTTATCCTTTAAAAGGGCAGGTTTGGGTAGTAAGTTATGTGAGTTACGATGAAAATCAACAGCCTCATTTACCGAAACTAATTATATTAGAAAATGGTAATCAAACATTGAAAATACGTATTGATAATTGGAAAAATTAAGATGTTTTTACCCAGTCCTGCAAAATTAAATTTATTTTTATATATTAATGGTAGACGAGCGGATGGCTATCACGAATTACAAACGTTGTTTCAATTTTTAGATTTTGGTGATGAGATTGAGATTGAAATAACTCAAGATGGTAAGATTGAATTATTAAATGAGATCGAAAATGTTCCTATTGAGCAAAATTTAATTTATAAAGCTGCAAAATTATTACAAAATCATACCGCTTACACTAACCCTAAATTAGGGGCAAAAATGACTGTAACTAAAAGACTACCTATGGGTGGGGGAGTTGGTGGCGGTTCATCAAATGCGGCAACGGTTTTAGTTGGGTTAAATCATTTATGGAAATTAGGGCTGTCACTGCAGGAGTTAGCTGATTTAGGTTTGAGTCTAGGGGCTGATGTGCCAATTTTTGTGCAAGGAAGAGCTGCTTTTGCAGAAAGTGTAGGGGAAAAACTGACATTTTGTGAGCCAAAAGAGCAGTGGTACCTAGTGTTAAAACCGAATGTGCATATTTCTACCGCAGTGATTTTTAATGATCCAAATCTTCCTCGAAATACATCAAAATTTACTTTAGATCAATTATTCTGTAAAAAATGGGAAAACGATTGCGAAAAAATAGTAAAAGATCATTATTCAGAGGTTGAAGATCTTATCAACTGGTTGGTACAATATGCACCAGCTAGGCTTACAGGTACGGGTGCTTGTATTTTCGCTGAATTTGATACTAAAGAAGCAGCAGAGAAAGTCTTTTTATTAAAGCCAGAGGGAGTGAATGGCTTTATCGCAAGAGGGCAAAATATATCCCCTTTGCATCAAAAACTGAATTTATTTTTTTAAACTACTAGAGGTTCTTACACAATGTCCGATCTTCAAATTTTTGCAGGGAATGCGGTTCCTGAACTTGCAAACCGAATTGCAAACCGTCTTTATACTTCGCTAGGAAATGCAACGGTTAGCCGTTTCAGTGATGGTGAAATTCAAGTGCAAATTAATGAAAATGTACGAGGTGGCGATATTTTTATTGTCCAATCCACTTGTGCGCCAACCAATGACAACTTAATGGAATTAGTTGTTATGATCGATGCCCTTCGTCGTGCATCTGCTGGTCGTATTACAGCGGTCATCCCTTATTTTGGTTATGCGAGACAAGATCGTCGTGTGCGTTCAGCTCGTGTTCCAATTACAGCAAAAGTTGTAGCAGATTTTCTTTCTACCGTGGGGGTAGATCGTGTATTAACTTGTGATTTGCACGCAGAGCAAATTCAGGGTTTCTTTGATATTCCTGTGGATAATGTATTTGGTTCTCCAATTTTAATTGATGATATTTTAAAGAAAACAGATTTGGAACGTCCAGTGGTAGTATCACCAGATATTGGCGGAGTTGTACGTGCTAGAGCAGTAGCAAAATTATTGAATGACACTGATATGGCAATTATTGATAAACGTCGTCCAAAAGCGAATGTTGCACAAGTAATGAATGTTATTGGTGATGTGAAAGATCGTGATTGTATCTTAGTGGATGATATGATCGATACAGGTGGGACACTCGGAAAAGCGGCAGAAGCATTGAAAGAGCGTGGTGCAAAACGTGTGTTTGCTTATGCAACTCACCCTGTTTTTTCAGGCAGTGCAGCAAAAAATTTAAGTAATCCAGCATTAGATGAAGTTGTGGTAACGGATACTATCGGTTTAACACCTGAGATTCTTGCTTTAGGTAAGGTAAGACAATTAACCTTATCAGGAATGCTTGCGGAAGCGATTCGTCGAATCAGTAATGAAGAGTCGATTTCAGCGATGTTTGGTGCTTAATTGTTATAAGACCCGGTGGAAATATTGGGTTTTTTATAGGAAAAAATCCATAATATGTCCCAATATAGCGGTCACATCAAACCAATAATTTGCAAATTGATAATGAAACGCTGTAAATAAATTGATGGGGCATTTAATTTTACGACAATATTCACACCCTGTACGTGGCGGTCAGATATACGCAAACTAACGTTTGCTAATGCTGACCCTACAGTTATTTATTATAAATCAACATCTTATAGAAAGTATCGTAGGGGAGGATTAGCAAACTTGTTTGCGTATATCCTCCCACTGCTCAATATAGAAACGCCCACAAAACATCATTAGACATAAAATATAGCGGTCACATCAGACCAAGAATTTACAAATTGATAATAAAACACTGTAAATGGATTGACAATATTAATAGTTTTATTTAAATTACTAACCAGTCAGTTAGTAATGGTTTTGATATAGGGTAAGTAATGAAAAGAGCAAATAATGAAGCTGGAAAAATTTTTAGAGAGCAAACCATCTTAGATGCAGCCCTTACTTTATTTGCTAATAAAGGTTTTCAAGCAACTAAGATGGAAGAAATTGCTACTGTTGCAGGTATTTCCAAAGGCACTATTTATCTCTATTTTGATAATAAAGAAGCATTGTTTCGTAAGTTGATTACTCAACAAATTGGTGAAAAAATGCAAGATTGGGTAATAAAACTTCAAGAAGCACAAACGTTATCAGATGTGTTTGAACAAATGGCGGATGAAATGGTGATTCTCATTACTGAAACATCTTTACCAAAATTATTGCGTATTTTAATCAGTGAATCAGCAATTTTTCCTGAAATGGTTATGTTTTACCGTAAATCTGTGATTCAACCTTGGCAGATCGCTTGGAGTCAAAAACTGGGAAATGATGAGCAGGCAGAATGTTTGTTTAAATTAATTATGGCTCCTTATGTCTTTAGTATTTTATCGCAGGAAATATTTTTTGCTGATCAACCAAATGATAAAGAAGCATTACGGCACTTATTTATGACTCAATTCAAGATGATTGAAAATTTGTTACAGGTAAAAAATTAAACTATTTCACTTAAATATACCCATAAAATGGAGGAACTCTATGTTTAATGATAATAGAAAAAATAGTTATCAATATGGGATATGGTCTGGCTCATTATGGAGTTTAACCTTTATTTTTGTATTAGGTATAATTTCTCTTATATTAATAGCACCATTCTCTCAAGCAACTTCCCCATCATCAACAAACCTTAGTGAAACTAGCAAAAATACTGCTCATTATTATACTGGATATATCGAAGGGGATTATCGATTTATTGCTGCGCCTAGTTCAGGTTGGTTAGAAGTAATGCCTCATCGTGTGGGGGAACACTTATCAACGAAAGAGCTTGCTTTTGTTATAGAAGATGAATTACAGCAGTTAGATGTGGATAAAGCACAGGCACAGGCACAGGTTAATACTGCAAAAGGGCAATTGATGGATTTAAAAAGTGGTAAACGTGATGAAGTTATCGCTAAATTTAATGCTCAACGTGGTGTATTACAAACTAAACTTACTCAAGCTATTATTGATGCTAAGCGTAACAAAAAGTTAGTGGCACAAAAATCGATTTCTTTGATTGAAGCACAACATTCACAAATAAAAGTTGATGAGTTTAAGAAACAGATTGACGTTATTGATGCGGACATTGCACTTGCTCGGCTTTCTGCACGTGATGGGGCATTAATGAGTGGACAATCACAATTAGCGTTGGCACAGGCGAGGCTAGCACAGGCTAAAATAGCACAAGCACGGCGTAAAGTTTATAGTCGCATAGATGGGGAGATTAGTGCAATTTATCGTCATACAGGTGAATGGGTACAAGCAGGCCAAGTTGTCATAAAATTGTTACCTACAAATGCTCGAAAAGTAGTCTTTTATGTGTCAGAAGAGGAAATCAGTCATTGGAAAATTAATGATAAAGTGATGGTGAGTGCTGATGGTGCTTCGCCACGAATGGCGACTATTCGTGAAATTGATGATAGAGCGAGCTTTACACCTCCTGTGATTTACAGTGAAGATACTCGTACCAAACTCGTATTTCGTGTGGTGGCATATTTTGATAATGATGAAGAAAGTTTGCCTGTAGGATTACCAGTGAGTGTTTATGATGTCTGATTTTGCAATTGATGTAACAGGTTTATGTAAATCATTTAATGGTAAAGTTGCTGTAGATAATATCTCTATTGCTCAACCTAAAGGTAGTGTTTGGGGATTTTTAGGTCCTAATGGTTCAGGTAAAACAACTTGTATTCGTTTATTGTGTGGTCTGCTACAGGCAGATAAGGGAGAAGGGCAATGTTTGGGGTTTAATTTTCGTCAGCAATCAAGGGAAATTAAGCGTCGCACTGGTTATATGACACAACATTTTAGCTTTTGGCAGGATCTAACGGTACGAGAGAATTTAATGTTTGTTGCTCAGCTTTATAATTTACCTAAAGCTCGTCAGTTAGTTGCAGAACAAATGGAAACCTTTGGACTAACGCTACGCCAACACGAACTTGCTGCGGCGTTATCAGGAGGTTGGAAGCAAAGACTGGCGTTGGCAGCAGTAACCCTTCATAGACCACAGCTTCTACTACTAGATGAACCAACTGCTGGTGTAGATCCACGAGCAAGACAAGAATTTTGGGCAATGATCCACGATTTTTCTCAATTACAAGACATTACTGTTTTAGTCTCCACACATTATATGGACGAAGCAGAACGCTGTGATCATATTGTTTATTTAGCTTATGGTCAGCTATTGGTGCAAGGACGAGTTGATGAAATTATTTATCGTTCAGGTTTACAAGCACGACATAGTCGTTTGGGTGATGATGTTAGACAGTATTTACCTATACTGCAAGCAGATCCTAATATTGAAAGGGCAACGTTTTATGGTGGTAGATTACACGTAGTGAGCCGTGATCCTCATCTGCTTGATACAGCATTACACCGTCTTTATCATCACCTTGAATGGGAGTCTGAAACGCCTACACTTGATGATGCTTTTATTAGTTTAGAATTAGACAGTGGAGGGGATAAGCGATGAAAAACTCTTTCCGTTCTGTATTGGCTCGTATTGGTGCGATGGTGTATAAAGAGTGGCAACAAATGCGTCGTGATCGTCTAACTTTTGGTATGTTAATTGGGATTCCAGTTATCCAACTGATTTTGTTTGGCTATGCGGTTAATTTACAACCAAAACATTTACCACTTGCGGTACATAGTGAGGAACATACTGATATTACTCGAAGTATTATTGCGACTATGACGCACTCGGATTATTTTGATTTGGTTATCGAAGAGCCAAATGCCTCGAAAACAACGGCTTTGTTGCAAGCAGGTAAAGTTAATTATGTTCTCTCCATTCCAGCAGGGTTTTCTCAAGCAGTCGTTCGTGGGGAGAGACCTTCTTTATTACTTGAAATTGATGCCAGTGATCCTGCTACAAGTGGTGTAGGCGCGTATTTTTCAGGAATGATTACTTATGCACTTCAACCTTTTATGAATGATCCTCGACAAATTCCCCCAACGGTTTCACCTGTTAATATTGTGGTTCACAATGTTTTTAATTCACAGCTTGAAACTCGATTTAATGTTGTTCCGGGGTTGTTAGGAGTTATTATTACAATGACAGGTATTATGATCACGGCTATTACGATGACACGTGAACGAGAGCGTGGCACGATGGAAAATTTACTTGCAATGCCTGTTCGCCCATTTGAAGTGATGATCGGAAAAGTCATTCCATATATTATGGTGGGTTTATTGCAATCACTAATGATTATTGGTGCTGCTCTGTGGCTATTTAATGTACCTTTTATTGGCGATACAACTGTTTTAATTGCTGGATTATTACTGTTCTTATTTACTAATCTGACATTAGGATTTACTTTTAGTACTATTGCCACTTCGCAGTTACAAGCACTACAAATGACGTTCTTTTTCTTTCTGCCCTCAATAATGTTATCAGGTTTTATGTTTACTTTTCGTGGTATGCCAATTTGGGCACAGTATTTAGGAGAAGTCTTACCCCTTACCCATTTTTTACGGATTATTCGTGGGGTAATGCTAAAAGATGCCAGTTGGCAGATGTTAATAGCAGAATTTGGTGCAATTTTAGTATTTTGGTTATTCTCTATTTCAATTGCGATGTTACGCTACAAAAGAACATTAAACTAATTTTAATCATATAAACTTGGGTCATCTTCATTTGGACGAGTTTTAAAGCGTCTATGTAGCCACATATACTGTTCAGGAGCATTCATTATTTCTTTTTCTACCACCTTATTCATTAAGGTAGCTGTGTCAATATCATCTGTACAGTGACTGAAATCGACAGGGGGGCTGACCGTTAATGTATAACCTGTTCCATCAGCATTACGAATTGGTGAGAAAGGGATAATCACGGCATTAGGAGCAGAACGTAGTAACATTCTTGTCCCCGTTGTTGTTGCTGTTTTTTCTATGTTGAAGAAAGGAACAAATACGCTAGATTTTCTACCATAGTCGTGATCAGGTGCATACCAAATCATCTCTCCTTGACGCAGTGCTTTAATCATTCCTCGTAAGTCATTGCGGTTTAACATTGCTTTATTAGAACGCACTCGTCCACGAAATTGAATCCAATCAAGCAAAGGATTATCATTAGGGCGATAAACACCAATACCTTGATGGTGTAATCCCATAATTCTTGCTCCTAACTCTAAGGTTAAAAAATGTACGCCAACTAAAATAATCCCTTTTTGATCTTTTTCAGCTTGTTTAAGGTGTTCTATTCCTTCAAATTTTGACCATTTTAGAATCCGTTTATCCGACCAAAACCACGCCATTCCTGTTTCAATAATTGCCATTCCAATAGATTCAATATTTTTTTCAATTAATTGTTCTATTTGGTTTTGAGTATATTCAGGAAAGCATAATTCTAAATTACGTTTTGCTATAGCGGTACGATACTTTCCAAATTTTGCAAATTTAAATAAGTAGCTAAATCCTTTTGCAATTTGTACGAGTAGGGGATAAGGAAGCAGTAATACTAAACGAAAAAAGCCTAATCCTATCCATAATCCCCAGTATTTTGGATGTAAGAATATTTTTTGAAAAGGGAGTGATTTATTTTTATTGTTCATTTTTTCTCAATTTTTATGTTTATTTTTACTTACTGGAGGATGATTATAATCAATAAATGCATAAAAGTGTTGTTTAGTTCAAATTTTTTAAGTTTTTTATGTATTTTTTCTTTTAAATACTTGAAATTTTTTCAGATAAGAATTAAGTTAGAGGTATCTTGAAACGACCAATCTGGGTCAATAATAGAGAGGAAAAGTACTATGACTATTAATATATCAAGTAAACAAATGGATATCACTCCAGCCATCCGTAGCCATATTGAAGGGCGTTTAGCTAAACTAAGAAAATGGCATACCCAGTTAATTAATCCTCATTTTATGATACATAAATTGCCCAAATCTTATGAAGTAGATGTAACTATTGGTACACCGAATGGTGATTTATTTGCTAAGGCGGAAGAGGACGATCTTTATAAAGCAATTAATAGTGTAGAGCAAAAATTGGAAGTGCAACTGAATAAGCAAAAAACAAAAGCAGAAGCACGTCGCACTGATCAGAGCTTGAATGTCGATTAGTCTTTCGTGTTATTGTGTTACAATCTAAGCCCATAATTTTTGATTATGGGCTTTTTAATTTGTAAAACCTTTCAGTGTAATTATTAAATCTAATGTTAAAATTACTTGACTAAAATAGTCAGGTATATAAAATTATACCTTATATATGTAAGTGGGGTATTTTATGAAGTTAACGTCAAAAGGTCGCTATGCAGTGACTGCTATTCTTGATATTGCGTTATATGGTCAGTCAAAACCAGTAAGTTTATCGGATATTTCGGAGCGTCAAGCTATCTCTCTTTCTTATTTGGAGCAATTATTTGGACAGCTGCGTCGTAAAGGAATCGTGTGTAGTGTACGTGGACCAGGTGGGGGATATCAGTTAAATAAAACTGTCTCAGAAATTAATGTGGGAATGATTGTAAGAGCCGTGAATGAAAACCTTGATGTCACTAAATGTAAAGGGAGTGGAAATTGTAGTAGAAACTCTCTTTGTTTAACCCATTCGTTGTGGGAACGTTTAGAAGATCAAATTGAAGAATTTCTTTATACCATTTCGATAGAAGAATTAGTATTAGAACATTCACGTAACAAAAATGTATAAATAGAAATGGTTATACCATTTTTTAATTAGTACTTAGGAGCAAAAATGAAATTACCGATTTATTTGGATTATGCAGCAACCACACCGATGGATCAGCGTGTCGCAGATGAAATGATGAAATATATGACCAAAGACGGAATTTTTGGTAATCCAGCCTCTCGTTCGCATAAATTCGGTTGGGAAGCGGAAGAGGCGGTTGATATCGCACGTAATCATATTGCCGATTTAATTGGTGCAGATTCACGTGAAATTGTGTTTACTTCTGGTGCTACGGAATCAGATAACCTTGCAATTAAAGGGGCTGCACATTTCTATCAAACCAAAGGCAAACATATCATCACTTGTAAAACCGAGCATAAAGCAGTATTGGATACTTGCCGTCAGCTAGAGCGAGAGGGGTTTGAAATTACTTATTTAGAACCAGAAAGCAATGGTTTGATTGACTTAGCAAAACTTGAAGCGGCAATTCGTGAAGATACGATTTTAGTATCAATAATGTTAGTGAATAATGAAATTGGTGTGATTCAAGATATTGAAACTATAGGTAAAATTTGTCGTAGTAAAAAAATCGTATTCCACGTTGATGGCACACAAGGTGTCGGTAAATTACCCGTTGATGTGAAAGCAATGAATATTGATTTAATGTCATTTTCAAGCCATAAATTATATGGACCAAAAGGCATCGGTGGTTTATATGTAGGACGTCGTCCACGTATCCGTTTAGAAGCGTTAATTCACGGTGGCGGACACGAAAGAGGAATGCGTTCAGGCACATTACCAGTACACCAAATTGTCGGAATGGGCGAAGCATACCGTATTGCTAAGTTAGAAATGGCAACAGAAATGGAACGCTTAACTGTGCTACGTAATCGTTTATTAGATGGATTTAAAGATATGGAAGAGGTCTATATCAACGGTTCAATGGAACAAGGTCTCGGTTCATTGTTAAATATCAGTTTTAACTATGTAGAAGGGGAATCAATGATGATGTCTTTGCGTGATTTAGCCGTTTCATCAGGATCCGCTTGTACTTCCGCGAGCTTAGAACCTTCTTACGTGTTGCGTGCATTAGGACGTAATGATGAATTAGCTCATAGCTCAATTCGTTTCTCTTTAGGGCGTTGGTCAACAGAGGAAGAAATTGATTATACCATTGAATTGGTGAAAAAAGCGGTCGGTAAATTGCGTGAATTATCGCCTCTTTGGGATATGTACAAAGAAGGTATTGATTTAAGCACTATTGAATGGTCAGCTCATTAACCAACAATTTAAACAAAAGGATATTAAAATGGCATATAGCGATAAAGTAATAGATCATTATGAGAACCCTCGTAATGTAGGTATCTTGGATAAACAAGATAGCCACGTTGGTACAGGAATGGTCGGAGCACCTGCCTGTGGAGATGTAATGCAACTTCAGATCAAAGTTGATGATAATGGCATTATTGAAGATGCTAAATTCAAAACTTACGGTTGTGGTAGTGCAATTGCCTCAAGCTCATTAATTACTGAATGGGTAAAAGGAAAATCTATTGCTGAAGCACAATCTATTAAGAATAGTGATATTGCACAAGAACTTGAATTACCACCAGTAAAAGTGCATTGTTCAATTCTTGCAGAAGATGCCATCAAAGCAGCAATTTCTGATTATAAAGAGAAAAAACGTTAAATTTCATAATGTAATGAAACGTATAAAATAAGGCGGTAGGATTTTGTAAATTTTTAACAAAATCTTACCGCTTGTTGGCAATTAAAATTGACTAAAAATTTGAATTTTAAGGAATAACAATGGGAATTACATTAACGGAAGCTGCCGCAAACCGTGTTCAATTATTTTTAGAAAAACGAGGCAAGGGTATCGGTTTACGTTTAGGTGTGAAAACGTCAGGTTGTTCAGGTTTAGCTTATGTATTGGAATTTGTTGATGAATTAAATGAAGAAGATCAGGTGTTTGAACAACACGGCGTGAAGATTATTATCGATCCTAAAAGCCTTATCCATCTAGAAGGAACAGAATTAGATTATGTCAAAGAAGGCTTAAATGAGGGATTTAAATATAACAACCCAAATGTAAAAGATGAGTGTGGTTGTGGTGAAAGTTTTTATGTATAGCCTTTAGAGTAAAATTATAATGAATAATCCTTTTGAACTATTTGATTTAGCGGTAACATTTGAAATTGATAATGCAAAATTATCAAAAAATTATTTAGCCTTACAAAAAGCCTTACACCCAGATAATTTTGCAACAGGCACAAGCCAAGAGCAACGCCAAGCAATGCAGAAATCCGCACAACTTAATGACGCATTACAGACCTTAAAAGATCCGATTTTACGTGCTGAAGCCATAATTGAAATTGCTACAGATGAAATTCAAAACATTGAACAAAAAAGCAATAATGACATTGAATTTTTAATGCAACAAATGCAATGGCGTGAAACATTAGAGCAAATAGAAATTGCAAAAAATGAAGAAAATCTGACCGCTTTCGCCACTGAAATTGAACTACAACATCAAGATATTCTTCATCAACTGACTATTACTTTAAAAAATAAACAATGGCAACAAGCCAAAACACTTTGTGATAAACTACGCTTTATAAAAAAACTAAATGTAGAAATTGAACGAGTAGAAGAGATTATTTTTGAGTTATAATACCGTAGAGACAGGGCATGCCCTGTCTTACGAATTGTTAGAATTATAGCTCCCTGAGCTTGTCGAAGGGGCGGAATATTAGGAACAGGCACTAATGCTTCGACAGGCTCAGCAACCGTGCCTAGTGATGATGTTTAAGTATTAATAATCAAAAGTATATTTTAATCGTGAATATGTCATTGGGTTACAAGTTGTAACCTAATTGAAAGAGAATTTTTAGTTTTAATAAGTGGGGATTAAAATGCAAGATTTAGAACAGCTAATTAATGTGCCAAAACCTGCGTGGGATATTTTGGAAACGTGGTTTGCTCAAACAAGAAATAGTTTTGAGATTTTAGAAAAAGATGATGAACGAGCAGCACAAGAGTTATTAACGTTGCAACTAAATATCGGTACACCGCTGGGTGCAGTGATTTTTGAAACAGGTGGTATTTTAGTTAAAAATGGTTGGTTACGTTTGCTAGGTTCAGGATCAAAAAAAATGGATCGAGGATTAACGGAATGGAACTATGGTAAAACTTTTGCAGAATCAGGTGAAAAACCGAGCTATTTATTAGTCGCAGATGATGTTATCGGTGGCTATTTTGCATTAAATTCTGGTGGTTTAGCAGGTGGATTAGGCAAAATTCATTATTATTCACCAGTAACAGAACAATGGAAAGACTTAAATTTAGGTTATTCAGAATTTTTAGGTTGGGCGTTAAATGCGGATTTAGATAGTTTTTATCAAGGACTATTTTGGGATAACTGGCAACAGCAAGTGAGCGGATTAAGCGGTAATCAAGTGCTAATTTTTACGCCTGAGTTGTCTTTTAAAACCGATAATCAACGTCATTCACAGGTTGTGCCGATTGAACGTCATTACCAAGCCACTTTTAAAACAGACGATAAATTTGGCGGAGCGTATTCCGTTAGCTAAATGTAGGGGCGGCATTAGGGCGTAGCCCGTATATCCGACCGTAAAATAAAGATTAAAAAGTAAATACAGAAAAGATTAGAGAAAATAATGGCATTATTACAAATTGCAGAACCAGGTCAAAGTGTTGAACCACACCAAGCAAAACTGGCGGTGGGAATTGATTTAGGCACAACAAATTCGTTAGTGGCAAGTGTGCAAAGTGGGCAAGCAACCATTTTAAATGATGAACAAGAACGCTCATTAATTCCGTCTATCGTACATTATGCGGATGAGAAAAAATTGATTGGCTATGAAGCCTTTGAAAAAGCGAGTGTCGATCCACAAAATACCGTGATTTCTGTGAAACGTTTGATTGGGCGTAGCCTGAGTGATATTCAACAACGTTACCCTAAATTACCTTATCAATTTACAGAAAGCGAGAATGGACTACCGTTATTACAAACCCGTCAAGGTAATAAAAGCCTTGTTGAGATTTCAAGTGATATTTTAAGTCATCTTAATTGCATTGCAGAACAACGTCTAGCAGGGGAGTTATCAGGTGTGGTGATTACCGTGCCTGCCTATTTTGATGATGCTCAGCGTCAAAGCACCAAAGATGCCGCTCGTTTGGCTGGTTTAAATGTATTACGTTTGTTAAATGAACCCACTGCAGCAGCCATTGCTTATGGTTTAGATAGCGGACAAGAAGGTGTGATTGCAGTTTATGATCTTGGCGGTGGGACTTTTGATATTTCTATTTTACGTCTATCTCGTGGCGTATTTGAAGTGCTAGCGACAGGGGGCGATACCGCATTAGGTGGCGATGATTTCGATCATCTGATTGCAAATTGGATCGTGGAACAATCTCAGCTTTCCCCACAAAATAACACCGAACAACGTGATTTATTAACCCTTGCAACCCAAATAAAAATTACATTAAGTGAAAAAGAAACTGCAATGGTTAGTTGGAAAGCGTGGCAAGGCGAATTATCAAAATTGCAATTTTCTGATCTAATCGCACCGCTTGTAAAACGCTCATTGATGACCTGTCGTCGTGCGTTAAAAGATGCTCAAATTTCTAACGATGAAGTGCAACAAGTGGTGATGGTCGGTGGTTCAACTCGTGTCCCTTATGTACGTGAGCAAGTCGGTACATTCTTTGGAAAAACACCGCTAACATCAATCGATCCTGATAAAGTCGTGGCACTTGGCGCAGCAATTCAAGCGGATATTTTGGTTGGGAATAAACCTGATTCGGATATGCTATTACTTGATGTTGTACCACTTTCACTGGGTATTGAAACAATGGGCGGATTAGTGGAAAAAATTATTCCACGTAACACTACCATTCCTGTGGCGAAAGCCCAAGAGTTTACTACTTTTAAAGACGGTCAGACCGCAATGACGGTTCACGTGGTGCAAGGCGAGCGTGAATTAGTGGCAGATTGTCGCTCATTAGGGCGTTTTACATTGCGTGGAATTCCACCGATGGTGGCAGGTGCGGCTCATATTCGCGTTACTTATCAAGTGGATGCAGATGGATTATTAAGTGTAACTGCAATGGAAAAATCCACTAAAGTGCAAGCCGCTATCCAAATTAAACCCTCTTATGGGTTAAGTGATGATGAAATCACTCAAATGATCAAATCGTCTTTTGAGAATGCTAAGCAAGACATTACGGCTCGTGAATTAGCAGAACAGCGAGTAGAGGCGGATCGTGTGATTGAAAGCGTGATTAACGCATTAAAAGCAAACGGTGCAGAACTGTTAAGTGAAGCAGAATTTCATCAAATTGAAAATGTGTTAGCAGAATTGGTTGAAATTAAGCAGGGTGAGGATCGTAGTTTGATTGCTCAAGGAATTAAAAAAGTCGATTTAGCCACGCAAGAATTTGCTGCACGAAGAATGAATGCATCAGTGAATAAAGCATTAACAGGTAAATTTGTTAATGAAGTTGAATAATAAAAGGAAAGAAAATGCCAAAAATAGTTGTTTTACCCCACGAAGAGCTTTGCCCAGAAGGTGATGTGATTGAAGCTAAAGAAGGTGATAATTTATTGAATTTAATGTTAGATAAACATATAGAAGTGGATCACGCTTGTGAAAAATCTTGTGCTTGTACCACTTGTCACGTGATTATTCGTGAAGGTTTTGATTCATTAAATGAAGCGACCGATCTTGAAGAAGATATGCTAGATAAAGCGTGGGGCTTGGAAATGGATAGTCGTTTAGGTTGTCAGTGTGTTGTGGGTGATGAAGACCTAGTGGTTGAAATTCCCAAATATACCTTAAATCACGCTAAAGAAGCAGAGCACTAGACTAGGAGTAATGATGAAATTAACTTGGCAAGATACGCAGGATATTGCAATTGAACTTTATGATCGAAACCCTGATTTAGATCCAACAACGGTACGTTTTACGGATATGCATCAATGGATTTGTGAGTTAGAGGGTTTTGATGATGATCCACAAAAGTCGAATGAGAAAATTTTAGAGTCTATTTTATTAAAATGGCTTGATGAATATGAAGACTAAAATTTGCAAATTTTAGTCTTAATGTGACCGCTTGTTTGTTTAAATAAATGACCTTCTGTAGGTTACCTTTTCCTATCTATATAGTGGTATTTTTCACACTATTATAAGCTTATTTTTGGTACAAAATTATATTTTTGAGTACCAAAAACTTTTCTTTCTTATCTTTATAAAAATATCGTCAAATTCACATTATCCATTTAATAATAAAGGTTATTTTGGATAAATATCATCACAAAAAGTGGTTGTTTTGAACGAAATTTGATGCTTTTTTATTCCTTCTAAAATTAACCCAATTTTTGTGATAAAAAACGATTTAATTGTATTGATAATAATTCGCATTTATGATAATTTTTGCTTCCCTAATTTAGTAGTTTATTTTAAAAGGAAAGCTTAAATGAAAAATAAAGTGTGTTTGAATTTGATATCAACTGCTCTTATTGTGGTAAGTTCTTCAGCGCAAGCTGTTGATCTTCTTGATAGTCAATTATCAACACTAGGTACAATAACTGTTACAGATAAAGCAGAAAGTATCGATGAACAAAAAAAAGATGAAGTTTATTTACGTGATATTACCAATATGTATGCCGATAAAGAAACTGTTGAGCGCTATAAAGGTGCGGCTCCAGCGGATCTCTTTCAAGAATTTAATGGTGTGTATAGTGGTGATGCACGAAATAGTGGTGCAGTTGATCCAAATATTCGTGGTATTCAAGGGCAAGGAAGAATCCCTGTTACGGTTGATGGCACGGAGCAGGCACTGACTACTTGGCGTGGTTACAATGGCGCTAATAACCGTAACTATTTGGATCCTAATTTAATTGCTGGGATTACAGTAGAAAAAGGACCCGCAATTGCATCAGGTAATCAATCAGGTATTGGAGGTGCGGTTAAAATGCGTACCATTGATGCTGATGATATTGTTAAAGAAGGTAATAAATTTGGTGCGGAAGTAATTGTAGAAACTAGTGATAATTCAGTAAAAGAACGTATTCCTGATTTTTCATGGGGAAAAGATTATCGTAAACACGGTACTCCAGATGTTTTTGGAGACTTTTCTTCTGTTACTTTAGTGGAACCTAAAGAGAAAGGAAAATGGTTTAAAGATAATGCAATGCGAATTGCCCTCGGTTTAAAAGAAGATAAATTTGATTTATTAGGTGCTTACAGCTATCGTAGTAAAGGTAACTATTTAGCAGGCAAAGGTGGTGCTCATAAATATGAAGGGGTTATTGATCCAAAATCAGGACGAGAGTTGAAACAAATTGAACCTAATTTACCTTTTGCGGCATCTATTTATCCTCCTCATACTGAAATACCAAATACCTCCAGTGTAATGGAATCTTTTTTATTAAAAAATACATTACGTTTCACGGATAAACAAAAATTAAAAATAGGTTATCGCCAAACTAAAATTAATTATGGAGAAGTAATGCCTTCTCGCTTAGATTTTAGTAAGTTTGTAGGTTGGATTCCCCAATGGCCTTTGGCTAAAGTAAAGCAAAATGCCTTTAATATGGATTATAGCTATAACCCAGATAATCATTATATTAATTTTAAAGCGGGAGTTTGGTATACCAAAACAGTGAGTGATACTAATACTTCTGGTGGTAATCCTCGAGAGCCAGGAGCTAAAACAAGAGATGAAATAGATTGGGATTGGTTTGGTCAGGCGATGATGTGTTGGAGAGGATATGATCCTAATGTCGATCCACATCATCAAATACAATATGATCCTGAATGTATGAAAAGAATAGGGGCAGAAGCGATAGCAAAAAGACCGAATACTACGGGACAATATAGCTATGTCAATGCTGCTCAGGTGAATGCTTATAATACTCGTCGAGGTTTTAATCTTAGTAATATAATGCATTTAACGAAAAATTTAGATTTAACTCTTTCAGGAGCGTTTCAAACCGAGCGTTTAACCAGTAGTCACTTCAAAGAGCTGCCAAATCCAAGCAGTACCTATGAAAGTCCTCCACGTGTAGGGCATCGTCAAGAATGGGATCTTGCTTTTAATTTTAATTATCGCCCAACAGACTGGTTAGTTTTAACTGCGGGCGGTCGTTATAATGAATATTGGTCTTATGATGACTATTTAGAACGACTCTTAAAAACAGGCGTGTTATATCATAAAGTGTTAGGTGTAGAACCAAAAGTAGCGACTCATTTGGGACTTACTTTCAATGAGGTTTTAACAAAAGAAGAGCTAGATAAATGGAACTATATAGATAAAAGACAAAAGGAGTTGTTGGGTTGTAGTTCACCAGGCAGTCCAACATTTACTCAAGCGTGCCATGATGAATATTGGGCTACTTATACTGACAAAAATAAAATCGAAAAGGGAGAATATAGTACAGATAGTGGTAGTGTCGATCCAAAAACTGGATTGAGATACCATAATGGCGTTGATATACCTTATCGTAAAGATGGACGAACTCACCGAGAAGATAACCCTTTCTATAATGGTACCATTAAAAATAAATTAGTAAGAAATCCAGCAACAGGAAAAATGGAGCATAAATATCAAGGTGGTCGCATTCATGAAGGTTATGAAAAATTACAAGATAAAGATAAGTTAACTCGTGTAGGGAAACAACGTGGTCACGCATTTTCTCCTTCTTTTTCTGCAACAGCATTTTTAAGTGATAATGCAAGAGCCTATTTGCGTTATATCCAATACGCACGTATGCCGAGTATATTTGAAACTACCATTGGATTTTCGGCAAGTGCAGATACAGTTGCTCTTTATCCTGATGCTAAATTAAAACCTGAAAAGGCACAAAATATTGAAATTGGTTATGTGCATAATTTTGGAAATTATTTTGATACCCCTGTTAAGGCAGATTTGAAATTAAGTTATTACCATAATGTTACTAAAAATGTGATTGATCGTAATACAGAATTTCGTTTTGTACAGTTAGAAAAGCGTACCTTAGAGGGATTAGAATTACAAGCTCGTTATGATAATGGTGATTATTTTGGTGATTTAGGGGTGGAATACCATCTTAAAAATAAAGTGTGTGATCCTGATTCTGCAGTAAGATTAGATCCAATTGCATTACGTGTTCCACACTGTATTACAGGAGGCTTTGCTTGGGGTTATTTACGTACTCAATTACAACCAAAATATTCTATTAGTGCCAATATTGGCGGAAGATTTTTTGATCGTAAATTAGAGTTAGGTACACGCTGGTTATATCATAGCAAAGCGAAAAACAAAGATGAGGATAGACTTTGGGAGCAAAAAATTCTTAATGAAGGTATTTGGAATCGTCCAATGTCTTGGCAACCAGTATTAACCTTAGATGCTTATGCTAAGTATCAAGTAAATAAAAATCTTTCTGTTGAATTTACAGGAACAAACTTAACAGATCGTTATTATTTAGATCCAATGACTCGTTCTATGATTCCTGCACCAGGTAGAACGTTTAAATTGGGACTAAAAGCCCGTTTTTAGAAAGTCAGTAATGATTTTTTAGAAAAGAAAGGCAGTAAAAGCATCGTCAAATACATTTTACTGCCTTAAAAGAAATTCCATACAATCAATAATGAAAGTATGGATAATAGTAACTGTGGAAAGATCCACAACTAGACATAATAGGAGATTATTATGCAAAAAGCAACTTTCGCCGTAATGGCATTAACTTCACTCTTCGCTGCGACTACAGCAAGTGCTACTGTAACCTCAGGTATTTCTAATGGAGGTGCAGCATTAAAATTGCCAGTACAGGGTTCTACCTTCCATAATGGTTGGTTCCATCAAGATCCAGGTGGTTTACCTGGTATTGAGATTGAAGGAGTGACTTCAAAAGTGAGTAGCTTTAGTTCATTAAAAAATGTTGCTAAAAAAGTGCAGTGGATGAAAACTTTTGGTGGTGTGGATAGCAATGGTGTGGTTGTTCTTAAAATGAGTAATATGCCAGATTGGGTACCAGGCTTCCATAATAAATTAGGTGACTTTGCTTATAAACAAGTAGGTTCTCAAGAACTTTACTTTGGTGAATGGGTCGCAAAAGATGCAAATCCTAATACTGCTCGTGTAGTTTATTATGCTGGTAATAATAAAACTCAAATAATGCCAACTAACGGTGTCGCTGTTTACTCTGTTAAAGGTATTAACCAAAATAGTGAGTTAAATAAAGCTCTATTAAACGGTGAGTTTACGGCGAACTTTAATACAGGTAATTTAACTGGAACCATTGCAAAAACAGGCTTAACTGTTGGTGTAGATGCTAGAATTAATGCTAATGCGAGTTTTGAGGGTTCTGCAACAGCAAATGGTGCTAATGGTTCTACTAACGGTCACTTCTTTGGTTCAGATGCTTCAGCTTTAGCGGGTTATGCTAAATTTGAAAATAACCAATATGATACTGCCTTTGGTGGTACTAAAAAATAATCTGAGCATTATTTAACTATCATTATAGAGATCTAGTTTACTGGGTCTCTATTTTTTCATTGCGAATTGAATATATTATAGCGGTCACATTAATAATAAAATTTGCAAATTTATTTTGATGATTATTGATGCTCGGAGAATATATGAAACAATATTATTGGGTGCCTTTTTTAGGTGCGATGTTTATACCACAAGCAATTGCACAGCAATATCAAGACAACTCGCATAATCAAGAGAGTATTCAGCTATTACAACAGTACCAACAAAAAGTGCAACAGCAACAACAAGAGTATCAACAGCGTAAAAATGAAACGTCACAAAATGAAATTACTCTCAGCGGTAAAAAGTTTGAGGTAGAAAATAATGTAAATGCTGTTGGACAGGCGTTGTATATTTCGCTAAACCAAGAGTTATGGGATTATGCGGAGAAATTTTTAGCCCAATATCTACAATTTGCCGATCATAAACCACCGCTTGTTTTATTTGCAAAAGGATTGTTAGCAAGGAAGCAAGGAAGTCTTGAACAAGCCGAGCTTTATTATCAGGAACTATTAAAACTGGATCCACAATTTTTACGTGGGCAGTTAGATCTTGCGAGAATTTTATTTGAAAATCATAAAAATAATGAATCGACATCGCTATTTGAAAAAATTACCCAATTAGAATTACCTCAAAATCTATATCAAACCATTGGTGGCTATCAGCAAGCTTTATCCAAACGGGAAAGTTGGCAAGGCGGATTGAGTATCGGTTATCAATATAATCAAAATATCAATCAATCATCACAAAAAGAAGAATGTTTACTTTCTTTGAATAATCAATGTATTGAAAAACAATCTTCTCCAAAGTCAATTAATGCTCAAGGTTGGCATTATGATGCAAATATTCGTAAACAAACTTCATTTGTTGCAAATCACGGTCTAGCATTTTCATTGAATAGTTATGGTCAATTTTATCCTCACTATCGAAACTATAATGAAAATACCGTTAAAACGTCTTTAGGTTATCACTTCCAAAATGCGAAAACAGAATTAACCATTGCTCCTGTATTTGAATATAATGTGTTGCAAAATCATCGTAATTATCACGCTTGGGGCGGACGTATTAATTTTTCACAAAATTTGTCACCTCGTCATCATTTAAACTTACAATTTGAACAGAAGAAATTCTATTATAATAGTGAACAACACTCTCTTGAAAATGCTTATTTAAGCACTTTATCTGGAACTTGGTATTATTTACTTAGCCCAAAAACAACCTTATTTAGTGGTTTAGATTTTGCATATCGTCATACGGTACAAAAAGAAAAAAATTATCAAATGACAGGGTTACGCTTAGGTTTTAACCATCAATTTGATTTTGGATTAAACACTACTTTTTTAGCCTTACTAAAACATTATCGTTATGAGAAAGATTATGGTGTGATATTTAAGGCAAGAAGAGAAAATTTACAAACTTATTTGGCTATTTTTAAAATGCCAAAATGGAATTTTAAAGGCATTGTACCGAGTTTATTGATTAAACATAATCGTAACAAAGCAAATAATGACACGATATTTTCTTATAAACAAAGTGAAGTGCAAGTAAATTTTGAATGGCAGTTTTAGAAAAATGTGCAAATTTTTAAGTGGATCTACCCGCTAGTTTGTTACTAACTGGCGGTAGTTTTTTGATAAAAAGAGAATAGCATTAAAAAAATTCCACTTTTCATTGATGTTATTGTACAATAAACACTATTTTTAGTAATGTACCTTAATAGTAAATAAATCCTATGCAAAATGAGTTGGCACAGACACTTCCAGAACTGATAGATTGGACAAAATCACGAGAATTTTCTCTTTCATTATCAACAGATCGCTTAGCGTTTCTTCTTGCTATTTCTATTTATAATAATGAGCAATCATTAGATGGAGAAATGTTGGAAAGTGATCTTGTTGATCTATTTCGTTATGTATCCACTAGTTTTGAGCAAGCTGAAAATACTTTGGTACAACGAGCCAATAATGCGATTAATGATTTGGTGAGACAACGTTTTTTAAACCGTTTTAGCAGTGAATTTACAGAAGGATTAGCCATTTATCGCTTAACGCCTTTGGCAGTTGGGGTATCAGATTATTATGTGCGTCAAAGAGAGTTTTCTACATTACGTCTTTCTATTCAACTTTCCATTGTTGCAGAAGAAATTGAACGAGCCTCCAGCGCCGCAGAGGAAGATGGTGATGAACGTTTTTGGCGTAGTCAAGTATTTGCACCATTAAAATATTCAGTAGCAGAAATCTTTGATAGCATTGATTTATCACAGCGTGTGATGGACGAAAATCAACAACAAATTAGAGAACGTATAGCACAGTTATTAAGTCAAAACTGGCACGAAGCAATTTCAAGTTGTGAACAATTATTAGATGAAACATCGGTAAGTTTACGAGAATTACAGGATACGCTTAACGCCGCAGGGGATAAATTACAATCACAATTATTACGTATTCAAAGCTGTTTAATAGGGCGTAATGATTTGGATTTTGTGGATCATTTAATTATGAATTTGCAAAATAAATTAGATCGTATTATCAGCTGGGGACAACAGTCTATTGACTTGTGGATTGGTTACGATCGCCACGTGCATAAATTTATCCGAACAGCAATTGATATGGATAAAAATCGTGTCTTTGGACAACGTTTACGTAAATCCATTCAAGGTTATTTTGAACATCCGTGGATGTTGTATTATGCCAAAGCAGACTCCATTCTTGATTTACGAGATGATGAACTTGTCTTTAATGAAGCCGATGCAGTCGGAGAGTTACCAACAGAATTAGAATATGAATCCCTTTCTGATATACAAGAGCAGATTATTGAATTAATGCAAGCTCAGCTAACCCCTTATAGAGAAAATAAACAGCCATTAGATTTAGGGGCAATTTTAAGAGAACAACTAGAAAAATTCCCACAATCTCGCCATTTTGATGTAGCAAGAATTGTTGTCGATCAAGCCGTTAAATTAGGAATGGCAAGCCAAGACCGAGAAGCGATTTATCCACAATGGCAAGCGATTAATGATAAAGGGGCAGAAGTGCAATCTAATGTGATTGATGAGTATAAGTGATAAATAATGTAGGGCTATTAATATAAAATTGATTATTAACACTATAAACTGTCCAGTTTTTTTGATAAAATACTGGACAATTTAGTGTCTAATAGAATAAAAAATAATGAATATATCTGATGCAGTTCAGCAAATAATAGATCGATTTGAAATGGGCTATGTATTTACCTATGATAATTTTCGAGAATTACAAAAACAGCAAGCAGTGGCTAAGGCGTTGAATAGGCTAGTAGCGAAAGGTAAAATAGCTAAACTTTCAAAAGGCGTATACTTTAAACCTGAAGTTACTCCATTTGGTGTACTAGCGCCAAAACAAGAGCAAGTAGTAAAGGATCTACTTAGCGATAATGGAAAAATTACAGGTTATCTTACTGGTTATAGTATTTATAATCAACTAGGGTTAACAACTCAAGTCAGTAACGCCATTCAGATTGGTAAAAATGATATTCGTCCCACCTTTAAAAGAGAAAGATATACTATTAGTTTTGTTAAACAGAAAAATAGTATTACTAAAAAAAATATTCCTTTGTTGCAACTTCTTGATGCCATTCGTTATATAAAAAAAATACCTGATACAACAATAGAGCAGTCTTGCGATCGATTGATGTCGATATTCAAAACATTAGACATTTTAGAAATATCAGAACTTATTAGACTGTCATTAAAATACCCTCCATCAACACGCTCTTTATTAGGAGTAATATTGGATGAGATAGGTTATCAAGACATAACGGCTAAATTAAAAGCATCATTAAATCCTCTTACTGTTTATAAGTTACCGCAAGTGAGAAAAATTTTTTCAAAATCAGATGAGTGGAATATTATATGAAGTTGCATTTAGAAACGAAACTATTTAATCAAGCTATTCAATTTACTGCCGATATAATGAATATTCCTGCAATATATGTTGAGAAAGATTATTGGATAACTTATGCACTATATACTATTTTTCATAGTCATATCGCTCAAGAAGTGGTATTTAAAGGAGGAACATCTTTATCAAAATGTTACCAACTTATTGATAGATTTTCTGAAGATATTGATTTAGTGATTTTGAAAAACGAAAATGACAACGCGAATCAACTAAAAAGAAAATTAAAAGCAATTAGTCATATTGTGGGTGAAGTTTTACCTGAAATTACGGTGGAAGGATTAACGAATAAAAAAGGCACTAACCGAAAAACGGTACATACCTATGACAAATTTTTTCAAGGAGATTATGGACAAGTGAGAAGAAATCTTGTTATTGAAGCTACTTGTCTTGGTTATTTTGAACCTTATACAGAAAAAGAGATTTGTTCCTTTGTTGGCAAAATGATGATGGATAACCAACAAATTGATATTGCTAAAAATTATGATCTTTTACCGTTCAATGTACAAGTGTTAGAGCCGACTCGAACATTATGTGAAAAAATAATGAGTTTAATACGTTTTTCGTATAGTGAAGATCCTGTAACGAGTTTAAAAAATAAAATCCGTCATATTTACGATTTAAACCAACTTTTATTAGAAGAGGAATTTTTGAATTTTTTATATTCACATTATTTTGATGATATGTTAAAAACAGTTGCAAAAGAAGATGTTAAGAGTTTTAAAAATAATAATCAATGGTTAAAATACCATCCTGTCAAAGCACTTATTTTTAATGATCCAACTAATGTATGGAAATATTTACAACCTGTTTATAAAAAAGAATTCAGTTTGCTAGTCTATGGTAAAACCTGATGAAAAGCAGCTATTAGTGACCTTGTTATTACTTAAAAAGCGGTTAGATAAAATTAAATGGTAGTTGTGATATAAACACGAGTTATATTCTATGAGGGATAAAATTATTTTTTAAGAATAGTGTAAAAAATTGCAAAATTTTAACGGCTTTTTGCTATTATATACAGAATTATGTAGAAACAGGATGCGCTCTGTCTCTACGAAATGAATAAGTCAAAGAAAAGAGAACCACAATGACACAAAACATAGAAGACGTAATGCCAACAAAATTAGCAATGGCGATTGCTAATCCTATTTTTCCTGAGTTAGACAGTCAGTTGCGAGCAGGGCGACATATTAGTATTGAGCTACTAGATCAACATAGTTTTTTGATGGATTTTCAAGCGGAATTAGAGCAATTTTATCGCCGTTATAATGTTGAATTAATCCGTGCAGCGGAAGGATTTTTTTACTTACGTCCAAAAGCGACAACATTAATTGCTCGTAGTGTAATGAGTGAAATGGAAATGTTGGTAGGGAAAGTACTTTGCTATCTATATTTAAGCCCTGAGCGTTTAGCACAACAAGGGATTTTTAGTTTTGATGATGTGTATGAAGAATTACTTAATTTAGCCGATGAAGCGAAATTACTAAAAGCTGTAAACCCACGTTCTACTGGTTCTGATTTAGATAAAGCAAAATTATTAGAAAAAGTGGGTGGTGCATTACGCCGTTTAGCACGTATTGGAATAATTACTCGTGTTGGTGAGCAAAATAGTCGTAAATTTGTGATTTCAGAATCGGCGTTCCGTTTTGGGGCTGATGTGCGTAGTGGTGATGATCCTCGTGAAGCACAGCTTCGCTTGATTCGTGATGGAGAGGGTACAACACCGAATGAATTACAAAAACAAGCGGTCACTTTAGAACAAGAAAATGCAAATGATGATGAAGATCAGTTTGATGAAGTTGAATCAGAGAGCGATGAGGAAGCATAATGCAAGAGCAACAATTTGAATTAGAGCAAGAACAACTAGTAGAAGAAAATTTGCAAAAAGTGGAAAACATCATACCGCCTGTAATTAAAAAAGAAACGGTTGCAAGGGGGAAATTTCTTTCATTAACACTGATCAACTGGAATGGTTTTTTTGCTCGTACCTTTGATTTAGATGAGTTAGTTACTACTCTTTCAGGCGGGAATGGAGCAGGAAAATCTACCACTATGGCGGGTTTTATTACGGCATTAATTCCAGATTTAACCTTATTAAACTTCCGTAATACTACAGAGGCAGGATCAACCTCAGGATCTCGTGATAAAGGTTTACACGGTAAGTTAAAATCAGGGGTTTGTTATGCCGTATTAGAAAGTGAAAATTCTCGTAAACAACGTATTATTTCAGGCGTACGTTTACAACAAATAGCAGGGCGAGATAAGAAAGTCGATATTCGTCCATTCTCTTTGCAAAATATTTCAACGGATCACGCTATTATTGATCTTCTAACAGAAAAAGTCGGGGATCGTAATGCAAGAGTATTGGCATTAAATGAGTTAAAAGAAAAATACGAAACAACCACTGTTCAGTTTAAACAATATCATTCTATTACTGATTATCATAGCTTCCTATTTGATTTAGGCGTATTGCCTAAACGTTTACGATCGCCCTCTGATCGTAGTAAGTTTTATAAGTTAATTGAAGCTTCCCTGTATGGTGGTATTTCGGGCGCTATTACTAAATCCCTACGTGAATATTTATTACCTGAAAACTTAGGTGTTCGCCAAGCATTCCAAGATATGGAATCTGCATTACGTGAAAACCGTATGACTTTAGAAGCCATTAAGGTGACACAATCAGATCGCGATATGTTTAAAAAGTTGATTACGGAATCAACAAATTATGTCTCTGCGGATTATATGCGTAATGCAAATGAGCGTCGTGGTAATATTGAAAACGTATTAGCACAGCGTAAAAATTGGCAAGAAGTCAAAGCAAAAATTGAGTTGTCACAAACTCAGTTGGTGGAATATAGCCGTGAAGTGAGTGAAATTTCTGAAGCAGAAAGCAGTTTAGAAGTTGCCTTTAATAGCGCGTCCGATCATCTTAATTTAGTGACTAACGCTTTACGCCATCAAGAAAAAATAGAACGCTATCAAGATGAAGTAAACGATTTGGTTGAAAAAATTGAAGAGCAACAGATGGCGATGGAAGAAATTTCAGAGCAAGTGGAAGTGGCACAAGCGCATTCTGATGAAGCAGAAGACGTAGTTGAAAGTCTTCGTGCAGAATTAGCCGATTATCAACAAGCTTTAGATTCACAACAAACTCGAGCATTGCAATATCAACAGGCAGTGCAAGCCTTAGAAAAAGCGAAAAATCTGTGTGGTTTACCTCAGTTAGATTTACATAATATTCAAGATTATGCTGCAGAATTTGAAGCGCAAGCCGAAGAAGTGACAGATAAAGTATTTGAACTTGAACAGCGTTTATCTATGTCTGAAATGGCAAAAGAGAAGTTTGATAAAGCCTATGAATTAGTGTGTAAAGTAGTGGGTGAAACAGCACGCTCTCAAGCTTGGGGTGAAGCAAAAGAACTATTAGCGGTTTATCCAACACAAAAATCACAGGCTCAGCAGGCTGTAGCATTACGTCAGAAATTAAATGAATTAGAGCATAAATTACAACAGCAGCGCAATGCAGAGCGTTTATTAAAAGAGTTTAATCAAAAAGCACAAACAGAATTTGAAACAGCACAAGAGTTAGAAGCGTATTTTGAACAGCAACAAGATAATTTAGAAGAGCTAGAAGCACAGCTTTCAGAAGCCCTTGAAGTGCGTTCTACACAACGTCAACAACTAGAGCAATTAAACCAGCAATACCAAAAATTATCTCAAACAGCGCCAGCTTGGCATACTGCTCAGTCTGCCTTAGTGCGTTTATCAGAACAGTGTGATACGCATTTTGAAGCCAGTCAGCAAGTGATGCAGTTTATGCAGGACACACTCAATTCAGAACGTGAGATCACCTTAGAACGAGATAAATTAGCAAGACAATCGGATCAGTTAGAAGAGCAAATCACACGCTTAAGTCAGTTAGACGGTGCGGAAGATCCTCGATTAAATCATTTAGCAGAGCGTTTAGGCGGTATATTGCTTTCAGAGCTGTATGATGATGTTTCAATTGATGATGCTCCGTATTTTTCAGCTCTATATGGTGAAGCACGACACGCCATTGTAGTACGAGATTTAGAAGCGGTAAAATCACAACTTGAACAGTTAGAAGATTGTCCAGATGATCTCTATTTGATCGAGGGTGACCCAAATGCATTTGATGATGATGTATTTGAATCAATGGAATTAAGCGATGGTGTAGTCGTACAAGTCTCTAACCGTCAATGGCGTTATTCCAAATTCCCTGAAATTCCACTGTTTGGACGTGCTGCTCGTGAAAAACAACTAGAGCAGTTAAAAGCACAACAAGAAGAGGTTTCTGGTAAACACGCAGAGTGTGCGTTTGAAGTACAAAAATGCCAACGTTTATATCAGCATTTAAGCCACTTTGTAGGTACACATCTTAATCTTGCATTTGAACCTAATCCAGAAGATATGATGCAAGAGATCACCACTCAACGAGTGGATATTGAACGTCAATTAAGTCAAATTAATGGTGATGAGCAACAATATCGTCAACGCAGAGATAGTTGTAAAGCACAATTACAATTACTAAATAAAGCATTACCACAAGTTGAATTATTAGCAGATGAAACCTTAATCGATCGTGTTGAAGAGTGTAAAGAGCAACTATTAGAAGCACAAGAAGACGAACAGTTTATCCGTCAATTTGGGCAATATTTAGCACAATTAGAACCAATTGCAACGGCATTACAAAGTGATCCAACGAAATTTGACGAATTAGAAGCTGAATATAAGCGGTCAGTTGAAGAACAAAAATTACTAAATCAAAAAGTCTTTAGTTTGTCAGAAGTGATGAATCGTCGTTTACACTTTGGTTATGAATCTTCTTTACAAGCAGAAGGTTCAGCATTAACCGAGCAGTTGCGTGATCGCTTAGAGAAAGCACAACTTGAACGTGAAAAAATGCGAGAGCAATTTAAACAGGCGCAATCTCAATATACACAATATAATCAAGTGCTTACTTCATTACGCAGTTCTTATGAGGCGAAAAATGAAATGCTTGTAGAATTAGTGCGTGAAATTGATGAATTAGGTTTACGAGGCGATTCAGAGGCGGAAGAGCGTGCTAGAACACAACGTGATGAATTGCAACAACGTTTAAGCCAACAACGTAGCCGTAAGAGTTATTTAGAAAAACAATTAGCTGTAATTGAGGCTGATATGGATAATCTAAATCGTGCAGTACGCAAGGCTGAGCGTGATTATAAAGTATTGCGTGAACAAGTGGTGCAAGCGAAAGTAAGTTGGTGCGTAGTAATGCGTTTATCTCGCAACAGTGATGTTGAAAAACGCTTGAACCGTCGTGAGTTGGCGTATATGTCATCGGAAGAATTACGTTCAATTTCGGATAAAGCCTTAGGGGCGTTACGTATTGCGGTGGCGGATAATGAATATCTGCGTGATAGCTTGCGAGCCTCAGAAGATAATCGTAAACCTGAAAATAAAGTGGCATTCTTTATTGCGGTTTATCAGCATTTACGTGAGCGAATTCGTCAAGATATTATCAAAACAGACGATCCGATTGACGCCATTGAACAAATGGAAATTGAACTTTCTCGTTTAACCAGTGAATTGACAAATCGTGAGAAAAAATTGGCGATCAGCTCTGAAAGTGTTGCCAATATTTTACGTAAAACGATACAGCGTGAACAAAACCGTATTTTACAACTGAACCAAGGGCTACAAAATATTACCTTTGGACAAGTAAAAGGGGTACGTTTAGTGGTAAATATTCGTGATACCCACGCCATTTTGTTAAATGCACTATCGAGTGAAAAAGAGAACCACAAAGATTTATTTGAAAGTGAAAAATTAGGCTTCTCTGAAGCCTTAGCGATGTTGTACAAGCGTGTTAATCCACACCTTGAACTAGGACAACGCACTCCACAAACCATCGGTGAAGAGTTATTAGATTATCGTAATTATCTTGACCTTGATGTGGAAACCTATCGTGGAGCAGATGGTTGGATGAAAGCTCAAAGTAGCTCACTTTCAACAGGAGAAGCCATTGGTACAGGTATGTCAATCTTGTTAATGGTAGTACAAAGCTGGGAAGAAGAATCTCGCAGAATGAGAGCTAAAGACATCCTCCCTTGTCGTTTGTTATTCCTTGATGAAGCCGCTCGACTGGATGCAAAATCAATCAACACTTTGTTTGAATTATGCGACCGATTAGATATGCAATTACTGATCGCCGCTCCTGAAAATATCAGTCCAGAGCAAGGAACAACTTATAAGTTAGTGCGTAAAATCGCTAATAACCAAGAGTATGTGCACGTGGTTGGCTTAAAAGGGTTTGGTAATGATTAAAAGTTCTCATAAAACATAACCATAGCGGTTACATTTAAGTAAAAATTTACCAATTAGATCAATAATGTAGAGACGTAGCATACTACGTCTCCGTTCTTGATTGATCTCAGTGATCGATATTCCCACTTCGACGTCCCGTTTCGATATTTCTCCGCTTCGGTTCCCTGAGCCTGTCGAAGGGTCGAGAAGCGTTCACCGAACAACTTCCGAGCCCAAACACCTCACACTTCGACAAGCTCAGCGATCGGTGTTTGATTGATTTTGTGATTTTAATTTAGCTTACGGGAAGATATTCCACTCGCTTTTCTCATTAAATACTCTCCTGTAAATTATTTATAAATCAAAAAGTTATAAAGATCTACCGTAGGGGAGGATTAGCAAACTTGTTTGCGTATATCCTCCCGTTGCTCGATATAAAATCTCCACAAAACATCATAAGACATAACTATAGCGGTTACATTTCAATAAAAATTTACAAATCAAACACCTAACACTTCGACAGGCTCAGTGACCGGTGTTTGACTAACCCCGTGATCAATATTTTACACTCTCCCTAATCAAAAACCACGCCATTTTCACTCTAAATTGTCTGTTTTTCACCCAAATAACCTCCATTACTACGATTTCACTTGCGTTTTTTTTTACAATCGGGAAGTTTATACATATATTTTTAACAAAATATTCACGAGGCAGTAAAAGGAATTTACATCAGCCTCAAGAAAAGGCCTAAGGAAAGGATATCAACTAAAAAGGATACCTGACTATGAACAGCATCTACAAAATCGTGTTTAACAAAGCAACACAAACTTTTACCGCCGTAAGCGAATTAGCTAAAGGCGCCACGAAAACACAAAGTCAATCAATAAAACAAGCGGGTACATTTTTACCAAAATTTGCAAAAATTACTTTGGCAATCTCAATGGTGCTGGGTTTTAGTGCTTCAGCAATAGCGGTTACTGATGAAGAATTTAATGCACTAAAACAACAGGTTGAAGCATTAAAAGCACAGAAAACCTATGTTCATGTTAATAATGGAACAAATACAGGGACAGGAGATGCAACTATAAATTTAGGAGATATTTCTACAGCAGCAGGAGCCGTTACAGGTAGTTCGATAGCTATAGGTAGAGGTGCAATAGCAGGAAAATTAAATGCAGATTTTATTCTAGATAATGATGCTACAAATCAAGATGAAACTATTACAACTAATAAAGAAGCTTCTGTAGCAATAGGAGAGGGAGCTAAATCAACAGGATTTGCTTCAATAGCAATAGGAGGGTCTTATAATAGACCTAAATATGAAAATGGAGTTCTGAAAACGGCTGGAATTGGAGCTGCTGAAGCGACAGGAGATGGAGCAGTTGCTCTTGGTAATTCAACAAAAGCAGAAGCTAAAGGAGCATTTGCAGTAGGATTGTTAGCTAGGGCTGCAGGAGAGTTCTCTTCTGCAATTGGATATTCTGCAAGTGCCACAGCAGAAGGAGCAAGAGCTCTAGGGATATATACTGAAGCTTCAGGAGTTTATTCAACGAGTATGGGTTATAAAACAACATCTTCTGGTTCTTCATCGTTAGCAACAGGAGCATATACAACAGCTTCTTGGAAATATTCGGTAGCTATGGGATTAAAATCCAAAGCAGTAGGAAATGGTTCGCTTGCATTAGGTGGATATACTAATGATAGTTCTGATATTTTAGAAGGTGGACAAGCCTACACAGCAGGCTCAATGGCACTCGGAACTGGGACAGTTGCAGGTATTGAAAATGGCACAGAAGAAGCCGTCGCAATGGGCTATCGTGCTAAAGCCGTTGCAGATAACACCCTTGCATTAGGTTTTGATGCTAAGGCTGAACATGAAAACTCAGTGGCCTTAGGTTCAAACGCAGAAACCAAAGCCTTTACACAAGTAGATGAAACAGAGGCTATCAATGGACTTAAATATAAAGACTTCACTGGTTTTGCGGATGGTGTGGTGTCTGTGGGTAAAGATTATCACGAAAAACAAATCATCAATGTTGCACCGGGTAAAATTGCTCAAACCTCAACCGATGCGATCAATGGTTCACAACTTTTTGCTACCAATAAAGCCATTGGTAATGTTGCAAAATCGGTTAAAAATAACTTCGGTGGTAATGCTGCATTAAATGAAGATGGGAACATTACATTTACCAATATTGGGGGAACAGGCAAAGGCACTATTCACGAAGCGATTGGGGATATAAAAACCACTGCCGATGCAGCCAAACGTAAAACCCTTGCAAATAGCACTACACTGAATAACAAAGCAGATAAAAATGCAGGTAATTTAGGGGCAGCAGAAGTAAATGCTTGGACAACCAAGTTAAATACAGGTGCAAATATCACCGCACCAACAGGCAAGTTAGTGACTGATTCGCAAGTAAAAACTGCACTCGACACAAAACTGGATGCGGATGATATCACCAGCAAGGATAAAACAGTCACTATCGACACCACAACCACTGCAGGTAAAGTGGATTTAAAAGTGAATCTTGATGGAACGACTTTAACTAAAGACGGAAATGGTGTAATCAGCCTTGCAGACAACGCAGTGACAACGGCTAAGATTTTAGACGGTAAGGTCACAAAAGTGAAGTTAGCGGGAGATGTCACTAATATTCTGGATAAAGTTGGAGCAGGCGCCGTTGCAGATGGTAATACCAATACTGTGACAGGTGATGTGGTTAAAACTTACGTTGATACAGCGACAGCAGGTAAACTTGACAAAGGTGACCTGAATGTGATTGAAAGTGATGATATCACAGTAAGCAATGCTGGCGATTTAACTAAAGGTAACGTGAAGTTAAGCCTTAAAGCCGATAAAGTGAAAGAGTTAGCAGGAACAACAGACCTTGCAACTACTTACTTAAACGTAAGCGGCGCGAATGTAGGTGACAAAGTGACCTTTGGTGGCAATGTAGGTACAGCGACCTTAGCGAATACGACTGAATTAGCACAAATCAAAGCGGTGAAAGCGGTAGATGATAAAGTGACAGGTAATACTCAAACTATTACTAATTTAGGAGACCAAATCACTAACGTAGGCAAAACCTCGAAAGAAGAAGTGGCGATTGTTGAAAACAGTGGTTTAACACTGGCGAAAACAGCTGCAACGGCAAATAAAGGGGCGGTGTATACGTTAGGCTTAGATGCGGCGAAAGTGAAAGAGGTGGCAGGAACCACGACGCTTGCAGCAGATTTAGCGGCGAAAGCGAATAAAGATGCGTCCAACTTAACTGATGGCGATAAAGCGGATTGGAAACGCGCGCTTGATCTTGGTAATGTGTTAACAAGTGCGAATTTAGCTGACCGTTTATTAATAACAGGTTCTAACGTTGGCAGTGATGACAATAAAGTCAAACTGGGTAAAAACGTAGGTAAAGGTGAGATTACTGGTGAGACCACCCAACTTGTTCAAGAAAAAGCGGTTAAAACCTATGTTGATACAGCGATTGATAAAGTTGGGAAAGCTAAAGACGGTAAAGACGGTCATATCGGTGTTGACGGCAAAGATGGCAAAGATGGTTCAATCGGCTTAAGTGGAAAAGATGGCATTACCGTTAAAGGAAAAGACGGTGAAAATGGCGTATCAATCCACGGTGATGATGGCATCAGTATTAAAGGTGAAGATGGTAAAACATTGGTTACTCTTGGTAAGGATGGTCAAAATGGTGTTATAGGGCTTCAAGGAGCACCAGGTAAAAATGGTGCAGACGGCAAATTCTATGACATCAGTATCCAAAATGGAAAAGGTGGCTTAGATGGCACCACAACTGACAGAATCGTTTATGTTGATAAAGCAACGGGAGACAAAAAGGAAGTTGCCACACTGGATGATGGCTTAGCTTTCCAAGGTAATGATGCGTCGAAGAAAGTGACGACAGCCCTTAATGGCACCTTGGTGATTGAAGGACAAAAAGGCACAGACCCAGCGAAGAACTTAACGAAAGACTCTGACTTTGCAGCAGATAACATCTTTGTCGATACCACAGATGGCAAGTTAGAAATCAAACTGGCGAAAAAACTGCAAGGTGTTGAGGGTATTGGCATTGCAGGTAAAGACGGTTTAAGTATTGCAGGGAAAGATGGAGCAAATGGCTTAAACGGTAAAGACGGTGAAAATGCAGTTGCGATTAATGGAAAAGACGGAATTTCAATCAAAGGAAAAGATGGAAAAGACGGCGTATCTATTAAAGGTGAAGACGGTATTTCCATTAAAGGTAAAGATGGCATGGATGGCTTAAACGGCATCGGGCTCAATGGCAAAGATGGAATTACGGTTAATGGAAAAGACGGTAAAGACGGAAAAGATTCCATTGCGATTAACGGCAAAGACGGCATTTCAATCAAAGGTGAAAATGGCAAAGATGGCATTTCCATTAAAGGTGAAGACGGCATTGCGGTAAATGGTAAAAATGGAAAAGATGGCGTATCAATCCACGGTGATGATGGCATCAGTATTAAAGGTGAAGATGGTAAAACATTGGTTACTCCTGGTAAGGATGGTCAAAATGGTGTTATAGGGCTTCAAGGAGCACCAGGTAAAAATGGTGCAGACGGCAAATTCTATGACATCAGTATCCAAAATGGAAAAGATGGCTTAGATGGCACCACAACTGACAGAATCGTTTATGTTGATAAAGCAACGGGAGAAAAAAGGAAGTTGCCACACTGGATGATGGCTTAGTGTTCAAAGGTGATGTGGGTGATAAAGTTACCCGTAAGCTCAATGACACCTTAAATATTAAAGGTGGTGTAACCGATGAGAACAAACTGACTGATAATAACATTGGTGTCATTAACGATGGTACGAATGGTTTAGCGATTAAATTAGCGAAAGAACTTACAGGTATTTCGTCAATTGCTAACACAGCAGGTGGTGGAAAACTTACATTGAGTGAGACGGAGAATAGCGTATCAGTCAATGGTGGTAGAATCACCAATTTAGGCGATGCCATAGCAGATACCGATGCGGTTAACTACAAACAGTTAAAAGCACTGAACAATGGTCAAGGTATTGATGTTGATAAATGGAAAGACGCAATATTGCCAACCATTAGCTTCTTTAGTGGTAGCACGGGTACGGGAGCAAATTATAAACAGGGTAATACTGAAGAAAAATTTGACTTAAGTAAACTTGCCTTTGACTTTGGTGATGGCTTAAAAGTGGAAAAACAACAAAGTAAAGACGGTAAACAAATCGCTCATATCACGTTAGATAAGGACGCATTGAAAAATGACCCTGACTTTAAAGGTGCGAAAGGTGATGACGGTGCCGCTGGTGCGGATGGAGCCGATGGTCAATCTGCTTATGAGATTTGGAAAGCACAACCAGGTAATGGCACTAAAACACAAGATGACTTCTTGGCTGCTTTAAAAGGTGACAAGGGTGATAAGGGTGATAAAGGCGATAAAGGTGACAAAGGCGATGCAGGCAACGGCAATGGAGGCAATGGTGCTGAAATCAAGGTTGCTGTAACAGACGATGTTGTATTAGACAAGGATAATCTCTCAAAAGAGGAAGTCGTGAGCAACAAGGGTGCCTTAAGCATCAAAGTAGGTAAAAACCTTAACGCCAAAACGGTGATGAACGGCAATGATAAACAGCTGGTTATTTCCACCACACCTGAAATCAAAGTGGATAAAGTCACTGTGGGCAATATCACCTTAAACCAATCCGGTTTAACAGTGAAAGAAGGTACTGATGTCAATATTAATATGGGTGGAAACCAAATCCACAATATTAAAGCGGGTACTGCACCAACGGATGCCGTGAATGTGTCTCAATTAGCGAAAGTGGAAGAGTCACTCTCCACCCGTATTGACAGTGTAGAAAAAGCCGCAAGCGGCGGTACGGCGAGTGCGATGGCATCAGCCAGCTTACCACAGGCTTATGTACCGGGTAAGAGTATGGTGTCATTAGCGGGCGCGAGTTATGACAAATCAAGCTCAATGGCCGTAGGACTGTCTTCTATCTCTGATAATGGAAAATGGATTATCAAAGGAAACATTAATGCGAATACCGAGAAGAAATTCGGTATTGGTGTCGGTGTTGGCTACCAATGGTAATGTAACACAGGGCGGAAGAGGAGTTCTCTCTTCCAGTCCAACCTAGCAGGTGGTGGTTGAGAACAACTTGAGGGTTACTAGTCCTCTCTCTCAATAACACTTAACCACCACAGCATCTCACCCCTTTCATTTGGAAGGGGTGTTTTTTTATGGTGTAAGGAAAGTGTTTAAAGAACGAATTCGGAGTATAGACACCTAATGCTTCGATACTTCGACAGGCTCAGCAAGCGGTGTCTGTCGAGAGCTCAGTGACTGGTGTTTAGTTGATTTTAATCTAACTGAATAATTTGATCAGATTTAATATATTTCAACTCTTCAGAATCGTGAGATACATAGATCGCAGGTAAATTGCGTTGCTCTAAATAATCCATTAAATAATCTAAAATAATACTTTTGCGTTGTTCATCAATGGCAGAAAAGGCTTCATCAAATAGAAAAAGACTTGGTGTGTTCATTATAGATTGAATAACCAATGCTCGTTGGGTTTCTCCTGAAGAGAGTTGATCGGGTAATTTCAGTTTACAGTGATGGAGGTCAAAAATGCCAAATAATTCATCTAAATTAGGTAAGGCATAATCAGAACAACTTCGTCTTTTTTGAGCAAAAGCGATATTTTTTTCTATATTTATAAAAGGCAATAAACAACTCTCTTGTCCTACATAGGCAATAGGGCGTTTTTCAGCAGGGATGAAAATATCATTTTGTTGAAATACTTGATTATTGACAATAAATGTATTGTTAGGCGAGTAGTCTAGTCCTGCCATTAAACGTAATAAACTGGTTTTTCCACAACCTGATTTTCCTTTAATAATAGTAATTTTATTCCCTGATAATTCTGCATTAAAAGAGAGTGAAAAATCCGTTCGTTTAATGTTGAAATCGCATTTTATGGTCATTACAGTTTTACCACGCTGTTAAATGAGTGATTAATTTTAAAGATAAATAATAATAAAACAAAAGAGATTACCAGTAAAATTCCTGCAAGCCAATGGGCTTGAATATAGTTTAGGGATTCTACGTGATCGTAAATGGCAATAGAAACAACTTGTGTTTTATTGGGAATATTTCCCCCTAACATCAATACCACACCAAATTCCCCTAATGTATGGGCAAAGCCCAATACTGAAGCTGTCATAAAACCTCGTTTTGCCATTGGTAATACAATATGGATAAAACGATCTAAGGGGTTGGTATTGAGTACTTTTGCGGTTTCAATAACATTGGGATTAATACTCGCAAAGGCATTGGTTAAAGGTTGGGTGACATAGGGGAATGAATACACAATAGAACCAATCACCAAACCTGAGAAAGAGAATAAGATAGTTTCACCAGTCAGTTGGAACACTAGAGAACCAATAAAACTATTGGGATTGAGTAAAATTAATAGATAAAAGCCTAATACTGTTGGCGGTAGGACAAGAGGTAACGCAATCAAGGCTTCAATAATAAATTTAAAGCGATTGCGTGATGTGGCTAACCAAAAGGCAATAGGCGTACCGATAATAAGTAAACACAGTGTCGTTGTGATACTGAGTTTAAATGAGAGTAATAATGCCTGAAATGAAATGTCATCAATCATTGAGGGAATATCCATCGGCTAAGATTAAATTTTGTACTTCTTTAGAGTGAAAATAATGTAAAAATTGTTGCACTTCTTTGTTATCGTGAATAATTGCCACATCTTGTTTAATTAAAGAATGGTAGCGTTGTGGTACTAACCAAAGATTATTTTCATTAATTTGTTTATTTTGCTTAACTTGAGAATAAGCAACAAAACCTGTATCACTTGCCCCTGATGTGACAAAATGATAAGTCTGTGCAATATTTTCACCAAAAATATATAAAGGCTGTTTTATTTTCCATAGTTCTAATAATTCTAATGTTTCTTTTGCTGCAATTCCGTAAGGTGCATATTTAGGGTTGGCTAATGCAAGGTGGTTACTCTTCTGTTTTACCGCTTCTTCAAAGGTTGTTTTTTCGCCATTGTATTGTGGTTTCCAATAAACCAAACGACCGATGGCGTAAGTAAAGGTACGTATTGCTTTTTGTTGCTTTAATAATTCATTAGGGCGTTTTTGATCGGCAGAAAAAAATAAATCAATGGGTGCACCGTATTGAATTTGAGCGTAGTGTTTTCCACTTGAACCTGAAAGAATATTGATTTTTGTAGCGGTCACATTCGTATAACTTTTTACAATTTTTTGCATTGTAGGTACAAAGTTACTGGCTACGGCAATATTAATATCCGCAAAGCAGTTTGTTGTAAAAAATAGTAGTAGATAGACTATTTTTTTTAAATTCATTATTTGAATACCATAAAATCATTATTTAATAGTGGGTTTATAATATTGTTGAGTATAAATTGCAACAATTAAATTGTATTTTATATGATGAAAATCATTATTTGGTCTTTTGAGGTTAAGTGGAATAAAAAAGGTTGATCTTATGAAATCAACTTTTGGCATTATATATTAATATCTATTTAGTCGGTTCACCAATAGGTAACAGAGTACGCCCAAAACTTTCATTAATTACTTCTGCAGAAGCAAGGTAAAATGCTGCAAGAGCAGTCAAATAACCAAAATAACCACCAATATGGGTGATACTATGATTGCCTGTAAAATCACCAATTGCAAGTAGGTAAAAGGTGAGGGTAAGTAAACCAAAAATGGTTTGTAAAGCACGTGGTTTAGTGAGAGTTGCGACAAACATCATTAAGGTAAATGTTCCCCAAGCAACGAGATACCAAGCAATAAATGAGGTTTCTACACCTGTAGTAAAAAAGAGTTTAAAGAGGGCAAAACTCCACCAAAATGCACCATAACTGGTAAAAGCCGTAAATCCAAAAGTATTACCTTTTGCAAACTCAAACATACCCGCTATCATTTGAGCGGTGCCACCAAAAGCCAATCCCATAGCTAAAACTAAGCCTACATTTGAGCTTGAAAAATGACCAGTATTAATTAAGCTGAGTAACCAAGTGGTTAACGCAAAGCCACAAAGACCCAGTGGGGCAGGATTGGTGTAACTTGTTTATTCATAAAATTCCTTGAAAATATAAAAGAGGGCGGATTCTAACAAATATTTATGCTTTTTCAATTAAAATATGATGAAAATAATTAAATGCAAAAATAATGGTGATAAGTAGCATAAAAATGCAAAATAACGTTTAAAAAACAAACGGTTTTATTTGTTTTATGACATCAATTGTATGTTTTGTAAATAACAGTTGCTAATAGTTGTTTTTTGGGATAATAATGGCTTGTTTTTTAACTCATTTAACAGGAATTAATTATGAAAAACAAAGTATTAGCTATTACACTATTTACCATTTTAATCACTAACGGAAGAGGTTATGCAATAAGTGGTGAAAGTGTATCTATATCGAATGGTACCAATCACTCTTCTGATGTTACTAATCATAGTAACGAAAGGAATATGTTTTTAAACAATATACCTAAAGAGGAAATAAATCAATTTGTACTGAATGGCACGGAAATTACTCTTGTGCCAAGTAATGTCTCAATTACAGGAATGATTATTAATAATCGTGGTATTTTTTATGGTGATACTTTAACTAAAGCGGCGAGTGGTACAAAATATAGCTACTCGCGTTTTGGCATTTTAGTTCCTGACAATAGCGATATGCTAGGGTTTAGTCAAGGTGAACTCACAACCTTAGATGATATGCCAGTAAGTAACACGGATGTGAAATATCTTGGTGATTTTGTAAATTATGATGCAGGATTGCAAGAATTTGCAAGGGGTAGAATAGACATTAATGTTAACTTTTATAATAAGACACTTACTATAGAACAATCGAATGATCAGTTAAATAAAACGATGAAAGGTGATATTACAGGGAATACATTCACCTTTGACTCAGGAAAGGGAAAAGGTCAATTTTATGGTTCACAAGCTGTAGAAATGGGTGGTGTTCATAAGGATCACAACATAGTGACCAGTTTTGGTGCTAAAAAACAGTAACCAAGCGGTATGATTAATATAAAAATTTACCAAAATTAAATTAAATAAGGAGGCTTTTGCTTCCTTTTTTAGTTATTTATCAACTTATGAGTTAAATCACACTTTCAGAAAATTTTTTAAATAGTAGTTGCTAAACCATTTTCTTTTTTGCACAGTCATTGATAGTTTTTTCACTTGTTAAAGGTAAGGTATTATTATGAAAAAATTAATATTATCAACTGCAATGGCTTTAGTTTTAACGGCTTGTGGGAGTGCTGGTAACAGTAATTCTGCTGATAAGATAAAATCTGGTAAGGTTGAAGGTGTTTTATTAGCCTATGATTTACAAAATCCTGTTAAGAAACAATCCGAAGATCCTGCTGGAAATATTACCGAATATGACGATTATGTGTTAAAAATGACTCGATTGTCTAAGAATAAGGACATTAACAGTATTAAGATCAATTCTATCGATGTTCAATTGTTACCTGATGGATATGACAAACAAGAAAATTATGAAAAACAAGCAACTTATTATGACGAAAATGCAGTAGGTGGTCCACAGCCAAAAGGACAGGTGTTATGTACAGCTGTTAGTGGTAAAAAATATAAATATGTTCGTTTTGGGGTTCATAATGCTTATGTTTATGATTCAAGCAAGCCAAATCCTCATGCAAAAGATCCTGAATTAGGAATGTTTGTGCAAGGTTATATAACAACAAATATGCCAACAAAGGCTACGTCCGATCCTGTTGTTTATATTGGTGATGCTTATGGTGGTGCTCGAGCATTAACTAAAGGTAAAAGTGAAATTAAAGTAAACTTTAAGGATAAAACTTTAGCAGGTACTTTATTTGATTGGAATGATTATAAGTTTGTTGATAAGAAAACACCAATTATTCACTTTAATGCTAATATTAAAGAGAATAAGTTTGAAGGAGAAAATGTACAAGGTGCATTTTTTGGTGATAAAGCAGCTGAAGTTGGCGGTATTTATTATAATAAACAAAAAAATGAAGGTGCTGTTTTTGGTGCTAAAAAGCAGTAACCAAGCGGTACGATTTATATAAAAATTTACCAAAAAAATATTGTTGTAGAGACGTAGTATGCTACGTCTCTACGATATTAATGATATTGAAAGCCTAATTAAATAAAAGAATTTAAATGAAAAAACAACTGCAACTAGTTAGTATTTTAACCCTTACCGTAATTTCCACTTCTGTGATGGCAAAGGATTATACACCAGCAGATTATAAGTCTGAAACTAATCCTGATCTTCAAGTGATCGATAAAATTGAAAAATTTGCAAAAAATGATAAAAAAGTGACCGCTTCTGTGCTTCAAAAAAAGAGTGAAGCGGTACAAGTTAATGAGCAAAACTTATTGGCTAATCCTTCTTTGTTAAAACGTGCAATGCGAAGTGTGATTTTAACCAAACAGATGGCAGGTATTGAGGTGGTGTTGCCGATTTATCAAAAATTAGCTGATGCTGATCCGTTATTGATCACTTATGCCAAAGGGCTTTTAGCACATTCCAAAGGACAGCTTGATAAGGCGATCAATTATTATCGTGAGATTATTGCAAGTAATCCTGAAATGTCGGTAGTACGTTTGGATTTAGCGATGGCATTATATGCTAATCAACAAAAGCCGACTGCTTATGAGCAGCTTAAAAAATTACAAAGTGAACCTTTGCCGCCAGCTGTTGCAAAAATGGTGCAGCAAATGAGGGTAAATATCGATCGTGAACAAGAGTGGCAGTGGAATGCAAATTTTTATTTTCGTAACGAGCGCAATATTAACAATGCACCCAAAGAGCGAGAAGTGGAGTATAAAGGCGGTAAAGTGACGACACCGACACCTGAAAAAGCACAGGGCATACATTTAGATTTAAGTGTGTCAAAACGTTTTAATTTAAAGGGTAATTTTTATAGCAATTTGCAGCTAGATTTAAATAGTGATTTATTTTGGAATAATCATAAATATGACGACGTGTCTGCTCAACTTGGAGTGGGAATAGGCTATCAAACAGCACAATTTACTGCGCAAATCCAACCTTTTGCTAAAAAACGCTTTTATGCAACGGATCCTTATTCTGTTAGCTATGGGGCGAGTGGATTTGAAAGTTATCAATTTACACCACGTTTTAAGCTGTCTAATAATTGGTCGTGGGAATATGAGAAATTTGATACCAGAAAACACTTAAATGGTCAGCGTCAATTCGTGGGTATTTCAGCATTATTTATGCGAAATTCACAGCAATATTGGTTAGCAGGAATTAATCTTTATAATAAACAAGCACGAGATCAAGATGATGCTTTTATTCGTAAGGGTGCCTATATTGGTTTAGGACAAGAGTGGCAAGGCGGTTTATCATCTAAGTTGATTTTATCATTGGGAAAACGTGATTATAAAGGCGTAGATATTTTTAATATTAAACGTTCTGATAAGGAATATTCCGCAAAACTGTCACTATGGCACCGTAATTGGCACTGGCTTGGTATAACACCTCGTTTGGTTTTATCTTGGAACAAAACAAGCAGCAACCATTTTTTATATAATACACAAGAAAGCAACGTAAATATTGAGTTTTCAAAATCATTTTAATTTTATGTTTTATTCGTCTGTAGTAAGGTTATACAATGAACTTACATATTTTGTTCTAATTTGTTATAATCACGCTCTTTTTGTTTGCTAATTAGAATAGAAAAGCATTAAATGAGTTTTATGAGTCAATAATAAGACAAATTTTTAATCTTAAATATGGATAAATAAATATGATTCACGTTGAAGAGCTACGTCGCATTATTATAGAGGATATAACAAGTATCCCTAAGAACACACAAACTGAAGAGGTTGAATTACTTAATGCGATTGGTAGAGTATTAAGTGATGATATTATCTCTAGTATCAATATTCCAACGTCATCAGTATCCGCAATGGATGGCTATGCATTACACTCAAGTGAGCAAAATTTTCAAGAAAAAAGTGAATTTGTCTGTATTGGAGAATCTATCGCAGGAAAACCTTTTGATGGCGTGTTAGGTTCTGGTGAATGCGTGCGTATTATGACGGGGGCAGTAATTCCTGAAAATACCGATTGTGTGGTAATGCAAGAGAATGTTCAGCGTGAAGAAGCAGAAAATAAAATCACAATTAAGCTAATGAAAGAGCAACCTTTGGGCAATAATATCCGTCGTGAAGGCGAGGAAGTGTCTAAGGGGGTAGCGGTATTAAAAGCAGGACATTGTATTTCTGTTACTGATATTCCTTTATTAGCAAGTGTTGGTTATGCAACAGTGAAAGTCTATGCGTCGTTAAAAGTTGCAGTTTTCTCAACAGGCGATGAGTTGCGTGAAGCGGGTGAAGAATTACAAAAAGGGCAAATCTACGATTCAAACCGTCCAACCGTTAAAGCATTATTACAATCTTTCCCTGTTATCATCAATGATTACGGCATTATCAAAGACAATCCTGATGAAATTAGTCGTATTTTAGAAAAAGCAGCGAGTGAAAATGACATTGTTGTAACCTCTGGCGGCGTGTCTGTTGGGGATTATGATTTCTTAAAAGATTGCGTGAGCAAACTTGGTAATATCGTGCAATATAAAGTGGCATTAAAGCCAGGAAAACCTTTTGTGTTTGGGCATTTAGGCAAGGCACGTTATTTTGGCTTACCAGGTAATCCACTTTCAACCACAATCAGTGCAACCTTATTCTTACTACCCGCAATTTATCAATATTTTGGTGTAACCTTGCCGAAATTAAGCGTAAAAGCAAAATTAGGCAATGAAATTAAACGTCGTTCAGGTCGTACTGAATTACAACGTGGTTTTGTTGAGAAAGACGCAAATAATGATTGGGTGGTTTACACGCAATTCTCACAAGATTCACACCGTATTTATCAGTTAAGCCAAGCAAATGCATTTGTCTATTTGCCAGCAGAGAAAGCTGAATTTGAAAAAGAGGAATATGTTGAGATTTTCCCTTTAAACGGCAAATTTTTGTAGAGGTGTAAATGAGAAATCTTACCGAGTCTGATAATAAATCAGCCCCTTTAACTGATTTATTTCAGCGGAGATTGAGTTATTTACGCTTGTCAGTCACTGATTTATGTAATTTTAAATGTAATTATTGCTTGCCTGATGGTTATCAAGGAAAGAAGCCGAAGAATGAATTAACGGTATCTGAAATTGATAATTTGGTTTCAACTTTTGCGGATTTAGGCACAAAGAAGATCCGTTTAACAGGTGGCGAGCCAACGTTAAGAAAAGACATTAACGAGATTATCCAAGTTTGTCAGCGACCAGAGAATATTGAAAAAGTCGCTTTAACGACTAACGGTTGGAAGTTGGAGCAACATTATAAAAAGTGGATCGACTCAGGACTGAATCAGATCAATATCAGCGTGGATAGTTTAGACGAAGATACCTTTGAGCAGATCACGGGGCGACGTTCTTTGGGATCGATTTTAAGAGCAATTGATTTGATAATGGATTATAAGCCGTTACCGATTAAACTGAATGCGGTATTGTTGAAAGAAAGTGGCGTTCAGCAACTTCACAGTGTTTTGGCATTTATCAAGGATAAACCGATCAGCTTCCGCTTTATTGAGTTAATGCAAACCGCTGAGAATAATTTATTATTTGAAAATTCGCATTTAAGTGCGAGTCGCATTGTAAAAATTTTAGAAAGAGAAGGTTGGACGGCGTTGCCACGAGGTAAAGACGCAGGTCCAGCCGTAGAATATGCTCACCCTGATTATATGGGACGAATGGGCGTGATAGCACCTTATAGCAAAGATTTTTGTAAAAATTGTAACCGTTTAAGAGTAACCGCAATGGGAAACTTGCATTTATGTTTGTTTGACAGTTGTGCGTTTAATATTCGTCCTTATTTGGCGGATGGAAAGCGGTCAGATTTGATCAATTATTTACAAAATTTAATGCCACAAAAACCAGAAATGCACCATTTACACGAGAACAATTCTGGCTTAATTACAAATTTATCTATGATTGGAGGATAAGAAAATGCACGACGGTGGAAAACAATTTGAACCATTAAATATCGCCATTTTAACGGTATCGGATACCCGTACTTTTGCGGAAGATACGTCAGGCGATTACTTACAAGAGTCGTTATTAAAAGCAGGACATAATTTATATGAACGTAAATTGTGTACCGATCATCTTTATGATATTCGTGCAATTGTAAGTCAATGGATTGCGGATAAAGAATGCCAAGTTGTGATTATCACAGGTGGTACAGGTTTTTACGATAAAGATATTACCCCAGAAGCGGTGAGCATTTTATTTGATAAAACTGTTGATGGCTTTGGCGAAGTATTCCGTCAATGTTCACAAAATACGGTTCAATTATCAACGATTCAATCACGTGCCGTAGCAGGTGTGGCAAATCGTACTTTGATTTTTGCCATTCCAGGTTCAACTGGGGCGTGTAAAACAGCGTGGGGCGATATTTTAGAAAATCAATTAGATGCAAGAACTAAACCTTGCAACTTTGTGCCACACGTTAGATTTATCAAATAATTTTTGTAAAGAGTAAGAATGAATAAATTAGCACATATCGCCATTTTAGCAGGTGGCAACAGCCGCCGAATGGGGCAGAATAAAGCACAGCTACTTTTTGAAGGCGAAACCTTGCTTTCAAGATTAGTGCAAGACGCTTGTCAATTAGGCTTAGCCACTTTTGTATGTGCTGATGATTACACTTATTCAGAAATTGCAACGCAGAATATTACGTTATCCCCTGATTTATTGCTGAATAAGTCAGGGGCATTATCTGCCATTCAACCTGTGTTAGAGCAGAGCTATTTAGCAAATCGGCAGTGGTTGTGGGTATATAGCTGTGATGCGTTGTTGTTACCGTCAGAAATTATTGATTTATTTCAGCAAGCGATCGATGAAATCGATGCAAATCAAGATACACAAACAAAAACAATTTTATTAAAAAATCACAAGTTATTGCCATTGGTGGGTTTATATCACACATCGTTGGTGAAGGATTTAAAAGATTATTTATTAGCTGGCAATCGTAGAGTAATGCCATTTTGTGATCAATTTAAGATGAAAGAAATTGAATTGCCAGATTCTGTGAGTTTATGTTGTAATTTTAATACGCCAGAGCAGTTTGAGAATGCAAAGCAACAGTACACGCAATATAGAAAAAATATAGGTTAAAATAATGAATTTTACGCATTTAGATAATAATGGAAATGCAAATATGGTGGGCGTGAGCAATAAAGTTGCCACACACCGCACAGCCAAAGCGATGGCCAAAATCCGTTTTCCACAAGATATTTATCAAATTATTTTGGAAAATGATCGTCAAACCCCAAAAGGCTCAATCGAAGGTATCGCACGAATTGCAGGGATTATGGGAGCAAAACAAACGTCAAATTTAATTCCACTTTGCCATCCATTACCTTTGGAAAAATGCGAAGTCTCTTTTGAATATTCAGAAACTGAGCCTGTTTTAACCATTTATACCTCTGCGGAAGTGACCCATAAAACTGGGATTGAAATGGAAGCTTTAACCGCAGCTAGCGTTGCTGCTTTAACGGTTTATGATATGTGTAAGGCATTAACGCACAATATGATTATTGAAGACGTTCGCTTATTAGAAAAAACAGGGGGCAAAAAAGATGTCTGTATCAAATAATACCTTTAAAATTTTATATTTTGCGGTTTTTCAAGAAAAGGCGAATAAAGCAGAAGAAATACGCCCGTTAAGTGACAACCTAACCGCTGAAATGTTGTTTAGCAATATTTGTACAGAGCTAGGTGTTGAGTTATCTCAAAAACAAGTACGAGTAAGCGTGAATCATCAGTTTACCGCTTGGGATACGGTTATTATGCCAAATGATATTGTAGCATTTATTCCACCAGTGGCAGGGGGCTAATGATGTTTTTAATTAAATCCGAAGAATTTGATATTGAAAGCTACAAAAAAGAGCTACGTTTAGATGAATGTGGCGGTTATTGTAGTTTTGAAGGCTGGGTAAGAAATCATAATAACGACAATCAAGTGCGTGGGTTGGAATACAGTGCGTATGAAGAATTAGCCGTTGCCACAGGCGAGAAAATCGTAGCCCAAGCAAAAGAGCTGTTTGATATTGAAGAGGCAATTTGTATTCATCGTGTGGGTAAATTAGCGATTGGCGATTTAGCGGTGTGGGTTGGCGTGAGTGCCAAACATCGTGGGGCAACCTTTGAAGCTTGTCAGTATATTATTAACACCTTGAAAGCCGATGTGCCGATCTGGAAAAAAGAGTTTTATTTAGACAAAGAAACGCACGAGTGGGTTTCAAATATTGAGAGCCGACCTTAGTTTATGCAACATTCAACCCTTGATGTTTCTCGTCAATTACTTGTAAAAGGAATGACGGCGGAGAAGCAACAGCAATTAAATAACAGTCGAGTATTAGTTATTGGAGCAGGTGGGCTAGCAACAACGGCGGTCAGTTATTTAGCAATGTCAGGTATTGGGCATATTACGATTGTTGATTATGATGATATCGAACCAAGTAATTTGCACCGTCAAACGTTGTTTACCCAAAATGATTTAGGTAACAATAAAGCAGAAACGGTTAAGCAATATTTATTGGCACGTAACCCGCAGTTAGATGTAAAAGCCATCGGTTCGTCATTAGATGTGCAAACATTATTACGTTTAATCTCACAATATGATGTGGTGTTAGATTGTACGGATATGTTGTCTTTTAGCTATATGCTAAATGATGTCGCGATTTTACGCCAAATCCCCGTTATCTTCGCAAATGCCTCTGCAATGACAGGGCAACTATTTACGATGATCCCACAACAAGATCAGCCATTTAGCTGTTTCCGTTGTATGTGGCCAGAAGGTGTAGAAGTAACAGGAAGTTGCGATATTCTTGGAGTATTAGGTCCTGTTCCAGGTACGATGGGTTGTTTGCAAGCCTTAGAAACGATTAAGCTACTTTCAGGATTTTATCCTGTGGCGGAAAGTGTGCTTTATCATTTTGATTTTTATTCGTTGAGTTTAAATAAAATTACTATTCCTTTTGATCACGATTGTTGTCATTCGCAGAGTGATAAAGCGATTGTTGAGCGATATACAGCAAATTTAGTTTTTCAAGGGGAATTAAGCGAAGCATTGGAACAGGGGTATGAAATTATTGATATTCGTCGTGAAAATGAAGTGAATACAAAACCTTGTGAATATGCGACAGCCCATTTTACGCCAGATCAATTATTAGATAATCCAAGTGATTTTCTATCAAAGTCTAAATCCTATATTTTTATTTGTAGCAATGGCACAAGAAGTAAAAGTCTTGTGAAATATTTACAATATAGTGGATTTAGTCAAACGTTTACTTATCAAGAAGATTGGTAAAGTTTGTAGAGTAAGCGGTAATATTTTCCATAAAATTTGCAAATTTTATTCAAAATGTAACCGCTTATAATAGAAGCAATACTTTATTATTAAACAAAGATTGTTTGATTTTAAACAACTTTTATTAAGGTATCTAGCTATATATCTATAATTATAACTGTATAATGCAAAGTTAATATTATTTATTTTTTATTACTGGTTTTAGCCAGTAAGTTTATTTTTTATTTTTAAGTTGGGGTGTTCAATGAAAGTATTTCATTGGTTAAAGAATTTTTTCTTTAAGCCGTCTAAATTAGGATTAGGCGTATTATTAGTAACAGGTGCTATTGCAGGTATTATTGCTTGGATAGTTTTTAATACGGTAATGGAAGAAACCAGTACTGAAGAGTTTTGTGTAAGTTGCCATTCAATGCAACAACCATTAGAAGAATTGAAAGAAAAATCTCATTTTTCAAATAAATTCGGTGTAAGTGCTTCTTGTGGAGATTGTCACGTACCACACAAGAAAATTGACAAATATATTCGTAAAATTGAAGCGCTTAAAGAAGTGTTTGCAGAAGTGACGGGTAAATATGATGAAGAAGGTTCTTTTGAAAAACACCGTTTAGAAATGGCGGAAAGAGAGTGGGCAAGAATGTCTGCAAATGGTTCTCAAGCGTGTAAAAATTGCCACCGTTATGATCGTATGAAGTTTGATGAAATGAAACCTGCGGCACGTGAAGTAATGAAAGCGGCGGCAGCAAAAGATCAAAGTTGTATTGATTGTCACAAAGGTATTTCGCACCATTTACCAAAACCAAAAGAGGTTGAGGCAGTGAGTGATTTAACCGCAGGAACAACGTATTTCACGAAAGAAAGTGCGAAATTATTCACTGATGAAAATATGCAACAGGAAATTGGTTATTTAGAAACGGCCGTACCTGTGAAATTTGTTAAATCAGGCGATAAGTCTGACTTAGTTGAGTTTACCGTATGGCGTAAAGCAAAAGGTTTTGGACGTATTGGTTATCACGAAATGGGTAAAAATATTACCGATGCGGTATTAACAAAAGCGTTTATGAAAACAAAACCAAAACAATATGAAGTACTTGAAAAAGTTAAAGATTCTGTTACTCGTTTAAAATGGCAAAAAATTAAATTGCAAGCGTGGGTAGCAAAATCACAGTTAATAGAGAACATTGATAGCCTTTGGGCGAAAGCAGAAGGTGTGTATAAAACACAATGTAGCGTTTGTCATAAGCAACCAGATGTTGCACATTTTGATGCAAATACTTGGATTGGTTTATTTAATGGAATGGTTGGCTTTACTAGTATAGATGAAACAACTGGTAAACAAGTATTGCGTTATTTACAAATGCACTCATCAGATTTTGAAAAACATCCGAATAAATAAGGAGAAACATTATGCAACAATCTCGTCGTCAGTTTTTAACCAGTGCTTCGGCAATGGCTGCAACTCTTTCAATGCCAAGCTTTCTTGTTTCAAGAAGTGCTTTTGCAAATGCAGAGTCATCAGAATGGAAATTAACCGGTTCACACTGGGGTGCATTCCGTGCCAAAGTTGAAAATGGTAAAGTAAGTGCAGTTAAAGCATTTGAGTATGATAAAAACCCAACAGAAATGCTTAAAGGTATTAAAGGATTAATTTATAGTGAAGCCCGTGTTCGCTATCCTATGGTACGTTTAGATTGGCTTAAAAACCGTAAAAATCCTGAAAAATTGGTCGGTGTTGAAAACCGTGGAGATAACCGTTTTGTACGTGTATCTTGGGATGATGCGTTAGATTATTTCTATCAAGAATTAGATCGTGTTCAAAAAAATTATGGTCCTTGGGCATTACACACGGCAAACGTAGGTTGGCGTTCAACAGGTCAATTCCACAGCTGTGGTAACCATATGAATCGTGCAGTAGGTATGTTTGGTCATAGTGTCACTTCTGCTGGGGACTATTCTACTGGTGCAGGGCAAGTGATCCTTCCTTATGTTTTAGGTTCAACCGAAGTTTATTCACAAGGTACGTCTTGGGACGTAATCTTAAAAGAAAGTGAAAATATCATTTTCTGGTCAAGCGATCCTGTTAAAAACTTACAAGTAGGTTGGAACTGTGAAACTCACGAAGCTTATGCTTATTTAGAACAATTAAAACAGAAAGTTGCGGCAAAAGGCGTAAATGTCATTTCTGTTGACCCTGTTAAAACAAAAACACAGAATTTCTTAGGTTGTGAACATCAGTATATCAACCCACAAACAGACGTTGCGATGATGTTGGCAATGGCGTATGTGCTTTATACTGAAAAATTATACAATGAAGACTTTATTGATACTTATACCGTAGGTTTTGAAGATTTTGTTCCATACTTAATGGGTGAAACAGAAGATAAAGTTGCAAAAACACCAGAATGGGCAGAAAAAATCTGTGGTATTCCAGCAGATAAAATCCGTGAATTTACTCGCTCATTAGTCGGTAAACGTACACAGTTTATCTTTGGTTGGGCAATTCAACGTCAACAACACGGCGAACAACCATATTGGATGGCAGCTGTTTTAGCATCAATGTTAGGACAAATTGGTTTACCAGGTGGTGGTATCAGTTATGCTCACCATTATAGCTCAGTGGGTGTATCAAGCTCAGGAGCGGCAATGCCAGGTGCATTCCCTCTTAATATTGATGAAGGTCAAAAGCCTGTTTACGATAACAAAGATTATAAAGGTTATAGTGCGGTTATTCCTGTGGCAAGAGCAACAGATTCTATTCTTCACGCTGGCGAAACCATTAACTATAACGGTAAAAAAGTGGTTTATGCACCATATAAAATGGTTATCTTCTCTGGTTGTAACCAGTGGCATCGTCAGTCACAACATAACAAAATGAAAGAAGCGTTTAAAAAATTAGAAACTGTTATTTCTGTTGATTATGCTTGGACTGCAACTTGTCGTTTTGCTGATATTGTATTACCAGCTTGTACACCATTTGAACGTAATGATATTGATGGTTACGGCTCATACAGTGCACGTGGTGTGATTAAAATGGAAAAATTAGTTGAGCCATTATACGAGTCTCGTCCAGACTTTGAGATCTTTAAAGATCTTTGTAAACGTTTTGGTAAAGAGAAAGAATATACGCGTGGTATGGATGAAATGCAATGGGTTGAGTCACTTTACGAAGATTGTCGTAAAGAGAATAATGGCAAATTTGAAATGCCTCCATTTGCAGAATTCTGGAAAAAAGGTTATGTGTTATTCCCAGAAGGTAAACCTTGGGTACGTCACGCTGACTTCATTGAAGATCCAGAATTACACGCATTAGGTACACCATCAGGCTTTATTGAAATATTTAGTAATAAGATTGCTGAGTATGGGTATAATAACTGTAAAGGTCACCCAATGTGGTTCGAAAAAGAAGAACGTTCACACGGCGGTCCTAAATCAGATAAATATCCATTCTGGTTACAATCAGCTCACCCTGATAAACGTTTACACTCACAAATGTGTCAATCAAAAGAGTTACGTGAAACTTACGCAATTCAAGGTCGTGAGCCATTATTTATGAACCCAGAAGATGCGAAAAAATTAGGTATTGCTCACGGTGATTTGGTTCGTGTATTTAATGATCGTGGTCAAGCAATTGTAGGTGCACATTTATCTGATAACTTCCCAAGTGGTGTATTACGTTTACAAGAAGGGGCTTGGTTCTCTCCATTAGGAGCAGAAGACGGTGCTATTGATACCTATGGTTCACCAAATACAATGACATTAGATATTGGTACATCTGAGCTTGCTCAAGCAGTATCGGCAAATACTTGTATTGTGAATGTTGAAAAATATCAAGGTGATGCACCAGCACCAAATGGCTTTACTGGTCCAACAGAAGTTAAGTTATCATAAAATATGATTAACTTAGCAAAAGAAGAAAAGGCATTTCTTTGCACGTGGTTTGGCAGTTTGCTAAGCCACGAGCTTACAGAAGAGCAGCTTAAACAATATCAGCGAGGTACGTTTGAGCCATTATTTGAATTATTATCTGAGCTGTTATCTGAACGAGGATTTTCATCACAGGTTCAACAGATTAAATCTGATATAACTCAAATCAATGAAATGCCTTATGGTCAGTTAGAGCTAGCAGCTGATTTTACGCAACTTTTCTTACTTGATGGAGAAAGTAGTGCATTGCCGTATGCTTCTGCTTATTTAGAAGAAGAGGATTTAGCAACGAACCTTAACTATATGGATTCATTGTTAACACAATTTGGATTGCAATTTAATCAAGAAAGTAAAGAACCCAGCGATCATATTGGTGTTTATTTGGAAATCTTGAATAAATTAGTGACAGAATCTGATTCTGAAAAACAGCAAGATTTTATACAAAATTATTTATTAATATGGTTAATTCCATTTAATGAAAAAGTACAAAAAGTTAAAACCAAAACAATGTTTTACCAAAATATTGTAGCGGTACTTGTTGCGATATTCAGTTAATAAGGTAGCGTTAAATTTATAACGAAGTGTGGTTGGATAAAAAATATTCAACCACATTTTATTCTATTTAGAGTATTATTTTTAGGAGATGAAAATGGGAATTAGTCCTTGGCAGTTATTAGCAATTGTTGTTGTCGTTATATTACTTTTTGGAACAAAAAAATTAAGAAATATGGGTTCTGATCTTGGTGGAGCAATGAAAGATTTCAAAAAGGCAATGAAAGATGAAGGACAAGAAATCGAAGCTAAAGATGCAGAATTTGAAAAAATTGTAGATGAAGTTAAACAAGATACAGTAAAGCAAGAGAAAAAATAAAATTCTCTTATAAATAAAGGCTATTTTTAAGATCCTGTGATAAATTTATTTTCACAGGGTTTCTTGTTATTAGTATTTTATAAAAAATAAAGATTAATCCATATATTATGTCAAACAATAATCAATTAAAAGTTGTGCAACTTTGTTGCCAGAGAGGAAATAAACGACTATTCAGTCATTTAGATTTTTGCTGGAATGCAGGTGATTTTGTGCAAGTTGAAGGACATAATGGTATTGGAAAAACCAGCTTGTTACGTATTTTAGTTGGATTAGCTCAACCTTTAAGCGGTGAGATCTTTTGGAATAATTGCAAAATTCATAAAAATCGAGAAGAGTATCACCATAATTTACTTTATTTAGGACATCTTGCAGGAATTAAACAAGAATTAACCGCTTGGGAAAATTTACAATTTTATCAAAAAGTGACAGATTGTAAGCAAGGCGACGATATTTTGTGGGACGTTTTGCAAAAGGTTGGTCTGTTTGGGCGTGAAGACATTATTGCAAGCCAACTTTCAGCGGGGCAACAAAAACGTATTGCTTTAGCACGATTATGGTTATCTAATGCACCTTTGTGGATTTTAGATGAACCTTTTAATGCGATTGATAAACAAGGTGTTCAGGTTTTAACCCAATTATTTGAGCAACATACTCAAAAAGGGGGAATTGTAATTTTAACCAGTCATCAAGCAATTCCAAGTGAAAAATTGAAAATACTTCAATTAGAAGAGTATAAATATCAGGATAATTATGATGATATTTAGCCAAGTTATTAAAAGAGAATTACAAATTGCAATGCGAAAGCAAGCAGAAATTTTAAATCCATTATGGTTTTTTCTGATTGTTTTAACGTTGTTTCCACTCGCTGTGGGATCGGATCCCGTATTACTTTCAAAAATTGCAGCGGGGATTGTATGGGTAGCAGCATTACTTTCAGCATTGCTTTCTTTTGAGCGTTTATTTCGTGATGATTTTATAGATGGTTCGTTAGAACAACTAATGCTTATTTCTCAACCTCTACCAATAGTTGTATTGGCAAAAGTTGTTGCTCATTGGTTATTAACAGGTTTACCCTTGATTTTATTATCCCCTATTGCGGCATTATTACTCTCTTTGGAAATTCAAGTTTGGTGGGCATTGGTATTAACATTATTATTGGGAACTCCTATTTTAAGTTGTATTGGTGCAATAGGCGTAGCATTAACTGTTGGGCTAAGAAAAGGAGGCGTTTTATTAAGTTTATTAGTCCTTCCTCTTTTTATTCCAGTATTAATTTTTTCCGCCTCAGTATTAGATGCAGCAAATTTACAATTACCTTATCACGGTCAACTGGCTATTTTAGGGGCATTTTTAACAATAGCAATCACTTTATCACCTTTTGCAATTGCCACTGCATTAAGAATTAGTTTAGATCAATAAAAGGATAACAAAGAATGTGGAAATGGTTACACCCTTATGCTAAATCAGAAACTCAGTATTATTTGTGTGGAAAATTTATTCCATTATTTGCAGTACTAAGTATTGCATTATTAGGCGTTGGAATTGTATGGGGGTTGGCTTTCGCTCCAGCAGATTACCAACAAGGGAATAGTTTTAGAATTATGTATATTCACGTTCCAAGTGCAATTTGGTCTATGGCTGTTTATGGTTCAATGGCAATTGCGGCTGTTGTGGCATTAGTTTGGCAAATTAAACAAGCCCATATTGCAATGATTGCAATGGCACCGATTGGAGCAACTTTTACATTTATTGCACTGGTCACAGGAGCTATTTGGGGCAAACCAATGTGGGGTACTTGGTGGGTGTGGGACGCACGTTTAACCGCAGAACTTATTTTATTTTTTCTTTATATTGGTGTAATCGCACTTTATTCAGCCTTTCAAAATGAAAAGGTAGGGGCAAAAGCAGCGGGTATTTTGAGTATTGTTGGGGTAATCAATTTACCTATTATTCACTTTTCAGTGGAATGGTGGAATACGCTACATCAGGGAGCGAGTATTACAAAATTTGAAAAACCATCCATCGCTACCCCAATGCTAATACCATTAATTTTATGTATTTTTGGTTTTATGATGCTTTATATTTGGTTTACCTTAGTACGTTACCGAGTAGAATTAGTGAGAAGTGAGAAAAATCGTGCTTGGGTACAGAATCTAGTAAAATAAGCGGTTATATTTAATTAAAAATTTACACATTTTAATACTTTTGTAGAGACAGGGCATGCCCTGTCTACGAATATACAAATATGGAGAATAGAACAACAATGTTTTTTCAATCTTGGAGTGATTTTTTTAATATGGGAGGCTACGGTTTTTATGTCTGGCTCGCTTATGGGATTTCTTTTGTCGCAATTTTAGTTTTAGGTTTGCAAAGTATTAGCAGTAAGAAAGCACTATTTAAAGAAATAAAACGAGAACAACAGCGTAAACAACGTCAACAAACAATAAGAGGGAGCTTATGAACCCTAGACGTAAATCCAGACTAACCATCATTATTTTTGTATTAGTGGGCGTGACTATTGCGTCCACTTTGATGCTCTATGCACTGCGTCAAAATATTGATTTATTTTATACACCATCAGAAGTAATTTATGGTAAAAACGACGATGTTTCCACTAAACCTAAAGTAGGGCAACGTATCCGTGTGGGCGGAATGGTTGTGGTTGGTTCTGTTGAACGTGATAATAAAAGTTTAAAAGTTACCTTTGAACTGAATGATATAGGACCTTCAATGACGGTTAAATATGATGGTATCTTGCCTGATTTATTCCGTGAAGGGCAGGGAATAGTTGCTCAAGGGGTGCTTGTTGCACCAACAGTGTTAGAAGCAACAGAAGTATTAGCAAAACACGATGAAAACTATGTACCACCTGAATTAAATGACCAAATGAAAAAAATTCATAAACCTATGGGTGTGTCTAATTTAACGCGTGAAAGTGAAAAAGATCGTCAACAATTGAAAGAAGGTAATTAATGATTGCTGAATTAGGTAACTATACTTTATCCCTCAGTTTAGCTATTTCATTGCTCTTAGCTATTTTTCCACTTTGGGGTGCTGAAAAAGGTAATGCTCAGTTAATGGCGTTGGCTCGTCCAATGGCATACAGTTTATTTTTAAGTTTAACTCTTTCTTTTTTTGCGTTATTTTATTTATTTGCAACCAATGATTTCTCAGTGCAATATATCGTAAACAATTCCAATACAAATTTACCTTTGGAATACCGTTTATCAGCAGTGTGGGGATCTCACGAAGGGTCACTTTTATTATGGATTTGGTTGCTTTCCCTTTGGAGTGCTGCCGTTGCCTTTTTTAGCAAACCGTTGCCACAAGAAGCGGTCGCTCGTGTATTAGGTATTTTAGGTATTGTGGCGATTGGATTTTTAATCTTTGTATTATTTACCTCTAATCCTTTTGATCGAACTTTCCCTGACTTTCCAGTAGAAGGGCGAGAACTTAATCCTTTATTACAAGATATAGGATTAATTTTTCATCCTCCATTACTCTATATGGGCTATGTGGGATTCTCTGTTGCCTTTGCCTTTGCGATTGCGTCATTGATGACAGGGCGACTTGATACCGCTTGGGCAAGATGGTCACGCCCTTGGACAATGGCTGCGTGGATTTTTCTTACATTAGGAATTGTATTAGGTTCTTGGTGGGCATATTACGAACTTGGCTGGGGCGGTTGGTGGTTCTGGGATCCTGTTGAAAATGCCTCGCTAATGCCTTGGTTGGCTGGAACAGGCTTATTACATTCCCTTGCTGTGACTGAAAAACGAGGTTCATTTAAAGCGTGGACAGTGTTATTAGCTATTTTAGCTTTTTCACTCTGTTTATTAGGTACGTTTTTAGTACGTTCAGGTATCTTAGTTTCTGTGCATAGTTTTGCCTCTGATCCTACACGTGGTTTATATATTTTAGCTTATTTAATCGTTGTTGTGGGTGGATCCTTTGGATTATACGCTTACAAAGGAAATCAAATTCGTTCTCGCCATAATGCAGAACATTATTCACGAGAAACAGCCCTATTTTTAAATAATATTTTCTTAATGACTGCATTAACAGTGGTTTTTTTAGGGACATTATTACCTTTAATTCATAAGCAATTAGGGTTGGGAACAATCTCTGTTGGTGCACCTTTCTTTAACCAAATGTTCCTCTATATTATGATTCCTTTTGCCCTATTACTAGGTGTGGGTCCTTTAATAAAATGGCGACGAGATCAGTTTTGTGCTATTCGTAAACCTTTTATTATCAGCTTAATTATTATGCTAATTTTAGGTTTTATGTTACCGCTTGTACTACAAAGTAAAATTACCGCAACATCCGTATTAGGATCAATGATATCTGTATTTATCGTGCTATTTAGTCTTTATGGACTACATCAACGATCCACCCATAGACACAGTTTCTTAGTGGGAATAACCAAATTATCTCGTTCTCATTGGGGAATGATATTGGCTCATTTAGGGGTCGCAATGACAGTATGGGGCATCGCATTTAGCCAAAATTACAGTGTTGAACGTGATGTACGAATGAATGTTGGAGAAAGTGTCAAAGTCGCTGATTATGATTTCAAATTACAAGGTATCTCAGAGGCAAACGGGGCAAACTATATCGGCGGTAAGGCTCAAATTGATATTACCAAAAATGGGCAATTTGAAACCACATTATTTGCAGAAAAACGTTTTTATACAGTCAGCAAAATGTCGATGACGGAAGCAGCCATTGATTGGGGATTTAACCGTGATTTATATGTAGCCTTAGGTGAACAACTTTCAGATGGTGCGTGGGCATTACGTTTATACTACAAACCATTTATCCGTTGGATTTGGTTTGGGGGTATATTTATGGTACTTGGCGGTTTGCTGTGTATTTTTGATCGCCGTTATCGTTTTTCAACATTGTTAAAAGAGAAGTAAATTATTATGAATAAAAAACGTTATATTCCACTGATCCTTTTTTTGGTTTTAGTGATCGCATTTTTTGTACAATTACAACACAATGCTCAAGGTGATGATCCTAGGGCATTAGAAAGTGCCTTAATTGGTAAACCAGTACCAGCTAAAGAATTAAACGATCTCTTTGACGACAAAATACACAGAAATGAACTTTTTAAACAAGGTAAGCCTTTGTTAGTGAATGTGTGGGCGACGTGGTGCCCAACGTGTTATGCAGAACATCAATATTTAAATCAATTAGCTAAGCGGGGGATTAATATTATTGGCGTGGACTATAAAGATGATCCTAAAAAAGCACGACAATGGCTTAAAAAATTAGGTAATCCTTATCAAACGGTAATTATCGATGAAAAAGGCTCTTTTGGATTAGATTTAGGGGTTTATGGTGCACCTGAAACCTTTATTGTAGATGGTAAGGGGATTATTCATTATCGTCACACTGGAGATATTAATTCAAAAGTTTGGCAAGATAAATTACAACCTATTTATAATAAATTAAGTGAAAAATAATGAAAAAAATACTTTATTTACTTCTTTTTTGTTTTAGCCTGTCAGCTGTTGCGGCTATTGATGCATTAGATTTTTCCTCACCACAGCAAGAGGAAGATTATCATTCATTAACGCAGGAATTACGTTGTCCACAATGTCAAAATAATAATATTGCAGATTCCAACGCAACCATAGCTGTAGATATGCGAGCCAAAGTATTTGAGTTACTTCAAGAAGGTAAACAGAAACAAGATATTATTCAGTATATGGTGGAGCGTTATGGTCATTTTGTAACTTATGATCCGCCTGTTACAACGGCAACAGCAATCTTATGGATTGCACCAGTACTATTAATTTTATTTGGTTTATTTTTTATTTTTAGCCATCACTCAAGAAAAAGTAAAATACCAAAAATTGCAAAAAGTAATGAAGATCTGACCGCTTCCGAGCAACAACGTTTAGCCGCATTACTTAAAGAAAAGGAATAAAAATGAGTTTTTGGATAATCGCCATTGTTATCACTGCAATTATAGGATTGATTGCTTTCTATCCATTATTTTGGCATACCGCTAAAGATAAAGGTATTAATCGTAATAAACTTAACAAAGCCTTTTATTTTAATCGTTTACGAGAGTTAAATGATGATGAAGAGCAGGGGTTGTTAGATAATAGCAAGCAAATTAAAACCGAATTACAGCAAGTTTTATTACAAGATATTCCAGAGCAGGAAGAAGCTCCTGAAGATAAAAAAAGTTTTGGAAAAATTTGGGGTATTTCAGGTTTTTTAACTTTACTTATTTTAGCAACCTTAAGTTATATACAAGTTGGATCGTGGCAACAACAAGCAATGCTTGAAATGACCTATCAAAAATTGCCTTACTTTTATGAAAGGTTAAAAGACGAAACTAAACCACTGGATAAAAGTGAACTACAACAATTAACCATTGCATTACGTTTAAAATTACAAAAAGAGCCTGAAAATGCACAGAACTGGTGGAAGTTAGGGCAGATTGCAATGGTGCAGGAAAAAGGACAACTCGCTTTTGATAGCTTTGCACAAGCCCATAAATTTGAGCCTGAGAATGTAAAATATAAACTTTCTTATGTACGTTTTTTACTGTTTTCTCAGGATAAAATGGAGAATGTCAAAGGAATGCAATTATTGAAAGAAATATTAAGAGTAGAGCATACCAATCTAGAAGCATTGAGTTTATTAGCTTTTCAGTATTTTGAAAAAGAGAATTATGAAAGAGCAATGACAACCTGGATAATGATGTTACGTTTACTTCCAAAGGATGATCCTAAGGTTGCAATTATAGAAAAAAGTATCTTGATTGCTCAACAAAAATTAGAGCAACAATAGTAGTGATTTGAATGAAGTAATGATACTTATAAAAAGTAAAAATGATCTTGTTAGTTTATGAATAATTTATGTAAATAATTTAACTTGTAAAAAAAATGAACTTTTTATAATGAGGGGCGTCTTAGTATGTACTAGATGCTTTTACTGAAGTAAGTAGTTTTTCATAATTTCCTTAGCAGATTAAGTTACCCCGATACCATATTGATATCGGGGTTTTTCTTTAGTTTAATACTTAGAGGTTTAACACTTAGAAATTAAAGCCTGCACCCATTAACATAAATATAACTATCATTTCTAGTTGACCTATTTCTTGATGTGACATTTTTCTATTATTGAGTTCCACTTTGCCATTATCAATTGCTAGTTTCATTTTGATATTTTCATTATCTATAACAAAAGGATCGTCATCTTCCGCTTGAGCAATTAAGTTTTTAATTTTAGTATCTGCTAAATATTTAGCATCTTCTTTTGTTTCTCCATTCAGCAATTCTGATTGTTCGATCATTAGACGAAAGGCAGGAATGCTAAATTTCATATCCAATAATGATTTACTCAGTGTATTGATAACTTCATTTTCTGATTGTATTAAATCAGGATCAAATGGTTTTACATTTAAATCCAATTTAATATCACTTTTTCCTTGTTTATTTTTCAATGAAAGATCATTAATTTTTAATGATGAACCTTTTGAGATCGCTTCAAGAAATAACTTTGTGGCATAATCCGAATTTTCAGGATCATCATACATTTTTTCTATGGCATTATTCCACATTTTAGCGTCTCCAACAAAATCTGCATTTAGCTTCATTTCACCAAAATTTTGTGTTATTTCATTTTTTGTCATTGAAATATCTGTTTTCATTTTAGTGTTGCTTGAGTAAGATACTTTATCAAGATAACCTTTTCCTTCCATTTCAAGATTATTCATAGCAAATTTATTTTTATTATCTCCAACATAAAACTTTTCAACATTAAAAACATAATCTCCCAATCCTAAATATGGGTATTCACTTTTCTCTGAGGTGAATTTATATTCCATATTTTTAGCCGCAAATTTTACGTTTACTCCATTGAAAAATGCAACAGAGTCAAGTGCTAAATTCACATCTCCAATGCCATTTTTATCTGTATCAAATTCTGCTTCCACTTCTGATATTTCAAAGTTTCCATCAGTTGATTTAGCCGCATTCGTTTTTGCACTACCGTTTAAATTAGTGTTGTAATCAATATCAATATTAGTCGTAAGCACTACACCATCTTTAAATACCGATTTGAGGGAATCTGGGCTATATAAAATGCCTTCATCACTTGCCATAACCGGCAATAATTTACCTTTGATTAAACGGTTTAGTGGGAAAGGACCGTGATGAAGTGTGTCGGCACCTTTAAAGATATAGTTTTCACCATCATAATTTTTAACGACTAAGTTATAATTGATATCAGAGCTAAAGAAACCACGTTCGATTTTGACGTCTTTATACTCGGCATTAACGCCGTATGCTTTAAGTACTTTAAGTTCTTTATTGGCAAGATTAACGAGTTCACCATAACGAGCTTCAACTTGTTTTCCTGTATACCACGCACCGCCTATTTGTGCGATACCAACTACCGCAACTAATGAGAGGGCAATTTTTGATAATTTCATTGTTTTATCCTTTATAAATAGAGTTGTTGAATTAAGCGAATATTTTGTTTTAGATAACCTTGACTTTTTAAGTAGTCTTTCAGTTGTTGCCAATTCAAAATACCTATATTACTTAACGTAATAAATTGTTCTAATAATATCGCATTTTCAGTAGGAAGAATACGAATAATGTCTGCTAAATTTTGTTCAAATTGATATTTTTCTGCTTTTGTCATTGTTGAGCTATCACAAGCGGTAAGATCATTTACTTTTTTTGCAATTTTTTCAGGACGTCCTACAAAATAACCTCTTTCCGCCTTACTTAATGCACTAAAATACATTCCATCAAGGGTGGGGAGAGCATTTAAGAATTGCATTAAATCACTTAATTCACCCTTTTTAAGCTCTAGTTCAATTTCACAAATAGGATCTTCTCCCCATTTATTTTTTACCCAACCTTGATCTAAGGCGATTTCGATTTCAGTGTTTTGATATTGAATAAGCCAACAGGTACGAGTGACATCAGTACTAAATACTTTTTCAAGGGAGTGATGAATATCTTCAACATTAGAAAATTGCAAATTAAAGTGATCATCTAACCGCTTAAAATCGGGTTTATCGTTGGGTAAATTCATATTGTATTCAGGACGAATATGTAACCCTCCTACAATTTCTCCTTTGGTTTTTAACGTCATTTCACAGTGCTGATTGACTTGACGTACTCGTAATCCCATTTTTTGATTAGCAAAAAAGAGCGAAGGGGTATCGTAGTAAGTATTGATTAATTCGTTGGTGTGCTGAGTTAGAATAGGTTGAGTGGCTAACCATTTTTTTATCTCCTCAATATTATGAGGTTCAAGCATTATTTTTAATTCAATTTCGTTTTGCATTTTAGTGACTTTTTTGATTTTGACTGACCCTATTATAAATAATCAGCCTTCATTGTCATACTGATTATTTTATAAAATGGAGATTACGTTTGGATCGTTTATTTCTTATGATAGAATTAGCCTGTTTATATCATAATTTAAGAAAAAAATGTTTAATACAATCACACATAAAGTTAATACCTTAGTTCACCGAGTTACGGATGATCACTTAAGGTTAGCGGTAACGGGTTTAAGCCGTAGTGGTAAAACGGCGTTTATTACCAGTTTGGTTGATCAGTTGCTACATATCAATCCGACAGACAATTCACATTTGAAATTATTTGCTCCTGCAAAAAATGGGCAGATTTTATCTGTTAAACGAGTAGAGCAGGGGGATTTAACCTCGCCTCGTTTTGAATATGATAAAAATCGTCACTGTTTTGAAATTGAACCTCCTGTGTGGTCGCCATCAACAAAAGGAATGAGTGAAATTCGATTAGCCATTCGTTATCAGCGTCAAGATGGCTTATTTCGTTATATTAAAGAAAAAAATACATTGTATTTAGATATATTTGATTATCCTGGTGAATGGTTGTTGGATTTACCAATGCTTTCTCAAAATTTTAAACAATGGTCTGAAAATCAACAACAAGTCCATCAAGGGCAACGAGCAGAACTGGCTCAGTCTTGGTTGAAAAAAGTACAACAACTGGATTTAATGGCAAAAGCTGATGAAAATCAACTTGCAGATTTAAGTGAAGATTACACTGCTTATTTACTAGAATGTAAAAAACAAGGAATGCAATATATTCAACCGGGACGGTTTGTCTTGCCGAGTGAGGCAAAAGGAGCACCTGTCTTTCAGTTTTTTCCCTTGTTGGATTTAGATGAAGATAAATGGGAACAGTTAGAAAAAAGTGATAAAAATAGTGTTTATCATACGTTGAAAAAACGTTATCGACACTATCAACAGAAAATAATTAAACCGTTTTATGAAGATTATTTTTCACAATTTGATCGTCAGGTGATCCTTGCTGACTGCTTGACACCACTAAATCATAGCCAACAAGCTTTTATTGAAATGAAGTTAGGTTTACAACAACTCTTTAAACATTTTCACTACGGTAATCGCTCTTTATTTCATCGTTTGTTTTCCTCAAATATAGATAAATTACTCTTTTTAGCAACAAAAGCAGATCATATCACCAGTGATCAATTACCGAATTTAGAAAATTTAATGCGACAACTTGCACAGGAAGGGGGACAGCATAAACAATTTGATGGAGTTGAAACAGGGTATTATGCCATTTCAGCCATTCGAGCAACTGATCCTGTCATTGTGACTCAAAATGGCGAAAAATTCAAAGCAATTCGAGGAGTAAGAAGTTCGGATAAAAATAAAGTTACATTATACCCAGGATCGGTTCCTAGTCGTTTACCTAATGCCAAGTTTTGGGAAAATAATCGTTTTGAGTTTGAACAATTTGAACCGAAACAAATTGATTTTGATGAAAGCATTCCCTATTTAAGAATGGATACCGTATTACAGTTTTTATTGGCGGATATGTTGGATTGATATTAAAATAATCATTCACTTTTGATTTATAAATGCTATAATTAAGGTGTTATTTATCAAATTTGAGTAATTATAATGCGCTTTGATTTTTATACACCAAGTGAAATTAGCCAAATATTAGGGCAACGTCTTAAACAGCATCGTTTACATCAGAATTTAACCCAAGCACAACTTGCTGAGCAAATCGGTGTTGGGGTGAGTACAGTTGTAAGAATTGAATCGGGCAAAGGAGGAACATTAGAAAATGTTCTTCATATTGCGATTGGATTAGGTTTAATTAATGAGTTTGCTGACTTATTTGATTATAAACCAAAAACGGTAGAAGAAGTGATTCAGAAATATGCACCACGTCAACGTGCATCTGGGAAATAAAATGAAGAATAAGAATATTATACAATCTATCGCGGTCTATTTTGCAGGATATGGTCAGTATCGTCTAGTAGGGCGATTAGGATTAGATCGCCAACGTCCTGTATTCTCTTATGATCCTACTTGGCTTGCAAATGGATTACCCCTTTCACCGATAGAAATGCCATTATATACACCAAATTCAAATAAATTATATTATGGCGAACATCGTTCATCACAATATTTGTGTGGGTTGTTATCCGATAGCTTACCTGATGGTTGGGGAATGTTACTAATGGATCGTTTTTTTCGTCAAAAATTAGGTAAAGAACCACACGATATAACTGTGCTTGATCGTTTTGCCTATATTGGTAAAAAGGCAATGGGGGCATTAGTTTTTGAACCAGAACATTTAATTGATACTGATAATGAAGCCTTAGATTTGATAACACTTGCACAAGCCAATCAACAGGTTTTGGAAGGTAAAGATACAGATATCTTAAGTCAGTTATTACAGGTTGGTGGTTCACCACAAGGTGCAAGACCTAAAGCTCAAATCTATTTTGAACCAAAATCACAAATTGTAAGTACCATAAATTTATCAAATCAAGCGGAGTCTTGGTTAGTTAAATTTCCTGCTCAAAATGAGCATAAAAGTGTGTGTTTATTAGAGGGTCTTTATGCTGATTTTGCCAAATGCTCAGGAATTGAAATGCCTGAACATCACTATTTTGATTTAAGTAAAGAGCACAGTGCTTTTGGTGTGAAACGTTTTGATCGCCATAATGGAGAGCGTATTCATATTCATACATTAGCAGGCTTACTCAATACAGATTTTCGTTTACCCACCTTAGATTATACGCAATTATTACGTTGTGTAAGAATGATGACTCGCTCACAAAAAGACGTTGAGCGAGCTTATCGTCAAGTGGTTTTCAATGTAATTTTTAACAATAAAGATGACCATACTAAAAACTTCTCTTTTATAATGGATGAAATGGGAAAATGGTCATTATCGCCTGCTTATGATCTTACCTTTAATACAGGGATAAATGGTAGTATTATTGATCAAATTATGCTTTCAGCAGAGCAATTTTTAAATGTTATTAAGGATTATCCTTTACAAAAAGATCTATCAAATACCGTACAAAAAACCATAAAAGCAAATATTAAGAGAATGATATAAAATAGCTAAATTTAATGGTTTTTTAATTTTTATCTCTGATAATAATAAGGTATCTTATGTACTTTAATAGAATATTTTTTTCTGATGAAAAGATGAAAGAATGCTTTAAAAATTTAGACTATTTTTCGTAATTTATTGATGTATAAGTATTTATCAAAATATCCATTTCGTTAAGGAATGCCTTGACGCTACGTTTTTTACATTAAAAAATTTGCAAATTTTAATCAACATCTTACCGCTTATTTTAACTGCGATTATGCTTTTCTAAACTTTAGTATTACAAGTAAAAGTATGCCTAAAATAGCAAAGAAACCACCAAAGATATGTGTATTTATTCCGCCGATGCTTAGTATAATAAAAGCGATAATAGGAGAAAAAGACATATAACAAAAGCCTAAAATACCAGATGCAATAGAAGAGTATCCTTGATGATTAGCCAGAGCAAAGGAGATTGAAGGGCCTAATACAAGGGAAAACCCAATACTACCAAACATAATTAAAATCCAGAATAGTACAAGGCTAATTTCTACTATAAATAATCCAAGTGATGCAGTAATTAATAAAGATAATCCTACAAAGACACATTTCATTGCACCAAATTTTTCAATGATTTTTTTAAGTAAAAAGGACGTTGTGGAAATAATGGCAGCGTTAATGGCAAAGCAGACAGAAAATACCAATGTTGTTGTGCCAAATTGCTCCATCATTAAAATTGGGGCAATATTCAGATATGCCATAATAAAACCTAAACAATAAACACAAATTAAGGCAAATAACAGAAACTGTTTATCTGAAAGTAAGTTTTTAATGGCAATGCTATAATCACTTTTTTGTGAATTATCGATGTAATTAAAATGGGTTTGAAATTGCCATAAAATAATGACAGCATAAATAACAAAGAAGATAAAAATCAGTTGCCAGCCCCAGATGGTGAGTAATATTGCACCTACAATAGGCGCAACTGCGGGAATAATATTTAAAAAGCCACTTTGAATTGAGAAAATAATAGCGGCTTCATCTTTTTGGTAATTTTCATTGACTGTGGCGTAAGCGATTACACTGAGTGCTGAAGCCCCTAATCCTTGCAATATACGAGAGAGCAATACAAAATTGTAATTTTTAATAGCAAGAACTCCGATAGAGCCGATAATAAAAAGTAATACACCTAAGTATCCAATTTTACGTTTTCCAAAATGCTCAGATAAAAAGCCAAATAATAATTGTCCGACTCCCATCGAGAAAACAAAGACTAAGATAGAGAGTTGCGCAAGATTATTATTGATACCAAAATAGTTTTTGATTTCTACCAATGCAGGTAAATGTAAATCAATTCCTAATGGGCTTAATGTGACTAAAAGATATAAAATAAAAGGGGAATGTGTGGTAGTGTTTTTCATTAAATATCCTTATGGCATAAAATAATTAGAATAGGATCTTTATTATATAGATAAGAATAGATTTTACGACATATTTTGAATGTGATAAAAAGGAAAGCATTAAGTTGTCGTTTTCTCTTTTAGAAAAGAAAAAAATTTGCAAATTTTTATCAAGATGTGACCGCTTATGATTTTATTCTAAACCTGATTCAGGTAGAATGATACGATATTTTACCAATAACAATTTATAACGTAAAAACTATGGCTAAATCAAAGAAAAAATCAGCAGATAATACCATTGCTCAGAATAAACGGGCAAGACACGAATATTTTATTGATGATGAAGTGGAAGCTGGTTTAGAATTACAAGGGTGGGAAGTAAAGGCTTTACGAGCAGGTAAAGCGAATATTGGTGACAGCTATGTCATTTTTAAAGATGGTGAGGCATTTTTATTTGGAGCCAATTTTACTCCTTTAAGTGTCGCATCGAGCCACGTGGTGTGTGATCCTACTCGTACTCGTAAATTACTATTAAGTCGTCGTCAATTAGATTCTCTTTTTGGCAAATTAAACCGTGAGGGCTACACTATTGTTGCGACCGCTCTTTATTGGAAAGGGGCGTGGGCAAAGGTGAAAATTGGCTTGGCGAAAGGTAAAAAACTTCACGATAAGCGAGCAGATATTAAAGATCGTGAATGGCAAGTTGCAAAAAGTCGTATTATGAAAAATGCGGCAAGATAACTCTTCAAATTAAATTTAAAATTAAATAAAAAGGAAGGAACTCAATATGATCGACCAAAATTTATTACGTAATCACTTAGAAGAAGTGGCGCAGGCGCTTAAAATAAAACGTAATTTTGATTTAGATGTGAAACTTGTGGCAAGTTTAGAAGAGCAACGCAAAGCATTACAAATTAAAACAGAAAGTTTACAAGCAGAACGTAATACTCGCTCGAAAAATATTGGTATGGCAAAAGCGAAAGGTGAGGATATTACTTCATTATTAGCAGAAGTAGATTCAATGGGTTCAGAATTAGATTCGGCAAAAGCAGAATTAGAGAAAATTCAATCACAAATCAATGAAATCTTGTTAACTGTTCCAAATTTACCTGCTGATGAAGTGCCATTAGGTAAAGATGAAAATGATAATTTAGAAATCTCTCGCTGGGGTGAACCACGTGAATTTGATTTTGAGGTGAAAGATCACGTCACTTTAGGTGAAAATTTATTAGGTTTAGATTTTTCAGCTGGGGCAAAATTAACGGGTAGTCGCTTTGTGGTAATGAAAGGACAAATCGCAAAATTACACCGTGCATTAAGTCAGTTTATGTTAGATTTACATACCGAACAGCATAATTATTTAGAAACTTATGTACCTTATTTGGTGAACCACGATACCCTGTATGGTACAGGGCAATTGCCAAAATTTGGTGAAGACTTATTCCATACTCGTCCGCTTGAAGGACAAGATCCAAATGAAGTACAAAAATCGTATGCATTAATTCCAACTGCAGAAGTACCAGTGACTAACTTAGTACGTGGTGAAATTGTTGAAGGTGAAAAGTTACCACTGAGAATGACGGCTCATACACCTTGTTTCCGTAGTGAAGCAGGCTCTTATGGACGTGATACGCGTGGTTTAATTCGTATGCACCAATTTGATAAAGTGGAATTAGTGCAAATCGTTGAACCTGAAAAATCAATGGACGCATTAGAAGAATTAACAGGTCACGCTGAAAAAGTATTACAACTGTTAGGCTTACCTTATCGTAAAGTGTTACTTTGTACGGGCGATATGGGCTTTGGTTCAGCGAAAACTTATGATTTAGAAGTTTGGTTACCTGCTCAAAATACCTATCGTGAAATTTCATCTTGTTCAAATATGTGGGATTTCCAAGCTCGTCGTATGCAAGCACGTTTCCGTATGAAAGGAGATAAAAAACCTCGTTTAGTGCACACCTTAAATGGTTCAGGATTAGCGGTAGGTCGTACCTTAGTGGCTATTTTAGAAAACTACCAAAATCAAGATGGTTCAATTACTATTCCTGAGATTTTACGTCCATATATGGGTGGAGTGGAAGTGATTGGAAAATAGTTAATAAAATTTGCAAATTTTACTCAAAAAGTAACCGCTTATCATAATTGATAAGCGGTTTTTTTATTTTCAGTAATCTCTAGTAGTTTCTATTTTATGCGTTATTTTTTCTTCGCATATTTTAAGCTATCAATTGCAACAGCGAAAATGATAATACTACCTTTGATGATATATTGCCAATATGGGTTTACGCCGATATAAGTTAAACCGTAGTTGATAAGAGTAAAGATTAATACCCCAGTCACAACGCCAGCAACAGTACCAACACCACCAGCAAAGGATACGCCCCCAACCACACAGGCTGCGATAGCATCAAGTTCGTACATAAAACCTAAGTTATTAGTTGCACTACCTACACGTCCACCTTCAAGCATACCTGCGAAAGCGTATAACATACCTGCAATCATATAGATTACAATTAAGTTACGAGTTACGTTTACACCCGATACACGAGCGGCTTCTGGGTTACCACCGATTGCAAAGATGTTTTTACCAAAGCGAGTTTTATTCCACATAATCCATACTAAGACCGTAATAATGGCAGCATAAATGGTAATGTAGGATAGCTTAAATGATCCTATTCGGAAGAAATTCTGAGTAAAATCTAAGAATGCATCACTAAATCCTGCAATAGGTGAAGCACCAACGGCATCATAGTAAAGTGAGTTTACACCATATACGATAATCATTGTTCCCAATGTGGCAATAAACGGTGTTACATTGAGTACCGCAATCACGAGACCATTGATTAAGCCGATGATAGCACCAATCACACACACGATTAGAATAACCACAGGAATTGGAATCTCACCGAGATCTGGGAAGACTCGGTTCACGTTATCCATTGCCTGTAATAATGTTGCAGATACTACAGCGGTAAGCCCCACTTGACGACCTGCTGATAAGTCGGTTCCCTGTGTAACAAGTAACCCTGCCACACCCAGTGCAATAATAAGACGAACAGATGATTGAGTTAAGATATTACTAAAGTTACGTAAACTTAAAAAGCTTGAATCTTGAGAAATAATCACTGTAAGTAAGATTAATAATACAAAATAAATGGCATTTTGTTTTAAAAAATCAAGAGATTTGTTTTGTTTTAAGGCTGACATAATACTGTTCCTTTTATAAATATTTAGCAGCTAATTGCAAAATTTCTTCCTGCGAGGTTTCTGCTGTGTTTACGATCCCCGCAACCTTTCCATTACTCATCACTAAGATGCGATCCGTTACACCTAAAAGCTCAGGCATTTCCGATGAAATCATAATGATACCTTTATCTTTGTTGGCAAGATCTAAAATTAATTGATAAATTTCAAATTTTGCACCGATATCAATACCACGAGTAGGTTCATCAAGCATTAAAATTTCAGGCTGAGTAAGTAACCATCGACCAATAACCACTTTTTGTTGGTTACCACCAGAAAGTGAGCCGATGTTTGTTTGATGAGAAGGTGTTTTTACATTCATTGAGTCAATCACCCATTGAGTATCACTTTTCATTTTTTGATTACTCAGTAAACCAAAGCTACCCAAATAGGATTTCATATTTGAAATTAATGAGTTAAATTGAATGTTTAAGTTTGCATAGATACCAGTGGCTCGACGTTCTTCTGTCACAAGTGCAAATCCGTGATTGATTGCCTCAAGAGCACTATTATTTTTTACAATTTTATCGTGTAACTTAATTGTACCACTTTTACGTTGACGGACACCAAAAATGGTTTCAACAATATCAGTTCGTCTCGCTCCCACTAAGCCAGCAATACCTAAAATCTCTCCTTTATGGAGATCAAAACTCACATCTTGAATGGAGGGTTGGTTAGTTGCAGTCAATCCTTCCACTTCTAAAATTACTTCTTTTGGTGTATTGGTTTTTGGTGGGAAACGTTGCGTTAATTCACGTCCAACCATCATTGCAACAATATCATCTATAGTACAATCTGCGACAGCAACACTATTGATCCATTTACCATCTCGTAAAACGGTAACTTCATCACAAATTTTGAAGATTTCATCCATTTTGTGAGAAATATAAATAATCCCACAGCCACGATCTTGTAGTTTTTTAATAATTTTAAATAGGTGATCAACTTCTTTTTCCGATAGAGAAGAGGTGGGTTCATCCATAATCACAATTTTAGCGTCATAAGAAAATGCTTTAGCAATTTCAATCATTTGCATTTGTGAAACAGATAATTTGCCTACTTTTTCTTTCGGATCAACATCAATTTCGAGCTCATCAAAAATAACTTTCGTGTCGTTATACATTTTTTTATGATCAATAAAACCACCTTTGGTTGGGTAGCGACCCAGCCAAATATTATCCATAACACTTTGTTGACGAACTAAGTTTAGTTCTTGGTGAACCATTGAAATCCCATTTTCAAGGGCTTCTTTTGATGTTTTAAAATCTATTGGCTTTCCTAAAAAGAGAATTTCCCCTTCATCTTTAGCATAAATACCAAACAAACATTTTAATAAAGTCGATTTTCCTGCACCGTTTTCACCCATTAAGGCATGAACAGAGTAGGAACGTACAGTTAAATTTGCTCGGTCAAGTGCTTTTACTCCGGGAAAGGTTTTACTGACATTTGTCATCTCAAGTAGCACTTCACCCTTAGGTTTTGATGCTGTATTTTGTGCTGTCATATTCAACCTCAATTAAAAAAAGGGGGGATCACTCCCCCCTAATAAATATTACAAATTATTTTAAAAAGTCTTTTAAGTTATCTGCATCTACAGCAACATAAGGAACGTTAATACGTTTACCATTAAGTTTGTAAGTCATTCCTGCTGTTGGTGCTTTACCTTCAGCTAAGTTTTTAGAAAGTTGCATAACTGCTTTACCTTGGTTTACACCATCGTTAAGAACAGTACCAAGAATTTCACCTTTCTTAACCATTTGTAAAACTTCTGGAAGTGCATCTACACCAAAGATTGGTAATTTTTTACCTGCAGCTTTGATTGCATTGAATGCACCCATTGCCATACCGTCGTTGTTACAGATAACGACTTCGATATTTTTACCTTTAGGGTTAGATAACCAAGATTGCATTTTATCTTTTGCCATTGATGCATCCCACATACCTGTATCGATAAATAATTCATCAGTTTTGAAACCTTGATCATTTAATTCTTTGATAACAAATTTAGTACGAGCTTCTGCATCTGGGTGTCCAGGTTCACCTTTTAATAAAGCAAATTGGATTTTACCATCTTTATTTAAATCAAATTCAGGATGAGATTTCCATTGTTTTGCAATTAATTGACCTTGCATTACACCAGATTCTTCAGGATTTGTTCCAACAAAATATGCTTTGTCATAAGTATCAAGTGCTTTTGTACCCGGATCACGGTTAAAGAATACGATTGGCACATCGTCACCTTTTGCTTTACGAATAACTGTTTTTGCTGCACCTGGGTCAACTAAGTTGATTGCTAATGCTTTAACAATAGGATCTCTTGAAAGCAAACCATCAATTTGGTCATTTTGAATTGATTGTTGATTTTGAGAGTCATTCATACTTAATTTAATACCACCAAGAGCTTGGGCTTCTTTTTCAATCTCTTGACGCATTAATGCCATAAAGTTATCGTCGTATTTGTAAATTGTTACACCGATTGGAATGTCTTTTGCAGATGCTGTTGCTACCGCACCAAAACCAACTGCTAATGCCACAGCACTTAAAAACGTTTTTTTCATAATGTGTTTCTCCATTGAAAAATCTTTGTAAAACAAAGTATATTGAGTTTTATTGATAGTAAAAATTTTATTACCAATAATTGAACTTATCCGTATAGCATATTGGATAATCGCGATGATCATACAGCAATTTATAATACAATTCTGTGATCTGTTTCACAATTATGAAAACGTTTTCATAAATTATTTAGAAATATAGCTTGAAATCTAAATTCAAGAAAATTATTTATTGGATAAACTTTTAGTTGAAAATCGTTTAACTAGAGTAGGTTTAAATTGTACATAAGTGGGACGCTCAATTTCTTTATTTGCTAAGTTTAATGCTAATTTGGTTGCATAACTTGCCATTAAATCAATAGGATATCTGATTGTAGTGAGTTTTGGTACTAAATATTTTGCAATAGGAACATCATCAAATCCGATAATTGAAAATTGCTCAGGAACTTTAATATTGTTTTCATTTAAAACCGATAATGCACCTGCTGCAATATTATCATTATATGCGACAATAGCTGTTAAATCAGAGTGATAGCTAAGCAGTTCTATCATTGCTTCTTCACCGCCTTCAAAATCAGGAGAGGTGTGTACAATAGCGTGCTCTAATTGTGAAAGTTGATGTTTTTTTAATGCTTTTAAATAGCCATTTTTACGATCAAACTCATCAGTAATATAATGATTAGAACCAATGTAACCTATATGTTTATGCCCTAATTTAATCAATGTTTCAGTGGCTAAAAAAGTGCCTTTTTCATTATCAAGATCAACACAGCGATGCTCATACCCTTCAATAACACGGTTAATGATGACCATACTCGGTACACTTTCTAGGTAATGTTTTAATATTTCATCATCAAGCGCTTTACTATGAACAATTAAGCAATTACAACGTTTACGTAATAAACTCTCAATGGCATTAAGTTCTTTTTCTGCGTTATGGTAACCGATACCAATTAAGATACTTTTACCATATTCAGTGGCAACTTGATCGACAGTTTTCACTAAAATAGCAAAAAAAGGATCAGTTACATCTGTGACTACAACGCCAACGGTATCTGTATTTTTTAGTGCGAGAGCTTGAGCATTAGCATTAGGACAATAACCTAATGTTTCTACAGCGCGTAAAACAGATTGGCGAGACTTATTACTAGAGGAAGCATTATTTAAAACTCGAGAAACGGTAGCAACTGAAACGCCTGCGAGAGTAGCAACATCACGAATTGTAATCATAATTTTCCTTTTAATTGATCTGTTTTGACATTAAACATCATATAAAAAATATATTTTTTTGAAAGCGGTTACTTTTAAAAATGATACCTAGCTCACAAAAAATAATGTAATTTACTATGATTATTTTAAATTTGTGATGTAGATCACAGTAATTGTATTTTGCTGGGTTAAAATAGGGATGTAATCGTTTACATTTTTAAAAAGAAATAAAAAGGAGAGGAAAAATGAATAATGTATTTGATCCAACTGAGCATCCACATCGACGTTATAATCCATTAACCGAACAATGGGTTTTGGTTTCCCCACATCGAGCAAAACGTCCTTGGCAAGGTCAACAAGAAAAAGTAGTGGAAGAAAATAAACCAAGTTACGATCCAAGTTGTTATTTGTGTCCAAGTAATAAACGCATTACAGGTGAACAAAATCCAGCTTATACTCAACCTTTCGTGTTTAAAAATGATTTTTCCGCACTTTTAGAAAATACACCAGCTCCACAAGAACAACAAGATCCTCTCTTTCAAAGTTCTCAGGCACAGGGTGAGAGCCGAGTAGTTTGTTTTTCACCTGATCACAGTAAAACCTTACCTTTATTGACCGTTGAAGAAATCACCGAAGTGATCAAAACGTGGCAAGAACAATTACAAGAATTAGGTCAAAAATATCAATGGGTACAAATTTTTGAGAATAAAGGGGCAGCAATGGGCTGTTCAAATCCTCATCCTCACGGGCAAATTTGGGCAAGCAATTTCTTACCAAATGAAGTTGCCCAAGCAGATAAAGCACAAGCTGAATATTTTAAAAAACATAATTCGGTACTTTTAATGGATTATGTCAATAAAGAATTAGAACTTAAAGAACGCATTGTGGTAGAAACAGAATATTGGGTGGCGGTTGTGCCTTATTGGGCGGTATGGCCGTTTGAAACCTTGTTACTTCCAAAACAGCATATTAAACGCTTAACGGATTTAAATACAGAACAAGAAAAAGATCTTGCTTTAGCAATAAAAAAATTAACAACAAAATATGATAATTTATTTAATACATCATTCCCTTATTCAATGGGCTTTCACGCTGCACCTTTTAATGGAAAAGAGAATGAACATTGGCAATTACACGCTCATTTCTATCCACCTTTACTACGTTCTGCCACCGTGCGTAAATTTATGGTTGGCTATGAGATGTTAGGGGAGAGCCAGCGAGATCTAACGGCAGAGCAAGCTGCAATACGTTTAAGAGAGTTGTCAGATACTCATTATAAAATGAAGTAATATTGAATATAGCGGTTACTTGTGAGTTAAAATTTACAAAAAAGGAAATATTATGCAACCAATCGAAAAAGCGAAACAGTTATTTGTTGAAAAATTTAATCAAAAACCAACCTTATGTGTTTATGCACCAGGGCGAGTCAATGTGATTGGCGAACATACCGATTATAATGACGGTTTTGTGATGCCTTGTGCGATCAACTATGGAACAGCAATCAGTGGTACTAAACGTAGTGATAGTATTTTTAACGTCTATGCGGCAGATTTAGATCAGTTTGATAAATTTGATTTAAGCCAACCGATCACAAAAAACAGTGAGGCTAAATGGACGGGCTATGTGCGTGGCGTGGTTAAATTTATTCAAGAGCGTTGCCCTGAATTTAAACAAGGGGCAGATTTAGTGATTAGTGGCAATGTGCCTTTATCTTCTGGTTTGAGTTCTTCTGCATCATTAGAAGTGGCGGTAGGGAAATTCTGTCAGCAATTAGGCAATCTTTCACTTTCTCATACTGAAATTGCGTTAATCGGGCAGAAAGCTGAGAATCAATTTGTAGGTGCAAATTGTGGCAATATGGATCAGCTGATTTCAGCATTAGGGCAAAAAGATAATTTATTAATGATTGATTGTCGTAGCTTAGAAACTAAGCCAACCCCCGTGCCACAAGATGTTGCTGTGATGATTGTAAACTCAAATGTGAAACACGATTTAGTGACAGGGGAATATAATACTCGTCGCCAACAATGTGAAAAAGCAGCGGAATTTTTTGGTGTAAAAGCATTGCGAGATGTCTCCATTGAAGAATTTGCAAAAAAAGAAAAAGATCTTACCGCTTGTGATCCTGAAATGATGAGAAGAGCCAGACACGTAGTGACTGAAAACCAACGAGTGTTAGATGCCGTAAAAGCGTTAGAGCAGGGAGATTTAACCTCATTGGGACAATTGATGTATGCTTCACATAATTCAATGCGAGATGATTTTGAAATTACCACACCTGAAATTGATTACTTAGTAGAACTTGCTCAAGTCGTTATCGGTTCAAGTGGTGGTGCGAGAATGACAGGCGGCGGTTTTGGTGGTTGTATTGTAGCGATTGCACCGACTGAAAAAGTAGAAGCAGTACAAAAAATTATTGCAGATAATTACCAAAAACAAACAGGTTTAAAAGAAACTTTTTATGTATGTACTGCATCACAAGGGGTTTCAGTATGCTAACGGAAACCACCAGTGGTATAGCACCTGATAATATTCCTTTTCAGCTCTTTACTTTAACGAATGGCAATGGAATGTCCATTCAAGTGATGGATTGGGGGGCAACGTGGATATCCTGTAAAGTCCCTGTAAATAACCAATCAAAAGAAGTGCTATTAGGCTGTCAGCCTCAAGATTACTTGGTTCAACAGGGTTACTTAGGTGCAACAGTAGGACGTTACGCTAATCGTATTGCTAATGCCAGTTTTCAGCTAAATGGTAAAGAATATTCGTTAGTTGCCAATCAAGGAAAACATCAACTGCACGGTGGTGAGGGTTTTAGCCATAGACGTTGGTGTGTTAAAGAAAAAGGCGAAAATAGTATTACTTTTTCGATTTTTTCTCAAGATGGTGATCAAGGATTTGCAGGTAATGTGACCGCTTATGTCACTTATCATTTAACGGAAAATAATGAAGTCAAAATTGAATTTGAGGCTGAGTCCGATCAGGATACACCATTAAATTTAACTAATCATAGTTACTTTAATTTAGACAATGCTGAGCTTAGTAGTGATGTTCGTGATCATAAATTACAGCTGAATTCGGATTATTTTTTACCTGTAGATAATGAAGGTATTCCAAACGCACCATTAAAAAATGTCACAAACACGAGTTTTGATTTTCGAAATGAAAAGACATTAAAAACGGATTTTTTAAAAGAGGAACAGCAAGCGACCAAAGGTTATGATCATTCATTTCTATTAAATCAGAAAAGTGAGCAACCTTGTGCTATTTTAACTGCTTCGGATAATTCATTACAATTACAAGTCTTTACCTCACAACCCGCGTTGCAGGTGTATACTGGAAACTATTTGGCAAACAACCCAAATCGTCACAATGGTGTTTATAATGATTATTCAGGTATTGCATTGGAAACTCAAGCATTGCCAGATACCCCTAATCATCCTGAATGGCAGAAATATGGTGGGATTATAAAGGCAGGTGAAAAATATAAACATTGGACTGATTTTAAATTTAATGTGTAAAGAATAAGTGTAGATATTCAAATAATTTGTGATTTTCTTCGCAATATTAGCATAAGTTGATAAAAATACTTTGACGAATGACACTAAACGATTTAGGATTTCCGATGTTAACAATTTTAAATTTACCAAAGGAGCGCTTTATGGGAAAACAAACACAATCTTTTCAAGATATGCTTGATTATGTACACTTATATCGATTAAAAAATAAGTTATTACGTGAGACAGCAGAAAATGATCGTAGAATTAGAGATAATAGAAAACGAGCATTGTTACTTAATAACTTAAATCAATATATTACAGATTCAATGACTGTGGCGGATATACGTGCAATTATTGCAAATATGCATGATGATTATGAAAGTCGTGTTGATGATATTACGATCCGTAACGCTGAGTTATCTAAAGAGCGTCGAATTATTCGTCAAAAAATGGCGATTCACGCAGGAAAGAAACAATCGAAAGAAGATGGTAAAAGTTAGAAATTAATTGCTAGTATTAGCATTAAATTCGATAGTTTATATTATTGTTAAAGGACTGAGTTAAATTAACTTAGTTCTTTTTTTAGGCATAGTAGACAAAATAGTTGGTAAAAAATGGGTTAAAGCTTTATATTACTGTGCTTTAGCCCACTTTTTTGAAAATGAATAAAAAACTTGTCCTTTTTGTCATAAAACGAATATTCACAAATATGGTACCCAAAATAATGTTCAACGTTATAAATGCTCTATTTGTAATAAAACTTTTACCTTCAAAAAATCCTTAAATTCAAGCCAAATTTGGCTAGATTACACAGAAGGTAAACAAACCTATAAGCAACTAGCAATTAAATATAATTGCTCTGTTAGAACTATTCAAAGATATGTTTTAAAAGCCCCTAAAACGCCATTAAATATCCCACAAAATAATAAATTGAACTTAATGATGGATACCACTTTCTTTGGTCGAAATTTTGGTGTTCTCGTTTTTATGGACACTTTATCAAAGAAGGTAATTTATCATCAAATTGTGACAACAGAAAAAAATCTTTATTATCTATTAGCAATGAATAAATTAAGAGAAAAAGGCTATATTATTCAATCTATTACTTGTGATGGAAGACGAGGATTATTAAGAGATTTTTTAAATACGCCTGCACAACTTTGCCAATTTCATCAAATAGCAAATGTAATAAGGAAATTAACAAGGAACCCTAAATCTGAAGCGGGAAAAGAGCTAAAAATATTAGTTAAAACATTAAAAAATAGCTCTAAAAACGAGTTCTATATTAATTTACATTATTGGTATTTAAAACATAAAGAATATTTAAATGAACGCTCCGATAAAATAAATGAAAAGGGTAAATATCCTTTTAAACATCGTAATATAAGAAGTGCTTACAGGAGCTTAAAATATAATATGGATTATTTATTTACTTTTGAAAAATATCCTGAATTAAATATAGAAAAAACAACAAATAGGCTTGAAAGTTTATTTGGAGAACTTAAACGAAAACTATCTAATCATAATGGTTTAACCAAATACCATAAGATTATGTTTATAAAAGATTTTCTAAATAAAAGGAGTTGGTAATTATTTATAAAATAATAAAAACCAACTCATTTGTCTACTATGGGCATAGCTCCTCAAAATTACCAACTATTTTGTCTACTATGCCTTTTTTTATTTATACTGTTATCAATATTCACTTATCTGTTGTGAGGCCATAAAAAAACGAGTCCTAATAATAGGACTCGTGTATCATCAATATTTAATTAATTAAAGACCAAGACTTTTTAACGTTGCTAAAGTTAATTGACCACTTGGTAAGTTATTAGCTCTTTGATATTTAATTACAGCTCTTAAAGTATCACGACCTAGTACACCATCAACTTTACCTGAACGGTAGCCTTTTTTGTTTAACGCAGTTTGTAAACGGCGAATAAGGTCTGGAGTTGTGTTTGTTTCACACAAAATTCCACGCCATTCTAAATGAGGTTTAGTTTCAACAACACGTTTTGTAATTGTTTTGTATTCTGCTGGAATAGGTGTTTTTACTGTTTCAGCTGGCTTAACTAACTTACGTACAGAAACGGTTTTATATTTCGCTGGAATAGTCACTTTTTGTGTTGTTGCTTGAGTGGCAACGATACGTTTTGTCACTGTTTTATATTTAGCTGGAATAATTTTTTTAACTGTTCCTGCTGGTGTTGCTAATACTTTTTTACTTACTGTTTTGTATTCAGCTGGAACTTCAACTAAACACATAATTTCACCCGTACTTTGATCGTACTTAGAAACAACATCACCATTTTTTGTGACTGTTGAGTAAGAATCTGAAACTGGATTAACACCACGCTTCCAAGTTGTATAAGCTGGTTTAACTAAGACTTTTTCTGTAACCGTTTTGTATTTAGCAGGCACTTTAGTAAGCACTTCTTGTGCTGGTGCAATTAATACTTTTTCAGTTACAGTTTTATATGTTGCAGGAATAACTTTTAATTGCGTGCTTGCTTCACTAATTAATACTTTTTCTGTCACAGTTTGATATTGAGCAGGAATAACTTGGATACTTTCTCCAGCTCCTTTTGCTAATACTTTTTCTTCTATTACTTTATAAGTTGCTGGAGTTAATACTCGAGCATAACACTCACCAGGTTTGGCTTGAGGAGGATACATATTACTGTCGTTAAATATGCCACTTTGTTGTTGAGTACCAGACGTTGTTTGCGGAGCCTTCTGCATTGTTGAACAGCCACTTAAAACCAATGTTGCAATGGTAGAAATTAATACAACTTTTTTCATAAATTACCTCTTTGCTGTTTAAACTTGCTTACAAATAAATAAAAAATATTGTATTTATTTGTAAACGGTGATTATATTGTATACTGTTTTTAAAAATCTGTCTAATTGTAGAAGAGATGTTAATGTCAAAGTTGTAAAATATTTCGTTTATTAACTAATCAATAACGAAGTAAAGGATGATTATTGTTTATTAAGCAGGGTTATCAATGTCAATAAATTCCACATCTAATTGATATTCTTGTGCTAGCCATTCACCTACTGCTTTAATTCCATCCCTTTCTGTGGCGTGATGTCCCGCTGCAAAGAAGTAGATACCTTGTTCTCGAGCTGAGTGGGTAGTTTGTTCAGAAATTTCTCCTGTAATAAAAGCATCAACGCCTTTCTGTGCAGCAAGGTCGATATAGTTTTGTCCGCCACCTGTACATAACCCAACGGTTTTAATGAGTTTTTGAGGATAATCAGTAATAAATTCATCACACAAAATAGGTGTACGGTGTAGCACTTTTTCAATACGTTTAGCTAGGGCAACTGCAGTAATGGGTGTTTCTAACTCACCATATACAGGAATAGAATAAGGAGAATCTTCCAAACCTTGTAAATTTGTTATACCTAATTTTTGTGCCAATTGAGCATTATTGCCCAACTCTGGATGAATATCTACAGGTAGATGGTAACCATATAAATTAATATTATTTACAAGTAACTGTTTGATACGTTTACCTTTCATTCCACGAATACAAGGTGATTCATTTTTCCAAAAATAACCGTGATGAACTAAAATTGCATCAGCATTACGTTTGATCGCTTCTTCAATTAAAGGCAGTGTTGCTGTTACCCCTGTCACAATTTTTTGAATATTCTGTTTTCCTTCAATCTGTAGGCCGTTAGGGGCGTAGTCGTTGATGGCATTACTGTTTAATTTAACGTTTAAAATGTGTTCTAGCTCTAAATTATTTAGCATAGTGTTGTGAAGCGGTATGATTTATTCAAGATTTTGCAAATTTTGAATGAGATCTACCCGCTATTTCTCCATAAATTGATTACTGTCACGAATAAGTTGTAAAAAGAGTGCCAGAGGTGCTTCTTTATTTTTTTGTTGTTTACCCTCAATATTGAAATATTTAAAGCGCCCTTTTTTAGGATTAATTTGGTATTGCTCACCATCAAGCATTATTGCCACTCGCCATTTATGATCTGCACTAGGTAGCCATTTACGGTTATTGGTCTCATTAAGGTTAATTCCTTGAGCATAATCTGAAATTGGATTTGTGACACCAAAAAATTGATTTAAGAGTGTTGGCATTATATCTAAATGGCTTGAAAGTTGTGAATAATCACCTTTTTCACCTTTCCAATACATCATCATTGGAATGTGTGAGCGTTTTTTATCAAATGAGTTATCTATTGTGAGATCTTCACCTAAACTTGCTGTAATAATGACAAGCGTGTTGGAGAGTTGATCCTGTTCTTTTAATGTATTCCACAACGTACCAATTTGACGATCTAACAGTTGTACTCTTTTAGTATAATTTATAGATTGAGGTAAATTGAGATCTAAATAACTAAAAGAAGGGTATTGATTACTTTTTTGTAACCATTTTTTCCATTGTTTAATAATATTATTATTGGATTTTTTTGCCATTACTTTCAATTTATTAAATAATGCCTGACGATAAATCGGGGCTTTAAATTCATTGGCAGAAAAGAGACCTAACTGATATTGATACTGTTGCAAGGTAGTAATAAGAGGAGAAGGTTGTTGTTCATTTAAAATAGAATCAACATATTGACCACTTAGTCCATAAAAGAGGTTTACTACACTTGCCATTGCAGTATTACCTGCTGTGTAATGTTGGTTAAAATATAATGAATTGGAACGGATATCCGTTAAATTAGGCATATTTGTTGCTGAAATAGCATCAGGACGTAATGTTGCAACATTTATGATCATTAAGTTAATTTTATGTTCAGGTTCATCCATTATTAATTTTGTTTTAGGATAGTTCAGATAAAAGGCTTCAGGACGACCGTGTTCTTTGATCTGTTGCTCTAAAACAGAATGATTTGCAAAACCATGCTTTTCAAAAAAGGTTTTTGCTGTCATTGGATAGGATAATGGGTAATTTGATTTTTGAGCTGTAATTGGTCGATATAATGTGACATCTGCCCACGCATAAAATAAATGTGTTGCAATGAAGCAAGTAATAAAAAAGAGAGCAACAAACTTACCCCATTTTTGACGTCCAAAGCGTCTTAATTTTCGCCATATCCAATAAGAACTTGCAATTTCAGCAATAAAAATAGCTAAAATTGGAATAATAAATTGCCAATGGCTTAAAAAATTTAAACCTTTAGGGCTGATAAATAACTCCCAGACGAGTGGAGATAAATGTAAATAAAGAGTACGAAATACTTCGGTATCGATCAGTAATAAAACCATTCCACCTGTTGCTAAAATAACGGAAATCACTCTGAAAGTCAGTTGATTTTTAATAACAAAACTCAGTGGAAAAAGTAAGAGTAAATAAACAGCAAAAACAACAAAGCTAAAATGTCCAAATAAGCTGATAAAAAAATACGCTTTCCCTAAAAAAGTATTTGGCCAGTCTGCATTAAAGGCATATCGAGAGGCGATAAATAAAACAATGCCAATATTAAACAGTGTGAACCAATGTCCCCACGTAATACGTTGAGAAATTGCTTCTGAGCGTTTTTGAAAAAATTTAAGCATACTAATGTTTGGTTATAAGTGAACTTTTTAGAGCTTGAGAGAATGTTTCTGCTAAATGCTCACGTTGTTGAGGTTCATTAATATTATTGAGTAAAATATTACTCACCATATTACCTAGCACCATTAATGAAAGATCGACAGGAGTGTGATTTTTTTCTAATACAGCGATTAATTCATTTAATAGTGTATCAACTTGATCGTCTTGATATTTAGATTTTATTGCCATAACTATTCTCATATTAGGAAAACTAAACTAGTTTAGTAATTAATTAAGGGAATGATAACATAAATTTGTAAATTTTTATGTAGATCTTACCGCTTATTTTATTGAGGTTATTTGTTTAGGAAGCCTTAATGCGCAAGCTGTCTTTTTCAATTTCTATATTATGTACAGTTTCTAATAATTTCTCAAAATTATCAAAGCCATACTCTTTGTAATCCCAACGGGGAGTGATATAGTTTTCGACAGTACTTACTTTTGACCAACCTTTTTTACTTTGAAACTTTTGAGTTGCTTTGTTGAGTAGTTGGATTAATTCACCATAAGGAATTTTACGACAATACATACGGTTTGCTTCATCATAATGAAATTGTAAGCTATCTAGTTTTTTAAGCATATTAGAAAGTTTTGCATATCCATAGCTACGAGGATCGAAATCAGACTGAGTTTGAGTTAAGTAATTACTAATATCTCCCATATATGCCCAGCCAGTATTATCATTTATACATTCTTTGATGGCTTTATAAAGTAGCGATTTTAAGGAACTCTCTATAATTTGCTGTGTTGTTGGGCGTGTTTTATTAGATTTTTCTGAGGTTGTTGGTTGTTCTCGTTCTCCTTCTTTTAATTCTTCAGTTACTTTTTCTTGTAAATTTTCTATATAAAAGAATCTATCACAAGCTTGACGAAATGCTTCAGGTGTAGTTTTACGTCCAAAGCCATAAACAGTTAATCCGCTTTCACGAACACGCATTGCAAGAGGAGTAAAATCACTGTCACTAGAGAGTAAACAAAAACCGTCAAATGTATCACTGTACAATAGATCCATTGCATCAATAATCAGTTGCATATCTGTTGCATCTTTACCTTTAGTATAAGCAAATTGTTGCACAGGAATTAAAGCGTGTTTAAGTAAATTATCTTGCCAACCTTTTAAATGTGAACTACTCCAATCCCCATAAATTCGTTTAGCACTTGCTACACCATATTTAGCGATTTCTGCCATAATTTCTGTTATAGCAGATGAAGGGGTATTATCTGCATCAATGAGAACAGCAAGTTTAGGTTGTGTATTGGACATTCTATATTCTCCTTTCATAAAAATATTTAAAATAAGAACATTTAATAATTATGGCATAACTTTTTTATATTTTGAAATCGTATGTATTAAAAAGGCTATAAAATTATAGCCTTATTTGGAAAGATTATTTAGCTTGTAGTTGAGGATCTTTTTGATAAAGAGGGTGTTTTGGACCATAGAGGATATTTCCACTATGTCCTGCATTAAATAATTGTGCAGTAGTTTGTCCAGCTACTTTATAACCCTGATCTGTTACACTATTAATAATTTGGTTAACCATTGCAGAAATTAAAACACCGAAGATGTTATTAGATTGGTCTCCATTGCTACTGGTAGCCACTTTAGCATTGCCAGACCATAACGATTTTCCTGATTTTAGATCAACTAAATTTGCTGTAGCTGAAACAGTGGTAACACTATCAAATACTTTATAGCTAGAACCATATTCATCTACTGTCATATACATAGCCGCATCAGCACCAAAAATTTGGTGTAATTTTTTTGCACTGACATTTTGAATATCATTGCCGTTTGTTACACCATTTTCTTTAAATAATTCATTCACCAATGTAACTGGAAATACGTAGTAACCTTTTTCTGCTAAAGGAACAGTTGATTGAGCAAGTACTGCAATATCTGCTTTTACTTCTGGTGAGTTATTTTTAGGTAGAACCAATAGGATTGATTTTGGACTACTATTTTGTAACGCTGAATAGTCATAAGGCTTTGACGTATTACTACAACCAGATAGTAAAATAATGGATAAAGAAGCTAACCATAGAGATAATTTTTTCATTATTTAACCGCTCCTTTTAGAGAATTATTTTTACGTTGTAAAAACTGAATAAAAGTGGCAGACTCTGGATAAAGAGTCATTTCTTTTTGGAAATAGTCTTGAGCCTTTTGAGCCATTCCTTGTTTTAATGAAATCAAACCTAAATGTGCATAAATGCCTGGACCAACTTGTTTACCTGATTCTTGAGCATTATTGATAATTTGTAGCATATTTTGTTGCTGTGTATCTAATGTGCTCTCATCATCATAATAAGAATAAACAGAATCAGAATAGTTTCCCCAATAATAAAGAGATGGGCTAGGTGATTGGCAACCAATCACCACAAATCCACAAAGCAATACAGGGAATATTTTTAATGTTTTTAACATCACTTTCTCCTTATTTACTTGGTGTCCATTGACCGGATTCAATGCCTTTGACTAAATTATTGACTGCTTCACGAATAGCTAAATCAAGTACTTTTCCATTTAGTGTTGCATCATATCCTGCAGTACCGCCGAATCCAATGATTTCACGATTTGATAAGCTGTATTCGCCTGCACCAAGAGCAGAGTAAACGACTTCAGAAGTATTCACATTTAGTACATTTAAAGCTACTTTTGCATAAGCAACTTGTTGCTTACCACGACCTAAGATACCAAATAGTTGGTGATCACCGACAGTTTTACGTCCAAATTCAGTAACATCACCAGTGACTACATACGTTGCACCTTTAAGATGCTGTTTTTTACCTCTGATTTTTGCTTCTTTTGCCATTTCTTTTAAATTAGCACGTTCTAAAACAGTAAAACGTCCTGTTTGTTGTAAATGTGTTAATAAAATTGTTTTTGATTGGTTACCCAAACGATCTGTACCATCAGAGAAGATGCCATTTTGATAGCTTGAACGATTGTTAAATTTACCTAATGCAATAGGAGATTTTTTTCCATGATAGGTTGTATTATAAGTGGCGACCTTCTGAGTTTCTACAACTCGAGATCCTTCAGTGGCACAGCCAACAAGAGTAAGGACTGAAAGTCCGATGATAGGTAGTAATTTTTTCATAAGTTTTCCTTAATAGAAATGAAATTCGAGTATAATATTAGATCATTTATTAATAGTCGTCTAGTAGATTAAGAGTTTATTTTTTAAGATAATAAAGTGCGCTTTATAATATTGAGTTAAGTTGTTTTCCAATATCAGTTAAGCTATTGATGGTTATAACGCCTGCATCTTTTAATGCTTTATATTTTCCTAAAGCAGTTCCTTTTTTACCATTAATAATTGCTCCAGCGTGTCCCATCCGTTTACCTTTTGGAGCAGTTACTCCTGCAATATAAGCAATAACAGGTTTAGTAATATGCTGTTTAATAAATTCAGCGGCTTCTTCTTCGGCTGTACCGCCAATTTCACCAATCATTACAATGGCTTCTGTTTGTGGATCTTGTTCAAAGAGTTTTAAAATATCAATGAAACTAGAGCCTGAAATAGGATCGCCTCCAATTCCAACGCAAGTAGATTGTCCTAATCCTGCATCCGTCGTTTGTTTTACGGCTTCATAAGTCAGTGTACCAGAGCGAGAAATAATACCAATTTTCCCTTTTTGATGTATATGAGCAGGCATAATACCAATTTTACATTCATCAGGTGTGATGACACCAGGGCAATTTGGACCTATCATTATTACATCACTTTGATTTAAGCGTTGTTTTACATCAAGCATATCCAATACAGGGATGCCTTCTGTAATACAAATAATGAGCTTAATACCACCATCGATTGCTTCGAAAATAGCATCTTTACATCCACTTGCAGGTACGTAAATAACAGAAACAGTTGCCCCAGTATTATTTACAGCTTCACGCACTGTATTAAAAACAGGAAGACCTAGATGAATTGTTCCTCCTTTGTTTGGTGATACACCACCAACAAGCTGTGTGCCGTACGCCAGCGCATCAGAGGAGTGTAACGTACCTTGACTACCCGTAAATCCCTGACAAATAACTTTACTATTTTTATCAATTAAAATTGCCATTATTTATTCATCTCCTCATCTTTCTTTGCAATATCTACGGCAAGCTGTGCGGCTTGAGTAAGGTTGGTTGCACTTATAATATTTAAGTTACATTCAGATAAAATATGATGAGCGATTTCAGCATTATTGCCTTCTAAACGTACAATGACGGGAATTTCAATTCCGATTTCATTGACTGCAGCAATAATCCCTTTTGCGATTAAATCACAACGTACAATGCCACCAAAAATATTTACTAAAATAACTTTAATATTAGGATCAGATAAAACAAGTTTAAAGGCTTCTGTTACTCGCTCAACTGTAATTTTGCCACCTACATCAAGAAAATTGGCAGGTTGACCACCAAAGGCTTTTAAGCTATCCATTGTTCCCATTGCAAGCCCTGCACCGTTGACTACACAACCAATATTTCCTTTTAAAGCGACATAATTTAATTGGTGATATTCAGCAATGACTTCTCGAGGATCTTGTTGTGTTGGATCATTCATTTTGTATAGTTCAGGTTGTCGATAAAGAGCATTATCGTCGACAATGATTTTTGCATCAAGGCAGAGTAAATCTCCTTGTTGTGTAATAACGAGAGGATTGACTTCTAGTAACGAAAGATCTTTTTGTTTAAACAATTTGATTAGTTGCATAAAAATGTGTGTAAATTGTTTAACTTGCTTTCCTGTTAGACCGAGTTGAAATGCTAACTCTCGACCTTGATAAGGCATTACCTCAATCAGAGGATCAATGGTGATTTTATAAATGACATCAGGATTAGTTTCTGCGATATCTTCAATATTTATGCCTCCCTCACTTGATGCAATAAAGACCATTTTTTGTAAAGAAGAATCAATGAGTACACTTAGATAAATCTCTCGCTCAATAGTAGCACTTTCTTCCACATAAATAGTATGAACAGGTAAACCTGTTGAATTTGTTTGATAAGTAACTAAATTTTTACCAAACCACTGTTTAGCAAAATTAGTGGCTTCACACTCATTGTTGACGATTTGAATGCCGCCTGCTTTACTGCGTCCACCTGTATGTACTTGGCATTTCATTACCCATTGTGAAGTAGCAATTTTATGTAAAGATTGTTTAATTTCATCAAGATTAGTACAAGGTACGCCTTGTGGTGTGGGAATATTATATTGATTAAGCAACTGTTTTGCTTGGTATTCGTGTAAATTCATTATGCCTGTCCATTTGTGATGATTTATCGTGAATATAGCGGTTACTTTAGCAGAAAATTTTGCAAAAATGAAAGGAGATTTTTAGTTTTTTATACTAATTAAATCTAGAATAAGGTTGTTAAGTATTATTTTCCGTTCTCGAACCTATCGAAGAGCGAATGATTACAAAGCACTTATACTTCGACAAGCTCAGTAACCGTGCTTTAACAAGCTCAATAGTTGTACAATACTGTTTGAGTTAAAAACTTAATTGCTTACTGGCATATAAAAAAAGCCCTCCTACATAGGTTGGAGGAGGGGGAGAAGAGGAGAAATTAAATATCTAATAATAGCCTTGTAGGATCTTCGAGTAAGTCTTTAATTGTCACTAAGAAGCCAACAGACTCTTTACCATCGATCAAACGATGATCGTAAGAAAGTGCTAAATACATCATTGGTCGTATAACGACTTCACCATTGATAGCAACAGGGCGATCTTTAATGGTGTGCATACCCAAAATTGCACTTTGTGGTGGATTTATAATAGGCGTAGACATAAGAGAGCCAAAAACTCCGCCATTAGTAATGGTAAAATTACCGCCCGTTAAGTCTTCGACGGTTAATTTACCATCTCGTCCTTTAATAGCTAATGCTTTAATTGATTTTTCAATATCTGCCATACTCAATTTATCACAATCACGAAGTACAGGAGTAACTAAACCTCGAGGAGTAGACACGGCAATACTTACATCAAAATAATTATGATAAACCACATCACTACCATCAATAGACGCATTTACTTCAGGATAGCGTTTTAATGCTTCGACAACGGCTTTAATATAGAAAGACATAAAACCTAAGCGAACATCGTGCTGTTGTTCAAATTTATCACCATAGGTTTTGCGTAGTTGCATAATAGGTTGCATATCTACTTCGTTGAACGTAGTGAGCATTGCAGTGGTGTTTTTCGCTTCTAATAAACGTTCTGCAATACGTTTACGTAAACGTGTCATTGGAACACGTTTTTCACTACGACCGCTATAAGTAACGGTTTCGAGTGGTTCAGATGGAGTTTGTGTTGTTTTTTGAGTAGCAAGCACGGTTTCCACATCACTACGAGTAATACGACCACCTACACCAGTACCTTTAATGTCATCACTATTAATTTCGTGTTCTGCTAACAGGCGACGAATGGCAGGGCTTTGTGCATTAGAGAGATGTTGATCATTTTCAATGGCGGCGGTACGACGATCTAATGGAGTAGATTCTGTTTTATCTACAGTGGCAGTCGTTAATTTACCGTCTTGACTACTTGATAATTTTCCAAGTAACTGCTTGCTGACAACAGTTGCACCTTCATCTTCAAGGATTTCTGTAATTACACCCGCTTTTTCCGCAGGTACTTCAAGCATTACTTTATCTGTTTCAATTTCTACAATGATTTCATCTCGCTCAACGCTGTCACCGACTTTTTTATGCCATGTAGTGACTGTGGCATCAGAAACAGATTCTGGTAAATCAGGAGTAAGAATTTCAATAGTCATAATATTTTCCTTTTTATCTCTTCTAAAGGGTTAATGCATCATCAACCAATTGTTTTTGTTGTTGTGTATGTAGTGCCATACTGCCGACTGCAGGTGAAGCAGAAGCTTCTCTACCAGCATAACTTAATGTCGATCCAGCTGGAATAGAGTCTTCAAAATTATGCTTACTACAGTACCACGCCCCTTGATTTTGAGGTTCTTCTTGACACCATACATAATCCGTAACGTGTTGATAAGATTCTAGAATCTGAACAATTTCTTTCATTGGGTATGGATATAGCTGTTCAATACGAAGAATCGCGACATCGTTTTGTTGATTTTTACGGCGTTGTTCTAAGAGATCGTAATAGACCTTACCAGAACAAAATACAACACGTTTTACATTTTTAGGATCGATATTATCAATTTCGTCGATGACATTCTGGAATGTACCATTTACTAGTTCCTCTTGTGTTGAGATGGCAAGAGGGTGTCGTAATAATGATTTTGGTGAGAGAACCACCAAAGGACGACGCATTTTACGCACAGATTGACGACGTAACATATGATAAACTTGCGCAGGCGTTGAAGGAACACAGACTTGTATATTATGCTGAGCACAGAGTTGTAAGTAACGCTCTAAACGAGCAGAAGAGTGCTCAGGTCCTTGTCCTTCATAACCGTGAGGGAGTAACATTACTAAGCCACACATACGACCCCATTTTTGCTCACCAGAGCTAATAAATTGGTCGATTACAATTTGAGCACCATTAGCAAAATCACCAAATTGCGCTTCCCAAATCGTTAATGTTCTTGGAGAGGTTATTGCATACCCATATTCAAAAGCAAGTACCGCTTCTTCGGAAAGAACGGAATCCCATACTTCAAATCTACCTTGACTAGAATGAATATTCATTAATGGAATATAGCCTGAACCATCTTTTTGATTATGAATAACGGAATGGCGATGGAAAAAAGTGCCTCGCCCTGCATCTTCTCCTGAAAGGCGAATATGAGTGCCATCATCAAGTAAAGTTGCGTAAGCCATTATTTCAGCCATACCCCAGTCAAAAGGTTTTTCCCCCTTTGCCATAGCGGTACGATCATTATAAATTTTTGCAACTCTTGATTGTGGTGTAATAGTATCAGGATAAGAAGATACTTTTTGAGCAAGAGTAACAAAACGATCTGCTGGGAATTGACTTTGATAAGGAGTATTCCAATCATGATCAAGGAATTGTACCCAATTGGCTTTTGTTTTATCCATTTTACGCCATTCAGGAACAACACGTTCACCATTATCGAGTGCGTCACGATACAGATTTACCATTTCTGTTACTTGTTCTTCTGTGACAACACCTTCTGCGATTAATCGATCCGCATAAATTTTACGAGGTGTCGGATGTTTTTTGATAATGCTATACATCATCGGCTGTGTTGCCATAGGCTCATCAGCTTCATTATGACCATGACGACGATAGGAAATGAGTTCAATAAAAATATCTCGTTTAAATAAAGATCTATATTCTACTGCCATTTGTGAAGCAAATGCCACTGCTTCAGGATCGTCACCATTAACATGAATAATAGGCGCTTGAATCATTTTTGCAATATCAGTACAAAATTCAGTTGAACGAGTATCAAGCGGATTAGAAGTCGTAAAACCAATTTGGTTATTAATCACAATACGAATAGCGCCACCAACAGTGTAGCCACGAGCATGAGACATATTTAAGGTCTCCTGTACTACTCCTTGACCTGCTAAAGCAGAATCACCGTGAACTGTGACTGCTAAGACGTTATCCTGTCCTTTATTCATTCGAGTTTGTCTTGCTCTCGTTGCACCAATGACAACAGGATTGACAATTTCTAAATGAGATGGATTAAATGCCAGTACTAAATGCATTAATTTTTCATCAGTGGCAAAATAGGAAGAGAATCCTTGATGATATTTTACATCTCCTGTTCGCTCTGTTGAATGTTTTCCTGAAAATTCATCAAAAAGCTCAGCGGTTTTTTTGCCTAATACGTTTACTAGCACATTTAAACGACCACGATGTGCCATTCCCATTGTGATATCTGATATGCCTTGATGACTTGCGTGGCGTATAATTTCTTTCATCATTGGAATAAACGCATCGCTACCTTCTAAGGAGAAGCGTTTTGCACCAGGAAATTTTGCCCCTAAATAACGTTCTAAGCCATCAGCAGCGGTAAGCTCTTCTAAGAATTTGATGCGCTCTTGAGGTGTGAAAAGGGGTTTTTGAAGAAGACTCTCCATTTTTGCTTGTAACCACGTTTTCTGCTCTTGATCTTGAACGTGCATAAATTCAAGCCCAATACTACCACAATAGGTTTCTTTTAGCTTTTGAGCCAATTCTCGTAAGGTGATTTTCTCTTTATTATAAGCAACGTGCCCAATAATAAACTCTTCATCTAAATCAGCTTCAGTAAAACCGTGATAACGGTAGTCTAATTCAGGAACAGAGGAGGTTTTCCAGCGGTAGTAGTTTAGAGGATCAAGATTAGCTTCTAAATAACCACGAAAACGGTGAGCATTAATAAACTGTAATATTTTTACCAGCTTCATTCCCATTTTTGGATCCATAACGGAATCCACATTAGATTGATTTGCTTTTGCTAAGCGTCGGAAATAATGTCGAATAGGGGAGTGAGCTTGCTCTGTAGTATCTGGTTGAAGTGCGGGTAGTTGATCGAAAATATCACACCAACTTTGTTCAATAGAAGTAGGATCATCTAGATATTGTTCATAAATATCTTCAATATAAGATTGGCTTGAACCATTAAATGGCGATGAACTTAACCAATCATTCAAATTTTTGTACTTAGTCTGCATAATGGTTTAAATCTAAATTAACGTTTTTAAGTAGTCTATATTATGCCTTAAACAAATTCAAAAAACTTAATTTCTTACAAAAAACACAACTTTTTAACAAAGCAAAAACAATTTTTGTGATCTTGATCGAATAAATTAGGGAATTTGAGGATAAATTTTGCATAAATTTGCATACTTGTTTGCAATTTATAAGAGAAAAAAATGAATTTAGATAAATTTTGTATTTTATTTGTGCTACTTCAAGTCGTGCTTTTATGGCTACCATTAGATTATTTTTCAATCATTATTGTTATGAGTGTGATAGTGGCAGTCGTGATGTTATGGCATAAAAAAAGATTATGGGGGCTTTTGGGATTAGTTATTGCAATGAGTTTTTATAATGTGCAACAAATTGCAAAAAATGCGGAGAATGTAACCGCTACAACGGTAACAAAGCCATTAAAAATCGTCAAAATTTTACATCAACAGGATTATAAAACGGCTATTGGAGAATTATATAATGGTAAAAGGCTTTATCTACAATGGCGAAATAATATACCGTTGAAATTAGAGCAGCATTATCAAGCGACACTTAAAATTCGTCCTATTTCAGGTCGTTTAAATCAAGGAAATTTTAATCGTCAACAGTGGTATTTTGCAAATAAAATGAATGGTATTGCTATTGTAAAACGTGCAAAACTTATTGATAAAAAATCGATGTTTGATTTTTCTATTAGAACAAAATGGTTAAATCATACTAAAACTCAAACGCAACATTTAGCCACTCAAGGGCTTATTCTGGCTCTTGGATTTGGAGAAAGAGCGTGGCTGACTGCATCTCATTGGCATATTTTTAAACAGACTACCACTGCACATTTGATTGCTATTTCAGGTTTACATATTGGTTTAGTGACGTGGTTAGGTTTTTGGTTTGCGAAACTATTGCAATATATTATTTTGTCTATCTTGAGTAAAACAAGCGGGTACATTGGTAAGAATTTTTGCAAAAAGTGTGTATTATCTTACCGCTTACCTCTATTATTAGGGCTATTCAGTGCTGTTGCATACTCTTTTTTAGCTAATTTTTCTATTCCAACCTTAAGAGCCTTACTTGCCATTAGTCTTATATTAATATGTCAATTAGCTCGGAGGCATTATACGGCAATGCAGTTGTGGTGGCGGATTGTTGCTGTATTATTATTTTGTTACCCGATCACCTTATTATCTAGTAGCTTTTGGCTTTCTATTTTAGCGGTATGGTGTTTAATCATTTGGTATCGTTATTTTCCTTTAAAACAGATAATAGACAATTTATCTTTTAAGTCTAACACCACGAATAATCCTTTTGTGCGTTTTATTATTGCAATCTTACATTTACAGTTGGGTATTTTGTTACTTTTTACCCCAATCCAATTTTATTTTTTTGAAGGAACCTCATTTTTTGCTTTTATCGCTAATTTAGTTATCGTGCCTTTTTACAGCTTACTTGTAGTTCCTCTCATTTTATTTTCACTTATAACCAATAACCTATTGAATACGTGGCACTTAGTGGATTATTTATTGCAAATGAGCCTTGCATTATTAAACCCTCTTGCAAATGATTGGATCATATTAAGTCAATATCAACAATGGCAAATTTTAACGCTTAACCTTTTGATCTTAATGGTGTTATATGCGTGGTTAAATCATAAATTAAAATTATTTTGGAAATATATTGGGTTGAATACCATTATATTTAACAGCTTATTTTATATTTATTTCTTTACTCAACCTAAAACACAATGGATCACGTTTGATGTTGGGCAGGGCTTAGCTAATGCTTTTATTTATCGAGAAGGCTTACGAACTCAGGCGGTGTTATATGATACAGGAGTCAGTTGGGGGAAAGGAAAGACTAAAAATTCAATGGCAAAATTAGAAATTCTGCCCTATTTAAAACGTAATGGCATTGATGTGAAAGGGATCTTCTTAAGTCACGATGATAAAGATCATTCAGGGGGGATTGTTGATATTTTAAATGAATATCCAAAAGCACGATTGATTTCATCCAGTTATCGTCAGTATGCCCATCGAAAAGCAGAAACCTGCGTTCAAGGAAAGCAATGGCAATTTGGTGATTTTCGTCTACAAAGTTACTATCCGATAGCGGTCACATTAAGAGCAAAAAATGCAAATTCGTGTGTCATATTAGTCACAATAAAAAAATTTAAAATACTGTTAACGGGTGATATTACTTATAGCAAAGAACCTGATTTTGCGCCACAAATAGGTAAAATAGATTTTTTACAAGTTCCCCATCACGGTAGTAAAACAAGTACCAGTCAGTTGTTACTGAGTAATACAATGCCTAAATTTGCAATGGTTTCTACAGGACGTTGGAATATGTGGCATTTACCGAATAAGAAAGTGATAAAACGTTTAAAAGATAATCAAATTAAAGTGTTAAATACGGCAAAAGAGGGAATGATAACGGTCAATTTTGATGATAAAAGTTATAAAATTCAAGTAGCAAGAGGGCAGTGGAGTGCTTGGTATAGTAAAATTTTTTGATATTTGAATAGCGCTAGTTGCCTTGTTTAGCCATTGAATGCCATCATCTTAATCGTACCAGTTTCACTTAGCATCTTGCCCTGTATGTTATATAGGATTATGATAGGGTATCTAAATGCCATTTGATCAGATATTAAAATAATGAATCTAACTGAATTAAAACAACAAATTACAGAATTTAATCAACAGCAAGATCGCCACTTTCCTGTGGTCGATACTCTGATGTTAGTACATCAACGAAGTGACTTTTACGATCAATTATTGCTTAAATTATGGAAAGCCTTTGAATTTGATAAAAATCCTCATTTAACGTTAATTGCAGTAGGGGGCTATGGTCGCCGTGAAATGTTTCCTTTATCGGATTTAGATATTTTAGTATTAACGAAAGAGGCGTTAGATGAACCTACTCAGCAGCAAATAAATGCCTTTTTTACATTGCTATGGGATTTAAAGTTACAAGTGGGTTCTGCGGTGCGTACTCTTGATGAATGTATAGAGTTAGGAAAAGCAGAAATTTCTATTGCGACCAATATGCTTGAAGGGCGTTTTTTAATAGGGGATAGCGGATATTTTTATCATTTTCTAGAACGTATTCATCAATCTGACTTTTGGGAGATTAAAGACTTTTTAGCTGCAAAAATAGCGGAGAAAAAGCAACGGTATAGACGTTACCATAATACTAGCTATAGCCTTGAACCAGATTTAAAACATAGTCCAGGAGGACTTAGGGATCTGCATTTATTAATGTGGGTGATGTTAAGGTATTATGGTGTGTATTCACTGTCTGAATTATTTGAACAGAAACTGCTTTTTCCAGAAGAGTATATTGAATTAGAAAATGCACAAGCCGTATTGTTCAAAATGCGTTTTGGGTTACATTTACAACTAAAACGCTATGATAATCGTTTAAGGTTTGATCGTCAATTACGATTAAGTGAGCGCTTGGGTTATCAGGGTGAAGGCAATCGACCAGTAGAAAAAATGATGCGAGCTTATTTCCGAGCGACGCAATCTATTGCTCAATTAAGTCATTTATTATTGGTTAACTTTGAAAAAACAGTCTTAAATTGTCGAAATCCTCAAGGTGAGAAAATAAAATTAGATCGCCATTTTTATCTACAAGATAACCTAATTTCAGGCACAGAGGATTATCGCTGTTTTGAAGATGATCCTTGTTCTATCTTAGATTTATTTTATCACTTAACTCAAATTCCAACGGCAAAAGCCAGTGTCTCCGCATTACGATATTTGCGTTTATCTATCAAAAAATTAGATTACTCACTCAGCGAATTACCAAAAGCAAGAGAACGCTTTATGCAACTTTTCTCACAACCTAACTTTGTTAAAAAAGCGATCGAACCAATGCACAATTTAGGTGTATTAACGGCATATTTACCTCAATGGCAAAATATTCAAGGTTTAATGCAATTTAATATGTTACATATCTACACCGTTGATGAGCATACTATTCGTGTAATGCAAACTTTGGAGAATTTATTAGAACCAGACAATGATATTTCCCCATTGTGTTCGCTGTTATTTCGTGAAAGTGAAGATCGCACAGCGATCTACGTAGCTGCCTTGTTTCATGATATAGCAAAAGGTCGCAGTGGTGACCATTCAGAAAAAGGGGCATTAGAGGTTTATCAATTTGCTAAATTGCATAATCTCAGTGAGGAGCGTACCAAATTAATAATGTGGCTGGTGGCGGAACATTTGACGATGTCGATGACTGCGCAACGGCGAGATATTTACGACCCTGATGTGATCACAGAATTTGCAAAAACAGTGGGAAATCAGACCGCTTTATCGGCATTACTTTGTTTGACCTATGCGGATATGTCCTCCACCAATAAGACTTTTTGGACACAATGGAAATCACAGCTTTTTAATCAACTTTTTAAACTCACTCAACAACAGCTGATTATAGGAAATGAACATCCTGTAGATTACCAACAAGTAGGATTATTAAATCAAAATAAAGCACGAGAGCAGTTACAAGAAATATATAGCAAAACACAAATGCAATTAATAGAAGAGTATTGGAAGAACTGCCCAATAAGCTATTTTATACGCCATTCCACAGCACAATTACAATGGCATATTGAAGGATATTTAAAAGCGGAGCAAGCATTGCCTTTAGTGTTAGTCACTAATAATAATCATCACAATATTATTGAAGTATTTATTCATTGTAAGGATATGGCACGGCTATTTTCTAGAATTGCACATTTATTAAGTAAAAAGAAAATGAGCATTTTATCAGCGCAAATCTTAACCAATAATAAATTGGTTTTTGATAGTTTTATTGTTTCAGAATATGATGGAAAAGCACTTTCAGATATTCGCTGCGAACAGTTGCAAAGCGTGTTATCAGATGTTTTATCTCACTCTCACCAGCACGATTTTGAACTTATTAAAAAACCAGTGAGATTTGATGCTTTTCACCATAAAACAGAGGTCACATTTTTAGAAAATGCACGTTTAGATCAAACAGAGTTTGAATTTAAAAGCTTGGATCGAGAAGGATTATTGGCACATATGAGTGAAATTTTTAATGAATTAAATATACAATTACTCAATGCAAAAATCACCACGATAGGCGAGCGAGTAGAAGACTTTTTTGTGGTGTCCAATGCTGAAAATAGAGCGTTATCTGAAGAGCAAAAACAGCATTTAAAAGATCGCTTATTGGAGGAGTTTTAAAAAACGCAGGACAAGATCATATTTTAATTAGAGCAAGAATAATTCTTAATATTTTGTAAAAAATCAATAGATTATATGAGTTAATGTAGATACTATTTTAACACATGTTCGTTATCAAGATGATGAATCTAACAATGACCAATAATGAAATAGGAGGTTATAGTTGGACATATTGGAGAAGATATAACTGTGATATGAGAGAACCTGATGTGTACATTACTACGGTAAAATTCCCACAGCCTATTTGTTTTACATCGGAAGTCTCAGAATGAAAAAATTATTTTTACTCATCATATTATGCTACAAATACCCTTTTGTAATAGCGAATATGGAAACTATTTATCCACCTTATCAGATCGATAAACAGGTAAAGCAAGTAGGACTGATACAACTAAGGCGTCTATGGATTGGGTAAAAGAGAATAAAATATATCTAAGAGAGAATAATATACTTGTAATGGTTATTGGCGGTTCAAAATCATTGGTTAAGCAATTAAATAGTAGGTATTAAGGTGTATTATTTGATGCTGAGTAAAGCCTAAGATGTACCTTTCTTTGACTCGAAAAATTAAATATTAATACATTATGATACAAAAATGATTTGTTTACAAATTATGTGAATGAAACGTATATTATTTCTTGATTAATAATGGGATAAATGGTTGATTTTTAGCTAGGATTATATCTAAAATCTAATTTTAAGCTACTATTTAATAAGCTGTGTAAGTTCTAAAAATAGGTTTCGAGGTGTAGCTTATATGCAAAAATTGTCATATTTCTATATATTTTTATATTATATAGTTATCAGTTGTTGATATGTGCAAATCATAAACTAATATAGTTTATTTTGAATTGAAAAGGATATTAAATGCCTAAATTTTAAATACTTCTTTATCATTGTACATACCTTCCCTCAACTTAGTTAATATTGTGTTATTGAGAAATAAAGGACAAAACTAAAGCTATTTTTTTCATTATTTACTTGAGTTATTTCAAAATAGAGTTATTATAACTACTCTAAATAAGATAGAATTTGATATGTTGATTAATAACTGAATTAAGTAAAGTTATGAAACTAATATTAAAACTAACGATCCTTCTACTAAGCATTATTTACAGTGGTCAAATAATTGCTCATAATGTTCCCAATACGAATCCTGAAGATATTTTTAAACGCTCCGAGCAAAGGCAACAAAGTATTAATCAAAAATTAATGCCTAATATGGACACACAGGGAAGTTCATTTTCTGTTATTACACCAAGTAGTGATGTTTATCATTCTACAGTTTGTTTTCCGATAGATAAATTAAGAATTAATGTTCTAGATGTCCTGTCCGCACTACGGACAGCTCTTTCTTTAACTATGATTGAGTGATTTTTAGTCTAAATCTGCCTGCTTTTTTATAAATTAAGCAGGCGATTTTTTATTTCTAGCAAATTTTTTTAGATTTTAATCACTGATTTTTAAAAGTTACTTTAAAAACCTAAATTTTAACTATAATTATACCCTGTTCTCTGCGGACAGTTAAAATTTGCAAGTTTTAGTTTAAATCATACCGCTTATTTATTATTTACGCCTGTTTTTATTATTTTGATACCAAATATCATTAGGTGTTTTTCCTTTTAAGTTTTGGTGGGTGCGGTGATTGTTATACCAATATTTAAACTGTTTTAAAAAGCTGTTTAGGGTAAAATAATTTTCAATATAATGCGTTTTAATCATTGGTTTAAGTGTTCCAAATAATCTCTCTATTCTGCCATTGCACCAAGGGGACGCCACAGGAGTGGTTTGCTTTTTGATATTTACGAGTTTTAAGAAAGTTTTAAACACAAAACTATTAAAAATAATTTCATTATCTGTGCGTAACTTTTGAGGTTTGCCATATTTTGCAATGGTTAAGCATAGATAACCGAGTAACATCCAACTGGATTTATTTTTGATAGGTTGCAAATAAAGTAACTTACGAGATCCGTGATCGAGAATACCCAGTAGCATTTGGGAGGAGTAAAAACTTAAATCCATTGCCCAAGTATGGTTGATTGCCATTTCTAGAGGTAATTTTTGTTTTATTTTATAGCGTTGCTGTTGAATATGATATTGATGTTTACGGATAGTATTTGCTACAAAGGTTTTACCAACTGTTTCAGATTTATGTAAGCGGTTAAAGGTATTGGCGATTTTTCTACAGCCTATTTGCTTTCCCATTATAGCCTTAAGGTAAATAATTTCATTAATTACCCATTGAGGTTTAGGATGATTTTTATGGGTATTTGGTTGAGCGGATTTGGGTTTTGTGCAATAAGATTTTTGTGGTTTTGGGTGGTGGTATTGAATGAATAATAGCAGGATAAAAAGGGAGATGAGTAACATCTTACCCTCCTGTTTGGTTATGATTTTATATAGGTTTATTCCTAATAAAATCCCTTTAAAATAATAAATCTAATAGGCTATATCTGCCTAGTTTTTTTGCATTATAGAAGCTTCTCCTTAAACTATAACACTAGTTAAAATAACTCACTATGGCTTGCTAATCTAACTAATTTCAAAATATTATTTTCAATATAATAAACTAGTAATAAATCAGGCTTGACGTGACATTCTCGAAATATTGCATACTTGCCTTTTAGAGCGTGATCACGGTATTTAGCTGGTAATTTTTTACCATTAATTAGGTAATGTAGAACATCAACTAATGGTGCAATTAACCCCACTTTTTTAAAATCTTTCTCAAAAGCCTTTGTTTTCTCAATTTTTAGCACTTTCAGCCTCTGCCCAAGCAAAAAATTCTTCCGCTGTCATTGTTGTTGTATTTGTACTATTGATAGCATCTTTCATTGCTTGTAATGTTTCGATATTTGGTTCAGGTTCATTTTCTTGACAATAACCAGAAATTAGCTCGCGAATGACCAAACTTGCTGAAAGTCCTTTACTTTGGCAAGCATGTAAAAAATCACTTTTTAATGCTGGATCAATCTTAAAATTCATCGTACTTTGCATAGACATAAATTTTTCCTTAATCATAAGTATATAAAACGTAATTACATTATATATTTGCCGATAAAAAGTACAAGTGTATTTTATAAATAATTAGTATCAATATGAGATAAAAAAGTAATATTGTTTTGTGGAAAATATCAAACGATATTTGTTGAGTCTAATATATTGTTTTAAATTTTTAGATTATTTATTTTTCATTGGTTATAATTTAATAGTGTAAAAAATTATTTTTAATTTAACAAGGTGTTTATTATGAAAACGAACTATCCTACATCGGTTGATGTTTCACCTGATATGCAATTTTACAATTTATTAGAAAGTTATCCATACACTGTTAAAGGTGCATTATGTGAATATATTGATAATGCGCTTGAAGCATTTCGTTCTGCTAGAACAAATGGTATACCAGAATTACCAAGTATTTTAACTATTAATATTAGTATACAGAAAGATCATATTATTATTGAAGATGATGGAGTAGGAATAGCTTTTTCTGATATAGAACGAGCAATGAAACCGGCTTATAAACCTAGTGAACAATCACTGAACGAGTTTGGTATTGGTATGAAAGCTGCTTCAATGTGGTTTGGTAGAGCATGGTCTTTAGAGAGTTATCCGATTGATAGTGATTCAGCTTATAGAATTAATTTTGATTTAAACCAATTGCTTGAAAATAATCAAGATCGAGTTGCTTTAGAAAAAATTGAGAGAAAGAAAGTTACATCAGGAGTTAGAATTACTTTATCCAAATTAACACAGCAGATAGAAAAGAATCAAGCTTTAAGAGCTTGGGAAGAAATTGATGAGACTTATCAGTTATTTACTTCTAGAGATAATCCTATTCTGAGAATTTATTTCAAATATCAGGAAAATACATTTCCTAAGAAAGATTTTTCTGAGTTACCGGTTTCTAATCAACCGCTTGTTTTTCCTGTGTGTAGGCTAAAAGATGGGCAACTTTATACAATTGGCAAAAAGAAACTTTGGAAAAAAGATGTCTCTTTTGAATTTAATGGAAAAGAAATCAAAGGATTTTTTAGTTTAGGGAGTGAAGCGAGTCAAGTAAAAAATCCAGGTTTGCGATTGTTTCGATATGGTCGTTTAATTAAGGGAATGGAAGTTAATCCTTATCGACCAGTTGATCTTGTTGGTACTGCAAATAAAGCAACACCATCAAGATTTTATGCTGAATTACACTTAGATGGACAAGCAATTAGCAATTCAAAAGGTGAATTTACTTTTGATGAATATTTATTTCTCTCTGAATTTAAAAAACAAGAAGGCATTGAAGATTTTTTGCAACAGGCTGTTGAATATAGAAGTAGAAAAGCTGTGGAATATGATTTTATTGCTTGTAGCGATTGGGAGGATTATTATAAAAAATCAGGTAGTAAAGAAAAGCAACAACAAGCAAAAAAATCATCTAAACCAACTACAAAATCAACTAAGCTTAGTCAAACTAAAAATCAGCATTTTAAGAAAAATAGTCCAATAATTCTGTTAAAAAGAATATCTGCACCCGAGACTTATACCTTACTTGATAATTTTATTGATGATGCGATATGGCTTTATGAGCAAAACCGAATATGGGCATTTTGCTTAGTGTATAGAACTATTCTTGAAGTGAGTATTATTGATAAGTTAAAAGCAGAATCTGAAACTCATTATGAGAAAGCAAGGGATAAATCTATTGTTGCTCTTTATAAATACCTACAAAGTAACAGTCACATTATACCGGATAATTATGAAACATTAAAACGTGTTATGAAAGAAAATAATCGTGCTTCAGAACCATTTGTCGGTCTATTAAATTTGACCTCACATGGACGTTGTACCCCTACAAAAGTAGAAATAGATGATTTGATTAGAAATACACAACAACTACTTCAATGGGCTTTTGATAGGGAGTGTTAATTAAGCCAGAGATAATTTTAAGTTTTTAGCAATGCACGATACAATTCGAGCATTTACCGCATTTCCCAGTGCTTTAAATGCTTTAGTCATATTTTGAGGTAAAAACTCCAAAGACTGCAAATGTTGCAGTTTAGCCGCCTCATATTTTGATAGATAGCGTTTTTCTGAGAAAATCACAGGAATTTGAGTGGGTGTCATTGCAATTAGAGAAGGAGCTATTTGTGGTTTTAAAACTCGAATACCTGAAGCTCTAAATTGAATAAGATGGGTATTCAGATCAGGTAGATTTCTAATACCACGCCATTCTAATATCTGCCAGCTGTTATTTTCTTTATCTAATTTTTGTTTCCATTTAGTAATATATTGTTTATTTTGGGAATAAAAATAACGACTTAATTGTATTGATGGTTGGATCCAAGATGCTACTTTTCTTTCCTTTCTTACATAGGCAGGTAGTTTTTCCAATACATCAGTCCAGCTTTTGCAATGATATAAACTTTGACCATAGGCGCCTTTATATTCTTTTATTTGTTTCAATGTCAATTTACTGAAATCTTCGGGGTAAGTAGCACCAAACTCAGGTGCAACCAATGAAAAAGAACCTCGTTCAGGTAAGCCACAGTTTTGTATAAGTTTTTGCCAGAGTACTAATTGTTGATATTTTTTCTCTTCGAGTAATTTATGTTCAAGTGTTTTATTTAAAAATGTTTCAAAAGAAACAGGTGCAGATATTTCTTTTGTTGGCCATATATCAATTAACTCTTTTCCAGTAGGGTAAGCAATAATAAAAATTCTTTTTCTGTTTTGTGGTATACCTATATCTACAGGAGATATAATTCGATAATCTACAGAATAGCCAATGTCTGCAAATGATTTAACTAAATATTGCCAAAATGAACCGTTAGCAATAGTTAAAACATTTGGTACATTCTCAAGAAGAACATATTTAGGTAAGTGATATTTGGTGATTCTAATAACTTCATCAATAAGTTTTCCACTAGATGGACAACTTGCTCCTTTTTTCTTTCCTGCAAGAGAAAAAGGTTGGCAAGGAAAACCAGCACAAATTACATCGTGTTTTGGGATATCTTCTACTTTAATTTTTGTAATATCTCCTTGGGGGGAAATGTGATAATTTGCTTTATAAAGTTGTTGTAAACTCTCATCTATCTCACTCGCAAAAACACATTTAAACCCATGTTCAGCAAATCCAGTATGGAAACCACCTAACCCTGCAAATAAATCAATAAATTTCATTTTGAGGCTCCTGTCTTATCTGTTAGTACAATCAAGTTATGAATCAAAACAGCGATTTCATTTTGTAAATGAGGTTTCATTTTTACAAGTTCATCAACCATCAGTGCTTCCTTACATAAATCCTGAGTAGTTTGTAATTTATTAGTATCAATATGTAAAAATTCACATAGTTTGACTACCCGAATATTTGTTGGAGAAAAATTCTCTTTCTTAATTCGGTATAAAAAGTCCTTATTGAGTTTTTTCAATCCACGCATTTCAATATCTTCTTTATACAAGTGATTAAATGAGTGACAGCACTGTTCATAGGTAAAACCTCGTTTTTTCAGTGCAGTAAAAATATTTGCACATATTTCTTTTCTTATTGTTTTAAGCATACTCGTATTTTCTTGTTTTTGAGATTTATTTTACACTAAAATTCGTAAAAATGCGAATTTTAGTGTAAAATAAAGGTATGATTGAATGATTTTTAATCATAATTTTCTTATTTTTTATAAATTAAGCAGGCAGGTTTTTATTTTAGAAAATGTTTTTAGATTTTAATCACCGTCCGTAAAACAGAGATTAACTGTAGTTAAAATTTAGTTTTTTGAAGTGAATTTTAAAATCAGTTAAAATTTGTAAATTTTTGTTAAAATCATACCGCTTATTTATGCCTATTTTTATTGATATAACTGTTTGTTATATTTTAATATAAACTAAAATACTTACTCAGGTACAGAATAATGAGAGGTATATTATATGGCTAATGTGAATTATAATTTTAAAATTAGATAATAGAGGTGTTTTGATGGGATTAACTATATCACTTCAGCAATTAAAGAAGACAAATTTTGATTCTATTCAGAGTTTGAATGATTATTTAGATCAAATATCAATGCAAGTTCGTGTTGCTTTAGATAGTTGCCAGTGGGAGAAGGCGGAGCAGTTGCTTAATAAAATTCTGACCATTCTTCCTGAGCATTTGGTGGCGTTAAGTGATTTGGCTTATGTAAAAAGAAAATCTAATCAACTAGAGGAAGCTTATGCGATCTCGTTATCTGTTTTAGCGATTGATCCTAATTATGTGAAAATTTTAGATTCTCTTACAACGACTTGTTATCAAATGAAACGTTTTGAAGAGGCCTTGCATTATGCTAAACGTTCAATTAGGTTAAAAGAGCAAGAGGCTCAACAATCGACCTATTTATATTCTTTACCGACAGCAGTACCAACAGGTTTGAGTAAGGAAAAAGCTCGTAATATCATTAGTTATTCCCTCTTTGGTGATTCGCCTCGTTATTGTGAGTGTGCGGTGTTAAATACGCAACTTGCTAAGCAAATTTATCCAGAATGGACATGTCGATTTTATGTTGATGATACAGTTCCTTCAATGGTTATTCAGCGTTTGACAGCATTAGATGCGCAAGTTTTCTTTGTTGATAATGATAAGTCAAAAAATAATGGCTTATTTTGGCGCTTTTTGGTGATGAGCGATCCGAATGTGGATTGTTTTATAATTAGAGATGCTGATTCTTTGCTTTCTTATAAAGAAAAAGCAGCCGTCGATGATTGGTTACAGTCAGGAAAATGGTTTCATATTATGCGTGATGGCATAGAGCATTCAGAACTGATTTTAGCAGGGATGTGGGGCGGTTATACGGGCGTTTTTCCTCATATTCAAGAGATGATCCAAAATCGTTTGGAGAGTTTACAGATAAGAGGAAGAACGGTGGATCAAGTTTTTCTAAGGGAAATGATTTATCCGACTGTTGCTCAAAGTGTGTTGATTCACGATAGTCGTAATTTAGACGGAAAAAGTAAGGCATTTCCTGAGTTTCCATTATCTGATATCGAAAAAATTCCTTATTTTCATATTGGAATGATTGATATTGGGGCTTTACATACTAGTATTTACATAAAGGATAAGCAGGCAAAAAGGATTCGGTGGTATTTGAAGAATGAGCAAGATGAGACGATTTGTACTTATGATTTAGATGTCCGTTCATCTGAAAGGGTTACGATTCCATTACCTTATTTTTATAGCTTAAAAATTAAAGAGGAAAAATGGCATATTCATACAGAGACATTAGAGCAGTAAGGAGAAAAAATGAAACTGGAAATAAATATAGTTGATGCATTTACAGACAATGTATTTGGTGGAAATCCAGCGGCGGTAATTATTACTGATGATTGGCTTCCCTCTGAAAAAATGCAATTAATTGCATCAGAGAATAACCTGTCTGAAACGGCTTTTTTAGTGATGGTCAAACCTGATATATATGAAATTCGTTGGTTTTCGCCGATAATAGAAATTGATTTTTGTGGGCACGCCACATTGGCATCGGCATTTGTGTTATTTAAAATGTTTCCAGAAACACAGCAGATCACATTTTTAGCGAAAGCAGTGGGTGAATTATCTGTGGTAAGAGATATTGAATCGGGAAGAATTGTGATGAACTTTCCAAATATGATGCCACAAAAAATCTCGACGATTCCAGAATATTTAGAACAAGGGCTTTCTATTCAGCCTGAGGAAGTTTATCAGAATAATCAAGCATATTTTGTGATCTATAAGTCTGAAGCGGATGTTTTGTCTGTTTTACGTCATAATGAATTACTTAAAAAGCTTGCTCCTTTTGATGTTGTAGTGACTTGTCAATCAGAAACAGAGGGTTACGATTTTATTTCAAGGTATTTCTGGCCAGCTAATGGAGGAGATGAAGATCCTGTTACAGGTTCAATTCATACAGGTTTAGCACCATTATGGGCTGAACGTTTAAATAAGAACAAATTAGTTGCTTATCAAGCTTCTCAGCGTGGCGGCGTTATTTACTGTGAAGTGATGAATGAGAGGGTTTCCATTTCAGGAAATGCAGTTCAGTATTTAACAGGTATTATTCAAATATAATCGTTATATACTTCTATTAAGAGGCTTTTTTTGCCTCTTCGATCACTTCTAAGGTTTTAGGCATTTTACCTGTGAGAAAATCAAGCAACATACCAACTCGAGCAAAGTATTCACGCACTCTGACTTTATAGAACCCTTTAGGGTGTTTTGCGACAAAGCAGATGGCGTTAATTTGGTGGAATTTTGCGATCAACAGTGCACGTTCACAATGGAATTTTTGACTAATAATCGTAAAAGATTGTAAATTAAAGGTTTTATTGGCCCGAAGCACGGAAGATTGAGTATTGTAACCTGCATAATCTTGGTGCAAAGCGTATTTTGGGATCCCTTTTTTACGTAGATCTTTTGTCATATTTTTAGGTTCATTATAATAAGGCGTAGTGTTGTCCCCACTGAGTAATAATTGCTTCACTTTTTTATGTTTAAACAGTGTTATGGCACTTTCTAAGCGATTTTGATAATAGAGATTATCTTTTCCTGAGGGAAAATATTTTGCTGTGCCTAATACAACACCATAGCTGCGGTAGGGAATTTTATTGATATCCGTATAAATTTGATCTTTAACCAAGTAGCTGGTGAAATAATCCACTCCAATAATTAAGAGAGCAAGCAGGAGTAACCCTGCCATAACAAAGCGAGTTATTCGTTTTATAATGTTTAAAATAAAAGTAAATAATGTCATTATTAACTGAAGCAAGGTTTTTAGTCTCTCTTATTTATTAAAGCTTAGGCTTCTAGCATAATATAGCTATCTAAATAGTCAATCTTAAGCGGTTATTTATGGGTAAAAATTTGCAAATTTTTGCAACCCAGTAACCTATCATTTCTTTTAAAGCTAAGCTACTGTTATATAACGCTCGAAATTGTGGAATGAAAGAAAGCATACCAAAATTTAACCCTTGAGAACAGCCTACACTCGCAGGAAGTATTTTATAGCCTAAATGTTCAAAATGTAATTTGGCTTGTTTCATATGCCATCTATCGGTGACCAAAATAATCGTTCAATTTGGTTAACAATAGTATTATTCACCTTGTAAAACACGTGTAATAGCTCTGATTACAGTATTCGGTTTCACTGCGTGTACCCAATGATCGGCTTTGCTTACAATAAATAATTTCGCTTGTGGAAACTGTTTTAAAACCCGTTGTTTGTACTCTTTTTTAATATAATCGGATAATTCGCCTTTAATGAAAAGTGTTGGTTTATCGACATAAACGTCACTCCAATCACTGATATTTTCATAATTTTTTTGCAATGCCGTTAAATTAAAGAGAAAGCGTTCTGGTTGTGTTGGTGCAAATGATTTTAGCATAAACTGTTGAATACCTTGCTCTTTTATATGAGGTTGCATTGCTTCCTGTGCTTGAATACGATTTTTAGCATCAGAGCTTTGTACGGCGAATAAGCCTGCAAAAATAGCATCGTGACGATTTTCAGTATATTTCACAGGTGAAATATCAATAATCACCAATTGCTCGACTAAGTGAGGAGCAATATCGGCTAATTTCATTGCGACTTTGCCTCCCATAGAATGTCCTATTACAACAGCAGGCTGAAGATCTAGATGTTCCAGTAGGTTTTTTACATCGGTTGCCATTAAGTCAAAATTCATTTCATCACTGTGTACAGAGTGACCGTGATTACGTAAATCAAGACGTAAAATGTCATAATCTTCTTCAAAACCACGTGCAATAGCACCTAAATTATTGAGATCGCCAAATAATCCGTGTATAAACACTAATAAGCGGTGTGATTGTTGCAAATTTTTGCAATTTTTTGCTTTTTGCAATTTATAATTTAAAAAAGTTTGTGTCATAGTATTGTTTGTCATAAATTTATCCAAATTTGTGATCTTTACAGGTGAGAAAAAGATCAAACTTAAGTATAATGCCAGTAATTTTTTGCTAATCAAGATAATGAAGGAAAAAATAATGAAAAAAATCGAAGTCGATGATGAATTATACCACTACATTGCCAGTCGTACACAATCAATTGGCGAAACTGCGTCAGATATTTTAAGACGTCTATTAAGATTACCTGCTGCACCCAAGCCTTTTGTCCTGATTCAGGAAGATATGATTAACGAATTGAAAAGTTTAGTTAAAGAATCTCCGAAAGCAAAGAAAGAAGCACAAGCGAAGGATTTAGAGTTTTTATTAAAGCATTTGGATAAGGTGTTAAAATCTTCTGAATTTATTGATGAAACCAAAGTCGTTAAACGCTTTCTAATGATTTTAGCTGCTCTTTATTTTGCTGCACCACAACGTTTTGCTTATGGTACTGAAAATATTCAAGGCAGTGAGCGTATTTACTTTGCGAAAGATGCGGAAACTATTTTATCTACAGGAAGTGGCGTGAGAGCAAAACGCATTCCTGATTCACCATTTTGGGTAATTACAAATAATAATACCGCTCGTAAAGGATTGATTTTAGTAAAATTAATGGAAGCAATGCAAGTGCCTGAAGAGCTAATTGAGCGCATTAGAGCACAGTTCGTTTAAAAATGGCTTTTTCTTGCTTTCCTACTAAAACTTGGTCTGAGCAAAAAACAACTCAAACAGCGATTGTATGGAATAAAACAGAAGGCGATCTTTTTAGTTCGTCTTCAATTTATGCAACTTTGCCACGAGAGATTTCGTGGCAGTTACTTGATAACATAATTGCAAAATGTGTCAACAATCTTACCGCTTGGGGAATAAAGCCCCAACAGTTGGTCGCTTATTCAGGTACTCATCAATTAATTAATTTACTTTGTTATTGTGCAGTATTAAAACTCGGTGCTAGAGTATTAATGCTCAATCCTCAGTTGTCGATATTACAACGTCAAAAAATAATAGCACAGAATAACTGTGATATTTTTATAACCGATCATCATTTTTTAACTTTAGCAGAGAATGAGAGAAAAAATGAGTCCTCTTTTTCATTAAAAGAACCTGCAACATTTACATTAACCTCGGGTTCATCAGGTGATCCTAAGGCTGTGGTGCACTCTATTAATAACCATCTTGCGAGTGCGGTTGGAGTGTGTGAATTAATGAATTTTACCCAACATCACAGTTGGTTATTAAGTTTGCCACTTTTTCACGTTTCAGGGCAGGGTATTGTATGGCGTTGGCTGTTACAAGGTGCCACTTTGTATATTGATGAAAATAAACAGAGCATTTGGAATACTTTATCGAAAGTAACCCACGCTTCTCTTGTTCCTACGCAATTGCAACGTTACTTAGCTTGGTTAGGAGAGCGAAAAGGCGATCAGACAATTTTGTTGGGTGGTGCACATATTCCACAAGAATTAGTAGCAACAGCGATGGCAAAAAATATCACTATATTGACAAGCTATGGTTTAACCGAAATGGCATCAACGGTTACGGCTGAAAGGAATGCGTTAGATAATGTGGGTAAACCATTAACCAATAGAGAAATACACATTTGTAATAATGAAATTTGGGTAAAAGGGAAATCTTTGGCGTTAGGCTATTGGTTAAAAGGTAAAATTGTGCCTTTGACTAATCCACAAGGCTGGTTTGAAACAAAGGATTTGGGTTATTGGAATCAGAAAAATCAGCTTGTCATAACTGGGCGAAAAGATAATATGTTTATTTCGGGAGGGGAAAATATTCAACCTGAAGAAATAGAAAGAGTATTATTTCAGAGCGATTTAGTGCAAAATATCATCGTAGTACCAGTAAAAGATGATGAGTTTGGAGAGCGTCCTGTGGCTTTAGTGCAATTTAAACAAAGATTTAGCATTGAAGCGGTCAGATCTTTACAAGAATTTGCAAAAATACACTTAGAAAAATATAAACAACCGATTCATTATTTTTTATTAGATACAGAGAGATGGCAAGTAAGTGGTATAAAGCTGTCTCGTACAAAATTACAACAATATATAGCAGAAAAAATGGCACAAAAACAGGAATAGAAAAAGAGGAAAAAATATGGCAGGTAACAGCATTGGAAAACTTTTTAAAGTCACCACTTTTGGTGAATCACACGGTATTGCCTTAGGCTGTATTGTTGATGGCATTCCCCCGAATTTACCCTTAACAGAAGCCGATCTACAGGTTGATCTTGATCGTCGGAAACCCGGTACATCTCGTTATACTACGGCACGTCGAGAAAATGATGAAGTGCAAATTTTATCAGGGGTGTTTGAGGGAAAAACAACAGGTACCAGTATTGGTTTATTGATTAAAAATACCGATCAACGCTCTCAAGATTATAGTGAGATTAAAGATAATTTTCGCCCTGGACACGCTGATTATACTTACCAAAAAAAATACGGCATTCGAGACTATCGAGGCGGTGGGCGATCTTCTGCTCGAGAAACAGCAATGCGAGTCGCAGCAGGGGCAATTGCAAAAAAATATTTAAAACATCATTTTGGTATTGAAGTCAGAGGATATTTATCTCAAATTGGCAGTGTTAAAATTGATCCAAATAGTGTCGTAGATATTGAAAAAATTGATTGGAATGAAGTAAATAGCAATCCATTTTTTAGCCCTGATCCAAATGCGATCGTTCACTTTGATACGTTAATTAGAGAATTAAAAAAAGAGGGAAATTCCATTGGTGCAAAATTAACGGTTATTGCAGAAAATGTCCCTGCTGGATTGGGCGAGCCTGTTTTTGATCGTTTAGATGCAGATTTAGCGCACGCTTTAATGTCTATTAATGCGGTTAAAGGAGTGGAAATTGGCGATGGTTTTGATGTGGTGGAGCAAAAAGGTTCACAACATCGGGACGAAATTACGCCACAAGGTTTTGAATCTAACCATTCAGGAGGTGTTTTAGGTGGAATCAGTTCAGGGCAACCTATTCTGGCGCATATCGCTTTAAAACCGACCTCAAGTATTATGGTTTCAGGTCGCAGTGTCAATGTGGATAATCAAGCAGTCGAAATCGTCACTAAAGGACGTCACGATCCTTGTGTGGGGATTCGTGCAGTGCCTATTGCAGAAGCGATGATGGCAATTGTATTATTGGATCATCTATTGCGTTTTAAAGCACAGTGTAAGTAACAGATTAAATTTGGGAAACAAAATGAAACGATTAAAAGTCATCTTATTTTCAAGTGTCCTTGTATTGAGTAGTATGGTAAATGCGAGTGATTGGGAAAAAATTAAATCTCCAGTGAAAGGAAATATCCAATCTATTGGAAGTTATGCAAATGGCTGTATTATTGGTGCAAAACCATTGGCTCTTAAAGGTAAAGGCTATCAGGTTATACGTTCGTATAAAAATCGATTTTATGGACACTTAAATTTGGTCAACTTTATTCAGCAACTAGGAAAACGTGCCAAAAAAGTAGGTTTGTCTCCATTACTGATTGGTGATATGGGAATGCCAGCAGGCGGGCGTTTCTCTTCAGGGCACGCTAGTCATCAAACAGGATTAGATGTCGATATATGGCTACGCTTTGGACCTTTGACGGATAAACAAGCCCAGAAGCCTGTCGCAACAGTGATGGTGAATGGCTCGGATACAGAGGTGAATGCGAATTGGAGTAACGATCAAGCAACGTTAATTCGTCTTGCAGCACAAGATAGTGATGTGGCACGTATTTTTGTAAATCCTGCTATTAAAGTAAAACTGTGTCAAACAGCAAAAGGAGATCGTACTTGGTTACGAAAAATTCGTCCTTGGTTTGGGCATACAGCGCATATGCACGTACGTTTGAATTGCCCTAAAGGATCAAAAAATTGTAGAAATCAAACCGCTATTCCAAAAGGTGAGGGCTGTGGAGCAACGCTCTATTCGTGGTTTAAGCCTAAAAAGCATTCAAAATCAAAAAAGAAAAAAGCAAAGCCACTTCCACCAATGCAGTGCCAAATGTTGTTATCATCACAAGGTTTAGGTTAGCCAATACATTATTATGCGTTTATTTATAGCGGAAAAACCTAGTCTCGCAAGGGCTATTGTGGATGTATTGCCAAAGCCTCATAAAAGAGGAGATGGCTTTATTGAATGTGGTCAAAATGATGTGGTGACTTGGTGTATCGGTCATCTTTTAGAACAAGCTGAACCAGCAGCCTATGATGAACGTTATAAAACGTGGCGAATGGAGCATTTACCCATTATTCCACAAAAATGGCAATGGATACCTAAAAAAAATACGTTAAAACAATTTAAAGTGGTTGAAAGGCTGATTAAAAAAGCAGATGTATTGATCAACGCAGGAGATCCTGATCGAGAAGGGCAATTATTGGTTGATGAAATTTTTGGGTATATGAATTTATCCGTAGAAAAAAGATCGCAAATTCAACGCTGTTTAATTAGTGACCTTAACCCAAATGCCGTCATCAAAGCTGTCGAAAAATTGCAAAAAAATACTGACTTCATACCGCTATCTACCTCAGCTTTAGCAAGGGCAAGAGCGGATTGGCTTTATGGTATCAATATGACAAGATCTTATACGTTACAAGGGCAACAGGCAGGTTACAAAGGTGTACTTTCTGTTGGACGAGTGCAGACGCCTGTATTAGGATTAATTGTACGCCGTGATTTAGAAATTGAAAATTTTGTTCCTAAAGATTATTTTGAAGTGCTGGCACATATTCTTGTTCCTGAAACTCAGCAACGTTTTACGGCACAATGGAAACCCAGTAAAGCGTGTGAAGATTATCAAGATGAAGAGGGCAGAGTACTTTCCAAAGGGTTAGTTGAAAACGTCGTTAAGCGGATCACAGACAAACCTGCATTAGTAAAGGACTATCAAAATAAAATTGAAACAGAAACTGCGCCACTGCCTTATTCACTTTCAGTATTACAAATTGAAGCAGCGAGACGTTTTGGATTGTCTGCGCAAGCGGTGTTAGATACTTGTCAAAAGTTGTATGAAACCCATAAACTGATCACTTATCCTCGTTCAGATAATCGCTATTTACCGACAGAGCATTACGGTGATCGTCTTAATGTGATTAATGCCATTTCTCATCATTTAACGGATTATCAAACATTACCAGAGGTTATTGATACAACACGTAAAAACCGTTGTTGGAATGATAAAAAAGTTGAAGCCCATCACGCTATTATTCCAACGGCTCGAACAGGTAATGTACATCTGACTGAAAATGAACGTAATCTCTATCAATTAATTGCTCGTCAATATTTAATGCAATTTTGTCCTGATGCAGAGTACCGAAAAGGAAAAATAACCCTTGATATTGAAGGGGGAATATTTATTGCTCAAGCAAGAAATTTAATTGTAGCAGGTTGGAAAACATTACTGGGAAAAGAAGACAGCGATGAAGTGATAGAAGCGGTATTACCGATAGTCAAAAAGGATCAACAGCTACATTGTGAAAAAGGCGAAATTGTCAGTAAAAAAACAACACCACCTCGTCATTTTAGTGATGCGACGTTACTTTCTGCAATGACAGGTATTGCTCGTTTTGTGCAAGACAAAGAGTTAAAAAAAATATTACGAGAAACCGACGGTTTAGGCACGGAAGCAACACGTGCAGGCATTATTGAATTATTGTTTAAACGAGGTTTTTTAGTTAAAAAAGGCAGACAAATTCACAGTACCGAAGCAGGACGCATTTTAATTCAAGCATTACCAGAAGTGGCGACAATTCCTGATATGACGGCTTATTGGGAAATGCAACTTAACCAAATGAGTAAAAAAGAAGCTACTTATCAAACCTTTATGTCAGAATTAAATGAAAAGTTACCGCATTTATTAGTGAGTCCAAATCGACAAATTTTGCAAAATTTAAGTCGAATCGTACCGCTTCAAAAACAACCCTACAACACTAAGAAACGTTATAAAGCCTAAAGTGTTGAAAAATAAAGCAGGTGTACAGCAATAAATGGATTTTTTACTTGCAAGAAAAAAGTGAAAAAGTTATTATACACAACGTTTGATGGGTTCTGTAACAAAGGGTTACAGAATTTTATTTTTTATAATAGAATTTTGAGAAAAAATAATGTTAATTAATGTCCTAACAATTGCGTATTTAGTGGTTGCGATTATTCTAATCGCATTTATATTAATGCAACAAGGTAAAGGTGCTGATGCAGGTGCTTCATTTGGTGCAGGTGCATCAGGAACTGTTTTTGGTTCAGCGGGATCGGCTAACTTTTTATCAAGAACGACTACATTATTAACCATCGTTTTCTTTGGAATTAGCTTAGTGATTGGAAACTTAAACTCTCATAGTTCAAAACCTCAAAGCCAATTTGAAGATCTAAGTAATGTTCAACAAGAACAGGTTGAAACAGTCGCTCCAGTAGAAAACAAAAATAGCGACATTCCTCAATAATAGAATTACGCTCTGGTGGTGGAATTGGTAGACACGCTATCTTGAGGGGGTAGTGTCCGTAGGACGTGCGAGTTCAAGTCTCGCTCAGAGCACCAAAATTTATTCCGTATACTTCTTTTTACTTCCGTATACTTATTTGAAAACCCTGATAGTATCTATACCGTCAGGGTTATTTCTTCCTCTTTCTTCCGTATATTTCCGTAAAAATCCGTTTACTTCCTTGAGTTTTAGGAGTACATTTAGTAGTACAATACACAATACTACTAAAAATTTAATTTTCATCACAAAATTGTACTACTAAAATTATGGCAAAAATAGTTAGACCTCTTACAAATACAGAAGTAGATAAGGCAAAAGCAAAAGAAAAAGACTATCGACTAACAGACGGTAAAGGGCTTTATTTATTAGTGAAATCTAATAAAAGTAAATTATGGCGATTTAATTATTATCGCCCTTTTGCAAAAACTAGGAATGATTTAAGTTTAGGTCGATATCCTGACGTTAGCCTTGCTCAAGCAAGAGAGTTAAGACAAGAGTATTTATCTTTGCTTGCTCAAAATATTGATCCGCAAGTCCACAGACAAAAAATAGAACGTGAGACATTAGAAAAGCAAGATAACACTTTTTTTAAAATAGCTTGTAAATGGAAAGTTAAAAAGCAGACAGAAGTAGCTCAATCTACGTTAATTAAGAATTGGCAACGTTTAGAAAATCACATTTTTCCTAAGATGGGGCATTTTCCAGTTTCTGAAATCACGCCTCAACTTGTTATTAAAACTATTGAGCCTTTAAATAAACAAGGAAAAACTGACACAGTAAAAAAATTATCAAGATTAGTGAATGAAGTAATTGATTTTGCAGTTAATTCTGGAATATTAGAATTTAATAAATGTACTAAGGTTGGTAGCACGTTTATGAGGAAGTCTGTAATAAATAATCCTAGTATTCGACCTGAGGACTTGCCTGAGTTTTTAAATGCTTTGCGAAATAGTAATATTTCGCTAGTAACAAAAAAACTTATTCAGTGGCAATTATTGACAATGGTAAGACCTAAGGAAGCAGCAAATGCAGAATGGGTTGAAATTGATTTTGAGAACAAGCTATGGAATATCCCATCTCAGAAGATGAAAGGCGGTAAAAAGGCACATACAGTACCACTTTCTACTCAAGCGTTAGCTATTTTAGAAGTGATGAAAGAATTGACTGGAAACAGCAAATATATTTTTGCTAGTTTTAGAAATCCCACTAAGCCACTAAACCCACAAACGGCTAACCGCTCAATAGGTTTAATCGGCTACAGTGGTAAATTGACATCACACGGTTTAAGAAGTATTGCTAGCACTTACTTAAATGAGCAATTTTTAGAACAATATGATGTTATAGAAGCGTGTTTATCACACGGTATAAAAAATGCAGTTAGAAAAGCCTATAACCGTTCTAATTATTTAGAACAGCGTAAGAATTTAATGCAAAAATGGGGTGATTATGTTGAAAATTGCTCAAAGGGTTTATAATTAAGCATTAATGTGGTTTTGCACATCTGTTAAACGCCAGCGTACGTTTCTAGTGCTATATTTTTTAGGCTTTGGAAATTTACCTTGATCCATATATTTGTATATTGTGGATGAAGAAAATCCTGTCATAGCAACTACTTCATCAAGTGTGAGTAGTTGTTTTTGAATAGTATTTTGTTGTTCCATTTTTTTACTCCTTTTCTAAACTGCCACCCAATATTGCATAACCCGCAATATCTCGCCAGTTATCTTCATAATCAGGATCGCCCATTGAAATACGTGCGAGTTTTACGCAAATCATCTCTAGAGCCTCTCGTTGTACATCAGTAAGTTTCTTTCGGTTCCCTGCGTGTATCACTATGCCCTTTAATAGCTGCGATACTTGTGCTACGTCTTCAAAATCGCCATAGGTTTCACCACGCTCTTTTAGTGTCTCTTCTACTATTTTATTTGTCATTTTGTTTTCCTCTACTTTTCAGATATAAAAAACCACCTATGAATTAACATAAGCGGTTACATTTAATTCGGTTTTTGCAAGTTAGCGAGCGATTGCCCCTAATCCTGTTGGTTTGTGGTTTCTTAGCATTGGCAATGCCATTCCCCAATCGTCTTCATAATCTTGAGTTAGTTTGTTGATTACTCTATGCGATAAGTTAAGCGTATTTTTATACTCAGTAGCAAGAGAGCGAGCATCATATCTTGACCCCAGTTTCTCTAACGGAATAACTATATCGTCAAGAAAATCTAAACATTGATGTAATGCGAACCACGTCCAAACCAATGCTTTTTTGTCGTAGTTGTCTAGCTGATTTGTCGGCATTTGCTGAGGGATTGCTTTCATTCCTGTTACAAATTCGACATAGTCATCAAATTGATGTGTAGGTAATTCGTGATAGCTGTTGATACCAAATGCAGTATTTGACTTCTTCCATACTGCTTGATGTGTTTCACCTGTACGTTTTACTCTTTGATCTACTAAATTGATCAAGGTTCGTTTTTGGCTAGCGTTTATTTTTGGCACTCGATATAAATCTAAAAATGTTCTTAATACAGTTAAGTGGAATTTTGGACTAATCCACATTGCATAAGAGAGCATTAGTTCTTCGCAAACATAAGTACCACGATTTCTACCACCGTTTATAACTTTTAAAGTACTTCTCATATCTGAGAACTGTTCTTTATCTAGTTCGCAAATAAGATCTTTTGTTTGTTCTAAGCGAAGATAGTTTGCAGGTTTATGCTTTGCATCATTACCACTTGCTTTATGTAGATCATTTAAAGAGTAAAGATTTTCAAAAGTTGAAATAGGTGTTTCTAGAATTGTTAATGTTGTCATTTTTGACGTTCTCCGCAACTAAGTTGTAAAAACTCACCACCTCAAAGACCAATTATTGGTGGCGAACTAGGCAGAATTGGTCTTACCGTGTACGGAGTAACGGTGTCCTTTCGGACTTCCACCTAGCCCACCATTGACAACATAAAGTAAAAAATACTTTTGTTTTGATTTGCTAGATTTCAGCCATAAAAAAACACGCTTGAGCGTGTTCTACTATAACCGCTCCATACTAAACAGGAGACCAATCCTGACTTTCTTTTGAAAGTGTGTTTATCTTAATACGAAGTTTTGCGGTTGTCAAATATCTATTGTTCTAGCAGTTCAGGGTTTTCGTAGAAATTGCCCTTAATTTCTATTTTATAATGATCTAAACTTTCCCCAAAATAATCAAGATTAAATCTACCTTTATGAAATATAACAACGTCATAAAGCGTCCAATCATCACTTTCTGTGACTTCAACTATATCACCTGTATAGATTTCTTTTCCATTGATGTCTTGCGTATAAGTAGGATGACACGCAGTACAATCTTCTTCATTTACCGTAATAGACGATTGTTCATCGCCTAGTAATAAGTATGTTCCGTCTTTAGTCCATTTAACTGCATAGACTGTGTACATCTTATCGTTGTACCAAGCTTTAAAAGGTAGTAATTTATTCATTATTATTTCCTTATATTAAAAAAGCCTGCGATTTGCAGGCTTTATAGTTAATCAGTGTAAAACATTACTATGTGGAGCAGTAATAATACGCTCCGAGTTCTGAAAGATATGTATTCGTGCTTTGTCTAATGACTGCTTAAGAGGTAATCCTAAATTTGCTAAGTAGCGACCTCCTATTTCATCGTCTATCATTCTTGCTAGATGTGTTTGACGAAGTCGTTGTCGCATTTCGTGGGCTTGTAAACAGAAGTGATACAAACTAAGTATTACTTCTATGTGTTGCTCGTTTTGAATTGAGTTTTGCATAGTTTTATACCCTTTTTGTGAGTTTATTTTATCCCCTTGTTTGAAAGAGGGGAGTGTTGGGTGTTTCAAACAAACTGCTCACAACAGTCCTCCTTGCATTTTAGATATATTACAAGGACACCCAACACTCCTAATTCTTAACTAAATTAGGGTAATTTGGATATAAAAAAACCGCAAAATGCGGTGCTTTCTATGCTGTGAGTTAGTGTGTTTGAAGCACTTGACTAAATGCTATACTAAACTCTTTATTTTTTCAACCTTGCTCACTATCTTTTTCAACCAGTTTTTTAACTTCTGCTGTTCTCTCGCAATATTTAACTCGATAATCGCACCAATCTTTTTGTTTTTTAGTCGGCGCTTTATCAATTGCTTTACTCCATATCTTAGCTGCTTCTGTGTGGTTATCTTCTTGTTCTAATCTACTAGCTTGTTGAGCAAGATTTTTATATTCCCACTCTTTCGATAGCCTTTGCTTGTGAATCTTTTTAGCTGATTGGATTATGTCTCGCATTTTAAGCCCTCCAATAATTCTGGGTTCTGATAAATATTGCCAATTACTTCAAAATCATCTTCAGTAAATGTAGACAAAAGATGAAGCGGGCAGTCATCTGACCCAGATGTGTCTTCTTTAAATTTTCTGTCAGCTATTCCAGCTAGAACATAACATAATTCTTTTGCCGAATATTTTATGTATCCAATAAGAGTCGTTTCTCTTTCTTCTCTATCAAACCACCACTGTGTAAACTTAACAATATCACCCTCATAAATTGGCTTGTCCTCACAGTCTTTTAGTCCTATGTACTGCATTACATAACCTGTTATTTTACCTGAGCCATCAGGATATAATTCAGTTTGCAACTCGTATGAATTATTTCCTTCATCATCATCATTTGGAGGAGAAACCATTGTGTGAAATCCCAGTGAAACTACAGGTAACATTTGTCGTTTTTCAATATCCCAAGCCCTAAATTCTAATTCTCTCATTTCTTTTCTCCTTTAAAATCTGCAACGCTCGGCGGTTTATTATATTCCCACCACTCGGCACCATCGTACTCTCGTCTACTTAACCAAGTTCCATCATCAAATACGATGAATGTATGCTCTAAGTCCCAGAAATTGACACCATATCCAGAATCATAGTATATGACATCATTTGGCAAGCGATTAAAATCTGGTAAGCCAGTACCATACACGTGATTATCTTTGCAATAACTAAAGTTGTAGCACCAAGCAAAAGACCATTCTTTAATAGTCAGTTTTTGTCCTGCTTGTTCTTCTGCATCAGCAATAGCTCTCTTAGTTTCTTCAATAAAATTAGTGGCCATTTTGTTCTCCTTTTAATCTTTTACCAAAGACTCTGATTTAATAAATTTTATTCTTCACGCTCTACCACTTTGTTATTAACAATTTCTATCGGTAATACAAACTTGTATACTGCGTTCTTTGTTTCAAAACTATAGGCAGTATCACCACAATATTGAATAACTGGGAAAATAGCTTCATTATCATCTAATAATGGCATCTCATCATTAGAACACATAGCAAAAAACACTTCACCACGCTCACAAAGTTTCTTAGCTAACTCGACACCTTTCAACTTTGGTTTCTCAAACTCAATATCAGAGTGTAGGTCAGACAGCCGCTGGTGGTTTTCTGGTGTTGCGTGGAATAAGCTTGGAACACAGTCTGCTTCATTTGCTTGTCCGTGAGCAGTAAATCTCACCCTACCATCATCTAATTGTATAAATAAACTGTATGGTGCGGCGTTAAACTTGGCTGCATCCTTAAGAGTGAATATATTTCCTCCGAGTTTTGGACAATAAACATTGTCCCCTGCTTTAAATTCTTTCATTTTTTTTGCTCCTTAAAAAATAAACCCCTGCATTGCAAGGGTTATCTATAAACTGTTATTTCTTCCTGTGTTATTTCAACACTAGAAGAAAAACCTATTTTTCTTCCGTTATTCCAAGTCTCCAAGAGTTGCTTGTGCATCGCCTAAATAACCTAAAGCTTTTTCAATTTTATGCTTAAAATCATCATCTTCTGGGTCAATACTTTTAATAAGAAGTTTTGCTTTTTCAATCTGCTGAAATACCTCATTAGTTACTTTCTCAATTTCTTGTTCTACTTGATCAAATAAACTCATTTTCTTTACTCCCTTTATTCTAAATACTCACTCAAATCTAGTTCTACTTCTTCCCATCTGAAATCCTTTGCTAAGTCATACCACGCTTTATTTGTGTGATAATCAATAACAGGGGTATTGCAGTTGAGTTCAAAAGCTGTGCCAATTTCATTAAAAACCTGAAATTGCAATACATCGCCCAGTGCTTGCCCTTTTGATCTCGACAGAATACACCACAGGTTATATCCCATTTGCAACGAATAGTGTCTAAACTCTCAGCAAGTGTCTGACTTGTTCTGACAGGGTCTCCACCTTGAAATACAAGAGCATTTTTGTCTTCATCTGAACTATAAGAGCAACAAATAGAAATGCTGTTTAATACCTTTTTGGCGTTACCACTCCTAAAACGGAATATCATCATCAAAGTTATCATCCTGTGGTTTGCGTGTTACATTTGAGCCACTATTTTCTTTGTGTGTTGAATTTTGCTGATTTTGAGACACAAACAGATTTATGTCTCATATTTAATACACAAATAATCTAGAACGGTATATCATCGTTGATATCACCTGTAGGCGCAGGTTGTTCATAAAATTCATTTTGAGCTTGGTATGGATTTTGTTGCGATTGTGAAGCTTGGCGGCTTCTATCGTCTTTGTCTTTTGTGTGTGAGATAAGATAGTCAATACGTTCAGCAGGTCTGTTTTCAATGAACTCTGCTAATGTTTTACCTGTTTCATAACCAAATGGACACACAATTTGGAACTGATAACCATCTGAGCCATCACTTTTAGTGTAAAGACGTTTTTGCAAGAATAACCCTACTTTTTTACCTGTTAATTCAGGTGCAATATCCTTGCCATCTTTTAATGTACGACTTAATTCTCGAATACGAGCACAACCCATAATTGCTTGTATCATATTATGTCCGCCTTGCAATGGCTCTCCATTATTTGCTTGATAGAAAATAGAGATGTAATTACCTTTCATTTCATCATCAGTTTCTACCGAAAGTTCTAAAGCTAACGCTCCATTGTTTGTTTTGTTGTATTTTGCTTCCAAAATAGTACATTTATATGCTCCTGTTTCAGAAATAAAGTTAGAATTTCCTGCTTTAACTGCTTGTTCTTGGTTGTAAGTAAATTGAATGCTCATTTTAGTTCTCCTGTTCTGATGTTGTTTGTGGTTTAATGTCGTAGTAGTCGCAGATTGCGTTATCGACAAGGTTTAAATCATTATCTATTTCGCTTTCTTGGAATAATCCAATCGGGCTTTTTACTGTATCTGATCCGTTATTTTGGGTTGAGAATTTATACTCGCCACCGCTGACTTGGGTGCGTAGGCAAATGGTAAATAAACCTTCTAATGTAATTTTTTCATCAACCATTTTTCCAATGGTTTTAATTTTGATTTTCCCTAAATCATCGCTTTGTGTGTGGGCAAGGATATAAACTCGCTTTTCGCTATGGGCTTTGCTTGCACAGTCCACCACTTGCCAACCGTGAACACCAATTTCAGTGAATTTATCAAATCCTTTTTCACTACCACGACGCATAAATTCATTTGCCATTATGTACTGATAATCGTCAATAATGATGATGTCTTTCTCTGATTTCATTATGGCATTACATATTTGTTCGGGGTTATCTGTAACAAATACACTTCCTGTAAGTAAACCTGTTTCTTTATCCTTTTTTAACGGTTTCCAACTTGTAGATTTAAAGGGTAGTGGCTTTGGTACAACTTGGATTAGTAACACCTTTTCAGAGTCTAAATTTCTTAAACTTGCTGATTTACCTGTTCCGCTTTCGCCTAGTATTAAGGTTGCGATACTCATTTTTAACCTCACTCAATAAAATTTAATCGTTTATACAATTCACGAGTTACTTCTACATCGTGCTTATTGTATTCTGCTACTTCTTTAATTCGCCCATCTTGTACATATTGCCAAACATCAGAGCCTTGAATATCTCCTTTACCATCAATGCCTAGCGATAAAGCCATATCGTTAAGCGATATATACTTTCCAAAACCAGCATACTCCACCATTACATCATAAACATTGTTATCCCAAGCTTTAGGATTAACAGGAAATCTACCACAAGGTTTAACTTTATTAACAACCGAACGTTGGTGTATAAATTTCAAATCAAAAGCAACAGAGTTAAAACCAATAAAGCAAGGAGGTAAGTCACAGCAAGGTGTGTAGTTTTCATTAACGTAATTAAAAAACTGGCTTAGAATAATTTCTTCTCTGTCTGCTTGTTGCCAATCATCAAGATAGAAAGCTTTTACTTCGCCATCGTCAATTGCACAAGCTATAGAGACAATTTCGCCAAATGCTCCATTTAGCCCTGTTTTTCTTACCGCTTCTTCTATTGCTTGTGGTTTACTTTCTTGCTCCCATTTTTCAATAGTTTCTGCTTTTTTCATTGTTGCTGGATGCGTTACTTTTTCAGCAATGCATTGTTTAATTTTTTCGTTTTGTGTTGGAATTGTTTCTATATCAAGAAAGACTTTCATTTTGTTTCTCCTCATTGTTTTGCTTTAATGCGTTTTTTAATTCTTTATTTACGAAAATAACTCCTGTATCAGGGTCTTCCCATTCGCTTTGTTTATCTACGTCTATCATTTAATTCCCCCTTGATAGTTATATGGCTCAAAAATTTCAGGATCTCGCCAATCTAATTCAACATCTTCTTCCATATCTTTTAACTCTTTCTCAGCTAGAGCAGTGTAGTGCTTCTCTAGCTTGTCATCATCAATGCAGAAGTACTCTTCAACACTTATGCGAGACTGTAAGTTTTTAAACTTGTCATCAACCATTTTTTTAATGATTTCATCTCTACTTAATACCATTAGAAAACTCCTGCTGTGTGTATTACTAAGATTAGAAAGCATAGAAACACAACGCCAGCGATTAAATCGCCAATATTGAATTTATTCACAATAACCCCCTGTTTTAGTTGTTACCCACTTGCTTTGTTGAAGTGAGCAAGTGTTGATAGCATTAGCTGTCTCATCATCAACGTATGTGTGAGCGTTTAAAAAAATAAAAACAGATACAATACTAGCGATAAGAAGTAGATTAACTTTGTCTAAGAAAATGTTCATTTTTTACTCCATTTACTGAATTTTGGTTGCAGAAACCTACCGCTTGTAAATTCGCAAGGAATAAGCGGTCGGTTTTTGGTTGAAGATAAGAGAGTGGCAAAGTAATAGGGTTTTACTCTTTCGGCTTGGGTAATTAATCCACGCCTAGCCACTCAAATTTTTAGTTATTTGGTTAAGTGATCTTTAATTTCATTTAGAAGTAAAAATATATCGAAGAGTAGAAAAGCCCCTTACTTAATTTCAGGGGCAAACGGAGTCTTATGTCAAATCGCATTTCTTTTACGTTGTAATGCTCAACGTTTATCCCAAAATACTACTTTTAGCTACTTCAATTAGTAGCTTGTATTCATTGTGGGTTTTATCATCGTGAACTTCTTTTGACTTCACTAAAAACTCTTCAATTGTTCCACAGAAACATCCTCTTGTAGACATTAAGCCATCTTCAGCTTTATAAACAGTTAATGCTCCATTTTCTGGGCCAACATTAGAGCCAGAAAACCAGTCTTTTTTGTTTTTAATTACTGCATTATCTTGGATCTTAGCATTGCCCCATACTTCGGCATTGCCATATACTTTGGCATAGCCGTATACTTGGGCATTGTCCCATACTTCGGCATTGCCCCATACTTGTGCATTGCCCCATACTTCGGCATTGCCATATACTTTGGCATAGCCGTATACTTGGGCATTGTCCCATACTTCGGCATTGCCCCATACTTGTGCATTGCCATATACTTTGGCATCGCCATATACTTCGGCATTGCCATATACTTTGGCATTGTCCCATACTTTGGCAGCGCCACATACTTGGACATTGTCCCATACTTGGGCATTGTCCCATACTTCGGCATTGCCCCATACTTTGGCATTTCCACATACTTCGGCATAGCCGTATACTTCGGCATTGCCGTATACTTTGGCATCGCCATATACTTCGGCATTGCCATATACTTTGGCATTGCCCCATACTTTGGCATTGCCATAGATCCAACAGTTGCCTTTTTGTGATAAGTTTTGAGTTTTTTCTACATAACCACCAGCATCCCCTTTTTCTACACCAAAAAAATTCTTTAATGCTCTTATTCTGTATAGAGTTCTGCCACCATAATTGATGGTTTCATCTGTTAATTCGTACTTCATTTTTTTTACTCCGTATCTAAAATTTACTAAAAGTAGTGCCTATCATTTCAAAGCTCTCTCTTCTCGCATTCTCCGTCGTGCTAGCTAACTAATGTCTCTTTGGATTAGAAAGAGCTTTGAAATGATGGCTTACTTAATAATTAAAAGTGAATTGCTATTGTATTTATCGCTGATTTATCTAGAATTAAGCACGGCTTTTCAAGTTCTCGTGTTAGCTATTCACGAAGCTAGGAAATTTAAGATACACGCAATTCTGTATCATTCCGTAATAACAATTCCTTTTAATTATTAAGAAGCTAGGGGAGAGAATCGCACTCTCAAGCTATTACTACACAACATCAGTGACTGATGATTGATATAGCTTCTACTAAGCCCTAGCAGTTTTAAATTAAGACATTTAACGACATATGTAGCAATAGGCTTAGCATATGTCTTGACTTGCTCTAAGCGGTTGTTCGTTACCTCACCTTACGTCTTTTTCGACCCGCTTTGTAAGATTTAGACATTTTAGATTTGATCTTTTTGATTTCATCTACTTTTTGATAATAATCAAAATGAAAAGCAGCGTAAGATAAAATTGGTAATGTTCGCAATTTCTTGTTTTTCAACTTCTTAATTTTATCTTTATCTTCTAAATGCAGCATATGAATGCACATTGGTTTATCGTGAAGCACTTTTACATATGTAAATTCAGAAATATAAACACGATCACGTTTTATATAGTCACTCACTGCTGTGGGCTGAATAATGCGAGTTATATCTCTAGTACCGTATAAGATATAAACAATATTGGCTGTAATCCAGCCCCTTTTCTGAGCCTTTTTAAATTGCTCAGTTTTTAAGATATATCTTATTTTTTTCATATCTGCATTTAATTGCTCTAAATATTTTAGAGCTTTACTCGTTTTACCGAGTATTAAAAATTTTAACGCATTTTTTTGCGTTCTAGTCATTTTGTGCTTGTCGATAAAAATACTCGGCGGACAATTATTACCACCTTTGCTATAACTTGTAGCAAAGGGTATTAATAATGGGTCAATAAAAAATCTAGCTGAATCACCTGTGGGATAACTACCTCTCCCACAGTTCAGGCGCCAAAAAAATTCACTTACAGCGCAGGTTTCAAAAACATTATTTTCTACAAAATTAATTACATTAACTCTCATAATTTTACTCCGTATTTTTTTAATCATTCTAAAACACTCTCTAATAAAAGCATTTTAGAATGAGAGCAAGGCAGGACTTGAACCTACACTCTCGCTCATAAAGTCGAGAGTAAATAAATTGTGTCATTTAAAGTATTTACTCTCTGCTTAAAGCTTAAGTTGAGAGGGTGACTAACTAGAACTCATTATCCCTCTATTTCTAAATTTACTTAGCTAATCTGACTAAATTAGCGCAGTTATACTTAATCTCTAGTAGATAAAGTGTATAACGACTTAAAAAGTTGCATAGTTGGTTTCTGTGGAACCTTACACGTCTTGCCAAGACTCTCTCATTACACAAACTCCAAAGGCATTAGAGTTCCGTCTGTTACGCATTGCCGCTTGTGGGTTACGTAACTCACGATATAGACAGCTCACTAGTTTTCTACTCAAAACTAGCTTCTTTGTGTCATTAGATGCACTATGCGACATCTTATCCAACCTCTCCCTATATCGAGCGTTGGCTACACAGGGCGTACTTTTGACAAGTAAATAATCCCTTTACGTAGTGACTAAAACTTTAACCCTCTCGCCTATGCTTCGCTTCTGCCGTCTCCTTGACGAAGGGTTATCACACTATTGATTAATGTTTGGGTTATATCTGTATTGCCCTGCTGGGTATAACTCTGTTGAATGCGGTAGGTCTGTTACTACACTTTCACTAACATTCTCACCATAGGCAAACATCAATCAAATTATGTGTTTTTCTTTCATTCCCAAATTTTTAAAGAACATCGAAACTTGACTTGTATCTATCTCGTTTCGTTTTGATGTGTGTATAATAAAGTTTTCTTTATTAATTGTAAAGTTTGATTTAAAGAAAAATTTAATAAAAATAAAGAAAACTTTATAAAAGGTTGATTTTAAAAAGAAAATATTTTTAAAGAAATGGCTTGTTTGCTTATTTTTTGTACTGCAAGCGGTGGGTTTTGTAGAAAAGTTTGCGAAATTTAAGAATTTTAGGCAAAAAAATAGCTACTAAGTGTGAGTTAGTAGCTTTATTGGTTTAGTGTTTATTGTAATTTCACCGTGATTTACTGTCTATTTAAAATAATACTCATACAATATTCCTTTTAGGTTCTAAAATTTATTATTTTTATCAAAAAATACTTACAAATCTCTCGGATCAATCGGCAACACTCTTACAAACTTACCAATAACTCTTACTTGCTCAAATTCGTCAGGTGTTAGCTCAAATGGTGCGTAGTATTGATTATCAGACAATGCTTTGTATGTGCCACTTGGTACTCGCTGTAAGCGTTTTATAAATGTTTCATCGTTAGTTAGGAAAATGTAAATTCCCTCGCCTTGATAATAATTGATGGTTGTGTCTACAAACACAATATCCCCTTTTTCGATAGTTGGAGACATACTGTCGCTAGGAATAGTAATCAGTGCTAGACCTTGATTTGATTTTCTACCTACGATTTCCAACATTCCATCTTTTGAGAAATAAATAGATTGTATTACCTCTGGATACTGATTATTGATTATGCCAGTATGATTTGTCGCTGCTTGAACATCTAATAAATCAATTTTATAAGAATGATCTGTATCTTGTTGAGTGCTGATATTCGTTAAAGCATAAGAACCCGGTTCTCCTTTTCCAGTTAAGAGCCAGTCAGGATCAATATGTAATGCTTCTGCTATTTCATAAATAGGAACTTTTTTTACTTTGCCGTTTATAAGGTTTCCAATAGCTGCTCGTGTTCTGTTTAATTTCTTTGCTAAGAAAGCTCTATCTGTATTTCTTAACTCTAAAGCATATTCAATTCTATCACCTAATTCTTTCATAATTATCCCTCCCTTTTATATATGCTCATTTAAATTATAAAGAAATCTTTATGTAAGTAAAATAAATCACAATAAATTTAACTTTACTTTTATTTTAGTTTTCTTTAATATTTACTTGGTTTTTTAAAGAAAGGTTTATATATGAAAAGAAATAAAATAATAGGACGATTAATAGAAATCGCTGGTTCAAAGGCGGAATTAGCAAAGCTTATTGGTGCTTCTCCTGTGAGTGTTGCTGCTTGGTATAACTGTAAATACGGTGTTAATGCAAAGTATTTAATTAAACTGAGTGAAGTCTCAAACGGTGAGTTTACCGTTGAAGATATTATCAAATCTACAAATTTATACAAATAAAAAACCACTGCGGACACAGTGGTTAATTACAACCCTAAAAAGGAGGTTTCCAATGAGTGATTATTGTACAGAAGAAACTAATTCTTGGCAAGAGTACGAACAAAGAAAGCGGGAACTTTATCAAAAAAATTTAACACAATCTGAATATGAAAAAGAAATCAGAAAAATTTTACAGGAGTTGGAACTATGAGTAATTTTATACCAAATTCATTTCAAATACCTAATGCTTTTGTTGATGAAATGATGGGTGATTTATCAGGAAACTCTGTTAAATGTTATCTTCTTATTGCTAGAAAAACAACAGGTTGGCAAAAAGAAAGTGATTACATAAGTATAAGTCAATTCAAAACAGTAACTAAGATCAAAGATAAAAGAACAGTAAGTGATGTTTTACAAGAATTAGAAGATTATGGGTTGATTAAATGTGATAGAAAAAAGGGAAAAATTACTAAGTTTCATTTAGAGAAAATAGCATTCTTAGAAAAAGATAAACCAGTAGCAAAAAATGTACCTAGTAGCAAAAAATGTACCCAGTTACAAAAACCGCAACCAGTAGCAAAAAATGTACCTAGTGTAGGTGCAAAAAATGTACCTAGTAGTAGGTACAAAAAATGTACCTCTACAAAAGACAATATAAATACACTATTAAATACAAATAATATAAAGCGAGGGAAAAATGATATTTTGGATTTTTGTTTAGATAAAAACGTTGATCATTTTTTAGCAAAAGAATTTATTCAGTATCGCAAAGATAAAAAGGCACCTTTAACTTTGACTGCTCTTAAAAGACTTAATTCACAAGCAGAAAAGGCAAGACTGCCATTATCAGAGGTTTTAGGGTTGATTATGGAAAGAGGTTGGCAAGGTTTTAACGCAGATTGGGTTAAAAGTTCTGTAACTAAAAATAAAATCAATTTTGATGAAGTTATTGAGTGTTTTAATAATATTTTTGATGGTCGTTTAGATTATATGGAAAAAGACGATTTTGCTGAAACTCAAATTTTAAATCTTCTTGATTTATTAGAACGAAAAAATATTGATGGATTTAGAGCTTACTTTGAATTCTTTTCTGAAAATGCTAGTTCGTATTATTTTGGTGAAAATAAAAATGGCTGGAAAGCTAATTTTAGTTTTTTGATGAAGCCTGAAACGTTGTTTAAAACACGTAGAGGTGAAATCTAATGCAAAGCAAATCATTTAACGCTGAATATGCTGTAGTAGGTTCGTTTTTAAAAGGTGGATTAACGACTAAAGCTAGAGAAGTTTTAAACTGGTTAGAGCCTGAAATGTTTAAGAATTATAAACTTGCATTGACTTATACAAATATCCGCAAGCAAGCTCTGAGAGATAATCTGATCGATATTTTAATGCTTAGCGAAGAATTTGGAGAGGATTTTTCAATGCTTGCAGAAATCGTAAAAAATACGACCGCTTATAGCAACTTGTCAGGTTATGCAGAACGAGTTAAATCGTTGTGGAGTAAACGTACTGCAATGAAAGCAATGCTAGAAGCTCATCACCAGCTTTCAAACGCTCGTACTGATGAACAAGCAGAAGATATTTTGAATAAAGCGTTGTTAGAAATTCAACACACACTTTCTGAAAATCAAGTTGTGCGTGGTTATGAAATTCCTGAATTACTGAATGGCTATCTAGATCTAATTGAACAGCGTAGAACAGGTAAGAAAGAGGCACGTTTGTTAAAAACAGGTGTTCAGGCGATTGATGATATTGTGACAGGTTTTAACCCTACGGATTTGATTATCATAGCTGGTCAATCAGGGCAAGGGAAAACTCAAACGGCTCTGATGATTACAGAGAGCTTATTACAACAAGGTAAAAGTGGTTTGTTCTTTTCTCTTGAAATGGATAAATCACAGATTGTTGAGCGTTTAATTTCTGATATTGGACATTTAAATTCCACAAAATTACGTAATCCAATTTATTTAAATGATGATGATTGGGAAAAAATTTTAAACGCACATCGTGAATTGTTAAAGCAGAATCTGTGTATTGTCGATCAAGGTGGATTAACAACAAACGAGATCAAATATTTAACACAACAACGATTAGATGAAGGCAAGTTGATTGATTTTATTATGATTGACTATGCAGAGTTAATTCGTTCGCTTAAAACATACAGCCGTCCTGATTTGGAGTTGGTGGACATAGTGAAAGATTTAAAAGACTTTGCCAAAGAAATTTATACACCAATTTTTTTGCTTTCACAAGTAAACCGGGATACATCAAAGAGAGCAAATAAACGCCCAACCAACCAAAATTTAAGTGGTTCGTCAATTCTCGAAAAAACTGCAAGTCAGATTTTAATGATTTATAACGAGCGAGCAATAAACCCAAATTCTAATAATCCTTATGCAGAAATTATCGTAACAAAAAACCGTTTTGGTGGACTGGGGACAGCTTATTTTAAATTTGAGAAAGGGAAATTTTTAGAGTGCGATCAAAGAATCGCTTCTGAAGAGGTTGAACAAATTGGTTCACAAAAAGCCAATGTTAAAAGTGGAGTAAATTTTTAAATGACAATTGGGGGTAGGACAATGACAGAATTTAACAAAGATCACTACAGAACACCACCATACTTTTTTAACTGGTTAAACTTAATTTACGAGTTTAATGTTGATGGTTGTGCAGTAGAAGAAAATGCTTTGTGCCACACTTGGATTGGTTCAGACAATTATCACAAGGATTTTTTAACATTCGATTTAATGGGTTTCATATCGGATTATATGGATTACCCATTCAGATTTTTTGTTAATCCACCTTATTCGAACATTAAGCCTTTTGTTGAAAGAGCGATTGAGTTAATGAAGTACGGTAATACTGTTGTTATGTTATTACCAGCTGATAAATCTACACAGTGGTACAAGTTGATCCGGGACAATGCAACAGAAGTAACAGACATTATAGGTGGTCGCATTAGCTTCTTACACCCTGTTACAGGTGAGGAAGTGAAAGGAAATAACAAAGGTTCTATTGTGGTTGAGCTTAGTCCATTTAAGCAAGGATTTGTTACTCGTCAGATGGATTTAGCGAAGATTAAAGAGATAGATAGGGCAGTGTAAGGCTAATGGCTAGTTGTGATTTAAAATTAAGTACTGATACATTTGGGCTTATATCGAAAAAGTTACTTGAATGTGTTACAGATGGAAAAGTATGGCGAATAACAATCAGAGAATGGAGAGAAAAACGCTCTATATCACAAAATAGCTTAAGCCATATGTGGTACAAGGAAATGAGTGATGTATTTATTAAAAAGAACCCAAAATACACGCCTGAGAAAGTTAAAGATATGATGAAAAATACGTTTTTAGGTTGGGAAGAAAAAGAATATATCAATGCGATTACCAAAGAAATTACCATTAAATCAGAGTTAAGACATACATCAGATTTAGATGTGGGAGAAATGAAGTTTTATTTAGACCAAGTTTATGATTGGGCATTAGATTTAGGGATTAGCTTAACAATTCCTGAAAATAGTGAATATATGGAACTACAAAGGAAACAAAACAAATGACTGCACTTATTATTTTGGCTTTAATTGCGGGAGCAATTGCTTGTGCAATAACTGAGAATTATTTAGCTACAACGATTTTGACTTTATTTCTTGGAGTATGCATTGGTTACACATACGCTCATTTTGTAGTTGCAGAAGAGTGTGAAAAGAATGGTGGATTTTTTGTAGGAGAAAAAATATATAAATGTACTTTGGTTGATAAAAAATAGGATAAGACAAAATGAAAGTTGATAAATTTTGGGGAAACAAACCTGTAACAAGATACATAATATTTTGGGTTGCACATTTTATAGCTATTTTATTAACTCCATTCATTATTTTTTATGAAATTTTAAAGGTTATTTTAAAGCATTTTTTATGTATTCCTCAGTTAGTTAAAAATTCATTAAACGAGGATATGAGCTTTCTACGTTTGGAATACTGTGAGTTTGTTTATTTTGAAAAAGAACTTAGAGCAGACATAAAAGAGAAGTACTTTAAATGAAGCTAATAGAGCTACTAATAGCAATATTATATTTTATATCACCAATTTTAGTTTTATTGTTAGTTTTAAGTGGATTTTAGACGGGTTTAGACGGGTTTAGACGGGAATTTAGACGAGAATGAAAAAAATTAAACAGAAAAAATGCAAGGAATGTGGAAAATACTTCACTCCGTTTAATTCTCTTACAAAAGTATGCAGTACACCTTGTGCTATTTCTTTTGCAAAAAAAGAAACGAGAAGAAAAGCAGAGAAAAAAGCAAAAGCAGAGCGTTTGGCGGAGCGTAAAAGAATGAGAGAGTTGAAAGAGAAAGTTAAAGGTAGTGACTTGCGACATCAACACAAACTAACTCAGAAGGCTTTTAATAAAATGCGTGTGTTAGAAGAATTAAAGTGGTTCGAAGAAAGAGGGCTAGAGCCAACTTGTATTAGCTGTGGTAACCCTTTAGGCAATGACCAATGGTGTTGTGGGCATTATAAAACTAGAGGTGCTCATCCTAATTTGAAATATGATAGAAACAACACTTTTCTACAACATAATCATCGCTGCAATATGATGTTGTCTGGAGATATAGCAGGAACAAGAACAACGCACGGATACACAGAAGGATTAAAAATAAGATTTGGAGAAGAAAAAGGGCAAGAAATAATAGATTACTGCAACTCTTATCAAGAAAGTAAAAAATACACTTGTGAAGAATTAAAAGAAATGCGGAAAGAGTTTAGAGCAAAAATTAAGGAGTTTTCTAAATGAATTGTAAGATAGACGGATGTCAAAGAAAAGCAATGTATAAGTCTCAACAAGTTTGCCAATTACATTATTTTAGATTTATGAGGAATGGAACTTATGACATAGAAAATAAAAGGAAAGCTAGAGCTCAGAACGATAAAGGCTATCAAATGCTATATTTATGTTCACACCCTTTGGCAATGAAAGGAGGGTATGTATATGAGCATAGGGCTGTCGTATTTGATAAGTTTGGTTATGATTTACCTGATTGCAAATTCTGTCAAACAAAATTAACGTGGAGTAATGTTCATATAGACCATATAGATAATAATATAAAAAATAATTCTTTGGAAAATTTACGACCGATATGTAGAGGCTGTAATGTAATGAGAAAGCATACAAAACAACAGAAGTGTAAATATAAATCAAATCATAAAATAACATTTAATGGGATAACAATGACCGCAGCAGAATGGTCCAGACATAAAGGAGTAACTGTTGCAGGGAATACAATAATCAGAAGATTAAAATTAGGGTGGAGCGTGTATGATGCTTTATTTTTAAAAAGCAGAACACATCCAAATTCAGAAATTACTATCTATGAGCCGAAATATGCTAATGAATTTGATCAAAATAAAAAAAGGCATCAAGCTAGATTAAAATTAACTGTGGATGAAATAAAAGCTCTCAACCAAAAGTACAGATTAAAAATAAAAGAACTAGAAAGAGGCTTGTGATGGATATTGATTTGATGCTTAAAAGATGGGGAAAAACAGCTCTTGAACGATTAAATACAGAATTTAAAAGCGAGAGTTTAAGAATACTTAAATTAAAGAAAAAAACGCATAGCTATCACATTCCAATTTTGAGTGAGAGAGAATTAGAGATGATAGATAATGCTGTAATCTCTTTGCTTATTTCTGAAATTGAATATGCTGACGTAAAAGACGAAGAGAAAGCTAGAATAGAAGAGAAGCGTATACAATACAACATTATTATTGGATATTATGCAATAGAGTGTAATTTAGAAGATTTGAGAGATTTCTTTTTAAGCGAGTGTAATCTAGATTTTTCAATAAAATCACTTTCAAGAAAATTAGTAGATGCTCGTAATTATATCGATGGAAGCGTGTCAACACAGAAAATTTTGCAAAAAGACAAGACTAAAGTTTATGTAAAAAATGGTAAGTATTACTTTTTTGCTTAATTTTAAAAGCACTATCCAAAATAAGATAGTGCTTATTTTTATTTAAGAATTAAGACGAAAGCTATCTATTTTTCGCCCCCAATGCTCCATCATTTTGCGACGATCATCTAAATAAATAGACTTATTGTACACAGCACGGACCCCCTTTTGCTTATGTGATAGTTGCGCTTCTATCACATCTGCATTGTAACGTTGATCATTAGCGTAAGTAGAAAATACGTGTCTAATTCCGTGAATAGTTTGTTTTCCATAAAATCTACTACGCTCAATAAGATATCGCACTCGATGAGCAGGTACGTGTTCATTAGCATTTCGTTCATTAAAGAAAATATAGTTATTCTTTTTTTTCTTTTGTAGCCTACGCAAAATCAATCGCATTGGCTTTGAAATGGGGATTGTATGCTCAACCCCAGTTTTCATACGATGAGCAGGTATAGTCCACCGTTTATTTTTGAAGTCTATTTCACTCCATTCTGAACAAATCACCTCACTTAATCTAAGTGAAGTATAAACAATCATAAATAGAGCGTCTTTTGCTGTGCTTTCTTTTGTCGCATCTAAATATTTTACAAAAGACTGAAACTGCGAAAAATGCAGGTGTGGGTGATTTATGTGTTTCACGCTCGGCAGAAACTCAGTAATTCCCATAGCTGGATTATGCTTCACATAACCCAGCACTCTTCCGAAGTTGTAAATTCTTACAATTTGCTGTAACAGTCTATTTGTAAGATAAATAGACTTATGTGATAGTTCTTGCATAGCTTCAAGAACGTATAATGATGTGATTTCTTCAACTTCTAGCGTGCCAAAAATCGGTAGTATATGATTTTCAAACGCAGACACTGTGTTGTCATACGTTTTTTGTTTCACCTTTTGCTTATATAGATCAAGCCATTGATCGTACAACTCATTAAATAACATAATTAACTCCTTTTAACTATGCTCTTTCAAAGCAATCAATAAGTTCTAGTAAATTGTTGCATTTATATTTCTCTGCAACAGCTCTAACAAATGTTGAAGTACGAGCTGCATTCATTTGTCTATATTTGTATTTTATGCTTGGGAGACCCACCTCTACCAATTCGCTATCGTATAAATAGAAACGCTTCGCTTTATCAAAATAACCAGCAGGGTGTAATTCTCTTTTCCTAAGCATTAAAAATACTTTTTTCAGATCATCTTCTGAAATTTCAGATTTTAAATTAATATATTGCTCTTTTAATGAAATTAACTCATTTATAAGAGCGTTCAGATTATTACTTTTAATATTCTCGCTGTATTCTTCATTAAGCATTTCTAAAAAACGCTCTATTTGACGGATATTCTTGAAGTTTTTAACTTGTTGATTTTCTGACAGACCTAGTTCAAATTCGATATCAATACAGAGGTCTTTAATAGATGTTAATATCTGTGACTTGATTTCCATTTTTTCTCCTTGTCGCTCTTTGCGACAGTAAGTTAATTTAATGTTTATTTAGATAGTGTTAGTTTTTAACCACTTATACGCCCAGAAGTTTTCAGGGATTTGTGATTTATCATCTAATGCAATCAATTCAGTTGTCAGCATTAAATGGTTAAGGACAGATTGATAAAGCCGCCATTTTATAACGAGTTCACAACCTGTTTTTTCCACAAAATAATCAAATTCTTTAAAATAGGGTAGTGATATTTTGTGACTTCCAATATCTTTTAACATATTTGTTAAAAGGTCATCATAAAGACGACTGAAAAGAGCGTAATCACTGGAAACTTCATCAGGCACATCATAACGCCCCTGTTCCCAGTATTGAAACGAACGCTTCTTAACTTTTGCTAAGTCGCTCGCTTCTGCGACTGTTAAGCCGAGACCGACTCTGGTCGATCTCAACTCTAAATTATTTAGTGACATAGCACTCCTTATAAGTTATAAAATCTTTTGAAAAATACCGCTTCTTTGTAACTATCTTGATAGATTTCATACAATCTACGGTAGTCAAATTGTTCTTTGTTACTTAGCATTGACATTTCAATATGAAGATCAGACTTGAAGCCATATTTTTCACAAATGCTTTTTATAAAGTCATTATAGATGTCTCTATCTTTTTTTGCTTCTGCAATTTTCGCTTCAGTTTCTTTTCTTGATAGTTTGAACATTTCAAGAATGGTCTCTCTATACAACCCTGCATCACCACAAAATTCTTGATCTAAATACCAACCTTTGCCGTTCATTTTTTCTGTGTAATTCACAACAGATTTAAAAACAGCTAGGTCAGTTGCAGATTCAGTTGAACGGATTTTATTGCGGATTGTTTTAGTTAAAGTTCTCATTTTATTTTCTCCTGGTCGCTATTTGCGACGTTAAGTTAATTTAAAATTTTATAAGCAACTCTTTAGCTTATGTGTACATATTACTTCGCATTTGCGAAGGTGTCAATATGTTTTTTTGAAGTTTTTATTTGTTTGATTAAAAAATAAGCAATCAGACAAATGCATTAATTTTTTTGAAAAAAGCACTAGAAAAATAATTTTTAAAATTGTTCAAAAAATAGCTTGCGTCCGAGATGAAACTTATGCTATTATGGTAGCGTTGAAAATAGTATTACGCAGAAAAGACTGATAGAAATATCGGTCTTTTTTATGTCAAAAATTTAATTAAGGGATGAAGCTCAATCAATAATGGTTGGGCTTTTTTTATGCCTCAAAACAGGAGGTTAGCGATGAAAAATATTATGAGAGATACAGGGTTACCAACATACATCTTTACGTTTTGCTCAAGTTGCTTGGCGTGGCTTGGAGAGCAACAGAACTTAATGTTTCTAAGTTTAGCCATCGGAGTTATAACGGCGATACTTAATGCAGTTGCTAGATTTAAAGAATCTAGAGCTAAAAGACGAGAGTTAGAGAAGTTAAACGAGTTGCACGAACTTGAGATAAGACATAAGAAAGAGCTTCACGAGATTGAATTAGCAAAATTGAGGAGTGGGCTTGAAGATGAGAAGAGTTAAGCATTTAAAAAAAATTGGTGTTTGTTCAGTTTTAACGATCATCGGTATTGTTATGACTAACTACTCTGATGAGATAAGAACAACACAGCGAGGAATGGAAATAATAGGGCAGGCTGAGGGTTGCAGAAAATACCCTTATAAATGCCCTGCTGGTGTTCTGACAGTAGGGATTGGTTCAACAGAAGCGAGTGGTAACTTAATTAAAAGAAAGGTTTACACACTTGAAGAAATAGCAGAGCGTTGGAAGAACGATATTAAAATCGCTGAAGATTGTGTGAATGAGTATGCGAATGGAGAGAAGCTGTCACAAGGAGCATTTGAAGCAGCAACATCAATCACATTCAATGTCGGTTGCGGAAGAATGAAGCGTTCTACATTGTTTAAATATGCTCGAGCAGGGAAAATCAAAGCTATGTGTAATGAATTCACAAAATGGAAGTACAGCAACGGACGTATATTAAACGGTTTAGTTATTCGTCGTGGGAAAGAGCGTAAGTTATGTTTAGCAGATTTAAAATAATAGTAGTTGGTGTAGCAATTGTACTAATTTTCGGATTGTGTGTTGTGTTTAGTTATCAGTATCAGATGATTTCTAGCTTAAAAGACGAAAACCGCAGACAATCCGAACTCATTTCTAAGCAAGAGAGCGCTAACAAAAAGTTAATTAGAAGTCTTGAGTTAGAGCGAGAAGCAGTAATTAAAGAACAGGCAATTATTAATCAATTAAAAGTTAAATCAAATGAAGCAAATCAAATCATTAATAAGCTGCTTAAAAAAGACACGTGTGCTAATACTAATTTGCATAGTGATGTTATTAAGCAGTTGCAGTCGCTCAGTAGTAACTAAAGTAGAGAAAGTAAGAGTACCGATTGCTTATCTAGTTGAGTGTAAGCAAACAGTGTTTAATGGCAAGACTTATGGTGATGTTATTAGGTTTTTAATCACAGTGATTGAAGAGCGTGACATCTGTGCTAAACAGATTAATTTAATTAAAGAGTGGCAAGGAGAATCAGAATGATTGATTTAGAAATTGGAAAAACAGTAAAACTACGTAATGGTAAGTATGCTCAAGTTATTTTTCAAAGTAAATTTGGAAAGTGGTTATTGGCAGAAACAGGTGAAAATGCAGAAGAGCCTCCAGTTACTCACTGGCACAATAATGATGGTTCTTTTTACGCAGACATTGAGAGCGAATTAGATGTAACTGGAGTATAAGTTATGGCAAGACCTAAAAAAAAATTAGATGAAAAGCAAATAGCACAAGTAGAAGCTCTTGCTAGTGTTTTAACTTTAGAGCAAATAGCAGATTACTTCGGTATAGCTAGAAACACTTTTACTGCGATTTGCGAAAGACAGCCAGAAGTTTTTGAACATTATAAAAAAGGGAAAAATAAGGCTATTGCAAGTGTGGCTCATAATTTAATAAGACAAGCACAAGATGGCAATACTACTGCTGCAATATTTTATTTAAAAACACAAGCAGGCTGGAAAGAAAGTCAAGTTATCGATCACACTTCTAGCGATAATTCAATACGTAATCCAACAGTTATTAAATTAGTTGCTCCTGATTTTGAGGAAAAGAATGAATGATGAAACACTTATTAGACTTCCACCAAAATTAATACCTGTATTTGCCACGCCAAGCAGATATAAAGGGGCTTATGGCGGACGAGGTTCTGCTAAAACAAGATCGTTCGCAAAAATGACCGCTGTTTATGCTTATATGAGAGTACAAAGTGGCGATAGTGGTGTAATTCTCTGCGGTCGTGAGTTTATGAATTCACTAGAGGAAAGTTCATTAGAAGAGGTTAAAGAAGCGATAAGGTCAGAGCCTTTTTTAAATAACTTTTTTGAAATTGGCGATAAATACATCAAAACAAAGTGTGGTTCTGTTCGTTATGTGTTTGCAGGATTACGTCATAATTTAGACAGTATTAAGTCTAAAGCTAAAATACTACTTGCTTGGGTTGATGAAGCTGAGTCAGTAAGCGAGGTGGCTTGGTCTAAATTAATTCCGACAGTTCGTGAAAACAATTCTGAAATTTGGGTAACGTGGAATCCTGAGCAAAGAGAGTCTGCTACTGATAATAGATTTAGAGTTAATCCTCCTGATGACGCTCTAATCGTTGAAATGAATTACACAGATAACCCTTGGTTCCCTGATGTGTTAGAACAAGAGCGATTGTCTGATAAGAAACGTTTAGACGATGCTACATACAGATGGATTTGGGAAGGTGCTTATAGAGAGCATTCGGATGCTCAAATATTCAATGGCAAGTACCAAGAATTAGAGTTCACAGCAAAAGAAGATTTTGCTGGACCTTACCACGGTCTTGACTTTGGGTTTTCTCAAGATCCAACGGCTGGTATTAAGTGTTGGGTGTTTAATAATAATCTTTATATTGAATACGAGGGCGGAAAAGTGGGCTTAGAGCTGGACGATACGCCTAAATATCTAGTAGATAGAATACCTGATATTGAAAGGCATATCATTCGAGCTGATTCGGCACGTCCTGAAAGCATTAGTCATTTAAAAAGAAAGGGGCTTCCAAGAATTGTTGGAGCTAAAAAATGGCAGGGGAGTGTTGAAGACGGTATTGAACATATCAAGTCATATAACAAAGTTTATATACACCCACGTTGTGTAGAGACATTAAAAGAATTTCGTTTATACAGTTATAAGACAGACCGTTTAACTGGTGATGTGCTACCGATAATAATTGATAAGCATAATCACTATATAGATGCTCTTCGTTACGCTCTAAATCCTTTAATTAAGAGAAAAGGAGGATTAACACAAGTTGAGTCTCCAATTTAAAATGAGGAATAAAAATGACTTCATCAGTTGCAAAAAAGACAAAAGAAATAACGTTGTTGCACGAACAAATTCAGATTATAGATGATTTGCTCGGCGGAACTCGAACAATGCGAGCGAAAGGCGAAACACATTTGCCGAAATTTAAGCGCGAAGAAGATGATGATTATAAAAAACGATTACAGAAAGCAACATTATATCCCGCATTAGCTGAGACTATTAAACAAATGACAGGGCGAGTATTTTTCGATCCTATTTCTACTGAAAATGTACAAGAAAAAATAAAAAGCGAGATATTGCCGAATATTGATTTGTTAGGCAATGATTTGAATGTGTTTGCTATGGAGTGGTTTAAATCAGCACTATCTTATGGCATTAGCTTTGTTTTAGTTGATTATCCTGTTAATGACAACGCTAAAACACGCTTGGACGAAAAGAAAAAGGGCGTTAGACCTTATCTCGTCCATATCCTCCCTCATAATGTTTTAGGCTTTAAAACAGCGGTTATAAACGGTGCTCTATCACTCACTCAGTTTAGATACAAAGAAATCTCAACTGTTGATAGTGACGAGTTTTCATCAGAAACAAAAGAACTGATTGTTGTTTATGAAATTGGAAGAGTTAGAAAATATGAAGAGGTTGATGGTGAATATCATTTAGTTAGCGACATAACGCCAAAGTCCAATGGAAAGTCATTAAATGTAATTCCAATAATTCCTTTAATCACTAATAAAAAAGATTTTATGACTGCAGAGCCACCATTGATGGAACTGGCTTATTTAAACATCAAACACTGGCAGTCACAATCAGATCAAGACAATATTTTAAATACAGCACGAGTACCTTTGTTGTGGGCTTCAGGTGTTACTGTTTCTGATGATATTGAGATTGGTAAAAGCTTGATACTACTTCCTGAAAATGGAAAAATTGGTTACATAGAGCATTCTGGAGCGGCGATTTCAGCAGGACAAGGCAGCCTAAAAGAACTTGAAGAGCAGATGAAGGTTGCAGGTGCTAAGTTACTGACTAAAACAGCTTTAGCAATGACAGACAGCCAAGCTAAAGATGAGCAAGGAAAAGAAATCAGTCAATTAAGAGCTATTGCTAATTCATTAGAAGATAGTTTAGACCAAGCATTAGATTTTGTCTCAATGTGGCTCAATATTCCACAAGATAACGCTGTAGAAATAACAGGCAATATTGATGATGATTTAGATCCGAACGCTTCAATGGATACTGTAATTAAGTTACAAGCAAGCGGTTCACTTTCAACACGCACGACTTTTGAAGAAGCAAAAAGACGTGGTTTGATTAGTGAAGAAAGAACTTGGGAAGATGAGCAAGAAAGGCTGAATAGTGAGGGTTTAAGTGATGGCTTCACAGAAGAAAACAATCGAGCAGAAGATAGCTGAAGAGCTAACAGACAGAAAAATCCTACATTTTCGTTATGATGCCAATCTTAGAAAACTTGTTTATCCAAAATTAAACAAACTTCAAAAAGAAATTGTTAGAAAGCTCTCAGCGGTTGGTGTTGAAACAATTAAAAAAAGAGAGTTGAACAATTTCTTAAAAGAAGTCAAAGAAATCATTAACGAGACTTATGCTGAAATTAACACAGAGCAACAAAGTGAGTTATCTGAATTCCTCTCTGTTGAACACGAGCATTTATCAGGAATATACAACAATGCAGTTGGCTATGATTTAATTAATCAAATGCCTGAGTATAAATTAAATGCGTTAAAAAAAGCACCACTTATCGCAGGTACACCGCTACAAGAATGGTGGAGCAAACAAGGTAATGATTATTCTCGTAAATTTCAAGGCATTGTTAGACAAGGATTATTAAATGGTAAGCAAACAAGCGAGATAATAACTGAATTAAAAAATGTTGCGAATATTCAACGCAGAAATGCAGAAACGTTAGTGATTACTGCCGTCGGTAAAGTGGCAGATACAGCACACGAGGCGTTAAAAGACGAGAATGCAGACTTATTACAAGGCGAAGAGCATTTATCTACTTTAGACACAAGAACATCAACGGTGTGTCAGCTAAGAGACGGTAAGCGTTGGTCGTTAGATAAAAAGCCTGTTGGTCACAGCATTCCTTACGCTCGCCCACCATTACACCCACGTTGTCGCAGTATTCTTCAAATGTGGTTCAAGAGTTGGAAAGAACTAGGCTATGATGATTTAGAAGAGTTAGATAGCGGAACACGAGCAAGTGAAGATGGGCAAGTAAAATCTTCAATGAATTATGAAGATTGGCTAAAAGGAAAAACAAAAGCTCAACAAGATGAGATATTAGGCAAAGGAAAAGCTGATTTATGGCGTAGAAACGTCATTACTTTTAGTGATATGTTAGATCAGACAGGGCGACCTTTAACGCTAACAGAACTGCAGCGTAAATTTAATCCGCATTTTATAGAGCCTGTTGTTGATACTAAAGCATTAAAAGAAGCAAGGTTTCAAAGTAGTCAATTAAAACGTAAGTTTAACAAACACGCAAATCACTTAGGAATTGACACAACAAGAAATAATCCAGCAACACAAAAAGAGTTTCAGAATAAAATCGTTGATTTTATGAATAGTCCTAATATAATTCAGAGAGGAGTATATAAAAAACGTAATCCACCTAGTGTTGTTTTTTATGATAAAAGCACAAAAGTTGCAGTTATATTTGATGGTAATAATTATTTTGAAACAGTCTTGCAACTTGAAGATGGGACAGAGCAATACTTGAAATATATAAATGAGGAATTTTTATGGTAACACCATTAATACAATTTGCTATTGATTTTGACAAAGGCAAAGTATCAGCTTTTGATTTCTCAGACCAATATCTTGATATGTGGAATAGTGGCGATAAGACAATTGGAAAACACGATAAGGAAACAGGGCTTGTGGCTGCTAAAATTAGATCTGCCTGTGATGATTATTATCCAGGTGATAATTATATGATAGATGAAAATCAGTTTAGAGAAGAAGTTAGACAGTATTTGTCTGAAATCAATCATTAGAATTTAAACAATTTAAAATTAACCGACCGTTTACATAGAGATATGTAAGCGGTTTTTTTATGTCTGAAATCAGAAGGTTTTAGGCGAATGTTTGGAAAAACCAAAAGGAAACTAAAGTATGTGGAAATTAAAATTAGACGAAAACGGCAACGTAGTATTAGAAGACGGAAAGCCAGTTTATTTAAAAGAAGATGGAAGCGAGATTGCTTTCGATGCGTTTCGAGCCTCAGCAAAAATTGCTCAGTTGAATGGTGAAGCAAAAGGACATCGTGAGGCAAAAGATGCGTTAGAAAAACAACTCAAAGCGTTTGAAGGGATTACAGACCCTGAAAAGGCAAAAGAAGCGCTGCAGAAGTTAGGTGATTTAGATGCTAAAAAATTAATTGATTCAGGTGAGGTTGAGAAAGTTAAGGCTGAAATGGCTAAAACATATCAAACACAACTTGACGAAGCGAATGCAGAAGCAGAAAAACTTAAACAACAACTTTATGATGAGAAGATCGGCGGTTCGTTTGCTAGAAGTAAGTTTATTGCAGAAAACCTAGCAATTCCTACTGATGTAGCACAAGCATTCTTTGGTCGTCATTTTCAAATTAAAGATGGCAAAGTGGTTGCAACAGATGGTCAAGGTAATGAACTGTATTCACGCAAGCCTGAGACAGCAGGTAGTTTAGCCGACTTTGAAGAGTCACTAGCTATTTTAGTTGATAGCTATCCAAACAAAGACAGTATTTTAAAAAGCTCTGGAATGAGCGGTGCAGGTGCCAACCCTTCTGTTGGTGGTAATGGTGGAAGCCAAACAAATTTAAAACGTTCAAAAATGAGTGCAGAAGAGAAGCATAAGTTTGTTGAAGAAAATGGACACGAAGCTTTTCTAAAACTTGATAAATAATTTAAGGAGCTATAAATGGCAACAACAGTAAATAGTGATGTAATCATCTACAACCAGGATGTTCAAACTGGATATCTTGAGCAAATGCAAGACAATCTTGCAACTTTCAACAAAGCAAGTAATGGTGCGTTAGTTCTCAGAGATGAAAATATTCTGGGCGATTTTTCTCACGATGCTTTTTACAAAATTGGTGGTTCAATCAAACATCGTGATGTCAACTCGAATGCAGTAGCAGAAGGCAACAAGGTTGATATGGGCGAAAAGGTAGGAGTTAAAGTGCCTTTTATGTATGGTCCGTACGAAATGACCAAAGAAGCAATGAAGCGACGTGGACGTAGCCCTGAAGAGTTCTCTCAGGTAGTTGGGCGAGATTATGCTGATGCTTTAATTGAAGGATACTTTAAATATGCTACAGCCTCATTAGATGGTGCTATTGGGTCTAATAGCCAAATGCAAACTAATGGTTCAATAAGTGTTGATGGTAAGAAAGTGATGACTAAAGGCTTCCGTGCTTTTGGTGATAAATTCAACCGAGTAGGCTTGTGGTTAATGGATAGTGAAACGTGGTTTGACTTTATCGATCAAGCTATTGCTGAAAAAATCTATGAAGAAGCAGGTGTAGTTATCTATGGTGGAATGCCGGGTACTTTAAATGTTCCTGTTTTGGTTACTGACCAAGCCAAACAAAGAACAATCTACGGCTTACAGCCGGGTGCAGTGAAAATCACCAATTCCCAGTTGCCAGAAGTTGCTGCATACAACATCAACGACAGAACAAACTTATCTATTGGTATTCGTGCTGAGGGAGCCTTTAACATTGATGTTCTTGGGTACTCTTACAATGACAAAGAAGCAGGAGCTAACCCTAATATAACAACATTAGGAGCAACAGCATCTTGGAAGAAATATACATCAAGCAATAAGAACACTGCTGGTGTAATTATCACATTAACTTAGGAGGAATGAAATGCATTTAATTTATTCAAGTAATGGTCACAAGATTGATGGTACAGATGGACACTATCGCAGTGCCTCACACTTTGATGAAGTTGAAAAAAATGCGACAGAAGTCACGATTTATGGCGATTATCCTTTAATAGTTGAGGCTTACAAAAATCTTGGCATTGAAGCAGTCGTCGTCAATAATTCTGAAATCAATGTTTTTAGCAAAATGAAAGTTGCAGAACTGAAAGCTCTCTTAGATGAAAAAGGTATTAAATATGGCTCTGATGCTAAAAAAGATGAGTTAATTGCTTTGCTAGAAAATGCGGAGAATAACAATGGCGGAAATAACGACTAGTTATGTTTCTGTTTCGTTCGCTGATGAATACCACTCCAAACGCCCTAGTGCTGAGGAGTGGGGTTCTTTAGATGATAGTTTAAAAGAGAAATATTTACTCATTGCAAGCGATTACATTGACGTAAATTATACTTTTTTAGGCACTAAAACAGATAAAAAACAGATTAGAGCTTTTCCTCGTGATGGCCTAGAAGATATACCTCTAAAAGTTCAATTTGCTGTATGCGAATTGGCATTGAAAGGTAAATCTATTACTGAAAATCCAGAGCGATTGAAAAAATCCACAAAGGTTGGTGATTTAGCTGTAACGTATGAAACAGAGAAAGATGTAGGTTTAAATAGCCCTCAACGTTTCGCTTATGTATCAATGTTATTAAGCGAATTTATTAAACTAAGTGGTTCAACAAACTCTAATTCAATTCAAACAGTAAAACTTGTGCGAGGTTAAGATGACGAGTTTTTATCAACAAATGGCAATAACGGCTGATAAGTTAATTGCTCAATTTGGTTGTACTTGTGAAGTACATCTTCAAAAAGATGGAGAATACAATGTAGAGACAGGCGAAGTTGAGAAAGTTAGCACTGAAAAATTAACAGGTAACTGTTATATCAATCATCAGCATTATGATTTTAACCTATTAAATAGCGGAGCCAATAGCATTAAACAAGGTGATGTTTTAATGTATATCACAATTAATAGTAATGTTGATAGAAAAATGCTTTTAAATTCAGAAGTTGTTGTAGGTAATGATACTTATCAAGTAGTTAATTGTGAGCCTCTAAAACCTGCTGATACAACAGTTATGTATAAGGTGCAAGCAAGGATTGAATAATGGGGACATTCACAGCAGATATAAGTAATTTTATTAAAAAAACAGAAATGAGAAGTAATCTTGCGTTACGTAAAATTGCTTTACAAACTTATACAAAGGTGCAGAAACGCACTCCAGTAGACAGTGGCGAACTGCGAAAAAGTTGGACGATTTCTATCAATGCATTGCCAACATCATTTAATGGTAATCCTGCCGATATTGGTCGAGCTAAATTTGGTGACACCATTTATATCGCAACTGATAAACCTTATGCGACAATGCTTGAATATGGTTTATACCCAAACCCACCTAAAAATCCGACAGGAAAAACAAAGGGTGGATATTCAATCCAAGCACCAAAGGGAATGGTAAGAATTAGCATTGCAGAAACAACTACTTGGTTTAATTCCAATGCAGGGAGATTTTAAATGAATAAACTAATACGGTTTTTATTACTTAATCATTTAGATGAGTTAGACAGTAAATTTAAAATACTTTATGAAGGTGTAGTGAACTCGCTTAATTTACCTTGCCAAACTGTCTATTTGCAACCAACATCAACAACAACATCAACTATTGGAACATCAGCTAAAGCGACAGATAAAGGATATTTACAGGTAACACTACACTGCGAAAACAACAAAGGAACATCATTACTTGATGAGCAAGCTGACAGAATACGAAGGCATTTTTATCAAGCAACATTAATTGATAAAAATCAAAATTTGCAAATTATTATTGATAACCCACCGCTTACTGGTGGGATTTTTTTTGTAGATGGGCATTTAGCTATGCCAATCACAATAAACTACACAGCTTACGAATTATAAGGAGTACAGCAAATGACAATGGCACAAGGTGTTAAACGAAAAATTACAGTTGCAAAAGAGACCACTTTTGGCACAAAAGCAACTAAAACAACAGGTAAAGTTATTCCTCGAACAGAAAGCACGTTAAATTCTAATTTTGACTCTTTCTCAAGTGAAGAAATTCGTGAGAATATGCAACGCTCACCATCAACGGTTGGCTTTGAGAAAGTCGAGGGTGATTTAAAAGGTGAGTTATCCGCAGGACAATGGTCACAATTTTTAGCTTCAGCATTGCGTGGCGAATGGGGTGAAGCAGTTTCACCAGTCATCACAAAAACAACAGCAGGGACAGGTGAAAAAAAGGCTAAACTGCTAACCATTCCTGAAGTTGGACACACAACAGACTCTTACACAATAGAAGATACATTCGCAGATTTAGGATTAAGTCGTATTTATACAGGCTGTCGTGTATCTAAAATTAATTTAGATATTCAACCTAACGGAATTGCCTCAGTTACAGTTACTTTTTTAGGGCAAAAAGGCGAAGAAACCACAACACAGTATTTCACCAACGCAGGTGAAATTACACAGTCAGCTAAGTTAGCAGGGATTAATGGCAAATTATTTGTAGGAAAAAGAGAAGCTGCATTAGTGACAGGAATGAAGATTGACATCGATCTAAACGCTTCTAGTGAGCCAGTGCTTGGTGCTAAGTATGCTCCAGATGTATTTATTGGAACAGTAGCGGTTAGCGGATCGTTCACAATGTATTTTCAAGATAAAAAAATGATTGAAGCTGTTCGTAACAATGCCAATTTATCTATTGCATTAAGAATGGATGCAGGCTCAGAAACAGATGCCGATTATATGACATTCATTTTGCCGGGTATTAAAGCGACATCAGTAGAAATTGATGACGGAGCAAAAAACCTCATTCAAACATTAAACTTTGATGCGTTCCCAGCAGTTTATGACTCGTCATCAACAATTGACGATAAATTGAAAAAAGCAACAACCTTAATTATTCAAGACACATTGGCGTAGGAGAAAAAAATGAAATTATCTGATTTTAATATTGTAAAAGCTTCTGAAAATACACATACATTCGCAATTGTAAATCCTGTTACTGGAGAGGAAACAGATGGTCTTATTAGTATATATGGCTCTGAAAGTGATGTAGTACGCAAGTTTCAAGCGAAACAGTTACGCAAACTACAAAAGAAAGAGTTTGAAAACTCACGCACTCGTAAGCAGAAATTCACAGAACTTGAAGAATTACGACAAACAACACTTGAAAATGCTGTTGTGCGTGTAGCAGGCTGGGAAAATATTGAGTGGGAAGATGAGAAATTAGAGTTTAACGAAGAAAATGCTCGTAAAGTTCTTAAAAATTGTCCTTGGCTGTGCGAACAAATTGTTGAACAGTCAGACGATATTGGAAATTTTATCAAAGCCTAATTGCAGAATTATTAGATTTTGCAAAGGCAGACTTTCAACTAGATAAAAAGCCAAAAGACTCTCAAGCGACCGTTAGAGAACATTTAACAGCAATTTGGGAGCAAACAGACATACAACCGCAAGAGTTAGATATTCAACAACCTAGCTTTGCGGTTTTTTATTTACTTGATTATTTCGCAGAACTTTCAGCAAGTAGACAAAGCGGAATGACATTAAACCCAATTCTTTATAGTGAAATTGAAGTTTGGGCGAGATTAAAAGGTATCTGTTTAAGTGCGTGGGAAGTAGAAACAATCAAGCAATTAGATTTAATATTTTTAAACGTTCATCAAGAGAATTAATAATGCAAGTATTTGAACACGTGCCACAATGGGGAATGAAGCGTAAAAGAAAGCCTGAGGTTATTACAACAACTTTTGGTGACGGATATGAGCAAAGAGGTGCGAAAGGTTTAAACAATAACCTACGCACCTTTGATTTAATATTCAAAGGCTCAGAAGAAAAAATCAGCGAGATAGACAGCTTTTTAAACGAGCATAACGGAGTAAAGTCATTTGTGTGGAAACCTTACAAAGACAAGCAAGGGAGTTTTAAATGTGAAGAATGGGATACAGACATCAATACAGGATTTTGTATTTTAACAGCAACATTTAAAGAGGTTGTTGCATAGTTCGTATAAATTTCTTAGGCATTTTTAAATCGGTAGCTACCGAGCCGTAAGGTAGGATTGCCACAGATAACACAACCCTGACTAGAAATAGTTGGGGTTTTTTATTATCTAAAATCAGGAGAAAGAAAAATGAAAGATTTAGCACAAATAGAAGACTTTAAAAAATTTGTACAAATAAGAGGGAATAAGGCAATCACTACATCTGAAGATGTATCAAGAATATTTAGCAAAAGACACTCCGATGTATTACGTTCTATACAATCTTTAATAAAAAATAGTCCTGAATGTTTTACAGAACGCAATTTTGCGTTTTGCTTTAAAAACAATGATTTACAGAATGGAAAACCACAGCCTTATGTTGAAATGACCAAAGATGGGTTTGTTTTATTAGTTATGGGGTTTACAGGTAAGAAAGCAAACAAATTTAAAATTGCATATATAGAAGCATTTAATTATATGCAGAAAGAATTAAGTAAAGGCGGAACAAATTTACTTGAACAATATTACCAAACACTGAGTGAGCATAAAGCAGAAAAACAATTTGCTAGTTTATGTGGTAAAGGATTAAAAGAGTGGAAAGATAAAAAGCCTGTTATTGAGGCAACACTAAAATTATTTGAAGATAAAATTCAGGTTGAGTTGCCGTTAATTTAATTTCCAAGAAAGTGGGCATTGGCAATGTAGCCCCAAAAAATAGGAGAAAATTATGGCAGATATAGCAACTTTAGCAGTACAAATCACCTCGACAGGTGCTGTCAAAGCAAAAAATGACTTAAAAGGATTTGAAGCACAAGCGAAAAAAACAGAGAAGCAAACAGACTCGCTTTCTAATTCTCTTAGAGCATTAAAGTTATTATTTGCAGCAGGTATTTTAGGACAAAGCATTAAATCAGTTATTCGAATGTCTGACAAAATGCAATCTCTAAATGCTCAAGTGAAATTTGTAACAAAGTCAACGCAGGAATATCTAAGAGTACAAGAAAAGCTGTTTAGTATTGCACAAGGAACAAGGTCAAGTTTAGAGGCGACAACAACGTTGTACACTCGTTCTGCTAGAGCATTAAAAGATTATGGTTACTCTCAAAATCAGTTATTAAATTTTACTGAAACGCTTAATAAAGCAATGATTGTTGGAGGAGCAACGGCACAAGAGCAAGCAAGTGCGTTGTTGCAATTATCACAAGCATTAGGCTCAGGTCGTTTGCAGGGTGATGAGTTCCGCTCTATTTCAGAATCTGCTCCAATTATCTTAGATGTTGTAGCTGAATATATGGGTAAATCTCGTGGAGAGATTAAAAAACTCGCTTCTGAAGGAAAAATCACCTCTCAAATTCTGTTTAATGCAATCGGAGGGGCAAGCAAAGAAATATCACAACAGTTTGACACAATGCCTTTAACATTTGGACAAGCAATGCAGCAAATGGAAAACTCGGCATTGAAGTTTGTTGATAAACTACTTAATCAAACAACAGGAGTAGTTACATCATTAGCAAGTGGCGTTAGCTTTTTAGCCAATAACTTTAATATGTTAGCGAGTGTTATAGGTAGTGTGTTGTTAGTAAAAATGTCTAGTTTTGCGAAAGCACAGCTAAAAAGTAAGATCAATACGGAAAACTCGATTTTTCTCACTGAAAAACACGCTCTAGCAATAAAACAGCGAGCATTAGCAACAAAAGGAGAGACTGTTCTCTTAAGAGCAAAAGCAACAGCAGAGTTAAGTGTTGCAAGAAGTGATATGGTTCATTTGCAAGCACAGCTTAGATTAGCACAAAATGAGCAACAAAGAATGCTAGTTAGAACAAGAATGGCAGAGCAATCAAGAAGAATTAGTGCTTTACACCAAGTTGAAAGAGTCGCAATAACTAATCTAGCAGTTGCCACAAATGCACTAAGTCAAGCTAACGGAAGACTATCTCTATCTCAGAGAATTGTTGCAGGAACAAGTCGATTACTCAAAGGTGCATTAGGACTTTTAGGCGGTCCTTTAGGAATAATCACAATAGCTATTAGTTCTGCAATTGGAATATTCTACGATTACAAGCAATCATTAGAAGAAGCAAGACAGAAAGCGTTGGAATTTGCTGATACTCTTCCTGATGTAACTAAAAATATTGAGAAATTAACGGCTCTTGAAATAAAAGTTAATTTAGGTAAAGCAGAAGAGAGTATTGAAGAACAACGCAAAAAAATAGCTGAACTTACGAAAGAGTATGAGCATTTAAAACAAATATCAAGTAGTAAGACAATCACATATTATGATCCGTTTACAGGATTAACAACAAATGTAGATAAAAGTGCAGATGTAATTAAAAAGCAACTCTTTGCCACTGCAAAAGCAGAGTTGGAGTTAGATAAAGCAACAAAGAAACTCAATAATACTTTAGCTGAACAGAAAAAACTGTTGAAAGAGCAATCATTTGTTGAAATAAGTGAACAACTTAATATTTTATTTCCTGATCTTAAAATGACAAAAGAGGAATTTAACGCATTAGGAATATCAGTTGAGCAATTTAAAAACTTGTTACCGTCAGCAGGTGATAATGTTTCCAGCTTTAATAATACATTGAGCAAAACAGTTTTGACGGCTGTTATGCTAACCAATGCTATGAACGGATTATCTCAAGCTACCGCTCAATCTATAGATCCTAAAATTCAAGAGAAATTAAATGCCTTAAAACTGTCTTTAGAAATCAAAAAAGCAAGAAACTCAGGGAATACTGATAAAGCAAATAGATTAACAGCAAGACAGCGAGCAATGTCCGCTCTTGGTGGTAATTTTGATGATAAAAGCGAAGAATACAAGCAATTGTTTAATTCGTATTTATTAATAGAGCAGGAGAACAATAGAAAGAGAACCTTATCAACGCTTAATTCTCAAAAAGAAAAACACGAGAAAATGTTAGGTCAGTGGAAAGACTATTATAGTCAGTTAGAAAGCTCTTCTGCTGATAGTTTAACTCGTATTGCGTTAGAACAGAAAAAAGAGCTAGATAAATTGGCTGGATTTATCAAGAGCGGTGTTGTTCCTTTTGAAGAAGCAGAAAGATCTAAAACTATTATCGCTGAAAAATATGCTAAAGAACGCCAAGCTATTGCTGAAAAATACGCACCAGAAATCAAAGTAAAACGTGAGTACGATGAGAATGTAGCGGAAATTCAAGCATTACAACAAAGTGGTGATTTAACACAGAAACAGGCTAATAATGCCCTTCAAGAGCAAGAGTATAACAAATGGCTTGGTTTAGCAGACAGAAGCGACCCGATGAATGGCTGGAAAAAATCAATGCACGATTTTGGTGTAACTGCAAATGATGTAATGGGTAACGTTGCAAACATAGGAATGAATGCGTTTGATGGAATGTCAGACGAGTTGACTAAGCTAGTAATGACAGGAAAAGCAGATTTTGGAGCATTGGCTAAATCTATCTTGACTGATTTAACAAAGATGATCATTAAAATGATGCTTTTCAACGCCATTAAATCAGCATTCGGTGGATTTTCAGGTGGTGGTGCAGTAAGTACACCTCAACAAGCATACAGTGGTGGATTAATTGGTTACGCAACAGGAGGTAGTGTAGGTGGATTTACAGGACAAGGCGGCAAATATACTCCAGCTGGCATTGTTCACAAAGGCGAATATGTTCTTACTAAAGAAGCAACTAGCAGACTTGGTATAAATTACCTTGATTACTTAAATTACCAAACACGAAGCAGACCACAAGGATTTGCAACAGGTGGGGGCGTATCTGTGCCAACAGTTCACGGTCGAGGTATCTCTCGTAGTGATGGTGTAAAAGTAAATATCATCAATAACGGAGAGCAAGCAACAGCTAACGTTTCAACCAAAGAAGATAAAGACGGTAATTTAGAAATTACGGTTGAATTAATGAAAAAAATGCAAGGAATAGCAAGAATAGAAGCAAACAGTGTTATTCAAAATAATTTTAGGTCAGGAGGAATGTTCGCATAATAAATCTTTAAACTAGTTTAAAAGAAATATTGCATTTGTAGTGTGAAAATAATAATCACAAAATGAGAGTGCTGAACAGCTTCCTCTCTTAATAGATAATAAATATTGTGATAATTAAGTAACACAGTTAGTAGAAAAAAGAAACCCTAGTAACTGGTAATTACTAGGGTTTTTAAATCCCCTTAACAACCTTAAACGAAAGGAGATAAATTTTGATTAAGTATACACCAAAAAATCAAATAAGGGTAGGTGGAAAAATGAGTGAAAAAGGTGCAGATAGAGCAGGGATTATTTTAGCTATTGCAGGACTAATAACTGGATTGCTATTTGGTATTGCTGCGATAATTTATGCGTTAGGAACATATTAAGAGGTTAATATGCCACAGCTAATAAGTAATGAGTTTAAGTTGGAACTTGCTAAACTCGAGCAAGACACAATGATTGAATTGTGGGAAGTCGATTTACGCAATCTTACAGACCAAGACGGAATGAATGGCGAACTATATCGTTTCTACGCAGGTACAAATGAAGAATTAAAGCCGATTGTTTGGCAGGGTAAGAAATACCAGCCTTTCGGTGTAAAAGCAGACGGTTTTGAAACGTCAGGGACAGGCACATCAAACCGCCCTAATTTGACTATTGCGAATATTAATGGCTTTGTTACAGGATTAGTAAATCGCTTTGAGCAATGCTTAGGTGCTGTTGTTCGCCGTCATCTCGTTTATGCACAATATTTAGATGCTGAAAACTTTAGCGAGGGTAACGATAACGCAGACCCATCTCAAGAAGTGCTAAGCTATTTTGTTGTTGAACAACTCTCAGCATTAAAACGAGAAATAGCAACATTTGTATTAGCACTTCCGACAGAGACTGATAATGCAATTATTCCACTACGGACAGTAACAATAGCTTGTCATTGGGTTTATCGTTCATCTGAATGTGGATATACAGGTGGAGCTATTGCGGATGAAAAAGACCAACGAACATCAGACATTAAGAAAGATAAATGTAGCGGCTTAATCAGCGGTTGTAAGTTGAGAAATAACACAATGAATTACGGCGGATTTATCAGTGTTAATAAATTGAGGTAGTAAATGAATATATCAGAAAAATTAAAAGCAGAATTGATAAACTATGCTAAGCAAAAAGAACCGCAAGAAATGTGCGGTTTTATTGTTTCTGATGGCAATGAAAATCAATTTGTTGCTTGTGAAAATATTGCAATTGAACCTACAGTTTATTTTGAAATATCGCCTAATGATTATTTAAAAGCGAGTAACAAAGGCAAAATTGTAGCAGTAGTTCACTCACACCCTGACGGAGAGCCAACGCTCTCTATTGCGGATAGGCAAATGCAACATAATTCAGGCTTAGATTGGTGGTTAGTCTGTAATGATGATTTGCAAATTTTTCCTAAAATCCCACCGCTTATAGGTCGTTCATTCGAATATGGTTCAAGCGATTGCTATACCATTGCGAGAGATTTTTATAGATTGTCAGGTATAGACTTTCCTGATTTTGAACGAGCTGACAAATGGTGGAAAGACACCAATTTATATTTAGACAATATTGAAAAACAAGGGTTTGAGAAGCTAGAAGAGGGAGAGTCATTACAGATTGGTGATGTTATCCTTGTTCAAGTTGGAGCAGATGTGCCTAATCACGCAGGTATTTATATCGGTGAGCAAATGATTTTACACCACAGTCCCAAGCGTTTGTCAAAGCGAGATTTATACGATGGGTATTGGTTAAAGCATACACATAGCATTTGGAGATACAAAAAATGGTTGGAGTTAGATTTTACGGTAGCCTTACAAGATTTGGCGATAAATTCGAATTAGATGTACAAGACACTGCTGAAGCATTAAGAGCATTAACTTCGCAAATACAAGGGCTAAAGCAAGCCTTTCAACAAGGATTATTTAAAGTCAGAATTGGAAGTAAGTACATTGACTCTCGTTATTTAGAAAAAGGGTTGTTTCAGAAATTAAAAAAAGGTCAAACAGTACATTTTACACCAGTGTTGAAAGGAGCTAAGAAGCAAGGCTTATTCCAAACAATTGTTGGTGTGGTTATGATTGTTGTAGGAGTTATGACATCTTGGGCGGGTGGTTCGGCATTGGTTGCTTCAGGTATTGGTATGATGATTGGTGGTGTTGCTCAAATGCTAACCAAAACGCCAGAAATGAATACAGGAGATGAGGCTGAGAAGAAAAAATCTACCCACTTTTCTAATTTATCAAATATGACTGCGCAAGGTCGTCCTGTTCCGTTAGCTTATGGAAAAATCAGAACAGGATCGTTAGTTATTTCGCAAGGTGTTGAAACCTTTGATGAAGAAGTGGTTGTTGAATAAATATAAAGTTTATTTTATAAATACGCCTTGTTATAATTCATCACGTAAAAGCAGTAAAGATTAGTGACAGTAATCTTTTTTAATTCAATTAAAAAGGAGCATACTATGAAAAGATTTATTGAAGGTTGGGACGGTAACGACTAGAAAAGAAATAACCTAAGCCTGCATAATGCAGGTTTTTTATTACCCTAAAAATTCACTAAGCCACAGTATTAAAGTTTCTGTTTCTTCTTCATTAGCATTAATGATATTAAGTTCGTCATCAATCTTAGAGAGAATAGATGTAATGTTGTCGTTTATAAATCGGTCATTTTGGTTAATTAACCACTGTTTAAATTGTTGTTTCATAGTTTTTCCTCGTTTCGTGATTTTATGAAATGAGATTACTACAAAGTCACAAGTTAGAAAGTTGAATGATTGATTTTCTCGATCTAGATCGCAAAATCAGAATTTATTTTCCTATAAATATTTAATTTTTGATAAAATACCACCGTTTTTATTCACAACGGAGGTTTTATGAAAAAGTTATTAGTAGTTAGTTTGTTAAGTCTTGTTTTAACAGGGTGTGCGGTTCAAGAAAAGGAAATGTATGCTGTTGGTGGTAGCAAGTCAGATGGAATTGTTGAAATGGCTGTTACTAAGCAACCATTTGAACGTGTTCAAGTAAACAAAGAGAAAACGTTACAGACAGTTATTAGAAAATGTAAAGCGTGGGGATACTCTAATGCAGAGCCATTTGGTGGCTCTACGAGAGGTTGTAACTCTATGTGGGGTGGTGACTGTATGGAATACATAATGAAAGTTAAATACCAGTGTACAAATAATTAATTTTAGATTAAGCATTCTTCGGAGTGCTTTTTTATTGATCTAATTAACAAAATCTAATAATGGTAGATAAGCTATGTTAAAAACACTCATAAAAGTAAATCGAGCTTTAACTCGAATACAGCGAGAACAAGAGAGAGAAGCCAAAAGAAGAAATGCTCAGATAATTAGAGAACGTAAGCATTTAGAGAAAGAGAGAAAGAAAAGGCTAGCCGAAATAGAAAGAGACAGAAAGAATGCGGAAAGAATTTTAAATCAAAAAATAAAACGTCAGGAACAGCAAAGAAAAGCTAAAAATAAACGTAAGTATGAAAGGTTTTTAGCTAAAGGAAATAAATCACTGGAAAAAAGATGCTTACAAAGAGCAAAACTTAAGGAACAATTTTTTTGTGCAGGGAGTAATGTATGAGTAATGAAATGACAGCGTTGGTTGTATTCTTCGTTTTTGTAGCAATTTTATTTTCTTTTGGCTATTGGATTGGGTTTAGGAAAGCATTTAAAAAAGCAGGTGTATTAAAAGCTTTTGATGAAGAAAAGAAAAATAGAGAAGTGGAAATAGAAAAATTAGAGAATACAAAGAATAATTTGTTGAATGAAGAAGTTATTGCCTCAAATAAATTAAAAAGTGTAACGGCACAATTAGATAATATAAGTGAAAAATTTAAAGTAAAGAAAAAAATATTTGAAGAATTGAACGATGAAACAAGGCATCTTCAAGAAATGCAAAGATCATCAGCAGAGATAGAAGAGAAATATACAAAATTAGATGATAAGAAAGTGGTTCTTTTGGAGTTAGAACAGAATATTGAAGCATTACAGAGTGAAATGTCTTTATATTCGGATATGGATAAATTTGTTAGTTGTGGTATTTACCCTCTTCCTCAATATGGTGAGGTAAGTAGTGGAGCATATAACGAGAAATTAAAAGATATAAGAGCAAAACAGAAAGAAATGGTTAGAAAAAGCCAAGCGTATTCTTACCCTGATGATTTCTTAGACTTAACAGGAAATAGGGCTTATGATAAACGTCTTTTTAATAATCAAGGTAAATTACTTATCACAGCATTTAATACCCATTGTGAATATTTAATTAGTAAGATAAGCTCTAAAAATTACGAAGCTACTTTATCTAAAATAGAAAAACTAGCAGAAACATTAGAAAAACTCCTGATTGATTTAGAAGTTGGAATATCCTTGTCTTACGTTGAATTAAAAATGCAAGAATGTGAGGCTTATTATCAATATATTTGTCAGAAAGAAATAGAAGCTGAAGAGCAGAGAGAAATACGAGCTCAGATGAGAGAAGAGGCTGCTGCACAAAGGGAAATTGAAAGAGCTATTAAACAAGCTGAGAAAGAAGAAAGTTTAATTCAGGCTGCATTGGTTAAAGCTAGAGAAGAAATGTTGAATGCTACGGAAGAGCAAAAACAAAAATATGAAGAAAAATTAAAACTCCTTGAAAATCAATTAGCAGAGGCTGAAGAAAAAGGGAAAAGGGCATTATCAATGGCTCAGCAAACAAAACAAGGACATGTTTATATTATTAGTAATATAGGTAGTTTTGGTGAAGATATCTTTAAAATTGGTATGACTAGACGTTTAGAACCATTAGATCGAGTTAAAGAGTTAGGAGATGCTTCTGTCCCATTCCCATTTGATGTTCATGCAATGATTTTTAGTGATGACGCTCCAGCATTGGAGAAAGAATTACATAATAAATTTGAGCTTGCGTCTGTTAATAAAGTGAATGCAAGAAAAGAATTTTTTGAACTTAGCATTAAGGACATAAAAAAATATCTTGAAAATAAAGGTATTAAAACAAAATGGACAATGCTAGCAGAGGCAACGGAATATCGTCAAAGTTTGGCAATAGCGGAGCGTCGAGAAAAAAGAGCTGCTTAATCGTAGTTATTTAAGATTAAATAAAAACCCAGCTAAAATAAAGCTGGTTTTTCTTTACATATCAAAAATAAAATTATATTATTCTTATCAAGGTGTCGAAACCTTTCACAGAGCGGTAAGCCGCAACCGAAATCCTAAGCGGTTTTTTTGTATCTAGAATTTACTAAAAGTAGTGCCTTTAGAATTTATTTAGATACAAAAAGGTAAAAAATCAAAATCTATGCCGAGAGGGCGGAGAATATAATACTCGTAAGAGGAATAATCCCAGCCGAACTTTGTGCGGTTTTCGAACCTCTTGGCAACCCTATATTATTAGGGGTAATTTCGAAAATTACACAAAGGAGACAGTTATGTCTAATCAAATCTCAACCCAAACAATTACATTCAACAATCAATCTTTAATTACTTTTGAAAAAGACGGTACACAATACACTGCAATGAAACCTATTTGTGAAAATATCGGCTTAGCGTGGGAAGCACAATTAGCTAGAATTAAACGTGATACAGTACTTTCACAAGGTATGATCGTTATGATCACACCTTCAAATGGTGGTGATCAACAAATGATTTGCTTACCCATAAACTATTCGATATATGGTACAAGAAAACAAATGTGATGAAGATACATTACAATTAGTAGCTAAACTGTATCATTTCTGCAATCAAGCACAAGAAATGAGAGCTGAAGCCATTAATAAAGGAATGTATAATAAAATCAGTGATGAATTAGGCGGTCATTACTTACATAATTTTGGAATGCCATTAAAATGTGTAATGAAAAAAGCCAAATCCTATTTTGATAATGAAGTAAAGAAATTAGACCAAAATGAAACGGTTACAATAGACAGAGAAACGGCAAAAGTTATACTAAAATATATTGATATGTCTCAACAATTTGCTAAAAATATGGAGCAAACGCACCGAGATTTGTTTGAGGCACTAGGAATAACACGTCTTTCAGGTATTAGCAATAATATTGCTGCGACAGCTTATGACTTAAGCCACGAGTTCAATTTTTGGCTTGATGATTTTGCAGAGCAAGTTAGACCAAGATTGCTTTATGATTTTTAATTTGCAAAAACTTAATTAAATCATACCGCTTGTAGAAATACAGGCGGTTTTTTTATTTCCAAAATTCAGGAGTTTAAAATGGGAAAAGGTGGAGAAAGCGGACACACTCCTTACGAAGCTAAAGATAGCGGTCGTTCTAAACAAAATGTTAAGATTGTTGAGATTGTGTCAGAGGGTGAAATACAAGGACTACAAGATGGTTTTAAATCTGTTTATCTTGACAACACACCTGTTCAAGCTAGTGATGATAGCTATAATTTTAAAAATTTATTTGCAGAAAGCCGTCGTGGTACACAAGACCAAACGGCGATGACAGGTTTTAATACGAGTGAAAAAGAAATCGCAGTAAGTAAACAAGTTCGCAAGAAAACTCCTTTGACTCACACGATAACCGATAGCAATGTAACTCGCCTACGTTTAACATTAGGCGTTCAGTCATTGTTTCACCAAAACGATCAAGGTGATACTTATGGTTCAGAAGCTACTTTTAGAGTAACAATAGGTGATAATAGTCATATTATCACTATTAGCGGTAAATACAGTTCTCAATATTTAAGAAAATATATTTTTACAGATTTACCTGAAACCCCTTTTATCGTTCGAGTTGAGCGAATAAATGAAGATAGTACAAGTAGCCGACTACAAAACAACACAATTTGGGCGAGTTATACAGAAATCATTGATACAGATTTTAGCTATCCAAACACAGCATTGGCAGGCATTAAATTCGATTCTGATTATTTCTCATCTGTTCCAAGTCGTACTTATGATGTTTATGGTATTAAAGTTCGAGTACCAAGCAATTACAACCCTCATACTCGTCAATATGATGGAATTTGGGACGGTACTTTTAAAACAGAATGGACGAACAATCCTGCTTGGATACTTTATGATGTAGTAACAAGTAAACGTTACGGTTTGGGGCAACGCTTAGGAGATTTTGGAGTAGATAAATGGGCGTTATATCAGGCTGGGCAATATTGTGACCAGATTGTTCCAGATGGCTTCGGCGGTGAAGAGCCTCGTTTTGTATGTAATGCTTGGATAACAGATCAAAAATCTGCTTATAATTTAATTAATGATATTTGCTCAATTTTTAGAGCAATGCCTGTGTGGAATGGTCGAGAACTAACTATTGTGATGGATAGACCGACAGATCCTGTTTGGACTTATACCAATGCAAATGTTATTGATGGCGAATTTACTTACACATACTCAGCATTAAAATCTCGCCACAATGCTATTCACGTAGAATGGAGCGATCCAACAAATAATTATCAGAAAACAATTGAGTATGTTTCTGATGATGATTTAATCCGTAGAAATGGTTTAAATGTGAAGAAAGTCAAAGCCTTTGGTTGTACATCTCGTGGTCAAGCACACCGTACTGGCTTATGGATTTTACAAACTGAAAAACTAGAGACAAAAACAGTTACATTTAAAGTCGGTACAGAGGGCTTAATGCACATACCTGGCGACATTATCAAAGTTGCCGATGTGTCTTATGCAGGCACAGATATTGGCGGACGAGTTTCTGCGGTAAATGGTAAGGTAGTTACTTTAGATCGTGAAATTGAAATTACTGATAATAGTTATTTTAGCTATATTGATAACTCCGCACGCCCACGAGACATCAAGATTGAGAGTGTAAACGGTCATCAAATTACGTTAGAAAATGAGCCAACAGGCTTACAAGATTTAGGCGTATGGTCTTTGACTACACAGACGATTAAACCTCAACTTTTTAAAGCCTTGACTATTAGCGAAGAGGAGAAAGGCAAGTATTCAATTTTAGCCTTACAACACGAGCCGCAGAAAGAGAATATTGTTGATAATGGAGTTATATTTTCAGCTCAGGAAGATACTCTCCATAGAACGCCAACAGTTGATAATGTCGCAATCAATGTTAATCAAGGTAGTGCTACTGTTACCGCTGACACTTCAAACGGCAGTGGTACAGCTCAATATGATATTAGAATTTATAAAGATGGACAGCTTTATGATACTAAATTAGGTCAAAAATCTCCGACAGCTAAGTTAGATAATTTAGCTAATGGTGATTATAGTGTCACCATTGTAGCTAAAAATGACGATGGTCAAGTGTTAAACACGAAGACCAATGATTTTGTTATCGACAAGCCACCAAGACCAACAGCCGTAGAAATCACAAATGGTTTAAAAAACGTTGTTCTTGAGTGGCAATACGTTGATGACACAACAGAAACCGAGATTTTTGTATCAGAAACCGACGATATAAAAACCGCAGAAAAATTAGCAAAAGTGACCGCTCAAATGTACTCGCACGAAGTCGGAGCGAACAAAATCCGTTACTACTGGCTACGTCATACACGTGGAATTAACAACGGCGAGTTCTATAAAAATGCAGGTTTGAAAGCTCAGACATCTGTCGATATCGATGACGAAATTGACGTATTAAAAAGTGCGTTTAATTACGATAAGCTAATTAATGATGAGATAGAGCATAGAAAAGCTGGAGAAAAAATACTCAACAGCAAAATTACAACAGAAGCAACACAACGCCAACAAGCATTGCTTGTACAAGCTCAACAATTCGGCACTAAAATCACAGCTGTTGAAACTGCGACAAATGAGCAATCTCAACAACTTGCACGATTAACTGCAGTTAAAAATAATTTAGTTGCAGGGTTAGAGCAAGAAAGAGCCGCAAGAATTGCGGGCGATAACGCAGAAGCGCAAGCGAGACAGACTTTAGTTAGCCAAGTGAACACTAACAAAGCGGGTATTAGTACATTATCTCAAACTGTTGCGAATAATCAGCAATCAGCGGCAAGTCAGTTAACAACACTGACCGCTAAAGTTGATAATATTGAGGTCGGCGCAAGAAACTACTTTTTAAATTCCAAAGCCCCTTTGTCAGCGTATGGCTCGAGAATTAGATACAAGCGCAACTGGCTGTCTGAGACTATTAAAAGAGGCACTTCTGTTGTTGTTCAGATAAAAGCGAAGTGCGATAAAGACAATGTGGGATACAGTCAGTATTTTAACACTGATAACAGTTATCAAGCGTTTGATAAAAAGCTAAGTACAAAATGGCAAGTATTAACGTTAAAAAGAGTATTAACAGGCAACTTAACCCCCGACAACACGACATTTCATTTACAAGCTAGTGTTGCAGTGAACCCAGAAATTGAATGGATTAAAGTTAGTGTTGGGGATGTCGCAACTGATTGGACACCAGCCCCTGAAGACTTAAAAAATGAAGTTACAGCTGAAATATCTTCATTTAAAGAAACGCAGGCTACTCAAAACTCGGCTTTTACAAATCAGCTGACTACGTTAACTGCAAAAGTCGAGAATTTTAATCCCGATAATCTCGTTAGAACTAATCTAGATTTGACGAATCTGGATGAAAATACTTGGTATCCTGTGGTGAGCTCAAGACTTGGGTGTGTGGCAAAATATTTTTTTAGGGTTTCAAAAGAACTTGTTGCACAGTCACATCGGACGAGCTGGGGTAGCGATTATGGCTTCTCAATGCTCTGCCAATGGACGACCAACGGGTGTGGTTGGGGTGTAATAGATGTTCAAAGAAATATCGAGGAATTTACATTTAAAAGCGTAAAAGATAACAAATCGCCAATCTTAAAACTCAGTCAAATGGAAATATCAAGCCAAGAAGTTTTCTATCTAAGAGGTGGCGAAACTTATTGGATAGACACTGAAAAAAATGTAAGTGTTACACTACATCCTTCGGGCTATAGCAATAGAGATGACGCATACAAACAGACTGTAATGCCGATTTCTTATAGAAGTGAATGGGCGCCAGTGACTCTAGCTAAAAAAGTCTCTTCAACGTACACGCTTAAGACACAAGCAATTGCGGGAAATAGAAAAGCAATAGCTGGGATTACACTTGGTTCTAGTATAGATGGTCAAGCAGTCGAATCTTCAGTAAACGTACTCGCAAATAACTTTAATGTTGCTGCGAGTGAAAATGGAGAGTTGCAACCCTTATTTACAGTGCAAGAAGAAAAAGCGGTATTGGCTCCCGCGCTTATAGCAAAAGGCGGTATTACAACGTCGCATCTCGCAGCCAATGCTGTTTCGGCAGATAAAATATCTTCAGGAGCGATAACTGCTGATAAGTTAAGTGTAAGTAAATTGTCGGCGCTTAGTTCGAACTTAGGAGATATTACTGCGGGAAGTATTGATATAGGAAACGGTAAGTTCAAAGTAAATTCGTCTGGGCAAGTCAGCATTAAAGGCGCAGGCAAAGATGTTGGCTTGGTAATAGATTCAGAACGTATAACAGTTTATGACACTAACGGAAAGATACGGGTGCGTATGGGTAAATTATAAGGGGAGAAATAATGTTTTTTATTGAAGAAAACATAATGTTTCAAGAGGGGATTAAACATCTCACTCTTGGCTTACATACAGTAGGGAAGATTAAAGTTGATTATATTAATAATCTAATCGAAGTTCAGATTGCCTCATATCAAGATAGAAAAGCTTGGTATGAAGACAGAGCAGAGGTGCTTACTCCTCTAGACATTGAATATCAGATAGAGGATTTTGACGTCGATCCAAATCTTATTGCGTTGCGACAATTAGTTTTGAATCCCGAATCTATCTTTTATCGTAAAGAAATTCAGAAATGTCACGATATGTCCTATTTTTATATTCCAAATGAGGTATTTAATAATGAAAGTCTTTCTATTCAACAGTAAATTAATTTCTGCTATTTCTAAAAAGGAAGAAATCACGGAAGATACATTTTTAATCACGGAAGCGGAAGAAAAACTTATTAGAGAAACCCAACGCTTCGGTGGTTTTTTTTGGATTGCCGAAGACGGTAGTTTAGGTATTTCAGGAGTGCCACCAGCGCCAACTTCGGATTATCAATGGGATGATGGGACGAAAAGTTGGATTATCGATATTGAATCAAAAAATGCTCGTCTTAAAAAAGAGCGTAAAGAGGTCTGGGAAAAAATCAAGAAAAAGCGCTATCAAGCTTGTCAAGGTGGGGTTTATATAGAGTCTGTAGGAAAATGGTTTCATACTGATCTAGTTTCTGAAATCGGTTATCAGCAATTAATTAACAATCTTTCTTTAGGAATTTGGGTAGATGTAAAATGGAAAACAATGAGCGGTGATTTTGTTGATATGACAGAAGAACTACTCAAAGAAATTCACGCTAAGAAGTTCTCTGAATATCAGCTTAACTATTTTAATGCAGAAAGACATCACGCACAGTTAAAAACTTGTGAAAATCCGTTAGCATATGATTTTTCAAGCGGTTGGACTGAAGAGTATATTGATTCTGAGCAATATGTTAGCACTTATGCCAATGCAAGTCCCGCGTAATAAAAGGAGAGGCTATGTCTGAAAAATATGGAATTTCTACAATTCAGAGCAACAACCATAGCAGAGTGAGCGTTAAAAGAAATTTGTCTCTTGATAGCGTAATTGATGACTTAAATACGAATACACACGCTTTAGTATTTGATTGTGGTGTTGTTTACAGTGGTGATAGTAGTGCTAAAATTTTAGGCTTCAGAAATGGGACTTTTGAAGTCGTGGGTACGATCACTAACGCAAAAGAAGTATTACCGCATTGCATCGAGGTAACGCTATGATTGGCTTGTCTATTGATGATCACGTGTTCGATTCTAATGAGTTTTCATTAACATTATTATCCAAGTTTGATATTGCTATTAAAGATTTGGCTTTTGATACAAAACTCTCGGATGAAATGACGGTTGACGACGACGGAGGAATACCGTATGACAATAACCGATATTTTAATAATAAGTCGAAATGGATTAAGATTAGCAATACTAAATTAGATCTTAGTAATTTAATTGTACTAGTATCTAATATTCCACATATGTTTACCTGGAAAACAACTCCAGCGGAAGCTAATGAAAAAGTATTTTTAAATTTTCTTCCTATCAAATTTAGGCATTCAGGAAACAGTACTGAAATGTTTCTCTGCACATCTTATAATCTTGATAAGCACTGGAAAGTGGCAGAAGACTATCCTAACGGTCGATTGACTGATAAAGAACACCGCATACATTTCATTGTTGCTGGTAAACCCAAAAAGCACTTGATACCTGATTACGGTTTAATTCTAATCGATTCAAACAATGCTTTATCATACATTGATAGCAATAATATAAATCTAAATGCTTTGGATATAACATCCTTGAAATTTCATTCAGTAAAAAACTGGTGGGATAATGATTATACGGTGAAGCATAATAAGATCCAGATGCCGACGATAAAAGACAATAAAAGACTGTATGTTGTTTTAACACCAATTTATTTTGTTTATGCAAAGTCGATTGGAAATTGGTTTTATCCTTGGTTTGATTTAACTTATTACTCACTGATTCCATTTAACGATGAGTTAGTCCCCTATAAACATCACGCATCTAGCTTTAGCCAACAATTACATAGCGCAAGTTTTAGTGAAACATACACATTCTCATTGCTTGCACGAAACTTGCTCTATTGTTACCATTAAGGAGGTTTTATGAACAGTGTTTGTATCGCTTTTTATAAGCACAAAGTTAAAGTTAAAAATTTAAAAACATTAAAAATGAGAATAACGGATGAAGTAATAAGACTCTTTACGAGAAGCAAGTATTCGCATTGTGAACTTGTGATACCGTCAGATAGTAGAACGTTTCAATGCTACTCATCATCTCCTAGAGATGGAGGAGTGCGAACTAAAAAAATGGAATTACCAACACACAAGTGGGATTTAGTTGCCGTAGATGTTGATGTAGCAACGGTAGATAATTTTTTTAGGAAAACACGAGGTTTAAAGTATGATTTATGCGGAGCATTAGGTCAGATTTTTAGATTGGGAGACGCTAAGGATAGATATTTCTGTTCGGAGTGGTGTGCAGAAGTTCTTGGATTTAAAAATCCGGCTTGTTACAATCCACAGGATTTATTTATTGAAGTATGTCAGGGTAAATAGTCCGTGTTTGTCACGTGGTGAAGCTGGAAAGGTTGAAAGCTAATATAAATCAACGTGTTAGTTACACGCCAGACTAGGGTTCAACTCCCCCCAGCTTAACTAGTCTTTACAACACTAAAATGTTCCGAAACACTAACATAACATATTGAAATATCTTATATAAATATAAGAGTTTTTGTTATAATTTAGGAACGATATTCTCTCGCTAGCCTCTCTTTATTATTTATGAAATTAAAATTTGGTAGTACGGTTGGTAGTATGTATAAAGATACATAAATTAAATCGCCTTTATTTATGATGTATAAATGATTTTGTTAAGTGTTCGCTCAGGCACCATTTTGTATCTTTTATATTTAGTTACAGCCTTGATAATACTTATATTATCAAGGTTTTTTTATTTTTATAATTACGCAAAATAAAGTTGTTACGCTCGTAAGGTGTATTGTATTTGATGAACGATATTCAATTTAGAATAAAGAGGTAGGGAAAAAAGTACTTATACTTCGACAAGCTCAGTAACCGTACTTCGACAAGCTCAGTAACCGTACTTCGACAAGCTCAGTAACCGTACTTCGACAAGCTCAGTAACCGTACTTCGACAGGCTCAGTAACCGTACTTCGACAAACTCAGCAATCCTGCTTTAACAAACTTAGTAACCGTGTTTTATTTCAATTTAGTTGAGTATATATTTTTTAAATTCAATTTTTTCAAATAACCCCCTCTTTTTTAATGATTTATATTTAAAATTAAGGTTTTTCTTGCGTTTTTTCTGTGTTATTTTTATACTAACAGTAGATTAAATGATCTAATAAGGATTTTAGAGGAACCTATCAGTTCTATCTCCTAAGGAAAGGAAGTAATTAACAATGCGTTATTTCCTACATTTAGGGAGTTATAAAATTGTGTTTAGCTACAGTAAGTTTTATCACTATTCTTGAATTGCTCAATGGCAGATCAAAAACTAACGGCAATATTGTCGGTAGCCAGTTTCGAGCGGTCACATTCACTTCAAAATTTGCAAAAATTGTCATTATTTTTTTACTTTTCATCCCAACTATAGTGATGTTTTTGTTGAATAATTTCTTTAATTTTACGGGAGAAGTACTATGAAAAAGCTTTTTTTATCATTATTACTCTTTACCGCAGGTGTTGCACAAGCTGCTGATCAAGCAATGATCGTATTCGATGCTTCGGGCAGTATGTGGGGACGTGTGGACGGTAGAGAAAAAATTGCGATTGCAAAGGATGCACTCAAGCAAGTGGTTGGACAATGGAATCCAAAAACACAGTTAGGGCTAATGGCGTATGGTCATCGACAAAAAGGGAATTGTAACGATATTGAGGTGTTAGTACCTATTAGTGGTTTTAATAAACAAGCGTTATTAAAGCAAGTAAAAAGTATTCAACCAAAGGGTAAAACACCGATTAGCCGTTCATTACGTCAAGCAGCGAATACATTGCGTTATACGGAAGACAAGGCTACGGTTATCTTAATTAGTGATGGTAAGGAAACTTGTGATCTTGATCCTTGTGCTACCGCTAAACAATTAAAAAAACAAGGCATTGATTTTGTGACTCACGTAATTGGTTTTAATGTTGATAAAGCTACTGATGCTCAGCTTTCTTGTGTCGCTAGAGCAACGGGAGGGTAATATTTTTCTGCTAAAAATGCTCAAGCACTTAATAATGCAATGAGAACTGTGGTGCATACGGTGCAAAAAGTTGAGCCTAAGCCGCAACCTAAGCCAAAACCTGCCTCTAAATACAATCTGCGAATTAAAGCCTTTGAGACTGAGGGTGGTAAACAAGTTGCAGCTTATCACTATATTTATTGTCCAATAGACGAAGATAACAGTAAACGTATTACTAGTTGTAATTCCTACGTTGATAGCGCTTGTAAAGAGCGCATTCCTGTTGGCAAGTATTTTTTAATCTCTGAGTACGTCGACTTTAAACTTAAAACGCCGTTTACTATTACTGCAGGTAAAACCACAGAGCTGGCAATTAACTTTGAACCTATTCATATTAGTGCCGTGGGTATGAATGCTTGCACACCTGTGACCTTTTCAGTTATTGATGCTGAGGGCGCAACGATTGCGACAAAAAGAGCAGCTGCCAACGTGGGGGTAGATTTCCTCTTATCCGCTGGCAAATACCGCATCGAAGCCGATAACAGTAGTAGTACCAAAACCATAGAAATTGATACAGCAAGCACTGATAAAGCACTGCAAATTGATTTCGGTGGCAAAGCTGGTGTGCAAACCATTGAGGGACAATGGGAAACAAGCCAAAATGGGGCAATAGTGCACCTCGATGGTTCTAGCGTCCAAGGCACCTATGCCGAAGATAATGGTCGTATATTCGGTGATTATGATGAAACAACCAAAACTTTTACAGGCTACTGGGTTGAGGATGGTTCTGACTACAAATGTGATAGTGAAAAAGACGGTTCATATCACTGGGGGCGTACTGTCTGGCGTTTTGATAACAAACTATGTACTTTCAAAGGTGCGTGGGGATACTGTGGTAAAAAACCGAATCACAATTGGACGGGTTCTTACCTCAAACCATTGACACAATCCATAATTGATAAACAGTCTTTGATTGATGCAGATAAGGAAGCGAGTCAGGCTGTATTACCTCAAACGGATACAACAGGAGCTCAAATGTCAGAGAGTACTGGTGTAAATACCACTCGTGCTTCAGCCAGCGCAACAGGCACTTCGGAGCAAGATGAGGCGGCACAAGCTTTTGCGATGATGGGGGCGTTAGCCAAAGCGATGGGCGATGCAGAGAAAGGCATAGAGCAAACGGCTCAGCAATTGGCACCACAGGGCGAGCAGCAACAGAGCAATATGGGAGTAGAAAATACCCAATCCTCCGGGAAGGATAAAACCGATGAACAAGCTAAAGCGGTTATGGGCTTAGTGCAAGCGTTTGCTGGTGCAGAAGAGGTTCAAGAATTGCAACAAGGTTTGCAAATGCTTACTGGCTTGAACGATAATTTATCGGGTGGTGTGTTAAATATTTATAAACAAGCCGTTACTACGGGATTACCGTTTATGGAAGCTGCCGAAAGTTGTTATCAAGGTAGTGAGACTTTGGCACAAGCTCAAGCTTGCGATCACCTTGCTAAACAAGCGGCAGATGCTGTGGCTAAGAAAATGGAAAATACAGTGGGTATCAAACCTGATGTAACCTCTCCTAAAAAACATACTCAATGGAATGCAACCATTAAACAAGAGACAGTTAAGCAGTTACAAGCAGATATTCAAGAGGCCAAAGTCTCTCTTATCTGTATTGATAAAGGTGTGACTGTGCTAGAAATGGATAAGTGCGTCAAAGCGGGTGGCAAAGTGGAGAAAAAACAAGCGGCTCAACCCACGAGTAAAGAAGAAAAAGCGGTTAAGCAAATAGGAAATTTGTTAAAGCTATTAGGAGATTAAGTTGCGAATATTCCCTCTCTTAAGAAGAGAGGGAATAATTGTTTGACAGATTTTGTTTTGTAAAGCTGTATTGAATGGCTATCATATTTTGTAGAACAATATGGGAGTAAATACAAATGAGAAAACAATTAGTTAGTATCTTATTGGTTTTGGCCAATATTGGGCTACTTCAAGCAAAAGAGTTTAGTGGCGGTGGAATGGAGCCATTTTGGGATGTGATCTTAAAACATCAGAATGATGAGCTGTATCAAGCTGTACTTTCTTATCCTAATGAAACGGGGATAACGGAAGTTAGAGGTATCGTTGAACGATATGATCATAAAGATTACTCCACTTATAACGGACAAGGAAGTGATGGTAAGCCATTGTCGATTATGCTGATTGAAAAGCCTTGTGTTACAGAGGGTAAAGGTGACACGCTTTCTCATTTGGTTATTGTTAATCAACGCTTTGATGGTTGCGGTGGTGATGTGCTGATTGATAGCGATGAAGGAGAAAATGACGATACTGAAAATGAAAATTGGCAGCGTTCACAAGGTGATTTTCAAAAAGCCAAAAAACTGAATACACGTGGTTTTAGATTATATAAACAAAGGAAATATTACCAAGCTTTACCGTTGTTCTTACAGGCGACAAAAGCTGATCGTCATTATGCACTAGGCTATTATAACTTTGCTTGTACGGCATCAATTGTTGCTCCTACTTTGGATTGTAGTCAAGATGAGAGTATTACCAGTGCTGTTTCTTTATACGATGTTATTCAAGCGTTGAAAAAAGCGGTTTCTCTTGATCCAGTACGTCGAGAGCGGAGCAAAACAGATCCTGATTTAGCATTGGTTCGTAAGAGCGCACAGTATTATCGTGAAGTGCTTGGCTATTCGCCTAATAATAATGCAGAATTTACAAAAATTTTAAGACGTTCTGTTTGGCGACAAGGAGATGATGATTATCCTAAAGATGGTAAGCCTGCACGTTTGTTTTTCAGAGCCAATAATGTTGTAGAAATGAGAAGATATAGGGGCAAAGATGAGTATTCGGGATCGCCAGATAGAATTATCTCTATCACTGGTCATTATCGAGTTCACAATGGTGCTGTCACCATCACTCTTAATGATAAAAGTACGACTGGAAGATTGACGAGTGATAGTGATTTATATTTTCCTGATGCTTTTAGACAAAATGTGCTTCCGAGTCAAATATTTGGTTATTTATTTCCCATTCATTGTCCGACTTCAGGGCGAGAGTGGTGATAATCTATTTGTAACAGAACTATAAATTGATTAATGAGGGATACTATGGCATACACAGAAACAACTCACACTTCTTGGGGAAAACGCTTAGGATCTTCGTTGATGGGGGTCATATTTGGTCTTGCTCTTTTTGTGGCAGGTACGGGGTTGTTGTATTGGAATGAGGGCAATTTTATTAAAACACGTGCCCTTATCGATCAAACGGCTTCGGCATTGGTGCATATTGAGAATGTAGATAAATTAGATAGTCGGTTAGAAGGAAAACTGATTCACGCCACTGCAATGGCAGAAACTCAGAGCCAATTGCAAGATACGCAATTTGGCGTGAATGTAAAGGCGATTTCTCTTACTCGTTATGTAGAATACTATCAATGGGTCGAACATACGGAGAAAAAAGAGCGAGATAAATTGGGCGGTGGTAAGGAAACGGTGACGATTTATACTTATGATAAGCAGTGGGTTGGTGATCCTGTTGATTCTGAAAGTTTTAAAGATCCAGATTATCGTGGATTAAATAGTCGTCTTGCAATGCAAGTTTCAGATCATACTTATTATGCTGATTCAGTGACTTTTGGTGCTTATCGATTACCTACATTTTTGGTAAATAAAATGTCTAATGATACCGCTATAGATATGCAGCAATTCAATAAAGCAGGGATGAAAGTCGTTGATAATCAAGTTTATATTGGTAATGCTGAGCTCCCTGATGTGGGAGATGTGCGAGTAAGGTTTACAGCGGTGTTTCCAAGCAAGGTATCGATTATCGCACAGGTAAATCAAGGCAGTTTTGTTCCTTTTATTTCACCAACGAATCAACAAGAATTTAGTGCTTTGGCGATGGGTGTTCGTAGTGCGGATTCAATGATTGCGGATGCCCATAGTGATAATAAATTTTGGTTATGGGGCTGTCGTATTGGTGGTATTATTGCTTGTATTGTTGCGTGGATGTTGTTGTTTGCACCATTATCTGCTTTGGCAAAGGTGATACCGCCATTAGGCAGTTTGGTAGGCTTTTTATCTGCAGGTATTGCGAGTATTATAGGTTTATTATGGGGCGTTGTTGTTATTGCAATGAGTTGGTTACGTTTTCGTCCAATGATTAGTGGTATAATGTTGGCAGTTGCAGCAATTGTTGTGATTTGGGTTTTGTATCGCAAAAAACAAAAACTGAAAATTGTTACACCTCCGCCTCCACCACCACCGATTCAATAGAATAGGGTGAATTTAAAACAAAAATTTAGGTGTTTTGGCACTTTTAGTTATTAAAATAGGAGAAAATTATGCAATGGTATTTTATGATTAATAATCAGCAACAAGGACCTTTTGACAGTGCTGCGGCTCAACAAATGGCAGCAAAATATCCAAAAGCAATATGTTGGCGAGAAGGGTTGCCTGAGTGGGTACCTGTTGAAAGCGTTGATGAGCTGTCTAATTTAGATAAAATGGCACCACCTCCACCACCTAGAGGCTTTGGTGGAGGCGGTAAGGTCGCTGATGAAGTAGATTATGTTATCTACGGTGAAGATATGCAGTTTGTTGAAGTTGAACTTGATCCACAAGAAAGTGCAATTGCTGAAGCAGGGGCAATGATGTATAAAGATTCTAGTATCACGATGGAAACTGTGTTCGGTGATGGTTCACATAATGATAATGTGGGCGGTTTTATGGGTAAATTATTGGGTGCAGGTAAACGTTTGGTAACGGGGGAAAGTTTATTTACCACAGTATTTACTCATCAAGGACAAGGTAAAGCTCGTGTTGCTTTTGGCGCACCTTTCCCAGGTACAATTATTCCGTTATCTTTGGATAATTATGGTGGGCGTATTATTTGTCAAAAAGATAGCTTTTTAGCAGGTGCGAGAGGGGTTTCTATAGGCATTCACTTTCAAAAGAAAATTCTCACTGGATTATTTGGTGGTGAAGGGTTTATTATGCAAAAACTTGAAGGTGATGGTTTGGTCTTTATTCACGCAGGGGGAACGCTAAAAGAACTTGAATTACAGGCAGGACAGACTTTACACGTAGATACAGGATGTTTAGTTGCATTAACAGAAAGTGTTCATTATGATGTCGAGCAAGTGGGCGGTATTAAATCAATGATGTTTGATGGTGAAGGCGTTTTCTATGCTCGTTTACAAGGTCCGGGAAAAGTGTGGTTACAATCATTGCCGTTCTCTCGTCTTGCTGGTCGTATGTTACAGGCATCAAGTAGTACTAGTGGTAAAGGAGAAGGTTCTGCCTTAAACTTTTTAGGTGGTATCGGTGATTTACTTGATGGTGATAATGACTAAAAGTAAAAATTGTGGAGGTACTGATGATGTACCTCTCACTAAATTAAAGGAGGAAAAATGGAGAAGTATCAGAAACGAATTGGACAATCTCTGTTTTGGATTGTAGTTACGGGTATGCTTTGTTTATTGCAAGCTTGTACCCCTTCTTTAAGCAGAGAGCAGTGTTTGCGAGGTAATTGGCAAGCGATTGGTTATAATGATGGTGTACAGGGGCGTTATCCGAGTCGTATTGATGCTCATCAAGCAGCTTGTGCTGAAACGGGTGTTATTCCTAATTTTAGACAATGGGAAATGGGAAGAAAACAAGGCTTGGTTCATTATTGTACCGAAGTGAATGCAAGACGTTTAGGTGAGCAAGGATATAGCTTTAATAGTGTTTGTCCTCCACATCAAGCGGCAAAATTACAGCGTGTTTATGATAGGGCTTATCGTCAATATCAACGTAAAAAACAACGTGAAAAGGACAGAGCACAACTTAAAACATATCGAGAGGAATTGAGAAAGTTAAGAAGTGGCGATATGTTAGATTTTAAAACGGAAGCAGAAGCAAGAGAATATATGTTGCAACTGCAAAGAGAAATATTCGGCATAGTAGACAAAATAGTTGGTAAAAAATGGGTTAAAGCTTTATATTACTGTGCTTTAGCCCACTTTTTTGAAAATGAATAAAAAACTTGTCCTTTTTGTCATAAAACGAATATTCACAAATATGGTACCCAAAATAATGTTCAACGTTATAAATGCTCTATTTGTAATAAAACTTTTACCTTCAAAAAATCCTTAAATTCAAGCCAAATTTGGCTAGATTACACAGAAGGTAAACAAACCTATAAGCAACTAGCAATTAAATATAATTGCTCTGTTAGAACTATTCAAAGATATGTTTTAAAAGCCCCTAAAACGCCATTAAATATCCCACAAAATAATAAATTGAACTTAATGATGGATACCACTTTCTTTGGTCGAAATTTTGGTGTTCTCGTTTTTATGGACACTTTATCAAAGAAGGTAATTTATCATCAAATTGTGACAACAGAAAAAAATCTTTATTATCTATTAGCAATGAATAAATTAAGAGAAAAAGGCTATATTATTCAATCTATTACTTGTGATGGAAGACGAGGATTATTAAGAGATTTTTTAAATACGCCTGCACAACTTTGCCAATTTCATCAAATAGCAAATGTAATAAGGAAATTAACAAGGAACCCTAAATCTGAAGCGGGAAAAGAGCTAAAAATATTAGTTAAAACATTAAAAAATAGCTCTAAAAACGAGTTCTATATTAATTTACATTATTGGTATTTAAAACATAAAGAATATTTAAATGAACGCTCCGATAAAATAAATGAAAAGGGTAAATATCCTTTTAAACATCGTAATATAAGAAGTGCTTACAGGAGCTTAAAATATAATATGGATTATTTATTTACTTTTGAAAAATATCCTGAATTAAATATAGAAAAAACAACAAATAGGCTTGAAAGTTTATTTGGAGAACTTAAACGAAAACTATCTAATCATAATGGTTTAACCAAATACCATAAGATTATGTTTATAAAAGATTTTCTAAATAAAAGGAGTTGGTAATTATTTATAAAATAATAAAAACCAACTCATTTGTCTACTATGGGCATAGCTCCTCAAAATTACCAACTATTTTGTCTACTATGCCAATTATTCTATTAGAAAAAAGTATCCGAGAGAGTTATTATTAAATAATTCAATCATTGCATTTTCTCCTTTGTGGTGCAGAGGAGAGAATGAAAGCATTCATTATGCACATAATTCCTTGTTTTAGTTAAAAATAAATTCAAATATCCCCCCTAAAAAATCGTAAATTTTTAATAAGATGTGACCGCTTCATTTTTTATTTACTCTTTAAATGAGAATGATTATAATCTTGTTGTTAATATTAATGAAATAGGAAAAATAATGAGTAAAAAAATACGTATTCTAATTTCTGAGGTGACTAACCCTTGGTTTAATCTTGCAACTGAAGATTGGATTTTTAGTGAGTTAGATTCAGATTGTCATACTTTATTTTTATGGCGAAATGCTGAAACCGTTGTGATTGAGCGTAATCAAAACCCTTGGGTAGAGTGTAAGACTGATAAAATGGAGCAGGATAATGTTTATCTTGCACGACGTCAAAGTGGTGGTGGCGCAGTATTCCACGATTTGGGAAATACGAATTTTACCTTTTTATCTTCCTAAGCAAGATTACGATCAACAGGCTAATTTTAATATTATTATTAATGCGTTAAAAGATTTAGGTATTGAAGCCACCTGTTCAGGAAGAAATGATATTTTAGTTGATAATAAGAAAGTGTCTGGCAGTGCTTTTAAACATAAAATTGATCGTAGTTTTCATCACGGCACATTACTGGTGAATGCCAATATGACAAAATTAGGTGATTATCTGAACCCTCATCCATTAAAACTTGCTGCAAAAGGGATTAAATCTGTTCGCTCTCGTGTGGCAAATTTGGTTGAATATAACCCTAATATCGATCATCAGGTGATTTGTGAAGCCATTATTAAGCGTTTTTGCCAACACCATAACCAATATGTTGAAGCTGAAATTTTAGATCAAGAACAATTAGTGACGAATAGTTATCTAAATAAATATTATGAAATGATGGCTAATTGGGATTGGCGATTTGGTAAGACCCCTGAATTTACCCATCAAATGGAGACTCGTTTTGACTGGGGAATAATGGATTTACGTTTAGATGTAAAAAATGCCACAATCAATGATGCTATTATTTTTTCTGATGCATTAGATATTAATTTGATTGAGTCAATTAAAGAAGCCTTGTTAGGTTGTAGCTATCAAATGGATATAATTCATAAACAGCTAAGTTTACTGCTTCAAAAAAATAGTGATTGGGAAAAACCTATTAAGGAACTGGTTGAATGGCTGGGCAATGAGGTTTATTAATACTTATGCGCCTCTTCTTTTTTTGAAGAGGCTATGACAGTGAATTTTTATACTCAAAAATGGCTTTTTGACGTCTTTTATTTAACTCTTCACGAATAGCTTGTTTTTCAAAACCATCGGCAATGACCTGTTGAACATTCACTTGGTTTGCCACTAAATAAAGCTGTTTGGCATAGTCTCGTTGAGGATACTCTCTATTTTCAAAACCTAGACGCCCTTTGCTGTCAGCTTCACAAACCAGTAAAAAATCAAAAAAGCGCTCTGGTTTTCGCCATACATCAAACTTATTGAACACTTTCATTACCGTTTTAGGCTTTAATTCCATTATTTTATGGCAATGAGTGTGATATTCAGCGGTTAATTTTGCAAAATCTTTTAAATGAGTTGGGACTTTTAAACGATTAGCGAGAGTTGCTGAAAGTCCTACTCCACGTTTTTCGTGTCCGTAATGGTGAGGTAAAATTGCTTTATCTGTGGTACCTTTACCAAGATCGTGGCATAACGCACCAAATAACATCATTTCAGGATCACTGGCTTGTGTACTTAATTTTTTAGCTTGTTCTAACACCATTAGAGCGTGAATACCACAGTCTATTTCAGGGTGATGTTTTTCAGGTTGAATAATGCCAAAGAGTTGATTAATTTCAGGAAATAATACTTTTAATGCACCCACTTCTCTTAATATATAAAAATAAATATGTGGTGAAGGCGTATTAAAGGCTTTACGTGTTTCTAACCAAACTCGTTCTGCAGTTAAATGATCTAACTCTCCACAAGCGGTAAGATCTTTCATTAAATTTACCGTTTCTTCTGCAATACTAAAGCCTAAATGATGGAATCGAGCAGCAAAACGAGCTACTCGAAGCACTCGCAAGGGATCTTCTGCAAAAGCAGGGGAGATATGACGGAGAATTTTGTTATTTAAATCTGTTACACCATTAAAAGGGTCAAATAATTTACTACTGAGATCTTGTGCAATCGCATTAATGGTTAAATCTCGACGGATTAAATCTTGCTCTAATGTGATTTCAGGAGAGAAGTCACAAATAAACCCATTATAGCCCTTACCACTTTTACGCTCAGTTCGTGCTAATGCGTATTCTTCATTAGTTTTTGGGTGTAAAAAAACAGGAAAATCATTCCCCACTTGTTGAAAACCTTGCTCTAATAGGCGTTCAGGTGTTTCACCCACCACAAGCCAATCACGATCTTTAACAGAGAGGTTTAATAATTGATCACGGACTGCACCGCCGACAAGGTAAATTTGCATAGATAATATACGTAGAAACAAGGTATACCTTGTTTATTAAAATAAAAATAACATAAGACAGGGCATACCCTGTCTCTACGGTATTCGAATGATTATTCAACAGTGACTGATGTAATCACCACTTCTTCTTTTGGTACATCTTGGTGGAAACCACGATTACCTGTTTTCACACCCTTGATTTTGTCCACAACATCCATACCTTCAACCACTTCAGCAAATACGGCATAGCCCCAGCCTTGCATTGTTTCCGACTTATGATCTAAGAAAGTGTTATCTGCGACGTTGATAAAAAATTGTGCAGAAGCAGAGTGTGGTTCTGAAGTGCGAGCCATTGCCAGAGTACCACGCTTGTTGCTTAAACCATTATTTGCTTCATTTTTGATGGTTGCTTTGGTTTGCTTCTCAATAAAACCACTTTCCATTCCACCACCTTGAATCATAAAGCCATCAATAACACGGTGAAAGATGGTGTTATCGTAAAATCCTTCTTTGCAATAATCTTCAAAGTTTTTAGCTGAGATAGGTGCTTTGTCAAAATTTAATTCAACTTTGATATCGCCAAAGTTTGTATGTAATATAATCATTTTGTATCCTTTTATTAAAATATATAAGCGGTATTATTCTCTCATTTTTTTGCAAAAAGTGAAAGTAATGTTACCGCTTGTGATTATCTTATCTACTTTTTAATAACTCTTCTTCTGTTTTTTCAATGGCATCTAAACATTTTTGTTTGCGAAAATCGGTTTCTTGTAATTTAATCTGCCAGTAAGTTTTATCGTCCATTGTTTGAGCATCATAGCCTTGTTCAATAATCCAACTGATTTTATCATTAAGTAAACGCAATGCTTTTTTATATTCTTCTAAACGTTTTGACGGTCGCATTGCGTGAATATTTTTAGGGAAGCGGTACGATGATTGAAACTTTTTACGCATTTTTTCATTTTGATGAGTTTTATTTTTTAATCGTTCAATCCCTTTCTGTAAGGTACGATATTGTAAAATAAGCCTATCTGAATAAAATTCAGCCATATCATTTTGAGTGAGTTTAGAGAGTATTTGAGCCGTTTGTTCAATCTCGTTTACAAATTGTTGGACAGTTTGAGTTTGTTGTGAAAAACAATGAGTATAGATCGTTATAGATTGTGCCAAGTAAGGCTCAAATATTGCTAACTCGTGATGAATTGAATTTTTGAATGTCATAGTTTTAATATATCGCTAAAAAATGGTAAATTTTAAGCAAAATCTTACCGCTTATACTCTTAATTTACAATTGTTACTTTAATAAAAGCGACTTACAATAAATGTCTTATTTATACCAGATTTTTAATATTCTCTGAGTAGCCAACCACTAATAAATGCAAAATATTCCCGAAACCACGCATTAAAACGAATAGATAAAGGGGTAGTGCTTGCTACGGTAATAACATTATTATAGCCTTGCTTTTGGGCAATAGCTTTTGCTCGAATAGTATGGAAATCATTAGTCACAATAGCAATTTTATCTGTATTTGGACGAATTCCTCTATTGATTAAAATCGGCTGGCTAAATAATAAATTTTCCTCAGTACTTTGGCTTTTGTTTTCTTGATTAATCACTTTCATAGGAATACTATGCTGTTTCTGTAGATATTTTGCCATAACGTATGCTTCACTCACGTCACGTCCAAAGCCAACACCTCCTGCTGTAATAATTGTAGGCAAAGTAGGTTGTTGATGAATAATTTGCACAGCCTTATCTAATCGACTAGCAAGGGTTGGAGTTGGTTTATCACCGTTTACACCTGCACCTAAAATGATCACTGCTTGTATCTTTGTTGCAGGAGGTTGTGAGTTAATTTGTTTCACAAGGGCGAGTACAAAAATCACGAAACTAATCAACCAAATAATAAACAAGCTCCACAGTAGATACCACACTCTTTTTTTCCATTTATTTTGAGCGATAAAATCCTGAATTTTTTCCCAAAAAATAGCGTGAGCAACAAAAATCACGCCAATTAAAAAAGGAACAACTGTGCCAAAATTGAATTTTAGAAATAAAAATAATATAGAGCAGTCAATTACCAGTATCATACCGATAATGAGCAAAATGATACGTCCAGTTTTAAGAAATAAACTCATTATATTTTATAAATTTGTGGGATTATCTTAATGAGTATTCAGTATAACAAATAAATAGGTAGGAAGGGATATTATTAACCCTTTTTAAACTCAAAAACAGGGTAATGCTCCCTCCCTAGCCCTCCCCCGCAAGCGGAGGAGGGAAATTTGTTGGTAAAAGTCCCACCCTCGCAAGTGAAGGAGGTTCGCTGGTAAAAATCCCACCCTCGAAAGTGAAGGAGGTTCGCTGGTAAAAATCCCACCCTCGCAAGTGAAGGAGGTTCCGCTGGTAAAAATCCCTCCCTCCGCTTGCGGGGGGAGGTTAGGAGGGGGGTAAAAAACTAACCTTGTGTCGCTTGAATTGCAGTTAATGCGATTGTATAAACAATATCATCAACCAATGCACCACGAGATAAGTCGTTTACTGGTTTACGCATACCTTGTAACATTGGTCCGATCGAAACAAGATCTGCAGAGCGTTGTACTGCTTTGTAAGTTGTATTACCTGTATTTAAGTCAGGGAATACAAATACCGTAGCTTTACCTGCAACTGGAGAGTTTGGTGCTTTAGAGCGAGCCACATCTTCCATAACGGCAGCATCATATTGTAAAGGTCCATCAATAATTAAATCTGGACGTTTTTCTTGTGCGATACGCGTTGCTTCTTTTACTTTTTCAACATCTGCACCAGAACCTGATGTCCCTGTTGAGTAAGAGATCATCGCAACACGGGGTTCAACACCGAATGCTTTTGCTGATTCCGCAGATTGAATAGCAATTTCGGCTAATTGTTCTGCATTTGGATCTGGGTTTACTGCACAGTCACCATAAACCAGTACTTGATCTGGCAATAGCATAAAGAAGATTGAAGAAACAATTGAGCTACCCGGTGCAGTTTTGATAATTTGCATAGGTGGGCGAATGGTGTTCGCTGTGGTGTGTACGGCACCGGATACTAAGCCATCCACTTCTTCTGCTTCTAACATCATTGTACCCAGAACAACATTGTCTAATAATTGCTCACGAGCAACAACTTCTGTCATTCCTTTATTTTTACGCAGTTCAACTAAACGATCAACATAGTTGTTACGGATAGTTGCAGGATCAATAATTGTTACACCTTTACCAAGTTGAACACCTTGAGCTTCAGCGACTCGTTTCACGTCTGCAACGGGTGCTAATAAAATACAGTCTGCAATACCACGTTCAGCACATAATGCCGCAGCTTTTACAGTACGAGGTTCATCACCTTCTGGAAGTACAATACGTTTTTTAGCTGCACGAGCAAATTCAGTTAACTGATAACGGAATGCGGCAGGGGAGAGATGTCTGGTACGTGCGGTATCATTAGTAATATTGGTAATAAATTCATTAGAAAGCTGTTCTGATACATATTGTTTGATTTTTTCAATACGCACTTTATCATCAATAGGTACTTCTAAACTGAAACTTTGTAGACTAAGGGCGGTTTGCCAAGTATTGCCTTCGATACGGAAAATAGGCACACCTTTTTCAAAAGCTTGCTGGCAAAGATTTCTCACTCCTAAATCTAATTTATAGCCGCCAGTTAATAAAATAGCACCAATTTCAATACCGTTCATAATAGAAAGTGCGGCGGCAATAATCACATCAGGACGATCGGCAGATGTTACGATTAATGAACCCGCTTTCATATGTTCGATCATATTTGGTAAACTTCTTGCACAGAAAGTAACACCACGAATACGACGAGTATGTAATTCACCTTCTTGAATAATGGTTGCACTTAAGTGTTTTGCAATATCAATAGCACGTGTTTCAATTAATTCAGGTTTCCATTCCACACAAGCGAGTAGTTTCACTTGGCTTTTTGCAAATAAACGATGTAATTCTTTTATATTTATATTGCGATTTAAATGTTGGAATGAATCAAAAATTTCTGTTAAGTCAGGACGAGTTCGTCCCGTTTCATCAACAGGCGCATTAAATTTATTAATAATTACCCCTAATAAATTAGGATTATTACGTCCACCAAATTCAGAAGCAGCAACATCCACTCGCTCTTTTAATTGTTCTGGTGTATCTGTTCCAGGGGTTGCCACTAAAATAATTTCAGCATCTAAAGTTTGTGCAATCTCATAATTGATATGATTTGCATAAGCACTTCTACGTGTTGGAATAACACCTTCAACCACAATAATTTCATTATTTTTAGCGATTTTTTGATGGTGTTCAACAATTTTTTCTAATAACACATCGGTTTGATTTTCACCAATTAATGTTTCCGCATCACTTAACATTATTGGTGTTCCCACTTCAACAGTTTGTGATGTTTTGATAATACTTGTTGAGCGATCTAGTTCATCACTTCCACTTATTGGTTGAGAGATTGGCTTTAAAAAACCTACTTTGGCACCTTTTTGTTCAAGTGAATGAACAAATCCCAAACTCACACTGGTTAAACCCACACCAGCAGTAGTTGGAATAAGGATAATAGTTCTAGACATTGTATAAGTTCCTATGGTCAATAAAAAGAAAAAACCTACCTTTGAGGTAGGTTTTAATAGTTAAATTATGCAGTTAGCTTAGCTGTATCTCGTGCAATTACTAATTCTTCATTTGTTGGAAGAACAATAGATACTGGTGTACCGTCTTTTGTAATTACGCCTGCGTTACCAAAACGTGCTGCTAAGTTTCTTTCTTCATCTAGTTGATAACCAAATAATTTTAAGTGATTTAAGGTTAATTCACGAACTAATGAAGAGTTTTCACCGATTCCACCAGTAAAGACAATCGCATCTAAGCGATCGCCAATAACCGCCATATAAGAACCGATATATTTCGCTAATTTATAGCAGAATACATCCAACGCACGTTTGGCTGCCGCTTCTTTATCATAATTGTCTTCTGCATAACGACAATCACTGGTAACTTCTGTTAAACCTAATAATCCAGATTTTTTGGTTAATGTTTGATTAATCTCTTCCATACTCATACCTAAAGTATCGTACATATAGAAAAGAATAGCAGGATCTAAATCACCACTACGCGTACCCATTACTAAACCTTCTAAAGGTGTTAAGCCCATTGAGGTATCAATACATTTACCATCACGAACAACAGCAATTGACGCACCATTACCTAAATGACACGTAATCACATTGATTTTATCTTCTGCAATACCTAATGTTTTTGCAGCTTCACGGCTAACGAAGTAATGGCTTGTTCCGTGAGCTCCATAGCGACGTACTCCATTTTCTTTGTACATTGCATAAGGAATAGCATATAAATAAGCTTCTTCTGGCATTGTTTGGTGGAATGCTGTATCAAAAACAGCAACGTTACGTTCTTTTAATTCAGGGAAAATTCTAAATGCTTCTTTAATTCCAATTAAATGAGCAGGGTTGTGAAGAGGCGCAAATTCAACCGCATCTTCAATACCTTTGATAACTTCATCGGTGATAACAGCAGATTCAGTGAATTTTTCTCCACCGTGAACAATACGATGACCGATCGCTGCAATACTCTGTTTTAATTCATCGGTTAAAATATTTTTTGCAAGGAAATCCAACGCTTGTGTGTGTGCAGCACCTGCACCTAAATCAGCACTTCCTTTTTCACCATTTAACTTCCATTTAATGCGAGCATCTTCAAGATGAAACGCTTCAGCAAGACCTGATAAGGTTTCATCACCCGTAACAGGATCAAGTACTGCAAATTTTAAAGATGAACTACCGCAGTTAAGGATAAGAATTAAATTTTTATTAGACATAAAATAGACCTATTTTAATTATTTATAAGTGGATAAAATTACACAATAAAATGTGCATTAGAAATTCTTGCATAGGATACACTTTTTAGCAGTTAAAATAAATTGTTATATCTTGATTATTATCAAAATTTTCAAAAAAAGTTTATTTTTTAAAATAAAGTTGAGAGTTGTTATTTTAATGAGTAACAAATCATAGCGGTAACATTATAAGAAAAATTTGCAAATTTTTTGATACAAGTGACCGCTTAAATTTATAACACATTGTTTTACAATATTTAATTTAACATTATACTTTTCAAATATTGGTAAATTTCACGAAAATTCTTAGGTGGTTTATTATTTTCTCTCTCTTTTAGAACACCACGTACCAAACTACGTAATTTTTGACGATCTAGCGTAGGGTAGTCAGTCATTAAATTATTAATCGCAGCATCACCTTGCTCAATTAACTGTTCACGAATAACTTCAATTTTATGTAACATTGCTTGCTGTTGTTTATGAGTATTATTCAATTTATCTAAGGCTTCTTGGATAGGTTCAACATCACATTGACGCAACAGTTTTCCAATATATTGGATTTGGCGACGACGTGCCTCCATTTTTAAACGTTGAGCCAATGTAATCGCTTCTTTTAAGTTTTCATTCAGTGGTACGGTATCAAGTTTAGCATTTGATAATTCAACAAGTTGAGTCCCTAATTTTTTTAAATCTTCTGCATCTCGTTTTATCTCACTTTTACTGACCCAAATGATCTCTTCTTCCTCATCTGTCCAATCTATTTCATTATGCTGTTTTTTCGCCATATCTATTCTCTGTATCTGTTAAATAGAGATAGTGTAACAAAATTTGCAAAAAATAGGGAAATTCATCGTGCTTTTTTGTTATTATTAACCGAGTTATAAATAAATTTAGGAATAAACTATGTCATTAGTGACGAAAGAAGAATTACAACAACAAAAAGAAACATTACAAGAAGCAGTCAGTTTTGCACTAAATATTGCAAAAAAAGCAGGGGCAGAGGCAGAAGTTGCCGTTACTAAAGTTACAGGATTATCAGTTTCCACTCGTTTAGAACAAACAGAAAATATTGAATTTAATAACGATGGATCATTGGGGATCTCTGTTTATTTAGGCAAATGCAAAGGCAATGCCTCTACTTCAGATCTACAACCAAAATCTATACAACAAGCGGTAGAATCTGCTTTAGCTATTGCAAAATATACCTCTGAAGATGAATGTGCAGGCTTAGCTGATAAAGAATTATTAGCCTTTGATCCCCTTGATTTAGATTTATATCATCAAGCAGATATCGACGTGGATCAAGCTGTTGAAATGGCAATTCAAGCCGAGCATTGTGCGTTAAATTTTGATAAACGAATTGTAAACAGTGAAGGAGCCACCTTTAATTCACACAGTGGTGTGAGAATGTATGGTAATACACACGGAATGTTGCAAGGTTATCTTTCAAGCCGCTATTCACTTTCTACCAGTGTGATTGCAGCTTATAATGATCAATTAGAGCGCGATTATGCTTATACGATTTCACGTGAATTTAATCAGTTACAATCACCACAGTGGGTAGGTGAACAGTCAGCAATGAGAGCAGTAAAACGCTTAAATCCTCAAAAATTAAGCACCAGAGAAGTCCCTGTGATTTTTGCCAATGAAGTGGCAACGGGTTTAATTAGTCATTTAGCAACGGCGATCAGCGGAGGTGCGTTGTATCGTAAAGCAAGTTTTATGCAAGATAAATTGGGCGAGCAAGTATTACCAAATTGGTTTGAAATTTCAGAACATCCCCATCTATTACGTCAATTAGCCTCATCGCCTTTTGACAGTGAAGGGGTTCGCACTCAAGATCGAGAAATTATCAAAGCAGGTATTTTAGAAACTTACCTTGTTACCAGTTATAGTGGACGTAAATTAGGATTAAAATCTACAGGGCACGCAGGGGGCATTCATAATTGGATCGTTAAACCAAATCGAACAGGCGGATTAGAAACCTTACTCAAAGAGATGGGAACGGGTTTACTTGTAACGGAAATGATGGGTAGTGCCATTAACGGTGTAACGGGAGAATATTCTCGTGGTGCATCAGGTTTTTGGGTAGAAAACGGCGAAATCCAATATCCCGTTGCGGAAATTACTATTGCAGGTAGATTGCAAGATATGTACCAAAATTTAGTTGCAGTGAGTGATGATGTGGAGTTGCGATCAAATATTCAAACAGGAGCGATATTGTTGGAGAGTTTGAAGGTTTCTGGGGAGTAGTTTTAAGGTAGGGGAGCATTAGCAAACATAGTTTGCGTATATGCTCCCGCTTCTCAATATGTGAATTTTTAGCAAATAATTCACGGGAGGATATTCCGTTCGCTTTGCTCACTCAATCCTCCCCTACGGAAAAGCTATATAAATAAAAATGAATTTTAGGCTCACTTTCTTTTGATTTTAAGCTCAAATATTTCATAATATGAGCTATAAAGATTTTATTAGTGAGCTTAAAATTATAAATTAAGAGAACAGTAAATATTTAGTTTTTATAGCGGTAAGATCTTTATCACTTTTTACAAAAAAGGAATAATATGAAATACAAAGGTTTTTTATTAGATATTGATGACACGATTTATGATTATACTTTTGCGAATAAAATTGCATTAGAGAATGTTGTACAGTTTTGTAAAACAGAGTTCAACCTTGATGAAAATGTGGTGAGAAATGCGTATGCACAATCTCGCCACACAACACATTATATTTTAAATGGTACAGGCTCTTCTCATAATCGATTGCTGTATATTCAAAAAATGCTTGAAGATTTGGGTATCAACCCACTGCGTTATGGATTACAAATATATAATATTTTACTGGGATACATTCCTAGAAAATATGCAGAAATTTCCTTTTGTGGACGAATTTTTTGATAAATTTGGTGAGCAGATTTGTTTTGTCACTGATTTAACCAGCCATATTCAGTTTAGAAAAATTCAGCAATTAGGTTTATCGGATAAAGTTAAATATATTGTAACCAGTGAAGCAACAGGACACGAAAAGCCACACCCTTTTATGTTTTTACAGGGATTACAAAAACTCAATTTACCGATAGAGCAAGTTTGTATGATAGGGGATAGCGTTGAGAAAGACATTTTAGGGGCGAGAAATATTGGGCTTGACGCTTTTTGGTTAAACTTAGCAAATAAAAAAAGCGAGTATAACGATAAAGGAATTATCGAAATACACACTTTTTCAGATCTTAAAAATTATCTTTAAATACATAGGTGTGGAAACGTATTTTTGTTAAAATTTAATATGATTTAACTGCTTCAAACACTATCATACTTGGTTCAATTAACCGCTCTTGATTTGTTCTATGGCGATAGTTTGATAATGTTTTGTAGATTTCAATTCTTGCTCGGTTTAGTCCGCCTAATGGCTTATGTGCTTTGACGGCATTTGCTGGTGAAAAAGAAAGTTGTTCAGCAAGTGCAAAGCGTTCAGGTGTATTCATTGTTTGCTGTGGAATAGTTAAGATTGCCACTTTAATAAAAGGACTTTTCCATTGCACGCTAGCATCTTCTATCGGTGTTTGCTTTTCATCAATAAATTTTTGCACATAAAAATCAAAGGTTACACTCTCCTTTGCCAAATGGTTTGCCATATTATCGGTTAAATAGTTGTCGGTTAGGGGAGTCGGTAATTTACTTTTAAATGTAGAAGTCGGCACGATTTTATATTTAACTTGTGTGTTACCAAACTGATAGGGCGTGGTACTCCAATAAGAAATATCCAGTGGGCTAGTGTGATTCTTCACGCCATTTGCTAAGGCTTTTAATACACCTAAATTTCCTGTTAAAGCAAATTTTAAACCCAGCACGACACTATGCCACTCAATTGAATAATAGACTGCATCTCTAAATAATTCAACGGTTCCCAATGGCATTGTTTCATTAGACATCAATAGAAAATCTTGGGTATGTTGCTCGGTATTAAAACGTTGCCCTTCTACACCAATAAGTTTTATTGCAAAACCTCTGAAATCTTTTTCTTTATCAGACTGAATACTACCACTCGCATTCGATACTCTAATCAAACTGTTATAGGTTTTCCCAGCTTGAAAAACCTCAGTTTGTAATTCAGTAGGCAGGTTATCTAGTACTTTAAATTCTGCTGTTAATAATCCCAATGTTTTTGGGTGAGCATCTCGTTTGGTGTTACCATTTTGATAATCTCGCGCCATTTTGTTTTGCAGGATTTCAGTCATTTCAGCAATCATTTCTTTTTCAGAATGATGGTGTTCAGTTGCTTTAATAAAGGCGTAAAAAGATAATCACGCCACCAAAATAATGGTGGTAATGCTGAGGAGGATTTTTTTTAACATTTGCTTTTCCTAGAGAAGGATTATGTTTATCTTGGGTAACTTCTTCAATTGCGAACACAGTGTATTCACAATTGGAAAAGTTAACTAAAGCGGTTGGCAAAAGTGTAATTGCCGATATGAAAATATACTACCAAAGGTTACAGTTAATCCTTTTTTATTGCATTATATTGCACATTACAGATAGCTGATTTTCATTATACCGCATTTACCGATTACTTAAAAACCGATAAACCACCCACGCCCAACCAATAAACACAAACTGAATAGGTACACGAATTAGTGCTAGTTTATGCGTACCGATAGCAGGGTTTTCCATAAATACATCACTGATATGTATCGGTAAAAACACCCAAAACATCATAAATATTGCCAATGCTGACCAAGTGGCAATGGTTTTACCATAAGGGCGAATATGATTAAACCTAATCGCCAATAATACGCCTAAAATTATTTCAATTACCGCTGAAAAATAGACAAAAAATTCTGTAAATGGTAAAAATCGTGGTACAAAGGGCATATAAAAATCCACTTTGAGAAAGTGCTGAATACCTGCGTTTATCATAAATATAACGAGTACATAGCGTAGAAAAATGAGCGTATATTGTTTTATTTTTTGCATTGTTTTTTACCTAACTATATCTTAAAAATGCGTAAAAATTTCATCTAGTTCAAAACGAGATTTTGGCAAATTAGCATTAAAGTCATCATCATTGTGATAACCGAGAGCAACTAAAGTAACAGGTGTTAACCCTTTTTCTTTTAGCCCTAAAACAGCACTTAATATTTCAGGATCAAACCCTTCCATTGTAAGTGTATCAATGACCATATCAGCCGCTGCAAGTAATAATCCACCTAAAGCGATATAGATTTGATTAGCTGCCCAGTTTTGTAAAAATTCAGGGCTTCCACTGTGACTCGCTAAAAATCCATTACGTAAATCCCTTGTCATATTATAAATTTCTTCGTTGGGGATACGCCCATCCGCTTGTTCTTTCTCGAGTAGTTTATCTAAATGGTTTTGGTCAATATCATTACGTACACATAGCACCATAATATGTGATGCGTCTAAAATTTTTTGTTCATTGAAAATATAATTACCCTGTGTGGCTTGGGTGATTTGTTTTTTTCTTTCTTCACTGTCAGTAATGAGAGTATGCCAAGGCTGAATATTAATACTAGACGGACTTAGTTGATAAATCGTTTTTAGTGTATGAATATCAGCATCACTGATTTTTTTATTTGGATTAAACGATTTTGTTGAATAACGTTTTTTTGCTGTTTCTAAAATTGACATATTATTTATTGTTTCCTTAAATTGTATTTGTGGAGACGTAGTATGCTACGTCTCTACGTTAGATATTTATTTTGCAAAAAATGCTTTTAATTTCACCGCTTCTTCTTCACTATATTCCATATGACCCACAGGAACTTGACCATCGATTGCTTCGATAACTTGGTCAATCATTGTTCCTTTAAATGCACCACATAACTCAATTAATTGAATACCACCAGCCACTAATTCTTTAGCAACATCACAGGCTTGCTCAACGGTACCTACACCGTAAACGGTCATTGCAAAAGCAGGTGAGTCAATTTGTGCTGATTTTGGTTCAGTATAACTTGGGTCACGCATAATAAACGCATATTTACTTAATTTCATTTTAAAACTCCTATAGTTTTGATTTGTTAATGGTTTAAATTGTTTTGTATGCAAACAATTATACGGATAAAAATTTTGCTTGCAAGTATTTTGTGTGCAAAATATATTTTATTTATTGGATTTTTTAGAAATTATCGCTAAAAATAACTTGATGACCTTTACGATCCAGACGACTAACATCGATAAACAAAGCTTTTGCAAGATCTTCGTTGCTAATAGCACGATATTTTTTTAATTTGCCAATCATTGTATATTGTAAAATATTAACTAACCAGATACCGATAGCCTCCCCAATACGTTTCTCTTTTCGATTACCATAAATCAGTGATGGACGATAAACCAGAATATTGGGAATATTGTATTGTAAAATATCTCGTTCCATTTCGCCTTTAGTTCGGCTATAAAATACTCGACTATTTGCATTCGCACCGATAGCTGAAATTACGCTAAACGTTGGTATATTGTTTTTTTCTGCTAATTTTGCTGATGTGACAGGAATACCGTAATCAATAGCTCGATATAAGGTTTTATCGGGTGTCTTGGCTTTTGTTGTTCCGATACAGCAAAATACTTCATCGGCAGTGAAATTATCGGTTTGTTGCTCTAGTTCTAACATATTACAAACGATTTCTTCCAATTTAGGGTGTGTTTTTCCTGTTGCTCTACGAGTAAATATTTTTACTTTTTCGTAGTCATCACTTGCTAGTAATAAATCTAGCAAATAACTGCCAGTAAGTCCTGTTGCACCAAGTAGAATAGCGGTTTTTTTCATTTTTTCCTCTTTTATCATTTTGATTTCGTTATTTCTTAGACTTGATTAAGTAACTAAATACGAGAAAGAAGAAGAGTCCAAATAGCCAGTCATTTATTCCATATATACTGTAAAAGATACCTGCCATTATATCTTCTTGATATACATCTGAAAGATTATGATGAATAAGCCAATTTATCCACATACACCCATAAATAGATTTCTCAATAACGAATATACCAATTAGCCATTTTAGATGATGAAATGATTTGGAAACGGATAAAAATACACCACCCCATACCATTATCATTAATAGTCCAAAATTAGACATTACAATGGGATCGTATTTAACGATTGTTTCATTGGTAAAAAATCTTGAAAAGAAGAGTACTGATAGGTTCATAATACCGGATAGGGTAAATCCTTTGCTAATAATTATATCTATTTTACTCATTGTTATATCCTGTTTTTAACCCAAATTACTTAATCTTTTATAAGGAATTTGATATATCCACTAAATGTATAATAAGGGCTATTAAACGTAATAACAGCCTGAGTATAAACTCAAACTGTTATATTTTTTATATTATAAGATTGAGTTTTACTTCAATTTATTTAATAAAAGTTCAGCAACCAATTCTGATGATGCAGGGTTTTGCCCAGTGATTAATAGATCATCTTCAACTGCATAAGGAACCCAATCTTCTTTTTTAGAATAAATTCCGCCATTACTTTTTAACATATCTTCTACTAAAAATGGCACAATATTAGTTAATTGAACAGCCTCTTCTTCACCATTTGTAAAACCAGTGACTTTTTTACCATTAACTAAAGGTGTTCCATCTGTATTTTTGGTATGTTTAAAAATTGATGGTGCGTGGCAAACCGCAGCAACAGGTTTATTATTTTGATAAAAGCTTTCTATCAATGCAATTGAATTTTTATCTTCTGCCAAATCCCATAAAGGTCCGTGACCACCAGGATAAAAAACCGCATCATAATCTGCTTGATTTACCGTTTCTAATTTAATGGTTTGAGCTAAAATAGCTTGTGTTTCTTTATCTCCATTAAATCTGATTGTTGCAGGTGTTTGAAAGTCAGGAGATGCACTTTTAGGATCAATCGGTGGTTGTCCACCGTTAGGTGATGCAAGCGTTATTTCAATGCCATTATCCTTCAATACATAGTAAGGTGTTGCAAACTCTTCTATCCAGAATCCTGTTTTTTCTCCAGTATTGCCTAAGTCTTCGTGACTTGTTAGTACAAATAATACTTTTTTCATATTTTTTCTCTTGTTGTAAATGGTAAATTTTTAATAGTAATAGTTATTTCAACTACTATACTTTAAAGTAGCTAAGGTTAAATGTTAAGGTTTAACAATACGCCAAATATTTCTAAATCCATCACCAGTGGTGTCGCCAACTTTTTTATCTTTAATCCAATAATATAAGGGCTTACCTTTAAATGCCCATTGTTTTTTGCCATCATCACGAGTGATTACGGAGTAGTCCCCATCATTGATTGCATTATCTTTAGCAAATAATGGTGGCCAATAAATTGCACATTCATCATTACAAACACTTTTGCCACTGTTGGCAATGTCTTTATCAAAAGTATAAAGGGTCATACCATTTTTGTCTGTAAGTAAGCCATTGAGTGTGCTGACAGGCACCGATTGAGTACTATTTTGGCTAACTGATGATGCGTTATCAGAGGTGTTGGCATAGCTTGTCATAGTAACAGAAGCTAATAAAACGGAGGTTAAAAGTAATTTTTTCATTGTGTTATTCCTAATTTATTTTAATGATATATTGACTTCAATATTGCCACGTGTGGCATTTGAATATGGACAAACTTGATGAGCTTTTTCAAGCAATTGTTGAGCAGTTTTTCTCTCTACACCTTGAATATCCGCCACTAAATCAACAGCTAAATCAAAACCACCTGTTGCATTAGCAAGAATACTTACTGTTGCAGTAATGGTACTATCAATTTTCACTTTGGATTTTTGAGCGACTAGGTTTAACGCACTATCAAAACACGCCGCATAGCCACCAGCAAATAATTGTTCAGGGTTAGTAAAGTCATCATTTTGACCACCTAATGCTTTTGGCATTCTGACTTCTAAATCTAATACACCATTATCTGATTTAATGTTGCCATTTCTTCCACCAGTGGCAGTTACTGTTGTTGAATATAATGCTTTCATTTTGTTTTCCTTTTATTTTGTATAAGTGTTTTTTACAATTTGTTGTACATCATTAGGTGTAATAGCTTGATGTTCTCCAAGCCCTAACCAACCACGTTGAGTAAATCTTTCAGCGATAATTTCGGCACTACCATTGTAATCTTCCGTATAAGCCGATAGCGTCGTTTCGATACCTAATGAATTAAAAAATTGTTCTGTTTTTAAGATACCTTGCTGTGCTTTTTGTTCAAGATTACCTTCTGTAACTTGCCAAACTCGTTCAGCATATTGAGCTAATTTTTCTTTTTTAGTTTCAAAACAATGCTCATAATAGCGTGGAGCAACAATGGCTAAGGTACGTGCGTGATCAATACCAAACAATGCTGTTAATTCGTGTCCAATGGCGTGAACGCCCCAATCACTTGGTACGCCTTGACTGATCAATCCATTTAATGCCATCGTACACGACCACATAAAGTTAGAGGCAGCTTGATAATCGTTAGGATCATTCACAACAGTTTCACCCACTTCGATCAAGGTTTGTAAAATACTTTCAGAAAAACGATCTTGGAGTAAACCACCAGCTGGATACGTCATATATTGTTCTAAAACGTGAGTAAAAGCATCTGTTACCCCATTTACCAATTGTTTTTTAGGCAAGGATTGAATAACCGTAGGATCAAGTACAGAACATTGAGGGAACAATAATGGCGAACCAAAAGATAATTTTTCTTTTGTTGCTCGGCGAGAAACAACTGCACCTGAATTCATTTCAGATCCTGTGGCGGGCAGTGTTAAAACGGCAGAAAAAGGTACGGCTAATTTTATTTCTGCTTTTTTGGCTAAAATATCCCAAGCATCGCTTTCATAGTGTGTGGCAGCCGAAATAAATTTTGCACCATCAATCACTGAACCACCGCCTACTGCAAGAATATAATCAAGCTGATTTTCTTTAATCGTTTTAACCGCTTCCATTAAAATTTCATATTCGGGATTAGCAGGCACGCCACTAAATTCAATAAGGGTATAGTCTTTTAATGTATTGATAATTTGATCATAAACACCATTACGTTTAATACTTCCCCCACCATAAAGCATTAAGATTCTTGCATCTTCTGGGATCTCTTGAGATAAATTGGCTATTTGTCCTTGTCCAAAAAGGATTTTAGTCGGATTTTTGTATTGAAAATTTTTCATTTTATACTCTCTATTAGTTGAATTTATTTTGTATGCAAATAATTATATAGAGGAAAAATTTATTTGCAAGTATTTTGTGTACAAAATATTTTCTGTTATACTTATCCACACAAAATTTAATAATAGAAGGTAATAATAATGACAACAAATAATCAACAATTATCTAACCAGCTTTGTCATCGTTTCTATGTGATTTCAAATGCAATCACACGACGTTATAGGGTATCACTTGAAAAGATTGATCTAACTTATCCGCAATATGTAGCAATGATGGCTTTGTGGGAAGAGGATAATATTAGCGTTGGAGAATTACACAAAAAAACCTTAATTGATAATGGGTGTTTAACGTTAATGCTGAAAAAAATGTGTGATAAAAATTTAATTACACTTATCGTGAGTGACACGGATAAACGAATGAAAAAAGTGAAGTTAACAGATAAAGGGATTAAATTAAAAATTCTTGCCCAAAAAGAGCGAGATAAAATTAGGCAGGAGCAAACACAAGCATTAACTGAAACAGAATATCAACAGCTTGTATTTTTATTAGATAAATTCAAATCTGACTTAATTTAATAGAAAATTATCGAATTATTAACAACAAAAGAGGCTTTAAAATGATTACATTACACCACCTAGAAAACTCACAATCTTTTCGCATTATTTGGTTGCTTGAAGAACTTAATGTACCTTATGAATTAAAGGTATATGCACGTGATAAAAAAACAATGCTTGCTCCAGAGGAATATAAGGCATTACATCCCGCAGGCACTGCACCGATTATTACAGATGGCGATGTTGTGTTAGCAGAAACCAATGCAATTGTGGATTATATTTTAGAGAAATATAGCGAAGAAGGACAAAGATTACGTCCTGCACAAGGTGATAAAAATCGCATTCCTTATTTATACTGGTTCCACGCAGGGCAAGGAAGTTTAATGCCAATGTTATTGATGGTATTTATTTTTAATTCAATGACAGAAAAAACACCTTTCTTAATACGTCCATTAATTAAACGTGTTACTCAAACGGCAGCAACATTTTTTCCAATGCCACGTATTAAAAAATTACTTGGATATATGAATGATCAGCTAGAAGAAAATCAATTTTTAGCAGGAAGTGAACTAACTGCAGCAGATATTGTGACGAGTTTTGAATTGCTGACAATTAATCGTTTGAAATTATTTAATTTCCAAAGAGATTTTCCAAATATTGCAGATTATGTAGAGAGAGTTGAGGCGATTGAGTCTTATAAGAAAGCATTAGCAAAAAGTGAAGCGTTGTAATTATATTTTTGCAAATTTTTATTAAAATGTAACCGCTTGTTTATCAAATAAGCGGTTATTTTTTGTTTAAATTATAGAATAAAATTGAAGTGTCTAAAACTTTACTTTATCATTCTCTTGTTCATTTAATTAAATTATAGAGGCAAAAATGAAAGCATTAGCATTTAATGGTAAAGGCGGTGAGTATTTCAAAATTTGGATAGTGAATGTGTTATTAACTATCGTGACTTTGGGATTGTATTACCCTTGGGCAAAAGTGCGTACAACTCGTTATTTTTACGGAAATACCGAGTATCAAGGACGCACTTTAGATTACCACGCAACAGGGAGACAGTTGCTAGTAGGTTATATTATTGGTTTAGTGTTAGTGATTAGCTATGGTGTATTAAGTCAACTCACTCCAGCTCTTTCGTTAATTTTACCTCTATTACTATTTGTGGTTGCACCTTGGTTAATTTGGCGTAGTTTGATGTTTAATGCTCGAATGACCAGTTTTAGCAATGTGAGATTCAGTTTTGAAGGAGGCTTAGGACGAGCTTATTTAATTTATTTATGGCTACCAATATTGATTTTTTTGGTTTTTCTTTTACCAGTTATAGCAAGTAGTACGGTGAGTGCCTATATGTTTCAGAATAATTTTACACAGGCTATGAGTGGCAATGAAAATCCAGTGAGTCTTTTTGTCTTGCCTATAATTACTGGTATTGTTGGCTTTGTTATAGCACTTGTTTTATCTGTTTATATTATGGTTATAAGAAAGAAAAAAGAGATTGAATATACTATTGGTGGTTTGAAATTTGGGCAAGGTGAATTTTCCGTTAATGTGACTAAAAAGAAACTCTTTATGATTTATGTGAAAGCAGCATTGATTACTCTTCTTGTTGGTGGCGTTTTTGTAGCAGGTTTTATAGCATTAGGTTTCGATTTATCAGGAATGAACCGCTATGATCTTGCTTATGAAATGGAAACTAACCCTATATTTATCACAATGTTTATTTTAATCTATGCAGGCTTTTTAATATTCTCTCTATTTATTGGTGCCTATATTTATAGTCGCCAGCGTCAATATGTTTATCAAAATATGCTACTTGATGATAAGGTTTGTTTTAAATCAACCATTACTGCAAAAGGTTTATTTGGAACAATGATCACCAATATGTTACTTGTTATTTTTACCTTTGGTATTGGCTCATCTTGGGCGGCGGTAAGAATGTCTCGCTATGTTGTTACCAATACGTGGATTGATGATAGCAACGTTAATATTGATGATTATTTAACCCAAAAAGTAAAAGAGCAATCTGCAATTGGTGAAGAAATTGGGGATGCTTTTGATATTGATGTCGGTGTTGGTTTTTGATGTTAATAACAGGTCGATGGTTTCCTAAAGGTAGTGCTGCACAGTGTGAAGCAACGCTAACCGTTGCTTGCGATGATAAAATTGTGCATCGTGAGCAACAAAATCGTATTTATAGTGTTGAAATTTCCAATGGTGAAACACTGACAGGAGAAATCCATCAACTTGTTATTGAGCCTAGATTGGGCAATCTTGAACGAAAAATAGAGCTAGCGGATGGCTCTATTTTTATTACTTCTGATAATATTTCTGTTGATACGCTAATTGTTAATACTAAAAGCAATCGCTTTTTCTTATGGCTACATCGTCAAGAAAGTAGTTTTAAGCGTATTATTCTATTTACCCTGATTGTTATTGTCTTTGCCTTAAGTTTCTTACAATGGGGTGTGCCTTGGGTCAGTCAAAAAATGGCATATATTGTTCCTACCGAAATTAGACAAGTTCTCGGTGAGCAAACCTTAGAATTTGTTGATGAATTTATGTTAGAAGAGAGCGAGTTAGAGGACAAAACAAAAACACGTATTCAACAACGTTTTAAAGATAAATTATTGCCTTTGCTCCCTGATAGCGATGTAAACTATCAACTCCGTTTTAGACGTTTCTCCCTCAATGATGATATTGAATTAGCAAATGCCTTTGCGTTACCCTCTGGTGATATTATAGTGACAGATAGACTGGTAGAAATCAGCCAAAACCCTGATGAGATAGACGCTGTTTTATTACACGAAGTGGGGCATATTGTTAATCGTCACGGCTTGCAGTCTGTGGTGCAAAAATCATTAATGACTGTGATTGTGCTTTCTGTTGTGGGCGATACTGATGGATTGGCAGATTTAGTGGTGGGGTTAGGTACCGCCGTCGTTGCCAATCGTTATTCTCGAGATCACGAAACAGAGGCTGATGAATTTGCATTTAATAAAATGTTACAGGCTAAAATTGATCCTAAATCTTTTGCAAATATTCTTAATCGGATAGAGGCAGACAGCAAACTTTTTTCTTCAACAAAAGAAGAGCCGATTTTAGAGAATTCACAACAAGCTAGTGATTTATTTTCCACTCACCCCAATACCCAAAAACGAGCAGAGCAGGCAGAGCGTTATAGTCAATGTTATAAACAGGGATTAGTAATTTGTGAATAATGAATTAGGATATAGAAAATAGTATGGCAGATGAAATATTAAATATTTCATCTGCTTTTTTTAAGTCATTTATTTTGTATCTTCTGGTTTTTTAGGTAGTGGAAGTAAAAAAGCAATCAATATAAATACTGCAGAAATGCCACCAACAACGGGTATTGCTGAGATTCCTTCAATTAAAGCAGGATATTTGTGATTACCTGTTTCAACCAGAGTGACTTTTCCTCCTAAACTTGTAAAGAAAAATGTATCTTTTAATACACCATAAATGAGCATAAATGCAAAAGCACCGAGTAAACCACCTGCTATAAATACCAAAGCATCTTTACGTCCAGCACCTGCTCCTACAACCGCTGTTCCAGGACAAAATCCAGCCATTGCCCAACCAATACCTAAAATAGCACCACCGATAATCACTCCGATATAAGAGGATTTCACACTGATATGCCCAACATTAACTAGTCCAGTCGCTAATAAAATAAATAAAATTGCACTACTCAAACCAATGGCGAAAAGAATGGCTTTCATTAAATGAAGGTTTTTAAAGCGCAACATATCAATGATAAGTCGAGGATTGCCAGCACCCACTTTTTGTAAAGTAAAACCAAAAAATAAGCCTAATAAAATTGCTAATACTAGTGTCATTATTTATTCTCCTCTTTTATAAAAAAATAGTGCGGTAGGAATTGCTGTGGCAAACGCAGCTGCTGCAAATAGATAACCACTTAAGGAGGTTTGCATCATACCACTCATCATATGACCACTTGTACAACCGCCTGCTAAACGAGCACCAAATAAAGCAAGAAAACCACCAATAAAGGCAAGTAAAAAGCGTCTTGTAGTTAACTTATCATAAAGAGAAACTTTATGACCATAATAGCTATCCACCTCCTCTTTGTTTGATAATTTTGAAGCAAAAAAGCCACCAAATAACATTGCTAAAACAAAAACAAAACTATAATTAGCAGGATTTGCGATATTTTTAGCATATTTTCCACCACTTTTATTCAAATAAGCATTATTACTTGCATAACCACTTTTAGTTTCTGATGATTTAACCACCAATTCAGGTGAAACAGTATTCCAAATTATGCCATCTAAAATAACAAATTGTGTCGATACACCAATTGGCTTAACCAATAACACTGCCAATAAAAAAGATAAAGCAAGTGCAATACCACTTGTTTTCCAACCCCAACGTTTTTTTAATACAAACTTCATAAGTTACACCTCAATTAAATTATTTTTAATATTAAGAAAATGTGAAGTATAATTGTATGTTAATTTTTTATGAAAAACAAGCACTGCAAATTTAATTTTTTGTAAAAAGATCAAAAGATCCTACCGCTTATTGTTATTTTTGAGTAAAGTTTAGCTATTTTTTAATAAGAGATATGGTTAAAATATCCTTAAATAAGTGAAACAGAGAGCCTAAAATGACTATTGCTAGGATTATTGAACAACAAAAAACCTTTTTTAATACCAATCAAACTAAAAATATTGATTTTAGAATTTCACAGTTAAAAAAATTAAAACTGTTATTAAAACAAAGTGAAAGTGATATTTATCAGGCACTTGAAAAAGATTTAGCTAAATCACAATTTGAAAGTTATTTAACTGAATTATCGATACTTTATTCCGAATTAGATTTTTTTATTAAAAAGGTAAAAAAATTGAGTAAACCACAAAAAGTAGCGACAAACTTAGCTAATTTCCCTGCAAAAAGTTATCGTATGCCAGAACCATTAGGTATAACACTTATAATTGGTGCGTGGAATTATCCTTTACAACTCGCCTTACTGCCTGCATTAACTGCGCTAGCAGCAGGAAATACCGTGATTTTAAAACCGAGTGAATTAGCGCCTTATACGTCAGACATCATCACAAAATTAATTAATAGTCATTTTGATAAAGGTTATTTTTATGTACATCAAGGTGGAGTCGCTGAAACAACGGAATTACTCTCTTATCGTTTTGATAAAATTTTCTTTACAGGAAGTAGTGAAGTTGGGCAGATAGTGTATCAAGCTGCTGCTAAACATTTAACCCCTGTGACCTTAGAATTAGGTGGAAAAAGTCCTGCATTTGTTTTTGCAGATTGTGATCTAAAAATGACCGCTAAACGTTTGGCTTGGGCAAAATGTTTAAATGCAGGGCAGACCTGTGTTGCACCTGATTATGTATTAGTTGAAAAATCAATTGAAACAGCATTTTGTGAAGCGATGAAGAATGAAATACAACAAAACTATGCTCATCCACAAGTTAAAATAATCAATGAAAAGCACCTAGAACGAGTAATAAAATTGATCGATAAAGAGAAGGTGTTTTATGGTGGCGAGGTTGATAAAGATCAGTGTACGATTTCACCGACCATTTTAAAAAATGTGACTTTTGATGATGATATAATGCAACAAGAGATTTTTGCACCAGTGTTACCTGTGATAGCTTTTGAAAATTTAGATGAAATAATGATACAAGTCAAACAGTATGAAAAACCGTTATCTTGTTATATTTTTTGCAAAAACTCTCAAACAACTGACCGCTTGTTGAAGGAGATTTCTTTTGGAGGAGGGGCAGTAAACGACGCATTAATGCATTTATCTAATCATAACTTACCTTTTGGTGGAGTCGGCTTTAGTGGAATGGGGAGTTATCACGGAACAGCAGGATTTGATTGTTTTTCACATTATAAAAGTATTCTTGAAAAACCATTTTGGTTTGAAAGTAGTTTGAAATATCCTCCATACACAGAGTTAAAACAAAAAATACTAAATTGGATTATAGGATAACAAAAGATACCGTTTATATTTATAATAAGCGGTATCTTTGTTTTTAAAATTTACCATTTTTAAGAAAACTATTGTTTACCTGTTTTCTCTTTATAATGACGGCGACATACGGCTAAATAGCTATCATTGCCACCAATTTGGATTTGAGCACCTTGAGTGATGGCTTCACCTTTTTCATTCATTCTAATTACAAAATTGGCTTTTGAACCACAATAGCAGATTGTTTTTAGTTCTTTAAGTTGATCTGCCCAAGAGAGAAGATAACGACTTCCTTCAAATAATTCAGATTGAAAATCAGTACGTAAACCATAACAAAGAACAGGGACTTTTAGTTTATCAACCACTTCTGTTAATTGATAGACTTGTTCTTTACTTAAAAATTGTGCTTCATCAATCAGTACACAATGTAATGGATTTTCTTTAATATATTGAGCGATTTCTTCAAATAAGTCAGTGTCTGATCTAAATAATAACGCTTCTTGTGAAATTCCAATGCGAGAAGATACTTTTCCTACACCAAAGCGATCATCGATTGCTGCAGTGTAAACAAGGGTATTCATTCCTCTTTCTTGATAGTTGTAAGATGATTGTAGCAGGGTAGTCGATTTTCCTGCATTCATTGATGAATAGTAAAAATAAAGTTTTGCCATAGTTTAAATAGCCATTTTGAATAAAAGTTAGATGTAAAAAAACGACCAATAAATTAGTCGTTTTGAATTGAATAATTAAATGTTATCAATTTGACCAAGCAGAGAGCGTAAACGATCTTGCCAGTTTTCTTGTTCCATTGTTAATTGCTCATTTTTTTGAACTAGTTTTTCTTTCTCTGAAGTAAGAGTACTGTTCTTTCCTTTTAATTCTTCTACTTCAAGTTGTAGTAACTGAATAGTTTCTACCGCTTCTTTAATTTTACTTTCGAGTTTATCAAGGATTTCAGCAGACATAGTTTTTCCTCTAGTTTAATGATTATTAATGGTTGAGTTATTATAATTAAATTTTGTAAAATTTTCAGCTAAAAGTTAATTAACCTTTTAAACCGCTAATTAAATGCTCAATTTTTGACAAATAGTATTGCTGTAATGTAATAAAAAGGTCCAGTTAACTAAAACTAGACCTTCTTGAAAGATACTATGAAATATTTGGAGCGGAAGAGTCGTCTAAATTCTCTTCAATATTTTCATTGTCTTCTAATTTTCCTGTGGTTTCACCAGAATCATTATCTGATGAGGTGGAATTATTATCATCATTCCAACCCTCTGGATCACTAACAGGTTTACGTTCCATTAATTCTTTAATTTGTGGCATATCAATGGTCTCATATTTCATTAACGCATCTTTCATCGCATGAAGAATATCCATATTTTCTAACAAGCAAGCTCTCGCTTTCTCATAGTTACGATCCACAATTTTACGTACTTCTTCATCAATCAGTTTTGCGGTTTCTTCAGAAACGACTTTTGGTGCGCCAAAACCTTCTTCATCTTTGTAAAGAATAGGCCCTAAATTTTCAGAAAAACCCCATTCAGTTACCATTCGACGAGCTAAACTAGACGCTACTTGAATATCACTAGAAGCCCCTGTTGAGATATTTTCTTTACCATAAATAATTTCTTCTGCTAAACGTCCGCCATAGACACTTGCAAGTTTACTTTCAATTTGTTTATGGCTCATACTAATACGATCACCTTCTGGTAAGAAGAATGTTACCCCTAAGGCTTGTCCACGAGGAATAATTGTTACTTTATGAACAGGATCGTGTTCAGGCATTAAATAACCGACAATGGCGTGTCCTGCTTCATGATAAGCCGTGGATTCTTTTTGTTCTTCCGTCATAATCATTGAGCGACGTTCAGGACCCATATTGATTTTATCTTTTGCTTTTTCAAAATTTTCCATTGTCACGGTTTTTTGATTTGCACGAGCAGAGAAAAGCGCAGCCTCATTCACAAGGTTTGCTAAATCTGCACCAGAATAACCTGGTGTACCACGAGCAATAATCATAGGATCAACATCAGCTGCTACAGGTACTTTTTTCATATGTACTTTTAGGATATGTTCACGACCACGCACATCAGGTAATCCAACCATCACTTGACGGTCAAAACGACCAGGACGAGTTAACGCATTATCTAATACATCAGAACGGTTGGTGGCAGCGATAACAATAACCCCTTCATTACCTTCAAAGCCGTCCATTTCAACCAGCATTTGGTTTAAGGTTTGTTCACGCTCATCGTGTCCACCACTAAAGCCAGCACCACCACGTTTACGACCTACGGCATCAATTTCATCAATAAAGATGATACAAGGTGCATTTTTCTTTGCTTGTTCAAATAAGTCACGTACACGAGATGCCCCTACACCAACAAACATTTCTACAAAATCAGAACCTGCCATTGTAAAGAAAGGCACTTTTGCTTCGCCTGCAATCGCTTTAGCTAAAAGTGTTTTACCTGTTCCTGGTGGGCCAACCATCAAAATACCTTTAGGAATACGGCCACCCAGTTTTTGGAATTTAGAAGGGTCACTTAAAAAATCAACGACTTCACTTACTTCTTCTTTTGCTTCATCGCAACCTGCGACGTCTGCAAAGGTTGTTTTTACTTGATCAGGTGAAAGCATTTTGGCTTTACTTTTACCAAAGCTCATCGCTTTGCCGCCACCACCTTGCATTTGGCGCATATAGAAAATCCAAAAGCCTATCAGTAACATCATAGGGAACCATGAGATGAAAATTTGTGATAACAAACCTCGAGTCTCTTGTGGCTGACCAGAAACTGTTACTTCTTTTTTAAGAAGATCATTTAATAAATCACGATCTGGCATTGGCATTACCGTTTGATAAGCAACACCATCCTTTTTCGTTACAGAAATAACATCATCATTCGCTTTAAAATCTACCGTATTAATACGATCATCATTTAAATCTTTAATGAATCTAGAATATTCAACAGTATTTGCTGAATTATTAATAGTATTGAATCCTTCAAAGGCAGTCATTAATACAACAGCGACTACCACCCAAAGCAAAACATTTTTAACCATATCGTTCAAGGTTAATTTCCTCTATTTTTAATAAATTATGTACAGGGTACTACAAAATACTTATTTAAACTATGCAAGCGGTAAGATTTATTGCATTTTTTGCAAATTTTAACCTTTATAACCTATTGCAACAATATAAACTTCCCGAGAGCGTCCACGAGAAGCTTCTGGTTTACGTACTTTTACTTTCGTAAACATTGCTCGTATTTCTTTCAAATACTCATCAAAGCCTTCACCTTGAAAGACTTTTACGACAAAGCTTCCATTTTTCGTTAAAACCTGACGACACATATCAAGAGCAAGCTCAACTAAATACATTGCTCGAGGGATATCTACTTCAGGTGTTCCACTAAAGTTAGGTGCCATATCAGACATAACGATATCCACTTTTTTTTCTCCTACTCGTTCAAGTAAGGCACTAAGCACACTCTCTTCTCGAAAGTCACCTTGTAAAAAATCAACTCCAGCAATAGGGTTCATATCCAAAATATCACACGCAATAACTCGACCTTTTTTACCGATTTGTGAAACGGCATACTGAGACCAACCACCAGGTGCGGCGCCTAAGTCAACTACCGTCATATTAGGTTTAAATAGACGGTCAACTCGCTGGATTTCATCAATCTTAAAATAAGCTCGAGAGCGTAATTTTTGTTTATGTGCTTTTTGGACAAATTGATCTTTAAAATGTTCGGCAAGCCATCGTGAAGAACTTGCTCTGCGTTTTTTGCTCATTAAATAAAAATTCTCAATGTTATAACATTACCCCTAATAATAAGGGCGAAATTATTTAATTCAAGTATAATTAACATTTTATTACAAATTTTATAAATAATAAGCAGAGTAAATAAAAATTTATAGTAGTAATAAACACAAATAAAATTTTTATGTTAGGATATTTAGTATTTGGATATATTTAAGGGAGAATTATGAAAAATAACACATTTGGAAGTGCTTTAATTGTTGCAGGCACGACGATAGGAGCAGGAATGTTAGCTATGCCGTTAACTTCTGCTGAAATGGGATTTACTTACACATTGATTCTACTTTTTTTGCTATGGGGATTACTTTCTTATAGTGGATTACTTTTTGTAGAAGTGTATCAAAAAGCACCTCGTACAAATGCAGGCATTGCTACATTGGCAGAGCAGTATTTTGGAATAGGTGGACGAGTCGTTGCGACAATAGCACTGGTTGTATTTATGTATGCAATTATTGCCGCATATATTTCTGGTGGTGGTTCGCTTCTTTCAGGTCTATTACCTTTTTTAGGAAAAACAGCATTTCCTGTTGCGACCATTGCATTTACCATCGTTTTAGGATTATTTGTTAGCATTGGCACGAGAAGTGTTGATTTTCTTACTCGAGTATTATTTATTATTAAATTAGTGGCCTTTTTCTTTGTATTGTTAGTAATGTTGCCAAAAGTCACAACCTCAAATTTAGGTGCAATGCCATTAAAGGATTTTGTTATTATTTCTGCAAGTCCTGTCTTTTTCACCTCATTTGGTTTCCACGTTGTGATCCCAAGCCTCAATCGTTATCTTGAAGGAAACGTAAAACGATTAAGAGCCTCTATCATTATAGGTACAGGGATTCCACTTATTGCTTATATATTATGGCAAATGGCAACACACGGTACATTAAGCCAAACGGAATTTGTTCAAATTTTAACTAGTGGACCTACATTAAATGGCTTAGTAAATGCAACAAAACATATTACGGGTAGTGGTTTTATTGGTGAAGCGGTACGTTTATTTTCAACATTAGCTTTGGTGACATCTTTCTTAGGCGTAGCATTAAGCTTGTTACATTGTTTAGAAGATTTATTAAAACGCGTTAATATTACCGCAGGTCAGACAGTATTAAGCCTACTTACATTTGTACCACCGCTTGTTTTTGCTTTATTTTATCCTGAAGGCTTTATTATGGCGTTGGGCTATGCAGGGCAAATGTTTACATTCTATGGTTTAATTTTACCAATTGGGATGGTATGGCGTATGAGAAAACGTTACCCAGATTTACCTTACCGAGTGTTTGGGGGCAATTTTTCATTAGCAATTGCTTTAGTTTCAGGTTTACTTATTATGAGTGTACCATTCTTAATTCAAGCAGGGTATTTACCAAAAGTGGTGGGATAATTAGTCCTATTTTTGAATAAAAATTACAAATCCCTTTTGTTAAAAACAGAAGGGATTTTTTGTTAATAATAAGTGAAAATAGGTCGTCTTAAATTAATGTTTTTAATGCTGCAATTTTAGTCTTTTTATCACAACTTTGTTCTGCCACTCTATTAAGTTTTTCAATTAAATCATCATTTTGATTACTTTTTGTATAGCTGAACCTTTGTATTTGTGACAGTTTTTCAGCATAAGCGGTCAGATCTTCTAATAATTTTACCTTTTCTTCATCATCGTGATATTGATTAAATAGCTCATTAATTGATTGACTGAATTGTTGTGCCTTTTCATTAATTTGTTGATCACAATATTTTTGCCAACGAATTTGTTCGCTACGAGTGAGTGTGTGAGGATAGTGTCTGGCACGATAATTGAATAGTAATTTTTCTACACGAGGATCACTAAATTTTAAGCCGTGATTGGCTAATTCTTCAGGTTTAAGGGTGCGTAAAATTGCCATATTATTTTTATCTGCATTAGAAAAAAAGGATTCATACAGTGTAAGTTCAACATTGGTTGCTTCTGCAAAGGTTCGTTCCTCACTGAAGATATCGTTTACTTTCTCTCGAATTAAATTTTTATGTTGTTTTAAACGTTTTAAATTTTCTAAACAGTAGCTGCGATCGATCCCTAAACGATCGGCATTTTCAGGTAATAAGGTTTTTGCAGGTGCAATAATAGGGCATTTATTAATATGCACTAATTTTAACGGAACAGAATGCAAGCCTTGTTCTTCTAATAATGCTTTTTTCGTATAAAGTCGTTCTTGTAAAACACGAGGATCTTCATTAAGCAAATCATCAACATTACCCGCTAAATCACACACAATCACAGCATTCTGATTAGTTGGGTGCCACGCTATAGGTACCACCCACGCAGTATTTCCACGATAATTGCCCAGCATTCCAGATACGTGAACAAGAGGCGTCATTTCACCTGTGTCGATCATTTTTTCAATGGCTTTTTTGCCACGATTTTCAAAGAAAAATTGGAATAATTTTGGTTGCTTTTGTTTAATCAACTTTGCCATTTCAATGGTTGCATACACGTCTGCCATCGCATCGTGGGCATCACTATGCTCAATCCCATTGGCTTTAGTTAAATTTTCTAATTTAAAGCTTGGATTACCTTCCTCATCATACGCCCAATTTATACCATCAGGACGTAACGCATAGCAGGCTCGTACTACATCAAGTAAATCCCAACGAGAATTACCATTTTTCCAGCTATATTCATAAGGATCAAAAAAGTTACGAAAGAAAGTATAACGTGTCATTTCATCATCATAACGAATGTTGTTATAGCCCATTACACAAGTATTCGGCTGGCTAAACTCTTGATGAATTCGCTCACTAAATTCAGGTTCAATCACCCCTTCTTTATTGCAGTGTTGAGGTGTAATACCTGTTACCATTACTGCTTCAGGTGAAGGTAAATAATCAGGTGTTTGCTTGCAATAAAACATTACTGGTTTGCCGATGATATTAAAATCACTGTCAGTACGAATACCTGCAAATTGAGCAGGGCGGTCACTGGCTGGATTAGTTCCAAAACTTTCGTAGTCGTAAATAAAAAAGGTCTGTTTATTCATAGCTTATTTTGATGGTAAATTTAGGGGAATTGTAGCATAAATTTATAACGGTAAAAATTATAAAAATAACTGATATATTTGTTGTAGGGGAGTGATTAGCAAACGTAGTTTGCGTATATCCTCCCATAGCTTGATATAAAAATTCCCACAAAATATTATTAGTCATAAATATAGCGGGTAGATTAAATCAAAAATTTACAAATTTAATAATTTCACATATATACGTAGGGTGGATACACAAAACGTAGCGTCAAAGTATGCATTGACGAATGGATGTTTTGATAGATTGATCGTCGGAAATAATAAAAATAGTATAATTGTGTACAATATAATTACATTTTCTATTCTTGATTAGTTATATTTTATCAGTAAGATGTCTAAAATAAGCGGTATGATTTTCATCAGAATTTACAAAAATAAGACAAGGAAGAATAAATTGGAAGAATATAAACCCACCCCAACAGCAATTTTTGATAAAGAACTGTTTTTATGGAAAGACGGAAAAATCAAGAAAGGTAAACATTTTGGAACTTGGGATTATTATGATTTAGATGGCAAACTTATTATTAAAAAAACATTTAATCAACAAGAAAAAATAATTAAGCAAGAATTTTTTCCACCAGTTGGAATTGATGATGGAGTAGTACTGGAATATTTGGCAGGGAGTTTTATCTGGGTAAAATATCCAGCAAAAGATAAAGACGACTTTAATAATGGCACACAAAAAGAGTGGCGTTTGGCTTTTGAAGATAAGCCACTAGATACTAAAATATTTAAAGGTAAAAGTTTAGAGCAGAGTGCTGAGATTTGGCAAAAATCAGCTTGGTTTTTAAAAGAGTTATATTATGAAAATGGTTTTCTTGCTTGGATTAAGCTATATGATGTAAATGGTAAAATTATTGATTTTGTGGAGTATGAGAGTGAAGATGAAGAAAGTGATGAAGATCTTATAAAAAGGCTCAAAAAACTTTTAAGTGTAAAAAATAAAACCATAGTAAAAAACTATAAAGAGTATTTAGAACTTTGTTGTGAAGATAATGATAGAATAAAAAATGCTATAAAAGTTTATGAAAAGGTAAATCTACAAGATGTAAAAGAGATAGAAAATCGCTTACATATAATACTACCAAAGCAAGTAAAAAGTATTTATGAAACTTATGCAAATGGTGTGGATTTTGAATATGGTTTTGAGATTTTTTCTACAAAAAAGATTGTTGGTTTAATTGATTATTTTAAATTTTTGCAAGATGATGGTTTTATAAATAATGAGATTTTTGATGAAATCTGTGATGATAAATATTTACAATTTCTAAATAATAATTTTTTTGTATTTGCTCAAAAAAAGGTAAATGCAGACTTTTTTATTATGCTATTTAGTTCTGACGGATTGTATTTTGTTTTGGATTATAGTGATGATTATTCACATAATATCTATAGTGAATATTTACAAAACTTTGAAAAAACAAAATCTTATGAAGATTTAAGCATTCTTTGGAATGAATTTTTAAGGATAGAAAAAATAAATCAGTTTAATATTATTTTAGAAGATTATGAATTATACAATGAATGTGTGGAGTATGAAGAGTTTCGTGCTTAAGCGGTATGATTTTTATCATAATTTACAAAAAATAAGAAACCAATGAAAGAGATTGAAATAACCTATTTACCAAAAATTAAAGATTACCTTGATGCTTATACAACCTATGAACAGCAAACGTTAGGCTATAAGATTGATAAAGTGGTGGCGGTGAGTTTAATATTATTTGGTTTTTTACTTGCTATTTATACGTTTTATTTTCATTTAACCAATGAATTTATAATGTATAGTGTACTTTTTGTGCTGATTGGAATACTGGATTTTATAGGTATTTTTGATTTAGGAAAATTTGTCTATTTAATGAGATTAAAAATGACAAGTAAATTTAACTGTCAGCAAAAAATTATATTTTCTGAAACAGGTATTTATTATGAAATGCTTAATATCAAATCTCAACTTGAATGGACTTTCTATACAGATTTTTTGGAAAATGAAACGACATTAATTTTAATCTATGGAAAAAGGCAATATTCAGTGATCCCAAAATCGAGTTTTAAAGATAATGATTTTATTGTTTTAAAGGATTTTTTATTAAAAAAGTTTACAAATAAAGTTAAGATATAAAAATTGCAAATTTTGATTACAATGTTACCGCTATAATTTGGATAATTACACGATGAAAAAAATATTTGTTCTATTCTTTGTTTTTATTTCTCAACTCTGTTTTGCAATGCCAGCTCCACACGGAACAGTGATTAAAAATAGTTGTGAGAGTGAAATTCAGGTATATTTTAATCATAAACAAAATACGAAGACGTTTATGGATGACCATAAAATTGCCTTTAATTTAAAAGCAGGTGAAGTACAACAAAATAGATGGTCTTCTTATAGTTATCAAGGCAATGATGATATTCCTATTTTTAAAATGAATAAAAAATGGTATTTATTTGATGTTAGATATGCAGCACCTGACTTTTTTTGTGGTTGGTCTTGCAGAGAAAAATACGATTTAGTTGCTTGTTCTTTGCAATCAGGTAGAGTGGTATTTATCAATCAATGTAAAAAAATGATAGAAGTTCATCATAATAATTCAGAAAATCATCACTTTTATTTAAAGCCTGATAAAACAGAAAAACTTAGAATAAAAGGGAAACAAGAAGTGCCAACTTTTACAATGGGCGGCAAAATATATCCATTTTATATTGAAGCACCAAAAGGCATCTATCGATTTATAGCTTGCTCATCAAATAATATAGTAAATTAAATTGAGATTAATATTGTAGGGGAGCATTAGTAAACGTAGTTTACGTATATGCTCCCGAATGCACAGGATAAGAATATCTTGGAAATTATTTCTTTTATTTGACCGATATTTTTTAGATTTTATGAGTAAATTTTATATCGAGAAACGGGCGAATATACGCAAGCAAGCTTGCTAATGTCGCCCCTACGAACCAGCAATTAGATTGAGTTTAAAATAATAATTTATGTGAATTTATAGTGCTAATTTTAATTTACTATAAAAATAAATAATAAGGAATAATTAGAATGCAAGGTTTATCAATACTTCTCGCTACGCTTATTGGAGCTTATGGGGCATTTTCTGCTCTTAAATACTTAACTTTGTCTCTAGAAAGCCAAAATCGATTAAAACATCCAACTAATCCTATTCGTAAAATAACAGAGCAAGAAAAAGCGTTTTTATCCCCCCATTTAACTATTCATTCTTTGTCACTGGTTTCTGATCAGGTTTATCAGCTTGATAAGGCAAAAATTACCTTTGCAAAATTATTTCTTCCAAGAATGAAGAAAACAAGCGTTAAAATGCAGGCTGACGGCATTAATATCTTTTTTCCTTATCCTTTAGATAATTTTTTAATAGCAGAAAATACCATTGAATACGTGGTGACTAAAGTTGGGCGTGAACTGTATGCGACCGCTATATCAGTGAATGGGCATAATTTTTTACAACCAAATATTGAATTATGGGGATTTAAACCAGAAGCAAAAGTTTTATCTACTCGTAATGAAAGCAAAATAGAATATCGTGTTAGACAAAGCCAAATAAGTTATGGTTGGGGGCTGTTTTATTTCTGTTTAGCGTTGTTATTTTGTTTGATGAGTTTAATGTCTGAACAAATGCTTTTTTTAAATATATGGCAAAGTGCAGCGGTGATTAGCATAGTGTTGATGATTGATAGTGTACTAAAAACAAAATCCAAAAATGCTGTTGTAAAAGAAGTAAAAAGGATTAAAGGTACACCAAAATTTTTGCCAACTAAACACTTAGAAGATGTCAGAGTAACCCTATCAACTTACTTTGTTGGTTTAAATTTTCCGACTACAGAAGGTTATAAAAATCAATTAAATGATAAAAATAAAAGCCAACAAGAGAGTACCGAAGCAGAAGTGGTATTTGATGAAAAGAGTAAGCATTACACCTTATTAAGTGTTGCAAATGGTTTATCCGTAGAAGAGCATTATAAAAACTACCCACCAAGACCAAACGATCGTTTAGGGGCATTTTCTTTTTTTGCTGTGTTATGGTTTGCTCTATTTTATTTCACCACACCGCCATTATTAGAAAATATTACTGCTGTAGAGCATTATTTATTTAAAAATAATCATCAAATATTGACGAAAGAGGATGAGTTATTAAATGCAAAGAGAGGCGATTATATTGATTTTATTGATTTAGCAAATAATATTGATGTAGAAATTGATCATTCAAATCAACTCGATCCTAATGCTATTCGTATTTTTCCTAAAGAGCAACTACAACTACCACAAGATTCTGATGAACTCATTGCTTTAGCAGAAGGTGATTTTTTTGAAATAGAAAACAGTTACTCACGTTTAAAGGATATTTATTTTTCAAGAAAATACAGTGGATTGAAAAATAATTTATCTCAACCACCAGAACAAGAAATTATATCTAGCTATTCAATGGGTTCTGCACCTGTGGTTAAAATTATTGAACCAAATAACCTGCTGAATTTATTAGATAAAGTATGTTCAGAGAAACTCACAAATTCTTGTGAACAGCTATATCAAGATTTAGCACAACAATTTTCAACACCCCAAAATTTGTATTTAATTCATCTTTATCAAGACTATAAAAATAAGCCACTTCCTGTTGCAGAATTTAAACAATATTTTGGTTATGAACGGTTATTAACATTACAACAAACGGTAAATGGTTTACGTAATACGGTTATGCACTGGGCAAATCAACATAGACAAAAAAATAAACAAATTAAAGATATTGCTAATCTTACTCAGGCTCGTGGGGGGATTATTTTAAAAAGAGAAAGCATTTTAAATGAAATCGTGCCTTATAGTTCTTTTGATACCATAATGGAAAAAATTCAAAAGGTGCAAAAGAGGCAGAATACTAAAAAGAGTATTGCAGGCGTGATCAGTAAGGTTTCTACTACAAAAGGTATTTTAACTCTTGATCTCATAAGACCAACCAAAGTATATAACAGACATTCTATAACCATAGTTGTGGCTAAATGTTTGATTTTTATCGTAATGTTATTGGTGCTTTTATCTTATATTTTTCCAGCAAGGTATCCTAAAAGCAATATTAAAAAATAAGCGGTCACTTAATTGAATAAATTTACCAAATTTAGAATGAGGTGAAGCGGTATTCTTTTCTATTTAAGCGGTACGATTTTCCCCTAAATTTGCAAATTTATGGTAGGATCGCACCGCTTTATTATTTATAGAACAACAATTAGAAAACAAACAACAGATTATGAAATTTATTATTAAACTTTTTCCTGAAATTATGATTAAAAGCGATTCAGTGCGTAAACGCTTTATCAAAATTTTAACCAGCAATATCCGTAATACCTTAACTAAACACGATGAAACTGTGACAGTTGTGCGTAATTGGGATTTTATTGAAGTCCGCACCAAAGATGAAACAAAAAAACAGCTTGTGTTAGATATGTTGCAACGCACCTCCGGGATTCACCATATTTTAGAAGTGGAAGAAACGCCTTTCACAGATATGCACGATATTTTTGAGCAAACTTATTTAGCGGTACAAGATCAGTTAGAAAATAAAACCTTTTGCGTGCGTGTAAAACGTAAAGGAAAACACGAGTTCCGTTCGATTGATTTAGAGCGTTATATTGGCGGTGGATTAAATCAGCGTATTGAATCTGCAAAAGTAAAATTAACCAAGCCAGACGTGACGGTTCGTGTTGATATTGATCACGATAAAATGTTATTTATTAGAGAACGCTATCAAGGGCTAGGTGGCTATCCTATCGGTACGCAAGAAGATGTGCTTTCTTTGATTTCTGGTGGTTTTGATTCGGGTGTTTCAAGTTATATGCTATTAAGACGTGGCTCTCGTGTGCATTATTGTTTCTTCAATTTAGGTGGAGCAGCCCACGAAATTGGCGTAAAACAAATGGCGTATCATATTTGGAGCCGTTATAGTACATCTCACAAAGTGCGTTTTATTGCGGTTAATTTTGAAGATGTGGTCGGTGAAATCTTAGAAAAAGTTGAAAATGGTCAAATGGGCGTAATTTTAAAACGTATGATGGTGAGAGCAGCGAGTAAAGTTGCTGAGCGTTTTAATATTGAAGCGATTGTAACCGGAGAAGCCTTAGGACAAGTTTCAAGCCAAACCTTAACCAATTTACGTTTAATTGATAAAGCCTCCGAGCGTTTAGTGTTACGCCCTTTAATTACCCACGATAAAGAACAAATTATCGCTATGGCGAAACAAATTGGTACCGATGATATTGCCAAAAGTATGCCAGAATTTTGTGGGGTGATTTCTAAAAATCCAACGGTTAAAGCGATTGAAAGTAAGATTTTAGAAGAAGAAAATAACTTTAATTTTGAGATTTTAAATCAAGCGGTTGAAAATGCCGATGTGTTAGATATTCGAGAAATTGCAGCTCAAACAGAAAAAGAAGTAGTGGCTGTTGAAACAACTTCTGAATTTAGTGACAATGATATTGTCTTAGATATTCGTAGCCCTGAAGAAGTGGATGAAACCCCTTTTACTTTAGAGAATATTGAAGTAAAGCAGTTACCTTTTTATAAATTATCTAATCAGTTTGGTGAATTAGATCAATCTAAAAATTATTTACTTTATTGTAGTCGAGGCGTGATGAGTAAATTACAAGCACTTTACTTAAAAGAGAAAGGTTTTATGAATGTGAAAGTGTTTAGAAATATCACTAGGTAAAACAAGCGGTTACATTCATTGAAAAATTTACAATTATTTAAAGGGAATAAAGGAAAGATAGCAATGAAAAAAACAAAAATTGTATTAGCAACAGGCAATCTTGGTAAAGTAAAAGAAATGCAAGATGTGTTGAGTGAGTTTGGTTTTGAGGTTATGGCTCAAAGTGAATTTGGCATAAGCTCACCTGAGGAAACAGGGCTCACTTTTGTTGAAAATGCAATTTTAAAAGCCCGTTATGCAAGTGAAAAGACAGGTTTACCTGCACTTGCTGATGATTCAGGTTTATCTGTTGAGGCGTTAAATGGCGCTCCAGGTTTATATTCTTCTCGTTATGCAGGAGAAGAGGGAAATGATGTGGCTAATCGTAAAAAATTAATCGAAGATTTAACTGATATTGAAGAGAATAAACGTGGGGCAAAATTTGTGAGTTGTATTGCTTTCTTACAACATCCGATGGATCCTACACCTAAGATTGCAGTAGGGGAATGTTTTGGTGAAATTTTACGAGAAGAGCGTGGTACCAATGGATTTGGTTATGATCCGTTATTTTTCTATCCACCTAAAAATTGTACTTTTGCAGAGATGGAAAGTGTAGAAAAGAAAAAAATCTCTCATCGAGCAATGGCACTTGATTCATTAAAAAAACAGTTAGGTAAATAAGCATTTTTTTAATAAGGGATGGTTTTGGAGAAAAATTTGCAAAATCTTGAAAAGATCACACCGCTATTTTGGGAGCATAAAAGCTTAACTGAAATGAATAATGCAGAATGGGAAGCATTATGTGATGGTTGTGGTAAGTGTTGTTATCGTAAATATATTCAAGGACGTGGTAGGAGAGAGAAACTCTATTTTACTCGAATCGCTTGTAATCAACTTGATGTGGAAACAGGGCGATGTATGAATTATATGACACGTTTCCAATTAGAAGATGATTGCACGAAACTCACCAAAAAGAACCTACCTGATTTTAAATGGCTACCCTCAACTTGTGCTTACCGTTTACTTTACGAGGGCAAACCTTTGTTTGATTGGCACCCTTTAATTTCTAATAGCCAGCATTCAGTCAGAAATGCCAATATTTTAATTAAAAATGGCATTCACGAAAAAGATGTGATTGATTGGTTTGAGTTTGTGATTGAAGAAAAATAAAAGGAAATAATCAAATGATGAAATTAGATTTAAAACAAAAACATATTATTATTCAACGACGATATGAAATGCTAGGTGCAATTAACGATTTGTTTATTGCGATTTGGTTTTTGATTGGAAGTTTTTTCTTTTTATCAGATTCTTTGGTAACAAGTGGTACTTGGTTATTTATTGTGGGAAGTGCACAATTATTGATTAAACCTACCTTAAAACTTATTAGTTTGATTCATGTAAGAAAAGTTTATGAGAAACAGGGTAGTGCTTCGACAGGCTCAGCAACCATATAAACGATAAGCTAATAATGCCCAAAAGCACTGATTAGAATAATGATAACTTTATCATCAATAATTTCATAAACCAATCTATGCTCTTTATCAATTCGACGAGAATATATTTCTCGTTCTGCATAATGTTTTAGGCGTTCGACTTGCCCTGTACCACTGCGTGGGTGTTGTTCTAGTTCATTAATAAACTGATTGATTTTTTTGAGTAATTTTTTATTGCCGTGTTTTTTATGTTTTTTTAAATCATCAATATATTTATTAGTTGGGGTTAATGTGTACTGCATTATTACCCCTGATGAAGGGCTTTTAGATCTTCCATAGACATTGGTTTTAATCCACTCTCTAGTGATTTATCAATCATTTCATAAAATTCTTGCTCTGTCATTTTTGTATTCTCCTTTGGAAGAGAAATAGTGATCGAGCGGTTTTGTACCGTATGGCTCATAAACATATTAAACAAACTTGTTGGTGTTGTGTGCATTTCTTTAACAACACGATAAAAAGCCTCTTTTAGTTCTTTGTCTGTTTTAAAATTAATGGCTACTTTACTCATTTTTAATCTCCTTTGTATTGATAAAGTCATTATATTATAATGACTTTGGCGTGATATTCAAATATATTTTAAATTTTTGTAGATGCAGAGTATATTCTGTCGTCATATTGTTTTATTTCTATAATTTGTCACTATTATAAACTGAATTTAGTTTCAAAAATTGTTATACTTAGCCACAAAATTTCACTTTAAATTTACAGAAAGATAAAATGACAACAGAAATTAACTATGAAGGCATTGAGCAAATGCCAATTAAACGCTTTACTGAAGAGGCGTATCTCAATTATTCAATGTATGTAATTATGGATCGTGCCTTGCCTTTTATCGGTGACGGTCTAAAACCTGTACAACGCCGTATTATATATGCGATGTCTGAATTGGGGTTAAATGCGTCTGCAAAATATAAAAAATCTGCCAGAACAGTCGGGGATGTGTTAGGTAAATTCCATCCGCACGGTGACAGTGCCTGTTATGAAGCAATGGTATTAATGGCTCAGTCTTTTTCTTATCGTTATCCTTTGGTTGATGGGCAAGGAAACTGGGGAGCACCAGATGATCCGAAATCCTTCGCTGCAATGCGTTATACGGAATCTAAATTATCTAAAATTTCAGAACTATTATTAGGTGAATTAGGACAGGGAACCGTTGATTATCAGCTTAACTTTGATGGTACCTTAGAAGAACCAAAATATTTACCCGCTCGTTTACCCCATATTTTATTAAATGGCACGACGGGGATTGCAGTAGGTATGGCAACAGATATTCCGCCTCATAATATTAACGAATTAGCCGAAGCCAGTGTAATGTTATTGGATAATCCAAAATCAACCCTTGATGATTTATTAACTATTGTACAAGGTCCTGATTATCCAACAAATGCAGAGATTATTACCCCAAAAGCAGATATTAAAAAAATGTATGAGCAGGGGCGTGGTTCAATTAAAATGCGTGCAGTGTGGGAAAAAGAGGATGGTGAAATTGTCATTACAGCTATTCCACACCAAGCCTCTCCTTCTAAAATTATTGAGCAAATTGCGACTCAAATGCGAAATAAAAAATTGCCAATGGTTGATGATATTCGAGATGAATCTGATCACGAAAATCCGATCCGCCTTGTGATCGTGCCAAGATCGAATCGTGTTGATTTTGAAGGGTTAATGGGGCATTTATTTGCAACTACAGATTTAGAAAAAAGCTATCGTGTGAATATGAATATGATTGGCTTAGACGGTAAACCTGCTGTAAAAAGTTTAGATACGATTTTAACTGAATGGTTGGCATTCCGTCGTACAACTGTGACTCGTCGTTTAAATTATCGTTTGGATAAAATTTTAAAACGTTTGCATATTTTAGATGGTTTGTTAGTTGCGTATTTGAATATCGATGAAGTGATAGCGATTATTCGTAATGAAGATGAACCGAAAGTAGAGTTAATGAAACGCTTTAACTTAACGGATATTCAAGCAGAAGCAATTTTAAATTTACGTTTACGCAATTTAGCAAAATTAGAAGAACACGAATTACAGTCTGAAAAATCAAAATTAGAAGAAGAGCGAGATCATTTACAGTTAATTTTAGGTTCAGAGCGACGTTTAAGTACCTTGATTAAAAAAGAAATTCAAGCTGATGCGAAAACCTTTGCAAGCTCACGTCGTAGCCCTATTGTGGTACGTGAAGAAGCAAAAGCAATTTCAGAAAGTGATTTAGTACCAACTGAACCTGTGACGGTGATTTTATCGGAGCGAGGTTGGGTACGTTGTGCGAAAGGACACGATATTGATGTACAAGGTTTAAATTATAAAGCAGGGGATGGCTATTTGTCTCACGCTTATGGTAAGAGTAATCAACCTGTGGTCTTTATTGATAGCACAGGACGTTCTTATGCGGTTGACCCTTTATCACTGCCATCAGCACGTTCTCAAGGTGAACCGATTACAGGAAAAATCACCTTGCCAGATGGTGCGGTTATTGAGCAAGTCTTAATGGCTAGCCCTGAAACCAAAGTATTGATGACATCAGATTCTGGTTATGGTTTTATTTGTAAGTTTGAGGACTTAGTGTCTCGTAATAAAGCAGGTAAAGCGGTGATTTCTTTATCCGAAAATGCAAAAATGTTACCACCGCAATTGATTGAAAATGAGGAAGAGTTATCCATTGTTGCAATGAGTAGTGTGGGACGAATGTTAGTTTTTTCTCTGAATGATTTACCGACTCTCTCAAAAGGTAAAGGGAATAAAATTATCAATATTTCAGCAAAAGCAGCTAAAGAGCGTTCTGAATTATTAGCACGAGTATTATTAATTAAACCAACAAGCACCTTAGTGTTCCTATCTGGAAAACGTAAGATTAAGCTAAAACCTGCAGATATTGATAATTATCGAGGTGAGCGAGCAAGAAAAGGCTCACAACTTGTGAGAGGTTTAAGTGCGAATGTTGCTGTTGAAATTGTGGATTAATTTACAATAATTTTATGCCCTTAAAGTGGGTAATATTTGCGTTCTTTTTTATGCTTATTAAAATAAGCACATTTTTTATATATTATGTAACTATTTTTGAACTTTCAGCTTTTTTTATACACTAAGAGGTGTACAGTAAATAAAGATGGAGAGTTTTTAGGAGAATCAAACTCAATGAGTGAACAACAAACCGATCAGGAATTGGTCGAACTTGCACAAAATGGTAACAAAAAAGCCTTCAATTTATTGGTTATACGTTATCAAAACCGAGTTGCAGGATTACTCACTCGTTATGTTGCACAAGATGATATTCCTGATATTGTACAAGAATCATTTATTAAGGCTTATCGAGCTTTGAATACTTTTCGTGGAGAGAGTGCGTTTTATACTTGGTTGTATCGAATAGCCGTGAATACAGCTAAAAACCATTTAACATCATTAGGACGACGTCCTCCGAGGGAAGATATTTTAGCAGAAGATGCTGAAAGTTATGATAGCGGTACTTATTTAAGAGAAATGGACACCCCTGAAAATATGGTGTTGTCCGATGAACTTAAAAAAGTCGTATTTGAAACAATTAATAACTTACCCGATGAGTTAAAAAGTGCTATCACTTTACGAGAACTTGAAGGGTTAAGTTATGAAGAAATAGCAGAAGTAATGCAATGCCCTGTGGGAACGGTTCGTTCTCGAATCTTTAGAGCAAGGGAAGCTATTGACGCTAAAATCAATCCATTGATACACTAGATAAAAACAAATTGGAGTTAATTATGCAACAGAATGAGAACCTTTCTGCTTATATAGATGGGGAGTTAGTAGAAGGTAACTTTACTGAGGCGTTATGTTCATCAGCAACACTACAACAAAAATGGAAAAACTACCATACTGTTCGTAGTGTAATGCGAGGTGAAGACATTATTTTAGGTAATGATTTTTCAACAAAACTGGAAGCATTACTTGAGAATGAGACCATTGAAGCTCAACCTAAAGGAAAGTTATTAAAATTAAGACCTTGGGCTGTCTCGATTATGCAAGCAGGAATTGCAGCTTCAGTTTGTTTTGTGGCAGTGTTGGGTGTTAATATGGTTAAAAACACGCAAGATAACGGTGACATAGCACAGGCTCAACCAGTATTACAAACTCTGCCATTTACCAATGCTGCTCAACCAGTCAGTTTAAATATTCAAAAAATGGATATAGAAAAGCAGAAAGAGCAAGAGAAACAAAAGAAATTGGCAAAAGAAGCTGAGCAACAGCCTTAGTTAATTAAAATAGTGAGATTTATAGAAGCCACCTTATGTTATATTAAGGTGGTTTTTTAATTCAAAAAAAGAGATAAAAATGAGTGATATATTAGATAATATTTATATAGTTTTAGTGGAAACTTCACACAGCGGCAATATTGGTTCTACTGCACGGGCGATGAAAACAATGGGGTTATCTCAATTGCGTTTAGTTAATCCTTTACAGCCCATTGATGAACAGGCTATCTCATTAGCTGCAGGTGCAAAAGATGTGCTGGAAAACAGTTGTATCTTTGATTGTTTTGATGATGCGATTGCAGATTGCCAGTTAGTCGTAGGAAGCAGTGCAAGATTACGCCATTTACAATCTACATTAATGAATCCTCGAAACGCAGGGGAATCGGTTGTTGAGCGAGCGAAACAAGGGCGTGTTGCTGTTATATTTGGACGAGAGCGAGTAGGTTTAACTAATGAAGAATTATTAAAATGTCATTATCATTTGAATGTACCAACCAATCCTGAGTATGGCTCTTTAAATTTGGCAATGGCAGTACAATTAGTTAGTTACGAAATTAGAAATGCTTACCTCAGTTTAGAAAAATTGCAAAAAGATCAAACAAAGTCACCGCTTGTGGAGTATCCAACAGCAGAGGCATTGGAATATTTTTTTCAACATACTGAAAAAGTATATCGAGATCTTGGATTTATTAAAAATGATGCGATGATGCTTAAATTACGTCGTTTATATCAACGAACACATTTGGAAACAACAGAACTAAATATATTAAGAGGGATGTTAAGTGCAATAGAAAAGTCTTAGAGCAGTTATCACTCTTATTGTATTTTAAGTAATAAATATCCTTTACCGCGTGATGTTTTAAACCAAGAAAGATTATCTGTTCGTTTAGGTAATTTCTTACGTAAATTGGATATATGCATATCTATAGCACGATCATAAGGCGTCAACTTTTTATTCAATACCTTAGTACTTAACGTTTCTCGAGAAAAAATCTGACCCGGTGATTTAACAAACATTTTTAATAGCATAAACTCTGTCATCGTCAAGTTTAAGTCTCTTCCTTGATATATCGCCTGTTGACTATTCAAATATAATTTAATCCCACAAAATTCAATTTTATTACTATTACTTAAAGTAATAGAAGAGGTTCTGCGTAAAATAATTTTGATGTAAGCAATCAGTTCTCGTGAGTTAAAAGGTTTGGTTAGATAGATGTCTGCTCCTGATTCTAAAAATAGAATATGATCGAACTCGGGATTTTTGTCACTCAATATCATTATTGGTGTATCACAACAATCACGAAACTGTTTGAGTATTTCAAGATGTTCTGATTTAGGGATAGTAATATTGAGTAAAACAAAATGGTAGTGTTGAGTTTTAATTTTGTCTAAAGCGCTATGAGTATTATCTACTACATCAGTATCAAAATTTTCCATTGAGAAAAGCGCCATCAATGATTGAAGGTGCGTTATATCGTTATTAATGAGTAGTATTCTTCGCATACTTATTGTCCGTTTATCATTAAAATAAAAAGCAGATTAAATATAACGAATTTTAGCGGTTTAAGCTAATATTTTTTACTGTTATTAAGGAATAATTATCAATATCAAAGAATGTGTTGTTATAGTAAAAAGTTGACTTTTATAAAAAATTTTCGTATGTTAAAAAAAAGTGACAAATATTTAATTTTTGTTTAATTGTTTTGATGCTTTTTTTATGTTTTTATATTTTAAGAAAGAATAAATTAAATGAGGAGAGTATTAAAATGGAATCCAAAAAACGAGCCTTAATCACAACAATTTGGTCTGCAGAATCGAGTTGGAAACCGAGAACTATCACGTTAATTGTACTGTGCCTTTCGTTACTTATTTTTGGTATTGGAGATGGTTTATTACTTTTAGCGTCTTTAGGCTCTTCTCCTTGGACGGTTCTTGCACAGGGAATATCGTTAAAAACGGGAGTGAATATTGGTATTGTTACACTATTAATTAGTTTGTGTGTAATGTTAACGTGGTTACCTTTTAAGCAAAGACTTGGACTCGGTACCCTATTGAATATGGTATTAATTGCTTTAGGATTAGGTCTTACAGCACAGTTTATTGCACCACCTGAAGGAATGCTATTAAGACTGGTGTTTGCTATTTCTGGTATTGTTATCATTGGTGTTGCTTCCGCATTTTATTTAACTTGTCATATGGGAGCAGGGCCAAGAGATGGTTTAATGGTGGGCATTTACCAATTAACGGGCTGGAAAGTCGCATATATTAGAACTTCTATCGAAGCTATCGTATGTTTTCTTGGATGGTTATTAGGTGGTGTCGTTGGTATTTCAACATTACTCTTTGCTTTTGCAGTTGGTTGGGTTTTACAAATCAGTTTACATTTTATTACTCGTTATTTTTCTGCAACACAACAACCTAAATAATAAGAAAAATTTATTTAGGCAATTGATAAATTTGATAAATTAATTCATTTTAAATCTTAAAAATGTGATCTATACCAAGTTTTTTTTCAAAATATAGTGGTAATATATAGACAGTTAAAATTGATGTAGTCAATGTAAGGAGTTCATTATGTATAAGCATATCTTAGTTGCAGTAGATCTTTCTGAAGAGAGCCTCATTTTATTGCGTAAAGGGGAGCAGGTTGCAAAGGCTTGTAATGCAAAATTATCAATGATCCATGTGGATGTCAATTTTTCTGATCTTTATACTGGATTGATCGATATTAATATGGCGACAGTTCAAGATAATGTAGTAGAAGAGACTATACAAGTTTTAAATGAACTTTCAGGTCAGGTAGAATATCCAGTCTCTGAACGTTTGAGTGGAACAGGAGATTTTAGTCAGGTACTACAAGATGCTGTTGATGAATATGATGTTGATTTATTAATCACAGGGCATCACCAAGATTTTTGGAGTAAATTAGTTTCATCGACTCGCCAAGTGATGAATTCAATCTCAGTAGATATTTTAGTCGTACCTTTAAAGGATGATTAGCAATTGATAAATAATGGATTAAATTCATAAGTTTTATATAGACAGACTGCTTGTCTTAAGTGTTGGCAGTCTGTTTTTTTGTTAAATTGAATACAAAATGGGCTTTATAGGCAATTAGTATTTTATAAAACGTCTCATTTATGCCAAAATAACGCCTTTCAATTTATTTTAAAATATTAGAGTTATTACCAATGAAAACGACTTCACAAATTAGACAAGCTTTTTTAGATTTTTTTGCAACTAAAGGACATTCAGTTGTATCTAGCAGTTCGCTTGTTCCAGAAAATGACCCTACACTACTGTTTACAAATGCAGGAATGAACCAATTTAAAGATGTTTTTCTAGGAACAGATAAACGTAGCTATTCTCGAGCCACCACTCCGCAACGCTGTGTTCGAGCAGGTGGAAAACATAATGATTTAGAAAATGTTGGCTATACTGCGCGTCATCACACTTTCTTTGAAATGTTAGGTAATTTTAGTTTTGGGGATTATTTTAAGCAAGATGCTATTCATTTTGCTTGGGAATTTTTAACTTCACCACAGTGGCTTGGTCTAGCTAAAGAGAAATTATGGGTAACGGTTTATAAAACAGATGATGAAGCTTATGACATATGGCTCAATGAAATTGGTGTGCCTGCAGAAAAAATAATCCGTATTGGGGATAAAAGTGAAGCGGAACCTTATAACTCAGATAATTTTTGGCAGATGGGGGATACAGGTCCTTGTGGTCCTTGTTCTGAAATTTTTTATGATCACGGAGAGCATATTTGGGGTGGCCCTCCAGGAAGTCCTGAAGAAGATGGTGATCGCTATATTGAAATTTGGAACTTGGTTTTTATGCAATTCAATCGTCAAGCAGATGGCACAATGGAGAAACTGCCAAAACCGTCTGTTGATACAGGTATGGGATTGGAGCGTATAAGTGCTGTATTACAACATGTTAATTCTAATTATGAAATTGATATTTTTCAAAGTTTAATTAAAGCGGTTGCTGAATTGTTAAATGTGACAGATTTGGATAATAAGTCATTACGAGTTATCGCTGATCACATCCGTTCTTGTGCTTACCTGATTGCGGATGGAGTAATGCCATCGAATGAAGGTCGTGGCTATGTGCTTCGTCGAATTATTCGTCGAGCAGTACGTCATGGAAATCTTTTAGGTGCAAAATCAGCTTTCTTCTATAAATTAGTTAGCACCCTTGCACAAGTAATGGGACAAGCAGGAAACATTCTAGTTGAAAAGCAAGCATTTATTGAAAAAACCTTAAAAGCAGAAGAAGAGCAATTTGCGAGAACATTGGAAAGAGGTTTAAGTTTACTCGAGAATGAATTAACAAAGGTAGATAATAATATTTTATCAGGAAAAGTTGCCTTTAAACTTTATGATACTTATGGTTTTCCACTAGATTTAACCGCTGATGTTTGTCGTGATCGTGATATTACTATTGATGAAGCTGGCTTTGATGAAGAAATGAAAGCTCAGCGTGAGCGAGCGAAAGCAAGTAGTAATTTTGGTATGGACTACAATAGTGTGATTAAAATGGAAGGTTCAACCCTTTTTGAGGGTTATACTAAAACAGCATTAGAAGAATCCAAAGTCATCGGATTATTTTGTAATGGAAAAGCCGTTGATTGCATTCAATCTGGTGAAAATGCAGTGGTTGTTTTAGATCGCACGCCATTTTATGGTGAATCTGGGGGTCAAATCGGTGATAGCGGTGAGATCTTAACAGAAATTTGCAAATTTACAGTGAATGATACTCAAAAATATGGTGATATTTTTGGACATATTGGGCAGCTTGAATCTGGCTCATTATCAGTGGGTGATGTTGTTAAAACTCAGATTAATGAAGAACGCCGTCACGCTGCGACATTAAACCACAGTGCAACACATCTACTTGATGCAGCGTTACGCAAAGTTTTAGGAACTCACGTTGAACAGAAAGGTTCGTTAGTTTCAGACGAAATGTTGCGTTTTGATTTTTCTCAACCTGAAGCAATGAGTAAATCACAGATTGAACAAATCGAATCTATGATTAACCGTGAAATTCGTAACAATGTTGAAGTTACCACTGAAATTATGGATATTGAAACGGCAAAACAACAGGGTGCGATTGCATTATTTGGTGAAAAATATGGCGAAAAAGTACGTGTAGTCAAAATGTCAGAATTTTCAATCGAACTTTGTGGTGGTACTCACGTAAAACACACTGGGGATATTGGTTTCTTTAAATTAATTTCTGAAGAATCCATTTCAGCGGGTGTCCGTCGAGTAGAAGCTCTTACTGGTGATAAGGCGATTGAATGGATACACAATCAACAAAAAATTCTACGTCAAAGTACCGAAATATTAAATACAAATAGCAATTTATTGGTTGAAAAAATTCAGCAATTACAAGATAAAACAAAACGAGCAGAAAAGGAATTACAGCAGCTAAAAGAGAAATTAGCCTCTCAAGCAGGCGCTGATTTAGCAAAACAAGCAGAATCAGTTAATGGTGTAAATGTGATTATTAAACAGTTAGAAAATGTTGAAACAAAAGTATTAAGAACGATGGTTGATGATTTGAAAAATCAATTAGGATCTGCTGTTATTGTTTTTGCTTGTGCTACAGGAGAAAAAGTTAATTTAGTTGTAGGTGTTTCTAAAGAAATTACCTCTAAAATTAATGCTGGACAACTTGTTAATGAGATGGCTCAACAAGTAAGTGGTAAAGGAGGCGGACGACCTGATATGGCAATGGCGGGAGGTTCTCAGCCTGAAAATATCACGTTGGCTCTAGCAAAAGCAAGAGAGTGGATTCAAGCAAAATTATAAAGTAGAAACTTCTGTTTGATATCTGTTAAATATTACTTTATTAAAGGAGAAAGATTATGCTTATTCTTACACGTAAATTAGGTGAAAGCTTACTAATTGGTGATAATGTTGAAGTAACAGTTTTAAGTGTTCGAGGAAATCAAGTAAAACTCGGCATTAATGCACCAAAAGAAGTATCAGTACATCGAGAAGAAGTTTATAAGCAAATTAATGAGTCGGCTAAACAAGCTCAATAAAATAGTTAAATTTGCAAAAAAAGTATAAAATCATACCGCTTATTTTATAGGCGGTTTTGGTTTATTGTTAATTTTAAGGATCAAAAATGAAAGTGATCATTCCAGTCGCTGGCTTAGGAACGAGAATGTTACCTGCCACAAAGGCAATTCCTAAAGAAATGTTAACCATTGCGGATAAGCCTTTAATTCAATATATTGTGAGTGAATGTGTGGCGGCTGGTATTAAAGAGATAGTGTTAGTGACACATTCTTCTAAAAATGCAATAGAAAACCATTTTGATACATCCTTTGAATTGGAAACGATGTTAGAAAAACGCGTCAAACGTCAACTTTTAGATGAGGTGCGATCTATTGTTCCAAAAGATGTTACGCTTATGCACGTAAGACAAGGACACGCTAAAGGTCTTGGACACGCCGTGTTATGTGGTCGAGCGGTGGTTGGAGATGAACCTTTTGCAGTGGTGCTTCCTGATGTATTGCTAGCTGACTTTTCAGCAGACCAAACTAAAGAAAATTTAGCGGCAATGCTTGCTCGTTTTAACAAAACTGGTAATAGCCAAATAATGGTTTCACCTGTTTCTCAAAAAGAAGTGAGCAGCTATGGTATTGCAGATTGTGGTGGCACAGATTTAGAGTCAGGTCAAAGTACTAAAATTGTTAAAATCGTTGAAAAACCGAAAATTGAAGAAGCGCCTTCTAATTTGGCAGTGGTGGGGCGGTATGTATTTTCGAGTAGCATTTGGCAACTGTTAGAAAAAACACCTATTGGTGTGGGTGATGAAATTCAATTAACTGATGCCATTGATATGCTTATTGCAAAAGAAACGGTGGAAGCATTTAGAATGAGTGGAAAAAGTTTTGATTGTGGTAACAAACAAGGCTATGCGAGTGCATTTGTTGAATATACACTTCATCACCCTGAATTAGGGAAAGAATTTAAGGAATATTTAAGTTCTCTTAACAATTCTTTATAAATTATTGTACAGTCATCCTCTATTTTCCGTAGAAAAACGGAAAATAGAAGTGTACATAGATAAAGATTTTTTGTCTAAAGTTTTATATAATTTATTGATAATAAAAGTAATTTTAACTTTTTAATCTCTGTTTTTTTACTCCTCAAATAAAAAATACAAAGCGGTACGATTCTTCTTAAAATTTGCAATTTAGTATTGTAGAAAAAAATAACAATAAAAATTAGCGAGTTATTTCAAACTGTAGGATAATAGTAAATTATGAATTATATCTGTGAAAATATTATGCTGATTTGTCCCCATTGCAAAAATAAACTGTACCTATCTGAAAAATCATATCGTTGTGAAAATAACCATTGCTTTGATCAAGGAAAAGCAGGGGATCTTAACTTATTATTAGTCAATCAAAAACGTAGCAAATCACCTGGTGATAGCCGTGAAATGGTAAACGAACGTCATAATTTTTTAGAAAGTGGAGCTTATTCACCTATTTCTGAACTATTAGCAAAAACAGTGATGAAATTGACACAAGGAGAACCGAAGGTTATTGCTGATGCAGGTTGTGGTGAAGGCTACTATTTACGTCAAGTTCAACGCCTTTGTTTCTCTGCTTTAGACTATTTTTATGATAATGGTGGTCAGTTTGTTGGTTGGGATATTTCTAAATTTGCAGTTCAAAAAGCAGCAAAATCGGCAAGTTTTTCAGCATTATGGCTTACGGCAAGTAACGCCCATATTCCATTAGCAGATAATAGCGTGGATGTTTTAATTAGTGCATTTGGTTTTGAGGTGGCAGAAGAATTTGCTCGTGTATTAAAGCCAAATGGTTATGTGGTTACCCTTGATGCGGGAGAAAAGCACCTGTTATCTTTGAGAAAAGTGATTTATCCAATGATCAAACCTTTTCGTGAAAAGCCATTATTAGATGACTCTTTGTTTCGTTGTATAGAAAAAGATTATACAACCTATCATACCTTGTTAAATAAAACCCAACTTTCACAATTAATGATAATGACGCCTCATTTGTACAGAGCAACTTATGAAGGAAAAGCTGCTGTACAAAAACTTGATGAGTTAGAGATTGAGGTTGATGTTCAGTTACGAGTCTATCAACGCAATATTTAGAAAATAATAGCGAATAAATTTTTTAAAATATCTATAAAAATACTTGCAATAGTAAAAAAAACGCCTATAATCTTCCACTATCAGACGCGGGGTGGAGCAGCTTGGTAGCTCGTCGGGCTCATAACCCGAAGGTCGTTGGTTCAAATCCAGCCCCCGCAACCAGCTTTTTTAAGCTCATTTTCTTGTTTGAAAATGGGCTTTGTTTTTATTGAAACAAGATAAAAACATATTTTAAAAAGTCCCAAACAATTGTTGGGACTTTTTTGTAGGAATTTAATATTGTTGACTATTTTTCTAAGAAGGAGCTTATATAGCTCTTTTTTTATACTTAATTATTAGGAGGTATCTTTGGCCACATTAGAGCAAAAGTTACAACAACTTACACAAGATTCCATTGACGCAATGGGATTTGAGTTAGTTGGTATTGAAACACAGCGAGCAGGACGTTTTTTAACTGTACGTATTTATATTGATAAAGAAGGCGGGGTTACTGTTGAAGATTGTAGTAGTGTCAGCCGTCAAGTTAGTGCAATTTTTGATGTTGAAGATCCTATTAGTGATAAGTATAATCTAGAGGTTTCCTCACCTGGTTTGGATCGCCCACTATTTACGCTTGAGCATTATCAACGCTTTATTGGAAGAGGTATCACCATTCATCTTCGTATCCCTATGCTTGATCGTCGTAAATGGCAAGGTGAATTAGTGAGTATAGAAAATGATGTAATTACATTGAAGGTTGAGAATGAAATGCATAGTTTTGTATTTGGTAATATTCAAAAAGCCAATTTAATTCCAGTTTTTAATTTTTAATTTTTAATTTTTAAAAGGTATCATAAGATGAGTAAAGAGATTCTATTAGCTGCAGAAGCAGTATCTAACGAAAAACTATTACCAAAAGAAGCAATATTTGAAGCACTTGAAACAGCTCTTGCTATTTCAACAAGAAAGAAAAAAGAATTAGACGTTGATGTGCGTGTAGTGATTAATCGTAAAACTGGAGATTTTCAAACCTTCCGTCGTTGGACAGTTGTTGAAGAAGTACATAATACGACTCGTGAAATGAGTATTGAAGCAGCACAGTATGACGATCCAACAATTCAATTAGGCGATGTGATTGAAGATGAAATTGATTCTATTCCTTTTGATAGAATTACGATGCAAACGGCTCGTCAAGTTATCACTTCAAAAATTCGTGAAGCAGAACGTAATAAAGTAATTGAGCAATTTCGTGCTCAATTAGGTTCTATTATTAATGGAACAGTTAAGAAAGTAAATCGTGAACAGATAATTTTAGATTTAGGTAGCCAAGCAGAAGCCGTGATTGTTCGTGAAGATATGTTACCTCGTGAAAATCTTCGTCCAGGTGATCGTATTCGTGGTGTTTTATATGAAATTAAACCTGAATCAAAAGGACCTCAATTATTTGTTACTCGCTCAAAACCAGTAATGCTTGAAGAGCTATTTAGACTTGAAGTACCTGAAATTGGCGAAGAGTTGATTGAAATTAAAGGCGCCTCTCGTGATCCTGCTTCTCGTGCAAAAATTGCAGTGAAAAGCAATGATAAACGTATCGATCCTGTTGGTGCTTGCGTGGGTATGCGTGGCGCGAGAGTTCAAGCGATTAGTAACGAGTTAGGCGGTGAGCGAGTGGATATCGTGCTTTGGGATGATAACCCAGCACAATTTGCTATCAATGCAATGGCACCTGCGGATGTTGTGTCAATTGTGGTTGACGAAGATACTCATACAATGGATATTGCTGTTGAAGAGACTGCTCTTGCTCAAGCTATTGGTCGTAATGGTCAAAATGTTCGTTTAGCAACACAGTTAACAGGCTGGACATTAAATGTAATGACAACAAAAGAGCTGGATAAAAAACATCAAGCAGAAGATGATAAAGTATTACATTTGTTTATGGAATCTCTTGAAATTGATGATGAGTTTGCACAACTTCTTATTGATGAAGGATTTTCTTCATTAGAAGAAATTGCTTATGTACCTCTTGATGAAGTTACTTGTATTGAAGGACTTGAAGATGTAGATTTAGTTGAAGAGCTACAAGAACGAGCAAAAGCAGCGATTACTCAACAAGCAATGCTTGAAGAAAAAATGTTGGAAGAGGCTCATATCGAAGATAAATTACTTAATCTTGAAGGTATGGAGCGTCATATTGCATTTAAACTTGCAGAGAAAAGTATTATAACGCTGGAAGAGTTAGCTGAACAAGGTATCGATGATTTATCAGATATTGAAGAGCTATCTTCAGAAAAAGCAGGTGAGCTAATTATGGCTGCACGTGAAATTTGTTGGTTTAGCTAATTGTTGTAAGGAGAATTAAAATGACAGAAGAAAAGAAAACACCTAAAAAATTGAGCTTACAACGTCGAACTAAAACGACTGTAAGTGGAACGACCTCTGGTGGTCGTGCAAAACAGGTTCAAGTAGAAGTGCGTAAATCTCGTAAAATTGATGTAGAGGCAGCAAAAGCGGCTAAGCAAAAAGAATTAGAAGAAGCCAAAGCAAAAGAGATCGCAGCTAAAGAAGCTAAATTAAAAGCAGAGAAAGAAGCGAAGGCAAAAAAAGAAGCAAAAGCAGCGGCTGAAGCCACTAAGGCAAAAGAAGTTAAAAAAGAAGCTTCTCCTAAAAAGGCTAAGAAAGCCTCTAAAGCAGATGAAAAGAAAGCGGCAAAATTGAAAGAAGAAGAAGAGTTTCATCGTAAACAAGAAGCGTTACTTCTTCAAAAAGCTGAAGAAGCAGCTAAAAAAGCTGCGGAGGAAGCACGTCGTTTGGCTGAATCTGCATCAAATACCACTAATGATGAACCAAAAACGGAATCTGATGATTTTGAAGATGCGCGTTTTACATCTAATTATGCTCGTGAAGCTGAATTTGATTCTGAGCGTAAAAGTGAAACGCCACGAGGTCGTAAAAAAGCGAAAAAAGCTGCTCGTAATGAAGAGTCTAAAAAGAACGAAAAAGAAGAAAGTCGTCGTAATTTAAAAGGAAATCTAAAGGTCGGTAAAGGAAAGCGTAATGCTAAGAAGAGTAACTCTTCAATTCAGCAAGGCTTCACTAAACCTGCTCAACCTGTTACACGTGATGTTGTAATTGGTGAAACAGTGACGGTTGCAGAACTTGCTAATAAAATGGCAGTTAAAGCAACAGAAGTCATTAAAACAATGATGAAAATGGGTGCTATGGCAACCATTAACCAAGTGATTGATCAAGAAACAGCACAGCTTGTTGCTGAAGAAATGGGACACAAAGTCGTACTTCGTAAAGAGAATGAACTTGAAGAAGCGTTAATGAGCGATCGTGATCTTAATCTTGAAAAAGTAAACCGTGCTCCTGTTGTGACTATTATGGGACACGTAGATCACGGTAAAACGTCATTATTGGATTATATCCGTAAAGCAAAAGTGGCTGATGGTGAAGCAGGTGGTATTACACAACACATTGGTGCTTATCACGTTGAAACTGATGATGGTAAAATGGTGACTTTCTTGGATACACCAGGACACGCCGCCTTTACTTCAATGCGTGCACGTGGTGCTAAATCAACGGATATCGTTGTTTTAGTTGTTGCCGCAGATGATGGTGTAATGCCACAAACTATTGAGGCAATTCAGCACGCAAAAGCGGCAGGTGTACCTCTTGTTGTTGCAGTAAATAAAGTAGATAAGCCTGAAGCAAATCCTGATCATGTTGAACAAGAGTTGTTACAATATGAAGTTATCTCTGAAAAATTTGGTGGAGATATTCAGTTTGTACACGTATCAGCAAAACAAGGTACGGGTGTGGATGATTTATTAGATGCTATTTTATTACAATCAGAAGTACTTGAATTAACAGCTGTTAAAGAAGGTATGGCAAGTGGTGTTGTGATTGAGTCTTACTTAGATAAAGGTAGAGGCCCTGTTGCGACCATACTTGTACAATCTGGTACTTTAAATAAAGGCGATATTGTACTTTGTGGCTTTGAATATGGTCGTGTGCGTGCGATGCGTAATGAAAATGGTAAAGCCGTTGAATCCGCAGGTCCATCTATTCCTGTAGAAATTTTAGGACTTTCAGGTGTGCCAGCTGCTGGTGATGAAGCAACTGTCGTTCGTGATGAGAAAAAAGCACGTGAAGTAGCTTTATATCGTCAAGGAAAATTCCGTGATGTGAAACTTGCTCGTCAGCAAAAATCTAAACTAGAAAATATGTTTACCAATATGACTGAAGGTAATGTTTCAGAACTTAATGTCATTGTTAAAGCAGATGTTCAAGGTTCTGTGGAAGCGATCTGTCAATCTCTAACAGATCTTTCAACGGAAGAAGTGAAAGTAAAAATTGTTGGTTCTGGTGTGGGTGGAATTACTGAAACAGATGCAACATTAGCCGCTGCATCTAATGCAATTCTAGTTGGTTTTAATGTTCGTGCTGATGCTTCTGCTCGTCGAGTCGTGGAAACTGAACATTTAGATTTACGCTATTATTCGATTATTTATGAACTATTAAATGAAATTAAAGCTGCAATGACGGGTATGCTAGCACCAGAGTTTAAACAAGAAATTATTGGTCTTGCAGAGGTTCGTGATATCTTCCGTCACCCTAAATTTGGGGCGATTGCAGGTTGTATGGTCACCGAAGGTATTGTAAAACGTAACAATCCTATTCGTGTATTACGTGATAATATTGTTATTTTTGAAGGTGAATTAGATTCATTACGCCGTTTCAAAGATGATGTAAATGAAGTACGTAGCAATATGGAATGTGGTATGGGTGTGAAAAACTATAATGATGTTAAAGTTGGCGATCAGATCGAAGTTTTTGAAATCATTGAAGTTAAACGTTCAATTTAATTAACAATATCGTAGAGACAGGGCATACTCTGTCTCCTTTAATAAGCAGTCAGATTTATCAAAAAATTTGCAAATTTTTTATAAGATCTTACCGCTTGTTTCTCATCAAAGGATATAAAAATGGCAAAAGAATTTTCTAGATCAGATAGGGTAGCACAAGAGTTACAAAAAGAAGTGGCGATTATTTTACAACGAGAAGTAAAAGATCCTCGAGTTGGAATGGTGACCGTTTCAGATGTAGAGATTAGTCGAGATCTTGCTTATGCAAAAATCTTTGTAACATTCTTATTTGACGAAGATGCAAGTGTTGTGGAACGTGGTCTGGAAGGTTTAAATAAAGCTTCTGGGTATATTCGTAATTTAGTCGGTAAAGCAATGCGTTTACGTATTGTTCCAGAACTTCGTTTTGTTTATGACGAATCTTTAGTTGAAGGAATGCGAATGTCTAATTTAGTCACAGATGTTGTACGTAAAGATAAAGAAAAACACGCAGGGGACTAATTGTGGGTAGAAGACCTCGTAAAAAGGGCAGAGATATTAACGGTGTATTTTTACTAGATAAACCTCAAGGTATGAGCTCTAATCATATTTTACAAAAGGTAAAAAGTGTATTTAATGCGAATAAAGCAGGACATACAGGCGCCTTAGATCCATTAGCAACAGGTATGTTGCCGATTTGTTTTGGTGAAGCGACTAAATTTTCTCAGTTTCTTTTGGATTCGGATAAGCGATATATTGTTACTGCAAAACTGGGAGAGCGAACAGATAGCTCCGATGCAGATGGAGAGATCGTTCAAACTCGTGCTATTGAGGTTATACAATCACAGATTATCGATGCTTTAGAGCAATTTCGAGGTAATATTTTACAAGTACCCACAATGTTTTCCGCATTAAAACATAACGGAAAACCGCTTTATGAATATGCAAGGGCAGGTATTACCATTGAGCGAGAGGCTCGTCCAATTACTATTTTCGAACTTAACTTTATAAGTTATGAAGAGCCTTATTTAACCTTAGAAGTACATTGTTCAAAAGGCACTTATATTCGTACTTTAATTGATGATTTAGGTGAAAAATTAGGTTGTGGAGCCCATGTGACTGTATTGCGAAGAATTGGTGTCGCAACTTATCCAGCGTCAAAAATGATGACTTGGGACAAATTACAAAACCTAGCTGAAAGTCATTCGTTAAGTGAGTTAGATCAATATTTGTTACCTGTAGACAGTGCCGTAGCCACTTTACCTAAACTATCACTGAATAGTGAACAAACAAAAGCAGTCGGTTTTGGGCAACGTTTAAAATTGATGAACGATCAACAAATTTTCGGACAGGTTCGTTTGTTCTCTGCCACAGATTGTTTTCTTGGTATCGGAGACGTTGATAAAAATAATATTCTTAGACCAAATAGAATGATTAATAGCGTTCATAGTGACATTGTTTAAATGAATTGCTAATATTAATCGCAGTATAAAATTGTAAGGAAAAAATGAATGATGTATAGAAATGATGATATTAGAATAAAAAGTATTGAACAATTGTTACCTCCAATTGCACTATTAGAAAGCTTGCCTGCGAGTGAGGTTGCAGCAGATACAGTCGAAAAAGCACGTAATGCTATCCATAATATTATACAAGGTAATGATGATCGTTTATTAGTGATAATAGGTCCTTGTTCTATCCATAATCATTCATTAGCATTAGATTATGCAGAAAAAATCAAAGCAATGAGAGCGGATCCAAAAATTAACCAACATTTAGAACTTGTAATGCGAGTCTATTTTGAAAAACCTCGTACTACAGTGGGATGGAAAGGATTAATTAACGATCCTTACTTAAATGAAACCTATGCATTAAATGATGGATTACGTATTGCACGTAAAGTACTTTCTGATATTAATAATATGACCGTTCCTACTGCGGGGGAGTTTTTGGATATGATTACTCCTCAATATTTAGCGGATTTTATGAGTTGGGGCGCAATTGGTGCAAGAACCACAGAATCACAAGTTCATCGTGAATTAGCCTCTGGTCTATCTTGTGCTGTTGGTTTTAAAAATGCTACCAATGGATCAGTACAAGTTGCTTTAGATGCGATTGGTTCAGCGAAAGCACCACATTATTTCTTATCAGTCACTAAGTTTGGGCATTCTGCCATTGTTTCAACAGCTGGAAATTCAGACTGTCATATTATTTTACGTGGTGGAAGTAATGGCACAAATTATGATGAACAATCTATTCAAAAAGCCTGTGATGATATTCAAAAAGCGGGTTTTAGACCTCATGTAATGGTAGATTTTAGTCACGCTAATAGTCAAAAACAATTTAAACGTCAACTAGCAGTATGTGATGATGTCGCAAACCAAATTGCAAAAGGGTCAAACTTAATTTCAGGTGTAATGATTGAAAGTCATTTAGTTGAAGGTCGTCAAGATTTGATTAATGGAAAAGCCTTAACTTATGGACAAAGTGTAACAGATGCTTGTATTGGCTGGGAAGACAGTGAAAAAGTATTATTTCAACTTGCCGAAGCTGTTGCAACACGCCGTAAAAATAAAGAACATAATCTTAATAAATAAGGTTAAATAATGTCAAAAACTATTTTAGTTATCGATACTGCCACTGAAGCCTGCTCAGTGGCGTTGTTACATAAAGAGAAAATCACCACTTTAAATGAATTAAGCCCTCGTAGTCACACTCAGCGTATTTTGCCTATGATTGATGAGTTATTGCATAATGCTAATATTCAATTGTCAGAGGTAAATACTCTTGCATTTGGGCGTGGGCCTGGTAGTTTCACAGGTGTAAGAGTAGGTGTAAGTGTCGCTCAAGGATTAGCCTTTGGTGCGAATTTACCTGTGATCCCAATCTCAAACCTCACCACTATGGCGCAACAAGCTTACCAACAACTGAATGCAAAAAATGTAATTTGTTTAATTGATGCCAGAATGAACGAAGTGTATTTCTCTCAACTGTTCAAAACAGAAAATGGTTGGAAAGAGGTAATTCAAGAACAAGTTTGTACCCCTGAAAAAGCCATTGAACAAATTAAAAAAAGTAATGTTCAAAATTGTGTGGTTGTAGGCACAGGTTGGAATGCTTATCCTCAGTTTAAAGAAAGTAATTTAGAGGTAACCGAAACAGATATAACTCTTCCACAAGCTGAGTTTATGTTGCCTTTGGCTCAAATTGAATTAGCCAAAGGAAATACGCAAAATGCGTTAGAAATCGAACCAATTTATTTGAGAAATGAAGTAACTTGGAAGAAGTTGCCGAATAAACGGTAGAATGAGTTAACTTTATATTTAATTTGCAAATTTTGGACTTAATGTAACCGCTATATTTTGTAACTAAATTAACTATTGTTAGGTGTACAGTATAAATATTAAGAAGTGAGTAATTCGAGATGAACCCCAAAAGTTTAATACAACTTTTGGGGTTTTATCATAGATAATTAAGGTGATTTTTTAGCTATTAAAAATATTGCTTTACTTTGTTTATTACCTAGTAATTTAGCTTCATCAACACTGAATTGATGGGTATTCACAAAATCTACAAGTGTATTTAAACCAAATTTAATCCCTCCTCGTGGTGGTTTGCCAAATACTTTTAGATAACGATAGATCATTTTGAGAATATTAATATAAGTCATACCATCTGTGGTGTATGAAACTATAATCAATTTTCCATTTGGTTTTAATAAACGATATGCTTCGGCTAGAGCTTTTTCAGGTTTAGCAACAACGTGAATTAGATTTGCCATAAATACTGTATCATAGCTACTTTCAGTAAAGTTAGTTGAGTAGCAATTGGCTTGTTGTATGTTTATATTATCAAACTTAATTAAGTTTGTTTTAGCCATTTCAATCATTTGCTCTGAAATATCTGTGGCCAAAATTGTGTCACAGTTAGGTGCTAATACTTGAGTAAGATGACCTGTACCACAACCAAATTCTATGGTATTTCCTAATTCTTTTAGCTGTGAAAGTTTTTCTTTAACCTGAGAGTCTGTTTCTTCACCTGTAATATAGTGTTGAAAGTCATCAAATTTTTTTGCTATTGGAGACCAATCTTTTTCCATTTTTACCTCTGTATTTAATTATTTTGTGCTTTTAACATCATTGAAAATACGCCATTTTGTGTTTTTAATATTTCAGGGGTACCTGTTTCAACTACTTGCCCTGCTTTAATGGTCACAATTTTATCGGCATTAACAACCGTACGCATACGGTGAGCAATAATAAGTACCGTTTTGTTTTTTATTAACGCACTGATGGCTTGTTGAATTTTGCTCTCATTTCTTGCATCAAGACTAGCAGTGGCTTCATCCAGTAAAATAACAGGAGCATCTTTTAATAATGCACGTGCAATAGATATACGCTGGCGTTCACCACCTGATAATTTTTCACCATTCTCACCGATAAGGGTATCATAGCCTTGTGGTAAACGTTCAATAAATTCAACACATTGTGCAATACGTGCTGCTTCTTTCACTTCTTCATCTGTTGCATCTTTGCGACCAAGACGAATATTTTCCATTATGGTACTATTAAATAGTGCAACATCTTGAAATACGATAGCAAAATGAGAAAGCAGTACTTCTGGTTCAATCTCACTGATATTTTGACCACCCAGTAGTATCTCTCCACTGTCTATATCCCAAAAGCGAGCCGTAAGTTTGGCAACGGTACTTTTACCTCCTCCTGAAGGGCCAATCAAAGCGGTAACCTCTCCTTGTTTGGCAACAAAACTGACATCTTGCAAGGTGTTCATTCCTGTTTGATAGCTGAAATTAACAGACTTAAACTCAATATCAAAATGAGTTGGGTTAAATATTTTATTCCCTGTTTGTCTTGGCATTGAGTCCATTTCTCTCATACGCTTAATACGAACATTAAGATACAGTAACAATGCAAAATGGTTCATTACATCTATAAATGGGTCATAGATACGTCCAACAAGAATTAAAAAAACTAAATAGGTAAATAGGCTGATAGTATCTTGAGAAAATAGCCACGCACCAATGATAATGACACTTGGCAACCCAAGTTTTAGCATAGAGTAAGAAATATTTAATAAAGCACCACCGAACAATTCAAGATTAATCAGCTTTTTCTCATATTCATCTAGGGTTTGATTGAGAGAGTCCAAATAGCGGGTTTCTTGGTTATAAGATTTAATCTCTTGCACCATATCCATTCCACTTTGGATTTGTTCACTTACTAGCAATCGTTGAGCATAGATAACATCGTGATTGCGTTGCATTTTTTGTTTAGATAAATAAAATACCAAAAAACCAACAGGGACGACCCAGAACATTGCCAAACTCATTCGCCAATCGTAAAAGAACATCGATAAGCTCATTACACTCATACTGATGGCAGCAGCAAAAATTTGTGGTACAGCGTGAGAAAACAGCATTTCTATTTGGGTGGCATCTTCCATAATTAAAGCACTTAAATCAGCAATATCTTTTTTACCAAAAAATGCCATAGGTAATTGACGTAAAGTTTCAGCTAATTTGATTCGACGATTAGCACTTTCATTATATATTTTGGTATAACACTTTTCGTAATTAATATAAGCTAAGCTATACATTACTAAAAAGGCACATAATGCAAAAATAAGATAAAATAAAATACCGTATGATGGTAACGTTTCTGATTTGAGTAGCCCTAAATAATCTTGTAAAAAGACAAAGGTAAGCACAACGGGTAACATCATACTTAAATTTAATAGGGTATGCCAGAAAATAGCGGTACGTAAGTCTTTTGCACCTGTTTCACTAAGGGCAAAATGGTTTTGGAAAAACTTAATCATTTTGCACCTCCTACATTATCAAGTTTCCAATCTATTGCTTGTTGATATTCATTCCACATTTGTTGATATAACCCACCTTCAGCAAGAAGTTGTGAATGTGTACCACTTTGTACAATTTTACCGTTATCGATCACTAAAATTTTATCTGCTTGTTGCACGGTCGTTAAACGGTGTGCAATCATTAATGTGGTTTTTCCTTTACTGAGTTCTTGTAAAGCCTGTTGAATAAGATGTTCATTTTCAGGATCAGCAAAGGCAGTGGCTTCATCTAAAAGCACAATGGGTGCATCTTTTAAAATTGCTCTTGCTAAAGCAATACGTTGTTGTTCGCCACCTGATAAATAAGTTCCATCTTTTCCAACCTGAGTCTCTAATCCTTCTAGTAGATTATCAATAATTTCACGACTTTGAGATAAATCAACGGCTCGATCAATTTCACTTTCACTCGCATTCGTTTTACCGTAGGTAATATTATCCCTTAAAGATAATTTGAATAATTTCGTATTTTGAAATACAAAAGCGATACAACCCATTAATGTTTGGCGAGATAGGGTTTTAATATTTTGTCCGCCTATCAGTATCTCTCCTGATTTTACGTCCCAAAAACGTGCTAATAAACGTGCAATAGTGGTTTTTCCTCCTCCTGATGTACCAATAAGTGCAACAGTTTCACCTGCATTAATGGTAAAACTGATACCATCTACTGCATTACGATCGCTACCATCATAGGCAAACACCACATTTTTAAATTCTACATCAAACGTTTTTGGCATTTCACTTTCAGAGACAAATGTCATCTCAGGATAGTCTAAAATAGTATCAAAATTATCAAGATATTGTGTTGTTACACTCATCACGTGTTGAAATTGCACATTACGCATAAATAGCAATGTAAAATTAGGTGCAACAAGTAGGTAAAAAACAATATTACTCAGTGTTTGTCCAAGATTATCATTGCTGATAAAAAATATCGTAAATGGTACAAGAAAAAATGCAGCAGATTGCATAATAACAGTATAGAATGACATTGTTTTTTGAAACAGAAGTGTGAAAGCATAAACGGTTTCTTTATAGCGAGTGATACTATCTACAAAACGAGTAAATGCATAGACACTTTGTCCAAATGTTTTTACTACTGGAATACCACGCACATATTCAACAGATTCACTACTCATTTCTTCAAGGTGATCCATATATTTTTGGCGAAATTCTTGCCCTGATTGATTCATCATTAAACTCATTGCAATAAAACCTAATACAATAGGTATCAGTGAAATTAATCCCATTCGCCAGTCAATAAATAACATCAAGATTAAAATAAGTATAGGAGCGGTTATCGTTGCAGAGAGATCTGGCAATTGATGAGCTAAAAAAGCATGGGTTTGGCTAGCATTATCATCAATGATTTTACGTATTTTACCGCTCTGGTTATGATCAAAAAAACCTAAAGGCATATTTATAATACGTTGCATACCTATTTTTCGCATACCAATTTCTGCACGAAAAGCAGCAAGGTGTGAAGAAGTTAAGGCTAAAAAATAGAGTAACATCGCCAACAGAGCAGATCCCAACGTTCCCCCTGCATACCAGCCTACATTACTGAGCTCAGGGTGGGAGGCAAATAATTCTCTGGCAATTAACCAAAGAAAAACAAAGGGTAATAAACTTAGTGTGGCAGAAGTTGCGGATAACACCAAAGATGTAGTAAGTAAATATTTTTTCTCACCCATATAAGGGGTTAATCTTTTAAGTAAATGTGGTTTTGTTTTCATAAAAACTCCATATCCAGAACAAAGACAGAGGATTTTATTTAAAATGATTGAATTTTTTCAGTAAAAAATGTAAGAAATGGTTTATTACTCCAATTATAATTAATATTTATTCTTATTTGCAATAATTTTTTGATACGAGAATTGTTACTTTTTGCAACACTTAATTGAATTGCCTTAAAACTAGAATTTTCGTGGTAATCTTGATTTTATAAACATATAATTAGAAATAAAAATCGTTTGATCAAATAATGTAGAGAAAAATGAAAAAACTAACCCTTTACCCGATCTCCAAAATAGACGGAGAAATTAATTTACTTGGCTCTAAGAGTCTGTCTAATCGTGCATTGCTATTATCTGGATTAGCCACTGGAACAACTAAAATTACCAATCTGTTGGATAGTGATGACACTCGCCATATGCTGAATGCGTTAAAAGAATTGGAAGTAAAATACCAACTTTCTGATGATAAAACAGTATATGAAATTCACGGTGTGGGTGGAGCATTTGATATACAAAATGGCTTATCGCTATTTTTGGGAAATGCTGGAACGGCAATGCGTCCATTAGCGGCTGCACTATGTTTAAAAGGCAATAAAGATGCTGAAATCGTGCTAACAGGTGAACCTCGTATGAAAGAGCGTCCTATCCTTCATTTAGTGGATGCATTACGTCAAATTGGAGCGAAAATTGAATATCTAGAGAATGATGGCTATCCCCCTATTGCAATTCAAAATAGGGGTTTGCAAGGTGGAAAAGTTAAGATTGACGGTTCTATTTCCAGCCAGTTTTTAACCGCACTTTTAATGGTTTCACCTCTTGTTGAGGCTGATTTAGAGATTGAGATTATCGGTGATTTAGTTTCTAAACCCTATATTGATATTACCCTTGCAATGATGAAAGATTTTGGGGTAAGGGTACAAAATGATAATTATCAAAAATTCCATATTAAAGGTAATCAGCATTATATTTCACCACGTCAATATTTAGTTGAAGGTGATGCCTCCTCAGCCTCTTATTTTTTAGCGGCAGCAGCCATCAAAGGCAAAGTTAAAGTCACGGGAATTTGCAAAAATTCGATTCAAGGTGACCGCTTGTTTGTGGATGTATTAGAGAAAATGGGGGCAAAAGTCACGTGGGGAAGTAATTTTGTGGAAGTAGAAAGAGGGGAGTTGAAAGGCATTGATATGGATATGAACCATATTCCTGATGCTGCGATGACCATTGCAACCACCGCACTTTTTGCAAAAGGAGAAACCGTTATTCGTAATATTTATAACTGGCGAGTCAAAGAAACTGACCGCTTAACTGCAATGGCAACAGAGTTACGTAAAGTAGGTGCGGAAGTGAAAGAGGGCGAGGATTTTATCCGTATTCAACCTTTAGCATTAGAGCAGTTTAAACAGGCTGAAATTGAAACTTATGATGATCATCGAATCGCAATGTGTTTTTCGTTGATCGCATTATCAAATACTCCTGTAACCATTTTAGATCCTGACTGTACGGCAAAAACCTTTCCGAGTTTTTTTGATGAGTTTAAAAGGGTTTGTTGTTAGTTTATTGATATGTATAATTTATCTAATTTAATAGGATTCGAGAATAAGAAAATGGCAAAAATCACACTTAAAAAATTTAGCATTGTAATAACCTTTCTTGTATTTCTTTTATTACAAGCAGTGAAACCAGTTTTGATAATATTTATCTATAAAACAATTACAAACTTCCATCCTACAATTATGAACGATTATGAGATCTATCAAATGGTAATTAAGTATATATTGCAAGGTTCAATGAAATTTACATATGTAGTAATGTTTGTAATTTTAGAAATACTATTTTTAAGTGTGCCTATCATTTTGTACAAAAAATTAAGTAATTCCAAACAGAAATCTTAATAACCCAAAAACTTGCAAATTTTTATCAAGATCATACCGCTTATTTTACTCTTGTTCTTTCACTTTATCCCAAATTGTATCTAACTCTTTAAGTGTACAATTTTCTAGTTTTTTACCCTGTTCTAGTACCGTTTTTTCTACTTCTCTAAAACGATTTTCAAATTTTAGGTTGGCATTGCGTAATACTGCTTCAGGATCGAGTTTTTGATGGCGACAAATATTGACAGTCGCAAATAATAAATCTCCTAGTTCTTCTGCGATTTTATCGTGATTTTGTGGTTGATGATTAAGCTCTTGCTCTACTTCTAAGACCTCTTCTTTAACTTTATTAAATACATCAGTTGGGTTATCCCAATCAAAACCTACTTTGGCACAACGTTTTTGGATCTTATTGGCACGAGTAAGGGCTGGTAGGGCAAAAGGGAGATCGTCTAAAATTGAGGTATGTTGTTTGGCTTGTTTTTGTTGGGCTTTCATTTCATCCCAATGTTTTAAGGCGTCATCACTACTTTGAGCCAGTTTATCTCCAAAAACGTGAGGGTGACGAAAAACTAGTTTTTCAATTAGATCATTTAGTACATCATTAAAATCAAATGAACCCTCTTCTTCTGCTAATCGACTTAAAAAAACCACTTGAAGGAGCAAATCCCCTAATTCTTCTCGTAGAGAAATTTTATCTTTGGTATGTATTGCCTCTGCTACTTCATAGGTTTCTTCAAGTAAACAAGGGAGCATCGTATCAAAGTTTTGCTTAATATCCCAAGGGCAACCTGTTTCAGGGTGGCGGAGTTGGGCGGTAATTTCAATAAGTCGTTTAATATTTGACATTTTTGTTCCTTTCAATGATTCAATCAAAATTATTTATAACTTATAGCAATTTATTCTATAAAAACTGCTTAATCCGAAAAAGAAAAAGGAGGCTGTTTATAAGCCTCCTTTTCATATTTTAATCCTGTTTAATCGCTGTATAGCCAATAAATAAAAAGCCAAATAATATGACTACCGTTCCAATAAATTCAATCATATATCCTCCTGTATGCTTTTAAAGTTTTTTAATATATTTTATTAATTTGATAATTCTATTATTCAGCCAATAAATACTGATTATCATAATAATTTCTATAAAAATAGATGCTATAAGTAAAAAATGACGCTCGCTATCAAGGTTTGTAACAAACCAACCACCGACAGAAACAAATATTGCTATAACAACACCTAACCAAAACTTTTTGTAAGCTAACCTTTCTTTTGCTTCATCTAATTCTGACATTTTTTCTCTCTTAATTTTTTTTGATTATAGTGTTTGGAAAGGAAAAAAACAAGTTCTTTAAACAAGGCTTTTCTATAAAATATCAGTAAGTTTTTTAACATATCTAGGTAAAATCATATTTTGATATTTACCATATTTCTGTTAGAGATACTATCAATGTATTCATATATTAAGTTAAAGCAGTTTGATTGATTTTTACCCAAGTATAATTTGACCTTACTTAATATGTTAAATCTGGCTTTATTTTATAATACTTTTTTAACTTTTTCTGGTATAATTATACTAATTTTATCGGCTTTTAATAAGCCGTTTTTATGTAGAGAAACAAAGGAATAACAATGTCTGAACAAAGTCAAACAAACAGTTATGATTCTTCCAGTATCCGAGTGTTACGTGGATTAGATGCGGTGCGTAAACGCCCAGGTATGTATATTGGTGATACGGATGATGGTACAGGGTTGCATCATATGGTGTTTGAAGTTGTGGATAATGCGATCGATGAAGCATTAGCAAATTACTGTAATGATATTATTGTGACAATCCATTCTGATAACTCAGTGTCGGTGCAAGATGATGGTCGTGGTATCCCTGTGGGTATTCACGATGAAGAAGGCGTTTCAGCCGCAGAAGTCATTATGACAGTACTTCACGCAGGTGGTAAATTTGATGATAACTCTTATAAAGTATCAGGTGGTTTACATGGTGTGGGTGTGTCGGTTGTAAATGCATTATCAGAAAAATTACAATTAACGATTCGCCGTGACGGTCACGTTCACGAACAATTTTACTCAATGGGTGTGCCACAAGCACCTTTAGCTGTAATTGGTGATACAGAAAAAACAGGGACAACAGTTCGTTTTTGGCCAAGTTATGAGGTATTTAAAAATAAAACTGATTTTGAATATGCGATCCTATCAAAACGTTTACGTGAACTTTCTTTCTTAAATTCAGGTGTTTCAATTAAATTGATTGATGAGCGTGATGGTAAAGAAGATCACTTTAAATATGAAGGAGGTATTCAAGCCTATGTGGAATATTTAAGTGAAGCTAAAAATCCTATTCACTCGACACCTTTCTATTTAACCACTGAAAAAGATGGCATTGGTGTAGAAGTCTCAATGCAGTGGAATGATAGTTATAGTGAAAATGTGTTCTGTTTTACCAATAATATTCCGCAACGTGATGGTGGTACTCACTTAGCCGGTTTTCGTGGTGCTTTAACTCGTGCCTTGAAAAACTATATGGAAAAGAATGTTAAAAGTAAGAAAAATGCCAATGTTGATGCGTCGGGTGATGATGCTCGTGAAGGGTTAGTGGCTGTTATTTCTGTAAAAGTGCCAGACCCTAAATTCTCATCACAAACTAAAGATAAATTAGTTTCATCAGAAGTAAGAAGTGCGGTTGAAAGTTCAATGAATGAACGTTTAGCCGAATACTTATTAGAAAATCCCCAAGATGCTCAAAGCATTGTCACTAAAATTGTTGATGCTGCACGTGCAAGAGATGCAGCTCGTAAAGCTCGTGAAATGACACGTCGTAAAGGGGCAATGGATTTAGGTGGATTACCGGGTAAATTAGCCGATTGCCAAGAAAAAGATCCTGCATTATCTGAATTATACCTTGTGGAGGGAGACTCTGCGGGTGGATCTGCAAAACAGGGGCGTGATCGTAAAAATCAAGCGATCTTACCCCTTAAAGGTAAAATCTTAAACGTAGAAAAAGCACGTTTTGACAAAATGTTATCTTCACAAGAAGTGGCAACCCTGATTACAGCATTAGGGACAGGGATTGGTCGTGATGATTATAATCTTGAAAAATTACGTTATCATAAAATTATTATAATGACCGATGCGGACGTCGATGGTGCACATATTCGTACCTTATTATTAACCTTTTTCTATCGTCAAATGCCAGATTTAATTGAAAATGGTTATATCTATATTGCTCAACCACCATTGTATAAAGTGAAAAAAGGTAAACAAGAAACCTATATTCAAGATGATGGTGAAATGACACAATATGAATTAGAGCTTGCATTAAGTGGTGCCGCTGTTTATGTAAGTGAAAATGCGCCAGCTATTAATGGAGTTGCATTAGAAAGTTTAATTAAAGAATTTAATAATGTTCAAGGAATGATTGGGCGTTTAGCAAGACGTTATCCAAAAGCTATTTTAGATGAGTTAATTTATCAACCAGATTTAACGGAAGAATTTGCAAAAAATGAAGCAAATGTGACCGCTTGGGTGAATAAATTAATTGAAGTCATTTTTGAAAAAGGAACGGATGGCAGTAGTTACAGTGCAACAGTGGTTTATAATCCTGAGCGTAAAATTTATGAACCGCAAATCATTGTAACAACACACGGAATGGATACAACCTATACTCTCGATTTCAATTTTATATCAGGTACAGAATATAACCGTATTATGAAATTAGGTCGTCAGTTAAGAGATTTATTAGAGCCGACGGCTTATGTACAACGTGGTGAGCGTAAAATGCCAGTTGAAACCTTTGAACAAGCCATTGATTGGTTAGTAAAAGAATCTCGCAAAGGCTTAACAGTTCAGCGTTACAAAGGGTTAGGAGAGATGAATCCAGATCAATTATGGGAAACTACAATGGATCCTGTGGCACGTAAAATGTTACAAGTTTCAGTAACAGATGCCATTGCTGCTGATAAGCTCTTTACGACCTTAATGGGTGATGATGTAGAGCCACGTCGTAAGTTTATTGAAGATAATGCGTTAAATGCGAATATCGATATTTAACCTTATTAAGTAATGAATAAGACCACAGATTGTAACAATATGATCTGTGGTTTTTTTATAAAACTAAATTGGAGAAACGATGAATAAATTTACATTATCACTTAGTTTATTTGTATTAATGATATCAACCAGCATTTTTGCCAATAATGGAATAATAACAACTATTCCTGATAATTTGGGCAATATTTATAACTCAAAAAACTTTAATCGTTATACAAAAGTCACCACTCCAAATGGTGGAAGCATTCATATTGTTGCACAGTCTCATTTAACTGATGAGCAGATTATTCGCTGTCGAAATGTATTACAACATTATTTAACAGATTATAAAGGCTCAAAATATGGTTCAGATAAGTCTGCTGTGGCAAATAAAATGGCAGAAAATAATGCGATTTTAGTACTGTTAAATGGGCAAGATGATGGTAGTAATCCTGTTGGTAAAGAAGTAACAGGGCAACCTTTATATCAAAATGAAATACAAGTTGAAGGTAGCGATTGGTATATGAACCAAAATTATGATCATAGAGATGCCACCTTTGAAGAAATTTTACATTTTATACACGATAATGGTATCGGTGTTGATGGCAATGATGAATTTTTAGGGGTGTTACCAAAATATCAAGCTAACATTAGAACAGCACAAAAAAATGGATTAGCGAAAAACTTATGGGGAAGAGGCTCAGAAAATAAAAATTGGGTGAAAGAATTAGCGAATGAAAATAGTTTAACTCAGGAATATTTAGCTTCAGTTGTGGATAGTTATTATGGTTTATGGGGTGCTTGGAAAGAGGGGAAAGGTGGAATGTGGGGAATTTATACTGCAAAAACACGAGAAGACATTAAATCAAAAGATCCAATGGGCTATGCGTTAGTGAATGAGCAATTTTTCCACCCTTATTTAACCTATAATGCCCGTATAGATGCTAATTTAAAAGGTAATTTTTCATTAAAATTTGATCCTTCAAAACCTTATACACACCATTCAAGATACTTAAAAGATGTTACTTTATTAGGTAAGAATGATAATAGTGTTACTGTAAATGAATTAGATAATGATATTACTGGCAATGCTGGAAATAATGTAGTCATTTTTTCAGGAAAATCTGCAGAATATAAAATTATTAAAAATAAAAATAAAAATAAAAGTAAAATTATTGTTGAGGATAAAATATCCAATAGAGATGGGTTAAATACATTATCTCATATTGAAAAACTCCAATTTCAAGATAAGACGGTAAATCTAAAATAATCAAAATGATTATAGCGGTAACATCTTCTTTAAAATTTGCAAATTTAATACTTTTCCATTTTACGTTACAAATACTATATAATAACCAATAAATAAACTGACAAAGGTTTTTAGTATGAGAAATATCGCCTATTTTTTTGTCGTCGCAATTGGCACAATATTAACGTTAATTTATGGTCAAAGTATGTTAGTGCAATTTATTATCGCCTCCCTTCTGTGGTTTGCAACAATGCAGTTGAAAAAAACAGCCAATAAAATCCCCCCATTTAGCCGTGTTGTTCCTGAAAAATTACAATCCATTGCGGTGTTAACCTTACTTTTATTTATCGTGTACTTAGTACTTGAGGCTGTAATAGGTAATTTATCCAATTTGTTAGCCTCTTTTGCAAATTATGAAAAGAATGTGACCGCTATCGCAGTGAAAATTGAGACATTATTTCATATTGATTTACAAGCTGAAATTAGTGCTATGCTGAGTTCATTAGATATTAAAAATATCTTAGCCCAGTTAGCGACAAGTTTATCCAGTATTTTATCTAACTCTATGATGATACTGATTTATTTACTCTTTATCTTTTTAGAAACCGATAGTTTTAAGTTAAAAATCAGTGCATTATTTCCAGAGGAAGAGGGGAGAGCGAAGTTTATTGATACATTGCTTAAAATTGAATTATCTCTTTCAAGTTATTTCCGAGTAAAAACATTAATGAGCTTATTAACAGGATTTTTAGGTTTTATTGTTTTATCTATTATTGGGGTAGATTCTCCAATATTTTGGGCATTTTTAATTTTCTTACTGAATTATATTCCAACCATTGGCTCTCTGATTGCAACGGTTTTTCCTGCAGTATTTAGCCTATTACAATTTGGTAGCTTTATTCCTTTTATTGCTATTTTATTATCTATTGGAGCCATTCAACAAATTGTCGGTAATTTAATTGAACCAAAATTGATGGGAAAAAGTTTAAATATTAGTCCGTTAGTCACTATTATTGCATTAGCTATTTGGGGGAAATTATGGGGAGTGGTTGGAATGTTATTAAGTGTGCCAATTACCGTTATTATGATTATTATTTTATCTCAATTTAAATCAACACAAAAAGTGGCAATTTTATTATCTGAAAAAGGGAATATTACTTCAGATAATAAAGCTTAGAAACTAACTTAGAAGGAAATTAGATGAAAAATACAGTTAATATTTCATACCATAAAACTAAAATAGGTGAACTGATTATTGGTTCTTTTGAGGATAAAATTTGTATTTTAGATTTTTGTTATCGCAAAATGAGACAGACTGTTGACAATAGAATAAAAAAATACCTTAATGCTGATTTTGTCGAGCAGGAAAATGATGTTATTTCTCAAACAAAAAAACAAATTGATGAATATTTACAAGGGCAAAGAACCGCATTTGATGTTCCATTATTATTTTTAGGAACCGACTTTCAAAAGCAAGTTTGGAATGCTTTAATGACTATCCCTTATGGGAAAATGGTTTCATATTTAGATGTTGCGACAAAAATTAATCATCCTAAAGCTGTGAGAGCGGTAGCTTCTGCTAATGGTGCAAATGCGATTGCATTGATTGTACCTTGCCATCGAGTGATTGAGTCCAATGGTAATCTTGGTGGTTATGGTGGTGGGGTGCCTGTCAAAAAGCGTTTGTTGAAGCTAGAACAAGAGCGAGGGCTATTCAATAATGAAAACTAAAAGACGATGTTCTTGGGCGAACTTAGATAATTCATTATCAGTCCAGTATCACGATACAGAATGGGGTAAACCTGAATTTGATGATCGCAAGTTATTTGAAATGTTAATATTAGAAGGTGCTCAAGCAGGATTATCTTGGAATACTATTTTAAATAAAAGAGAGAATTATCGAATTGCTTTTGATTATTTTGATCCTCAAAAAATCGCAAAATATGATGAAAAGAAAATTGCAGAACTTTTACAAAACTCAGGAATTGTAAGAAATAAACTCAAAATCAATTCAGCCGTTAAAAATGCGAAAGTTTTTTTAGATATCCAACAAGAGTTTGGCAGTTTTTCTAATTATATTTGGGCTTTTGTTAAAAATAAACCAATTAAAAATCATATACAAGATTATGCTCAAGCCCCTGCAATGACACCACTTTCTGATAAAATATCCAAAGATCTAAAAAAACGAGGAATGAGTTTTGTTGGTTCAACTATTATTTATGCTTTTATGCAGGCAGTTGGAATGGTAAATGATCATCAAACAGATTGTTTTTTATATAAAGAATAACTTTTTATTATACGAGAGAATATTATGTTGCAAGAAAAATCGACTCCACATTTAGCAAGATTTGAACAAGCGGTTGAAAATAAAAATTATCAGCTTGCTTGTGATGAACTATTTCTTATTTTAAGAAGAGTTGATGGTGATTATGGAATGATAGAAGGTGTAGAATTAGGACGTTATCCTATTCAATTAGATGATATTCCAAATGAAAAGGTGCTCTATTTTTGCACTAAAATGGCGAACTTGATTGCTACATTATTTCAAGATCCTAATTTTATTGTGCCAGAAGATAAAATTGATCAATTTTTTGAATATCATCGTTGGATAAGCTTTATTTTTGCTAGTTCTCCCTATATTAATACTGATCATATATTGTATTCTTATAATTTAAATAAAGACGCTGAAAAACGTGATGAATTATTATTACCAAATGATACCAATATACTGATTAAATTTTGTCTTTTGTACTCGCTAGAATCAAATATAGATTTAAACTTTGATGCTTTTTGGGCTTTAAATCCTAGTTTATGTGCTTCATTATGTTTTGCACTACAAACGCCAAGATTTATTGCTACTCCAAAAGCATTTTCAAAACGAGCATTCCTTTTACAATGGTTTCCTGAGAAGTTAAAAGAAATTAAATATTTAGATAATTTTGCTTATAGTTTATTCCTTGATGTTTATATGCACTGTAGTTATGACATGGCTAAAAACAAACACGATATCAAAGGTGCTATTAATGAGGTGATGAGAAACTTCTTAGAAAGAATTGGCTGGGAAGATCGAAATATTAAACAAATTGAAAAAACCAACAATAAACCAGTAATGGTGGTGTTATTGGAACATTTTCACGCATTTCATTCGATTTATCGTACTCACTCTACCTCTTTAATTGCAGCGAAACAACATTTTCACATTATCGGTTTAGGCTATGAAAAAGTGGATGCAGTAGGTCGAGCCGTATTTGATGAGTTTCACGTTTTAAATCAAAATACGCTGTTAAAACAATTAGATAAAATTAAACAAATTTGTGAAGAACATCAAGCAGCTATATTTTATATGCCAAGTATTGGAATGGAAAAACTTACTATTTTAGCCAGTAATACTCGAATGGCGCCTATTCAAGCTATCGCATTAGGTCACCCTGCTACAACTCATTCTAAATTTATTGAATATGTTGTAGTCGAGGACGATTATGTGGGAAGTGAAGATTGTTTTAGCGAAACATTAATTCGATTACCAAAAGATGCACTTCCTTATGTTCCTTCTTCTTTAGCGCCTGAAAAAGTGGATTATATATTGAATGAAAATCCTGAAGTAGTAAATATAGGTATTGCAACGACAGGAATGAAGCTTAATTATCACTTCTTAGAAACTTTGCAAACTATTTTAGAGCGCTCAAAAGTGAAAATTCATTTTCATTTTGCGTTTGGTATCGTATCAGGTGTAAATACACCTTATGTAGAACGCTTTATTAAAAGTTATCTAGGAAATAATGCTACGATGTATTTTTATGCACCTTATACTCAATATTTAGAAAATCTAAGACATTGCGATATGATGATCAATCCTTTTCCTTTTGGTAATACGAATGGAATTATTGATATGGTAACACTTGGACTAGTGGGTGTATGTAAAACAGGAAATGAGGTTCACGAGCATATTGATGAAGGATTATTTAAACGTTTAGGTTTGCCTGATTGGTTGGTTACTCATACTATTGAAGAGTATATTGATTGCACCTTACGTTTAGCAGAAAATCATCAAGAAAGATTAAATTTACGTAGAAAAATAATTGAGCAAAATGGATTAAATACCTTATTTACAGGTAATGCTTTAGCATTAGGAAAAGTATTTTTAGATAAAGTAAATCAATGGGAAGAGGAGTCTAAGAAATGACAAAAAGGCTTGAAGAGATAGAACAATTACTGTTTCAATGTGAAGAAGATTTAAAACGATTACAAAATATCCATAAAGAGATTAAAAAAATTGAATTAAATTGTAAAAAACTAGACAAATATTATGATTCACAATATATGCAAGATTTTGATAATCAAAATACCTTTGATCGAGATTATGCAATGTTAGATGAAGATAGTATTTGGAATGTGTTAACAGAACTACATTGTGAACGCATTGCATTAATAAAAACATTAGTCAAAGCAATGTAATGAAATAATTAGTAACGGAGAATATAATGAAAAAAATAATGGCTTTTATCGTTTTAGGTATCAGTGGTTGCGGCGTTTCTCAACCTAATAATTTAGATATTAGTATGTATCCTAAAGCGGAGAAAAATCAAATTCAACATACCATAACACTTGAACCATTAAAGAATGAAGAAAATTACAAAGTGGAACTCTTTTTAGCCAAAGAAATGATGCTAGATTGTAATTATCATTCACTACCTGCCACTTTTGTGAAAAAAGATGTTAAAGGATGGGGTTATTCTTATTATCAAGTGCAAACAGACGGTAATATCAGAAGCACAATGATGGCTTGCCCTGAAAGTAAAGCGAAAAAAGGCGAAGTACTTTCACAAGGATTTTTGCAAAATTATAACAGTAAGTTACCGCTTGTTGTTTATTCTCCAAAAGGATATGGCGTGAAATATAGAGTTTGGAGTACGACTGTTGATAAAAAGAATGCCACTAAAATAGAAAAATAGGATCAAAGACCAATGACAATTTACGATTTAAAACCTAAGTTCCAACAACTTCTTATGCCTTTAGTAAACATTTTGCATAAGAAGGGCATTTCTCCAAATCAAGTAACAATAATGGCTATTTTGCTATCTGCATTGGGTGGTCTTTGTGTTTTAGCTTCGGTGGATAATACAAAATTGTTATTACTTATTCCTGTTATTCTTTTTGTTCGTATGGCATTAAATGCGATTGATGGCTTACTTGCGAAAGAGTTTAACCAAAAAACAAAGTTTGGGGCAGTACTTAATGAATTGGGTGATGTTATCTCTGATAGCTTTCTTTACTTACCTTTTGTTTATATTTTAGATCCTGTATTCGTGGTAATTTTTGTCGTATTAGCTATTTTAAGTGAATTTAGTGGCGTTTTATCTTGGGCGATTATTGGGGAAAGAAGATACAATGGACCTATGGGCAAGAGTGATAGAGCATTTTTGTTAGGTTTACTCTCTGTTTTAATTGCTTTTTTTGATGCTTTTTATATTGCCAATATATTATTAAGTATTTCAATAATTCTTTTACTTTTAACTATTTACAATAGAAGTAAAAATATGTAAATGAGGAGACAACTATGTCAACAACAATGAATTTTTATGGATACAACAATAGAGAATTACTGGCAAGGAAGTGGGAGAATACAAGTGATTATAATCAAAAAGTTATCATTATTCTTCATCGAGGACACGAACATTCTCAACGATTAGATGAAATCGCAAATTATGAGAGTTTTAGTGCTTATAAAAAATATTCTTATGATTATAGAGGACACGGTGCAGAAAAAGGTGAGCCTTGCTATGAGTTTATGGATTTAGTGAGAGATTTAGATTTATTTATTAAATTCGTAAAAGAAGACGCAAAGGTAGAGCTTAAGGATATCTTTATTATCGCAAATTCAGTCTCAGGTGTGGTGACTTCAACTTGGTTACACGATTATGGATTAAATATTGCGGGCGTTGCTTTAGTGGCACCTGCCTTTAAAATAAAACTTTATGTTCCTTTTGCAAAACAAGGATTAGCTTTAGCGTTAAAGGTAAAACCTAAATTACATATAAAATCCTATGTGAAATCAAAAGTGTTAACTCACGATATAAAAGAACAACAAAAATATAATAATGATCCTTTAATCAGTCCAGATATTCCTGCAAGTCAATTAGTGACTTTACTTAATACCGCAGAACGAGTGGTTAAAGATGCCAGTATGATCACAGTACCAACATTAGTGTTAAGTGCTGAAAAAGACTATGTGGTTTCAAATGCTATGCAAGGGGATTTTTATGCAAATTTATCTTCTAAATATAAAAAGTTTGTACAACTAGATAATTTTTATCACGGCGTTTTATATGAAACCGAAAGAGATATTGCACTCAAAGAAATCAGTGATTTTATGGAGCAATCTTTCTCTTTAACAGAAGAAATAAATTATCTTGAAAAACTGATAGATATAAGAGAAGTAGAAAAAAATAAGGTTGCTTATGGAAGCTTATGTATTCTGGATAAAGTTAGATTTGCTATTCAACGCTTTTTTATCAACCAGTTCGGGCATTTGAGTAATGGTATTACTATTGGTAAAAAATATGGTTTTGATTCAGGTGTTACCCTAGATTATATCTATCAAAATAAAGCAAATGGAACAAACTTTTTTGGTAAGTTTATGGATAAAACATACCTTAGTGCTATTGGCTGGAGAGGGATTAGACAAAGAAAAGTAAATTTAGAAAATATGCTTGAATATGCTATTGAAAATCTTAAACAAGAAAATGTAAAAGTAAATATCTTAGATATAGCAGGTGGTCCTGCTAAATACTTAATCCAAATGGCTAAAAAATATGAAGATGTAGATATTTTAGTAAGAGATTATCAAGCGCAAAATATAGAAAAAGGCAGAGAGTACGTTAAAGAATATAATCTAACAAATATCTCTTATGAGCAAGCTGACGCTTTTGATAAAAAAAGTTATGAAAATATGGAATTTAAACCCAATATTGTTGTAATTTCAGGTGTTTTTGAGTTATTTAATGAAAATGACACGATCCAAAATGCAATAGACGGCGTCAGTGCTATTTTGCAAAAAGGGGATACGTTGATCTTCACAAATCAGCCTTATCATCCACAATTATCTGAAATCTCAAATGTATTAATGAATCATCAAAAACAAAAATGGACGATGAGATTAAGAAGTGAATATGAAATAAATAAACTTTTTGAAAATGCAGGTTTTGAAGTACAGGAGATGTTAATCGATAATGACGGTATCTTTACGGTGACAAGGGCGAAAAAAGTATAATGTATGCGTTTGATCATAGATTAACAGCCTCAGCAACCTTAAAAGAAAGAACGGTCTGGCTTATATATCTAGGCATTTTTTTCTTTTTATTATACGGAAGTGCAAATCAATTAGCACATATTACCGCACCACATCACAGTTTGGCGTTTGAATGGGAGAAAAAAATACCTTTTATTGATATTTTTATTTTTCCTTATATGTCGAGTGATTTGCTCTTCGCCCTTGCTTTACTACTCCCTCAAAGTAGATTTAAGTTAAGGGTGCTGACCACTAGAATTACGATGTTAATTTTAGTTTCGGTACTATTTTTTGTCTTTCTTCCTTTTAGTTTTTCTTTTGAAAAACCGCAAGATGTATCATTTAAGTTTTTATTTGATATTTTACAGGCTGACTTATCCTATAATCAGATGCCGTCTTTACATATTAGTTTAGCTATTGTTTTATTTGATTCTTTTAGACAAACGATAAAAAGCAATTTTATCAAGATGGTTATGCTGATATGGATTTGTTTGATATGTTTGTCGACACTATTTGTGTATCAACATCATTTTATGGATATACCGACAGGAGCAGCTTTAGCACTGGTTACAATATTTTTAATACCTTATGCTAAACAGACTTACTTTACTACAAAATTCACCACACCGAGAAGTTTAAAAATGGGGATATATTACCTTATACTCGCCCTTATTTTTGTACTTATCGCTTTTTATTTATCAAATATATGGTCATTTTTGTTTATCTATTTATTTGTCAGTATGTTAGTTTTAAGTTTGGCATATTGTTTTAATACAAGTGAAATAATGAGTAAAAAAGTGTTTTACCCTATTTTGCTTCCTTATTTTTTCGCAAATCATTTATCTTGGGTTTATTTTAAAAATAAATTACCTTTATATAACCAACTAGATGAAAATATATATTTTGGACGAATGCCGAGTAAAACAGAATATAACGAACTAAAAAATAGGGGAGTCGATATTTTTATAAATCTTGCAAGTGATTTAAAGTTTAATACTTATTACAAAACAAATTTTACTGTTGATTTAATGGATATGACCATTCAAGATCCACAAAAGTTAGATGAAATTTATCAATATATTCAAGAAAACCAAAATAAAAAACTATTTATCCATTGTAAGTTTGGGTTATCTCGAACCATCATTTTTCTACTTTATTATTTGTATAAAGAAAAAGGACTTGAGCCACAGCAAGCATTTGAGCAAATAAAAAGTATTAGTAATATGTATAAATTTAAACCCTATATGCAAGTAAATAGTCAAATTTATACTAAACAACAATTTTAAGGAATTTATTTTATGGCAGGATTATTAGGATATTTATCTCTTTTGGCCGATGATATCGGTAGCTTAGCGAGTAAAACCGTTGCAAGTACAACTAAAACAATAACCACCTCTTTTGATGATATTGGTATTTTATTTGATGATATTGCAACTTATACTAAAGTGGCGGGAATAAAATCAACAGGTTTGATCGTAGATGATTTAGCTGCGATTGCTAGTATGACTAATGATACAACGTCTGAAATACTAAAAAAGGAATTGTCTAAGGTTAAAACGACACAAGAGTTGAAAGAGCATATTGAAAAATTGCCTGAAAATGAAAAGAAAGAGGTCTTAGCAGAGCTAGAAATTTTAAGACAAAAAGCAATTCAGCAAGCCACAGGAAATGCGGCAAAACGAGAAATCCCAATTGTTTATAAAATTGCCAAAGGTAGTGTTAAAAACAAGTTTATCATTATTCCATTGGTATTACTGATGAGTGCTTTTATTCCTTGGTTAATTTCTCCTATTTTGATTTTAGGGGGAATATATTTAGCTTATGAAGGGGTTGAAAGTATTTTAGTAAAATTGGGAGCTCACCATAAAAAGCATAATAAAGATCCACAAAGTGTTCATTTAACATCAGAAGAGTTTGAAAATAAAAAAGTGGCAGGTGCTGTTAAAACAGACTTTATTTTGTCCTTTGAAATTATTGTGATTACCTTAGGCTTGGTACAAGAGAGTGATTTTATTACTAAACTTTTTGTTTTAATTTTAATTGGGATGATCACGACTGTGGCTGTTTATGGTATTGTTGGTTTGATTATTAAATTAGACGATATAGGTTTTTATCTTAAAAAGAAACAAAGTGAATTTTTTCAATCGTTGGGTAATTTTTTAATTAAAGCAATGCCGATGTTGATAAAAGGCATTGGCATTATTGGTACGATCGCAATGCTTGCTGTTGGAGGGGGAATTATTTCACATCAAACTCACTTATTTCATTCTTTTGTGCATAGTATTGAAAGTATTCCTTTTGCTACTTTAATATTAGATATTATGCTTGCTTTGATTGTGGGCTATATTGCGGTTCAGAGTGTGGAAGTAGGCAAGAAATTTTTAAGAAATAAGCATCGAAAAATTAACAATACAAGAGATTTATAATATGAAAATATTTTTATTATTACCTTCTGCATTTTGGTTATTTTTAACAGCATTAGGATTTGGGGCACAAAGTTTAGCAAATTTAGTAGAATTAGTTGTTATTTTTTGTCTTTCAATTCTTTGTGTATTTATACCTGAACATTTTATTTCCTCAAAATATGTAGTAATTATTTTATTGATAATTACCTTTTTAACACGGCTTTTAATGCCAATTATTCCAGAGTAAAGAATATATAAAATGTACTTTATAGATATTTTTTAACTTCTTTTCTCGCTCTTTTTAACCACTCTTTTTTATAGTTTGGTAATTGCAGTTGCTCTCTATTCAGAACACTATTTAATTCAATTAATTCAGTTGGATAGCGTTGTTGTAAGCGCTTTAAACTTGCATAACACGAAGTTAAAGAACGATGATAATAGGCAAAACCCTGTAGGTTTTTATGGTCGTTCTCCATAAATACAAGTTGATGTTCAAGCGGTACGATCTTGATCATTTTTTGCAAATTTTGTAAAAAAGGCAAAAGAGGGAAGTCTCGTTGAAATTGCATTTGGGCTTGCTTTACAAAAGTTAGCCCCTTTTCGCTGATTGGATATAACATCATTGCACTGTGGTAACCACTGCTGGCTTCTTTGGATGGGCTAATTTGAACCAATTGGAAACCACAACTTTTCCAAAAATTAAAGAGTTTTTCATTTAAGCCAAAACTCACTGAAATAAAATCCACATTTTGTTGAGTTCGTATTTGCAAAATTAATTGAGAAACTAACCGCTTACCGATACCTTGTTGCTGTTTTTCAGGAGTCACGGCAATGCGAGAAATACGAATTGAACGTAATAAACAAGCTTCTATTAAATTTCCTTGAAAACAGAGGTATTGTGCCACTAAATTACCCTTTGGACGGCGTTTTCCTTGCCAAATTTCCTCGGCTAAACCTTTATCTAATCCGCCTTCAAAGATTGCCCAAATACCACCAATAAGTTGATGATTTTCAATATGTTTTAAATAATATTGATGAGGTGCATCAAACAAACGGCGTAGATCTGTTGGGGTAGTTTTATAATGAGCATTGGCTAAAAGTTGGTAAAAGGCTTGGTTGCTATTTGGGTCACTATTTTCAACATTATCTAAAATAAGCAGTTGGTTAACAAAATTTTCTAATGAATCATTATTTTTCCAGCGTAGGGCTTTTGTTAATTTCCATTGTTGGTAAGGACGTTTTAATTGAGGCAAAAACTTAAGACTAAAGCCTCGTCCTGTCCCTTCATAATTTTGAGTTGTAGTAGCCAATATGACTTTTTTAAAATAATGTGAAAATTGCTGTAACATTGGTAAAGGCAGACTTGCCGCTTCATCAATAAAAAGCCAATAATCATTAGTTAACTGTTGATTTTCAATTTGTTGAATAAGTTGATCGGGAGAAAAAAATAATATTTTGTCTTTATCTACATTTTGCCAAAAAGTGGGTAGAGCAGAGTGGCTCCGAGCAGTAATGATAACTTTTTGATTTTGTTGAATATATTGTGCTAGCTGACCGAGTAATGTAGATTTTCCTCGTCCTCTTGGTGCGGTAATTAAATGAATATCTGCAGAGTGTTGAGGAAGTTTTTCAAATATAAGCTGTTGCTGTACAGTAAGTGTTGAAAATTTGCAAATTTTTGAAAAAATCGTACCGCTTGTGAGTTTATTAAAATCAAATTTTTCTACAATCTCAAATTGAAACTGTTCAACAAGTTGTTGGAAATAATTAAAAAAGTTCGGGCTTTTTATCTTTCCTTGTTCACTCCAACGGATCGCATCCTGATCTATTTGTTGCATTAAATGATACCATTGAGGACAAATAATAATAAGATAACCGTTATCTATAATAGTACCTGTAGCGATTGCTAATGCATCTAAATTAAAGCAAACCCCCTCTTTAGCTTGCATATCGTAAATAGCATAATCAAGGGTTTGACCCAATAATTTTTTGGCATTTTTAAAAGAAAGAGTGGCAATATTCAGGTTTAAATCAGTGACGGTTTCACTTAAAAATACGCCATTTCCACCTAAAGGTTGAGCAGAAAATGGTGTAGTAACAATCACTAATTTACGCATAATTACTTGATATTTAAAATATATTCAAAAATACAAAAAGCGGCAATTAAGTCTGTTCTTGCAATCGGTTTAAAAGGAGACAATAACCAATATAACCAACGTTTATTTTTTATATAGTCAATAGTGGCTTTCCAAATCTCATTACCCCCTGCTTGAGCATAACTTTCTACTGCTTGTTCAACACATTGTTGAGATAATTTTTCACGGTATAAACTATGGATAAAAATCAGTAAATCTCGAACTTGACGATGTTCAAGAGCCTTATTGGAAACTTTATTTTCAAAATCAATAAAATAAATTTTATCCTCTAATAATGTGATATCTCGTACTGCAGGACGACCGTGTACAAACCCCTGTTGATGTATTTTTTGTAATTCGGTGGCGGCTAATGTTACTAAAAATTGCGTTTTTTCAGGGGTAATATCTTTGTCATTTATTAATGAGCTGATAGATCTGCCAACATCATTTGTGACAAAGTAATCCTCTCCTGTCATTATTAATTTAGCTGTAGAAACACTGTGCTTATTGAGATAGGTTAATTGCTCAATTTCACGTTGTAATGCTTTTTGAGGAAAAGGTTTTAAAAAATGTTCAACACCTTGTAATTTTTCGGTTTGCTTCAGCCAATAGCGATTATCTTCAAATTCAAAAGAAGTTATTCGTTGTCCTTTATTTGCTTCTAATACTGCTTTTACTTGTTGCTCAAAAGTATTCATAATGCTTTAATGTGTTGAAAGAAGAGGGGATTTTATCCTTATTTTTTAACTAAATCAATTTTGTGTGAATTTTTGAAATAAAACTTTATTTTTTCTTGAGGTTTATGAAAGAAAAATTTATTATTTATTCAAGTTTTTAACTTTAAGGAGTGATTATGTTATTTGGGCATTTAAGTCGTGATGATTACGCAGTAGGTTTACCTTCTGTGTTTGCACGTTTGTGTGGGAAATTAAAATCTTTAGATTTAGTCAACCTACCTTTAGGTTGGCAAGATCTTGAAGAGGGCATTCGAATGAATGTAATGGAATTAGAAAGCTCACCAGCAGAGGGAAAAGTAGCGGAAATTCATCGAAAAATGATTGATGTTCATCTTTTAATTGAAGGTGAAGAGATGATTGAATATGGTCTGGTTTCACCTGATTTGAGTTTATATAACGAATATAATGAGGCAGATGATTATCAAATTTCAGAGGTTATTGAAGATAAAAATCAACTCTTCTTAACACCAAATTCTTTTGCTATTTTTATGCCTTATGAACCTCATAAGCCAGTAAATTCAGTAAATGGGAATAAAAAATTGAAAAAAATCGTGGTGAAAGTGCCTTTAGAGGCAGTGATTTAATAATTAAAGCGGTGAGGTTTTACCAAAAATTTGCAAATTTTCGTGACAATGTCACCGCTTAGTAAGTTTTATAGTACTTTTATAATCGCTTCACATAGGGTATCAATATTATTAGCAGTTATGCCAGCAACATTGATGCGTCCTGAACGAACAGCATAAACAGCAAATTCATCTTTAAGGCGATCAACCTGTTCTGCGGTTAAACCACTGAAAGAGAACATACCGTTTTGCTCGAGGATAAAATCAAAGTTTTGTGTTGCGCCTTTCTCTTTAAGTCCTTTTACAAATAAATAACGCATCTGTTTAATACGCTCACGCATTTCCGCTAACTCTGCAATCCAATTGGCTTTTAATTCACTGTCTCCTAATACTGTAGCAACAGTGCTGGCACCGTGTGAGGCTGGGTTAGAGTAGAGTACTCGAATAATCTGTTTTATTTGACTAAGGGCGTTGTTTGCAATAGTTTCATTTTCTGCGACTAAAGTGAAAGCGCCTACACGTTCTTTATATAAACCAAAGTTTTTTGAATAAGAACTTGCGACCAATAATTCATTATGATTTTTAGCAAAGGTACGCAGTGCATAAGCATCTTCTTCTAAACCATTTGCAAAGCCTTGATAAGCAAAGTCAAATAATGGTAGCCACTTTTTCTCTTGTGACATTTTTGCTAAAGCATCCCATTGCTCAGGTGTTGGATCAATACCTGTTGGGTTATGACAACAACCGTGGAATAATACTACATCACCAGCTTCTGCTTGGCTTAAATCTGTAATAAGATTATCCCAATCTAAACCTTTAGTTTCTTCATTGTAGTAACGATAATGTTTAATATTTAGCCCAATATTACCAAAAATCGCATTATGATTTGGCCAGGTTGGAGCAGATACCCAGATACTTTTTGCATTTGTTTGGGAGTGAATAAATTCTGCCGCAACACGTAATGCACCTGTGCCACCTAGCGTTTGCGCTGTTTTTGCTCGTTTTTGAGTAATAACGTCGGCATTTTCCCCAAAGAGTAATTGCTGTGTATAGGCGTTATATTCTGCTACACCGTCAATAGGTAAATAATTTTTATTATTTTCTGCTTCAAACAAACGGCGTTCAGCTTCCTTTATCGCTTTGATAATAGGTGTTTTTCCTTCAGAATTAGTATAAACACCAATACCTAAATTAATTTTATTCGCACGAGTTTCGGCTTTAAATGCTTCACCTAAACCTAAAATAGGATCAGCAGGGGCAATTTTAATATGTTCAAACATAAATTTTCCTTTCAGTGTTGTGTTGCAAAATTATGATTATACGAGGAATTGGTTCTGTTGATAAGGGCAAGCGGTAAGATTTGTGAAGTTTTTTGCAAAAATGGTAAAAAATAGTTACTTTACGTGTTAGCAATATTTGTTAACCACCATATAGATAGCTTAGAAAATTGCAACCTATTATTAAATGATATATCATACTGTTAGTTACCAAATAGGTAGCCTATAGCTAGACGAGGAGTATAGTAATGAAAATGTTTATTAATGATTGGAATTATAATATAACTTTCAATGAAGGTTGGGATGGCAACGACTAAATGGATTGGACTGGTGTAATCCAAACTATCGCTGTCTGTGCTGCAGCTATTTTTACTGCATTAAGTATTCGCTCGAATACAAAAAATGCAAGGCAACGAGCAACTATCGATTTAATTTTACATCAAACTCAAAATAAAGAGTTACAAGAAGCGATCACTCTTGTCAACCGACTTGCTCGTCAAGGTATTCCTTTAATTGATCATTACAAAATTGATGATGTTTTCAGAGGATCTATTCTGAAAGTACTTAATTCAAGAGAGTTTACAGCTACAGGTATCAGAGAGAATATTTTTGATGAAAATGTTTATAAACGTTCACAATGTACTAATTTTACTAGAGATTGGAAACGGTTAGAATGTGTTGTATTACACATTCGAGAAGCAACTCAAAAAGATACATTATTTCAAGACTTTGAACATCTTGGTAAAAAATGGTTATTAAACCCATTAAAAGTGTTAAAATAATTACAAGTCTTAGTACATTCCTATAATTGTTACCAAAATCATATTGTAGCCATCTGAATCCTCACTTGAAGAGCAACAAATGGCTACACCTAATTTTATTGCAAAATCCAAACACGTCCGTAGTGCTTCATTAATCCTGCTTTATGACCTGCTTTATCACCAATACCTTGATAAATATCGAAATGTTGACCATTTATTGCACCACCTACATCTAAGGCGATCATTAAACGCATTTCATGGTGTCCTGTCCAATTACCATGATCATCAATCATTGGTGTTTCAACAAGTAGAGGAGTTCCAGAAGGCACAATTTTGCGATCTGAAGCAACAGAAGCTAAAGGAACAAGTGGAACACCTGCTGCCCCTTTTACTTTCCCTGATGCATCATTCTTAAAGAAAACATACGAAGGATTTCGCTCCAATAATGTTTGAACTCGCTCAGGGTGTTGATGTCCCCATTCTCTAATCGCTTTAATGGACATTTTTTCCTTTGGAATTTCACCATCTTCAACTAATAATCGCCCAATACTCGCATATTTAAAACCATTTTGACCTGCATATGCAAAGTAATTTAACTTACCATTACCAAAATCAACATAGCCACTGCCTTGTACTCCAAGTAAAAAATTCTCTAACAGTGAATCACTATAAGCTAGCTCTAGTCCTTTTCCAGATAAAGCGCCGTCATAAATTTGTTTACGAGTAAATTTTTTACGATAACGAGGTTTTGCATAAATAGGATATTGGAATTTCCCTCTTTTTACACGGCTGGCTTTTAAGACAGGCGAGTAGTATCCCGTCATCAGGACATTTTGAAACCCTTCTTCACCACTCATTTGTTGAATATTTATACCATAATTAGCCAAGCGCCTTATATTTGCGCCAGAATAAACCCAAGACGTAATTTTGTTATATGTATTTGCATACTGAGAAGTAATATTATTTGAATAATCTTTAACATTAGTGAGCTGACGTAAAAAACTACGACGATTTACCACTCGTTTATGAACATTGATTTTTTTTCTAGGTATATGTGAGGCATAAGGATAATATTGACGATTTTTGTATTCGGCTCCAAATTTTTCTTTATCCGCATAATTTAAAGATGATTTATTGGTATTTGAAGAGCAGCCTATAACAGAGAATGCCACTGCTGTTAGTAAGATCCATTTTTTATTTATAGTTAATGTCATAGAAACCTTATGATAATGAAAAACAGCGACAAGAATAACAAAATTTAGCTTAAAAAGGTAATAAAAAAAGAAAAAGAGCAAGATTTATACGAAGTTGGTTTTAATTTAAGGCAAACAAATCAAAAATATTTTTTTATTATTGTAATCTCCAAAAATCGGTGTATTATGCACATCTCTGACGCGGGGTGGAGCAGCTTGGTAGCTCGTCGGGCTCATAACCCGAAGGTCGTTGGTTCAAATCCAGCCCCCGCAACCATTTCTCTTCCTTAAGATCTTTCAATATTTTCTAAGTTGTAAACACACTAAATATCACCAAGCTTAACCTTATTTATTACTCATTGTTGATTTTATAATTGAAAACCCAATTAGACCTAAAATAGTACCAGTTACCTTATCAATATAGTATGAAAATCGAGTAAACTGATTACGCACCTTAGGCACAGATAACGTATAAATAATTAAGACATTCCAAATAAACACTAATGATGTCATCCAAATACCTAAGCCAATTCGAAAAGTCATATTTACATTTTCAGTAAGAACAATAGTGAATAAACTTAAATAAAATAGTAAATTTTTAGGATTTAAAATTCCAGACATAAAACCAGTAACAAATTCTCTTGCCCAAGTCGTTTGAACTTTTATTTGTTTTGTATCTCTTAATGCTAAGGATTGGTAATCAGATTTTTTAGCACACAACGCTTGAATGGCTAAATAGATCAAAAATAATCCTCCTAATATTTTCATAATAATCAATAAAGTTGCAGAACTTGCTAAAATTGCACCAACACCAATAAGACATAAAAAAATATACATACCATTAGCAAAAGCTATACCAGCAGCTACTCCCACTGATTTTTTACCACCATATTTAATAGCACTTTTAACGATTAATACAAAATCAGGACCAGGACTGAGTAATGCTACAAAATGAGCAACTACAACGGTTAAAAAAATTTCCCAAAGGCTTAACTCCATAGATAATTCCTCTTATTATAATTATTTAAAACATCAATATAACAGCTAATAATAAGAAACTCAAAAAAAGAGGCAAGGAGTTTAAAAACTTAGTAAAAATGCAAAAGAACAACTACAGCACAAAATATGTTGAACATATCAGCAAATAGTTTTTAAAATGACCGAAGGTTATAAGCCATTTACACGATGGTTAACTGACCGCTAAAGTTGATAATTTTAGTGTTGGGTTTCTAAGCCATCTACACGATGGTTAACTAGAGATTTTATTAATAAAACCCTTATTTTGCAATATCTGAAGTGAAAAAATAACAAAAATACCCTTTTTTTAGCAGGTTTTGTAACTAGTTGATAATAAAGTAATTTTAAAAAAGCTAAAAATAAAGGTATTTTATGCAATCAATCTATCATCAACAAAAACTCTTTCAACTGTTTAATTTTATCCCTTGTAGCAGCCGCTTTTTCAAATTCGAGGTTTTGAGCAAATTCTCGCATTTCAGCATCGAGTTTTTTAAGATCTTTTTCTAATGCTTTGCGAGTTTTTGGAATATAAGTAGCAGGATTTTCTTCTACTTTTGTAGATTTTTTATTTCGTTTTGTTTTATTATTTTGCCCAATATCAAGTAATTCACTGACTTGTTTATTTAAACCTTGTGGCGTAATACCCAGTTTTTCATTGTGAGCTTGTTGTTTTGCTCTACGTCTTTGGGTTTCGCTAATGGCTTTTTCCATTGAATTGGTAATTCTGTCACCATATAAAATTGCTTTACCATTTAGGTTTCGAGCAGCACGTCCGATGGTTTGGATGAGTGAACGTTCAGAACGTAAAAAGCCTTCTTTATCAGCGTCTAAAATGGCGACAAGCGATACTTCTGGAATATCTAAGCCTTCACGTAATAAGTTAATTCCAACCAGTACATCAAACATTCCCATTCGTAAATCGTGGATAATTTCAACACGTTCAACGGTGTCAATATCGCTGTGTAAATAACGCACACGCACGCCGTGTTCATCAAGGTAATCCGTTAGATCTTCCGCCATTTTCTTGGTTAAAACTGTTACTAAAACACGTTCTTCTACTTCAGTGCGTTTATGAATTTCTGAAAGTAAATCATCGACTTGGGTTGCCACAGGGCGAACTTCAATAATAGGGTCGAGCAGTCCTGTTGGGCGAACCACTTGTTCCACCACATCGCCATTTGATTTTTCCAATTCATAATTGCTTGGGGTGGCGGAAACGTAAATTGTTTGTGGTGCAAGGGCTTCAAATTCTTCAAATCGTAATGGGCGATTGTCTAATGCAGAAGGCAAGCGGAAGCCATATTGCACAAGGGTTTCTTTACGAGAACGGTCGCCTTTATACATTCCCCCAATTTGTGGTACAGTCACGTGAGATTCATCGATAATTAGCAAACCGTCAGCAGGCATATAGTCAAATAATGTTGGCGGTGCTTCACCCTCTTTTCTGCCTGAAAGATAGCGAGAGTAGTTTTCAACACCAGAGCAGTAGCCAAGTTCGTTCATCATTTCAATATCAAATTGGGTGCGTTGTGTCAGGCGTTGTTCTTCAACGAGCTTATTTTCTTTGATCAGATATTCACGACGTTCAACAAGCTCTGCTTTGATTTTTTCAATCGCTTCTAAAATACGTTCACGAGGCGTGGCGTAGTGGGTTTTAGGGTAAACCGTATAACGAGGTACACGCCCAGTGGTTTGCCCTGTTAATGGATCAAAAAGGGATAAATTTTCAATTTCATCATCAAAAAGCTCGACACGTAATGCTTGATCGTCCGATTCCGCAGGGAAAATATCAATCACTTCACCACGCACTCTAAATGTTCCACGTTGAAAAGCTTGATCGTTACGAGAGTATTGCAATTCCGTTAAGCGAGATAAAATTTCACGCTGATTGATTATTTCCCCCACTTGCAAATGCAACATCATTTTAAGATAAGCATCGGCGTCCCCTAATCCATAAATAGCAGAAACAGAAGCAACAACGATCGTATCTCGGCGTTCCAAAAAAGATTTAGTAGCAGACAGTCGCATTTGTTCGATTTGTTCGTTTACGGACGCATCTTTTTCAATAAAAGTATCGCTGGCTGGCACATAGGCTTCTGGTTGATAGTAATCATAGTAAGACACAAAATATTCAACCGCATTTTCAGGAAAAAAAGCTTTCATTTCAGCATAAAGTTGTGCTGCAAGGGTCTTGTTAGGGGCGAGTAGCATTGCAGGGCGATTTAAGTCTGCAATCACATTGGCAATTGTAAAAGTTTTACCTGAACCCGTTACACCCAGTAACGTTTGATGGGCTAAACCGTCTTCTAAGCCTTCTTTTAGTTTTGCAATGGCTTCAGGTTGATCTCCTGCAGGTTTGAAAGGACTATGTAAAATAAAAGGCTTTTGTTTTTGCATATGTTGTTTTGAATAATAAAATAAAAGAAAGAAAAAATATTGCGTTAGTTTAACATAGCATAGACATTTGATTAACTAAATTTAGAAATAGAAGAGTAATGAAGCGGTAAGATAAATTCAACTTTTTGCAAAATTATATTTAAAATATAAAAAAACACCCCAAAGTTGTGTTCAATTTTTGGGGTGTGTCGCTTTTTATCAAAAATTAAAGAATTAGATTAATGAGATTTAATCCAATCATCCATTTCTGTTTTAAGCATATCTGATTTTGTACCAAAGATAGCTTGAACACCACCTTTAACTACAATAACGCCTGCTGCACCAAGTTCTTTTAAGCGAGCTTGATCAACTGTTTCAATATCTTTTACAGCAACACGTAAACGAGTGATACAAGCATCTAGGTTAGCAATATTATCTTTACCACCAAAGGCTTTAACAAGCTCTTGAGCCATTAAAGAATGCTCAACGTGTTCAACTTCAGCTTCATCAGCTTCGTCTTCACGACCTGGTGTTTTTAAGTTTAATGCTTTGATTAATACTCGGAATACTGTGTAATAGATTGCTGCATAAATCAAACCTACACCTACTAATAAGAAGATTTTTTGTGAGTTTGAAGATAATACAGTAAAGTCAATGAAACCGTGTGAGAATGTCATTCCATGAACAATACCTAATGCATTAGTTATAAAGTATGCGCCTGCTGCTAAGAAAGCGTGAACAATATAAAGAACAGGAGCAACGAATAAGAATGCAAATTCAATTGGTTCAGTGATACCTGTTAAGAATGAAGTTAATGCTGCAGAAAGCATTAAACCACCTACTTTTGCACGGTTTTCAGGTTTAGCGCTGTGCCAAATGGCAACTGCTGCTGCTGGAAGACCGAACATTTTGAATAGGTAACCACCTGCCATTTGACCGAAGTAGCTCATTTCAGCTGTACGACTTGCTGCATCTGCAGAAACAAAACAAGTAACAATACCATTTTGTACTTCACCAGCATTATCTACACAAGTACCCGCTTCAAAGAAGAATGGTACGTTCCAGATATGGTGTAAACCAAATGGAATTAATGAACGTTCAACAAAACCATAGATGGCAAATGCGGTTTCAGGATTTTGTACTGCTGCCCAATGAGAGAATGATTCAATACCATGACCAATTGGAGGCCAAATAAATGCAAGGGCAACACCTAAGAAGATAGTTAAGAAACCAGTAATGATCGGTACGGCACGTTTACCCGCAAAAAAGCCTAAATAGGTTGGCAATTGAATACGGAAGAAACGATTGAAAGACCATGCTGCGATAGAACCTGATAAAATACCACCAAGTACACCAGTATCAATGCCTTCAACACCGATAAAACCAGCCATTACTTTAAGAGTCGCAATGTAAATACCATAACCAACAACAGCGGCTAATGCTGATACACCGTCATTATTGGTAAAGCCAAGTGCAACACCAATAGCGAAAAGAAGTGGCATTTGACCAAAGACTGAACCACCCGCTTGTTCCATAAGGTTTGAAATGATTTCAGGCATCCAAGAGAAGTGTGCTGCACCAACACCGAGCAAAATACCTGCAACAGGAAGCACTGAAACAGGTAGCATCAACGCTTTACCAATTTTTTGTAAATTGGCAAAAAGATTGTTAAACATACAATTTTCCTTGTTTTAACTTTAAAAATAAAAATAATAGATTACTCAACATATGTTAAGTAAGTGTAATAATATGTTAAAAAATAGCCGTTTGCAAAATATTATTACTTTTTTGGGCGTAATTGTTTAAATAATTGTAAATCAAGCAGTAAAATGTATGTCATCAAATTTAAACAACAGAAGCGGAAAGCATCCAAACGAGTTTCTCTTGCTCTTTAATATAATCACTCATCTGCGAAGCCGTTCCTTCATCATTAGTTTGAGCTGCCATTTCCATTATTTCACGTTGTTGTTTTAACAAAATTTGAACACCTGCTAAAGTTCCAGATAAACAGCCTTTTGCATCACTTACTGCAATATCTTCTTTAATACGAGAGGTGTCTAAATACTGACTAAATGCATTATTTGGTGTTTGTCCTAACGTTAAAATGCGCTCTGCAATTTCATCTATTTTAATCACTAAATCACTGTAAATCTCTTCAAATTTTGTATGCAATTCAAAAAAGTTAACGCCTTTAATATTCCAGTGGTAGCCACGTACATTTGTATAAAATACTTGGTAGCTGGCTAAAAGTTTATTTAATTCAGTTGCAATGTTGTTTGATGATTGAGTGTTTAAACCAATATTGTTAATCATAAGTTTTCCTTAATTTAAAATGATGTAATAAATAAAAATCAGTCTTCTCATAAAGAGAATCTTGATAAGTTGAGCGCATTATATATTTGCTTTTAAAATTTACCATTTATTAAAACAATAGCTAATGCCAATCAAATTTTTCTAAATGATAGTCTGTGATGTTTATTTTGTATTTTGAAAAAAAGAAATACTATTCTATAATTTGGAAAACAACAAAAGAGAGATAAAATTGTATGCAACCTAAATATTATATTGGTGTAATGTCTGGTACCAGCTTAGATGGAGTAGATTTGGCTCTGGTTGATTTTTCTACCTCACAGCCTGTTTTAAAAGCCTGTCATTTTGTTGCAATGCCAGAAGCATTACGTCAGTCACTTTTAACACTATGCCTAAAAGGAGAAACTTCATTACAGCAATTGGGTGAGTTAGATCATCGCTTAGGTCTGCTGTATGCGGATGCGATCAATCAATTTTTAAATCTTAATCATTTAAAAGCAGAGCAGATTGAAGCTGTGGGTTGTCACGGTCAAACCGTTTGGCATTCACCACAAACCGCTCATCCTTTTACTACTCAAATTGGAGATGCTAATATTATTGCTGCAAAAACAGGTATTACGACTGTTGCTGATTTTCGACGTAAAGATATGGCATTTGGTGGGCAAGGTGCCCCACTGGTTCCTGCCTTTCACCAAGCGGTCTTTTTTGATCCAAAATTTGCAACTGTTGTTTTAAATATTGGTGGAATTAGTAATATTTCTGTTTTAATTCCTGATCAAGCGGTGATTGGTTACGATACAGGAGTAGGCAATCTTTTATTAGACGCTTGGATTGGTAAGCACTTTAATAAATCTTATGATAATAATGGTGAATGGGCGAAAACAGGGCAAGTGAATCAATCATTGTTAGCGACTTTGTTAGATGAGCCATTTTTTAAACAACCTCCACCAAAAAGTACGGGGAGAGAGCAGTTTAACTTACAATGGTTAGAACAAAAAATTGCAAATTTTGAACAACATCATACCGCTTGTTTACCTCAAGATATTCAACGTACATTAGTTGAATTTACTGTTCAAAGTACCGTTCAAGAGTTATTAAAATTAGAAACAAAATCGTTACCCTGTCGCTTTTTGGTATGTGGAGGAGGGGCAAAAAATCCTCTTATTATGCAAGATTTCAAAGAATTATTACCACAATGGAATGTAAGCACGACAACGAATTATGGTTTAGATATTGATTATGTTGAAGCCACTGCTTTTGCTTGGTTAGCTTATCAACGCATACACAATTTACCCTCTAATATGCCAAGTGTGACAGGTGCAACAAAGGCGGTGAGTTTAGGGGTGATTTATCCTAAATAATTTTGTGAGTTGGATCGAGTTTTTAAGTATTGTATGTGGGGACTGATAGATCTAGTGTCGTATAATATGAAAAGTAATTTTAGTTGTCGACAATTTGTCGACGTGTGATCTAACTTATGGAAAGAGAAATAGAAGGAAAGAGATTAGTGAATGAAATTAAATTATTTGAAGACAGTCAGATCCGTTCAGTGTGGGATGAAGAAAAAGAAGAATGGTTCTTTTCTATTGTTGATGTTGTTCAGGTATTAACGGAAAGTAAAGATCCAAAGCAATATGTTAAAAAACTAAGAAGTAGAGATAGTGAACTTAATTTAAAGTGGGGTACAATTTGTACCCCTCTTCAGATGATAGCATTAGATGGTAAAAAAAGACAAATTCAATCTGCTAGTATACAAGGTATTTTCAGGCTCATTCAGTCTATTCCTTCCCCAAAAGCAGAGCCATTTAAAATGTGGCTAGCGAAGGTTGGAAAAGAAAGAATTGATGAAATTATCGATCCTGAATTAGCGATAGATCGAGCATTACAAACCTATTTAAAAAAAGGGTATAGCAAAGAATGGATCAATCAACGTCTTCAAGCAATACAAGTCAGAAAGGAATTAACAGATACTTGGCAAGAGCATAGTGTTCGAGCAGGGAGGGAATTTGCAATTTTAACAAATGAAATCTCAAAAGCTTGGTCTGGAATGACAACAAGAGAATATAAAGAATTTAAAAATCTCAAAAAAGAAAATTTAAGAGATAATATGTCTACCTTAGAATTAGTGTTAAATATGTTAGCAGAAGCCACTACTACAGAACTGACTAATATCCACAATCCTATTGGTTTAGATGAAAATAAAAAAGTGGCAAAACGAGGGGGCAATATTGCAGGTAATGCTCGTAAAGAAATTGAAAAAGACAGTGGAAAACCTGTAATTACCTCTAAAAATGCACTTGATTTTGCAAAGTTGATTAATGATGTTGTGGAAATTACAGACAAAGATAATAAATCATAAAATTGCAAATTCTTAATCAAATCATACCGCTTATTTATATAGAGAGAACAAAATGACACAACAAAACCTGTTAAATTCACTGGCTCAGATGATAACCGAGCAACGTAATCCAAATTCACACGATATTGACCAGCTTTCAGCACTGGAAATTGTGACTATTATCAATAATGAAGATAAAAAAGTGCCTGTAGCGATAGAAAAATCTTTGCCACAGATTGCGTTAGCTGTCGAAAAAATTGTGAATGCTTTCCAAAAAGGAGGGCGATTAATTTATATTGGTGCAGGGACTAGTGGACGTTTAGGTGTGCTTGACGCTTCTGAATGTCCGCCAACTTTTGGGGTTTCATCGGAAATGGTTAAGGGCATTATTGCAGGTGGCGAGCGTGCGATTTGTAATGCAGTTGAAGGAGCAGAGGATAGTCAAACAGCCAGTATTGAAGATTTGCAGCATATTCAATTTTCAGCAAATGATATTTTAGTTGGCATAGCCGCAAGTGGTCGAACGCCTTATGTAGTAAGTGCTTTAGCCTATGCAAAACAATTAGACGCAACAACAGTGGCGATTGTGAGTAATCCACAAAGTAAAATGGCAGAAGTGGCTGATATTACGATTGAAACCAGAGTGGGAGCAGAAGTGTTAACAGGTTCTAGCCGAATGAAATCAGGTACCGCACAAAAATTAGTATTAAATATACTCACAACAGCCAGTATGGTATTAATGGGAAAATGTTATCAAAATCTAATGGTTGATGTAAAAGCAACCAATGAAAAATTAAGAGCACGGGCAATACGAATTGTAATGCAAGCCACAGAATGTGAAAAAGAGCAGGCTGAACAAGTATTAAAAGAGGCAGATAATCATTCCAAATTAGCTATTATGATAATTTTAAGTGGTTTACCAAAAGACCAAGCAAAATTATTGTTAGAAAATAATCAGGGCAGATTAAAACAAGCGGTTACTTCTTTGTGATTTTTTACAAATAACAGTGCTAAATATAGTAATACCGTGGAGACAAGGTATGCCTTGTCTACTAACAAAAAAACAACATCCCCATTAGTTCTCATTTCAACTCGCAAGCGTGCTGTACTTATTTCTAAGCCATCTACACGATGGTTAACCTTTGGCAAGATGTACGCACTCGTAAAATACTTTTCTAAGCCATATACACTATGGTTAACAAAAAAATCGCTCAACCATTGCTCCAAGTGGCGTTGTTAAGCGACTAATTAAAATAATATTTTTTTCATTACTGCTTTTAGGGGATTTTCCGATCATTTTTTTAAAAGTATAACCAAAGCCACTTAATGATTCGTAACCTGAATCAAAGGCGGTGTGAGTGGTGTTCTTTCCTTTTTTTAATTCTTGATAGGCATTGTTTATTCTGTACATTCTTTGGTATGCCTGAAAAGTCATTCCATAATGCTTATTAAACCATCTACGTACAACGTCAGGGCTTATTCCTTTTTGGCGGAGTTGATAATCCGTTATTTTTTCCTTTGGATTTTCTTTCACTAATTGAATAGCCAATTCTACTTGCTTTGGTGCTTTATTTGCATTTTCAGTAGGTTTACAAATTTTACAAGGTCTGTAACCATTGTCTAAAGCCTCTTTGAATGTCGTATAAAACTCAACATTTTCTAATTTGGGTTTTCTGGCTCGACAAGTCACAATGCAAAAAACAGAGGTTGTTTTTACGCCTACAAAAAAGATTCCTACAAACTGTTGATTTCTTTCTAGCAGAGCAGTGTAATAGGTGTCGATGGTCTTTTTATCGGTAATTCGCATTTAAAAAATCGCTTGAAATGATTGGTGATTTGAAATTTCTTGCATTGTATTCTCAAGTTGACGATACATTTTGTCAAACAAAAAATTTCCCATACTTATTCGTTTTACCCCTAATTGATGTAACGTTTTAAAATCAGGAAGATTTGGCATACACATTACATTTAAAGGTAAATTTGTATAATTCACCATCTCTTTTATATCCGTTTCTTTTTCAATACAAGGCAAAAACAGCCCATCTATATGTGTTTTTTCGTACAATTTAATTCTCTTTTTAGTTTCTTCTATCACATTTGGAACACCTAATAGAAAAGTATCGATTCGTACATTTATAAAAATATTGATATTCTCTTTTTTTAGATGTTCTGTTATTTCTTTTAATGTTTTTGCAAAATCATCCGCATTAACCCGTGTCTGAATATCATTGATCACGACACTGTCTTCGATATTAATACCAACAACGCCTAATTGGGCTAATTTTTTAATATGATTAACAATTGTTGCTGGATTTCGGCTATATCCAGCTTCTAAATCAACAGATAATGGCAATTTTGTATTTGAAATAATGCGTTTTACCACATATTCTAATTCTGAAAAACTGATTTTTTCACCATCGTCATAACCTAAAAGTGTTGCAATTGCTGCACTTGATGTGCCAATTGCTTGAAAGTTTTGTTTCTCCGCAATTTTTGCACTAGGTACATCCCAAACATTTGCGATTAGTAATGGTTTAGTCTGATTATGTAATTCTTTAAATCTCATTGCTTATATTCCTAATATGATCCTGTGATATTAGGCAATATACAGTGCTTAAATTGAGCCAACAACCGAAAATTGGACGAGTATTTTTTATATAGCGGTCAGATCCTAATTAAAATTTGCAAAATAAGGGTTAATTTTAGTACTTCATTTAAAATAACTTTTGTAAGTTATATCTTGTATGGTGTATCTGTACAACAATTTGCATTATATTATTACTATCAATTTCTTTTTGAACCATAACAAGGAGACATTATTGCTGATTGTTTTTTATATGTTATGATGGCTCAGAAGTGTATAGTCTATCATCTGAAAAATGATATATAAATAACGTTTTAACTTATTAGTGGAGCATTTTGATGTTAAATATTTACAAAATTAGTTTATTCACTGTATGTATGAGTTTACTAATGTCTTGTGATGGAAGAAATCCTTCGCATAAGTCTCCTATAAAGGCGGATATGTTGATATATACAAAAAAACAGGAATTGTGCTTTAAACCTAGCATATCTAAAAAATTTATAGTTAAAGATGTAAGTTTCACTTTACAAAAACTGCCTGAAAGTCAACAATCACACTCTGTAAGTTATATTTGGACTAAATTTTATGATAATTCGCAATATTTAGGTGAAGAAGTTTGTACTAATTTTTCTGAGCAACTTTCGGCTCCTTTAAAAGTTAACTCTGAATATATTATCTTTATGAATGGATTAGTCGTAAATAAATACCAACAAATAGCTTCTGGTTATCGTTTTTATTATAACAGTCAAAGAAATATTCAAAATCTTGTTCCAATACTTTAATTGTGACATTGTCACGTTTTTTGTAATTTTTAAATACCCCTTTCTTTATTTCCATATTTTAGTAAACTTATCCTATTATTTTAATTATCGATATTTGCAATGAGTAATATTCTAACTGTTACACAACTTAACTATACCGTTCGTAATCTACTTGAAATGGAGCTGGGGCATATTTGGCTGACAGGAGAAATTTCTAATTTTAGCCAACCTGTTTCAGGGCATTGGTATCTTACTTTAAAAGATGATAAGGCTCAGGTTCGTAGTGCGATGTTCAGAATGAAAAATCGATCCGTTAATTTTCAGCCTCAAAATGGAATGCAAGTATTGGTTTGTGCCAAAATCAGTTTGTATGAGCCAAGAGGGGATTATCAACTTATTATTGAAAGTATGCAGATGGCAGGGGATGGTTTATTACAACAGCAATTCGAACAGCTGAAAATAAAGTTATCTGAGGCTGGGTTATTTTCACAACAATATAAAAAAGCGATCCCATCATTTGTAAAAACAGTGGGAATTGTGACATCTTCAACAGGTGCAGCATTACAAGATATATTAAATGTGTTACAACGTCGCGATCCTAGTTTAAATATCATTATTTATCCAACTTTGGTGCAGGGGAGTGAAGCAAAACGTGACATTGTCACAAGTATTGAGGTGGCAAATAGCCGTAAAGAATGTGACGTGCTTATTGTAGGGCGAGGAGGCGGCTCATTAGAGGATTTGTGGTGTTTTAATGAAGAAGACGTTGCCTATGCTATTTTTAAGTCGGATATTCCCATTATTAGTGCCGTAGGGCACGAAATTGATGTAACCATTGCTGATTTTGTGGCAGATCTAAGAGCTCCGACACCTTCAGCTGCAGCAGAGTTAGTCAGTCGAGATCAACAAGATCTATTACGTCAATTACAGCAATATTATGATAGATCTAATTTTGCTTTCGATCGTTTATGGGGAAGTAAGATCACTCAATTAGAACAGCTACAAAAACGTTTAAGCTTTCAACATCCGATGCGTCAAGTTGAATATCAAAAAACACAGCTTGAACAACAAAAAACACTGTTATTAAAGGCGTTTCAACAGGTTATTAAAACTAAAAAGCAGAACATTGTACAACTAAATCAGAGGGTAAAATTAAATCCATTGTCTTCTTATTTAATAAAACAACAACAGAAGCAAGATTATTTAACACAACGTTTAAACTATGCGATAGAAAAAAAATTCACTCAAAAACAGCAATTATTCCAACAATATTGTACTCAGCTTGAAAGTTTAAGCCCCTTAAAAGTATTTTCAAGAGGGTATAGTGTGACAAAAAATAATAATGATGAAGTAATTACTTCAACAAAACAAATAAAAATAGGAGACAATATAAATACTAAAGTATTAGAGGGTGAATTTACGAGTAAAATTATACAAATTAAAAATTAAGATCTATTTATTATTAATATAGTATAAATATGTAAAAATAAACAAATATCTTACCGCTTTAATATTTAAACTCTCTATTATTATTGCAAAATATAATTATCTTATTAAAAAAATAAATAATAAGGTGAATATATATGTTATTTCCCTTCTTTTTGATCCGCAAATTTCTGATAATCACTATCTGAAATATGTTCTAATCCTTTATTAATTAACATTTTTAAGATCTCAGTATCTTTAAAACTGGTTTTAGTGAGAATCACCGCTTTAACGTGTTCTTTTTGGACACGATCCCAAGTTAAGTTATCGATATGCTTTGTTGGCATTTTTAACCCTCTTCTTATAAGTTGTTATAAACAAAGAAATAATAGCAACTTTTTTAGAAAAAACAAACGCTTTATTTATCTAATTTCTGAGAAAATAAGCATTAAACGCAATCTAATTTATTAGAAACTTAGATTTTTCGCATCAAAGAGAGTGATTGCTCACTTTGTAAAGCGTTATTGATTTTAAAAGTAAGTAAATACTTACAAAAAGGCATTTAATATAAGTGTTTACTCACACAGTTGTTTTGAAAAGATCTTTTTTATAACGATAAGGTATAAGGTTTTGATGGAATATGTTGCTCTATTTTAGGATCATAAAAATAGCTAAAATATGTAAAAAAATAGGATGAATAAGAAAAATAGAGTTATCCACTTATCCACAGCGATAAAAAGCAAATTAGTGCAAATGCACAAAGGTGTTATTTTGCATTGTTTTTTAGTAAGTGCTCACTTTCTATTTTGATTTAAAAGGATTATTTTAAAGAGGTGATGTTTTTAGGTTAAAAAATTTAATATAAAGAATATATTTTATTCTCGTTTATTTGAGATATAATATTTGTTCAATTAACGATAAAGGAGTGTATTATGAAAAAGAACAGTTTTTATTTTTATGATCCAATACGTGCATTTGATGTAGGCTTTGATTTTGTGACAAAAGAAAAGCATCATTTAGTAGTTATTGCAAAACAAGCAGGTATTGCACTTGTTAAGTTACTTTATGAAGTTTATGAAAAAGATTTTTCTATACCTTTTAATAAAGAAGAATTAGAAAATGATTATAAAAAGATTGGTGAGTTAGGCGAGTATTTTAAACAAGCAAAAGAAACTAAATCAAAAGAATCTTCAAAATGGAGTTATGAATTAGACTTTGATAAAGAAATATTAAAATTAGATAATATTTTAATTAAATACATTGAATTTTTTGAAAGCGATGATTATAAAAAAATAGCAGAACAAAGATATAAAAAGCTTAAAGCAATGTTAAAAGAAAAATAATAAGGTTATTTTTTTATATTGAAAACAGAAGATGAATATTGGGTTAAAATATATCATATATATTATGTTTTCCAACATTTAAAGTAATAAAATAAGCGGTATGATTTAAGCAAAAATTTGCAAATTTTTTACAGGATCGTGTACCGCTATATTATTTATGTTTTACTAAATGCACGAAGCATACAATTAAATATGCCATAAAACATAAATTAATCATAATGCCAATTTCAAAGAATAACATATTCAAATTTCCTACAGTTTTATACAGTCATTTTATATAACCTTAACTTCGCATAATGTATATCAAGATTATGTTGAATTTGAGTGCTATACCATTTTTTAATAGTGCGAAAATTTATACATAATCTGCATTATGCGATGTTCTTTCCCTTCCAAATATAACCATATTTATAAATAATATAGTTAAAAATACCGCTTTAAGCGTGCAGCGGATTTGCCGCAGCACGCCAAAAGCGGTATAAAAATGACTTATTTTTGATGATAAAGGGGATTATTAAGGGGCTTGCCCCTTGATATAGCGTAAGCGTAGCTTGGATATTTATTTGAAAAAATGAATTAGTTGTGCGTAAAAATGTTTTTCAGAAAACAAGAAAATACTCACCCCCTATTAGACCAAATTCCGATATATAATCTTAAAAAATGTTTGAATTATAGAATTAAGTTGAATTTGCTCCGTCCACTATCTTTAATAGTGGACTCTAATAGTAATAGTGGACTCTTGTCTCATTTTGAGACAAAATAGCTTTTTTTTTTAAACAATTCTAAAATTCTATCTTTTCAGATTTTCGCATTATTAACCAAGTTTTTATTAGCTGTTTTATAGCGTATTGATCTTCTTCAGGTAATTCTTTTAATGCTTTTTCTAAATATGAGAAACTTTCGGTTTTTTCACCATAGATAATTTCTTCTATTGCAACTCCTAAATTAGCAGCTATTGAAACTACTGTATTTATTTGTGGGTTATTTTGTTCACCGCTTTCTAATTTTGATATTTGCCCTTTTGATATTCCGCTCATATCTGCTAAATCTTGTTGGCTTATTCCTGCTGATTTACGAATATGTTTGATATTTTCACCGATATGTTTCATATAACTCTCTTTTATGTTTTTTTTTGTATTATTCAGTATAGTTTTTTTATAGTTTTTTTATAGTTTTTTTCATATTTTATTATTTTAATACAAAAATTTGCATTTATAATATGTTACTAATATACTTGTTTACATTAAGTTTCCTAAATGAAGAATTTTAATGATTGATTTTTTGAAAATTTCTATTAGTTTTAAAGAAAGTGAATTGCTCATCCTTAATGATGGGGAGACTGCTTTTTTAAAAACGTCTTTAGAAGTTATTGCTAAAAAATCAGGATTAAAATTATCAGCTGGCAATGTTTCTTTTGAAATTGACGGTGATTTACACCTTTCAGAACTTCGCCATCCTTATGAACAATTACCAAGCCATTTTTCAACTTTAGCAATAAAGATATGGCAGGGGAGTGATAATCTTTCAAAAATGCCTTTTTTAGAATTAAAAGCAAGCCCAGCGAAACTATTACAGGGTCATAATGTTTTCGGTTCGACAAATATTGAACTTTGTGCTTTTGAAATGTTGAATACTCTTGCTGTTGGTCGTCCTGAACTTTATGAAATGTTAGATATATCCTCTGCAACAGTTGATTGGATTGATGTTACTTATTCTGCTCATATTCCTAATGATAGCCTACAAAAACAGTTAATTGCATTTTTAAAAAATATTCATTCAGGTCAATCAAAACAAACTAGATTTAACCGTGATTATGAAACAACAGTATGCTGGAACACAGGAAGCCGTAGAAGAACATTAAAAGCCTATTTAAAAGGTTATGAATTACATAGAAGAATAGGGGAGCTTCAAAACCAATTGATGAAGTGTAAATCTCCTTATTTAATGAACTCATTAAATATTTTAACTGATATTAGATTACAAGAATTTGCAAAGAAATGTGTTAGATTTGAAGCTAGATTATTACAACGTTATTTAAATGATAAACATATACCAAGAAATTTGTTTGATTTAATTAATTATCAAAAAGCTTATGAAAAAAATGGTGAAGATTTAATAAAAGATTTATGGATAGAAGCTTTTAAAGATATATTTGATGCGATTGGAGAAACAAAAATGAATGTTTATAATGAAGAAAAAATTATTAATTTATTACGTAAAAATTATTTAAAAATCACCCCTAAGGGTAATGTTAGTTATTCAAAAGCAGATCGTTTGTATGGGTTTTATGAGAGATTATTAGATCGTGGTTATGATAACGTTTATCGCTCTATGTCTCGTGAGACTTTTAGACGTAATTTGTATGATTTAATGGCGATCGGTCTTACAAAAGCACAATTACAAAATTTAAAATCTAAAGAAAAAAATAATATTATTCCGTTTATGAAATTAGTAGAAATTGATTTCACCCATCAAAAACCATCTTGGTATATTGAACCAAATTACACATATTTAAAAGCAGCTTAAAGGAGCGTTAATTAATGAAAGATCTATCAAATTATTTGTTAAAAGTTGAAATTTTACCTGACTCAAAAGTTGTTGAGCGTTCTGGGGTAAGTGAAAAAACGGGCAAAGAGTGGCACATTAAGACTCAGCAGGCTTATATTCATTTAGGTAAACCTTACCCTTCAGAATTTAAGATAAAGGTTCCTGACGGCTCTGAGCCTTATCCTGAAGGATTTTATTATTTACATCCTTTATCATTTAAAGTAAGTTCTTATTTAGATAATATACAGCTTAATGATATTGTACTTATTCCTGTTGATGAATATTAATCTCCTAAACTTCGCATAATGTATATTATGTTAAATAGAAATTATAAATCTTTTATTCTTAGATAATGATTAAAGGAAATTACTCTATTTAGTAAATTTTAAATTATAGCTACCAGAGTGTTTAAAATTTGGTGATTGGTTTGGTTTTAGTTGAAATTTTACATAAACATCCATACTACACATATCATCAAAATTGAGGAACTTTTTTTTCCAATTATCGGTTTGGTGTTTTAAGCCTTCTATAAACTCAACATCTGCTTTTATTTCACTGCCATTATTATTTAAAATCACATTTGTTGCTTTTGCAAAACTTTGTTCAGTGTTAGATGATACAATATTACTACCATTAATTTTCAACTGACTAAAAAATGAATCTTGCCATTTTTCTCTAATCCATTTGTATCCTAAAGGATCTTTTTCACAAGAACTGTTCAAAACTTGAGTATAAAAACGAAAAATACCTTCATTTCCATTCGGATAGTTTTTATTATTTGCCTCTTTTTGTAAATAATAAGGAGGGGCTGTCAGTGAAATATTAGATAGGTTCAAATTGCTATCCAAAGTAACACTAGATACTCCATAATTATGTACTTGAGGTGATGCATTACCAAAAGCAATCACAGCGCCACTATTATTGCTGGAAGCTGAATTTAATAGGTCTGTCGCATCATATTTAATGTGAGAGTTATTATTCAACCTACAAACTTTTATAGGAGAATAAACTACATTCCACCATTCAGAATGAATTTTTTTTGCATTATTCCAACTCTCTGCAATAGAATTTCTGCATAATGGAATTTTTGAAAAAGTACTATTTGATATACATAACAAACTGATTATACATAATTTTTTTATCATAATGAGGCTTTCCTTATAAATTCACATCAAACAATATTGCATCTTTTACTGTCACTTTTTTAGCCAACTTCCCTGCTATTTTAATCATATACTCCCCTTTTGATAAACCGATCACTTGATAGTAGCCATAAGCACCTGTATAAGTTTCAGTGACTTTTTTATCCTCTTTATAAAATTCAATCTTTACATTCTCTTTTTCAGTGAGCAATTGTCCTGAAATACCAAAGGTTTCCTCTAATTTGTAATCAACGATAGTAGGTGCTGCTTTAGAGACTTTGATTATTGGCTCTGGTAAGTTATTTGATTGATATTCCAGAGGTAAATTCCCCGTTGGGAAAGTTAATTTATAAATACCCTCTTTGATATTTTCAATCCGATATTGATTATCTGCCATCTTATAAGCATCTACCAAGTAGTTATCTAGCTTAAACTGCACCTTCTTATCAAGTTGTAAAGAGTGTGGATTATTGGTATTAAGATTTGCAATAACGGTACCATAATGACTCGGTTTATAACGACCAAAATCTATACTGTCATCTTGATTAAGAAAATCTACACTAAATTGTAAATAAAAGTAGTCTTCATCTTCAATTTCTTGAGCCATATTATCGATATTTTGATCGTCTTCCAACTGATTTTTATGATAACCAAGACGAATAGATCCATAATCATTAGGGCGATATTGCCAGTTAAAATCATAGCTATTCTGCTCATCATAATAGCCTATTGCAGTATGAAATTGATGTTTATCATTATATTCATAATCTAAATAAGCGCGATAAGCGTTACTTTCTTGCTCTTCCCAATGAGTGACAGAAGCCCCTGTATCCAAGTTTTCTGTTAATTTTTTACTTATGTGTAACGCTTGTTTATCTTGATCCCAATCGGCACTAATATGCGTATCGTTAGGAATAATATCCCAATTGATTCCGTAGTGGTAATCATTGTTTCGATCTCTGTGGATATTAAACCCAAAATATTTATGAGGTCTTGCATTTAGATAAGCGGTAAAATATTTATCAGTTTCTTTAGTGTCTATTTTATTATAGTTACCCTGTAACCCTAAGTTAAAATAATCCGTAGGGTGTAAGTTAATATTAAGGCGTTGCTGAGTTCTTCTCTTTTGCTGAATATTGCTCAACACTTGTTTATACAAGGTATGTTGATAATTATAATTAATAGAGAAATAATCGTTATTATAGTTTAAATAAGAGTCATAAATTTTCTCTTTGGCTAAATTTTGATAGGATAAATCCAGATTTACGTTAAAAGGTAACCCTATATTCAATCCAAACATTTTTTCGTAAGGTTGTAAGTGACTCTCTCCAATTAATTTGGTGACACTGCCACGGACAGCAATATTATTAGTTAGCCCATATTCACCGTATAAATGAGAAATAATTTTTTCGCTTTTCGAGACACTGTCACGCTTGTTGAATAAATTCCCTTGTCTTCCTAAGCCTGCTTCAATCAGTACTTCATCTGTTGCAACATTAGAACGTCGTGTTGATAAAAAAGGTTTATAAATTTCAATAGGTGCTTCAGATACGCTATATTCAAAAATAGCAACTTCTACATTATAGTTATTCGCATCATAATTTGCTAAATTTAAACCTATAAATTGATACTTTTTATCTAATGCAATACGCACACGAGCAATAGGACGTCCATTAACTCGCAACTCTGCAATCCCTCCAGCAGGTCCAATACCTTCAATATTTCGAATTGAAGAATAATGATTGCTACTTAATAATTGCTGGGAGCCACTTCCTGCATAGGCTAAATGTTTGGTTATGGATTTATTACTGTAAGCAAACGTTATTCCCGTATAACGATCACTGCTTAAACCATAACTATTACGACTATTCCCTACTCGTAACGCCCAATTTTCGGCAGCTTTAACCCAGTATAAATTATCAATACTGACGGAATCCTTCTTCTGCTCGTCTCCATTTGATAACTGATTGATTTGATTTTGATAGTTTAAATCTGCACCCCATAATCCTCCGCTTAAATATCCGACTAAACCAATATTGACGCCATTATTATAAGAAGAACTTTTCCCTTTTTTACGTAAATTAGCATTGCCTTGCACTGTTATTCCACCTAAACCAAATAATTTTGGATAAAAATCAATTTTATTGGGTTTAGATGCCTTTTTTTGTTTAGAAAGCGCTTTAGAGTGTGCAAATGGATTTTTATTATCCCAAGGAATATACAATTTTATAGCAAGTAACGATTGATTATAAACGGCATTTATTCCTAAATATTTTAGAGCATTTAAAGGCAAATAAAGACTATTTTGATAAGAAACCGTCTCTGTTTTAGGTATATTGGCATCGCCCAGTGGCAAATGAAATTGCCACTCTTTAACTGTTTCATTAGAGGGAGAAATCCCCATTTCTTGAACAATTAAATCTAAAGGTACATAGTAGCCTTTGTCATTTTTTAATACATCAATATTGGTAATTTCTTTATCATTGACAAATAGCCCAACTAATGCAATTTCATTTGTAATATTATGATTTATATTTGCATTTTGTTGAGCATAACCCAAATTTGGGATCGCAGTAAAAAGGAGTGCGTAACTGAGGATATGCTTGGTTGAACATTTTATTGAATCAATCATTTCCCTCTCCTCAATCCCTAATATCCAATTAGTGATCGAAAAATTTATTTTATTATTGTTGTTATTATAGTAAAAGAGAAAACGCCATTACTTCGTTGTCACAATTATCGGCAATCCATAACTCGCCCCTAAGGTAACCGTGATAGATTTAGTTTTTTGATCAATATTGAGTGGACTTTCAATATGATTATCAATTTTTAACATTGCATAATGGGTCTTTTTAGGAAAATTTGACGGCGGTCGAATCGATAATCGCACCGTTTGTTGCCCATTCGGTGGAATCACAAAGTTTTTAGGGTTAATAATTGTCCACGGCACTAAGGTTTTCTTACTTGGTTTGATTGCTCGTTTTGCCTTATTTACATCAACTAAACTCAATTTAATGGATTTAGCTTTAGTGGGATTATAATTATAAATCACAAACGATTTATCTAATCGCTTTCCTTTGCTAACCATAACCGTATTTTCAATACGGGGTGGTGTAATGCCTAACTGAGGTGGAGGCAATTCTCCATTTTTCTTTACTACGATTTGCGTAGAATGTACAAAACTCGCTGTAGCAAATGCCACAGCAAGTAATACATATTTTTTTGAAATAGATAGTTTCATTGTGAAATTATTTACCTGTTAAGGTAAGTTTAAAGGTGTCTTTATCTGCTGATTTATATTCACCAGATTTAGTTGCACCAGCTAAGTTCATATTAAATAAAATATCTCCTTGTTGTGGCGCCCATTGTGATTTTAACTCAATAGTTGCATTAGGAGTCTCACTTCCAAGTTTTAGTTGCTGATCTGAAATTGTAATACTCTCAGATGCATTGCTTGCTCCTCCTAATTTTAGAGTAGGTTGTTGAGCTTCTAGCTTTAAAGTTACTTTATCATTACTAATACTTCTTACTGCCTAAGCATTTTTTAATTTTACTTTGACATCATTTTTAAAACTAGGTATGTCTGTTATAGTTACATCACCATCTAAAGTATACGGTTGATTATCTGCAAAATTTACTGTTTTATTGCGAATTGTAGTATCGCCATAGTTTGTTGCCATATTCTCAAAAGTTAAATGCGCCTCATCCCAATGATACAAGACTAACACTTCAGGAATAGTGACTTTAAAATTGGTTTCTCCACTTACCTCTTGTGCATTAATACTTGTTGTCAGAGTTAATCCTAATAGACTGGCTAATAATAGTTTTTTCATTTTTATGTTCCCCTCTCTTAATAGTCTTAATAAAAATAGGGTCATAATTCTATCATAAAAAAAGAGTTTATGAATAGCCTTGTAGCTTGTATAATGTGAATACTTTTACTTTTTGAACATTTTATGAACATTACTCTTCCTCCTTTAAGCCTCTATCTCCATATCCCTTGGTGTGTGCAAAAATGCCCTTATTGTGATTTTAACTCACACGCTCAAAAAGGAATTATTCCCGAAGAGGATTATATTCAGCATTTGTTAAAAGATTTACATCAGGATCTAATCCGTCATCAAACTGCGATACAACAACGTAAACTACACTCTATTTTTATTGGTGGGGGAACGCCGAGTCTGTTTTCACCGCAATCTATTGCATATTTACTCAATGAAATTAAGCAGTTAATTGATTTTGATGAAAATATTGAAATTACGTTAGAAGCAAATCCGGGTACTGCAGAGGCAGAGCGTTTTATTGGTTATGCTGAAGGGGGGATTAATCGTCTTTCTATGGGTATTCAAAGCTTTGAGCCTGAAAAATTATTAAAATTAGGACGTATTCACGATGGTAATGAGGCAAAACAAGCGGTACGATTTGCACAACATTCTGCAAAATTTGGTTTAAAAAGTTTTAATATCGATTTAATGCACGGTTTACCCAATCAATCTGTAGATCAAGCATTAAGCGATCTAAAACAAGCCGTTGAACTCTCCCCGCCTCATTTATCTTGGTATCAACTGACTATTGAACCAAATACCTTATATTATTATCGCCCACCTGCGCTACCCTGTGACGATGAATTGTGGGATATTTTTGAGCAAGGACATCAAATTTTAACAAACGCAGGTTATGAACAATATGAAACCTCTGCTTATGCAAAAAAAGGCTTTCAATGTAAACATAATTTAAACTACTGGCGATTTGGTGATTATCTTGCGATAGGTTGTGGCTCTCACGGTAAAATCAGTTATTCTAATGGTGATATTTATCGTTTTAATAAAACAAAGCATCCAAAAGGCTATATGCGTGGTGAGTATTTATATCAAGAAAATCAAATAGAAATTGATGACCGATCATTTGAATATTTTATGAATCGTTTTCGTTTACTAGAAGCTACACCTAAAATCGAATTTGAGCAATACACAGGATTAAATCGCAACAGCGTCACGCAAGAAATTGGAAAAGCCATTGAAAAAGGCTATATAATAGACACAACTAACCACTGGCAAATTACCCATAAGGGAAAATTGTTTTTAAATGAGCTTTTAACGATTTTTTTGAAATAATTTTATTAAAATTACAAGTTTATACAAGAGCGGTTGCTGAGCCTGTCGAAGCATTAGCCCTTGTGTTCTCATTCTTCATTAGCAACCCTTCGACAAGCTCAGGGAGCGAAAACTATCAATATTTGATTTCTAATATATTTTCACCCTTCGATAGTTTCAGTAATCGGTAACTATCTCTTATTTTCTCAATAAATAATATTGATAAATTTCAATAAGTCCTTTCGTGCTTGTAGATTTAGCAACAAAATCAACAATATCTTTCACTTGCTGACTTGCATTATTAGGGCAAGCTTTTTGTTTACAAAGTTCCATAAAACTAATATCTCCCATCGTATCCCCTACCGAAATAGCATCTTTAAGGTTTATATTAAATTCTTTGGACAACCATAATAATGTATTTCCTTTATTAACATTCAGAGGTGTAATATCAACTGCCGTTGTTGAATGTGCGATATGAACACCTTTCAGATCAACTTTATCTAAAATTAGGTTATACAAATACTCAATACTAACTCCTATCGGATTTAGGCTAATGCATATTTCTTTGCCTAGTTCAATTTTAGAGATATTCGCAAACTCAGGCAGTGTTGTTAAAATTTCTTGAATTTCTTTTAAATGCTGTTTTGTTTCAGGTGTTATATTAGGATTATAAATAATCTCTTCCGTTTCTGTATGGTAAATATAAGCCCCATTTTCACAAATACACCAAGTTTTCAAATCTAACATTTGTGCGATTGCTTCAACATAAAGCGCAGAACGTCCAGTGCATAACATTGTTCCCTGCTCTGCTTTGTGTATCTGTTGTTTTAATTGATTTAAAGAAATTAAATCAATAGGTTGTCCTTTTCCATCAGTAATACAGCCATCAATATCTAAAATAAACATAAATATCCTTAATTATATAGCGTTGATATGCCATATAGTATATATCAAATTAAACCCTGTTATGGAAGGGACTTGAAACTATAATAAAAAAAAGGATATAGTAGGATTGATGTAAATAAAAAATTGTATGATTAGGGATCCTAATGAACGATAAAAATATTTTTGACAAAATCGAAGCTCTTCAAGATCTGAAAAGATATCGACAAGCTATTCAATTATGCTTAAACCATATTGGTTACCAAAATGAACATAATGATGCTTTACACTGTCGATTGATAGAATGTTATATTTGTTTAGATGATCTAAAAAATGCGGAAAAATTTACCAAACAAGCCTTAGCAAAATATCCAAATAATTCAGACTTTTATTTTTACTATGCTCAAATTTTCAATCAAAAAAAGCTTTATGATTATGCGATTGAATATATTGATAAAGCTCTTGCTCTGGAACCTAATTTTGCTAATTATTGGTATTGGAAAGCAGATATTTTAGATAGCCAGCTAGAGTATTTAGAAGCGAAGGAGTGTATTTTAAAAGCCTTAAAAGAGAACAGTAATGATACTGATTTTTTAAATCTTTATGCAATAATTTTATTAAACCTTGATGATGATAAATATAATACTATTTTAGATAAAATTTTAAGTATTGATCCTCATAATATAGATGCTTTAAGACTTAAAGCTGCACTAGAAAAAACGTGGTGGAAACAGAAACAAGCCTATTTAAAAACCTTAAAACTCAATCCTTTTGATGACACTTTACATTCATTACTTAAAAAAAATAAACTTGAATTTATTGCCTTTTTTTCCTCTTTATTTATCTCATTAGCAATTTTATTAACTAATTTATATTTTAATGTTCCAGTGATTGCAAATATATCACTTGTTTTAATTTTAATTATCAGCTTAATGCCCTTGGTGTTATATAAAATAGTTTATTTGTTTATTTTTATTGCGTGGTTTTATGTTTTTTATGATACTCATCAACCAGTATTAAGTATCATTGCATTAAGTGTACATACCTATGTATCTAAATTGGTTTTAATGATTATTAAAGGAACTTTTCTTCTTATTTCTGAATATCTCACGCAATTAAAAAATAGCCGTGAATACAAGCCTAAAGTTAATCCAAAAGAATTTATTTTAGCAAAAATCCCTTTTATTGTTTCAGTGCTAATCGTCGGATTTTATTTTTTACATATACCACAACAAAGCTTAAAATGGACACTATATACTGCTCTGCCCTTTTTATTATTTTTTATCCAAATGGGATTTGATTTTAAACAACTTAAAAAAGAAACTATAAATATCATTGTTACTTACGGATTTTTAGCCTTTTTTAACTTAATTATCAATGGGTTTTATCAGCCATTAGCTGAAATTTCCTTTGAATGGGTTGCTTATACTCTCTCTATATTATTAACAATACTTATCGTCTATCTGATTGATTTTAGAGATGATGATATATCGTCAAAAAATGAAGAAAACAAATAATACTAAAATTTAATTAAGGAATTTTTATGAAAAAAAGTGAACAAAAATATCAAAGAAGTAATGAAGTTTTAGCAAATAAGGATGACTTTAAAGAAGAGCAAGAAATGGACGAAGTATTAGCTCAAGGTGAAAAAAGCTTTCTCTTTCAAAAAGATTTGAAGTTAAATTTTGATGACGTTGCAGGGCTTGATGAATTAAAGAAAAAAGCCAATATGAAAATTATTATGCCCTTTAAAAAACCTGAACTTTTTCAAAAATATAACAAAAAAGTCGGTGGTGGGATCTTAATGTATGGTGCTCCAGGCTGTGGTAAAACCTTTTTTGCCAAAGCGATTGCGGGCGAATGTAATGCCACTTTCTTCCACGTTAGTATTAATGAAATTCTGGATATGTGGCTAGGTAATAGTGAAAAGAATATTGCAGCCCTTTTTAAACAAGCCAGAGAACACAAACCAGCTATTATTTTTATTGATGAATTAGATGCACTAGGTGGTAAACGTGAATCTAACCACGCTAGCCGAGCCAGTGTAATCAACACTTTTCTGGCAGAACTTGACGGTTTTGATACCGATAATGAGGGTATTTTGGTGATCGGTGCAACTAATGCCCCTTGGGAAGTGGATAACGCTTTCAAACGAACAGGACGTTTTGATACGATGTTTTTTGTGACACCTCCCGATGAATCATCTCGATCAAAACTGTTTGAGCTTTTACTAAAAAATATTCCCCACAAAGATATTGATTATGGCAAATTAGCCCAAGAAACAAATTTCTATTCAGGTGCGGATATCAAAGGGATTGTTGATAAAACCACAGAAGTAGTTTTAGATGAAATTCTTGAAATAGGCAAAGAGCGTGACATTGTGACGGAAGATTTGCTTGGAGTGATTGCCACAACAAATTCAACTGTACTCCATTGGTTTGAACTGGTGGAAAATGTACTAGATTATGCCAATGAAACGGGCGAATATGATGAAGTGGAAGAATTTGTACAGTTTAATAAGCCAAATAAACCTAAAAAGAAAAGATTGATGGGCTTTTTGTAGATAAATAATTTGTAAATATCAGATTTACCGAATAACCGTAACACTTCCCTAAAAAGAAAAGTCAGTTAGAATATACGTTGACTTTTCTTGACGGAGATAAGTGTTATGTATAAACAACTGACTTTAGAACAAATATACCAGATTTCTTACGGATTGCAACATAAACATAGTTATAGACAAATAGCTAAAGTTGTTGGCTGTAGTGCTACAACTATTTTTAATGAGGTAAAACGTAATACAGGCACTAGAGGTTATAATCCTCGTGGTGCGAATAAAATGTGTCGTCAAAGACATCGTAGGAAACGAAAGAAAATAACAATCACACCTCAAGTTTGGTCTATTATTTATTTTTACTTAAAGAAGAGATTTAGTCCTGAACAAATTTGCTATACAGTTTCTAAAATTAAAGAGCTTGGCATTAGCCCCAGAGGTATTTATGCATATATAAAACGGCATTTTCATCGTAAAGATGAGGTTTATAAATATCTACGGCGAGGCAATAAAAAATATCGTAAAAGAAGTAAGTCGGTAGGAGCAATCATTAGAAAAATACCCAATAGAGTATCTATTCATGATAGACCTAAAGAAATAGAAACAAAAGAAGAATTGGAGCATTGGGAAGCAGATACAATACAAGGAAAAGGGCATCATACAGGAATATTAACTTTAGTTGAGAGAAAAACGGCTTATACAGTAATTGTAAAATTAGAAGGTAAAAATGCCCGTTGTTTAGCAAAGCGTTGCATTAGTACTTTATTGCCTTATAAAGAAAAAGTTAAATCAATAACTTTTGATAATGGTGTTGAATTTTTCTCTCACGAAAAGATAGCAAATGAGTTAGAATGTAAAACCTACTTTGCAGATCCTAATAGTCCTTGGCAAAGAGGATTAAATGAAAATACAAATGGATTAATCCGTCAGTATTTTCCAAAAGGAACTGATTTAAAATCAGTTGCACAAGAGGAATTAGATATAGTGGAAAGAGAGCTTAATCTTCGTCCTAGAAAACGACGAGGATTTCACTCTCCTTCTGAGTTATTTTAAGTGGTGTTACGGTTATGAGGTAAATGTACCATTTTTATTAAAATCTAACCGCTATCTATTTGTTTTGTAACAAAGCAAAAAAAATGAAATACTGATTTCAGAAAACACTAAAATATAAAAAATAACGGCTCAAACGCTTATAAGGTTAATACTTTTTATCCACCAAAACTTTATTTTTTATTTGCTACTATTCAAGATATAGGATACTTAAGGGGTAAAATGTGAAAATAGGTAAAAAATTTAATACTTTCACTAAAAGTGAGTATTTTTATTATATAGACAATCGCAAAAAATATACTGATTTTAATGAACTTGGTTTATATCGTTCTATTTGTGAAAATGACAAATTAGACTTAGCCGATAAAATTGAAATACGAGATTATGCCAATCAATTCTTTTCAAAAACTTTTGAGTTTTATCAAGTGAAAGACCCTGATACCTATTTTGCTTTGACCACATTGGGAATGAAATTAACCGACGTTGAAAAAAAGCAGGTTATGTCAAAAATTTATGAAAATCAACAAAAAATTCTTAAGAAGAAACGCATAAAACATAGGAATTTTGGTATTTACTCAAAAGATACTTGTGGGAATGAACATTGTCATCTGAATGGAATGATGACAAAACAATATGAATGGTATTTGAATGATTGTAATCAAATGGGATATGATTATTATAAAAGTGAAGGTAAAAAAGAAAAATCACAACGTTTAAAAAAAGAACGTAAAAATATCAAACAAATAATTGATGAGAATTTACAAGAATGAACACTATGGAACCCCAATTTAGATGTGGAACAGAAAAGGCAATTAGAGAATTGTCAATTAAGTTTAATTATCCCTGTCATAAAGGTATGCAAGATTGGGCGTAGTATGAAGTTGCTAACCCAAAAGATATAGAAAATTATTTTAGTTCTTATAAAGAAGAGACAGATGAAGATAAAAAGTTTGTTTTAATGGAAATGATGCTTCAAGCGTTGGACGAAATTGAAAATCAAGAAGAATTTCACAAAAATTGGAGTATTTTAAAATCTATCATTAACCAAGATTTTTCTATTCACGAATACACCATCTATTATTGGTGTTTTTGGGGTTATCAAGAGTCAGATTGTTGGGAAATAACTTTGTATATAAGACAGTTATGGAAAGAAATTAAAAATAAATGCACAACAATGTAAATACATATATTTATCAAAAGTTTAAGCCTACTCTGCTCTGTGCTATTCGTAAATATAAGAAATAGGAATGAATAAGATGATAACGAAACAACAGGCACAAAACAAAATAGAAAAATTATTAAAAAGTAAATTTAAAGATCAAATTGTTATTATTGAAGAGGCTACTCTTATTATGATAAATTAAAGGATTTAGAGAATAAATTTTATGATTTACAAGAAGAAATACCGTTAAAAGATATTTTATTTAAATATGTAAAAAAGAATATAGAACAGTTTGTAGAAATATAACAAATAGTATAATCGTATATAATAAATAGTTGCATTAGACATCAACTTAAATATTAAGAGACTTTAAATTATGGGACATAATATTGTAGCTTTAATCACAAAACAAAAGCCAATAAAAGAAAAATTAGAATTTATAGAAATGCCTAACTTTGTTGAAAAAGGATTTTACATTATACCATTAAATGCTTGTCATTCTATTTATTTAGAAAAAAAGTGGGGCATTTATTTGGAGGAGGATGAAGAGTATTTTGGTGGGTTGGGAAATATTATTTATCTTAAAATCATTGAAAAAATTGCTATTGAGATTGGCATAACGGATTATGCACTTATTGGAACTGATTATTTTGGTGGAATAGGAAGTCAAGCAGCCAAGGTTTATAAAAATTCAAAACAAATTACTATTAAAAATGCTAAAAATTATGATGAAAATTGTTTAGTGGGTGTTGATATAAATTCGGCATTGAGAGCCATTGGTGTAATTAAAGAACATTATAAGGACGAATTTGACACAATAAATTTAAGTCATTATAGATGTTTTGAAAAATATTATGAGAAATATGAAAAGTATTGTGAAGAGTAAAATGGCACCTATTTATCCCCCTACTGATCAGTCACTTAAATTAGTGGCGTGATTTTGGTAAAGGCATTAAATTTATCATAATATAGTGGTAAAATGTACGTTATCATTTAATATATAGGCATGATAAAAATACATCTTATGCATTAATTTACAGGATAACTAAATGAATATACTACAACCAAACTCCCCTGCCCCACTTTTTACACTTTTAGATCAAAATGAAAAAACGGTCTCATTAGCAGATTTTAAAGGTAAAAAAGTCTTAGTTTATTTCTATCCAAGAGCGATGACACCAGGTTGCACGACTCAAGCTTGTAATTTGCGAGACAACAAAACAGAATTAGACGAATTAAACGTGACAGTGTTAGGTATTAGCCCTGATTTACCTCAAAAATTGGCTAATTTTGAGCAGAAAAAAGAATTGAATTTTACGCTACTTTCCGATCCTGATCATAAAGTTGCCGAAGATTTTGGTGTTTGGGGTGAGAAGAAATTTATGGGAAGAACCTTTGATGGCGTTCATCGTATCAGCTTTTTGATTGATGAAAGCGGTATCATTGAGCAAGTTTTTTGCAAATTTAAAACTAAAGAACATCATCAAGTGGTAATGGATTATTTGAAAGGAAAAATGCTATGAAACAAAAAGCGATTTTCCTCGACCGTGACGGTACATTAAATATAGATTATGATTATGTTCATAAAATTGATGATTTTGATTTTATTGAAGGGGTCATTCCAACCTTAAGAAAATTCAAAGAAAAAGGCTATTTATTGGTTTTAGTTACCAATCAATCTGGTATTGGTCGTGGTATTTTTACAGAAGAGCAATTTTTAGAATTAACTCAATGGTTTGATTGGTCTTTAGCAGAACAAGGCATTGATTTTGATGGTATTTATTACTGCCCTCATCACCCTGAAAAAGCCTTAGGTGAATACAAACAGGAATGTGATTGTCGCAAACCAAAGCCAGGAATGTTCCTTCAAGCAATTAATGAGTTAAATATCGATCCTGCTCAGTCATTTATTGTGGGTGATAAGCTAAGTGATATTCTTGCAGGTGAGAATGCAGGCGTTAAAACCAAAGTGCTTGTTAGAACAGGGCATAAATTAACAGAAGAAGGTATTACAAAAGCAGATTATGTGTTGGATAGTTTGGTGGATTTGTTAGAAATAGTATAATATGTCCTTATAAAAATTTAATTATGTTTTAGGATAAAAAATGGCTCTTTTAAAGATACTTTTAGTCTATTTTAAAGTTTGGTGGATTCCTATCCTTTTTTATTTAGTGCCATTTTTTTATTTAATTTAGGAAATACTTTTAAAAGTAATTTACTATTAGAGTGGTCTGATATTACTTTTTTAATTAATTTTTTAGGAAGTTTTATTGCTGCAATTAGTATAATATGGAAAAAACCATGCTTTTCTTTATTGCAAATTATATTTTCTCTTTTCTTTCTCCATATTATTTTAGTTATAGATTTATTTGGTGCCAGACCTGATTATTATGGTGTCAACAAAGAAATTCCTGAAAATATAGAAATAGGTCACCCAATATTATATAAATCATGCCCTACCCTTGAAGAATTAAAAAAATCTGATCTAATTATAGCTGATTCATTTCAAGGTGGACTATATACTTATTTTACAGATTATCAACCTACAGAAACGGGATATTTCTATCTTAAAGCCTTCGAAGTCACGTCAAATGATTCCCTTTCAGATAAAAGGTTACCACATCAATCTAAAATCTTAGTGAATGATCTTACTCGTAATGAACTTTATTCACTTGGAAAATCATTTACTATTTATGAAGGATCTTGGGGAGATTATTATGGAGCAAGATTTGAGTTATGGTTTGTTCCATCAAACGGTAATCCTGAATACAAAATTACAGAGCGAAATTATATTATTGAAGGTTGGCAAAGGTAATGATCTCTACATTTATTCTTTGCTATTCTTTTAAAGTATCTTTACTATCTCTCAATTAGGCTTCTTTATGAAAATATTAAAAAAGATATCTTTGATAATATAATTTATGAATTAATCTTATCCAAGATGTCTTTTTAATTTTTATATTCTATACCTAAACACAACTTATATTTATAGGCGTAACCTGATAATCTTTTTGTTTCTGCTCAGCAACCCATAAATCATAAGTGGCTTGTTGATGTAACCAACTTTCAGGGCTAGGACTATTCTCCCCTAACCATTTATGTAAACGAATTGCCATATCCGCACTTATTGCAGATTTGCCATTTAGTAATCGTGACAATGTAACTCTGTTTACGCCTAATTGCTTTGCTGCCTGTGTGACACTCAAACCAAGTTCGGGTAAAATATCTTCTCGTATCATCTCTGCTGGATAAGGGGGATTATACATCTGCATTTTTTCTCCTTAATGATAATCTTGATAATCAACAACCTGTGCGTGTCCATTTTCTATTTTAAAAGTAACTCGCCAATTTCCATTTACTTTAACACTCCAATGGTCTTTTAAATTACCAGATAATTGATGTAAATTTAAACTTGGTACATTCATATCTGTTGGACAAGTCGCACTATTCAATCTTGCTAAAATACGTCTTAATTTTCCTGAATGAGCAACTACAATCCCTGCTGTACTTCCCGTTTTATAAAACTTTTCTAGCCCTTTATGTTTAAATGAAATAATCATTATACACAACCTTTACTTATAATAAATTGTAGCCTACAACACTACACAAGGCAACCGTTTTATATTGTGCCGTAAAAAATAAATGATTAAATTATTTAACCTTATTTTCTCGATAAAGGTCGCAAAAATAACATTACAAAAGCACTTCTTCATTGACATAGTGTGAGTTTTAGATAAAGTATTAACGCTATTTGTAAATAAGCTTATCATTAAATAGAAAGGTATCTTTATGAAAATACTACGCAAACTTATTTTAACTTTCTCATTTATTCTTACTACCTATATCGTTGTTTCCCTCAATTTATATAATTTACTAAAATCACTTAATCCCCAATAACTTAAATTTTGTCTTTGTAAATACCTAGATTTTAATTTTTGTTCAAATCTTGCTACGCCATTCTGTTTACAATAATTAATAACTTTTAAAAGATGTTTATATTCAGGCGACCGATCACCAAATTTATTCTTAATTTTATGTAATGAATGTAATTCTAATTCAAAGGCTTTATTGTAAACGGAAGGATAAATAAGATGGACATTGCCCTTTTTTGATAGCCAATCAACTGTTTGACCATTTGTATGACGTCTTGCAACTGAATTTCTATAATTTAAAGAAGCTAAACCTGATAAATAATGCTCAACATTACCCTGCCCAACCGCTCTATTTTCAGTGATGTGTAACTCTTTAATAATCGCACCATCAGAAAATTTTTTAACTTTTGTGCCGTCTTCTGATTGACCCAAAAAAACCTTAGTGCATTTTGTAAAATTAGGCAATCCTAACTCAGTCAAAATAGAATTAAAGCAATTTACACAAGCATCAACTGTTGTTAATCCAAAAAGGTTTTCTAATCGTCCCCAACGGCTAGGGTTTCCGCTCATCGTCAATTTATAACCATTTATTTTTATAGAGACAACGTCGCAAAAACTACCAACGTGCCGAAAAGTAGGAATGCTAACAGTCTCCTGTAATTGACCAGTTTGTAAAGAGACACCAACGAAGCCAAAATCACCCAACAAAGGTAATTCGTGGTCAAAAGCCTGTTCTATTTTTAGCCAATCAAAAAACATAAAGTGATATTTATATACCGCATACAAACATACAATAAATAAAAATTAGCATATTTATCTTCTGTATGCAAGCATATATTAATATGCTATACAAAAAAATATATAATAATTATTTTAAAAATATCTAGAGAACAAAAATGAGAAAAGATACATCTGTAAGAATAAACGCACAAAGAAGAAATAAATTAGAAATATTAGCTATCGAAATCAGTCACAAAAGTGGGAAACTTACAAAAATGAGCGATATTGTAAACCACTTATTAGACAATTATCTAAACGAGGCTAAACAGGACCTAATACATAAAGAAAAATCCGAAAAAAAGACACAAACAAATACATAAAAAGGTCGGAAAACCGACCTAAAGTTCGGGTGTAACAGAACTCCCGAACTTATTCGCACGTTTTTTAAACAAATCACTAACGAAAAAATAAAGAGCGTTTTGGTTTAATAGGGGGTGATTATCTTGTTGTCACCCTTAAAAACAAATTAACGCACAAAAACAAAAAAGGTCTAATAAAGACCTGCAAGTTACGCTCCGCTATATCAGGGGGAATTTTTTGCAAAATACCCCCCAATACCCCCCATTTTTATCATAAGCTGCACTTATTAGCAGCACTTCTTAACACATTGATTTTAAAGAAATAAAAAAATCGACTTTTTTAACATCGCATAATACAAATTATGTATAAATTCTCGTGCTATGCCCCAGGGGGGATTATATAGCACTCGAATTCAACATAATCACGATACATTATGCGAAGTTAAGGTTATATAAAATGACTGTATAAAACTGTAGGAAATTTGAATATGTTATTCTTTGAAATTGGCATTATGATTAATTTATGTTTTATGGCATATTTAATTGTATGCTTCGTGCATTTAGTAAAACATAAATAATTAAATAATATAGCGGTACGATCCTGTAAAAAATTTGCAAATTTTTACTTACATCATACCGCTTCTTTTCTTTCTTATTTACTTATAATGTTGATAAAACTTATTATTAAATAATTCGTCTGGATCATACTTCAATTTTAACTTGAAAAAGTTTTGACCTTGAGGATACACTTTATTAAACAACGGCTTATCAATATGCAATCGATAAGGTAAATAATAGGTACCTTCCATTTCAAGGGCAATGTTAACCAATGCTTTGGTCAATTTTTGCATTTCTAATTCATCTTCTTGAGATTTCTTTTGATTAAATAAAAATACAAAACCAAACACATTTTCCCTTGCGTAATTTAAGTAGCTATCATTATCTTGATAAACATTACGTATCGTAATATTCAGTAAATCAATCTGTTGATTAGGTAAAACTGTTTTAAGGGCGTTAATGTATTTTGTCACATTGCGTTCAGGTATAAAATATTCGTGTAAAATGTCCGTTGAATGATTGTCTTTATTTTCAATTAATTTTACATTGTCATTTAATAAATCATTACGAGAAAAAACGTGATTTTCTGTAATTTCATTCATTCCTTTTTCCAAATCCCAACGTAATCGCTTACCATATTCACTGTTTACACTGCTTCTAAAAACAAGGCGTTTCGCTTCTGTACTTTTGGCACTTCCCTGCTCTAAAGGTAACGGTTTTTGATCCACCTGCTCAAAATAATTCAAGGTCGCCTCTTCTAAAAACGCTTTATTAGAAATACGTAATCGCCCAAAAGCGAGTTTTACTTTAGGATTATCTGAAACAAACTTTTTATATTCTTTAACATAATTTTCAGGTTTTAAACGCAGTGATTTAAACTGTAACGCCTCGTTATCCACTACTTTAAGTTTTACATCAAGAATAATCCCAAATAAACCATAGCCACCAATCACTAAACTAAATAATTCAGGATTTTCAGTGCGACTACAATTTAAGATATTTCCATTATGATCCATCAAGGTAAATGAAATTACACTAGAAGAAACAGGAGGTGAGTCTTTTTGCCAACCGTGACCGTTCACGCTAATAGAACCGCCAATTGAAAAAGAGCTAAACGCCTGCATTACCGCAATGGATTTATCAAATTGATCTAAATAATTCAACGCCTCTTCCCACAATGCCCCAGAACCAATGGTTAAAATATTATTCGTGGTATCTAATTGCATTTGATTATAAGGACGCATATTTAGCACAATACCGTCAGGATACATCGTATGCCCACCCATACTATGCTTGGCACCTGCCATTGAAATAGCTTTGTGGTTTGTTTTCGCATACTTAAGAATATCTTTTAGTTGGCTGATTATAGCCTCTTTAGACTGTGCCACATCAATGATTTGATCAACCTTTGTGAGATTTAATTCACTAGCATCATTGGTATAGCCTTTAGGAATTTCAACCTTGCTATTATCTTCATTCAAATACGTTTTAATTAAATGAAAAGCGGGAATGGAAATAAAAATAATGAATAATGCTGTTAATACATAGAAGAGAGATTTTTTGTTTATCATTTTAGAAAAAAGTTAGATTATATGTAGATGGATTATAGGGCTTAAATCTCAATTTTGCACTTAGTAATTTGCAAATTTTGAGTAAGATCGTACCGCTTGGTTTTTGATGTGATCTGTTATCTATGCTAGTATCGTTGAAGTTTTAATACTTTTATGAGAAAAAAATGAACACACCCCATACTACACAAGCCCCCACAGTTAAACAATTCCGCCACAAAGCTGAAATGCCCTTACTCATACTTGGATACGTACTCACAGCATTAGTGACCGTTGGGTGTCTGATTGTTATCGCTAATGGTGGCGAGCTAAAAGATTGGTCAACAGGTATATTAATGGGTTTACTTTCCCCTGTTGCTGGTATCTTTTTTGTACGTTTTATGTATTACAAAAAAGTCAGTAACGGTATCGAAATGAGTAAAAAGCAATTTCCTAAACTCTATGAAATGTACCGAGAACTTGCACTGCAAATGAGCTTTGATGAGGATCCCAATAGTAAAAACGCTATCCCTCCACTGTACCTTGTCAATGGTAATGGTGTGATGAATGCCTTTGCATCAAAATGTGCTTTATATGAAAAATATGTCGTACTGCACAGTGATATCGTTGATATTGCCTACGTTCACGGCAATTTTGGTGCATTGCGATTTATTCTAGCCCACGAATTAGGACACGTTAAATGTGGGCATATTAATTTGCGTCGTTTGATATGTGCACCGATAATGACGGTATTATTTTTGAATAAATCACTGACCAGAGCCCAAGAATATACTGCCGATAGAGTAGCGTGTTACTACGCCCCTGACGATGTAATGGGTATGCTTTACCTATTTGCAGGTAAAAATTTAGGTAAACACATTAATATTGACGAATATTTCAAAAACATTGAAAAATATGAAAATAATTTATGGTTAAAAATCGTCAATTTCCGTAGCGATCACGCCGTTGGTTATCGCCGTATGCGAGCCTTAAAAGACAGTCAAACCAAAAGTTGGGACGTTCACGGTAAAATGTTGTAGTAAAAAACATCTTTGCATAGTCCTAATTCGTACTATAATGGTACTAATTAGGACTATTTTTATATTTAAGGCACTCAATAAAGCATAATAAATCATAAATATTATTCTTAAGCGGTATGATCTTTCAATAATTTTGCAAATTTTTGATTTGATCTAACCGCTTGATTTTTATACATCCCAATTTAATCAAGAATAATAGTCAATTTGAACTCCTTGATCATTTATAGTATCGTACTAAAAACACCCAAAGGATATAAATATGCATATACAAATTAAAGGCAAAGCTACTTTTGATGAATATTTAGAAGTACAAAAAATCTTAAAAGGAAAAAGAATGCTGATAAGCCAAAGCATTATCTTTGTCTGTGGTGTAGCCTTATTAGGTATTGCTTTATCATTGGGAGAATTATCTGGATTTTCTATCGCATTTGGGTGTATGGGATTAGTTTATATTCTCTATTCCTTGATTTTTATTCAAATCAGATTTTGTTATGCGATTAAGAAACATTGGAAAAATTATCCTAAAATGCATAAAGAAATGAATATAACGATTCTTGATGATGGAGTTCAATCCCTAGATGATAAAAATAACCCGTCACATCTTAATTGGAGTAACTTTATCAATATAAAAGAAAGTGAGCATCTTTTCTTACTTTATTTATCACCCTCACTTTGTATTTTTATTCCTAAAAGACTTATTTCACCACAGGAAATAGAACCACTACGCCTATTTCTGTTTTCACAAATTACACCTCAATCTAACTAAGGAGATATTTATGACTGTTATCGGTAAAAGAGATGAAAAGCTTGAAGCGAAATTGCTTGAATTAGATCTGCTCGCAGATGAGCCTTATGAAAATAAAGATTGGGATAAATGTATCGAGATTTATCAACAAATGTATGACTTAATCCCAGAACCCAAAGATGAATATGAAAATGCACATTGGGTTTATAGTGGGTTAGGTAATTTTTATTATGAAAAAGGCGATATCGATAATGCTAAAATTTTTAACCAAAAAACCCTTTCATTAAATGTTTATACGGGTAAATATAAACAAGAAATGAACTCGTCAACAAACTGGGAAATGGGAAAAATTATTTTTGATGAAGGTGATGAAGAAAAGGCATTAGAATATTTTGCAGCAGCGTGGGGATTACGTGATCTAAACAAAAAAGAGAAAAAATATAATGATTTTGTTAAGCGCAATATTGAAAAAGTAAAAGAATTACAAGCCAGCTTTAATAAAGCAACGCCTGTTCAAACAGCACAAACGCCGAGTTTAAGCTTAGATTTTTTAAATACCCAATATAAAGACGAATGGGTTGAACTCATTTATGAAAATATTGGTAAAAAACTCAAAGAATTTGCTACAAATGAAGATGGATTTAACGCCATTACCCATGCAGAACGCTTACTTTGTACTGTAAAAAATTTCGATGACCAAAGAAGTGTCGGCGGATTTTATGATTTTTATGAATGGCAATATTATTTAGTAGATCATATAGAAGAAAGCCTAAAAATTATTGGAGCTAAAAAACATTTAACTGTGGTTAAAAAAGCAAACAAAATTTATAAACAAATCCAAAAAATTATCTATGATAATAATTTAGAAGATAATGAATATATCGAAGTGGATGGTAATTATGAAGAATTTGACGAAGCTCTAGATAAGATAGAGGAAAAACAATTACTTGCAGATATTTTAGATGACTATGTGAAGAAAAATATTGAAAAGTTTGTTTGTGATTAAAAATGAGATGGAATAATGAAAAATTTATTTTTAAACTTACAAGCAATAGTAGGAATAGCTCTTCTATTCGGGTTTATTTTGTTTTTTATATCTAATAAAAGGCAAAATAAATCTATCAATAAACACATAAAAGCATTAGAAAAACAATTTAGTGAAAATCTAGAAAAGTATAATGGACAAAATTTCTTCTGTTATAACGACAGAAAACAGCAACATCTTTTTATAGAAAATGAAATTTTACCCTATTTAGCTCACAACATTTCTATTATCTATTTGGATAAAAATAGACAAATACATTCAACAGAAGATCCAAGTTTTTCTTCAAACTTACTTTTTCATTTAAAAAACTATAATAAGTTTCCACACTTATTAAAAATAAGAGAAGGCAAAATAATTGATAAATCTATCAATAATACGTTTTTTAGTGTTGTTAATCAGGCTTTAGATAAAAAAGTGTTATTCAATGAAATGAATGCTTTTTATAACGATAAATGAATACACAAGCGGTAAGATAATGTTCAAAATTTGCAAAATCAGGAAATAAAAAATGAAAATAAGTAAGAAAATGATAAAAATATATGAAGAGTGTATTGAAGAAATAGATTTTCCTTTTTCATTAGATGAAGTAATTAAAATAATGGAAGCCTATAAAAAAGGTGATAAGAAAGCTATTTTACCATTAATTACTAATATTGGGATTTATTGTGAATTTAGTTATATAGACGATTTCTTTAAAGCAGGAAAAATAAAAATTGATGTTTATCAGTTAGTTAAAGACACTGAAAATGTCGCTTTTTTAGGGGTTGTTATAAAAAGTTGTCTTTTTAGTGAAGTTATTGCAGGAGTCATCAATAATAATGATTATTCGGTGCTTGATAAATTTAGAGAGTATTATTTACAATCTAATGAACAAGTTAATTTGATTGAATATCTTTTTAATTTTAATATAAATTTACCTGCAAATATTAATGAAGCTATTATCGATTTTGATTTAAGTTGTATTGACCTTGGTATAGATAATCCTGAAAGCATAGACCCTTTTAGAACCAATTTTGCAGATGTGATTTATTTCCTTATTCCATCAAATAATACAGGTGCAAGCATCAACAAAGAACGAAATAAAAAATTACTTGATTTTGTATTACCTTATGCCCCTAAAAACCCCTTAATTTATTGGAATAGTTACTGTTTAGCTTCATCTATTGGTGATATTGATTTAGCGTTTAAGTGTATTGAAAATACGTTAATTCACAAACTTGAATATCACACTTTATTAAGACTAGTTGATGAATTACAAAGTGATTGTCCTGAAACACAATTATTAGCCAAAGATCCACGATGGGAAGCCTTTAAAACTAATTTTATAAATCAAGTAACAGAAAGAAATAAACCGCCAAAATGGATACCACAAGATGCAAAATTAACGCGAGAACACAGTTGAAATGTATGGATTTTAGATACCGAAACAGAGTATAAAAAATGGACTGAAAGTGGTAGGTTAATAGAACATAGAACTGAAAAAGAAGAAAAAATATGGTTTGATAATGGTCAATTGTATGAGCATAAAATTTTTAAAGAAAACCATACAAAAGAATGGGTACCTAAGTATACTTTTTATGACTACACAGAATGTGTATTATGATGGACAAATTAGAGAAAATGGCACAAAACTCGTATATAAAAACATAGGTGAACGCATTATCTATCGTCATCCCAAAGCTAAGGATTATAATGATGACGAGGAATTTGAAGAACATCAATGGAAAACAATGATTAAATATAGTGATGACTGGGATTTTGGAGAAAATCAGTGGAAAGTAATGATTAAATATACTGATGAAGGCAAAATAATTTCATATCATATCTATGATAAAAACAACAATATTGTAGATGAAATGATTTTTGATAAACCCATTACATTATAGTTTAAAAATAAGGTAACGATGAAAAAACAACTTATACAAAAGGCAACAAAAGATAAGCCTTATTTACTTATAAATCATAAGTATATACAAATTTATACTGATGGAGGTAAAGTATATCAACAAGAGCAAATAGTTGATGTTATCGCGGGGAAGTTTATTCAAAGAATAACAGAAATTCCCAATGCCGATCCTTATTCTTTAAAGCGAATGAAATGTGGTACATTAAAAGATAAAAATAACGTTTTTGCCACTCGCCTTACTAAAAACTCACCACCTGAAACAATAAAAACAGAATTTGGTGTTATAAATAATCCTAATGCAATATATGAATATTATGCAATTCCAGGAATTGATGGTAAGAGTTTCAAGGCGATTAAAGAAGAATACGATACGATTTATTATCAAGATAAAAATGCTATTTTTTATGGCTTTGAGAAAATGGAAAACGCCGATAGAGAGAGTTTTGAATATTTAGATTTTTGTTACGCCAGAGATAAAAATTTTGTTTTTTGTAAAGATAACGTGATAGAGATAGATACCCATAACTTTAAACTAAATAATAATGGATTTATTTATGATGAGAAAAACATTTTTCATTATGAACATCAAGTATTTTTAGATGCCAAGACTTTTGAGGTGTTAGGGGCAGTGAAAGGTACTTATGATGGTGTGAGTGCAGAGGGTTTTATATTTAATGGTACTTTTATTGTAAAAGATAAAAATGGCGAGTATCTTTATGATAGTAAAACTAACCATTTAACGAATAAATAGCGGTCAGATTTTATTTAAAATTTACCAAAACAATACATAAGGCGGTATAAAATGAAAAAATTATGGTTGTTTCTTTTTGGTTTAGTCGGTTGTCAAAGTGTTTTATTTGGCAATGGATTAGGAATAGGAATAAAAAAATTAAATGTAAATGAATATTTTAGTGATCCTAAAGCAATTGCATTAGCGAATGCAGCGGTTAAAGGTGATATTGTAAAAATTAATGCCTTAATTGATAGTGGAACGCCTGTAGATATTCAAGGTGTTGGTGGGGTCACACCATTGTGGTGGGTGGTACTCAATCGTGGTCGCCACGGATATGCAGCAATGGAAACCTTACTCAAAAGAGGGGCGAATCCTGATGCTCGAGTGACGCAAATGAATTCCACCATGTTGGATATATTTGCTTCTGGAACTGTTCCTGAATTGATTGAACTGTTCGTTAAGAATGGGGCAGATATGTACTGGACAGATAGAGAGCATGGTAGGAGATTTCCTCCTATAGCTGATAGCTTTGGCTTGAAAAACTTTGAAAATGTCAAAACGTTTTATAAATTAGGTTTTGATATGAATTATAAGAATTACTGCGATGTTCCGTTGTTATATGAGGCTATTATTTCTGGTGCTTATGACATTGCTATCTGGATGATAGAGGATTTAGGAGTAGAAACTGATGGATATAGTAAAGCTGGAGAAAATGTTGCTCATTTAGTACAAAGTGAATACGAGGACGCGTGGGGAATCGAAAAAAGAAAGTTAGCACATCTTATGGAATTACTTAAAGCAAGAGGAGCAAAATTCCCTGCTATTTCACCACCAGAATATAGAAAACTACATAATATTAAAAAGGTATGTTTATAATAGTTCTGCAAACAAGCGGTAAGATAACGATCAAAATTTGCAAATTTCTAACAAAATCATACCGCTTTACATTTTGATACTTAACGTGTTAGATTGAATTGCAAATTATTCTTATCTGATAACCAAAGAGAGGAAAAATGAAAACATTAATTATCTTTAATCGTGAACCTTATGATAGCACTGATGTAACTTGGAATGGGTTACGTTTGGCTAACACTTTAACCAATAAAGATGTAGAAGTACGTATTTTTCTAATGAATGATGCGGTGGATATGGCTCGTGATAGCTGCACTCCCCCACAAGGCTACGATCAAGATTTATCTCAAATGCTTAAAAACTTAATTGCTAAAGGTGTGCCAGTAAAAGTATGTGGCTCTTGTATGTCTCGTTGTGGTATTTATAAAAACCAACCTTATTTTGAAGGGGCTGAAAAATCCACAATGGATGCTTTAGCTGACTGGGTAATTGATAGCGACAAGGTTCTCACTTTTTAAAATGCTTAATACGATAATAAACCATTATTTACACTCGTTAAAAAATACCTTTAATTATAAAGGTCGAGCGACTCGTGCTGAATTATGTTGGTTTACTGTCATTAATACTTTAATATTTTTACTACTTTTACAGATAGCACTTATAACAAAAGTTCCACTCCCCTACGCTATTCTCAGATTATATAATACTATGGTTATTCTTTCTGGTATGAGTCTTGTTATACGAAGATTACACGACTTGGGAAAATCTGGTTGGTGGTTCTTTGGCGTAATAATCCCATTTTTAGGGAGTTTCTTACTTTATCTATCAAAAGCGATAGAACTTGACGGATATTATGGTACAGATAATTATGATGAAAGAACCATTTTTTTATATATGGGTATCTTTCTTTTTATTACGTTTATCACTTTTATTTTAAGTCTTTTTCTTTATTTTAAAGGTAGTCAAAAATCACCAAATAAATGGGGAGACAGCCCTAGTACATAAATTGAAAATAAATAAGCGGTATGATTTTATCAAAAATTTGCAAATTTATATTCACATCATTCCGCTTTATTCTTTACTCCCCTATGGAATAACTAAAAATACCCTTTATTTTTAGCTATTTTAAAACCCTTTTATTATCAATAATTTACAAACACACTCAAAAAAAGGGTATTTTTCTAATTTTTCATTTCAGGTATTGCAAAATCAGAGATTTATGAATAAAATTTCTAGTTAACCATCGTGTAGATGGCTTAGAAACACAAGTTACAAACAAATACTTAGCATTATTATGTTAATCATCGTGTAGATGGCTTGGAGTGAATTTAATGTGATAAATATAGATATTTTATATTGGTATTTTGGGTAAATTTGCAAATTTTTGCTTTAATGTATCCGCTATCCTATGATTATAAAAAAGTTCTTAATCCGTAAAATACAGCCATACTTAAAATAATTACGGCAAAGGTATGTCGAATAAACAGGCTAAAGAGAATCGCACAGATACCAGCCCAGAAGTAGCTGCTGCTAAAAAGTGCGGTGACTTGTTTGGTGGCGATCAAATCTTGAAAAAGTACAGGGGTAAACATTGCGGTTAAAACACAAGGGGCGGTAAATAGTAGTATTGATCTCACTTTATTACTTAAGTTTATTTTAAAGGTTCGTGTAAAAAATAAGTAGCGTATTGAAAATGTGATAATCGCCATTAATAAAATCGCAACGGTGAAATATGATGAAGAGATCATTCCGCCTCCTTTCTGTCTAATATATAACCCACAATCATCCCTGTTAAAGCGGAAATCACTAGCCCTTGTTCAACGGCAAAATCAAAATAATGAAAGGCAAATATACTGATACTGCTTGTGCTAACGGCAATTAAAACTGTTTTGCTCTTAATCATTGGAATCACCATTGCAAGAAAGGTGGCGGCAATTGCGAAATCTAAACCCAGTTGGTCGATATTTTGTAATAATTGAGCAAAATAGATACCTGAAAAGGTGGCAATATTCCATATAATATAAAATGAAAATCCTGCAATAACGGCATACCAATAATCAAAATACCCTTTTTTAAACTGCTCTGCTTGTGCAATAACAAACATTTCATCGGTTAATAAAAAAGCAAAAAAGATCCGTTTAATCAAAGGAAGTTTCACGATCTCGCTATGATAAGTAGCCGAATATAAAAGGTGGCGAGAGCCAATCATTACTGTGCTATTAATTAATGCTAACCAACTTCCGCCCGCCCCTAAAATAGCAATACCTGATAGCTGTGCCGCGCCTGCAAAAATACATAATGACATCATTTGAGCTTGTATATTGCTTAATCCTGCTTGTATGGAAAGTGTGCCGCATAAAACACCCCAAGGTATGCAAGAAATCGCTAGAGGTAAACTGGCTAAAGTAGCTGATATCCCTTTAAATAAAAATGATTGCTTATTTATCATTACGCTATGTGTTCCCTAATATTTTGTGCAAAAAGGTGTCTTATAATATTTTATAATATTTTGCAAACTATCATACAAAATTCATACAACTTTTTTACATTTATTATTGGTAAATTTTGATGTTAATGTCACCGCTATAATTTACTGAAAACAGTACTTAATAAATAGAAGATTCAATTATAGAACAATTCTCAATCCATAAAACACTGCCATACTTAAAATAATTACCAAAAAAGTATGTCGAATAAACAGACTGAAGAGAATCGCACAGAGACCTGCCCAGAAGTAGCTGCTACTAAAAAGTGCGGTTACTTGTTTGGTGGCGATCAGATCCTGAAAAAGTACAGGGGTAAACATTGCGGTTAAAACACAGGGTGCAGTAAACAGCAATATCGACCTCACTTTATTACTCAAGTTTATTTTAAAGGTTCGTGTAAAAAATAGATAACGAATTGAGAATGTAATGATTGCCATTAATAAAATTGCAACAGTAAAATAAGATGATGAAATCATTGCACTCCCCTTCTATCTAACGTATAACCCACGATCATTCCAATTAAGGTAGAAATCACTAAACCTTGTTCAACAGCAAAATAACTGAGTGTTAAGATACAAATACCGCTGGTTAAGGCCGCAATTAAAATCGCTTTACTTCTAATCATCGGCACCATCATTGCCACAAAAGTCGCCACAATAGTAAAATCCAAACCAAGTTTATCAATATCTTGCACAACCTGTGCAAAATAGATGCCTGTAAAGGTTGCTATATTCCATAAAATATAAAAGAAAAAACCGCCAATCACCACATACCAATAATCAAAATAACCTGTTTTAAATTGACGATTTTGAGCAATAACAAACAGTTCATCAATTAATAGAAATGCAAAAGCAGCTCGTTTTATAAAGGATAATTTAGACAGCTCTCTTTGATAAGTAGCAGCATAGAGAGAGTAACGTGCGCCAATCATTACGGTATTATTCACTAAACCCAGCCAACTTCCACCTGTTGCAAAAATGGCAATACCAGATAGTTGAATTGTACCTGAAAAAACCACTAATGACATTATTTGCGCTTGCATACTGGTTAACCCTGCCTGTATCGATAAAGTACCGCACAAAACCCCCCAAGGGACGGCAGAGATAGCTAAAGGCGATATACCTATAATGGCAGAAAGACCTTTAGAGAGGAATCCTTGCTGTGTGTTATCAACCATTCCATCACTCCCTGTTTTTACTTATTATAATGACGAGTTATTTTAATATTTTTATATACTAACTCGTTGTTTACTCCATTTTTGCAAATTTTAGTGACAATGTCACCGCTTAAATTGCTTTTAATAATAATTTATCAACAAACTCAGGTACAATTTGGCTCGCTAATCCATAATAACCTTGTTTAAAAACAGAATGGGTTTTACTTGGTTCTAAATTTAACTCCACCGTATTTGCTCTTGCATAATTTGCTTCTTGTACAAAACCTGCCGCAGGATAAACATTACCCGACGTCCCTATCGCAATAAAATAATCACACTCTTGCAACCTTTTATAAATTCGCTCCATTTCTAACGGCATTTCACCAAACCACACAATATGAGGGCGTAAAACTTGTGGCGTATTACAACAACTGCACTTATCGTCAGAAGTAATCGCCTTTTCCCAGTGGTATACTTTTCCCGATTTAACACAGCGCACTTTTAACAACTCACCGTGCATATGAATTAAGTTTTTTGAGCCAGCTCGTTCGTGTAAATTATCCACATTTTGAGTCACCAATAAAAAGTCTTTACCTAATCTCTGCTCCAATTTAGCCAGTGCAAAATGGGCTGCATTAGGTTGAATTTGAGGATCAAATAATTTCTCACGACGCTGATTATAAAACTGTTGCACCAATTCAGGATCACGCCAAAATCCCTCAGGGGTTGCCACATCATCTATACGATGATTTTCCCACAACCCATCACTGGCTCTAAAGGTTTGAATACCTGATTCCGCTGAAATTCCAGCACCTGTTAATACGACGACTTTCATTTTTTCTCTCTTTTATCGCTTAATAACTGTTTCCATTTTTGTAATACTGGTGAATTTGTATAAAGTGTTTGATTATACTCGTCCGCAACCCCATATTTTTTATTTTCTTCAATTTCAAGTTGTATATTGTATTCTAAATAATGAATAATAGCCTGTATTTGAGCGTAATTAAGGAGTTCGAATTGTCCGTCTTCTACACGCTCTAATAACCAATTGGGTTCAAAGGACATATTAATGCCCTTATCTTGCAACTCTTCCCACAAAATATCCGCGATCAAATATTGAGGTAAATAAAATCGCATACCTTTTGCATCTAAATAGACAAACGCACTCTCATATTTACCACAAATATCGTCAAAAGGTACATTTTCCCAATTTTCTTTTTCATCTTGTTTTCTTAATTCTAACAATTGCTCTTTAGAGGCATAATCATCAATACCATTACCCTCACAAAGACCAATTCCATCTTCTAAGGTTACTCCTTTAAAAGCTGTTTTAATTTCTTGAATTAGATCAAATTGAGTCATTTTTATTTCCATTTATTTTTGATTACATTTACTTAGCTTATCAAAGTAAAGCCAAATATCTGGTTGCAAAATCCGTAAAGTTTTTGTATTGATATTAAATTTTTCTCGCTCAATTTTTTTTAATTTATAACAATGCTTTTCCATTATCGAGATGATTTCTTTAAAAAAAGAGGTGGTTTTAAAGGCTTTATCAAACATATTATTTAAAGGTTGTATTGCAGGATTATGCATATTACCAGAAGATTTTAACGCTTTTTTCATTACCGCTTGAGGAATATGCTTTTCATAATAAGAAAATAATTCTTTATTTGTTTTCGGGGAAAACTCACCAAGCATTCGTAAATAAACTGCTTTTTGAGTTGCTTTAGAAGAATCAAAAACATCTTTAAAACTCTTTCCCTTATCTGGATAATGCTGAAATTCAAAAAAATCGTAGCCATCACGCTTTTCATTTTTGCTTAATTTATAATGAGAAGCATATATATTGCTCATAAATAGACTAAAGAACACTATTATTAATACGCTATTTTTTGTCATATTTATCCTTTTATTTTTGCAAATTTTTATTAACATCATACCGCTATTTGTTTTTTAAATACTCTCTCATAAAGATATTTAAAAATCATCTAAAAAATACACCATACTCCCCACCCCAATCTTTAGCTTCTTGATCAATATTCCAATGCCAATAATTTTGCTCTGTACTAAAACCATCGCCCACAAAACAACCATTTACTAAAATAAAAACAGAAGCAAGAACTAACAGGAAGATAACCCCTATTTTATAAAATATTGAGGGATATTTAACTTGTTTAACTACTTTATCAATAAAAAATAAAATCACACTCCAGATAAGTACATTTACGATTACACCGTAAACACTATAATAATTTTCAAGAGATGTCACACCCTGTTTTTTGTAAACAATAGGATTAGCCCAATAGGTCGGCAACCATTCATCACCGATAGATTGATAAGAAAAACCAAAGAGATTAGACAGTACTAAGCCTAATGCAATATATAAGATAATGGGGAGTGTGTATTTTTTCATTTTTATCGTACCTCTTATTAACGGAGTATTCCTGCAATACATAATTTTATTCTAAAAATCTAAATTTACTCTTGCACCAATTAAAAAACTCATCCTTTGAGTAATCATCCTCCATCGTTGATGGATATTTAATGATTTCCGTTGCTATTTGTGGTATTTCAATATTAAACGTCTTTGTGACCCAATTCTCAAAATATGTATTTCTTTCTAAATTTGGATCTTCTTCATAAGGTGAAAAGCTGAATTTCTCTTCCCAACAGATCTCTGTATATCCAATTGCTAAAAACCTCATAAAATCCAGCATATTATTTGCCAAAACACAAAGTAATGTAGAGCCTGAACCTGAGCCTATATGAACTATCTTGATTTCATCAGTATCTGATTTCCATAAACCACACATCGAACCATCTGTACTGGTAGCAAAACAACAAAATCGCTCTTTAAATTCCAGATCTTGATTGTCATCAAACCAATACCAAGTATCTTTTTCATCACAAGTAAATTGAATAATAGTCCCTTTAGGTTCACTTTGGGGAGAATAAAGTAAACCAACTCTTTTACCATTTTCATCATCAATATAAAAATTATTTTCCTCAATCCATTTATAAAGTAATCTTAATTCTTCAGGTATTTGCATATCCTTTGGTAATACATTTTCTAATTGAGTGATAAGCTTACTTTTCATATTGATTGTCCTTTTGTTTCTTTATATTTACTTACCGTTAAAATATTTTATGGAATTTTGTAAATTTTATCTAAAATCATACCGCTTTAATGACACTTTTCTTTTTTAAATTAAGTTTATTCCTCATTAATTCGATTTCCTTCATCAAAATAAAAAGAATTCTCTTTTAATTTCACAAAACCATTCTCATTTATTCCGATAAATAAACTACAATTATTTATTTCAGGTTGCCAACCATTGTCTAAACCATAAATAATAGCATTCATAATTGTTTTAGGTCTAATTTCAAAATGCCAACTGTAAGGATCAATATATAAAATACTATTTGGGTAATTCTCCTTAAATACTTTTATATATACATTTTTAATATAAATAGAATGTCTTTTTAACGTCCAAATATAAACATTATCTAATACTTTGATTTTTCTTTTGATTACTCTGCTCATTAAAACTAATTCTCTTTATTTCTTATACACTTAGCCGATTGATTATGAATATTTTTCTATCTGTTTTTCAATCCAATCGTCAAATTCCGTATTATCAAAATCAGCGATTTCATTTCCAGTTTTAGGTACTTTTACCTTGAATTCTTTCTCAACCCAATCAATAAATTTAGTATTAATGCCTGCTTCTTTATCATTGCCAATTTATAAATTCCAATCCTCAACAGTTTTGGTCATATCAGCAAATCCAATTTCATCATATCCAATAGACAATAATCTTAAAAAATCCACAAAATTATCAGCGAGAAAATGTACGAACTCTGATTTAAGTGGCTGAGTTGTTATTATTTATACACTGTGCTAGTGGTAGCTTTTATTATCAATCTCTTTTTCAAATTCTACCAATATTTCAGCTAAAATTTGATTATCAAATTTTTCAAAATTATATTCGGCAATTAAATATATCGGATGTTCTAAATTTTTGTCATCTACAATACTTAATTTTTTTTGATTTCTTTTCCTAATTCTTAATAAATAGACTTTTTCGTTATAGCAACAATAAAAATCAATTTCATGATAAACCTCAAATTTTTCAGGTATCAAATGGACATCAATTATTTTCCAACCATTTATAAACCTATCAATTCCATTATTTAATTTAACTCGTTTATTAAATTCATTTATTTTCATTAGAGTATATCTCTATTAGTTTGTTATATTCTTCTTTAAATAATTTAAGTCCGCTTATCATTTGATTATTTTTCAAATTATCAAATTTAACACTATGCATAAATCGTGCAGTACCAGCTTCAAAATAACAATATTCTATTACATTTTTGCGTATTTCAAGTGGCATTGGATATATTGAAAACTCCCCTCCGTATCTGTCGATATATTTATGCCATTAACATAATAATTGCAAAGTATTTCTTCATTTTAATCCCATCTAATATATAAATTTCCAATAGCTGTATTTTTTTGTAAAAAACAGAAGAGTGTTTCTATTTAGTCTAATCAGCCAGTAGCCAATCCACAACATTTAATTTTTTCACCCCGTTAATCGTTTCATTTCCATAATCAAGTGTTAAAAGGTATTTTGGATAATGGTCTTTGAGCGTATTAAATACCGACATTTCTCGGTTAAATGTTTTTTCACTATTAACAGTGTAGGCTACTTGATAATACTCTCGTTGATTATTTGGTTTCTGCACGACAAAATCAATCTCGTTATTTTTATGCTTACCCACATATACTTTTCCTCCACGTCGCAACAGTTCAAAATAAATGACATTTTCTAGCTTATGACCTAAATCGGTGTGTTGGTGGTTGGTCGTTGTGATATTTCTCAGCCCTAAATCCACTACATAATATTTTTCGTGGGTACTCAGTAATTCTTTACCCTTTAAATCATAGCGTGGCACTTTGTACAAAATATACGATTGTGTTAAAAAGTCTAAATATTTCAAAATAGTATTATGAGAAATGCTTTTTTGAGAATTTTTATTGAGCTGTGTAGCAATATTGGTGGCAGAAATATATGACCCGATGGAATCAAATAAAAAACTCACAATACGGTGAAGATTGTTTATATTTCTTAATTTATGACGTTGAGCAATATCCTTAATAATAACCGTATCATAAATAGACTGTAAATAATCATTAACTAATTCTTCACTGACTTTTGAGAGATTAACGGCTTCTGGAAAACAGCTGTCATTGAGATATTGATGAAAAAGACGGTCTTTATTTGCTTCATCAGTATGTGAGAGCATATACTCTTTGAACGAATACGGTTGAATATTGATAGCGATATATCTTCCTGTTAACAGTGTTGCCAACTCACTAGAGAGTAAATAAGCATTTGAGCCTGTCACATATAAATCAACATTTTTTTTGGTAAATAAACTATTAACGAGTTTTTCAAAATCATCAATTAACTGTACTTCATCAAGGAAAATATAATACATTGCCGTATTATCCATTTTGGAAATGATTTCATCGTACAATACTGTCCACGAAGAATAGCTAATATTTTCTCGTTCTTCAAAATTTATAAAAATAATATTTTCACTCGGTACAGATGCTTCAAGAAGCTCATTCTTAAATATTTCTAGAAGGGTAGATTTACCACTTCGACGAATGCCAGTAATAACCTTGATAATATGCTGATCTTTGATTTTTCTTATCTTTTGTAAATATACGTCTCTATTAATCATCGTGATGTAATCCCTTTAAATTCTCATTATTGACGAAAAGTAGCACAACGATAAATTTTAGTCAATAAGAATGACAAAAATAACCATATCCTGTGTTTTTATTTTCAAAATGCCCGTAAAAATAGACTACTTCTGCCATTTTATATTTTTTATCATCTACTCTCTTATTCAATAAATTTATTTGGATTATCACTATTTTTCTGCTGATACTCTCTTGCCCATTGAATTTTTCCTTGTAACCACTCTGCAAAAGGCGTTTTCTCGCCACCCTCATAGTAGAGATGAAAAAATGATTTTCCGTCTTGTGAGACTAAAAACTTATCAGCGAGTATTTTTCGCTTATCGTAGCTATGCACAAAATAAAAAGGAAAATGCTCACTCGGACGTTCAACAATTTCAAAGTATAGCACTTTGGGGTTAGCCAGAGGATAGACATTGACGTAGTGAATATCTGCCAAGATTTTCATTTTTTGCTGAAAGAACGCTAGGATTTTCTGCTCTTTTTCGGAATAACTAAACGGATACGGATAATATTTATCATTGATTTTTACATCTTTCGCTTGCGTTTGTTTGGATAAAGGAGCAACTTTTTCGCCTTGTTTATTAATAGTCCACCAGTTTCCACCGACAATTCTTTTGTGCTTTTTATCATCTATGTTTTCCCAATAACAACCATTACACACTCTGGCATAGCCATAATTAAATGATGAAGCAAAATCAAATTGCGGTTGAATGACAATCTCTCCTTCTCTATTGGCGTAGCCAACTTTGTTATTTCTGACAGTGCGTTGATAGCCTTCTTCACGGAAATCAGGCCCGTTATCGTATAAAAATGTTTGGTATAAGTACTTACCCTTGCGGTCAAAAACACAGCCAAAAGTCTGCTTCTCTGGTTTAATATTTTTAGGGCAACCTAAAAAAGATAATAAATTATCCTCAACCACGCTACCGTCTTCAATGCCGCTATAATTCCAAAATTTTGCAGGAATGATAATCTTGCCATTGTTATCTTTTACGCCAATATCTTCCCCTGCATTTTTTGTAAAATAAAATAGCATTTCTTCATTTTGTGCAAATACTGAAAATGAGAAAACAATTAGAATAAATGTAATCAGCTTTTTTATCATTTTAGTGTTCCTTTATTAATCATCTTTTTAATATACCTACTTTAAAAAATTTGCAAATTTTCCTCTTCATCTACCCGCTTAAATCATTCAATAAATTTATTTGGGTTATCGCTATGCTTTTGTTGATATTCTCTTGCTGCTTGAATTTGGTTTTGTAACCATTCTGTAAAAGGTATTTTCTTACCGCTGTATGCAACAGCAAAAAATGATTTACCATCTTGTGAAACTAAAAACTCACCATCAGTAGGGATTTTGCGGTTATCGTAACTATACACAAGATAAAAAGGAAAATGTTTACTCGGTCGTTCAACAATTTCAAAATGTAAAATCTTTGGTTTCGCTAATGAAGACACATTAACGTAGTAAATATCAGCCAATAGTTTCATTTTTTGTTGAAAGACGTTAAGTATTTTCTGCTCTTTTTCTGAATAATTAAAAGGATAAGGGTAATAATTTTCGTGAATTTTTACATCTTTCTCTTGAATTGGTTTAGATAAGGGAGCAACCTTTTCCCCTTTTTTATTAATAAAGCCCCATTTCCCGCCCACGACTGTTTTATGATCTTCTCCTGCTTTTTTCCAATAACAGCCATCACAAACACTGGCATAACCATAATTAAAGGGTGAGGAAAAATCAAACTGAGGTTGAATAACAATTTTCCCTTCTCTATTTGCAAAACCAATTTTGCCATTTTTAACAATACGTTGATAGCCCTCAACTCGATAATCTGCTCCATTATCGTACCAAAATGTTTGGTATAAATACTCTCCTTTACGATTAAACACACAACCAAAAGTATGTGGTTCTTGTTTAATATTTTTAGGGCAGCCTACAAAGGATAATAAGGTATCTTCAACAATGTCCCCATCCTCACTATGTCTATAATTAACAAGCTCTGCTGGAATAATAATATTGCCATTTTGATCTTTTACACCAATATTTTCTTGGTTATTTTGAGTAAAATAAAATAGTTTATCTTCATTTTGAACAAATGCTGAAAATGAACAGCATATTAGGATAAATGTTATTAGTTTTTTAATCATTGTCCTACTCTCTTTTAGGTTTACTCTTTATTTTCACTAATTAACTCATACGAAGAAAATAATAAACTAGGTTTTATATTTGGATAATAAAGCTTTTCTGGGTTTGCTACTTTTAATACTTTATTGCCAAAATGAATAAACTGCTCATTATCTTTGATTTCAACAGTGTATTTTGCTTTAAATTTTAAATTCTTTTTATGGGATTTTTTAGCAAAATATTCTTCGCTTGATTGTTCATAAAAGTAAGCAAATCCTTTACTAAATCTAACATAAAAAACTCGTTTTATAGAAAAGTTTTTCATATCTGGAGAAGGATTTTCTCCCAAAACATCAGTATAACGAAACACCTTGCCATCTAAATACTCTTTGCTCAGATAAGGACTTGTTAGTTGGAGTGAAAATAAAGCTATATGTAAGATAAGAAAAACGACCAAAAGCCACTTGCAAATATTTCTAAAAAACATCAAAACTAAAAATAAAATTCCAAATAAAACGCTCATAAGAGCAAGTAGCAAAACATAATATCCATATAAAACCGTATAATACTTGATGAAGAATTGATTTTTTATTTCAACAGGAATAAGTTTGATATTTAAAATTCCCTCAGGAAAATAAAAAATTGCCAAAAAAGTAAAAGCAACTACCATTAAACCAATTATGCTAAATTTAAATTTTTTTATCATTATTACTCCGTTACTCTGTGCAATTGTTTTTGTTCCTCAAATACTCGCAATAAATCATCTTTGGGGATAATCATTGGCGATGAAATATAAATAAACATTGAGAAAAATGGCACGTGCATAAATGAACAGGTTAATTGCTTATCAGCAGGTTGTAATTGCTTGATAATTTTTTCTTGTATATGTTGGGCGTGTAATGAGTGATCTTCATAGGTAGAACAACCACAAGCATCTATAAATTTCTCCTCTTCTTCTTTGCTCTGAATTATAAACTCCTCGTTATAAGTAAAACTTGTAGTATAAAGAAATCCATTATTATAGGGTTTTACAGAATTTTTATCCGTCAAGGCGTACATTGCCTCTTGGGAATGTGTCCAATCTCGCTTTGTGATTTTAGGCTTGTCTTTTACATAACACTGCATATTACGAATATCCTTATACAAAGGCTGGCGTAAATCACGATCTGACCAAAAAGTAAGCCTAAAATAGCGTGGGTCTTCCTTATCCACTGCAATGCTATGATACGAAAATTGTTTTGTCGGAATGTCGCGTACCTCACTGCCATTGAATAGTAATTGACAGCCTGATAACAATAATGTGGTGGATAATATGAGTAGTTTTTTCATTTTATTACTCTTTTGTAGAATTAATCTGTATTTTCATTCTTAATCTTATATTGAATATATCGTTTTAAATTATCTAATTTTTCCTCTTTTGTTCCCGTTCCATCTGTTTCTATGACTTCAAAATTAATAAATTTTCTGTTATACCATTTTCTTCTTTCCAAAAAAGGATAGAAAAGAGAGGTTTCACTAATAATCAATGCATCACTGCTTGGAGGAAGAGCAAATGGACGATAAACGTAGGCATTAAATAGTCTGTCATCTACTTTTATAAAATAAAAACTATCATTTCTATAAAAAGTACTCATTATCGCACCGATAAAATAAACTAAAATAATCAGCGAATACAAGGTGTTAATAAAACAGACAATGCCTTTAACAACACCTGTTTCAATTTTGTAGCGTTCTTTAAAGGTGAAATAAACAAGAAGCATTAAACAGATGATATCCGTCCAAAAGCCAATTAATGAAATCCCTAAAAAGATCATCGACATCATATAGACTGCTGTCAATATTGTTAAAACTATTGAGATATTTTTATAAATTTTATTCATTTAATACTCTACTGGTTTATCTTTAAACTATTATTGTTGTAAATTTAACTGCTTTCATCTTACCAAATTGTTAATCTTTATGGTATTTTATTTTGTTGTGATTTAGTTAAGATTACGTTATGCTCGAAAGTTATACCAATTTGGTCATCTAGGTAAAGTGAAAGGAGTGATAATGATGAAAAGGTTGCAAGCTATTGTTAATAAAAAATATACCTTAAATGATGAGGCTTTTTTACAAGAGTGTAAAAAAAGCCTTGATGATAACGGGATCGTGGTATTACCTGATTTTATCAATAATACGGCTCTCGAAGAGATTGCTCAAGAGGGAAAGGAAAAGCAACATTTAGCATTTTACACTACCAGTAAACATAATATTTATCTTGTACCTAGTGATGATAATTTTTCTGAAGATCATATCCGTAATCGTCTTATTAGCACAGAAAAAGGCTGTATAACAGATGATCTTATTTCAGACAACTCTCCGCTTAAAGTTTTATATAACAATGAGTTATTTAAGTCATTTTTATGTTATGTGCTAGGAGAAAAACAGTTATATCCTTATGTCGATCCGCTCTCTTCCGTTAATATACACTATGCCAGTGATGGACAAGGATTAGGTTGGCACTTTGATAACTCCTCCTTTGCCAGCCATTACCCTGCTAATTGCTAAACCCAAAGGCGGTGGCGAATTTGAGTATGTGCGTGATGTCCGTGATGCAGATGCTGGTGAAATGGGCTTTGAATTAGCAGAAAAAATTGTGGATGGCAAAATTCCAGCAAAATCAATCTCACCAGAAGCAGGCACATTAGTGCTATTTCGTGGACGTAATTCAATACATAGGGTTATACCTACTGTTGGCGATAAAACTCGAATGCTATCGGTACTTGCTTATAATAATGCACCAGATGTCGCATTATCCGAATCAGCAAGAATGACTTTTTATGGGCGTTTAGGTTAGGATTGAATAATTTATTGATTTGTAATGGTTATTTTGTAGGGGTGTGATTAGCAAACGCAGTTTGCGTATATCCACCCACAACGCACAGATTTTAAATATTGTTATAAAATCAAATGCTCAATTTATTTACAGCACTGTGTGACTAATTTGCAAATTTTTAGGTTGATGTTACCGCTATGTTTTTTGTATATTAAAGCAGATACACAGTTATTTTTATAGTCTCGTAGATTGGCGGCACTAAATATGAGCTGTAATGCTCAATTTACCACAAGTCCTGCTATGAATTATACACATTATTTCCAGCTTTGTTTATTTACTTATTCTAATTATTACTTTTCCCTTAGTTTTTGATTTTTCCATATATTTATGTGCTTCTACAATATCTTCAAGTTCATAAATTTTGTCTATATTAACAGACAACAATCCTTTTTCCATCAGTCGTAATAAGTCGGTTAATGCCTTTTTATTGGGTCTGACTGCAACAAATTTTGCTTGTTTTGTAAAAATCATATCAAAGAGCAGTCGTGGCGTTGGTATTGTTCCAATATAAATTCCATTGGGTTTCAAAATTCCTTTCACTTTTTTTAAAGACGAATTGAAAATAACATCGAATACTATGTCAAATTGCTCGTTAAGTTTAGTAAAATCTTTTTTTGAATAGTCAATTCCCTTTTCAGCCCCCAGCTTTTTGCATAATTCAATATTTTTTTCACTTGATACCGTTGTTACCTCAGCTCCATAGGCTTTTGCAATTTGTATTGCGATATGTCCCACTCCACTACTACCACCATTAATCAAGACTTTATCACCTTTTTTCAGCTTTGCATTTTCAAAAAATGCTTGCCACGCTGTTGTCCCAGCCATTGATAATCCACCCAATTGTTCGTCTGGCACTTGTAATGGTGCTTTTACCACCTGCTTTGTCGTCAATATGACATATTCACTGAGTGCTCCACCAACATTATTTGCTAATTGTCCAACAATTTTGTCATTTACTTTAAATTCCGTTACATTTTCAGATTTATCAACAACAATTCCAACAACATCAAATCCTTGTTTTGTTCTAGGTTTTATTAGTCCAGATACGATACGAAATTTCCCCTTTCGATTTTTCCAATCAATTGCATTTAATGAAGAATAGAGAACTTTCACAAGTAATTTATTCTTTCCATTGATTTTCGGTTTTGGAATATCCATTACTTGTAGTTCTTCTGCATTTCCATATTTTAAATATTCAACCCGTTTCATAATCACCTCAAATTACTTATAACATACTAACAGTATTTTTCTATATTGATTTTGTTTTGGCTATCCTAGTAATTAACCTATACTATTTTTAACCATAACGCTCTTCAAACTCTTTCATAAAGCCAATCAACGCATCAATCCCTTCTATTGGCATTGCGTTATAGATAGAGGCTCGCATTCCACCCAGTACTTTATGTCCTTTCAATGCTTGTAAGTTATTTTCCAACGCTTCAGCCACAAATTTTGTGTCTAACTCAGGATTGCCCGTGACAAATGTCACGTTCATTCTAGAGCGGTTTTGAGGAGAAACAACATTTGAAAATAGTTTGCTTTGATCAATAAAATCATAAAGCTTTTGAGCCTTAGCAATATTCTGTTTTTCGACTTCTGCTACACCACCTAAGGCTAATAAATGTTTAAACACTAATGAACAGAGATACCACGCAAAAGTCGGTGGTGTATTAATCATTGAATCCGCTTTTTGTTGAACCGCATAATCCCAAACTTGTGGAGTGTTAGGCATTGCAGTGCTAATTAAGTCATTGCGAATAATCACAATGGTAATCCCAGATGGCCCCAAATTCTTTTGAGCCCCTGCATAAATCACCCCAAATTTAGAAATATCAATTTGACGAGAAAGAATAGTAGAAGACATATCTGCCACTAACACGCCATTCCCTACTTTTGGTACATCAAAAATTTCTACACCACTGATAGTTTCATTCGGGCAATAATGCACATAGTCATACTGCTCTGCCACATTTTCAAAATCTAACTCTGTTACCGCTGTTTTTTCACTTTGTGAGTCTAAAATATCAACCTCTGTGACTTGCGTATATTTACGCCCTTCTATTGCTGCCATTTTCGACCAGTGACCACTGGTCAAATATAACGCCTTACCTTTCTTGGTTAAATTCATCGGAATAGCCGAGAACTGCCCTTTTGCACCACCTTGTAAAAAAAGAATTGAGTAATTATCAGGAATACCATATAAGGCTCTTAAATCTTTATCAGACTGCTCTGCCAACTCAATAAAAGGTTTCCCTCGATGGCTCACTTCCATTACCGAACCCCCTAAATTATTCCAATTCATCAACTCTTGCTGTGCTTGTTGTAAAACCGCTTGAGGGATCATTGCAGGACCTGCACTAAAATTATAAACTTGTGTCATATTTGCTCTCTTTATTTTCTATAAATGTTTTGTTATAAAAGATAGTCTATTTTTATCATCTTAGACTGGGATAATCAATGCCTTTTTGTGTTTCATTCGTTTTCAATCAAGAAAGCCAGACACTTTTAACTATTGATTTATCAATCAATTTACACTGGAGATTTAATTTGCAAATTTTTGAATTAATGTACCCGCTTGTTTTATAGGGATACGATGATAATATAGTGTAATATCAAAACTAAAAATGAAAAAAGAGTTCACAATGGACAACTACCAAAAAATTACCCTCTTACTAAAAGATAAAATAAATAATACTGTATTACTTGAAAATAAAGTATTGCTAACTTCTTGTTATAAAAACTTAAACACAGAAATTCCAGAAGATAAAATTGTAATTTCAGAAGTAATTCCTGATGATGAATATGAAGCAGTATTAACTAATTTTGCGCCTTATATGGAAATAGACAACCTGTTACCCTTTCTTGTTGCAATGGGGGGGAATCAAGTTTTTTGTATCGGATATGGTGTAGAAAATTACGGATTAATCTATTATTATGATATGGACTTTGGCTGCTTTGAGTTAGAAGGCGATAATTTAGATAACTTTCTTTTAAAATTAGCCTAAAAAGGAAAAATGATGAAACAAAAAATTAATGGCATTACATTATATGACTTAAATACGCTTCCGATAAAAACCATTTATCAGTTTGCTCATCATTTTTTTAATCTATTCAATATCGTTCCAAATCATATTTCTTATATGCAATCTCATTCTTCAGATAGCCAAGGGGAAACAGTGTCTGAAATAGAAGCCAGTTTAGAAGAGTTGCAATATCAAATAGATAATAATCTGATTGATAATTTTAGACTATTATATTCTTCAACCGATAGATTATGGGATGTGGGATTTGCGTTTTTTGACAAACAATCCGTAGTTGGGGAAGAGATGAATTATATCGAAATTCAGTTTCTTGATAATATTTCAACCCTAGAAAGTGAAAAGATAATTCATTTTTTAACCACTATTTCCGCTAAAACCCATATTGTATATGGTATTGGTTACCAATTATATGGCAGTATGTTTGAGGCTTTTAGCTACACTTTAGGACTAGGTGTTGAAACCCTATATAACAACGAACTGCCTTATGAATGGTGCGATCAACTCCCCTCTCGCACTGATGAAACGCCGTTATATTTCAATCAATTGAGAATGGTGTATCCTATAAATATATTAAACGACAATCATCTGAATTTCCCTCTTTCTCAACTCACATTAAAAGCGTGGATTTTATCCAATAACAAAAATGGAAAAATCACAAATTTGGATAATCAAAACTATTTATGGCTTGTTGAAGCATCAGAGTTAAAGCGAATTAATGCGGTTTTAAGTAAAGAAAGAATTTTGATTTCTGCCAGTGTATAAAATTTAATAAGAAAAATAATGTTAGAAAAAGGATATTCTCTTATCGAAGTAGAAGATATTCAAGTGTAACATGGAAGAGATAAAGGAAATAAATTATTCCAGTTCAGCAATTTTCATCATCTTAGACTGCGATAATCAACGGCTTTTTGAGTTTCCTATCTATTTATTGTAAACACTATTTGCCATATTCATTCAACTCCCTTTGCATAAAACCAATCTGTGATCTCGATCGCAAAATTAAAGTAAATATCAGTAAAAAATAAAAATCATGTTACAATGTGTTTTTATACATCTGTAATTAAAAACAGTATTGCTACGTATTATATTTTGCAAAATTTTTATTATAAAAATAACCACTTATTTCAAATTCAAAAAAGAGAATAAAATGAAAGAAATCAAACTGTTTGAACAAAAACAAGTTCGTACCCATTGGAATAATGATGAAGAAAAATGGTATTTTTCTATTATTGATGTTATTGAAGTTTTGACTGGTTCTGATAATCCTAGAAGATATTGGAGTGATTTAAAAATTAAACTCAAAAAGGAAGGAAGTGAAGTGTACGAAAATATCGTACAGTTGAAAATGCTTTCTACTGATAAAAAAATGCGTCTTACAGACGTAGCAAATACCGAGCAATTACTACGACTTATTCAATCTATCCCTTCTCCTAAAGCTGAACCTTTTAAACAATGGTTAGCAAAAGTGGGTTATGAGCGTATTGAAGAACTCGAAGATCCTGAAATTGGTATTGATCGTTTAATGGAAACCTACCTTAAAAAAGGTTATAGCAGAAGTTGGATCAATCAGCGTTTAAAAAGTATTGAAATTCGTAAAGAGTTAACCGATGAATGGGAAAACAGAGGTGTACAAAAAGGCACTGAATACGCTATTCTTACCGATGAAATTACCAAAGCTTGGAGTGGAAATACTGTTAAAAGCTATAAAAATTTGAAAGGGCTTAAAAAAGAAAATTTACGAGATAATATGACTAATATGGAATTAGTACTTAATATGCTTGCTGAAGCGACAACAACAGAAATTAGCAAGGAAAAACAACCGAATAACTTCAATGAAAATAAAGCAATTGCCAAACAAGGTGGAACAATTGCGGGTAATACTCGCAAACAAATTGAAGCTAAAACAGGAAAGAAAATTGTTACATCCTTAAATGCTCAATCACAAATTAAAGATAAAACTAAAGAATAAAAAAGACGTTGATCCTACTACTTTTAATTTTTTACAAATTTAGATAATCAAAACTATTTATGGCTTGTTAAAGCATATTAAAAAGAAAATAAATTATGAATAAATTAATCAAAATCTTACCTATTCTCAATAATCCTGTTGAAAATATAAAGATGGATATAAATATAAACTTACCCAACGATTATATTGAATTTATTTCTATTTATGGCTCTGGGCAAATTGATTTTTTCTTAAGTATTTTTAATTATGCTTCTAAAAATGACTTCACTCAACGAGATTTGATACTCAATGATTTACAGTCTATCAAAACTGAGCAACCCGATTATTGTAATTTTAATGTATATCCTGAAAAGAATGGGTTATATCCTTTTGGACAAACAGATAATGGTGATTACTTGCTTTGGAAAACAGCTGAAAATATCAATGATTGGACAGTTTCTATCATAGAATGCCGTTCTCCAGAAGCACAACATACGCCCTATAATTTTGTCGATTTTTTATATTTGTTACTGAGTAAAGAAGTTGGCTATGATGCCTTTCCCGAAGACTTTCCATCTGAAAAGATTGAATTTCAACCCGCTTAGAGAATATAATTCTGACAATCAATTTTACTAACTTTATTAACCTCTGTTATTTTTATGAAGCACACATTTATTCACAAAAATAATAGATAGAGAATAAATATTTATGCAACTAACCATAGATTTTACAAATATAAATTCATTAGATGAAATGCACAATCAACTAAAAGATAGTTTTGGTTTTCCTGACTTTTATGGAAACAATGGCAATGCTCTAATTGATTGCCTAACTAGTTTACGTTATCCACAAGATGGTATGTTAGAAGTAACAATAGGAATAGATGAAGTATTAGAACTAGAAATAAAGAATTTCCCGCTTCATAATGAAGTAATTGTTGATACCTTTTTTCGTAGTATAAAAGCTGTTAATAAAAGATATATTAGCAAAGGCAATATGCCAGTAATACATTTAATCTTGGTTTAACTTAAATATTTTGCGTGGAGGCGTAGCATGCTACGCCTCTACAAATTTCATCAAAAAATCAGTATGTTATATAAAAAAAGTAATTAAAACAAAACCCTGAACTTTACAAAAAGGAAATAAATGATGACAAAAACGCTTGAAGAAATTTTGGGATTTGATCCTCTTACTTATGTGAATGAAATTCCTGGTAAAATTAAATGTGATTTCAGGGAGTTTTGGTACGTGGAAGACAATGAGGGAAAATTTCAAAAAAAATTATTTGATAAATTAACCGATGCTGTTGACCCACCATTATGTAAATCAGGTGGGGTTATTACGCAAAACTGTAAAATCACAACAATAAATGGCAGAGTTTTTGAAGGTCTATCCTATAAAGGTGATTTAGAGGGTTGGAGACAACAAATTATTCAAGGGGCAGAAATATTAAATGTAGATTTAGCACAAATTCAAGATAATAAGTTAGTCTTGCTAACGGATGAAAGTTATGATTTAGATGAATGTGATATTTCTTTCTATTAATATGATTAATAAAGAAAATGTAAATATAGTCCTCTGCTCTTTGCTCGGGACTTTCCTAATCTTTTAGCAAATTCAGGAGTCGATCATAAATTATTTTTACATTTCCCAACTATTTAATAACATTACCATTCCTTTTTCTAACTCCTCTTCCGTTAAATCCCCAAAACCGATTACAAATAATCGTCGATTTTGCCATTCAATGGGGTAAATTTTAATTTTATTCTGCTCAGCTAGTTCTATCAATTCTTTTGATGATCGAGTATCTTTTATTAATTCGATTAATAAATAAAAACCTGAACTTTCACCATAATAACGGATCTTGTGGCGATATGAGTCTAAAATACGACAAAGTTTTTCCATTTTGTTGCGGTAACGCTTTCGTATTCGGTTAATATGTTGTTCAAAAAAACCTTGTTGCATAAAGAGTGATACCATTTGCTGATCCAAACGTGAAACAGAACAGTTAAAACTCTGTTTGATTGGTTGATAATCACTTAATAAAGATTTTGGCAACACCATAAAACTGATACGAATAGCGGGCATTAATAATTTAGACAATGAACCAAAATAGATCACTTTATCTGCTTGATCTAAGCTTTGTAAGGAAGGAATAGGCTTACCTTGATAACGAAATTCACCATCGTAGTCATCTTCTATCAAATAACGACTTGACTCTGCTTTGACCCATTCTAAAAGCTGTTGACGCTGTTCAATATCGAGTACACCACCAAAAGGATATTGATGTGAAGGGGTAAGGTAAGCAATATCAATCTTTTTTTGCAAAAAATTGTTTACATCTAACCGCTTGCTTTGAGGATCTAAAGGAAGCTTTACCCAGCGCTTTTTATACAGTTTAAAAATATTTTCTACTACTCGATAACCAAAAGCCTCGATACCATAAATTAAGGTTTGTTGATGTTTTTTTTCAAACAAAAGCATTAAAATTTGTAATAGTTGTTCAACCCCTGAGGTTACAATAATTTGCTCAGCATCACAACGTACACCACGAGCAGCGTTTAAGTAGCTTGCCAATTGCTCTCTTAATATTTTGTCCCCTTGAGGATCGCTTAAATGCAATAAATCACAATGGCTTTTATTTAAAATCTGTTTATTCAGTTTTTTCCATTTTTCAAAGGGAAAATGACGACTATCAATGCGATTTATATTAAAATCAAAGCGGTATTTTTTGCCTCTAAGCGGTATGATGTTATCCATTTTTTGCAAATTTTTATTTGGATCTGACCGCTTGCCAAGTAACGTATCTCCCGCCTGTACATTTACAAAGAAACCCACTTTTGGCACACTTTCAATATACCCTTCTGCCATCAGCTGTGAATAGGCGGTTTCAATGGTATTTTGGCTAATCTGTAAATGTTGTGACAAACGGCGCTTTGAGGGTAATTTATCTCCTTTTTGTAAACGTTGTTCGTGAATAGCCTGTTTGATTTGTTCAATTAATTGAATATAAAGGGGTTCAGAAATTGATTTATTTATAGTATAAGCGATAAGTTGCATAAATTTTATCCTCAAAACACAATCTGACCCTATAATTATATTCAAATCTGACACTTTTAACAAGTTCAATTTGGTTTAAAAATACAGTTGATTTTTCAATCAGACAATTTTTATTCTAAACTCACAAAGGAGAAAAAAAATGACACAAAGTATCGTAGGTACAGACTTAGTAAAACGTGGTATGGCGCAAATGCAAAAAGGCGGCGTAATTATGGACGTTGTTAATGCTGAACAAGCTCGCATCGCAGAACAAGCAGGTGCTGTAGCGGTTATGGCGTTAGAGCGTGTGCCATCCGATATTCGTAAAGCTGGTGGTGTAGCACGTATGGCTAATCCAAAAATCGTAAAAGAGGTGATGTCAGCTGTTTCTATCCCTGTAATGGCAAAAGCTCGTATTGGTCATATTACAGAAGCTCGTGTATTAGAGTCTATGGGCGTAGATTACATCGATGAAAGTGAAGTTTTAACTCCAGCAGACGAAGAGTTCCACTTATTAAAAAGTGAATTTACCGTTCCATTCGTCTGTGGTTGCCGTGATTTAGGTGAAGCGTTACGCCGTATTGGTGAAGGTGCCGCAATGTTACGTACTAAAGGTGAACCTGGTACTGGTAATATCGTTGAAGCGGTTCGTCATATGCGTAAAGTAAATGCACAAGTGCGTAAAGTTGTTGCAATGACGACTGATGAATTAATGACAGAAGCAAAACTATTAGGTGCACCTTTTGAATTATTATTACAAATCAAAGAATTAGGTAAATTACCTGTAGTAAACTTTGCGGCTGGTGGTGTTGCAACCCCTGCTGATGCTGCTTTAATGATGGAATTAGGTGCAGACGGTGTGTTTGTGGGTTCAGGTATTTTCAAATCTGAAAACCCTGAAAAATTTGCGAAAGCAATTGTTCAAGCAACAACTCATTACCAAGACTTTGATTTAATTGCTCGCTTATCAGAAGATTTAGGTGAAGCAATGAAAGGAATTGAAATTTCAAAATTAAGCCTTGAAGACAGAATGCAAGAGCGTGGTTGGTAATACCTAAGAGGATACAATGACAAATAATACGCAATTAAAGATTGGTGTATTGGCATTACAAGGTGCAGTAGCTGAACACATTGCTCAAGTTGAATCGCTTGGTGCAGTTGGTGTTGCAATAAAACGTACTGAACAACTTGATGATCTCGATGCCATTATTTTGCCAGGTGGTGAAAGTACTGCAATAGGTAAATTAATGCGTCACTATGGATTTATCGAGGCTTTGCAAAATTTTGCTAAAACGCGACCAATATTTGGGACTTGTGCAGGAATGATTTTATTGGCTAAAAACATTGTGGGAGGAGAACCTTCACACCTTAATTTGATGGACATAACGGTACAACGTAACGCATTTGGTCGTCAAGTTGATAGCTTTCAAACAGAGCTTGATATTAAAGGAATGAGTGAGCCTGTCCCTGCAGTGTTTATTCGAGCCCCTTATATTGCCAGTGTTGATAGTTCAGAAGTAGAAGTGCTTGCAAAAGTAAATGGACAACCTGTTTTAGCCAAACAAGGTAACTTACTTGCCTGCTCTTTTCACCCTGAATTAACTACTGACACTCATATTTTAAAGCTATTTTTAACTATGATTTAATATTAAAAAGCCTTACTTTATTTTTAAGGTAAGGCTTATATGTCTATCATTATAATTCCTTTAAAATTTTACCCTTTTTTTATCTATTTTAAAATAACTTTATTATCAATAAGTTATAAAAATACTAAAAAAAAGGGTATTTTTATTATTTTTTCATCCCAGATATTGCAAAATAAGGGTTTTATAAATAAAATCTCTAGTTAACCATCGTGTAGATGGCTTAGAAATTAAAACGTTAAGAAAGTACAAAAATCAAATAGTAGATATATACACCCATTCTACAATAAACTAAACGGTAAAATATGCTTCATTTTTTGTAAATTTTAGACAGGTTCTGACCGCTATAGACTCACTTAAAAAACATTATTTGCACTATTCCCTGCTAAAATGCAATCATTTTGTAAAAAAATAGTTGACAGCTGGTTACAAATACGCAATATTAAGGTTGTTTTTAATTCAAAGGATTTTTTATTTTATGTTTCATTTTATGTTTTTACTCAGTCTATTACTTATTATCACATTTTATATGTGCGGTTGGGCTGTAGATAAAAAACACTAAAATAATTATCAAATCAAAAGTTCAATAAACCCGCACTAGAATGCGGGTTTTTTTATAGCTTTTTTATGGCTTACTTTTATAAATAAAATAATATAAGGATAACAATATGCAAACAGACAACATCATTATTTTTGACACCACATTGCGAGATGGAGAACAGGCGTTAAAAGCAAGTTTAACCGTAAAAGAAAAATTACAAATTGCATTTGCTTTAGAACGTTTAGGTGTTGATGTAATGGAAGTGGGATTTCCTGTTTCATCACAAGGGGATTTTGAATCGGTACAAACTATCGCTAAACATATAAAAAATAGCCGTGTTTGTAGTTTATCAAGAGCAATAAATAAAGATATTGATGTTGCAGCTGAAGCATTAAGTGTTGCAGAAGCATTTCGTATCCATACTTTTATTGCCACTTCTGCCCTACACGTTGAAACAAAATTACGTCGCTCTTTTGATGATGTACTTGAAATGGCGGTAAATGCAGTGAAAAGAGCAAGAAAATATACCGATGATGTGGAATTTTCTTGTGAAGATGCAGGTAGAACAGGGATCGATAATATTTGTCGTATTGTTGAAACGGCAATTAATGCAGGGGCAACCACCATTAATATTCCTGATACTGTCGGTTATTGTTTACCTATGGAATATGGTGAAATCATTCAAAATGTGATGAATCGTGTGCCAAATGTCGATAAAGCCATTATTTCAGTGCACTGCCATAATGATTTAGGAATGGGGACAGCCAACTCTTTAACGGCAGTGCAAAATGGGGCAAGACAAATTGAATGTACCATTAATGGTATTGGGGAACGTGCTGGTAATACCGCTTTAGAAGAAGTCGTTATGGCCATTAAAACAAGACAAGAATTATTTAAAGCAGATACTCGGATAAAAACACAAGAAATTCATCGTGTGAGTCAATTAGTAAGTCAACTTTGTAATATGCCTATTCAACCAAATAAAGCGATTGTAGGTAAAAATGCCTTTGCACACTCATCAGGTATTCATCAAGATGGTATGGTTAAAAATAAAAATACCTATGAAATTATGTCGCCACAAACCATTGGATTGAAAAAAGAAAAATTAAACTTAACAGCTCGCTCAGGTCGATCAGCAGTTAAAAATCATATGGATTTAATGGGCTATACCGAAAACGAATATGATTTAGATAAACTTTATACCGCATTCTTAAAATTAGCAGATAAAAAAGGACAAGTTTTTGATTATGACCTAGAAGCACTTGCCTTTATTGATATGCAACAAGGGGAAGAAAATCGCTTACATTTAGATGTCATCACTTCTCAAACAATGAGCCAACTTCCTGCTTCTGCCTTTGTTCAAGTAGAATTAGACGGTAAAAAATACAGTGATGTATCTAATGGTGGTGATGGTCCTGTGAATGCCGTATTCAACACTATTTTAAAAATTACAGGGTTAAATTTAACCATTAAGAGCTATAATCTAACGGCTAAAGGTGAAGGCGCAGAAGCCTTAGGGCAAGTTGATATTATTGCAGAATATAATAACCGTAAATTTCACGGTGTCGGTTTAGCCACTGATATTGTTGAAGCGTCCGCAAGATCATTAATTCACGCGATTAATGCTATTTACCGTAGTCAAAAAGTAGCAAATATTACATCAAAAAATAACTAGATAAGGATTTAAAAATGAAAACATATAATGTAGCAGTACTAAGCGGTGATGGCATTGGCCCTGAAGTGATGCAAGAAGCGATTAAAGTATTAGATACCGTTCAAAATAAATTTAATTTCAAACTAAATTATCAATATTTTGATGTGGGTGGAATAGCCATTGATAAGCACAATACCCCATTACCTGATGAAACCTTAGCAGGTTGTAAAGAAAGTGATGCAATTTTATTTGGCTCCGTCGGTGGTCCAAAATGGGAAAACTTACCCCCTGAAAAACAACCTGAAAGGGGCGCATTACTCCCCTTACGTAAACATTTTGAACTGTTTTGTAACTTACGCCCTGCTACTTTATATAAAGGACTAGAAAAGTTTTGCCCTTTACGTGCCGATATTGCACAACGTGGTTTTGATATTGTTACGGTACGAGAATTAACGGGCGGAATTTATTTCGGACAACCAAAAGGACGAGAAGGCACAGGGCAACAAGAAAAAGCCTTTGATACGGAAGTCTATTATCGTCACGAAATTGAACGTATTGCTCGTATCGGATTTGAAACGGCAATGAAAAGGAAAAAACATTTAACGTCTGTTGATAAAGCAAATGTTTTGACAAGTTCTATATTATGGCGTGACGTTGTAACTGAATTATCAAAAGAATATCCTGAAGTCACTTTAGATCATATCTATATTGATAATGCCACAATGCAACTAATCAAACAACCTGACTTTTTTGATGTACTTCTCTGCTCTAATATCTTTGGGGATATTATTTCTGACGAATGTGCAATGATTACAGGCTCAATGGGAATGCTCCCTTCTGCAAGTTTAAATGAAAAAGGCTTTGGATTATATGAGCCTGCAGGCGGCTCTGCCCCTGATATTGCAGGAAAAAATATCGCCAACCCTATCGCACAAATTTTATCCGCAGCATTGATGTTACGTTATAGTTTTAATCTTAATAATGCTGCAACTGCGATTGAAAATGCGGTGCAATATATTTTAAAACAAGGTCACCGCACTGCAGATTTAGCGGATAATACTACCGCTATCTCAACAAGTGAAATGGGGAATTTGATTGCAAAAAATATTAAATAAGCGGTATGATTTTTATAAAAATTTGCAATAAACATAAAGCTGTCGGATATTCACAAACTGTGTGGACAAGGCATGCCTTGTCCACACAAACAATATACACCATTGCATATATAACCCATTAAAATTAAAGGAAAAAATATGAAAGAATGGATAGTACATACAAAGAAAAATATACCTGAAGTATTTGAATATGATAATGGGGAAATTGATAACCCTATGATGTTATGGATTGAGTTACATTGTTTATTTGATATTGCTGTCAGTACAAAGAATGAAGATTTAATAAAAAGAATTTTTCAAGAGGTGCATTATTATGAAACCTGTGAAAATAATCCTAATGGTGATGATTTTAGTACAGCTGTTTGCCTAGCCTTTACCGAGCATTTATTAGATAAGGAAAATTATATTCCTTATGTTTTAAAATATATAAGCAGACAAAAATTTATTAAATATAAAGCACTTTTAACCTACCATAATGATGAAACAAAATATTTAAACGTTTTGAAACAATATACGGGTAAGTAAAAACAAGCGATTAGATTTTTATAAAAATTTGCAAATAGGCATATAAATGAAATTAGATGATAAAAACTTAAATCAAAAGTGGTCAGACTATAATAATACTAGGATCACAGGCAACAGAAAAAAAGCAAGTGAGTTATTAAATGGTTTTATCACTACTCTTTTACAAAATGATGAAAAAGTGATTGAAAATTTTGTTCATCAAATTTGTTCTATTGTGTTAAAAAATAATACTTTTGTATCTACTAATAGCATTGAGATTGCAAGTGCTGAAGTTAGAATTCAGCACCCACTTTTTCAAAAGGTGCTTGTTCCTATCTTTATAAAAAAATATAAAGAAAATGATCCGTTATATATAAAGTGGATTGCACAAATGGAACAGTTTTTTTATTCAGACCAAAGAATAACTTACTATTTTTTAGAAGAAATTGATGACAAATTACGAGATGCTGTTCAGTTTTCAAAAGAAACAAATCAGTATGAAGAAATAAAATGTAGATATTTTGAAACAGATTATTTCTTAAAAAAATCATTTGAGCTTAAAGCTGATCAAGAAGTATTAGATTTAATTTTAAAAAGAATGTTAAAAGATATTGATTACTTGACCCACGAATTGCCCTATTTGCTTACAGATTTAGATGATTTCATAGAAATTATCAATGAGTTTAAATATTTTAGTGAACAATCAGAGAGTAAAGAAAAATGGAAAGCGCAAATTGAAGAATGGGAAAATATTGCTGATAACTTGAAGACGTAGGGACAAGGCATGCCTTGTCCATGTGTACAATAATTACCATCATATTGATAAAATAGCGGTTAGATTTTTATAAAAATTTACAAAATACAATTAAAAAACAATAAAGGAAAAATATGACAAACACACAATATAAAACACTTTATGAAAAACTTTTTGATGCTCACGTGGTGCGTGAAGTAGAGGGTGAAACACCGTTAATTTATATTAATCGCCATTTGGTTCACGAAGTCACCAGCCCACAGGCGTTTGATGGCTTACGCTCAATGGGGCGTGAAGTTCGTCAGCCCTCTAAAACGGTAGCGACGATGGATCATAATGTGCCTACGGATAGCCGAGATTTAATGGGCAGTGGCGAAATGGGTTATCTGCAAATGATTGAGCTTGAAAAAAATAGCCAAGAATTTGGAGTGAAACTCTATGATATTAATCACCTTAATCAAGGGATTGTACACGTCATGGGACCAGAACAAGGACTTACTCTTCCTGGAATGACCATTGTCTGTGGCGATTCTCATACCGCAACACACGGTGCATTTGGTGCATTAGCCTTTGGAATTGGGACTTCAGAAGTTGAACACGTTTTAGCCACACAAACTATTAAACAAGCTCGTGCCAAAACAATGAAAATTGAGGTGATCGGTCAGGTAAATAAAGGTATTACTGCGAAAGATATTGTACTTGCCATTATCGGCAAATTAACAATGGCCGGGGGCACTGGCTATGTAGTCGAATTTTGCGGTGAAGCTATTGAAAGCCTTTCAATGGAAGGGCGAATGACCGTATGTAATATGGCAATTGAATTAGGGGCAAAATCAGGCTTAATTGCACCTGATGAAACAACCTTTAATTACTTAAAAGGTCGCCCTTCTGCTCCAAGAGGCAAAGAGTGGGACGAAGCGGTTGAATATTGGAAAACGTTACGCAGTGATAAAGAAGCTGTATTTGATAAAGTAGTGACACTACAAGCCTGTGATATTCAGCCACAAGTAACCTGGGGAACCAATCCAGGGCAAGTAATTGGAATTGAAGAAACTATTCCAAATCCTGCTGATGTTAGTGATAGCGTAGAACAACAATCTGTAAAAAAAGCCTTATCTTATATGGATTTAGACCATAGTAAAAAAATGACGGAAATCAATATTGATAAAGTCTTTATCGGCTCTTGCACCAATGCTCGAATTGAAGATTTACGTGCGGCAGCCTCCGTTGCAAAAGGACGTAAAGTAGCAAATAACGTCACAGCATTGGTCGTTCCGGGGTCAGGATTAGTCAAAGCCCAAGCTCAACAAGAAGGATTGGATAAAATCTTTTTAGAGGCAGGATTTGAATGGCGTGAACCGGGTTGTTCAATGTGTTTAGCAATGAATAATGACCGCTTAGAAGCAGGAGAACGCTGTGCCTCAACCAGTAATCGAAACTTTGAAGGACGACAAGGACGAGGTGGTCGCACGCATCTTGTTAGCCCTGCAATGGCAGCTGCGGCGGCAGTTTATGGTAAATTTGTCGATATTCGCCAAATCGAATTATTATAATAAGCAGGCTACAAACTAATAGGAAAAGAAAAATGACGAGAAAATTTACACAGTATACAGGTTTAGCGGTACCACTTGATATTTCAAATGTGGATACTGATGCTATTATTCCAAAACAATTTTTACAAAGGGTTACTCGTTCAGGATTTGGTAAAAACTTATTCCACGAATGGCGTTTTTTAGATGAAGAGGGATTAATCCCTAACCCTGATTTTGTACTCAACTTCCCTCGTTATCAAGGAGCTTCCATCTTACTTGCAAGGGAAAATTTTGGCTGTGGATCATCAAGAGAACACGCCCCTTGGGCATTAGATGATTACGGTATCAGAGCAATTATCGCCCCAAGCTTTGCCGATATTTTTTATGGCAACAGTCTAAATAATCAACTACTCCCTGTTAAATTAACCCATCAAGAAGTCGATAATTTATTTAATTATGTGGCTAAAAATGAAAATGCTCAAATTACCGTTGATCTAGAAAATCAAACCGTTACAGCGGGAACACTACTCTACCATTTTGAAATTGACTCTTTCCACCGTCACTGTTTACTTAATGGGTTGGATAGCATTGGATTAACGTTACAGCATAACGATAAAATTGAAGAATATGAAAAAAATATTCCTAGTTTTTTAAGGTAATAGCAACTTAAAGTAATATTTGCAAATTTTTGATAACATCATACCGCTTGTATTTCTGATTTATCAAAATACCCTTTATTTTTAGCTATTTTAAAATCACTTTATTATCAACAAGTTACAAAACCTGCTAAAAAAAAGGTATTTTTGCTATTTTTTCACTTCAGATATTGCAAAATAAGGATTTTATGAATAAAATCTCTAGTGAACCATCGTGTAGATGGCTTAGAAAAACCTCTACCGCTATAATTGTAAGTTTCTTTTGAGAACCATAGAAATATTGAAAAAAAGGCATAGTAGACAAAATAGTTGGTAAAAAATGGGTTAAAGCTTTATATTACTGTGCTTTAGCCCACTTTTTTGAAAATGAATAAAAAACTTGTCCTTTTTGTCATAAAACGAATATTCACAAATATGGTACCCAAAATAATGTTCAACGTTATAAATGCTCTATTTGTAATAAAACTTTTACCTTCAAAAAATCCTTAAATTCAAGCCAAATTTGGCTAGATTACACAGAAGGTAAACAAACCTATAAGCAACTAGCAATTAAATATAATTGCTCTGTTAGAACTATTCAAAGATATGTTTTAAAAGCCCCTAAAACGCCATTAAATATCCCACAAAATAATAAATTGAACTTAATGATGGATACCACTTTCTTTGGTCGAAATTTTGGTGTTCTCGTTTTTATGGACACTTTATCAAAGAAGGTAATTTATCATCAAATTGTGACAACAGAAAAAAATCTTTATTATCTATTAGCAATGAATAAATTAAGAGAAAAAGGCTATATTATTCAATCTATTACTTGTGATGGAAGACGAGGATTATTAAGAGATTTTTTAAATACGCCTGCACAACTTTGCCAATTTCATCAAATAGCAAATGTAATAAGGAAATTAACAAGGAACCCTAAATCTGAAGCGGGAAAAGAGCTAAAAATATTAGTTAAAACATTAAAAAATAGCTCTAAAAACGAGTTCTATATTAATTTACATTATTGGTATTTAAAACATAAAGAATATTTAAATGAACGCTCCGATAAAATAAATGAAAAGGGTAAATATCCTTTTAAACATCGTAATATAAGAAGTGCTTACAGGAGCTTAAAATATAATATGGATTATTTATTTACTTTTGAAAAATATCCTGAATTAAATATAGAAAAAACAACAAATAGGCTTGAAAGTTTATTTGGAGAACTTAAACGAAAACTATCTAATCATAATGGTTTAACCAAATACCATAAGATTATGTTTATAAAAGATTTTCTAAATAAAAGGAGTTGGTAATTATTTATAAAATAATAAAAACCAACTCATTTGTCTACTATGGGCATAGCTCCTCAAAATTACCAACTATTTTGTCTACTATGCCGAAAAAGCACTTATGCTTCGACAGGCTCAGCAACCGTACTTTTTTATAAATTTGAAATAGCTAACTAAAAATAGATCTTCAACTGATTATCAAACCTTTCCATTAGGTTAAATAGTCGCTCCCCTAATAGCTCTTTTTGAATTTGTTTCGATTTTTGTTCAAACTGAGCATAGTTTTTGGAATAACCTGAATAAGCAAAACTAACATCACGAGTTTTAACCTGAAAAATCACACAAGCAAAACCAATGATAAAAATACTGGTAGTGACTTTTCTAAGATCAAAACGAATAAAGTTTCGGATAAAAGTAAAAAGCAGATTAAGGAGCACAATACTCAACACAATCAGGAAAATATCATAATTATTCCACCACCAAATATCACCTGTGCCACCAATATAATTATTTGACGGGAAAAAGAAGTTTACCCCACCCCAAGTAGAAGCGGGGGTTGGCATATCTTCAAATAAGTGCATTAAAAACGCACAGAAAAAACTGACCATTAAGAATTTACTTTTATTCAACGAACTAAAAAGTGTATTTAGTAACCCCACTATCATAGCAAACAATAAAGCCGCCATCGCACTATGCATAAAAGCGTGGTGTGAATACCAATATTTTGCAGAATAAATCACCTTACCGCTAACCGGAAGATTAAAAAACGCACCTATTGTAGAGTCAAATTGTGACCATAAACTGATTACATCAAAATCAGGCAACGCTCCCGCCAATCCTGAAAGTAATACAATCCCTGTTTTGTGCTTAAATCCTTTAGGGGAAAAGCTTGACACCACAGTACCAACGGCAATACCTGACAAAGTATGAGTTAAAATATCCATTCTATTTATTCCTTTCTTTATTTAATCTTTTATAAAGAAAACTAAATGCAATTAAACATATAAGTAGTGGCACACTCGCACTAAAAAACACAACTTCCCAAATTGCTTCTTCTGAGAAAGTTGACCAACAAGCAACTCGATAAGTAAATTCATATTTGTGTATAAAAATCCAATATACCCCTAAAAAGAGAGTCAGAACATAATAGCTAAATTTAGGTTTAAAAATCCATTGCAGTAATAACACAACGATAAATTGTATCGGTAAATATAAACAAATGGCCGTAAAAATTGTGTCGCTTTTTTCTAAATCAATACAAGATAAGTTATTTGGAATAAAACCAATTATATAGATAGCCCCTATAATAAAGGTCACAAGGCTAATTTTTACTGCTCTACTTTCAGTTTTATTGGTTTTAGAATGAAGAAAAAAGCGTATGATTAAAATCAAAATTAATAGGATTAAAAGATAAAATCCATACTCGTCAAAAGGGGCTGAACTTCCCACATATTCACCTTTATGACACATAACATCTTTTATCCCTAAAAATTGCTTTAATGCACTGTTTTTACAGGCTACAAAAGGCGTAATTACAATCCATAAAACCAGAGGGATAACCAAAATGGTGAGAATTTTAGATATTAGGGTGAATATTTTTATGTGCATTGTACTTACTCCTGTATATTAAATATTATTTAAGATATTGTCATTTTTAATACAATAACCCAAATAACCATAGAGGAATTTTATTTTTTTCCATACTATAATCCGTATCAATAACCAAATAAGCATTTTGTATATCCTTTATTTGCTTAAAGGATTTATTTTTTCCACCAATTTCGTATATATTATCATCAACTTTAAAGTCACCAATATCACTGTAATATATTTTTTCAAAACAACTCGCAAAAAAAGTTTCTCTTAATGTTCCTATATTAACTTCGACACCAAACTCATCTGCAAAGGCATAAAGTAAATTTGTATTAGAAAACAAGAGCTTATCAGGTTTTTTGGATATATTTTTTGAGTATTTTTTTACAGGATTAATAAGTTTAGTACTTTGCAGAATATCCATATAAGTGATCATTGTTGGATTTGATATCCCAAACTCCTTACACAGAGCAGAAATATTTACCTTAAAAGGTACTTTTGAATAAATAAGTTTTGCAATAAACTTTTTGAATATACTAAGGTGGACATAATCAATTTTATTTAAAGATGGAATATCTTCATTTATGATTTTTTCACACGCATTAAAAAGTTTATTTTTATACTCATCTTCATCTTCTATAAAGAATGGATAATGCCCTATTTGTAAGTATCGTAAAAAATTCTTATAAAGTTTAGGATATGCTAGAGCAAGGTTTGAACTTATTTCATTATGGTTTGTTAGAATATCATCAATATTTAAAATATCTAACTCTATGTTACAAGCTAAGCTTAAATATTCTCTAAAGCTTAAGGGTTTTACATAACTGATGACACATCTTCGGCTTAAATCAAATTTTTCATTTAAGATATTGAGCATAGAGCTGCCACTAAATCTTATAATCAAATCAGGAAATGAATCGTAAATACTTTTAATTTCATTCGCCCAATTTTGATACTTATGAATTTCATCAATAACGATGATCTTGCCACCCAATCGCACAAACTCATCTGCTATATCATAAATACTACTGTTAATGATATAAATATCATCAGCACTAAAATATAAATATTCATAGGGTTTAAAGTGTAGCTTTAAGTATTGAAGTAAGAGAGTCGTTTTCCCAACGCCTCGTTGTCCAACCAATCCTACAAGTCTATTTTTTGAGGTTAGTTTTTCCAAGTATTGTTGTCTAACAAAATTGGTATTAATCGCATTGATATTTCTTACTTGTTTATTTTGTATATACCTTATCATAAAACATCCTTTTTAAAATAACACCTTTCACCCCAAAAATTTAAAGTGAACTTTAAATTTTTCTGTATTTTTTTAAAGTATATATAAAAATTATTTATTTTCAAGCATCTATTTTTTTAGAAAGAAATTACAGGTTGTCGTTATTTATTCTCTGAACAATCAAATCCAGATCTTCTTTATTTTCAAAACAACTTTTTTGTAGATAAATACTGATTCCATTTTCAGGTATTAAAATCAACCCTTTTTCAGTCATAATAAAATCTGAGATAAAATCCCAATTCATTTTAGCATTCCCAAATTCACTAAAAGTTTCAATACCTTCATCACTAAATATAATTTGAATTGTATTATTGAGAGCTTTACTTTCTAACCTTTCTTTTAGCCATTTTTGTTTTGAAGAATAATAGTCATAAATTCTAATAATTCCAAAGATCAACAACCCAATACTGAGATAATAATATTCCTTATTAAAAATATAAATAAAACCACCAACTGTAATTGCCGTTATGCCAATTAGCTGTTCATATTTTTTAAATTTACTTTTGTATTTCAACCATTCAGCGTAATATTCTAAATAGTATTCCTTATTGATATGTTGAGTTATTTGAATGTTCATTTTTGTGAACCTTTATTTGATGATATGTTATTTAACGGGATTACACTTATTATCTTACACAACATTTTGTAAATTTTCTTTAAAATCATACCGCTTACTCTTCATCATTTGCTATATTCTTGTGTATTTCACAATCAAAAAGCAAACAACCTGCAGGTTCTATCCATATTTTTTTATCTAAATCAGGCGTTGGTTTAGCGACTCCTTGAATAATAATATTATCAATAGTGTTAATTTCATCATTCAGCTCATTTAGTCTTTCCTGCTTTTCTTGCTCGGAATCAAAGTCCCACTCATCTGGATCTGTTTTAATTTCTTCAATCCAATTTTTTCGATCTGTAATCATTTTCTTATGCTCTTCAACCCATTGTTTATGATTACTAATAAACAATGAATAAGATAGCTCACTCCAATCGGGTAGATCTATGCCACTTATTCCTTCTTTAATTAATAACTGAGAGGCTTTCTCAAAATCGTCCAATAAGAAATACAAAAGAGCTATCTCATAGCCACCAATAGTGTCAAATGAATGAGTTTCTACCTTTGTAGATAATCTATCTGCTATTTTTCTAGTAATATCAAGGTTTCCCAATTTAAAATTCGTAATGGCTTGATTAAACGCACTTCTACACTGATGATCAAATTCTTTATTTATTTTTCCAAAATATTGTTCTGATTTTTCAAAATTACCCAAATAGAAATAACAACAACCAATATTGTGGAGGATATCTTTACGATCTGACTTTTTTCCTGCTATTTTTAAATATGGTAAAGCATCATTATAATTTCCTATATCTATTAACATTGTTGCAAATAAATAATAAGGTAAATACGATTTAGGATTTTGTTTAATAATTTCTCTTTGAATTTTAATTGCCTTGTCCTCCTCGCCTAATTCAAAAAATAAATACCAAGCCAAATTATGTGATGTCTTTACTGTTTTCTTTGTATCATAAGCCAATTGAAGAAACTTATTACAATCATCGAATGCGGCATTTTCAAGAGATTTAATTGCTATTCGATTCATTAAATCAGTGTCTTCTGGATTTATTGCTAATTGAGTAAGCAGTTTTTGAATTGTCATTTTTTGATTCCTTTTAGTTATATGCTTATTTATATCTATAAACAAGCACATTACAATCTCGTATTTCTATTAGTATTTTTACAATTAAGTCTCTTTCATATTTTATTTACTTCACATTACTCTTTTCTACTAACTCTCTTTGTATCCGCTGATATATTCTCTCAATTTCTTCACTATTTTCTTTTTCGTTTTGTTCAAGAATTTCCAACTCTTTTAAAAGCTTCTTCTTTATCTGGGGATAAATACTCGCTAAATTTTTAGCAATGCTTAGATGTCCCCAGTCGGTATTTATTGCATTTAAAATTTGCTGCTCCATTTGATCAATAAACTCGTTATAAAAATGCTTAACTTCTTTGACAAAATCAGCATAATTTATCTCATAAACACCACTTTTAGCTTCCCATAAAGCAATCCCTGTTTCTGTTTTTTCTTCGCAATCGACAATGATTTTAAGCTTATTGTTATATCTAAAAAAATGTAATCGAGGTACTAAATAAATAGGATAAGCCACCAACCTGTGATCATAAATATAATCAGATATTATGCCATATTCATTTTCAACCTCAGTATCTATTACTGTTTCCGAATCATCCTCATACAATTCCAACCACCTGTAAGCATCATCATTTAACGTCCTGATACTTGTTACATCGTTAAATAACTCATATAAATTTTTTGACACTCCTCTACTTATTCCTGAAAAAACACAGCATAACTCTCTTATAAATGAGTCTATTTGATAATTAATATATTTATCATTTGTCTCATAATATTCCATCCCCTCTTTAGAATAAATATAAACTCGTTGTCCTCCAATTTCTAAATATAAATCTCCATCAGTTAAATCTAACCAACTGACTTGATAACCTAAATAAGAGAGTTCTATTTTTATTTCCTCGATAGTTTTTAGTCTAAAGTGTATTTTCATTTGATGTTGTACCTCTGATTTTTAAGTGTATTTGTGGGAATAAATCGAAATAAAAATGTTGTTTTTTATCCCATTGTCCAACCTAAAGGTTGGTAGCTTCATTTATTTTTTCCAAATATTGAATGATTACGTTGATAAGTATCAATTAAATTTTTAGTAATAACATTTGCCATTAGCAAACCTTCCATATCCTCTGTTTCCCAAAGGCTATCTTCACCTTCATCATCTGAATATTTATGACAAACATTGAGTAAATCTAAAAAATCATAGCCGTTCTTATTTTTATCTATTAAATGATTCTCAAAAAATGCTATATTTTCAATGATAATTTTATTTAACTCATTTAAAAACTGCTCTATTTCATTTTTTATCAGTATGTTAGATTGTGTGATTATTGCTATTAATTCTTTAACTAAAAAGGGGGCTAAATAGCTGACTCCCCCTTGATGTTCGATTTCCAATTTGATTTTCTCAAAAGCTTCTCTTTGTTGATTGAGGCTTCCTGTTTTCAATATATGCAAATCATTTACTACAAAATCGCCTGTGTGATACCACCCAAAAATAGAATGCCAACTGTTTGAATTTTCTATATTTTTCATTTGATTTATTCCTATTTTGATTTACCAAACAAGCGGTAAGATTTTAATCACTTTTTGCTATTTTCTAGATATTATATCGCTTAACACGATCAATATTCACGTTTTAAATTAATTCGATGAGCGTTCATAAAAACAGTTAATCCCACCAAAATAATCAACATTGCAGTTCCTTTATATATCCCTATCTGTTCATCAAAAAAGAAGTAAGTTGAACTAATGCCTGCGATAGGTACCAATAAAGATAGTGGGGCAACCGATGTAGCAGGGTATTTTTTCATTAAATTATTCCAAAGAATATAACTTAGAATGGTAATAATATAAGCTTGAAATAATACCGAAAACCACGCTTTACCATCCATTGTTTGTGGTAGGCTAGTAAAAGGCTCAATACCTTTGACTAAAATAGTCATCACAAAAATAGCCGGTGCTGAAAATAAACTGCTCCAGACCATAAAGGCTAACATATCATTAGGGCGTTTTATTTTAACGATTAAATTACACACTGACCATACTGTAGCTGCACATAAAATTAAACCAATACCGATAATAGAACTACTGCCGTCGGTAACCAATATCATTAAAAAAAGTCCGAATAACGCAATCAGAGAACCAATAATCTGTACAAGATTAACTTTTTCTTTTAGTAATAAGTAACTTAAGCCAATGGTAAAAAAAGCACTAAATTGCATAAATAATGATGCCATACCGCCTGATAAACCATTATGAATGGCATAAAAAGCTGTCCACCATAGCCCACAACCAAATAAAACACCGTAAATAATCAAGGTTCTCCAACTCACATTGCTTGGTCTTTTAATAAAAAATACCGCAGGAAAAGCAGAAAAGAAAAAACGTAAAAAAGTAAAAGCGAAAGGATCTAATGACTGTAAGCCAAGTTTAATAGGAACAAAATTCACTCCCCATAAGATCGCAACAAAAATACCGATTAATAAATCATTGTATGTAAATTTCATTAATGATTATTCCTTAATTCCAAAGACTTTCTTGCTGAATTTCATTACAGGTGTTGCTAAAATCAGTACACAAATAAAAGCGGCAGGAAAAGCCAATCCCCACGCTTTTAACCAACGCCAAACAAAGTCATCGACAAAACCGATATTTATCCAAGTCACCCAAAAAGTCATCATCATTGATAATAAAAAAGACATTATTGCTGTATTAAATAACTTAAATTTAAGATTCATTTTTTACTCCTTCATATCCTATTATTTAATTTATCCTATCATAACATCATACAAAAATGATAGAATAGCAATAATTTAAAACTTAAATTCCATTTTTGAAATGCTTAATGATTTTTATTTATTTGTTCTTATTACCGAAGCAGGAAGTTTTCAACAAGCAGCTAAACAAGAAAATATCCCCGCTGCAACGCTTACTCGACGCTTACAAAAATTAGAAGATAAACTTGGCTGTAAATTATTACACCGTAGTCCAAGAGGGATAACATTAACCGCAGAGGGAGAGATTTATCTTGATAAATGTCAGCCTCTCATTGAAAAGTTACAGCAAAACATTCAAGATATTCAACAAAATAACAATCAAACAAAAGGTACAGTACGAGTATTAGCACCGATAAATTTATCTGTTGTATTAGCGGATTTTTGGTCTGATTTTTTAATACAATATCCTGATATTAATTTGATCTTGTCACTTAATAATCGTAATGATAACTTCTTGGAACAAAGTGCTGACATCGCTTTGCGTGTTGGTAAACAAAAAGACAGTAATCTAATACAAAAACACTTAGCAACTATGCCTATGTGTATTGTCGCCAGTGAAAAATATTTACAAAATAATCCGCGGATACAATGCCCTAATGATCTACTTAATCATCAATGGATTGCCTCCCAACCATTATCACCTATAATTGATTTAGCCCATAAACATAATAATGAAAAAACACAAATTAGCTTGCACAATATAGTTCATAATACAAATACAAGATTGCAAGTAAATGAAATTCGTTTGTGTGTATCTTTGGCAAAACGTGGTTTAGGATTAACTTATGTACCAGAAATTCTATGTAAAAAAGAGCTACAACGTGGAGAATTAGTTCGTATTTTGACTGAATGGCAACCACCCTGTCGAGATATTTATGCCGTATGGCACACACAAAAATATCTGCCGAACCGAGTACGTGTGCTTATTGATGCATTAATGGATTATTTTAATCATTTCTAACGACAATGCATACAGACAACAAGGTATGCATTGTGGCTACAATCACGAGATTTTATTGTTATAGTAGGATTTATAACTGATCTAACCCCAAAACATCTGTCATATCAAACAATCCATTTTGTTTTGTGGTAAGCCATTTAGCTGCTCGCACAGCACCATTTGCAAAAGTCATACGACTAGAGGCTTTGTGAGAAATTTCTACTCGTTCCCCTTCATCGGCAAACCAAACACTATGCTCCCCAACGACATCACCTGCACGGATAGTCGCAAAACCAATTTCATCACGCTTACGCTCCCCTGTAATCCCTTCACGAGCAAATACACCGTGCGTTTTTAAATCACGATCTAATACTTTGGCAATATGTTCACCCATTGACAAAGCTGTACCTGATGGAGCATCGACTTTATGGCGATGATGGGCTTCAATCACTTCAATATCGCAGTAATCCCCCATAACTTTGGCTGCTTTTTCTAATAGTTTAAACACTAAACTCACCCCTACGCTATAATTTGAGGCAAATACAATTGGAATATTTTTAGCCGCATTTTCAATGGCTTGCTTACCCTCATCATCAAACCCAGTGGTACCGATCACCATTTTTTTATTATTAGCAACACAAAATGCAATATGCTCTAAAGTTCCCTCTGGGCGAGTAAAATCAATTAATAAATCAAAATTATCTGCTTGAGACTTAAGATCATCAGAAACTGCAATACCTAAAGCTCCAATTCCAGCTAGTTCTCCGACATCTGTTCCGACCAATGATGAACCTTTACGTTCAAATGCTGCTCCAATAGTGACGTTGTCACCATTATTAATTGCACAAATCAGCTGACGCCCCATTCTTCCGCCCGCTCCCACTATTGCTATTCTTAATGTCATCATTTTTTCCTTAATAAATTTTGTAAATTTTTAAACAAATGTTACTGCTTGTTTCCTATTCATTCTGATTGTAGAGTAAGACAAGAGAAAATAAAAGAGATTGGTTTAATTTTTAAGTCGTTAAGATAAAAAAATACTCCCAAATGTGAGAGTATTTTTTACTTTATTTATGAATAATTATTCACTTTTATCAATTGGTGGAAAATCACGTTGTACTTCACCCGTATAAATTTGGCGAGGACGTACAATTTTAAATCCATCTTCTTGTTTATACATTTCTTTCCAATGTGCAATCCAACCAACGGTTCTTGCTAATGCAAAAATTACTGTAAACATTGACGTTGGAATACCAATTGCTTTTAGGATAATACCCGAATAAAAATCAACATTTGGATAAAGCTTATGATCAACAAAATAAGGATCTTCTAAGGCAATACGCTCTAATTCCATCGCAATATCTAAAATTGGCGTAGAAATATTAAGTTCATTTAATACTTCGTGACAAGTTTGACGCATTACTTTAGCTCGAGGATCATAACTCTTATACACACGATGTCCAAAGCCCATTAAGCGGAATGGGTCGTTACGGTCTTTTGCTCTAGCAATATATTCAGGAATACGATCAACTGTACCAATCTCTTCCAACATATTAATACAAGCTTCATTTGCACCACCGTGAGCAGGCCCCCATAATGATGCAATACCTGCTGCAATACACGCAAATGGGTTGGCTCCAGAAGAAGCTGCTGTTCGAACGGTTGAAGTTGAGGCATTTTGTTCGTGATCAGCATGAAGAACAAAAATACGATCTAATGCTTTTTCAAAGACAGGATTCACTTGATATTCTTCACAAGGTGTTGCAAACATCATATGTAAAAAATTACCTGAATAAGAAAGGCTATTTTTAGGATACATAAATGGCTGACCAATAGAATATTTATAGCACATCGCAGATAGCGTTGGCATTTTTGCAAGTAAACGTACCGCAGTTAAAATTCGGTGATCTTCATCCGATACATCCATTAATTCATGATAAAAGGCCGCTAATCCACCGATGGTGCCACACATAATCGCCATTGGATGAGCATCTCGACGAAATCCATTAAAGAATCGAGCAATTTGCTCATGAATAATATGATGATTTTTTAACTGATCACGAAAAGCAATATATTGTTCTTTAGTTGGTCGCTCACCAAACAATAATAGATAAGAAACCTCTAAATAATCACCATTCATTGCTAACTGATCAATAGGATAACCACGGTGTAAAAGCACGCCATTATCACCATCAATATAAGTAATAGCAGATCGACAAGATGCAGTAGACATAAATCCTGGATCAAAAGTAAATAGTTTATTTTTAACTAATGATTGTACATTTACTGCTTCGTAGCCTAATGTTCCTTTACAAATATCTAGTTCATAACTTTTACCATTTGGTAACGATAATTTTGCTTTTTGTGTTAGTGTTGACATAGTTCTCCTACTCATTACTTGTTAATTATTTGTTAATATTCACTCTCTAACCTATCACTATTTATACAAAAAAAGAAGTTATTTTTATCAAAAATTAGATCTGCTTCAAAAAAATGACAAAAAAAGTCAGAAAGAAAATGTTAAAAATGTTAAATTTATATACAATGATATATCTACTGGTAGATCTATTTTAATTCAAGGAGTCTATATGCAATCTAAAGTTAATGTTCCACAAGGTGAAAAAATTCAACTCACCCCACAAGGAAAATTACAAGTCCCTAATAATCCGATTATTCCGTTTATCGAAGGAGATGGCGTTGGTGTTGATGTTACCCCTGCAATGCAAGCCGTTATTGATGCGGCCGTTCAAAAGGCTTATGGTGGAGAGCGTAAGATTTCTTGGATGGAGATTTATGCTGGCGGTAAAGCAAATGAAGTTTATGGTGAAAATACTTGGCTACCAGAAGAAACATTAGATCTTATCCGTGACTATCACGTTGCCATTAAAGGTCCTTTGATGACCCCTGTCGGAGGTGGTATTCGCTCTTTAAATGTCGCAATGCGTCAAGGGTTAGATTTATACAACTGTTTACGTCCTATTCGTTATTATGACGGTACGCCAAGCCCTGTAAAACACCCTGAAAAAGTAAATATGGTTATCTTCCGTGAAAACTCAGAAGATATTTACGCAGGTGTTGAATGGGTAGCGGGTTCAAGTGAAGCCGATAAGGTCATTAAATTCTTACAAGATGAGATGGGTGTGACTAAAATTCGTTTTACAGAAGACTGTGGAATTGGTATTAAACCTGTTTCTAAACAAGGAACACAACGTCTTGTTAAAGCCGCATTACAATATGTAATTGATAATGATCGTGATTCTTTAACCCTTGTTCACAAAGGTAATATTATGAAATTTACCGAAGGGGCATTTAAAGAGTGGGGATATGAAGTTGCGAAAGAGTTTGGTGGTGTAAAAATTGACGAAACAGGCGAATGGCAATACTTGATCAACCCTAAAACAGGTAAAAAAATTATTATTAAAGATTGTATTGCAGATGCATTTTTACAAGAAATTTTACTTCACCCAACGCAATATGATGTGATTGCTACCTTAAACTTAAACGGTGACTATATTTCCGATGCACTTGCTGCACAAGTGGGGGGGATTGGGATTTCACCAGGAGCCAATATTGGTTTTGAATCGGCGATTTTTGAAGCAACACACGGTACAGCCCCTGCCATTGCAGGACAAAACAAAGGTAATCCTGGGTCACTTATTTTAAGTGGTGAAATGATGTTACGTCATTTGGGTTGGACTGAAGCTGCGGATTTAGTCGTAAAAGCGGTATCACAAACCATTGTAAATAAAACCGTTACTTTTGATTTTGCAGAAATGCTAGAAGGGGCAACATTACGTTCAACCTCTGAATTTGCTCAAGATATTATGACTAATATGTAAGAGCTTTTTACAAGCGGTAAGATCTGTGGGAATTTTTGCAAAAATAATCTTACTGCTTGATTTTAATTGATTATCTATTTTTAACCCTAAAACAAGGGAGTTTTTTATGACAAATTTTTTAGACACCTATCAACAACACATTGATGAACGAGCCGCAGAAGGTATCGTTCCTCAACCCTTAAATGCGGAACAAACCGCTCAATTAGTTGAATTACTTAAACAACCGCCACAAGGCAAAGAAGAGTATTTGCTTTCACTCTTGGAAAATCGCATTCCAGCAGGGGTTGATGAAGCCGCTTATGTTAAAGCCTCTTTTCTTTCTGCTATCGTTAATAATGAAGTCTCCTCACCCCTTATTTCTACACAATATGCAGTAAAACTATTAGGTACAATGCAAGGGGGATACAATATTGAGCCATTATTAATGGCGTTAGATAATGATACATTAGCCCCTGTGGCAACAAAAGCGCTCTCCTCTACTCTTTTAATGTTTGACGCCTTTCACGATGTATCAGAGCGAGCGAAAAAAGGCAATGCCTTTGCACAACAAATTTTAGAGTCTTGGGCAAATGCAGAGTGGTTTTTATCTCGTCCTAAATTAGCCGAAAAAATTACCGTAACGGTATTTAAAGTAACAGGTGAAACCAATACCGATGATCTCTCCCCTGCTCAAGATGCGTGGTCTCGCCCTGATATTCCACTGCACGCTAAAGCAATGCTGAAAAATAGCCGTAATGGAATTGTCGCAGATAAAGAGGGTGAAATAGGTCCATTAACCTTAATCGAAGAATTAAAACAAAAAGGCTTTCCGCTGACTTATGTTGGTGATGTCGTTGGAACAGGATCTTCTCGTAAATCAGCAACCAATTCCGTATTATGGCATATGGGAGAAGATATTCCTTATATTCCAAATAAACGTGCTGGCGGTGTAGTATTAGGCGGTAAGATTGCACCTATTTTTTTCAATACCCTTGAAGATGCAGGTGCATTACCTATTGAAGTGGATGTGAGCAAATTAGCGATGGGTGATATCATTGATATTTATCCTTATGAAGGCAAAATTTGTAAACACAATAGTGATGAAGTCTTAGCTGAATTTACCTTAAAAACTCAAATTTTATTAGATGAAGTACGTGCTGGTGGACGTATTCCATTAATTATTGGACGTGGCTTAACTCATAAAGCACGTATGGAATTAGGATTGCCTGAAAGCGATATATTTTTAAAACCACAAGATGTGGTAAGCAGTAAAAAAGGCTTTACCCTTGCACAAAAAATGGTAGGAAAAGCCTGTGGTGTAAAAGGTATTCGCCCTAATCAATATTGTGAACCAATGATGACTTCTGTTGGCTCTCAAGATACTACAGGACCAATGACCCGTGATGAATTAAAAGATCTTGCTTGCTTAGGCTTTTCTGCAGATTTGGTTATGCAATCTTTTTGTCATACCGCAGCCTATCCAAAACCTATTGATGTAAACACACACCACACATTACCTGACTTTATTATGAATCGAGGCGGTGTTTCACTTCGCCCAGGTGATGGCGTTATTCACTCATGGTTAAACCGTATGTTACTCCCTGATACTGTTGGAACAGGCGGTGATTCACATACTCGTTTCCCTATTGGTATCTCATTTCCTGCTGGCTCTGGTTTAGTGGCTTTTGCTGCAGCAACAGGAGTAATGCCGTTAGATATGCCAGAATCTGTATTAGTACGTTTTAGTGGAGAAATGCAAAAAGGCATCACACTGCGTGACCTTGTTCACGCTATTCCTTATTATGCAATTCAACAAGGATTATTAACCGTTGAAAAAGCAGGTAAGAAAAATATTTTCTCAGGACGTATTCTTGAAATTGAAGGTTTAGAACACTTAAAAGTAGAACAAGCTTTTGAACTTTCAGATGCCTCAGCAGAACGCTCTGCTGCCGCTTGTACCATTAAACTTGATAAAGAACCTATTATTGAATACCTAAATTCAAACATTGTGTTACTCAAGTGGATGATTTCAGAAGGCTATGGGGATGTTCGTACCCTTGAACGTCGTATCAAAGGAATGGAAAAATGGCTTGCTAATCCAGAATTAATGGAAGCCGATGAAGATGCAGAATACGCTGCGGTGATTGATATCGACTTAAATGAAATCAAGGAGCCTATTCTCTGCGTACCTAATGATCCTGATGATGCTCGCCTACTTTCTGAAGTTCAAAATACGGGCATTGATGAAGTCTTTATCGGTTCTTGTATGACCAATATTGGACATTTCCGTGCAGCAGGTAAACTTCTTAATCAATTTGAAGATGTGATCCCAACTCGTTTATGGATTGCTCCTCCAACAAAAATGGACGCAGCTCTACTGACAGAAGAAGGCTATTACAATATTTATGGTAAGAGTGGTGCAAGAATTGAAATGCCGGGTTGTTCACTTTGTATGGGTAACCAAGCTCGAGTAGAAGCAAAATCAACTGTAGTTTCAACTTCAACACGTAACTTCCCTAACCGATTAGGACAAGGTGCAAATGTTTACCTCTCTTCTGCAGAACTTGCTTCTGTAGCCGCTATTTTAGGTAAATTACCAACTCCTGAGGAATATCAGTCTTATGTAGCAAATTTAGATAATGATAAAGAAGATACTTATCGTTATTTAAACTTTGATCAAATTAATAGTTATATTGAAAAAGCAAATAACGTTATTTTCCAGTCTGAAGTATAACCACCTTTCAATAAAGCCATATTTTAATGTAGAATATGGCTTTATTCTTTTTAGATAGTAACAAAAAGGAGATGTATGAAAACTGGAGTATTTATTCTAAGTGTACTCATACTTATTTTTATCTTTATTAAACGAAAAAAAGTAGATAAAAAATTATTTATTCGTTCAATTATCCTTTATTTTATTGTCACTGCTATTGTATTTTTTCTCAAAAAAATGGGAATGTTTTCAACTTTTATTGAAGAGGTCGTGCTTATATATGCGACTTTCATCATACTTGATGCTTATATTTTTATTATATTTGTTGCCAATTTGATAATAAGTCGGCTATTAAATTTTCAAATAAAAATAGGTAATGAATCTCGACCTTTCATTGCTATGTTGATAAAAAACCAATCGTTAATTCATACTCTGTATTGTTCACTATTTTTGTTTGGGAGTATTTTAGGGCTATATGGTTTATTACTTGCTCCTCGTTTATAATTAATCAAGGTTAAAAAATAAAATGAATAAATATTTCTCTCTAACTTTATTATCAATAAGTTATAAAACAACTCAAAGGGTATTTTTACTATTTTTTCACTTCAAATATTGCAAATAAGGGTTTTATGAATTAAATTTCTAGTTAACCATCGTGTAGATGGCTTAGAAATATAACGTATTGATATAACTTCCCTACTTTTTACAATAAAAGTGGTCAAGAATACCCATTAAAACGTAATTTTAGTAAACAAAAGGTAATATTATTTTACAAATATCAGATTTACCGAATAACCGTAACACTTCCCTAAAAAGAAAAGTCAGTTAGAATATACGTTGACTTTTCTTGACGGAGATAAGTGTTATGTATAAACAACTGACTTTAGAACAAATATACCAGATTTCTTACGGATTGCAACATAAACATAGTTATAGACAAATAGCTAAAGTTGTTGGCTGTAGTGCTACAACTATTTTTAATGAGGTAAAACGTAATACAGGCACTAGAGGTTATAATCCTCGTGGTGCGAATAAAATGTGTCGTCAAAGACATCGTAGGAAACGAAAGAAAATAACAATCACACCTCAAGTTTGGTCTATTATTTATTTTTACTTAAAGAAGAGATTTAGTCCTGAACAAATTTGCTATACAGTTTCTAAAATTAAAGAGCTTGGCATTAGCCCCAGAGGTATTTATGCATATATAAAACGGCATTTTCATCGTAAAGATGAGGTTTATAAATATCTACGGCGAGGCAATAAAAAATATCGTAAAAGAAGTAAGTCGGTAGGAGCAATCATTAGAAAAATACCCAATAGAGTATCTATTCATGATAGACCTAAAGAAATAGAAACAAAAGAAGAATTGGGGCATTGGGAAGCAGATACAATACAAGGAAAAGGGCATCATACAGGAATATTAACTTTAGTTGAGAGAAAAACGGCTTATACAGTAATTGTAAAATTAGAAGGTAAAAATGCCCGTTGTTTAGCAAAGCGTTGCATTAGTACTTTATTGCCTTATAAAGAAAAAGTTAAATCAATAACTTTTGATAATGGTGTTGAATTTTTCTCTCACGAAAAGATAGCAAATGAGTTAGAATGTAAAACCTACTTTGCAGATCCTAATAGTCCTTGGCAAAGAGGATTAAATGAAAATACAAATGGATTAATCCGTCAGTATTTTCCAAAAGGAACTGATTTAAAATCAGTTGCACAAGAGGAATTAGATATAGTGGAAAGAGAGCTTAATCTTCGTCCTAGAAAACGACGAGGATTTCACTCTCCTTCTGAGTTATTTTAAGTGGTGTTACGGTTATGAGGTAAATGTACCATTTGTAAATTTTAATAAACATCTTACCGCTTACTGTTTATCCCTTACTCTATTTCTCATTCCTATTGATTTAATTATCATTTTCTTTTACAAAATTTTACACTTTCAGTCAAAAAAATGGTAAATTTATACTGTTTTTCTAAAACATTTAGAATGGTTAATTACTAGTCATTTTTTTATTATTATAAGGAGTCTTTATGCTTATTGGTGTACCAAAGGAGCTGTTAAGCGGTGAAAATCGTGTAGCAGCAACGCCTAAAACCGTTGCACAGATCCTAAAGCTTGGTTTTGAAGTTATCGTTGAACACGGTGCTGGCTTTAAAGCAAGTTTTGATGACAAAGCATTTGTAGAAGCAGGTGCGTCTGTCGGTGATCAAAAAACAGTATGGAATGCGGATATTATCTTTAAAGTAAACGCACCTACTGACGAAGAAATTGCATTAATGAAAGAAGGAGCAACCCTAGTTAGCTTTATTTGGCCGGCTCAAAATGAAGAGCTAATGAAAAAACTTTCTTCTAAAAAAATTAATGTTCTGGCAATGGATAGTGTGCCTCGTATTTCCCGTGCTCAAGCCTTAGATGCGTTAAGCTCAATGGCAAACATTGCGGGTTATCGTGCAGTGGTTGAAGCCGCTCACGAATTTGGTAGCTTATTTACAGGTCAAATTACTGCTGCGGGTAAAGTTCCTCCTGCGAAAGTATTGGTTATCGGTGCAGGTGTGGCAGGTCTTGCCGCTATTGGTGCAGCAAGCAGCTTAGGGGCAATTGTTCGTGCCTTTGACTCTCGTCCTGAAACTAAAGAGCAAGTAGAAAGTATGGGCGCTTCTTTCCTTGAAATTGATGTAGAAACAGAAGTCAGTTCTGACGGCTATGCAAAAGTAATGTCTGAAGAATTTAATAGAAAATCTTTAGAACTTTATGCTGAACAAGCAAAAGAAGTGGATATTATTATCACAACCGCCTTAATTCCAGGTCGCCCTGCACCTCGCTTAATCACAAAAGAAATGGTAGATTCAATGAAACCAGGTTCTGTGATTGTAGATTTAGCAGCAGCAACTGGTGGTAACTGTGAATATTCAAAAGTCGATGAAGTCGTTGTTACAGATAATCAAGTCAAAGTTATTGGTTACACTGATTTACCAGGTCGTTTACCAACACAATCTTCACAACTTTACGGTACAAACTTAGTTAATTTATTAAAACTACTTTGTAAAGAAAAAGATGGCAATATCAATATTGATTTTGAAGATGTTGTTCAACGTGGTGTCACTGTTGTTCGTGATGGTGAAATTACATGGCCTGCGCCACCAATCAAAGTATCAGCGCAACAACAACCAAAAGTGAAAGAGCCTGTTGCTAAAAAAGAAGAAAAACCAAAAGATCCTCGTATTAAATATGGTGTAATGGCAGCTGCTGCACTTGCATTCTTGGGTTTAGCTTCTGTTGCACCACAAGAGTTTTTATCACACTTCTCTGTCTTTGTGTTAGCTTGTGTTGTAGGTTATTATGTGGTTTGGAACGTAAGTCACGCATTACACACGCCATTAATGGCGGTAACCAATGCAATTTCAGGGATCATCATTGTGGGGGCATTGTTGCAAATCGCACAAGGTGGTGTATTTATTAGTGTCGTTGCATTTATTGCAATTTTAGTCGCAAGTATCAATATTTTCGGTGGCTTTAAAGTTACCCAACGTATGCTTGCAATGTTCAGAAAAGGTTAAGGAGAAAACGATATGTCTTTAGGTTTTGTACAAGCTGCTTATATTATATCGGCTCTACTTTTCATTATGAGCTTAGCTGGGCTTTCTAAACACGAAACAGCCAAAGCAGGTTGCTGGTATGGTATCGTGGGTATGGGAATTGCATTATTCGTTACTATCTTTGGCCCACAGTCACAAGGTGTATTCTGGATTATTATTGCAATGGTCATCGGTGGTGCTTTAGGTATCCGTCAAGCATTAAAAGTTGAAATGACTGAAATGCCTGAGTTGGTTGCAATCTTACATAGCTTTGTTGGTTTAGCAGCGGTATTAGTTGGTTACAATAGCTATGGTTTACACGAAGCATCAACACCAGTGTTAGAAAATATCCATAATGTTGAGGTATTCTTAGGTATCTTTATCGGTGCGGTAACATTCACGGGTTCATTAGTTGCCTTTGGTAAATTAAATGGTAAATTAAATTCAAAAGCTTTAACTTTACCACATCGTCATAAAATGAACTTAGCAGCAATTGTTGTTTCATTCTTATTAATGATTGCCTTTGTTAATCATCCAGAAAACTTATTCCCAGTGTTATTGATGACTGCGATTGCACTTGCATTTGGTTGGCACTTAGTGGCATCAATCGGTGGTGCAGATATGCCAGTGGTTGTTTCAATGCTTAATTCTTATTCTGGTTGGGCAGCTGCAGCAGCAGGCTTTATGTTAGATAACGATCTACTTATCGTAACAGGGGCATTAGTAGGTTCATCAGGGGCAATTCTTTCCTACATTATGTGTAAAGCAATGAATCGCTCTTTCATCAGCGTAATCGCAGGTGGATTTGGTAATGATGTTCAAGCCTCTTCTGATGAAGAGCAAGGTGAACACCGTGAAACAACAGCAGAAGATGTAGCTGAAATGCTTAAAAATGCAAGTTCTGTGGTTATTACACCAGGATACGGAATGGCAGTGGCACAAGCACAGTACCCTGTTGCAGAGTTAACGCAACGTTTACGTGATTTAGGTGTTGAAGTACGTTTTGCAATCCACCCTGTTGCAGGTCGTTTACCAGGTCATATGAACGTATTATTAGCTGAGGCAAAAGTGCCTTATGATATCGTACTAGAAATGGACGAAATCAACGATGACTTATCTTCTACTGAAGTGGTATTAGTTATCGGTGCAAACGATACGGTAAACCCAGCAGCAATGGAAGATCCAAACAGCCCAATCGCTGGAATGCCAGTATTAGAAGTTTGGCACGCAGCTAATGTTGTGGTATTCAAACGCTCAATGGCTGTAGGTTATGCTGGAGTTCAAAATCCATTATTCTTTAAAGATAATACGCAAATGTTATTCGGCGATGCAAAAGATCGTGTTGATGATATTTTAAAAGCGTTATAATCAAAGAGTTTTAAAGTAAAATAAAATGCCGTTATTGAAAAATAGCGGCATTTTTTATGTCCCGTCCTAAAATAAGTTTACGTAAAAGGTAAGATTACTTTCACTTTTTGCAAAAAAATGCGAAAATCCTACCGCTTAATTTTTATTATTCTAACACTTAAACTAACTATAATAATGAATACACCAATTATTGATTTACAAATTGTAACCGAAGATCAGTCTGATCTGCCCTCTTTAGAGAAATTTACTTATTGGGTGCAACAAGCTCTTATTTTGGAAGCGCAAACAGAAGATTTTTCGGATACAGAAATCACCATTCGTCTTGTTGATGAAGCGGAAAGCCATCACTTAAATTTAACGTATCGAGGTAAGGATAAATCCACCAATGTGCTGTCATTTCCTTTTGAAATGCCAGAAGGAATTGAATTACCTCTACTTGGGGATTTGGTGATTTGTCGTCAAGTTGTAGAAAAAGAGGCGAAAGAACAACAGATTGCGTTAGAGTCTCACTGGGCACATTTAACAGTTCACGGCACTTTGCATTTGCTTGGCTACGATCATATTGTAGACGCCGAAGCTGAAGAAATGGAGAGTCTCGAAGCTAACATTATGCAATCAATGGGATTTCCAGATCCTTACCTTTGTGAAAAATAGTGTTTTAAATTTTATGCAAATTCTAACTTAAATCCTACCGCTTGTAGCTCTTTTTGTTCAGCTTTTAAATCTGCCATTACAAGCAGGTTTTGAGCTAAATAATTTGATTCAAACTCTAGATACCAATCGTTTTCTTGGATATTTAATTTAATATATTGAGGTATTACGCTGGCTTGACGAGAGCGACTTAACAAGGTCGCTAAGCGAAATATACGTAACAGGGTAACGATATTACGCTTTTTGTAACGATAAGTACTATGAATATAACTCAGCTTAATATCTTGAATATGATAACGGACAAGGGTCGCAAGTAGTTGTTGTTGTTCATTGTCAAAACCCGGTAAATTAATATGACTTAAAATATAACCAGAATGATGATTAAATTTATTATGATTAATAGTGATACCCACTTCGTGCAGCTGACTCGCCCACTTCAATATATCCAAAAATTCCGTTCTTAAAAAATGTTTTTTCCAAAAAGGCACTTGATTAAAGAGTTTCATGGCACACTCTTCTACTCTTAAAGCTTGCTGTAAATCAATATTAAATTGTAAGGCTAATGAATCTGCAGTGCGTTGTCGAATATTAGAGACTTGAGTATATTCATCTAAACTATACATTATCCCTTCTCGTACTGCACCGTCGGAATATCGCATTGATTCAATTTGAAAAGTTCTGAATAAAGCCTTTAAAATCGCTAATCCTGGAACAAAAACATCGGCACGCTCTTTAAGTAATCCTTTTAGTTGAATATCATTTAACGAAGTAAAAGTAAGGCATTTTTCAATTAAATGTTGTAATCGTTCTTGAGTAATAAGACCATCTTTATAACCATTCGCTCTTAATACACAGGTAACCGTTTTGATGGTTCCTGATGAACCTAAGACGTGTTTCCAACCTAAAGTACGATAATCCGTTTCTAAATCTTCAATTTTTTCAATAGCAAGCTGATAAGCCTGTTCAAAACACTTTGAATTTAACTCCCCTTGAGGGAAAAAACGTTGTGCAAAACTGACACACCCCATATGACGGCTTTCTGCTCGAATAGGTAAGAAATTATCTCCAATACACATTTCCGTTGAGCCACCACCAATATCAATAATCAGTTTTCTGCCTGTTTCTGGCTGAGTATGACTTGCACCTAAATAAATTAACGTCGCTTCTTCTTGCCCTGAAATAATATTAATAGGATAAGGAAAAACGGTTGCTGCTCGACGTAAAAATTCGGTATTATTTACCGCTCGACGTAAAGTATAAGTCCCAATCACCTTTACATTTTGAGGGTCAAAGCCTTGTAAACGGTCAGCAAATAATGCTAAACATTCGACTCCTCGTTGAATGGCTTCATCACTTAATATACGCTCTTCATTTAACCCCTCTGCTAAGCGTACTTGTCGCTTAATACGAGAAAGAATTTGAATTGAACCATTGACTACTCTGGCAATAATCATATGAAAACTATTTGAGCCAAGATCGATTGCGGCAAATTCACGAGGCGTTGATGTTGATTGCATATTTTTGTCCCTTTTTCTGTCATTCCGTTATATTCTAATACAATAAGCGGTAAGATTCTTCAAAAAATTTACAAATACCTTATAATGCCCATTTTAATCAACCTTAATAAAAGAATATGGTCAATAAACTATTAATATTACATACGGGTGGCACAATTTCAATGAGTGAAGATGAAGAAGGACGTGTTATTCCTTCTCAAAATAATCCATTAATAAATTCACTAAACAAGTTACATATTTCAACTAAAATTGAGCAAGAGGCTATTTTTAACGTCCCTTCGCCGCATATTGATTTAACCCATTGGATTTATTTAAAAAATAGAATTGAACGAGCGATTTTTGAAGAGGGTTATACGGGCATTGTGATTACGCACGGTACAGATACCCTTGAAGAAACCGCTTATTTTCTTGAATTAAGTATTGATACCGATATTCCTATTACCATTACGGGGGCAATGCGTTCAAGTAACGAGTTAGGTTCTGATGGCTTAGTGAATTTACAAAATGCTATTTTAGTGGCATTAAATCCTGAAAGTGTAGGACGTGGCGTTTTAGTGGTAATGAATGATGAAATTCACAATGCCAAATTTGTCACTAAAACACATACCACCAATGTAGCAACCTTTCAAACCCCAACTTTTGGACCTTGTGGCTTAATTGCCAAAGATAAAGTGTTATATTTTCAACGTTTAACTCACTATGAACATTTTCCTTTTGAACATTTAGAAAAAACCAATGTAGCATTGATCAAAGCGTATGCAGGAATGAACAGTGAATTATTGAAATATTTGGCAAACAGTGAATGCGATGGTGTGGTTATTGAGGCGTTAGGTGCAGGAAACTTACCTCCCACTTGTTTGGCAGGCGTTTCTGCCCTATTAAATGCCAACATCCCCGTTGTACTGGTTTCTAGAGCCTTTAATGGCGTAACACAAGATGTCTATGACTATCTTGGTGGAGGCTGTAGATTAAAACAGGAGGGTGTTATTTTTACAACAGGTTTAAGTGGGCAAAAAGCTCGAATCAAGTTATTAGTACTGCTCAATCAAACATTAACAAAGCCTTTAAGTTATTACTTTTAAGATTCCTGCTTTTTATAAGAGGTAAAGCGTGGTTTTACAGGCATTCGCTCTGCAATTCTCGCTTTATTTATAGCAATAGCGTTTTCTGTGGGAATATAATCTAACCATAATTCACTATCTTCAGGTAGATTGTCTGGCCAAATGTATTTCACATTAAAACCTCTCGCTTTACATTCTTGATGCAAAGCTTGATAACGCTTTTTGAGAAAGGTTAATTTATTAAAAAAGAAACGAACGTGTCCAGTACCTAATTTATAATCATTGGGTAAATTGTCTAAATGAAATTTACCTTTCGCAACAGCATTAGGAATACGAGTTAATTCTCTATGTTCCGCTAATAAATGCTGGTCACAAAGTTCATCAGGTGGTATTACATTAATTCTCGTCATTTCGAATGGGGTGTACTTAAAATAAATTGCTTAATACAAAATTACACATAAAACAAAGCGGTAAGATTATCTTCAAAATTTGCAAAAAATTGAAAGGATCTCACCGCTTATATTATTGAATTATACTACTTACCTTTTTTCTTAAAAATAAAAATAAGTGCAACAAATATACTGCCTGTTACCGCAAAACTTGCTAATAACGAACCACTAAAACCAAGTGTCAAATAACCAAATATCGTTGCAACAGCGACTAACATTGCATACGGAAGCTGTGAGGTTACGTGATCGATATGATTACATTGTGCTCCTGTTGATGACAATATTGTTGTATCTGAAATTGGAGAACAGTGATCACCACATACTGCACCTGCCATAACCGCAGATAAACAAGGTAAAATTAATGTTGGATCTGCGTGTACTGCCATTGATGCCGCAATTGGAAGCATAATACCAAATGTACCCCAACTTGTCCCTGTAGAGAATGCCATTCCTGCCGCTAATACAAACAAAATAGCGGGTAAAAAGGCTGGGCTCATATTTCCAGTAACTAACGTTGAAAGATATTTACCTGTTTGCATATCCCCAATAACACCATTAATCGTCCACGCAAAACAGAGAATTAAGATAGCACCCGACATTGATTTAATACCAACACCCCAAGATTTTGTATAATCTGATATGTTAAATTGACCATCAATGATAAGAAAAAATGTCACAACCACTAATGCAACGATACTACCAACTACTAATGAAATACCTACTGTTGTATTCTCAAATGCACCTAATAGACTAAAAGCTTTACCATCACTCGCAAGGGCATCATAGCCAGTATAAATCATCATTGCGACAGTGACTAAAATAAGCGTTGCTATTGGTAGTACTAAATTACGGACTTTTCCTACCACCGTTGTAGACTCTTCCTCTACTGCCTCTTGATTCATCGCTTCTTCTTCAAAACGAGCCATAGAAGCAATGTCAAAAGAAAAATATGCTACAACAAATACCATAATCATAGAGAAAATCGCATAAAAATTCATTAAACTCATTGTCATAAAGGCGCCCAATGATGAATATTGCGTAATAGAATGGGTCGCTAATAAACTGGCAACTAGGGTAATAATATATGCTCCCCAACTTGACACTGGCATTAACACACACATAGGTGCCGCAGTGGAATCAAGAATATAAGCCAACTTTGCTCTAGAAATTTTAAATTTATCTGTCACAGGACGTGCGATTGCCCCTACAGCTAAACTGTGGAAGTAGTCATCAATAAAAGTGAAAAAGACTAGGCTTGCTGTCATTAGCTTTGCCCCTCTTCTTCCTTTTATTTTTTCCTGAGCCCAATTAGCAAATGCTTGGTTACTACCTGACGTACTTAATAATGTAGTTAATACACCTAAAAGAAGCAAAAATAGTACGATATTTATATTATTTGAATTTAGTTCGCCATCACTATAAACAAGTGAAATAATACTATTTTTAATATAAATCAATCCATTTATAACATCACCATTCGTTAACATAAAAGAACCAATGATAATACCGATGCTTAACGATAAAATTACCTTACGGGTAAACATTGCTAGTGATAATGCTAATAGTGCTGGTACTAATGACCAAATAGAGTGGGAATAATCAACTAAACTCATAAGACCTCTGTGCTTTGTTTACAAAATATCAAAAGATAAAAAATAAGTACCCTAACTCAACCAACGTATAATATTGTTCGCTTAAATTAAGTTAAAGCAATACCTATTAGATTAAACAAATACAACTATTTTATTAATTTTTCTATACCAGCATATTCCTAGAATAGAATAATTTATTATACCTGCATCTTTTTATAATCTATAAAAAATTCGTAGGCTACATTAAGAATGCAATTTTTACAATAGTTAAATAACTTTTTTTCTGTTTTAGATTAAAAAATCTCTTATTATTTATTTGCGATCTTGCAAAATTTCATTAAAATACCAGATAGTAGCGTTATTTTAATATTTTGGAGAATCATTATGTCAAACGCATTTAAAATCCTATCGAATATTCGAACTTTACGAGCAATGGCTCGAGAGCATTCTGTATCTCAATTGGAATCATTGCTTCAAAAATTAACCCAAGTTATTGAAGAAAAAAAGGAAGAAGTTAAGCGTCAAGAAGCTGAACATCAAAAATATCTTGATAACTTAAATAAATATAAAAAAATGTTGGAGCAAGATGGCTTAACTGCTGAAGATTTATCTGTTATCTTAGGCTCTTCAAAAACCAAAAAACGCAAAACAATAGTCCCTCGTCCAGCAAAATATAAATATATTGATAGTGAGGGAAATCAAAAGCAATGGACAGGGCAAGGTCGTACGCCAAAAGCAATTCAACAAGCTCTAGATAATGGTCAATCCCTTTCTGATTTTGAAATTTAATATTTTAATCTCTTACTTTTATCAAGCCTATTATATGATTAATAGGCTTTTCCTTTCCTCTCATAAAATAAATATAAACTATGATTAAAAATAAAGTATTACTAACAGAATGCCCTGATGAAACAGGTTTAGTTTCTAAAATTACTAATATTTGTTATAAGCATCAACTAAATATTATTCAAAATAATGAATTTGTAGATAACAATGAAAAATACTTTTTTATGCGTACAGAGTTACAAGGTATTTTTGATGATGAAACATTTTTAGCTGACTTAAAGAAAAGCCTGCCTCAAAATGGTTGTTATAAATTAATTCCCAAACAACGTAAACGTATTGTTATTCTGGTGACCAAAGAAGCACATTGTTTAGGTGATATTTTAATGAAAAATTATTATGGTGGCTTAGATGTAGACATTGCAGCAATTATTGGTAATCACGATACGTTAAGTGATTTAGCGCAACGTTTTGATATTCCTTTTCACTTTATTAGCCATCAGAATTTAACTCGTGAAGAACACGATAAATTACTCAGTGATAAAATTGATGAATATGAACCTGATTATATTGTCCTTGCAAAATATATGCGAGTATTGAATCCAGCGTTTGTAGAGCGCTATCCTAATCGAGTGATTAATATTCACCACTCTTTCTTACCTGCTTTTATTGGTGCGAAACCTTATCAACAAGCTTATGAACGTGGTGTAAAAATAATTGGTGCTACTGCTCATTTTATTAATAGTGAATTAGATCAAGGTCCTATCATTATGCAAAATGTCATTAACGTGGATCATTCTTATACCGCTGAAATGATGCAAAAAGCGGGGAAAGACGTTGAAAAAACAGTGCTAAGTAAAGCATTGGAGTGTGTATTAAACGATCGTGTTTTTATTCATAAAAATAAAACCGTTGTAATGTAGAGACCACAAAGGAGAGTTTATGCTCTCCTTTGTTGTACTGAAAATAGTGTAAAAAATAACAATAATCTACCCGCTTATAAAAGCAGTGGAATCTTATAACATTGATGAATGTGATTTATTCAGCAATTTAGCAATAATTCTTTCTACACTCTGCTCTAGTTCAATTCCAAAGCGTTTTAAAACATTTTTCTTTTGAATAAATTTCACTTCAATAACGTCTTTTTCTTCGATCACAGTTAAAATAACATCATCACTGGTTGAGATTTCATCGACCAATTTTAATTCTAACGCTTGTTTTCCAAACCAATGTTCACCAGTAGCTACTTTTCTCATATCGAGTTGAGGGCGATATTGACTTATAAATTGCTTAAATAATTTATGCGTTTCTTCTAATTCTTGTTGGAATTTTTTCTTACCTGCTTTGGTATTTTCTCCCATCAATGTTACGGTACGTTTATATTTTCCTGCCATCATTACATCGACATCTACATCATGTTTTTTAAGCAGACGATGAATATTTGGCACCTGTGCCACTACACCAATTGAACCAATGACAGCAAAAGGGGCAGAAATGATTTTATCTGCTACACACGCCATCATATAGCCACCACTTGCAGCAACTTTGTCTACTGCAATGGTTAACGGAATATTACGTGCTTTTAAACGTGCTAATTGTGAAGCAGCTAAACCATAGCCATGTACCACACCACCAGGACTTTCTAATTTGAGTAACACTTCATCGTGTTCAGGTCTTGCCAATGCTACTACTGCATCAACCTCTTTACGTAAACAGTCTACGCCACTCGCCATTATGTCACCATTAAAATTCAGTACAAAAAGACGAGGCTTGACGACTTCACTCTGTTCACTTTCAGACTCTTCTTGTGATTTTTTTGCCAATTTTAAGCGTTTTTTCTCAGCTTTCGCTTTTGCTTTTTGCTCTTTTTTATCTGCTTTTTCTTTCGCTTTCTGCTCTGCTTCACTTAAGAAAAAATTACTTAACGATTTTTTACTTTCTTTATATTTTTCAGTGAGATTTTTAACTGAAATTTCACCTTGCTGTCCCTGTTTTTTACTTTCCAAGACCATCATTACTATCGCAATGATAATGCCAAATACGGTCAATAATTCTAATAAGAAAATACCATAATTTAATAAGACTTCTTTCCACATAATATGTATGCCCTTTTAATGTTTAATCAATAATAAAAAATCGCTCACTGTATGAAATGAACCAAAAACTAAGATAATATCGTTTTCTGTAGCAATATTAAACACTTTTTGTATTGTCTGCTCCATATTTTCATAGTGATAAGCGGTAACATTCGGTAAAGTTTTTACCATTTTTTCTAAAATCATTTGACCACTTTGCCCTCTAAAACACCTTAAAGTGACACAGTGCCACTCATCAATCAGAGTATTTAATGGTTCAACAATTCCTTTCAAATCTTTATCTTTTAACACACTGAACACAGCATACACTTTCTGGTTAGGCTGTTTCAATTGTGCTAATTGTGAGGCGACATAACGAGTCGCATGAGGGTTATGCCCTACATCAATGATCACTTGTGCAAGAGGAGGTTGATGTGAAAAATCAGTAAAATCTTGTGGGGTTAAATATTGAAATCGCCCTGTTAATTCGGTTTCTAATACCGTTTCTTTAATAATGTCTTCACTAATTTTAAAAGGCAAATTTGTTAATACTGCCAATGCGGTTGCCACATTAATAGCAGGTATTTTGGGCAATGCTAAATCAGTCAAAGAGACTTTGTCAGATTGCCATACCAAGCGGTCAGATTCTATTAAAAATTTGTAATTTTTTCCACAAACAAAAGAGTGACACTGTAGCGATTTAATCTGTTCCATAATGCTATTTGGACAATCACTCTCCCCTACCACAACAGGAATATGAGGTCTAAAAATCCCTGCTTTTTCTCGTCCAATATCCTCTCTGTTATCACCTAAAAAAGCAGTGTGATCAATATCAATAGAAGTAATCACAGCAAAATCAGGATCAACAATATTGGTAGCATCAAGTCGCCCACCGAGTCCAACTTCTAAAATAACAATATCTAAATTGGCTTGTTTGAATAAATCTAATGCAGAAAGGGTGCTGTATTCAAAATAGCTTAAAGAAACTTTTTTATGTTTTGTGATTTTAACAAAAGAATCAATATAAGCCTTATCATCCAATAACTCACCTTGAATTCTGACACGCTCGTTGTAACGTATCAAATGTGGTGAAGCATAGACACCTACTCGCTTACCTGCTTTCAGTAATGCTGCTTCTAAAAATTTACAAGTCGAGCCTTTGCCATTTGTACCCGCAACCGTAATCACATAAGGAGCAGGTTTAAGTAAATCTAACTCATAAGCAACAGATTTTACACGCTCTAAACCTAAGTCAATGGCTTTACAATGACTTGTTTCTAAATAGGAAAGCCACGTTTCCAAAGAATCCGTGGCTTGAGGTAATATTGCTGTCATTATTGTACTTCTTCAACGATATCCGATTCAATACATACAATCTTATTAGAAAAAGGAGAAGGCTGATGTGTCATCTTCGCAATCAGACTTGCGAGTGTATCTCGCATTTTTTTACGATGCACAATCATATCTAAGGCTCCGTGCTCTAATAAAAACTCTGCTCGCTGAAAACCGTCTGGCAGTGTTTCACGAACAGTCTGTTCAATCACTCGAGCACCTGCAAATCCAATTAATGCTTTTGGCTCTGCAATATTAATATCTCCAAGCATTGCAAAACTTGCTGATACACCACCAAATGTTGGATCTGTCATTACTGAAATAAAAGGAACACCTTCTTCTTTCAACTTAGCTAATATCGCACTGGTTTTTGCCATTTGCATTAATGAGAACAATGCCTCTTGCATTCTTGCACCACCTGAGGCTGCAAAACAGATAAAAGGAATCTTTTCTTCAAGGGCTTTTTCTGCTGCCAGTACAAACTTTTTGCCTACAGTTGTACCCATTGACCCACCCATAAACTCAAAATCAAAGGCAGCAACAACCACTGGCATACTATAAATATTACCTGACATCGCAATTAACGCATCTTTTTCACCAGTATGTTTTTGAGCGGCACTTAAACGATCTTTATATTTTTTCAAATCTTTAAATTTTAAAATATCTTGAGGCTCTAATTCTGCCGCAATTTCTTCAGCACTCTCTTCATCTAATAAACTTAATAAACGAACACGTGCATTAATTCGCATATGGTGATCACATTTTGGGCACACCTGCATATTACGTTTTAAATCTTCAACATACAAAATCTGCTGACAGCTAGTACACTTCGTCCAAACACCTTCTGGAATACTTGCTTTACTACTTTGAGATGATTTTGTACCTAAAATTCTTTCAATCCAACTCATTTTTTTAACCTTTTATACTGTTGAAAAATAAAAATATTATGACATATTAAACCATAAAATCATTATTTTGGGTATGTTAATTAATAATCTTTTTCTATCTTATAACGTGTCAAAATACTTATTTTAAATTCGATAAAGCGGTAAGATCTTTATCAAAATTTGCAAATTTTGATAACAGTCCTATCGCTTCCTAATAGCGTTTCACTGTACTTTTCTGATCTAAGGCTTTTAACCACTGCAATTTTTCGCTAATTTGTTTTTCCAAGCCACGTTCTGTCGGATAATAAAATTGTGTTTCTTTTATCTCAGATGGAAAATAATTTTCACCTGCTGCGTAAGCATTTTCTTCATTATGTGCATAACGATATTCTGCTCCATAGCCTAATGATTCCATCAACTGGGTAGCCGCATTGCGTAAATGATGAGGTACTTCATAATCTTTAGATTCACTGGCAAGGCGTTTTGCTTCATTAAATGCAGTATAAATAGCATTACTTTTTGCAGCTACAGCCAGATAAACAACCGCTTGTGCTATTGCTCTTTCTCCCTCATAAGCCCCTACTCGGGTATAGCAATCCCATGCATTTATGGCAATTTGCATTGCTCTTGGATCCGCATTACCAATATCCTCAGAAGCGATGGCAAGTAAACGACGAGCCACATAAAGAGGATCACCTCCTGCCGTTAGAATACGAGCATACCAATAAAGCGCCGCATCTGGCGCAGAGCCTCGAATGGATTTATGTAAAGCGGATATAAGATCATAATAAAGATCTCCGCCTTTATCAAAACGTGCTTGACGCTCACCTAATACGTCAATCAAGAGTGCTTTGTCTAAAATTTTATTTTCATCACATATCATTGCCATATCAGACATTAATTCTAAGCAATTTAATGCAAAACGAGCATCACCATTAACATAATCAGCTAATAGATTAAGCACATCATCTTTAATAATAAAAGAGTCTTTCCCTAATCCTCGTTCTTGATCATTTAAAGCAAGTGTTAATATTTGTTGAATATCGATATTAGAAAGGGATTTTAGTATATAAATTCGAGTACGTGAAAGCAGTGCATTATTTAATTCAAACGAAGGATTTTCTGTCGTGGCTCCAATAAAAATAATGGTGCCATCTTCAATATGTGGTAAAAAGGCATCTTGCTGGCTTTTATTAAATCGATGCACTTCATCCACAAACAATAATGTTTGTCGACCTGATTGCTTGTTTATTTTAGCTATTTCAATGGCTTCTCGAATCTCTTTGATACCACTCGTTACTGCTGAAATGCGTTCTACTTCAGCATCTAAGTGATGGGCTATAATTTCTGCTAAGGTAGTTTTTCCTGTTCCTGGTGGCCCCCAAAAAATCATAGAATGGCTATAACTCTGCTCGATTGCCTTACGTAAAGGTTTCCCCTCACCAATAATGTGAGACTGCCCAATGTACTCGCTCAGAGAACGAGGGCGAACCCTTGCAGAAAGAGGACGAAAGTCTTCTGAAAAATCCAAGTCCAAATTACTCATTCTGTTAACCACAACCCTCGACGAATTTGTTGCATCAATAAATAAATCCAAGGCCATAATAATCCACTTATTACAGCACCTAACAGCTCTTGACTGTGAAAATGCGCATTATGTAAAATTAATTCAATAAAAAATATCATTATACGGATAAGTGCAACATATCCCATTATCAAAATAGCTTGAAACCACAGTGACATATTACGCAAAATAAGGTGGTGTTTTACCACAATATAGATCGCAATAGACAGCACTAAAGCGTGAATACCGAGTACTGAACCCAGAATAACATCCCACACAATACCAATAACAAAAGCACTGCCAATATTAATTTTATGTGGTAATGCGAGAGACCAATAAACAATTAAAATAACCACCCAAGCAGGTCGCCACCCTTGCATATCTTTTGGCCATGGCATTATTTCTAAAGTAAAGGCAACCATAAATATAGCCAATAAAACAATCAACCTAAAAATAATATTAGTTTTCATTGTTTGCCTCTTGTTGTGTTACTTTTGTATTCGCTCTAGGTTCTTTTCCTTGTCGTGGTAATTTAACCTTTATTTTAGGGGCTAATTTTGACTTAAGATCTGTTAACGGATTAGAAAAATTACGACGCTCTTCCACTACATTTCTAATATCTTGTGTGGAAAGGGTTTTCGCATTACGTAGCTCCTCGCTTGTTGGCCAAAGAAGCAGTAAATGACGTAAATGATCAAAAGAAGCAAGAGGTCGAGCAATAATACGTGCAAAATGGGCTTGTCGAGTATTAGAAATGGATTCAACCACAGCAACAGGATAACCTTCAGGAAAGCGGCCACCTAAACCAGAGGTAACTAAAATATCGCCTTTTGCAATATCTACTGCACTAGGGAGGTTGTCAATCAATAATTCATCATCTTGTCCTGTACCACTTATAATGGTACGAACATCATTACGCAATACTTGCACTGGAATAGAATGTATAGAATCAGTAATTAATAACACTCTACTACTCGTTTCATTCACTGAAATCACTTGACCAACAATGCCCAATTCATCAATCACAGGTTGCCCTACAAAAACACCATTTTGTCGACCTTGATTAATCACTACCTGCCGACGATAAGCATCGATTTCAGCCGTCAATACCTCTGCCACCTTTTTATATTCATCTTGACGTAATGGAGAACTTAATAACAAGCGTAAACGTTGATTTTCAACTTTCAAATGCTCAAAACGCAACAAACTTGCATTCTTTTCACGAAGCTGCTCTTTTAGCATTTTGTTTTCTAATTGCAATTTTGAACTATCAATAAAATTACCACTGACATTATCAAGAATAAGACGAGGGGCATTTGCAAAATAATATAGACCGCTCACCGCCGTTTCTAATACATTACGCACTTGCATAATCGCATTACTACGACCATCAAAAACAATTAATGTAATAGAAAAAACAATGGCAAAAAATAACCGCATGCCAAGTGAAGGCAATCTAGAGAATATAAGTTTCATTAAAATTTTGCAATGAAATCGTAAAAATATTGGCAACAGCCTACACTGTTGCCAACTACAAATAGTGACTTAGTTGTCTTCAAGGAAAATATCACCACCGTGCATATCAATGATATCTAGTGCTTTTCCACCACCTTGTGCAACACAAATTAGAGGAGTTTCTGCAACAATAACAGGAACACCACAAGCGTCTGAAAGCAAAATATCTAGATTTCTCAATAACGCACCACCACCAGTTAATACCATTCCTCTTTCAAAAATATCTGCAGCAAGTTCTGGAGGACAACGTTCTAAAACACCTTTTACTGCACCAACAATACCACTTAGTGGTTGCTCAATCGCTTCTAATATATCTCTGGAAGTAAGTTCGAATTTTCTAGGTGCACCTTCTGCTAAATTATGACCGTGTACTTCCATTCTTAAAATTTTATCTTCATCACTATCAGCAGGAATACAAGCAGTTGCTAATTCTTTTTTAATTCTTTCAGCCGTTGTTTCACCAATAGCCGAACCAAATTTACGACGAACATAAGCAATGATTGATTCATCAAACTTATCTCCACCAATTCTCACCGAAGAAGAATACACAATACCATTTAATGAAAGTACCGCAACCTCTGTTGTTCCCCCTCCAATATCAATAACCATTGAGCCTGTTGCTTCGTGAACTGGTAAACCTGCCCCAATTGCAGCTGCCATAGGCTCTTCAATTAAGTGAACCTCTCTTGCACCTGCTCTGATAGTAGCTTCTTTGATTGCTTTACGCTCAACTTGCGTTGCCCCTGCTGGCACACAAACTACCACTCTCGGACTTGGACGTAAGAAATTACCACTATGAACCTGCTTAATAAAGTACTGTAACATTTTTTCCGTTACATCAAAGTCCGCAATCACGCCATCTTTCATTGGTCGAATTGCATTAATGCTTTTAGGTGTACGACCTAACATTAATTTAGCATTGGTACCCACTGCTGCAATACTTTTTGTCGACATTGCTCTGTCTTGGCGAACCGCAACTACTGATGGCTCATTAAGAACGATACCCTGCCCTTTTACATAAATAAGTGTATTTGCTGTTCCTAAATCAATGGAAAGATCATTAGAAAACAACCCGCGAAATTTTTTAAACATATTTTGAATCCGTTTGAGTTATAAATAGATGAATAATAACCTGCTAAATATACAGAAAATCGATAATAAATTCAATGAAATAATTGCGGTATATTTATATTTTTAGCATTTGTACTACTCTATTTTTGATACCTTTATATTCCCTTTGATATGTTTCAAATTAGCAACAATCGTAAATGTAATAATAACTAATAATGCCCACGCTCCCCATTTACCAATATGCACCATAGACCAATGGTTGAGTTGATTTGGATAACGCCATACTCCAGCAAAAGTGCCTATATTTTCCGCAAGCCAAATAAAGAAACCGATTAATCCAAAAGCAAGTAATAATGGCATACTTCTTTCTTTATCATAAGAGGTAAAATAAACTTTAGTTTGAGCATATAAACCCAATACAAAAGTAGCTAAATACCAACGAAAATCACCGATATAGTGATGAGTAAAAAAATTCAAATAAATACAAATAGAACCCAGTGTCGCTAACCAGTAAGGAGGATGATTGGTTACCTTAAGATCAAACAGACGCCACGCTTGAATAATATAACTGCCTACTGCTGCATACATAAAGCCACTAAAAAGTGGCACACCAAATAATTTGGTATACCCAAAATCAGGATAAGCCCAAGATTGCACACTGCTCGATGTTTTGAACACTTCTAATGCAAAACCAACAATATGAAATATACTAATAGCCTTTAATTCATCCCATGTTTCAAGTTTAAAAAGTAGCATTAATCCTTGTATGACAATGGCAAAAATCAACAATAAATCATAGCGAGGAATACCTAACAACCCTGCTCGTGGAATAACAAATATAGCAATAAAAAATAGCCCAGCAAACAAACATGCTCTTAATTCTTTTAAACCAAAAAAGCCAAATTCGATAATAAAACGCTTAATTCCTGCTAAAGAGTGATTTTTAGGGTGTATCATTAGCCAATGATCAATTTTATTAAGCATTTTTTCTCCTAATGAGGATAATAAGTGCGATATACAAAAGCACAAATAAGCACCACAAATATTATAATAATCTGAATTAATCTTGTTTTAGTTAATTTTTCTGCTGGCATTTTTTCTCCCGAAAGCTGTTATATTTTCACCAAAAACTAAAAATCGCACTTCATTATATCAAAAAATAGTGCTAAAATTTGCTCTAAATCAAATTTTTAATACTTTTGGGACGTTATTATGAAGATTGTGTCTGAGTCAACAGCAGTAGGGAAGAAAAAAAACAGTTCGATTCATTGCCAAAATTGTAGTATTAGTCAATTATGTTTACCTTTTACACTTAATGATCATGAATTGAATCAGCTCGATAATATTATTGAACGAAAAAGACCTATTCAAAAAACACAAATTGTCTTTAAATCAGGGGATCATCTTCAATCATTATATGCCATTCGCTCAGGCACCATTAAGAGTTATACAATTAGTGAAAGTGGTGAAGAACAAATTACCGCCTTTCATCTTTCTGGTGATGTTATTGGTTTTGATGCTATTGATACAATGAAACACGTTGGATTTGCGCAAGCCCTTGAAACCTCAATGATTTGTGAAATCCCATTTGATATTTTAGATGATTTAGCTGGCAAAATGCCAAAAATTCGCCATCAAATTATGCGTTTAATGAGTAATGAAATAAAAAATGATCAAGATATGATTTTATTGCTATCACGAATGAGTGCAGAAGAAAAGTTGGCTGCTTTTTTATACAACCTATCTCAACGCCACTCTGCTCGAGGCTTCTCTGCTAGAGAATTTCGTCTTACAATGACACGTGGTGATATTGGTAATTATCTTGGTCTAACGATTGAAACCATTAGCCGTTTACTCAGTCGTTTTCAAAAATCAAATATACTGTCTGTTAAAGGAAAATATATTACCATTAATAAAATGGAACTATTAGCAGAAATGGCAGGGTCAACTAAACCACAAATCCCTATTATTCAAACCGCATAATAACATTGGTAAAAATTGGTAAAAAACTGATTTAATCGTACCGCTTAAATTCGGAGGTAATAATGGAATATCAATTTACTCGAACAGCATTGGGAATGATCGCTAAATGCTCAATGGAGCACGAAGCTTTTGCATATTGGATCAATAATGAGCTTGAAGGAACAAGTGATCTCACTCTTATTTTAAATAAAGTTGCTGAATGTAAAAAAGTCTATCCAAGTCCTTTTGAATGGAGCTTAAAAGGCAAAGAGTATAGTCTTTATATAGAGAATGATGAAGTGACTGTTAAAGCGAATAATTTAGCTGCAACTAACATAGAAAAAGAGCAGCTAGAAGAAGGCTTTGATTTTTATACTCAAGAAAGCTTCGCTATTTGTGGCATAGACGATTTTGAACAATTTTTGCTAGCCTATCAATCCTTTTAGTATTACAAGCGGTTACATCGTCTTAAAAATTTGCAAATTTTTAATCACATCGTACCGCTATTTTATGTGTCGTTGACTAAACTCTTCCACTAGAAAATCCCTTAAAATTATATAATCCTCTTCATTGAAGCTTGATTTAGGGATAACAGAATATTGCTTTTTTCCAATTATTAACATTAAGGTATTTTCACTTTCTAAGAAGTTATTATAAAAACGCCATTCAATATCAGATTTTATACCGTTTGTTTCATAATAAATTCCTGCATTAGAAAATCTTACTTTTTGAATATGTTTAAACTTATTTGTCATTTTAAATCTGATTATATATATAAGTTTTTCTATCGCAAGAAATCCCATAAAATCAAACAGACCAATCAAAATAAACAGAAAGGCGTAAATAATAAATTCATCAGACAAATGAATGTAGAACGTATATATACCCAGTGATACCCCAAATAGCATTAAAAGAATAGCCACAACTTTATCTACTTTATAAAAAACTGTCGTTTTGTCATAAGTTGTATAGGCTTCGAGATGATTTTTAAGCGTAGCCATATATTCTACTTCTATTTCTTTCATCTACTTTTCACTTTTCTCTAACTCATTCAAAAATTTGCAAATTTTTATGCAAATCTTACCGCTTTAATACAAGGGCTGCACAGGCTGTTAAAAACGCCACATCTTCATCAGAAAAACGATTTAATAATGGGCTATCAACATCAAGCTCTACATACATTTCACCCTTTTCATCTAAGACAGGAATAACCACCTCAGAACGAGAAGCGACATCACAGGCGATATGCCCTTCAAACTGATGAGTATCAGGTACTACAATGTTTTCTAAACGCTCCCACGCTGTGCCACATACTCCTCTACCCTTTGCAATGGTTGAACAAGCCACTTTTCCTTGAAAAGGACCCACTTTTAACACATCACCACGAACGATATAAAATCCAACCCAGTTAATATTAGGAACGGTTTCATATAAAAATGCACTAATATTTGCCATTCTAGAAATAATATCTTCTTCATCACCAAGAATTGCTTCTAATTGTTTAATATTCATTCTAATTCCTCATTGACTAATTTTAATGTAAAAAAACCTCGTAAATCGTGAAATTTACGAGGAATATTGATAAAAAATTATTTCTTTTTCTTCGTGGTGGTTTTTGTTTTCGCTTTGGCTTTTGTTTTGGTTACTCTTTCCACCCACTTACCGTCAATATAATCCACCAGCCATTTAGTGGCTTTACCCTCTTTTTCAGAGGTGACATATTGACGTTTCTCTTTACGACTAAAGCGGATAATGGCTTCGTTACCCTCAGGATCTTTCTGAGGTGCTTCTGCTAAATAACGTAATTTTTCAGGTAATCGATCTTTAAACTGTGCTAATTCTGCGACCTTTGGTGAACGACTTTCACGAGATTTAGGGAAATTATGTGCCGACATAAACACGCCACTCGCTCCATCACGCAGTACAAAATAAGCATCCGATTTTTCACATTTTAATTCAGGAAAATAGGTTGGCTCTTCACGAGGAGGGGCAACTTCACCATTTTTAAGAATTTTACGGGTATTATCACACTTAGTACACGCCATATACTTACCAAAACGCCCTAATTTCAGGTGCATTTCAGCTTCACATTTATCACACTCGACAATAGGGCCATCGTAACCTTTAATTTTAAAGCTACCCTGTTCAATCAGATAACCATCACAGTTAGGGTTATTTCCACAAATATGTAATTTACGTTCAGGATCGACTAAGTAGCTATCCATTGCCGTATCACATTTTGGACAACGTTTACGATTTAATAGGGCGTTGGTTTCGGAATCTTCATCCAACACATTTAATAATTCCGCTTCAGGAATTAAATTCATTGTTTTTTTACAACGCTCTTTTGGAGGTAAGGCATAACCTGTACAACCTAAGAAAACCCCTGTACTTGCAGTACGAATTGCCATATTACGTTTACAATCAGGACAATCTACATCAATCTCAACCACGTTATTAGGACGCATTCCGCCTTCTAACTCGTCTAATTCTGCTTTGGAGAGTTTTTCTGAAAAATCTTTAAAGAAACGATCTAACTCTTGCTTCCAATTACTGTTTCCAGAAGCAATTTGATCAAGATTATCCTCCATATTTGCCGTAAAATCGTAATTCATTAAATCGCTAAAAGATTCATCAAGACGATCAATCACGATTTCACCCATTTTCTCTGCATAAAAACGGCGGTTTTCTACTCGAACATACCCTCGATCTTGAATGGTTGAAATAATGGCGGCATAGGTTGAAGGACGACCAATGCCTTTTTTCTCTAATTCTTTAACTAACGCTGCCTCACTAAAACGTGCAGGTGGTTTAGTGAAATGTTGCGTTGATATTACTTTATTTAAAGTTAATACTTCATTTAAAGTTAATTCAGGTAAAACTTGATCTTCTGCTGATTTACCTAATAAAGGTTGCACTTTAGTCCAACCATCAAAACGTAATACACGCCCTTTGGCTTTTAATTCGTAGTCCCCTGCGGTAATGGTTAAGCTAGTGGAGTCATATTTTGCTGCTGTCATTTGACAAGCTAAAAATTGTCGCCAAATTAACTCATATAAACGCACTGCATCTTTATCCATTACCACTAAGTCACTGGATTTGGTCGCCACATTTGAAGGACGAATTGCTTCGTGAGCCTCTTGTGCATTTCCTTTACTGGAATAAAAGTTTGGTTTTTCAGGTAAATAATCTGTACCAAATTTACTTTCAATATAACCACGAGCCATTGCTAACGCATCTTGACTTAAACTTGTGGAGTCCGTACGCATATAGGTGATATACCCTGCTTCATATAAACGCTGAGCTAACATCATTGTTTTCTTTACCCCAAAGCCTAAACGTGTGCTAGCGCTTTGTTGTAAGGTTGATGTAATAAAAGGCGGTTTTGCTTTTGATGAAGTTGGTTTTTTGTCTATTCTACTCACCACAAAATCGCTACATTGTAACGATTTAACGGTTTGGTCTGCCTCTTGCTGATTTTTCGCTGACCATTTTTTCCCTTTAAAATGCGTTAAATCTAAAGTGATTGCCCCACTTTTAGCGGTATTTTGAGTAGCGACCTCCCAAAACTCTTCAGGTAAAAAAGCTTTGATTTCACGTTCACGCTCAACTAACAGTTTCACGGCAACAGATTGCACACGTCCAGCCGATAATCCTCTAGCGACTTTTTTCCATAGTAATGGAGACACCATAAAGCCCACAACACGGTCCAAGAAACGTCTTGTTTGTTGAGCATACACACGATCCATATTTAAGTGTTCAGGGGTCTCAAAGGCTTTCTGGATGGCATTACGAGTGATTTCATTAAATACTACTCGACTAAAGCGACTATCATCTCCTCCGATCACTTCACGTAAATGCCACGCAATGGCTTCCCCTTCTCTATCCAAATCGGTTGCGAGATAGATATGATCCGCTTTTTTGGCTTGGGCTTGTAAATCTGAAACGACTTTTTCTTTACCAGGTAAAACCTGATAATTAGGCTCCCAATCGTGATAAGGGTCAATTCCCATTCGTTTGACTAATGCTTTACGGTCTTTCTCTGCTTTAATTTTTGCTTTCTGCTCGGCGGTCATACCTTTAGTTGAAATCGCTTTTGCTTTTTCACCAGAGCTACTGCCAGCCGTAGGTAAATCTCGAATATGCCCCACACTTGATTTCACCACATAGTCTTTACCTAAATATTTATTGATTGTTTTGGCTTTTGCTGGAGACTCCACAATTACTAATGATTTTGCCATTAAATATACCTAAAGTTAAAATATCTGAAAATTTGTCTGAAAAACCACAGGAAAAAATACTTTCTTCACCTATTAGTTTGCAATTTGTTTTTTTAAGATAGCAAGGCTTTCTATAAAACACAATAAAAATATAATTGATTTGATCATTTGATTAGAAATCATTCTAACACTAGATCTGAGGTGTGACTTTAAACGTAATCGTTTTTCATTCCAATGATAAAATAGTAAAATCCTATTGAATTTAATTTTAAAACTGCTTAAAGTTACGCTTAACAACATCGTAATAAATAGAAAAGGAAAAAATAATGGATCTTAATTATATGGCAAAAATGCCACAATCTGAATTTACTGCTCGCCGTCAGCGTGTATTTGAACAAATGCAAGATAACTCCGCATTAATCGTTTTTACAGAAACAGAAAAACGCCGTAATAACGATTGTGAATACTTATTTCGTCCAGATAGTTACTTTTGGTATTTAACAGGCTTTGCAGAACCTCAATCGGCTCTACTTTTAATTAAACAACAGGGTAAAATGCAAAGTATTCTTTTTCTACGTGAAAAAGATCCATTAATGGAAACGTGGAATGGTCGCCGTTTAGGTACTGAAAATGCACCACAAAGCTTAGAAATAGATGAAGCTTATAATATTGAAACCATCAACGAAATTTTTGCAAAAAAATGTGACAATGTGACCGCTTGTTATTATGCAGAAGGTTTACAAACTTGGGGAGATAAGATTGTTTCAACTGTTTTTGATAACGTGATTAGCTGGGAAACAATGCTGTCTGAAATGCGTTTAATAAAATCCAAGTTAGAAATTGATTTAATGCAACAGGCATGCCATATCTCTTCAATGGCACATATTCGAGCAATGAAAACCACTCGCCCTAATCGTTATGAAATGGAAATTGAGGGAGAAATTCATTATGAATTTAGTCGCTTTGGCTCTCGTGGTCCCTCTTATAATTCGATCGTGGCAGGAGGCGATAATGCTTGTATTTTGCACTACAATGAAAACGATCAAGTATTACAAGATGGCGATTTATTACTGATTGATGCAGGAGCTGAATTTGCAATGTATGCGGGAGATATCACACGAACTTTCCCAATTAATGGTAAATTTAGCCAACCACAACGAGAACTTTATCAATTAGTATTAGAAGCTCAAAAATCACTGATTGAACAAGCTCGTGCAGGTATTTCAATGCAGACCCTGAATGAAATTTATATCGAAAAATTAACCACAGGTTTGGTTGAATTAGGCATTCTAAAAGGTGATGTCAAAACGCTAATTGAGCAAGGAGCTTGGCAAGAATTTTATATGCACGGTTTAGGACACAGTTTAGGCTTAGATGTACACGATGTAGGTAAAATTGGTAGAGATAAAAGATACCGTGATCGTCCGTTGGAAGTAGGAATGGTGTTTACCATCGAACCAGGTGTCTATATTCCAAAATCAGCAAGCGTTCCAGAACAATATAAAGGTATTGGTATTCGTATTGAAGATAATATTGTGATTACTGAATACGGCTGTAAAAACCTCACCAGTGGCTGTCCGAAAGAGATTGAGGATATTGAAGCGGTGATGGCTGAATAATTCGTATCGTAAATTTAGAGGCGCAACACTGCGCCTCTCTAATGCAATAACCCTCATCAAATTTGCAAAAAATAGGCATAGTAGACAAAATAGTTGGTAATTTTGAGGAGCTATGCCCATAGTAGACAAATGAGTTGGTTTTTATTATTTTATAAATAATTACCAACTCCTTTTATTTAGAAAATCTTTTATAAACATAATCTTATGGTATTTGGTTAAACCATTATGATTAGATAGTTTTCGTTTAAGTTCTCCAAATAAACTTTCAAGCCTATTTGTTGTTTTTTCTATATTTAATTCAGGATATTTTTCAAAAGTAAATAAATAATCCATATTATATTTTAAGCTCCTGTAAGCACTTCTTATATTACGATGTTTAAAAGGATATTTACCCTTTTCATTTATTTTATCGGAGCGTTCATTTAAATATTCTTTATGTTTTAAATACCAATAATGTAAATTAATATAGAACTCGTTTTTAGAGCTATTTTTTAATGTTTTAACTAATATTTTTAGCTCTTTTCCCGCTTCAGATTTAGGGTTCCTTGTTAATTTCCTTATTACATTTGCTATTTGATGAAATTGGCAAAGTTGTGCAGGCGTATTTAAAAAATCTCTTAATAATCCTCGTCTTCCATCACAAGTAATAGATTGAATAATATAGCCTTTTTCTCTTAATTTATTCATTGCTAATAGATAATAAAGATTTTTTTCTGTTGTCACAATTTGATGATAAATTACCTTCTTTGATAAAGTGTCCATAAAAACGAGAACACCAAAATTTCGACCAAAGAAAGTGGTATCCATCATTAAGTTCAATTTATTATTTTGTGGGATATTTAATGGCGTTTTAGGGGCTTTTAAAACATATCTTTGAATAGTTCTAACAGAGCAATTATATTTAATTGCTAGTTGCTTATAGGTTTGTTTACCTTCTGTGTAATCTAGCCAAATTTGGCTTGAATTTAAGGATTTTTTGAAGGTAAAAGTTTTATTACAAATAGAGCATTTATAACGTTGAACATTATTTTGGGTACCATATTTGTGAATATTCGTTTTATGACAAAAAGGACAAGTTTTTTATTCATTTTCAAAAAAGTGGGCTAAAGCACAGTAATATAAAGCTTTAACCCATTTTTTACCAACTATTTTGTCTACTATGCCAAAAATAAGAAACATCCTACCGCTATTTATAATCCTGCAAACTAAAAACTTGTTTTAATAAACGCGTGTTTCGTAATCCCAGATTATGACGAATGCCTTTTTCTTCTTCTGCAATCATCGTAAATACGCCTTTTAACGCCTGTTGAGTCACGTAATCATTTAAGTCTGGATTCACCTTCTTCACAAAGGGAAGATTATTATATTGTGAAATAACATTCTGCCAAATGCTATCTGCTCCTACTTTAGTAAAAGATTTTCTAATGACTGGATTAAATTGACGATATAATTTGTTAAATGTTTGGTTTTGTAAATAGAGCGTTGCAGCATAATCTTTGCCCATTAAAATACTTTTTGCATCATTAAAACTAATATTTTTAATTGCATCAACAAAAATTGGAGTCGCAGTTTTTACAGCATCTTCCGCACTTCTATTTAATGCTTTTACCCCTTTTTCTGCAATATGTCCTAACCCAACTTTATGTAAAGTATCATTCACCATTTGTAATTCTTTTGGTAGTACAATTTTCACTAATTTATTTTTATAGAAACCATCAACCGCTGTTAATTTACTAACTTGATGACTCACTCCATTATTCAATGCTTGACGTAATCCTGCAGCGATATCTCCTTGCGATAAGGTACTATTTGGTATAGCTGATGGAAGTTGTTGCATTACCTGTTGAGGTAATTGAAGTGAGTCTAAATTTTTACACCCTGCAATAAGTGCAATTGTGCTTAATAGAGCAATTTTTTTCATCATTATTTTTCCTGTTTCAGATTAAATTGTTCTTTAAGTGTACCATAAAAGGAGATGTGCATAGAGTTAATTTCGCACAAAAACACCGAACACTTCGACAGGCTCAGTGAACGGTGTTTGGATTTGTATCATCAAGCTTATTTACATTTTTTCCGTTCTTGATTATTGCGTTTGTCGAAATATCGAAGTAAAAGAGAACATCCATAAAGTTAATGCTACGCAAAAACACCGAACACTTCGACAAGCTCAGTTATCGGTGTTTGGATTTGTTTAATCAGGCTTATTTACATTTTTTCCGTTCTCGATTATTGAGTTTGTCGAAATATTGAAGTAAAAGAGAACATCCATAAAGTTAATGCCGCGCAAAAACACCGAACACTTCGACAGGCTCAGTGTTCGGTGTTTGCTTTTGTTTAGAAGTTAATAATAACGGCATTCTCTACAAATAAAACTTGCAAAAAACTAACAACATCGTACCGCTATAATACTTTATTTATAAGTTCTAAGCTTCGGAGGCTCATAAGACTGAATAAAATTACTCATCTCATCAAAGCAATCTGTAAATAAAATCTTGTCTTCATCATCACGACCTAAAAAACCATTATTTACCATATCATTGTAAAAGTTTTTTAAATTATCGTAATAACCCTCAATATTCAAAAACAGACAAGGATTATTATTTTGACTGATTCTCGCCCAAGAAATCACCTCAGCAATTTCTTCAAGGGTGCCTGCTCCACCTGGTAAAGCAATATAACAATCTCCCAATTCAATCATTTTTAACTTTCTTTCGGTCATTGTTTCAACAAGGATCATTTCTGATAACCCTTTATGAGCCAACTCTCTTTCTGCTAAAAAAGTAGGCATTACACCAATTACTTTTCCACCGTGTTCCAACACTGAATTAGCGATAGTTCCCATTAAGCCTCGATTACCACCACCATAAACTAACGTATGACCATTGGTAGCAATCCATTTACCTAACTGATAAGTTTTTTCTTTATAGATGTTGTGATTACCAAAATTAGCACCACAATATACGGTAATATTCATAGTTTATTTGTACCTTTTTTCAATTTTCTCTATATGTTCATTGATAATATCATTGATATTAAATTCATATTTATCCACTAATATCATTATATTATCTAATACATCGCCCAACTCTTCTTTAATTTGATCTAAGCTTTCGTTTTTATGTTCTACTTCATCAGGTCTATCTCGACCAATTTCATATCGTCTAATTGCTTGCGATAACTCCCCAACTTCTTCCATTAGAAAATTTAATCGGATAGAGGAATTAAAATTATACCAACCTCTTTTGAGATAGAAACTTTTTACCCATTTTTGATATTTAATCAACATTCTATTTTCCCTTAATTTTAGATAAATTTTAAAAATTTGCAAAAAACAGACTGCATCTTACCGCTTCAAAACTGTTTTTATGGTTGCTATATTTAATTCGGTTTTGGTAATTCATAAAACAAATAGCTTTGATTACGATATTCTTGTTTTTCTTGGTCATACCACGAATAAGTATTTAAACCTATTAAAAAACGATCTTTCTGCACTTCAAAATATTCCAACATTTTATCACTATTTTCTTTAATATCAGTGGCATACTCAATATTTGCTAAATTCTTTCCACTGTAATCATAAATATAAAAAGTGTAAATATCTTTCTGATTCGGATAATTATGCGCATAATTATAAACATACATTTTATCTTCATAACAAAAAATAGCATTTGGCGAATAGTCTAATGGAAGTCCCCAAATATTATTCTTATGATTTATTTCTAAAATATTAAATTTCTGATTATATTTATTGATTTTTAAATCAGGATTATTGCACCAAAAAACATTTTTCTGATTACTGAAATTATTTTTTCTATCTAGTGCAAATTTCTCTTTTGGATCATTGATAAAATCAATAGATTTTGCAGTTAAAGTGATTATTTCTTTTTTTGAAGAAATTACATTGATTTGCTGTTTAATAAAATTTGTAACTACGTTATCTTGTAATCTTGCCTGTTTAAAAAAGAATTGCCAAAATGTATCTTGAGCAATATATGAGCTTTGCTTTTGCCCTTCTCCCGAAGGACTATTTTCAAAACGAAGAATGTCACCAAAATATCTATTTCTGATCCTAAACTCTTTTTGAGCAATTAGTTTTTTGTTTTCTAATATGGTTGCTGTCACATTAGTCACATAACTATCTGTTTTTCCTACAACTTTAATTTCAATATCTGCTTCATCATTAAGAATTAGTCCCATTTGTAACAAAGTTTTATCGATCTCTTCTTTAATAATTGTAGGTTCTTTAAAATGTAGTCCTACATCAATAAATCCTGATTTTGTTACTGCCTCTAAAGGGTCATATTTATATTCTAGATTTATATTGCTAGTAAATTTTATTTTTGTTTTATCTGCTAATGTTAATTTTTTTAGAGATATTTCCATTGCGGATTTAGGCATTATCCAATCTGAAATAATACTAGGTAACCTAGTATTGACAGTAAGCAGAAAAGAAACTGCAAAAAATAAAGGAATAAGCCATAATTTCTGGCTTATCTTTTTTCTAATAGCAAAAATAATTAGAACAGAAACAATAAGATTAAGTATACTCGGCAAGTAAAAGTGACCAGTGAAAAACACTACAACTAAAAAAATCAATATTGCAGGAAAAATTGTAATAATTACAGTGAGGATTGCAGCTGATAGCGCAAATGTCTCTATTGTTTTGTCTTTACCATTTTTTTGTTTAGTATTTTTTTGCATTTTAATTACCTTTACTAAATAAATAATAAAATTCACTTTGTGAAAAAGCAATTTATTAATAATTAATACTGTTTTTTAACCTTAATAAATACTGTAATCTCTTCCCTATCGTGATACAAATGTTTAGCTTGAATGGTAAATTGAACCCCTTTTTTTGTTAACGTTTCCGTAATAAAATTTAAGCAACGTTGCACTTCTTGATAGCGTTTTTTCATTGGTAATTTGAGATTAAAAATACTCTCTTTACACCACCCATTCACGAGCCATTTTGTGATCAATTCACTAATTCGCATTGGTTGTTCCACAATATCACAGACCAATAAGTCAATGGTAGTGCGTTTTGGTGGTTTAAATTTAAAACCGTCTTCAGGGCAGTGATCAATACGACCCGTATTGTGCAGACTGTCTGCCATTTTGCCGTGATCGACACAATAAACAAACACATCTCGTTTGACTAATTGATATGTCCAACCTCCAGGGCAAGCGCCGAGATCTACCGCTTTTACATTTTCATTAAAATGCCAACTTTCTTCCGATTTTGGGATAAAAGTTAAAATTGCTTCTTCTAATTTTAAGGTTGAACGGCTCGGGGCTTCAATCGGGAATTTTAATCGCATAATCCCCATAGGATTTGATGAGCGGTTATCATTATAGGCATAACCTACATAACAACAGCCTGAACCAACAAAGAGAATTTGTAATGTAATGCTATTTTGACGTTTTGAGCCACTGTGTAACCAACCTTGTTTTTTTAAGGTATTACGCAATGGAACAGTAAACTTACGGCAAAATTTAGAGAGTTCTTTTGCTTCATTGGTATCTGGTGTTTCTACTACAAGATCGCTACTTTTTTTAAAATCAATGCCTTGATTTTGTTGAGCAAGGTATTGTTCTAAAATAGGGCTGATACGGTCATTTTCAGATAAATTTTCCAGCAACTCCCCTACTACAATCATTTGACGAACGAAGATCAATTCAGAAAGTGGCAGTTCTTGTGCTAATCTATCTGCCTCACCCTGTTGGTAACATTCAAAAATCACATAGCCGCTATTTTCTTTTAGCTTAGTAAAACCATAAACACCGAGTTCAGCGGCTTTATCCGAAATCTCACCTGCCACTTCCTTTTCAAATCCTGCTCGGCAATAGAGTGCTAGTTTATTCATATTATTCCTTTATCTGTGTAATAAAAAACCACTTGCATTGCTACAAGCGGTTAGTTTTTATTAAATTTTTGCAAATTTTAGTCTTTGGTTAGGTAATTTGCACTCAAGGCAAATGCCAATCCCATTAATGCAAAGACGATTAATCCAAATGTATACTCCATTATTTACCTCCATTGACTTTATTTCTAAATAATCTACCACCTATCAAAAATAAATAGATAGCAATAAAAAGTAATATAGAATTTAATATTTTAAACCCAATGGTATATTTTCCAAAAATAATCACAGGTATAGCCAAAATTGCCACTTTTGCTATATCATCGGACATTTTCGACCACGCTTCAAATGATGATTTTTCAATCGGCTTTTTAAATAAATTCCACATTGGTAAACTCCTTGATAAATCATCTTAGACTTATTGCATTAGCTTGTCAATAATGATTACGCCTTACATTCTGATTGCAACGGTGGTACTTCTCTGCCCATTCGTTGATAAAACTCAACCACAAAATCATCAAAGCGATCTTCATCAATTGATTGACGAATTTCAGCCATTAAACGTTGATAGTAACGTAAATTATGAATGGTATTTAATCTTGAACCTAAAATTTCACCGCACTTATCTAAGTGATATAAATAAGCTTTGGTGTAGTTTTTGCAGGTATAGCAATCACAATGTGGATCTAAAGTACTTGTATCTTCACGATATTTTGCATTACGAATTTTTACTACGCCGTCTGTAACGAATAAATGCCCATTACGTGCATTACGTGTTGGCATTACGCAATCAAACATATCAATGCCACGACGCACACCTTCAACTAAATCCTCTGGCTTGCCTACGCCCATTAAATAACGAGGTTTGTCTTTTGGTAGTTGAGGGCAAACATATTCTAAAATACGGTGCATATCCTCTTTAGGCTCTCCAACAGCTAAACCACCAACGGCATAACCATCAAAGCCAATTTTGACTAATTCATCAATAGAAACTTTGCGTAATTCTTCAAATACGCCACCTTGCACAATCCCAAATAAGGCATTTTTATTGCCTAACTCATCAAAACGTTGACGACTACGCTGTGCCCAACGAACAGACATTTCCATTGATTGTTTTGTATAATTAAAGGTTGATGGATAAGGAGCGCATTCATCAAAAATCATCACAATATCAGACCCTAAGTCATATTGAATCTCCATTGATTTTTCTGGGGATAAAAAGATTTTTGAACCATTGATAGGGTGACGGAAACTGACACCCTCTTCAGTAATCTTGCGCATTTTTGCAAGGCTAAATACCTGAAAACCACCTGAGTCCGTTAAAATTGGAGCGTGCCATTGCATAAAATCGTGTAAATCACCGTGTTTACGCATCACATCCTGCCCTGGTCTTAGCCAAAGATGGAAAGTGTTTCCTAATAAAATCTGAGCACCTGTTGCTTTTACTTCTTCAGGTGTCATTCCTTTAACTGTGCCATAGGTACCCACTGGCATAAACGCAGGGGTCTCTACGTGAAACTCGCCTTTAGGGCGAGAAAAAGTCATACAACCACGGCGAGCATTGCCGCTTGTTTTTTTTAATTGATACTTCATTTTTTTCCTTATAGATAAACAGTCTATAAAATTATGTGAATAACTTCTTAAAAGTTAATACCTGTGCCAATGCCTACACTGACACCAACACCACCAGTTCCTCCGCTCACACTACCATTTCCTGATAATGATGAACAAGAAGCAATACCTAAAAATAGTATACAAAATAAGATTTTTTTGACCATTTTGTTTTCCTCATTTAATAATGGTATTTATATTTGAATAGTGTATGCTACATTTTATATGTTTTTTTAAAAAAAATACAACAAAAAAGATCTTTTAAAGTCTTTTGTTTAAATTTATCACATCATTATGATTCAGCAATATACTCTTCAAATGCTTTCAAACGTTTTCTAATTGACATCAATTCAACCACTGTGCTCCACGAGTAAACAAAAAATTGAAAAGAGGTTTCTACCTGTTTAAATGCACGAATAATTTGTTGTAATAAACCTAAGGTTACCACGCCTGCAATAATGGTTGGTGCTAATGCAATATAAGGTAAAACAACATTAAATTGTAGATAAGACCATTTTACCATATCAAAATAGAAATAATTCCAATAAAGACGGAAATAATTTTTTCGGACATCTTCATATAAAGCTTTTACTGTAAAATCATCTGCACGCTGGTTATCATCTTCACCATACACTAACTCTTTACGATAAGCCGCCTCTACTCGTTGATTATTAAACTCTAAACCTGGTAATTTAACCCCAACAACAGCAAGTAATATTGTGCCACCTAATGAAAATAAAATAGCTAAATACACTAATCCGTGACTGACTTCTCCCACTAATGGATAAGATGTCACGTGTTTACTTAATTCCCAAAGTAGTGGTAAAAAAGCAAATAACGTCATTAAAGCACGCATAAAACTAATACCTAGCGACTCCATTATTCTCGCAAAACGCATTGTATCTTCTTGTACTCGCTGTGCAGCACCTTCAATATGACGTAACTTGTCCCAATGGCTCATATAATAATCATTCATTGCAGTACGCCAACGAAAAATATAATGACGAGCTAAAAAATCAACAAAAACTGCAAGGGCAATATAAACCCCTGCTATTTTTGCAAAAGTAAATATTTTCGTAAAAAAATCTGACAAGGTAACAGCATTAGGCTTAGAAAGGGCTTTTTGGATCGTATCATAAAAATCACCAAACCATTCGTTAATTTGTACATCCAGAGAGACTTTATATCCTGTAATAAGGATTAAAGAAAGACTCCCCAATACTGACCATAACAGCCATTTTTTATTTAGGAAAAAAGATTTAAACATTATAAGATCTCACTATAAAATACGAACTAGTCAGTATATCTGAATTAATTTATAAGATAAACTGTGCAATTTTTATGTTATTATTGCATTCGTTTTCCATATTATGAGTAACCTTATGAAATCAGTAGAAGAAATCTTTGAACAAAACCATCGTTGGGCAGTTGAAATGAAACAAAAACAGCCTGATTATTTTGAAGCAATAGCAGAACAGCAAAAACCACGCTTATTGTGGATTGGCTGTTCTGATAGCCGTGTACCTGCTGAAAAGTTGACTGGCTTAGAATCAGGAAAGCTCTTTGTACATCGAAATGTTGCCAATTTAGTTATTCATACCGATTTAAACTGCTTGTCTGTTGTGCAATATGCCGTTGATGTGTTAAATATTGAGCATATCATTATTTGCGGACATACTAATTGTGGTGGTATTCAAGCCTCTTTAAACAATGAAGATTACGGTTTAGTTAATAATTGGCTATTGCATATCAAAGATATTCGCTTTAAATATGGCACGCTGTTAGGCAAACTTCCTGCTGAAAAACGAGCGGATATGTTGGTGCAATTAAATGTCGCAGAACAAGTCTATAATTTAGGGCGTACTTCTGTAGTACGTGCAGCTTGGAAACGAGGTAAAAAATTATCATTACACGGTTGGATGTATGATGTTCACGATGGTTACTTAAATGATCAAGGGGTGATCGCAACCAGCCCAGAAACCTTAGAAATCACTTATCGCAATGCAATCTCAACATTGCAAGCAAGTGTTGATGAATAATTTCCAAACAACCATTTGACATAATATAACCCTATGATAAAAATAATCATAGGGCGTTAAATGAAGCGGTCACATTCCACTTAAAATTTACATATTTTACACAACTTAAATCGTCGCTAACGCATCACGGTTTTTTAATAGTGGGCGTAAAATATAATCAATAATTCTCATACTTCCTGCTTCTAATTCTGCTTCCACCACCATCCCTGTACGAATCTCCAATTTTCTGGCTCGCCATTTTTAAACCAATGTTACCGCTTTATTTATCACTTAATGACTCATAAAATGCTTGAAATACGAACAGCTCGACTGTAACTGTTTAACGGTGTAGGTATCAGCATACTCTTTTTTCAAGATGTTAAAATAAGTTCTAAATTTCTCATTTTTTATACGTTTGAAGAACGCTTCATCATCGGTATTTTTTTGTTTTCCTTCCCACTGATAATATTTTCCCTGTTCGGCACTGGCGAGTTGGAATAATATAATGGCTTGTTGCTCTTTGTCTTTGGTTAGAGTAAGGGCTTTTTTATAATAAGTGATAGCTTTGTCAAAAGCGTTTCCGTCTATCGGTGTACTCCACATTGGCCAATTTCTACCATAATAAAATGTTGGTTTTGTTTTCCAGTCACCATAAAAACCATATCGCCAATCGTGACCATTATAAAAGTTAGCAATAAATAGTTGTCGGAAATATCCTAATTTTGACGTGTTATATATCATATTACCGATAAGTTGGTTGGCGTGTCCTGCTCTTTCATCATTGCCTTTGGCGATTTCTTGTAATTTGACTAATATTTCTGCTAACTCAACTTTATTCATCAATGGTTTGTCTTTAATAAAATCAAAATATCGAATAAATATTGGCAAAGTCATAGTATGGGAAACACTCCCATTAAAATTCTCTACTCGATTTTGTCCAAAAATAGCATTAGAAATATTATTAAATCTGTCATATTTTTTTAAATCCATATAAGTGAACTTCATTTCCTTACCATCTTGATAATATTCATAAGTGGTTGGTACGAAACCATCGGTATTTTCTACTTGTTTATAATGTTGTAATGCTTTAGAAAAATGACCATTACGCATTGCATTATCGCCATATAAAAAATTAAATAAAGACACTGGCGAAGCAACGTCCATATTTCTCATTAAAATTTGCTGTTCAAAATCAGTTTTATCGGTTTTTTGATAAAATTTATCCACTTCTTTGGTCAGCTCATTATCCTGCACCGATAACAATTCAGAGAGTTTATTTTGCACTAAAAAAGATTTACCCAACTCTCCTTGAATAAAGTATCGGTTTGCCAAAATATCCATCACAAACTCAGCTGTGCTTGGGATTTGTACATAACCATATTCATTCTTTTTCCATTCAAAAATATCGGCATACTCATTCATTAAATGCTCTTCGAAAGACTTATTAATGACAGGTTGTGAAACAATATCATTTAACATTTTAAGTGTACTAATTTGCTGCTGATAAGCTTTGTTATCGGTTTTAATTTGATTTAATCGCTCACTTGATGACTGATATTTTTGCTGTAAAAAATCTAAATAAGCCAGTGAAATGCCTCAAAAAGCTTTATCATCAGCCATTTGATATAACTGCGCTGTCAAAGATTGTAACTCATTTAATTGCTGAACAAATTGTGAATTATGATCATCGTCCTTTAATGGCAGGCGATTATCTTTTTGCTTACTGTTATTCTTAGGATATTTTTCTAAAAAATGCCACTCTAACTGGAGCATTGCTCGTGCCTGCAATACCTTTAACACTTCTGAATTCGGATTGAGTGCATAGATTTTTTTCATCATTGGCAGTTGATTATTAAAAGATTGATAAGCTAATAAGAAATACACCATTTCTTTTTCAGTGTCGTTTTTGGCTTTTGCTAACAAAGTATTAAAATCGTTATCACTGCTAAATTGCATTGAGCTAAATGCACTGTCTTTGCGTTTTTTGGTATGCAGAAACACTTGGAAAAATAAGTAGTTTGCTTTATCTTTTTGCCCCAAACCATTCAATGCACCAGCATATTGATCAAGTGCTAAATAATAGGGTGCAGTTTTTAAATTTAGTGGCTCAACATATTCTTCAAATGCTTGTACTGCTTCAGCAAACTTTAAATTATAATGATGAAAACGTACTAACTGATAGCCGTAACGTAGCTTAATTCGTTTATCATCAGCTTGTTTATACCATTTAATTAAATCTGCTACCGTTTTGTTATAATTCAAATTATCAACAGTTTTTACATCTAAATCCAAGTAAGATAAATTATTTACACTTTGCGAGATAAATGGGAATAAGTGGGATAAGGTGGTAAATAATGGGATGGAATTTTTGTAAAATCTTTTCATTATATGAAATAAAAAAACTAGACATTTGTTGTGCTAGTTTTTTTATTTTTTAGTGATTATTTTATAGGATTTTTCTTATTTAAATACTTCATAAAAAACCTTTTATTTTATTCTTGTTACTACAAAGGTAGATAATATTTTTAATTTCATCAATTTGTATAAGGTTTCCCTCTTTATTTAATGCTTCAATTAAAGCCCTAATCGTACAAGCGACACCATTTAAAGCGATTGCATCAGCAAGTGAAATTCCACAATCAAAGCATTTATTTTCATTATTCATAAATCCCCCTTATGCGTTTACACGTTGTTGAGTAACTGCTTGTTCTGTTTGTTGAATTTGCATTTTTAATTGTGATTGTGTTTCGTTAGCTCGTTCAATAATTGCTCTTAATGGTTGTAAGCAATTTTTAAATAATAAAGCTAAACCATCAGCAGTAATAGGCGTGCCTCTATTTACTTCAAATAGAAGTGTGATAAGTTGCTCAGTGGCTTCTTGCATATTTTCTAAGGAATAAAAATCCTCTTCTTCAAGTAGATAATGGTATTTTTTACTTGAAAAAAATTCATCAATAAGTGGTTTAATTTCACTGTTTAACGATGATTTTTTTCTTGTGGTGTGCAGATTTGTTAGAAGTTTAGCAATCTGTTTAATACAATTTTTTATTACTGGTGTGGTTTTGTTGAGAGAGTTTAAATAAATTAATGCAGTTTCAAAAGTAAGGTAATAATCAACGGTTTCTTTTGTATGAATGTTGATTTTTTTAAAATAATCTTGCCCTGCTACAAGTTCAAGCTGTGTAAATAATTCGCTTAATTCTTCATTTATTTTGCTTTCTTGAAAAATAACAATATTTAACTCTGAAATAGAAATAAAAAAATGTTGAGTATGATTGATTAAACGAGAGTGAACCGTAAAAGAGAATGGTTGAACGTTCATAAGAACTCCTTAGTAAATTTTTGCGAAATTACCCCTAAATTTATTTAGGGTGTCGAGAGGTTCGCAAGCCCTACTAAGACGGCTGGAGTTATTCCCCTTACGGGTGTTGTATTCCTCACCCTCTCGACATTGAGTATAAAATTATTTTATTTTTGTATCTTGTAAATTTTAGATACAAAAAAACCGCTTAATCTAACGGGTGCGGTTATCCGCTTAGTAACAAAGGTTGCGACACCTTGATCAAAAGTATAATAAAATTAGCAAAGAAAGCAAGTAAAAAATGATAAAAATAAACAATAAATGTATAGTTGTTATCAAGTGTTTTAAATTTAGTCAAAACGCTCGCTGGCGAGCGTTTTCAAAATGCGACACATTTAATATTTTTTGTTGATTATATTTTGAATTTTATTTATTGTTGATTTTACCCAAAATAGCCGCTAGCGGCTATTTTGAAATGATTATATCTTTGCTGATATGCTAGCATTTTATAAATCTTATATATTTAATCTATTTGTAAAAAAACGCCCTAAAACGCTATTTTAACGATTTTCCCCCAAATACACACAAAGATAAGCCTTTTAATTTTCTTCACGTTTCCCAACGCCTTAAATTTACGATTTAGGGCTATTTTTACTTTAAATTTATGATGAATTTTTAAATTAAAAATTTTGTAACCAAAACGCTCGACGTCGAGCGTTTTAACTATAAAGCAATAAGTGGTTCGATTTGTTTTTAAGTTTATAAAACTCCTACCACGGTCGGAGCTATTTTTCTTAAAGTAGTTTAATAAGAATTTTTCTTAAACTACTTTATAGTTAAATCATCAGTTGAATTAAGGGGGAATTATGGAATTAAAAGGCATTGAATATTCAATAAATCTTTTTGTTGAAGGTGTTGGCTTATCTATTGATAAAGCCTTTGAAAAAGGTAGTACAAAAGAAGAAATGACAAAAATATTTTTAGAAACCTTTTGCGATTATTGTGGTGGTCTTAACTTCTATTTCCCTAAAAAATATGCGAAAGATTGTCAAAATGCGGCAAGAGATAGATTAATAAGAAAAGAATTTAACGGTAAAAATCATCGAGAATTAGCAGTGAAATATGGCATTTCTCTTCATTGGATTTATAAAATCTTAAAAAATAAAAATAGCAACTAGGGTGATTAAAGTGGATTGCGTTGTTAGTAATAACAAGTTTCAAAAATCATTTATTAAAAAAGCTGTAATTTGTTTTGATAAAGCTTTTGAAGAAGGTAGTACAAAAGAAGAAGTAAAAAATATTTTTTTAGAAAAGTTTTCTTTTTATTTTGAAGGGAAAGATTTTTATATCCCTAAAAGCTATGCAAGGAATATAAAAAATAATGCAAGAAATAGATTAATAAGAAAAGAATTTAATGGAACAAATCATCAAGAACTAGCATTCAAGTATGGTGTTTCTCATCAATGGATTTATAAAATAGTAAAAGGTACAAACAATGGCTAAAGCAATTTTTGAAATATTTAGAACTGGGCGGCATAACGGAATAGGCAAAGAAGGGCGTAAATTTTGGACTGATGAAGAGTTAAAACAAATTGCACAACTTTATAATGAAGAAATCAAATCAGCCCCACTTGTTATCGGACACCCTGAAAATAATAAACCTGAATATGGTGCAGTTAAAAAAGTAATTTGTTGTAAAAATTCGCTATTTGCAGAAGCAGAAGTGCAACCTGATTTAATTAAAAAAATTAAAGCAGGAAAATTTAGCGGTATATCCTCTTCTTTTTATAACCTTAAAAATATTGATAATCCTATTAAAGGCATAAGCTACTATTTAAGACACGTAGGCTTTTTAGAAAGTGGTAAACAAACACCAGCTGTAAAAGATATGTTACCGCCTGAAATGAGCGTTTATAACGTATGTTTTAGTGAACAAGAAAGTGATGTTTGTTTATTTTGTGAAGATGATTATATAAATCTCAATTATTCAGAAACACTACACGAAAAAACACTTTATTTTCAACAAGTTTTAGATGTGGATTATGAAACCGCATTACAATTTTCAATCAATAAGGAGTAATAAAAATGCCAGAATAAACAGAAACACTAAATTATAGTGAAGATGAAATACAGGCTTTAATTGCAGAAAATCAACAGTTTAAGCAAAAGGAAAAAGAACAACTGAAAGCAAAGAATGAGCAATTTGTAGATAGCTTAATTTGTAAAGGTTCTTTAATTCCTAAATTGAAAGAGCAAGCTGTTGAGCTATTAAATTATGCAACCGCTTTTGATAACGGTGAAGAGTTATGTTTTTCAGAAGGTGAAAGCCTTTCACAGAAAATACAAGCATTATTAAGTGAACAACCGCAAGTCATTATGTTTAGTGAATTTGCTACAAAAGAGCGTGTGGCAGACATAGAACAAACAAATATAGTTCAATATTCAGAAGATACACCGCCTGAAATGATAGAGCTTGACCAACAAATACGCACTTATATGCAACAAAACAATACAGATTATACAACCGCTTTTGAAATCATCACAAAAAAAAGGAAAATAAAATGAGCTTATCTAACAAACGTATTCAAGACCCTATTTTAACCCAGTTAGCACAAGGTTATCACAATGCTGAATTAGTAGCAGATACTTTAATGCCAGTCGTTGAAATTGAAAAAGAAGCAGGAAAAATTCCACAATTTGGGCGACTTGCTTTTAGAGTTCGCACAACAGTGAGAGAATTACACGGCGATTCAAACCGCCTAAGCCCTGAAGATGTAGGCGTGCTTTCTATTGAATTAAAAGAACACGATGCAGAATACCCTATCGATTATCGAGAAGATTACGAAGCAAACTACCCTTTAAAACAATATGCAACAACGGTAATTCAAGATGTTATCGCATTAGGACGAGAGGTAAAAGTAGCCGAAATTGCACAAAATCCTGATAATTATGATGAAAGTAATGTAATGCGTTTAACGGATACAAATCGCTTTACAAATGCAAAATCTAATCCTTTAAAAATTATTGATGAAGGCTTAAATGTTGTTACTTCAACGATAGGAAGAACACCGAATACTTGTATTATTGCTAGTGATGTATGGGCAGTATTAAAAGAAAACAAAGAGCTTTTAGAACGTATTAAATACACTAGAACAGGTATTTTAACCCCTCAAATTTTTGCAGAGTTGATAGGTGTTAGCACAGTTAGAATCGGTTCAGCTAGCCAAGAAAAAGATGAGCAATTAGTCAAAATATGGTCTAATAGTATTGTTCTTGCTTATGTTCCTGAAAAAGCAAAACAGAAAAAAGGCAGTATTTTTGAGCCATCTTATGGCTACACAGTAAGACGAGAAAACGGGCTTGTTGTTGATACTTACACAGAAAAAGGCGGTAAAGTTGAGATTGTTCGTTGTACTGATATTCACGAACCTTGTTTAGTTGGTAAATCAGCAGGCTATTTGATTCTTGATTGTATCAAGCAAGCAGAAACGGACACAGAACAAGGACAAAATAGCTCATCTTCACAACCTAAAAATAAAGCAACAAGTCCAAAAGAATAATTAAAAATTTGAGTACCTGAGTATCAAGAATACCTGAGTACCCTCTCAAATAAAGCGAGAAAATGAAAAGTTATTACTATATGTGAAACAAAGTAAAACTTTAATTATCTCGCTTTTTTGTATGAACTTATCTCGCTCGGGTTTATACATCATTCCAATCATCTTTACTGATAATGTGCATATAGGGTTGTAAATACTTGGCTTCAATCAAGTAATTAATGCCTGTATAGTGATCATACATAAAATTATGATCTAATTCTTTTATCCCAAATTTTTCTAAACTATCACTACTTTTCCAATCCTCTAAATCCTCAATCGTTGCTTTATAAACAAGATTTTTAGTTTGATCATAAGTGAGTTTATGATCAAAATAGGCTTGCCAATCATCAATATTTTCATCAGGAATAGTAATTTTATCATTATGATAAAAGGACGGACTTGATTCGTATAAAAATGGCGTAAAAGTCTTATCGGTAATAATATCTTGAGTAAATAAATTAAAATAAAGATTATCAAAATCAATATCAGCACAAGCAGATACTTGTTGTGATAATGCCACACCTAGTAGTAAAGAAAGGAGTTGTTTTTTCATTGTTTTTTCCTTTTGAATTAATTTCACCCAAAATATTCCCAAAATCTCACCACTTTCACGTCATCATTGATAGTATTCTCATTTTGATTATAAGTGATAATATATTTTTCATCTACGGTAAATGGTAGCTTCAAAAGCCCATTAAATTCTCTGGCTTGATTATGTTCATTTAGCTCATAACACACTTGAATTGCTATTAACTTATCCTCTTTTTTTGCAATAAAATCACATTCAATCTCTTTGTTGTAAAAATAGATGTCGTAGTTTTGTTTTTGCAACTCAGTAAATACAAGATTTTCAAATAACTTGCCATAATTATTTGAAAAACTAAATGCTAAATCCATAAAGCCATTGTCGCTTAAATATAGTTTCTTTTTATTATTTATCTGCTCTTTCAGTGAATATGAAAAGAGTTTGATTTCATTAAATAAATAACATTCATTTAATGCCAAAACATAATCTTTTGCCGATCTATCCGTAATTTTAACCGCTTTGGATAAAGACGAATAGGAATACAGCGACGTTAAATTACTTAAAGCATAATATGCCAAATCTTTAAAGGCTCGGACATCTCTTACCCCACTATTTTGCAAAGCATCTTTTAATAAAATAGTGTCATAATACGAAGTTAAAATTTCTCTTTTGAATGCTTCGCTACTTTTATAAACTTCAACGAATGAACCATATTTCATCATATCATCGATGATTTTCAACACTTTGGAAAGTTGTTTATTTAATTCTAAAAAAGTATCTATCTCATTGATTTTTAATATTTCTCTAAAATTCAAAGGATATACTTTATTTGATAAATATCGTCCTGTTAACAAACTTGCATACTTTGAATTAAGTAAAGAGGAATTTGAGCCTGTGATAAAAATTTTTTCAAATTCTTCACTATCATAAACACTTTTAACATATTTTTCCCAGCCTAAAACTGCCTGAACTTCATCTAAAAAAAGATATTTTATTTTTTGTTGTGTGAGTTTTTGTGCCGTTTGAATGATTTCATAAAAGCCTTTTGGGTCATTTGAATATTTAGTAAAAAAAGGATCATCAAGATTAATATAGAGTATCTGCTGTGGATTTACTTTATCTCTCAAATGATTTATTAGTAATTTAAACAGTGATGATTTCCCACTACGTCTGATACCTTGTAAGATTTGAATATGTTTTGTTTCAAGGTTAGCCAAAAGTTGAGAAAAAATATTTCTTTCATAAAGCCCTGAATACGCTTTTTCCCAATGTTTATTTTGCGATATTATTACTTTTTCCATACTATAAGCCTCAAAAAATTACATTTTCTCTCATTATAAGCTGAGATAAATAAATATTCAAGTTATCATAACCTTAAATCCCTGCCCCCAACAAACCGTGAATCTAAATGATAGTAAATAATATCATAATTACCTATTTTTCTATTGAGAAAATCAACCACTTGTTTTAGTTGTTGTAGTGAAATTTCCTCTACTTTTATACGAAAACCTTTGTTTAAGAAAAAACCAAAATAAAAGTCGTCTTGTAAGACTTCTACTTCGTTATTGCCTAATTGCTTAAAGTTTTTATTTGCTAAGCTTTGTTTATTTAAGGCATTGATTAATTTATGTTTTCCTAAATGGTTGGTCACAATGCCCCACGAATAAATCGGCAAGGCAACCGTGATATTTTCAATTGGATAATCATCAATATTTTTCAAATAATTTTTCAGCAGTGCCACATCTAAAATTGAATTTTTATCATCATTTTTCAAGGGCGATGAAGTGGAATAACACATTAAAAAGACTTTTTTCACAGGGGGAATACCTGTTTTGTTTTTGAATTTGACTTGGTGCAATCGCAGAGTAACGGAAATTTCTTTGCCTGTGATTTTTTGTAGTATTTGCAGAAACTTAAAATAATCATCACGAGAGCCTGCCGTCCAGTCGCAATCAATTTGAATTTCATCGGCTGTGTGTAGCCCAAAACGCTGAGATTTTTTCTTAATGGTATCAGCAATTTTGTGGGCTAGCTCATTAATTTCTTTGTCAGTAATATATAAAAAAGTTCGGTTGGTAATAAATACCACAGGCACAATTTTTTTATCGGTAACAAAACTTTTTTGCTTCACCACCGAAGCTAATCCTTGAAACTTCCCTGCTCGTTTATCCACATCAAAATAGCGAACATAGAGTTTATCGTTACTCTGTTGTAATGCTTGTTGCTCGGCACTGTTTAGAGTTAAATTTGTCCGCCAGTAGTAAAATGAATAAGGGTGTGGATCTTGCTTACAAGCTGACAAACTCAGTAAGCATCAAAATGTGGGGAATAGCCATTTTAAAGCGTTTTTTATCATTTTATTTTCCAATACCCCGTTTTATCACTTCCAATTCGTTGTATTTTTTGAGTATCTTTTAGAACTTTAATTCTGCGTTTTACTGTACTTAAACTGATATTTAAAATTTCAGCTATTTGATTTGCTGTAACTTTATTATTTTTTTTAATCTCATTAAATACAGTGTCATTTACAGTATCATTTTCTAAATTTAGAGTGTCATTATAACGAATGTGCAGCTCTCTATTTTTAAGAATATAATCCTTTCCCAGCAATAAATTACAAAGGAAATGGATAAGATATTTTTGCGTAGGGTAAATACTTTTTGATAAATCTTCATAATTAGCTCGTACAAGAGCGTTACGAAAATACCAAGAGTGTTTTTCAAACAACGTATTATTTACTTCTTTAAAGCCTAATTTACGAAGATATTTTATCAAGAAAATAGCAACAGCCCTTGTGTTTCCTTCTTCAAAAATATGAATTTGCCACAAATAACTAATAAAACTCGCAATATGCTCTATAATTCCCTGCTGACTTAAACCTCGATAACTGAATTTTTTCTCTTGCTCAAAATCGTATTCTAAAGCATCTTTTAAATTGTAAGCACTTCCGTATAAAACGGTTTCGCCATCTAATATCCATTCTTTTTTTGTAATATTGTAATCTCGTATTTTTCCTGCATTAGGGTAAATATTTTCAAATAATCTGCGATGTATACTTAAAAACTCTGTTGGAGAAAATGCAAAAGTTTGCTCGTTTAATATCTGAGCAATTCTAGCCGAAACTTTATCTGCTTCTTCTTCTCTATTTATGTCATTTTTTATAGGAAACTGCTCATAATAACTATCTATTCGCTGTTTGACTTCTTCTATAGAAATATCACCTTCGATGTTTTGTTTGGCGGTTTGAATTAAATAGTCAGAAGGAACCAATCCATCTACTTGCTGTAATCCAATAGCGGTTTTCCAAACGTTGGCTTTTTGGATCTTATCAGGTTCGCCTTGTTTCAAGTATTCATCAAAATTATTGTATGCATTATCTGACATATATGTTCCTTTTTTACCTACATCTAAATTAGGCTAATAGATGATGTATATCAATTGATTCTAGCATATTAGAATACTCTATTTTAGTAAATTCTTATAAAAATAAAATTAGCAATTAAGCAGTGATTTTACTTTTCTCATTACGTCTTTTCTTAAAAAACTGTCTGATTTTGTGACTACATTGTTCTTTCAAAACCCCTCCTTGAATCTCTAAAAAGTGGTTCATTTTGTAATCTTCAAATAGGTGATAACGAGAGCCTACCGCTCCCGTTTTATAATCGCTGGCACCAAATACTAAACGTCCTATTCGGCTGTGTAAAATGGCTCCTGCACACATTGAACAAGGTTCTAAAGTAACATAGAGGGTAGTATTTAATAAACGGTAATTTTTTGTAAATTTTGCCGCAGATCGTACCGCTTGAATTTCGGCGTGAGCCGTTGGATCGCAGAGGGAAATAGATTGATTATAACCCTCTCCAATGATGTTGCCTTGATTATCAACCAACACAGCCCCAACAGGGATTTCACCCTCTGCTTCCGCTTTGTCTGCCAGCGTTAAGGCATACTTTATAAAGTGTTCATCTTCTTCTGAAATAGCCAAAGAACAGTGGTTTTGTGTGGGTTGAATAAACATTTTACACCTTGATTTCTTTCATTATTTCCGCTTCCATCAAATCAAACATTATGTAACGTTTGCGATACATTGAGCGTTTCTTAGTTGCTACTTCGTTTAAATCACGGCGCTCTATTTGTGATGAAAGATGCCAATAACCATTGGCTAATGTTGCCTCATTTTCTTTCCAGAAAGCATTGTAATCAAAATAGACTTTTTGTGCTCCATACCAACGTTTTTTGACTTGATATTCTAATGGAATACCCACTAGCTCTTGATTCATTCCTTGAGCCAGTAAACGAAAGGCTTCAACTAATAAATACATTGGTCGCATTCCGTGTAATTTTTTCGTCAGATTTTTTACAATATTTTGTGCATCAGCGCCCTTTGGCCCTTGAATACAGGTAATTAATAATTTATTTTCATTAAGAAAAGTAAAGGATGCATTGTAAAGATGATGATTTTCACTATCGACTAAACTCAAAGAGAAAAAACCTTCAAAAGGATCGATATTATAAATATCTAAATTTAAAGAAAATTCATCCGTAAGTTGAACTAATTTTATTGTGCCTGAACTCACTAGCTTTTGACAATTTTGTTGACCGATTTGTAATTGCATTTCATCAAAATTTTGACAAATAGCCTCTAAACGCTGTTTAGGAGAAAAACGCTTATCGGCATATTTAAACAAAAGTGCATTAAAACGATGAATATTTTGTTTAAATAAGGTTGCCCAAACGTCGTTATTATTTAAAAAATCCAACAATGGTTGAGAATATCCTCTGCATTGTACTCGTGCCATAAAATAGCGACTTATATCACGAGAACGTTTCAACCAACGATGATCTCCATTTTGGATATGTATTTCTATTGCTGTAGGAAAATGTGAAAAATTTATTTGATTTGACATAATTAATATAAATTAAATTTAAGGAGGTTATTTTAACCTGAATTTTAATAAATAAAAAGCTAGGAAAAATGGTATAAACCAAAAACTTCCTAGCTTGACTTGTGTAGTGTTAACTTTTATAAATTAACGGCTACTGCGCTTATCTGAACGTCTATCATTAAAGCGTTTTTCTTTAAAACCGCCGCTCTCTTTACGACCTCTGCTATTTGAACGGTTGCCTTCTGAACGTCCTCGTCCACCTTCTGAGCGACCACGTCCTCTGCCACCATCACGGCGACCACCACCTGATTGCTGCTCTGCTTCACCGATAAATGACATTTGCATTGGTTTATTCAATACACGTGATTTATTCGCAAAGTGCTGTACGATATGTTTTGGTAAGCCTTGTGGCAATTCTAAGGTTGAGTGTTTATCAAATAATTTGATATGACCAATATAACGGCTGTTAATATCTCCTTCATTCGCAATTGCACCTACGATATGACGAACTTCAACACCATCTTCACGCCCTAGTTCAATACGGTACATATCCATTTTTACACCGTTACCTTCACGATGCTCACGACCACCACGACGTTCATTACGTCCACCATCACGATCATTTCTACGCTCTGCTCTTGCAGGACGAGGTTTTGGATCAGGAGGAAGAATTAATTTTTTCTTCTGGGTTAACATCATCATCATTGCTGCCGCTAATTCTTCGTGATCTTGATCTGCGGTAAATAAATCTTCCAATAATTGACGATACATTTCTAAATCACGGTGTTCTAACTGTTTAGAAATTTGTTTTTTAAATTTCTCACTACGACTTTCCATTAACATTGCGTGATCAGGCACTTGAACCTCATCAATTTTTTTCTTCATCAAGTGTTCAACATTACGTAATAAACGACGCTCTCTAGGATCAACAAATAATAATGCTTTACCTGAACGTCCTGCACGACCTGTACGACCGATACGGTGTACATAACTCTCTGAATCTAATGGAATATCATAGTTTACCACTAAGCTAATACGATCAATATCAATACCACGAGCTGCAACATCTGTTGCAACCACGATATCTAAACGTCCTGATTTTAAACGCTCTAAGGTTTGCTCACGTGCAACCTGTGTCATATCACCATTTAATGCCGCCACACGAAAACCATTACGCTCTAATAATTCTGTTACATCCGTCGTTGCCGATTTTGTGCGAGTAAAGATAATTGATGCATCAAAATCTTCTACTTCTAAAAAGCGTAATAATGCTTCATTTTTACGAAAACCATTCACTAACCAATAACGTTGTTCGATATCTGGTGCTGAGTTTTGGGTTGCTTTAATTTTGACTTCTTTAGGATCTTTCATAAAACGACGTGTAATACGACGAATCGCTTCTGGCATTGTTGCAGAGAATAGTGCCGTTTGATGATCTTCTGGTAATTCCGCCATTACGGTTTCAACATCATCAATAAAGCCCATACGCAACATTTCATCTGCTTCATCCAATACGATTGCTTTTAAGCGTGACAGATCTAACGTTTTACGACGAATATGGTCTAAAATACGTCCCGGTGTTCCCACCACAACGTGTGCACCCTGTTTTAAGGCACGAAGTTGGATATCATAACGCTGCCCACCATAAACGGTAACAACATTTAACCCTTTAATATTTTTTGAAAATTGTTCTAGTGCATCAGCTACTTGAATCGCTAATTCACGCGTTGGTGCCATTACCAACATTTGTGGATAACGCTGACTTGGTGCAATGTGTGCTAATAGTGGTAAGCCAAACGCTGCAGTTTTACCGCTTCCTGTTTGTGCCATACCTAATACGTCATTACCATTTAATAAATGTGGAATACATTCTAATTGAATTGGTGACGGTGTAACGAATCCCATACCTGTTACAGCATCAAGTAATGCTGCTGGTAAGCCTAAATCGGCGAAAGTTTGTGTTTCAACTTGAGTCTCAGTATCTATTTGAGTTTGTGTTTCTGTAGTCATATAAGTCCAAAAAATAATGAATAAGCCCTACGGCTTTTCATTGAATAAAAAAATTGCATTGTTGAGGGTTAAGCAGTTGATCCTGTTTAACTATTCCTGAGTATAGCGATATGATTTTGATAAAAATTTGCAAATTTTTACACAAATCTGACCGCTTCATCGTTTCAATTTTCCCAACAATAACGGGATTGTAAATCAGTTAATTTACCAACTGATTTAATAAAGCAAAACGATACTCAATGAAGTTGTTCACCAGACCTGCTAATTAGACGGAAAAGGTATTCTATTCCCTTTTCAATTTGATTAATTTGAGTGTTTGTTTTGCAGTTGTGTTTTATAAAAATAATCATAAAACACTGTAGAGACAGGGCACGCCCTGTCTCCACGTAATTTAATAATAAATTCTCTTTATTATTCTTCTGTCTGTTCTACTTCTAAAACAGTTTCAGTTTCTTCTTGTGGTAATTCTTCTGTTACTGGTGTCGCTTCGATACCTTTCATCGTTAAGCGAATACGCCCTTGACGATCGATTTCAACCACTTTTACATTTACTTCTTGACCCAGTGTCAGATAGTCACCCACTTTCTCTACTCGCTCTTCTGCAATTTGAGAAATATGAACTAACCCTTCTTTACCACCTAAAATAGAGACAAATGCACCGAAATCTACAACGCGAGTCACTTTACCGCTATACACAGTATTCACTTCAACTTCTGCTGTAATTTCTTCGATACGTGCCATTACTCTTTTCGCTGCATTGCCATCAGTTGCGGCAATTTTAACAGTACCGTCATCATCGATATCAATTGAAGTACCTGTTTCTTCCGTTAATGAACGAATTGTTGCCCCACCTTTACCGATTACATCTTTGATTTTCTTAGGATCGATTTTAATGGTATAAATTCTTGGTGCAAAATCTGAAATCTCTTCACGAGGACCTGCAATTGCTTGTTCCATCACGCCTAAAATGTGCATTCTCGCACCTTTTGCTTGGTTTAATGCGATACGCATAATTTCAGGGGTAATCCCTTCAATTTTGATATCCATTTGCAACGCCGTTACACCGTCACGAGATCCTGCAACTTTAAAGTCCATATCACCTAAATGATCTTCATCACCTAAGATATCAGAAAGAACAACAAAATCATCACCTTCTTTTACTAAGCCCATTGCAATACCTGCAACCGCTGATTTAATAGGCACACCTGCATCCATCAATGCTAATGAAGCACCACACACAGACGCCATTGATGAAGAACCGTTTGATTCTGTAATTTCAGAAACAACACGCACAACATAAGGGAATTCTTCTGCACTTGGCATAACAGCTAAAACACCACGTTTTGCTAAACGACCGTGACCAATTTCACGACGTTTTGGCGAACCAACCATTCCAGTTTCACCTACAGAATATGGAGGGAAATTATAATGGAATAAGAAACGATCTGATTTTTCACCTGTTAATTCATCAATATTTTGAGCATCACGTTCAGTACCTAATGTTGCGACTACTAATGCTTGTGTTTCACCACGAGTAAAGATTGCAGAACCGTGAGTACGTGGAAGTACACCAGTACAAATGTCTAACGCACGAACGGTTTCTTTGGTACGACCATCAATACGAGGTTCACCCGCAATTACACGACCACGTACAACTTTACTCTCCAAAGAAGTGATAATATCAACAATTTCACCTTCAGAAACTTCTTCACTTTCTATTTCTGCCGATAATTGTGCAATAACATCTGCTTTGATTTCATCAATTTTTGCATAACGTTCTTGTTTTTCAATAATACGGAACGCATCGCCAATACGAGACTCAGCTAATGCCGTCACTTTTTCGATTAACGCTGTATTTGGTTCAGGTGCTTTCCAATCCCAACGAGGTTTACCTGCTTCTGCAACTAATTCATTGATGTTTTGGATTACAACTTGTTGTTGTTCGTGACCAAACACAACCGCTGCTAACATCTGCTCTTCTGATAAAATATCTGCTTCAGATTCAACCATTAATACCGCATTTTGCGTACCAGCAACCACTAAATCTAAACGGCTGATTGCTTGCTCAGAAATAGTTGGGTTAAGAACGAATTGATCATTAATAAAACCAACACGTGCTGCACCGATAGGACCATTAAAAGGTACACCTGATAATGAAAGTGCTGCTGATGCACCGATCATTGCCACTAAATCTGGACCAATTTGAGGATTGACAGACACCACTGTCGCAACAATTTGGATTTCATTTAAGAAACCTTCAGGGAATAAAGGACGAATAGGACGGTCAATTAAACGAGCTGTTAAGGTTTCGCCTTCAGAAGGACGCCCTTCACGTTTAAAGAAACCACCTGGAATACGACCTGCTGCGTAAGTACGCTCTTGATAGTTTACGGTTAATGGGAAGAAATCTTGTCCTTCACGCATTTCTTTTTTTGCTACGACTGAAACGAATACGGTTGTATCGTCCATACTTGCCATTACGGCTGCTGTTGCTTGACGAGCGATTGCACCCGTTTCTAGTGTTACGGTGTGTTGACCGTATTTAAATTGTTTTACAATTGGATTCATTACATTACCTGTTAAGTTAAATATCTAAGGTTCTGTTTTATTCCTAAAAAATTGCGACTAGCAAAAATCATCTTACCCTTATTCATAGGTAGAAAAATAACTTTTGATAGCCGCCTCTCAGTACACAGAAATAAAACTGTCGTATTATACTATATATTTTTAGAGTTGTCGCATAGTTTTATAAAATAAAATTACGCAGTGTTAAACATATTTCTTATGCATCTTCAACTTCTTAATTGCCCAATCATAATGACTTGATGTACCTGAAATACAGTAACTTCCAAGACTAGTAGTTCCTGTCCACGAAAAATATTTTTTGGTAAATAATTCTTCATTAGTAAATGAATCAACCATATCCATTACTTTATTGTGACTATCTTTCAACATTTTCACGGCTTGTTCATAAGAAGTGTTTCGATGCTTCTCTTGAAATTTAATATTCATTTCAGCAATATTTTTAAAAGTATAAGGTGCAGGTAGGAAAGAAACCACCTCACCTGCTTGATTTTTAATAATCCAATTGAGCAGTAGCTGATGCCATTCGTATAAATGAATGAGAATATCTCTCACATTTTTATCTCGTCTCCAGTGTGCTTCTTTTAATTTAGGGTTAGCCGAAAAATCAAATTCAGTCATAAACTCTTTTTCAGTTAAAGAATAAATAAGTTGCCATAGTTTTTCAAAATTAATATTAGCTACTTCAACCAACTCTTCTTTTGTTTTTGGCCTTGCCATAACATTCCCCTTATTACTTATTTCCACATATAATGAAAAATAATAACACAATACTAATTTTCATTTTTCTATAGCGGTAAGATTTTCATCACTTTTTACAAATATTTCGAATAATAAAAACACTATTCAATCACTATTCTATACGTTATTATTTGCTTTATTTCTAAACAGACTTAATAACTATGAAATTCGAACTCTGCATTGATAATATCCAATCTGTTGAAACAGCAAGTAAAGCCAAAGTAAATCGTGTAGAACTCTGCTCTGCTTTGGCTGTGGGTGGTTTAACGCCGTCTTATGGGTTGATTAAACAAGCACTTCATTTTAAAGACTTATCTCATCACGTTATGATCCGTCCTCGTGCGAGTAATTTTGTGTTTAATCAGGCTGAAATTGAGATAATGATCACCGATATTTTAATTGCAAAAGAATTAGGGGTTAATGGTGTGGTTATCGGTGCTTTAACTGACAATCACGATATTGATACGCAAATCTGTGAGAAGCTAATAGATACTGCTCAAGGTATGGAAATCACTTTCCACCGTGCTTTTGACTTATGTCGTGATCCTAAAACAGCATTAGCGCAAATTATTGATCTTGGTTGTACTCGTTTGCTGACTTCTGGACTGAAAAAAACTGCTTGGCTAGGCAAAGAAAATATTGCTCAACTGGTGCAACAAAGCAACGGACGTATTCAGATAATGGCAGGGGCAGGGGTCACTTCTGAAAATGCGTTAGAGATCGTTAAGGCGACGGGGATAGATAATATTCATTTTTCTGCCAAAAAAGTACAACAGAATAAAACACCACAAACTGATGTGGCTATGGGTAGTAACAGCGATTATGATAATCAAATTATCCAAGCAGATTTTGATGAAATATTACGTATCAAACAGGCTGTTTTGGGTGCTTTATAGCGGTATGATTTTTGTTATTTTTTGCAATACATCCTTTAATATAGTCGTAGCGGGTGAAAATGCACAAACTTTGAGGTAATCACCTGACCCACTATTATTTATGCACTATGTTATGTGTAGTTTTTTATTCTTCTATTTCAAGATTTATGGGTGAAAGATAAGTATCCTTGTGTTCAAATATTTTTCCTTTTTTCATAATCCATACTTTAAAATTATTTCTATTTCAATACATTCATCATCTAACATATATAAAACCCCATACGAACCTTTTGATATTTCTGAAATCCATTTAAAAAATTCAATCACATTATCATTCTGATGATTATGATTTACCATAATGCCTAAATGATAAGTTCCATTTAAGCACTTTAATGAGTAAATTTCATTTACACAATCTAATTCAGATATTTTCATTTGAATTTTGCATATAATATCATTTAAAAGCTCCTCATCTTCTCCTTTTTCAGTAAAAGATTCCCTAATTATTGCCCAACCATTAAATTCAATCATTTTTGTTTTTCTACCTCCATTTTATTTCTGCACTCCAAATTGCACATAACAAAAGTATAAACACTATTACGTTTATATTCTCTATACTAAGCTAGTACTAATTTTCCAATTTATCAACTAACTTATCAAAATCAGATTTAAATAATTGGTCTTGAATAATTCGATATTTTTCGAATTCACTTTCAGCATATTTTTTTGCTATCTCGGCGGAAATACTTCCTGCATTTTTCAAAACTTCTCTATCATCAAATTCTAAAAATAAATCCAGTCGTTTTGCCCAATCTTCCATCGTCATTGGAATTTTTCTTTTTGCCCGTTCTTCAGCTAAATCAAGGTAAGCATTGACAATTTTTCCAAAACTTTCTAATTCTTCTTTTTTTAAATAATTTTTAGCAATTGAAACATCTGTTTTTAAAATTTTTCCGTCGGGACTATTTTTCCAAGAGGTTAACCCCATTTTATTTTGAGTACTGTCAGCTCTTTTATAAATAAGCTCAGCAGCTGTATGTCCGTGAACACCATAATGAAGCTTATTTTGAACTTTTGCAAAAAACTCTTTTGTAATAATAGAATTTTTATTGTAATCAAGACTAGTAGTGTAAATATCAGTAATTTTTTGATAGAAATTCCGCTCACTTAAACGAATTTCCCGTATTTCAGCAAGTAATTCCTCAAAATAGTTTTCACCAAGATACGAACCATTTTCCAGTCTTTTTTTGTCGAGCACAAAGCCTTTTATTGAAAATTCACGGAGTACTTGTGTTGCCCATTGTCGAAATTGAGTTGCTCTAATCGAATTAACTCGGTAGCCAACAGAAATGATGGCATCTAAATTATAAAAATCAACTAAGCGTTCAACCTCTCGTTTACCTTCCCTTTGAACTATTCTAAATTTTCGAATAGTTCGTTCTTCCTCAATTTCTTTACTTTTATAAATTTCTTTGAGGTGATAATTTATTGTGTTTACACCAACATCAAATAATTCAGCCATTAGTTTCTGAGTTAACCAAATTGTTTCCTCTTCATAACGAGCCTCAATACTTGTTTTCCCTGATTGTGAAGTAAATATTAAAAATTCGGCAGTGCTATTTCGGATTTGCAGCGTTTTATTTTTTGACATTTTAGATAGTCCTTAATTGAAACAATACTAGCGGATAAAAAACAAGGTTTTGGCGGGTAAAAATACACGAAATTTTGGTTAAGTACTTGACCCGCTATTCTTTTATTTGTGTTAGCAAACGTATTCTTTTAATTACAATTCACACTTAATTTAATATTTTTTATTATATCTTGTCCACCAACTTTTCTCTTCTAAATGATTTAATTGTTCTTGACTTATTTTTATACAGGATAATTCATTATCTTGAGCGCCCAATATGTCTAATTTATTATTTTTAGAAACATCTAAATATGTTAATTTACTTTTATGACAAAATAATTCATCTAATTCTGTATTTCTCGATACATCTAAACTTGCTAATTCACTATAAGAGCAATTTAATTCTATTAACTTGATATTGTAAGATAGATCTATATTTTTCACTTGTGTCGAACTAAAATCTAAATACTCTAATTCGATATTTTTAGAAACATCTAAATCTTTTATTTCATTTTCAGAGCAATCCAAATATTTTAATTGCTTATTTTTAGAAAAGTTTATACTTGTCAATTTATTAGAACTAACAACTATTTCTTCTAAATTACTATTTTGTGACACATCTAAATCTATTAATTGATTTTCTTTACAATACAACTTTTTCAAAGTTTGATTATGAGAAATATTTATATTTGTAAATTGATTGTCACTACAATCCAATAAATTTACCTTCCCATAAATTCTAAAAGTTTGACTCTTTATCACTCGAGTCTCACTATCAGATGTATCTTCTGTTGTAAAAACTTTCACACCCTCATTCTTTTCACGTTTTCCATTATTATTTAAGTCAATCCATATATTTTTTTGTTCAGTAGAATCTGCCACTATAAAAAATTGAACTTTTTCTCCAATTTTTTTTGAAGTTGTGAACTCAATATAGGATTGCTTACTTACTGTTTGAGCATTAGTAACGCCCACTATTCCTGCAAATAATAATGCTATCATTGTATTTTTTACAATATCCATAATTTAACTCCCTATTTTGTTGTAAGAACAGAGTATATACAGTTTTCATATGCGAATTTTTGAATTGTATATACCCTTATGAACAGGGCAAGCTAATACTTTATTTTTTATGAAAAAATCAATAGGTAAAAGTTTACGATTGCTCTATCCTTACGAAAAAATACCTAAGACAAAAAGTAATACTGCGATAATAACCACCAACACAACCAGTTTAAGCGGCGTTTGTTTGCTTCCTTCCTGCACCAAGCTTTGATTTGAGGTTTTTATCGGCTTAGCATTCACCTTTTTGGGCTTTTTAATATAACTCTCACTATCAACACTATTTTGTGACAAATGCGGAGCCGATAGAGGTTCTTCAATACAATTATGTTCAATAAAAGAATGCATAGGAATGTATTTTTTAAATAAGTCTTCATCGTTTTGATAAAGCGTAACAAGAGAACAATAATTAGGGGCATTTTGAGACAGAAATAGCACAGTACTTTGATACAGTAGTTCATTATCAACTAGAATCTCTTCTACATCGTCATCTAATCGTTCTAATAACTTTTCAAAAGTCGTTTGAGTACTCTTTTCTAACAGCTGATTAAAAAATTCCTCATCTTGATTATTTGGTATGTTTTCTGTTTGTAACTCTTTTAAGAATTCTTGTAAACCCGTATCATCAACATCAAATCCTGCTCTTCTTAATTCTGCTACCTCTGACTGAATCTGCTCAAAATTCTGTTGTGTCACTTCAACTGTTTCAAGTTCTACATTGTTATTTACATCAAAAAGCCCTGTTCTCTGAGTTCGAATAACTTCACTGCTACCATTCTCTTCTACAACAGCAAGGCTTTCTGTGTCACCCGTTTGACTGATTAAAATACGTTTCATTTTTGCTCCCATTATTAAGCTTTGTTTGGATAGTACAATATTAATACTATTTTTTCCACTTTAGTTATGGTTATAGCGGTACGATCTTCACAACTTTTTGCAAATTACAAAAATCACTGTTCAAATAACACCCTATCCGTTACTATTACTCAAAACTTTAACTACTCAAATAATAGCGATGAAAAAAAGAACACAAGCCTTGTTAATTTTTGTATTTACACTGAGCCAAATTTATTGTGCGATGGGAAAGCTAGATAATGTCCACTCCTCGGCTCTCCTTTCTTTTTTTGAAGAAGCCTTAGGTATGTCTATTTTTACTGTTATCGCTTATATTCCGATAGCCTATCTTTTACGTAAAATCCAATCTCAAAATCTAAAAATGCTCGCCAGATTTAGCTTTTTTGTAGTGATTTGGTTTTATTTAGATTACTGTATTTTTGAGTATCAAGTGGCGATGTGGAGTACCTTTACTTTTTACGAAATGCTTTATCAAACACTTAGTTATTCTTGGCTCGCAATACTTATTTTGGCAAGTGTATTAACCTATATTTTTAAACGAATGGAGAAATGATTTTATGTATTATGTGAGCAGCGTAGTTAATTTAATCGCTTTTATTCTCTTTATTGGTTTGATATTAGGTTGTCTTATCCCAAATCGTTTTTTTCATAAAAATAAAGGCAATAAATTTGCCCTTATTTCTGTAATAATTATCGAAATTGTCTGCTTTTTTCAACTAAATAGTGCGGGATTTATTTTAGATAAAACTGAATTTGATCACTTTTTGAATGACTATTACTTCCCTGCTCTACTAGTAATAAATAGTCTTTTCTTAGCAATTTTAGTGTGGATATTGATGAAAAAACAACAATATAAACTCGCCTTTTATCTTAGTTATATCACCTTTATTTTACTCAGTTTCTTTGTATATAATCATTTCTATAACTATATGAATCACGGACAGGGTGGTTGATGATATTTATTTTCTACAAGAAATTTCTCCAGTAATAGATTGCACGGATTTAATTTCAATAGCTTCTACCACACTATCATAATCTTCTGCAAACCCCTCTGTGGCTTTTCCTAAATCTTTTAATACCAATTCTGCAAGGACTGGAGTATAAGGTTTGGAAGGCTTAGCGACTTTTTCATTATACAAATTATTCAATTTATCTGTTGGATCAACAATCCAATACCCTTTTTCTGATCCACAAGGTTCGAAAGACGACACCTCGTGACCAAAGGTTAATAAACCTTGTACAGCTGTATTATCTTGAGCAATATTACAACCTGATAACGCTATTGTAATTGGTAAAATTAAATGTGTTTTTTTCATATTTATGTCTCTTTTTTTTTTGATAATAATATAAGGATAGAGTATATAGGATAACGAAATATTTATCTCTGTTTTTATAAATACTTTACATTTACAACAAACAATTTGAAAAGTTCTCATTTTTTGAATAAAATATTATCCATTACTGTTTAAATAGTGAGTAAATATGACAAATATAAAAGAACAAAAGCTCAAACAACAAGGTAAAATTAAACGTCTTACCAATAAAACCTTTAAATTTGATGAACGTGTAGGTGAGGGTTGGTTCTCTGCGGTTTATTTTTTAAAAACAGCCCAAATTGCACAGGCTAACTTCCCCAAAGATCGAGTTACTATGCAATTTTTCCAAAAGAAAAATGCTATTTTATGTGGTATTGATGAAGCGGTGGCTTTATTACATTGTTTTGCAAAAGAACCTGAAACCTTAACCATTCACGCATTAAATGATGGCGATAAAATTTCACCTTATGAAAGTGTGTTAACCATTGAGGGAGAATACGATAAATTTGGTTATTTGGAAGGGATTATTGACGGTATTTTGGCTCGTAGAACTTCTGTTGCGACTAACGTTTATCAAATTGTACAAACAGCAAATAATAAGCATATTATCTTTATGGGCGATCGTGATGATCACTTCTCTCAACAAGCTGGTGATGGCTATGCAGCCTTTATCGGAGGCTCCTCTGCTCAAGCCACTTATGCGATGAATGAATGGTGGGGCGAGCAAGGAATGGGTACAATGCCTCACGCCTTAATTCAGCTATTTGGAGGCGATTTGGTTGCCGCTTGCCGTGCTTATAAAGAGCAATTTCCTGATGATCATTTAGTGGCTTTAGTAGATTATCATAATGATGTCATCAATGATTCTTTATTAGTGGCAAAAGCCTTTGGTAAAGAGCTATACGGCGTTCGTGTAGATACCTCGCAGCAGATGATTGATAAATACTTCCTTGATAATCCACAAGAATTGGGTAAATTCGATCCTCGTGGTGTCAATAAACGCTTAATCCAAGTATTACGCAAAGCCTTAGATGACAATGGTTTTCCTTATGTGAAAATTATTGTTAGCGGTGGTTTTAGCGTGAAAAAAATCAAAGAGTTTGAAGAGGAGAATGTCCCTGTTGATTCTTATGGCGTAGGCTCATCATTATTAAAAGTCAATATTGGTTTTACAGGTGACTGCGTATTACTTAATGGTAAACCACAAGCAAAAGTGGGACGAAATTATGTCAAAAATCCTCGTTTAGAGTTAGTTGACTTTCCAGTAAACAAACAGAGTAAATAAAAATGAAAGCAAATTGGAATGTAGCAAAATATGCTGATTATTTAGTAAGTTGGTTAGAAAAACAACGTATAGAAAACTATAATGCGAACGGCTATACCATTGGTATTAGTGGAGGGATTGATTCTGCTGTTGTCGCTTGTTTATTAGCAAAAACAGGGGCAAGAGTGCAAGGTATTGCTCTACCAAGTGCAAATACCCCCGCTATCGATATAGAGCAATCTCAAGAATTAGCGGAGAGTATTAATTGCCCACTATTAATTAGCCCTATTACGGACATTTATGATACTTTTATAAAAAGTATGCAGCCACTATTTAACGACCAAGCGGAACGCCAAAATGTGATTTCAGGTAATGTTCAGGCAAGATTACGAATGATCGCCCTCTACGCTCACGCACAAAGCCATAATCATATTGTGGTAGGCACAGATAATGCGGCTGAGTGGCATATGGGATATTTTACTAAATTTGGTGACGGCGGTGCCGATATTCTCCCTTTAGTTCATCTTACCAAAGCCCAAGTTTATGATTTAGCTCGCTATTTGAATGTTCCTCAAAGCATTATCAATAAAGCACCAAGTGCAGGTTTATGGGTAGGTCAAACCGATGAAGATGAAATGGGCGTGACTTATGCAGAAATTGATGCTTATTTACAAGGCGAAACGGTCAGTGAAAAAGCCTTAGAACGTATCAACTTTTGGCACAATCGATCTCATCATAAAAGAGAGCTTGCGGCAGTGCCTGAAAAAGTAACTGTATTTAGTTAGGGAATTAAAAATCTAACTGCTCAGGAGTGATATTTAACACTTTAGCCATCTTTTCTCTGGTTAATTTTGTAAGTTTTTCACTGTTTTCGTGTTTAGAATACCCTGCTTGGCTAATCCCTAAACGATTAGCCATCTCTTTTTGTGATAGCCCTAAATGATTTCTCCACGCTCTAAGAGGTGTTACATTATTATCAAACACATCATCAACAACGGCTTTAGGTACAGCAGTATCAAAATCTATCTTCTGACCATTCTCTCTCAGTTCTTCAAAAAGAGCGTAAGGAATAACTGCAAATGCAGGTAACCCTTTTTCATTATTTATAATTTGTATATTAGTAAGTTCGTTCATCTCTTTTTTTCACCTCTTCAATTGACACAATATTGATAACGCCATCAAAATTAAAAAATACTCTAAACCGCCCTACCCGTAAACGATAAGCATATTTATGATTTTTTAATTTTTTCACATTACTACAAAACGGCATTTTTTCAAGCTCATCAATATTTTGACGAATAATCGCTTGTTCAGGTATTTTTCTCAGTTGTTTTAATGCTTTTATCTGATATATTATTTTATTCATACAAACCACATAATAACCTTAATATAACTTAAATACAACTTAAAGTTATAAAAATAATTCGTTTATCTATCATAAACTTGAAAATTTTTGATAAAATGTCACCACTTAATTTCACCTCTCCAATCTATCAATCAGCCCTTTCAACCCCTCTTCAAAATCTTGTTGTTTAACAATTAAAACATTGTCATTTTCTGCTTGGAAATCAGTAACGTTGTTATAGTAATCACTAGATTCTAAAGGATTAACACTATAACCGCACATTTTTAGGCTATAGCCATAACTTAAAATCAAATCCTGATCTTTTTCTACTTTTAACCCAGCAGTATATTCATCATTAAAATCAATGGGGAGATAAATAATTTGTCCTTCTTTTAATTGGGTGATTTTTTGATACCAGAACGTTAATAATTGAACGAGGGTGTATTTTGCATTCCCTCTTTTTCGTTTTCCCTCAGAAGCTAAGATCAAATAATAACTATCTAATATTTTCTTTCCTATCAACTCTGGGATTTCAAGTAATAAATCATTATGCCCTTTTTGGCTATTTTCTATAATCTCTATATTTATCATTTTTAACTTCTCTATTAAATCGCTATTTTTAGATTAAGAAGGAAAGAATTAACAACTTTTATCCTTTTGCAAATTTTTGAATAAATGTAACCGCTTTGCTTTGTTGCTGCTATTTTAACTTAGCCAAGACGCTATATTTAAAGAGACATGCTTTCCCATTTTTCTTCACCAAACCACTCTTTTTTATCGAACCGCCATTCCCCTTTTTTGAATACGATGGTATAACGGAAATTATGTTTAAATCCATCTAGTTGATTAGTATAGATATGATATTTGTTTTTATTAATTCTCTCTATTTTTTCAATAGGTTGAGTATCTATGGCATACTCAGGAGGCGTTGAGCACATTAAAGATACCATTCTACCAGACTTCAGTTTTAATATTCTTTCCGTGCAATATTTAGAATATATAGCCTCTAAACCATTTCTTCTTACTTCTCTCGATTTTTCGATATCATCATCTGTTAAATCTTCTTTACTCGAAAGCTCATCACTAATAGCCCTATTTTTCAATTCCCATTTATTCATCTCATTAATAAATGCAATTAATTTATTTGTGATCAGTGCAACTGTTTCAGTTTCATTGTTTTCCATAAATACTCCTATTAATATTTAAAGGGTTGTTTAATTTCATCACCCCCTCCATTGTTGTAAATTTTTGAATAAATGTGACCGCTTGTTTTTATTTATTCTAGGCTCTTAACATTGATAAAAACGCTTTAAAATTTTCTGCTACATAAACAATATAAGGTTTATCTTCATCAGATTCTTCGTGAAGCCATAATACAATTCGTGGGTCATCCGTATTTTCAAAATCAAAGCATAAAAAATCCCCACCGAAACAAACGGCAAAAGGACACAAATGCTCATTCAATCTGTCAAAGATTTGATTAAAAACGATTGCGACATCATACCAACCTAATGGATTCTCTTTATAGTCATCGACAAAAGATAAAAATCGCTCTACCACTTTTTCATTATCTCCAAGCGTAAAAAATTTCTCAATCGGTTCTCCACCATTATTTTGTGCCATAAAATCAAGGTATTCTTGAGTAAATGTGAGTTCTACCTCTTGTTCAACAAGAGCAATATGCTCTTTACTGGCAGGTTTTACCCCTGTATTTTTCTTAAAATGTATCATTTTTTAATTCTCTAATTGATATTCATATAACTCTAATGCCAGCTCCCTCACTTCATCATTGTATGATGGATTTTTGGCGATATTTTCTAATAGTGGAAGGTATTTTTTCTTTTCATTCACCTCTAAACAATAACGTATTTTTTGCGCCAATTTTAGTATTAATTTCAATCAATTTTGAATCATAAATGGCATAGTCAGGTGCATCAATACTTTCTATTAAATGAATAAAAGAAAAGTCTTCTTGCATATCTGAAGGACTACGCTCAATAAAACCAAATAACGCATCAATTAAATCCTTTTTTTGCTGTTCCGTTAATGGGTCAATCTCCTCTAAATCTAGAGCAATTTCATCAAAAAATTCTGTGACATCAACATCATAATCATCAATAGTGGTATCAATATTAAAGTTATTGATTTTTAAAAGTATTTGTTGCATTTTTTATTCACCTTACTGTGTTATTTTGCAAATTTTTGATAATATGTTACCGCTTGTTTTTTACATTAACATCAAGGACTTTGCGTAATAGCAATCTCTATTTTAAAGTCTTTGATATACTCTCGTTGCTTGATAGTTTTACCTAAATAATCATAAATCCCTGACATATCAAAACTTAAACCTAGATTTTCCTTATCCAGTTTATACAATTTCTCTATTTTTTCTGCAGGGAAATCTACGCCTACATAACTTGAAGTACTTAGCACACATAGTCCATCGTGGCACTCTTGCCATTGCATTTTAGGAATAGCATATTTCTTGGCAAAGTAATCTTCTACTATTTCTGAATTTTGTGCCTTTATTTTATAGGTTGCTCGAACGAGTTCTATTTGACCATTAACCACCTCACAACCCTCAAAATGTAATTTATTTGCAATATTTTGAGGCGTGTTTGCATATTCTTTCAGCAAATCACTACATTGGATTGGTGAGTTATCTTTATTCAAATACATTAGGCTCATTCCTAAAAATAATGTGGATAAGATTAGTACTAACGTCTTTTTCATTTTTATTTCACCTTATTTATAGCGGGTAGATTGTGTTGAAAATTTGCAAATTTATTTATAATAATCAATTCGCAAATTATCCTTTATAGATCTATTGATTATATTGCAGAGGCGATATTAACAATATTCGTTTGTATATATCTGTCCATTATTCAAATAAAATTCCCTGTTTAATCACATTTTTATCTATATCATACAATGTCCATTTACCATCTTTTTCTATACGGAATACAGGTTCACCGAGAATAACAGAAGTATATAATCTATCAATAGTAGGTTTAATAATTACCTCTCCATTATGTTTAAGAATACTATATTCTTTTTTTCTACCAATTTGATTGAAAGTCAATAGATAACGCTTTTCTATTTTAATAGCATCATATTTTAGCGGTACTATTAATTCACCTTGTTGATTTAAAATACCTGATTTCTCTTTATTCGTTACTATAATTAACCCATATTGAGGTAGTTCAATATTTTCATAGTTCATTGGAATAACAATTTTACCTTTCTTATCAATGATGCCATACCTCCCTTCTGGAGATATAACCTTTGCAAGCCCATTTTTAAATTCATAAATATAAGCAAACTTTTCTGTTAAAGGAATAATTATTTTCCCTGTATAATCTATTACACCAGTTTTATTCTTATCATATACACTAAATTCTGTTGCTCCTGATGTATAGTGACTAATAGGATCGAATATTGCTGTGGTAATAGGTTTATTATTCATAACTTTAATAAAAGTATTATTATCCCTTCCTCGTAATAAAAAATAATTCTCTTTTATTTGTTCAATGCTATGTGGTTTAAAGGGAATAATTACCTCTCCAGTAGGAGTAACCAAGGCCTCTTTATCTTTCTTACGCAAAATAAATAAAGAATGATTATTTATTTTAATTTCACTGATATCTTCGTACTCAATAGGAAATAAGAGAATGCCTTTTGTGTCAAATACTCCATAATACTCTTCATCAAATCTTCCATCTGATCTTGTTTCACGAACAATAAAAAACTTATTGCCTAACAAGTTAAGATCCTCATACTCAATCGGAATAATTAACTTTCCTTTTTTGTCAATTACTCCTTCTTTATCATTTAGCTCTACATTGATAAAATCTTTTGTTAAAAAGTAGATATGATGATACACACAATCAATCGCTAACTTTCCTGAAGGATTAAATAATCCGTAATACCACCCAGTACTATGTTTATCAATTGTACAGTTAGCATTCAGTTGTGTATTTATGGTGTCATTATTGACTTTTTTAATTAAAAGAAGATCTTTTACTTCATTCGCTTTGTTGAGATTAATTATTTCCCTTCTTCCCTTCAAATCGACATAGGCAATATTATTTTTAAATGATTGAATATAATCATATTTATGTTCAAGAATATAATTCCCTTTACGGTCAATCAAGCCTGCTTTCCCATTTACCCAAACACGTGAAACATTATCAAAATCTCTTTCATTAAAGTGACTAGCAGAATCATAAATTAATGGTATAACCTCTTTTCCAGAAGTATCAATAAACCCATATTTATTATTTTCTGATACCATTATTAACTCATTTGGGTCAAATTCACTTGCATCATATCCAAGGTAACTTGATTCCATCGCAAAAATAAATTGCTTACCTCTTTTATCTTTTGTTGCTTTCAATTCAAAAGCATTTCTATTAGCAAACTCAGCCGAATCATACTTAAACTCTGTTAACAACTTACCCATATTATCAATTAACGCAATTTTTTGGTGACCCCAAAAATTTTCTTTGACAACAAAAGCTCGTCCATTATGAAACCGTGTTGCCCAAACGTATTTAATTGGGATAACAATATCTCCATCAGAATTTATATAACCAAATTTATTATCCTTTTCAACTAATGCCAATCCATTATAAAAAGGGTGAATGTTGTCATATTTAATATCTTGAAATATTTTTTTCAAAGATATTTTTGATGATGACGGCTTTTCCAATTCTGCCGTTTCTATTGCAAAAACAGAAAATGATGTGCTAATAATACAAAAAATGATTAAACAGTATTTAGTGGTATTAAATAAAAATTTCATTTATTTTCCTTATCTGAGTTAATTATTAAGGATATTCTTTGTTGTCTGCATTAAATTTAAATTTCTCTGTTTGGTATAATTTGTTGTGGGATAAGAACGACATCGACATTGACGAACTCCTTGCCCTGTTTTATTAAGCGTCGTAAGCCTATGATAAACATTTTCATATTCTTTTGCGTTAACTTTTTCAAAATATTCCACCGCTTTGTCAAAATTCACATTAGTACCTATGCCGTACAAATAATAAACGCCTAACAAATATTCTGCCTCAGTATATTTCTGTTTTGCGGCTTTTAATGCCCAAGAAAATGCTTTTTGATTAGCCTCTACACCGCTTTCTTCCGTGTAGTAATATTTACTTAAATCATATTGTGCTTGGCTATACCCACCTTCTGCTGCACGCTTTAACCACTCCATTTTTTTGTCAAAAGATTGCTTAACCCCTCGACCAAAATGATATAAATAAGCAAGTTCATATTGAGCAATAAGAGAATTATTTTCTGCTGCTTTATTCAACCATTTTAATGCTTCAGAATATAAAGGTTTAGATTTTTTTAAATAAGAAAGTGCTAAATCATATTGAGCATCTAGGTTACCATTAGTTGCTTGCACCTTTGGTAATTCAGGTTTATATTGTTGTTTTTTCAATTTACGACCTTCAATACAAGCCTTTTTCATACCTAAATAACAAAGCTTTCCTAAATGCTTCAACATACGCTGTTGGTCTTTTTTTTGACGTGAATAAATAGTTTCATAACAACCGTGTTTGTATTCCTTCTGACAATAGTCTTGCAAACGCTCAAGAGACATTTCGGAAAGTTCATTTGCTTGAACTTGAAAACAAAACAATAAGCAAATAGTGGAAAGATATTGTTTTATCTTAAATCTTTTACTTTGTGATAGTTTTTCTCTCATAAAGCTTCTTCCCTTTATTATCATAGACGCTCCAAATACTACCTTTATAAGCTACAAAAAAATCATTATCGAGCATTTTAAGGTTATCGTATTTTGGTGGTACAATTTCTTTTCTCTGGGTAAGATTTAGCGCGCCTATACCATCATTACTTTTCACAAAAAGGTATTGTTGCTCTTTTTCGGTAAAACCATTTAATAATTCATTATACTTAGGCTCAATGGCGATTTTTCCTGTTTCTTTGTCTAAAAAACCAACATTAAACGCTTTGGTAGAAATAGTAAGAAGATTATCTGGAATAAAACGTCTATTAACACTTTTATAAATAGTAAAACTTGGTTCTGTAACGACATTACCTTTAAAATCCATCACTCCCCAATCACTTACCTTTCCTAATCCAAATAAGGTTTTTTTCCTAAAAAGTAATTTATCATCAGAAAGATATCGCATACTTTCATAATCAAAATCTAATACTGTTCTTTTATTGTTATCAATTAATCCCCAGTTGCCTTTTTCTTTCTTCACAGCCAATAGATTAGAAGAAAGCACAAAACCCTTTTCATATTCAGCTAAATTTATTTTATTACCCGCTAAGTCCATTCTCCCTTTGTCTTTATCATTAAGCTCATAAAAAAACATCGGTGGAGAAAACCAGAGTCTTTTATAAATCGCTGGGGCTATTACTTTCCCCGTCGTATCATAGGCGCCATATAAGCTGTCAGCAGTAGCGACTTTAATAAAACCACCTTCCATTTTAGAAATATAAGGATATTTCACTGGAATGATTTCTTTCCCTTCTTTGGTAAACAAACCATACAACTCACCTTTCTTCACTTCTAAAAGATCTTTAAAATCATAATCACCAGCAATATCATCATAGTTATTATTAACAAATAGCTCTTTAAATTCTCTATTTATGATCTTAGTTTTACCATTTAATTTAAGCTCAACTAAGTCCTTAGTTCTATCAACCAAGCCTATATCTTGATATTTTGGAGGAATAATTTCTGTTAGATTTTTATCTAAAAATCCTTCTCGATTATCTAATCGAATAAGCGCAATATCTTTGGAAAAAGCTGAGTAATTATAATTTTTAATTTCATCATATTGTGCTTTTAAAATAATTTTGCCCGTTTTATCCATTATTCCCCATAGGCGTTGTTGCGTTTCAAAGGCAATATAGCCCATATCTAAGACTCTAAAATTACTATACAAACAAGGTACTACTTCTTGTCCATTTAGATCAATAAAACCAAGTTTGTCATACCCTTTTTTTACTTCAGCTAAGTCAAATTTATTAAATTTTCTAATCTCTTTATACTTTCCAACAGGAACTAAAACTTTATTAGTTGTGGTGTCAATCAACGCATACTTATTATAGTCTTTATTTTCTATTTTCCTATTTTTATAGATCACATCGTTTTTATTAACTTCAACTTTATTACCTTTATGATCGACTAAATAATATTCCCAGTTATCATGATCTTTTAATTGCACCAATTTATCATCATAAATATCGATAAAACGATGATTAGTTTCTAATACAACCTTTCCATCATTATCAGTAAATGTAACTTTATTTTCTGTTCTACTAATAATTACATCATCAAATATGGCTATAATCTCACCATCCATCAAAGGAGTCATCAACTTACCTGCTTTATCAAGCACACCAATTTGATTGTTTTTATACACGACTAAATGATCATCAATAGAATCGATGTCCTCATAAGGTAAAAAAATCGTTGCTTGGCTAACAGAGATAGCACTCAACATTAGGGTTGTTAATAATAATTTTTTCATTTTTTAATCTCCGATTTTTATTAGCGGTGGTAAATTTATTCATCTATTTTTAAAGGTATTAAGTTAATTTTTTCGAATTATCCGCTCATGTATTCCATATTATCCACCAATATATTCCAGATTATCCGCAAACATATTCCGAATTATCCGTAATTTAAGAAAGTAGTATTTAAGGATTTGGGGATTCATCTTGTAATTTCTCATTAGTATATAACGCCTTACCCGTTGCGATATCATAAATCGTCCAATACAGCTCTCGTCCAACAAGATAATGGATAATGACTATATTATTTTCAGTACTATAATCATAACCTCTAAATTCTGTTTTAGATTTAAAAGGCGTTATCTGTTTTCCTTGTTTATTAAATAAGGCTATTTCCTCTTGCTGAGTGACTTCAATAATCGTTTTTCCTGCCATTACCCTTGTATATTTTGCAGGGATCACCTCATTACCATCAAAATCGAATAAACCATAAAGTCCTGTTTTTTGATCTTTTACTACAAGGCTCTCCATCGAATATATAATACTCACCAATTTTGTGTCAAATAACGGGCTAACGGGTTGAGAATGTATATCGATTAATTGCCATTTATCACCAAGATAAGCAAGACCTCTTGATTCTGAATAACAATCTAACCACTCTAATTTGTCATATTTTGCTTCCACTTCAACTTTTCCATTAAAATCAACCACGCCATATTTATTGCCTTTTTTAAATAATAAATTTGCAGTTGTCCAACTCAGTAATTGATCGTATATCGGTTTAATCAACTCTTTACCCTGAGAGTTGATAAAGCCATATTTACCATTTTTAGTTACAATCATATTGCCATTATAACAATCACCACAGTAATGCCCTTTTATTGCATCATAGCGGTCTAAGGTAGTGAAAATTTTGTAAGGAGGACGTATATCCACAAGATAATTTTTCCCCTTATCTTTTATGGCAAAATATTTTTCCCCTACAAAATAAACTTTATCTACCCCTGATTTCCAACCAATTTCTTTCCCTTCATTTCTTGTTAAAATATGCCATTTTTTGTCAACACTTTGTTGAATATCATATCCATTAGAATTGTAAGCCATATCGGGAATATATTGCATTGGCGTGACAAGTTCGCCTTTTGTATTGATACGTCCTGCTAGATCACCTTGTCTCACATCCGCAGTTGTATCCCGACTAAAATAACCAATCGCATCATAAGTTGGTGCTAGAACCATTTCACCTTTAAAATTAAATAAACCGATTTTATTATCTTTTTTTACGGTAATTAAATCCTGCCCCACAAAACTTTTATGGTTATAGCCAAAAGGCACAACAACCTTGTTGGTTTTAGCATTAATAATAGAAAATTCCCCTTTTTGACGCACTAATAGGAAATCCTCTTGTAGAGGCTTCACCTTATCATAAGCAACTTTATCAACCTGCTTTGTTTGTGTATCAAAGAAATGCCAACGCCCCTCTATACGAACCATCACCGTATTATCTGCAAAATATTCAATTTGATCAAAACCTGAGGGTGTAATAATGTTTCCATCAGCATCAGCCAATTTATAAAGAGAGTCTTTATATAAAATATAACCACTATTTTGAACAATAATTTCCTCATATTCAGTAGGAATAATCGGTTTAAATGCTTTATCTACTACTCCCCACTGATTATTAATGAGAATTTTATAGCTATTATTTTTTTCATTTCTATCGATTGCATCATATTCAAAAGGAACAACAATTTCCCCTTTTTTATTGATCAAGCCACTTTTTTTATCTTTTACTGCAACTGCAAGCCCATCTTTATCGAAATAATCAATATGATCATAAATTACATCAATTATCCTATTACCTTGTTTATCTATAAAACCTGTCTTATAACCCTTATTAACACGGATAAGCGCCGTTTTGAACTGAATATTCACCTTATCATAATCCAAATAGACTGGCTTATCCGTTGCAAATAATGAAAGTGGATAAAATAGCATTGTGCTAAGCAGTAAATGTTTATAATTCAGTTTCATAATGATTCCTTTTTGAAAAAATATTGTTCTATATATAACACAAGCGGTACGATTTTTACAATTTTTTGCAATATTTATACTGTGTTATCTTTTAATATATGAGGGTAATAGATAGTTATTAGAAATACCGAGATTCATTTAGCAACTTTGGGTTGGACGATTTTAAATCACCATTGATTTATGTTAATTGTATACTCAATTAAATTTAAAATAAGATCATTCGATGTTGTTTTCCGTTTCCTGAGTTTGTCGAGAAGCATACCGCACAAAGTACTTATACTTCGACAAACTCAGTAACCGTGCTTTTTTTAAACACTATTCTCAATTACTGTGTTACACATACATTTGGATATTTGAAACATCCCATCAAGCGATTACGTTGCTTATACTTTTCAATGGCTTGAATATTAGGTTTTCCTACTGATGTTTGGAAATTATCTAAATTGAGAATATTGTCATTACCGTCATCTTCTAGTAAATCAATAGAAATCGTTACCTCTTTATTAGTATCACTTTGATACGTTAAAAAGAAAGAGTAGGTTTTTGAGAAGACCCCTGATACTTTGACCCCAAAGGTTGCTTCACGCTCTTTAAATCCTCTTTCCATATCACAAAAAGCTTCTTTGAGACTGCTATTCTTAAAATAACCATCATTTATCTGTTTATCTGCATAATCACTAGGGAACTCGCTCTCATTCCATACTTTGTTACAAGTAAGCTCTTTGGCTTTATCTGATAGTTTATCTTGTAGATTAGACAACGTAGCATTGTAGGTATCTAAATGTTTTATTACATCATAATCTATTTGGCTAAACTGCTCATACTTATTCGCTAGCTCTTTTATTTTTGTATTTATTACATCTAAATCATCTTCATCTAAAAAAGGTTGATATTCTTTTGAGAGGTTAGCACTCATTACTGTATCCATCTCTTGATATTTGCTATCTATGGCATCCCACACGGGCTGATATGATTTCTGTAAATCAGTAAACGCTTTTTTAAAGATGTCACTGTAATAATAACGAGGTTCTAGTCGTAGTTGCTGAGTAAGTTGTTCAAGTTTTTCTATGCCTTCAATATTTTGAGGAAGCATTTCTAATTGTTTTTCTACTTCTGCTGGCACTGTGTTACCAATATTCACGATTTCTTGAACTAATAAATTATCACATCCCTTAATAATCTGCGTTCGTAACTCTCTGTAAGTAATGTTTTCTGCCTGCTTTGAACAAAAATGACCTAATTGAGTAATAGTGAGTTTATTTTCACTAAGTTGCTGTTTACCAACACTTGCCAAATTTTCAGCTACGTTTGGAACAGAAGATAACAAGTATGGCTTAATAAAGTGTTGTTCTGTAAATTCCCGTAGGACTTTAGAAATATAGAAACCCTCTCTTTCTTCATCAATAAATTTATTGCTCAGTTGCTGTGTTTTTAATGCTTGAATATTAATAGGTTGTGACAATTTCTTATTGAGTATCTCAATAAATTGTGGATATGATTGCACCATTTTTTCTATATCTTGCCATTCATTTTTAAGTGTACGGATAATCTTATCATCATTCTTTTTACACGATCTCGCCCACTGTAAAACTTTCTCTGCATACGCACGACTCCACAATGGCTGTGGTAATTTTGTTATCCATCGTAAATCAGTTTGAGAATTAATTCTTCTTGGCATTGATGCCATTTTACATAACTCATCAGCACTTTTTACAGCAAATATCTTAGCTTGTTCAGGGTTATTTCGGTGTAGGAATGCCCAATACAATGTCATATCATCTAACACATTTAATAATTTATACTTGTAATCGTCATCATTATAAGTACTTATTACTTGTTCGATTGTAGCCATCATATCATTAACAATTTGTTTAGCCTCTTTTTCACTGATATTTGGTTGTTGGAATTGCTTACGCATAGCTTCAGGATAATCATCATAAAGTTTAATCCAAGCATTGTTATAGTTTGTTTTTATTGTTTTTTGATCTAATTCAGGCAACCAAGATTCAGGTGGTAATTTCCACCATTTTTGTATACTCAGTACATATTGATTACTTGTTATTGGACGTTTATTTAACGTATCAATTATATCTTGCAATAGATTTACCATCGTATTTTTCACTGGCATCAACGTTGGTTTTTCAGTACAACCAGTATCAATAACTAATGGTTTGCCTTTCCAGATATTTTCAATATTGTGTATTTTATAGTGTTTAATGGATGCTGTACCATTTTTAATATCGGATTTCTTTACTTTAAATTCTGTAGCATCATCAGTAGGATTCCAATAAAACATTACATCTATATCATCACCCTGTGGAATAAAGCGAGCCCACATTACCCAAGTTTTATTATCACTCCTACTTTCTGGGCATTGATACTTATCTGAACGATAGAAAAATTCTTCGGCAAAGGAATTGCTGACACACGAGAAAATAATGATAAAAAATAATAAGATACGATTTCTTGAAAACATTTTATTTACCTCAATCAAAAACAGAATAAATACTAGACTATATTACTCTCTACTAAACCCCTAGTAAATAGCCAATATAAATGAAAACGAGTACCATATTTAAGAACACATCACATATTTTTTAGAACTAAATAATCGTTTTTCTTTACATTCACTGCTTTTATAGCGGTATGATCTTAATCATTTTTTACAAAATTTCTATTCATTACCCTTATTGTAGTAAATTAAATTGAGATTAGTATTCAAAATTGAAACTAAATTGCTGAACCTACCTAAGCACGGCCACTGAGCCTGTCGAAGTGTAAGTGCTTTTTCTTGTATTTTACACGCAACCCTTCGACAAGCTCAGGGAGCGATTACTGTTTTATTCTATATTTAATGCACTATAAATTATTACTTTTCAATAATAGGAAAGATCTCATAGTAATATTTTACTTCCTTATCCGTCACTATTTTTTGTGCTAAACCTGATTCATCGGTAATACCTGTATAAACTTGATTTGTTGTAGTATTAATAATTTTATATTTATACTTAGGATATAACTGTGCTTGTAGAACATACTGTCTGGAATTGCTTTTTTTACTTGTCAAAATACCGCTATCAAATAACAGTTTATGTGTTTTTTTACTATAAAATCTTATCCAATTCTCTTTTAGCTTATCGTAATAATTTAACTCTTCATTATATTGATGACCGTCTAGGGTAAAACTTGCCACTCCATCAATTTGAACTATTGTTTTTAAATAATTAATTGATGTGCCTTTTTTCCATAAAAAACCTTTGCGAGTATAATCTTTATCGAGAATACAATCACTTACCCAAATATTATTTTTATCAAATTCTAACCTTACTCTTGTGTTAGCTTGACAGATAAAGTCTTGAATTGTGGTTGGTTTAGCAAATTTAACATCCACATTTTTTCCACCATTATAATTATATAAATGGGTGATCTCGAAACCACGAAACTGAAAAAATTTATCAAAGATTGCTAGACGAAAGCGATGATAATCAGCATCATAACTTTCTAAATGTGTGTTTTTAGGGAATATAATTCCACCAATTTCAGTAGGTTGGGTTAAAACAGGATTACGTGTTTGGCGATCTTCCTCATTCTTCTTATCAACCTCTTTCATTGTTTGATAATGAATGATTCCCAGCAAACAAATATTCAATAAAACAAAAATCTTAACGGATTGGCATATCAGTTTTTTTTCACTTTTTTGATAAAATGCTTATCAACAATCAATCGGATACAAAAGTATAATAAATACGCAAAGCTTAGCCACGCCAAAATGGGAACGAATATAATATAAATAATACCTAAGGGGGCAAAAATCATTGGTTATCCTGTTTTTTATTTGGCTGCTTTGCAACCACCACGTCACCTTGCATATTCACAAATCCCCATTGATCATCAGGCGTATAAACTTTGGCTAAACCATTTGAAAAAGGGCTGATTTCTTCATAAATAATGCCTGTAAGTTGTTGTCCTTGGCGATTAACAAAACCTTTTAATCCTTGTTCATTTTCTACGATAAAGAGCTGTTTATTGATAATTTGAATATTTTTATATTGTGGTTTAACTAGTTCTTTTCCTGTTTCATCAACAATCCCTTTTTGTTCATCACAACCCATAACAAGAATGGCATTTTCAATACTTTTATCATCATAAGCACAATAATCTAAATTTAACACTTTGCCTGAATAATCCATTAAATTTAGTTTATAGTTATCTCGAACCATAAAATAAGGGGCTAACGGTAAGGCTTCAATTTCAACATAAATTGGTTGAGAAAGTTGCTTTCCTTTAGGTGAAAATAACGCTAATTTTTTATCTGAGGTTATTCCAATATAAAAGCCTTGTTTATTACGTTTAATATCGTCAAACTCAGCAGGAATTAATACTTCCCCTTTGGTATTAACTGCCCCTTCAAATGCACCTTTTTTAACAAAAATAATACCATCTTGTTCAAACAATAAATAGTTATAGCTATCTGGCGGTAAGACTTGTTGTAATTTATCATTGATAAAAATACTTTTTCCTTTACTATTTATTAATCTTTGTAACCTATCTTCTACTTGTTCGGTTAATCTGGCTAATCCTTTAACTTCATTAGGAAAATGATATTTTTGCGGTACAACCTCCTTTCCTTGTAAATCAATATAACCATATCCCCCAAAAAATTCTTCACTTCCTGCCACTATTAACAAGTTATCAGACAATAATGAACTCTGCATAACAAAATATTTAGGTGGTAAAATTTCATTACCTTGTAAATCTAATATTCCCCATAGTCTCCCACGTCTAACAAGAATTACGTTATTTCTATGAAAAAACACTTGGGAATATTTTGACATAAGCCATTGATATTTTACGTATAGATTAGGCGTGTTTTCCCTTTCTACTTGAGGTTCTTCTGCTCTTTCTTTAACGTAATCAAACTGTTTTGGTTCAACCGTTTTCCCTGTTTTATCAATAAACCAATTTTTATATTCATCACCGATTTTCTTTTCAACATAGATTGCACCATTATCGTCTATTCGCATAAAATCATATTGTGGTTTGATTAATTCTGTTCCCTGAATATCTATCAAACCATAGTGATAATCCTTATCCACCACCACAGATAAACCTTGCTTAAATTCAGTAACATTCAAATAAGGCAAATACACCACATCATTTTTTGCAAAAAGTTGTGAAGAAGTGACCGCTAGTAATAGTGCTATCAATGTATTTGTGAGTTTTTTAAACATTTTAAGTTCCTATATCGCTGTTAGGGATGATTTACGACCTATAATTTTTTAATCAGGTTACTGCAAACTATCGATTAGTTTATTCCAAAGTTCAAAAGGAAAGCTACTCTCTTTTGATTGGTATTGTACATTTCTTAAAGAATAGCAGTTATAATCAGCGGAAAATTCATCACCGACACTAGTTGTTCTCCAAGAGTAATCGTCTTGTAAAAAACAGGTGGATAATTGTTTGCTATGTTTAATTTTAAAAGAAGGTACATTTACCTCATAACCGTAACACCACTTAAAATAACTCAGAAGGAGAGTGAAATCCTCGTCGTTTTCTAGGACGAAGATTAAGCTCTCTTTCCACTATATCTAATTCCTCTTGTGCAACTGATTTTAAATCAGTTCCTTTTGGAAAATACTGACGGATTAATCCATTTGTATTTTCATTTAATCCTCTTTGCCAAGGACTATTAGGATCTGCAAAGTAGGTTTTACATTCTAACTCATTTGCTATCTTTTCGTGAGAGAAAAATTCAACACCATTATCAAAAGTTATTGATTTAACTTTTTCTTTATAAGGCAATAAAGTACTAATGCAACGCTTTGCTAAACAACGGGCATTTTTACCTTCTAATTTTACAATTACTGTATAAGCCGTTTTCTCTCAACTAAAGTTAATATTCCTGTATGATGCCCTTTTCCTTGTATTGTATCTGCTTCCCAATGCTCCAATTCTTCTTTTGTTTCTATTTCTTTAGGTCTATCATGAATAGATACTCTATTGGGTATTTTTCTAATGATTGCTCCTACCGACTTACTTCTTTTACGATATTTTTTATTGCCTCGCCGTAGATATTTATAAACCTCATCTTTACGATGAAAATGCCGTTTTATATATGCATAAATACCTCTGGGGCTAATGCCAAGCTCTTTAATTTTAGAAACTGTATAGCAAATTTGTTCAGGACTAAATCTCTTCTTTAAGTAAAAATAAATAATAGACCAAACTTGAGGTGTGATTGTTATTTTCTTTCGTTTCCTACGATGTCTTTGACGACACATTTTATTCGCACCACGAGGATTATAACCTCTAGTGCCTGTATTACGTTTTACCTCATTAAAAATAGTTGTAGCACTACAGCCAACAACTTTAGCTATTTGTCTATAACTATGTTTATGTTGCAATCCGTAAGAAATCTGGTATCTTTGTTCTAAAGTCAGTTGTTTATACATAACACTTATCTCCGTCAAGAAAAGTCAACGTATATTCTAACTGACTTTTCTTTTTAGGGAAGTGTTACGGTTATTCGGTAAATCTGATAATCTAAAATATTATTCGATTTCGTGGTAAGCTCTTTACACTCTTTTTGCTCATCAGATCCAAATCCTACAAAATCCTTTAATAATAACAACGGAACATCTGAGTTTTTCCAATTCACATCATATTTTTTGATATTTTCTAATAATAAATTCAATTCATCATACTTTAAACAATATGGATGCCACATTGCCAAATCCCACCAGCCCAATAAATACTTTTCTTCTTGATAGCACAGGTATAAATAGTTGCTACAACCAAATCGGCTTTCTATTAATAATTCAAAATTGTTTAATTGAAAATAAAAGTGAACAATATCAGAATGAACCGAAAAATCAGTGGATAATTGTGTCAGAATATTTTTATAAGTTATCTCTTCAATTTCTTTGAGTATATTTCCATTTTCATCATACAACACATTTTCCAAAGTAAGATATAAAACCCAAAAATCTTCATTTCCAAATACATCATTTCTCATAAATATTCCTTATGTATTAAATGAAAATCATCTAACGTAGCGAATAATTTTTCATTTTCTACACTTAATCGACTGACTTCTAAAAGCACTGAAAATGGCACATCTTTTAATGGTTCATTATCATCAAAATCACGATTATGATGTAGTTGAAAAGATTGTCCGTCATACTTATCTCCTACACAATAATAGACACCAAAATATAAACTTTCTCGCTCTTGTAAAGCCAAACCAAATAATATTTCTATTTTCTTTTTCGCCTCAGTACTTTCAAGGTTAGTGGCATAAGTTACGTAAATATTCACAAATGCTCCTATCCTTTAGCTAAAATTCTAAATTCAAAAAAATGCTCAGCCAGATGAATATCAACTAATTTAGGTTGATCTGAAAAAAATAACGTCACATCTCTTGAGCTATATATATCATTAAGGCTATTTAAAAATGCTGAAAATGATGTGATAGAAAAAATAAGATAAAGCTCACCAAAATCTAAAATAAATGTTGTTTGTGGATAAACAATTTCTTGTAATTTTTTAGCAATGGTATTTTTTTCTTCAAGATATGAAATCTCGGCGATAATAGGAATGTTACGTTCTATTTTATTGAATTCATTTCTTAACTCATCATCAAACCACTGTAAAATTTCTGGTTTTTGATAAACAATTTCTTGAATATCAATCCCTTTTATTTCTGATATTTGTTGTTTTATTTTAAGTAGATACAGCTTTTGTTGTAATGTTTTATTCATTTTATCTTTACCTTATATTTTTGTGAGTAACGTTTTTAAACCAATATCATAAAAGAGCAAATCACTTATACTCGTTGAGATTTTAGTCGCTTCTGCCATATCCAAATCCTCTAATCTGCAAAAATAAAGGTTCAATTCTTCATCGGTTTTTATATACAACAGTACGCCACCACCGCCATCATCGGCAATTGCCCAAGCCTTTGGTAAATAGTGTTGAATTTTATAGGCTTCATTCATCTCTATACAACCAGCAGCATTCCAAAAGCGTAAATATTTTTCTGCTACTCCAATTTCTATTTCTGCGTTTTCACTTAATAATTCAATATAATCCACAGGAAGAATTATAGGGCAGTGGTTTTTTAATAAAAGAATATCTTGCTCAGATAAATCTATTTTAATTGAATAGATATGGTATGACTGACTTAAATTCTGCCATTTATTTGTCATTTAATAATCCTTATTTATACTTGTACGCTGAATACTTAATTTGTAAATTTTTATGTAAATGTGACCGCTAATAATGTTATAAATACATTTTATTCTATTTCGATCTCAAGTATTTTTGATTTTCTATCATAATAAAGCAATTGAACTTTATACTGTCCTTTTTCTAATCCTTTCTTTTTTAGATTATTATTTTGAAAAAAGGGAACTTCCATTAAATTTATCGTATATTTTTTTGTTTCATTAGGCTTTAATATTACTTTCCTATCTAAAATTTCATCAGCAGTGAAAAATTTTGAAGAATAAAACAATTTTGACGGTTTTTCCGTGATTACTTCATTTTTATCATTAAAAACCAAAGCCCCTAATCCAATAAGACTATTTTTATAATCATATATAAGTATTGTTTCATTTTCATCTGAGTTATTTTTCCATACAAGATCAATATCAATCACTTTACCTTGTTTATATTTCTTTTTGGCATTGATAGAAAACTCTACCTCTTTTGAACTTGGGAATACAAAAAAGTTATGTTTTTCTCTAAAAACTTTGTGATTTTCGAAACTATTCTTTTTACTTTCTAAAAAAAGTGGGTCTTGTGGTTTTGTTATTTCAAACTCCAGCATTTCTGATTTTTTATCAAAATAAAACACTTGGAATTGATATTTTCCTTTTTCTAAGCCTAACTCACTCAATTTATAATCAAATTCTGGAATTTTCATTAAATCAAAGGTCTGTTTTTTAATCTCATTCGGTTTTAATATGACTTCTTTATATGCCAATTCATCTTTATTAAATACTTTTGATGATAAAGATATATAGCTATTGATAGACGCAGTATTAATTATTGAATTATTTTCATCTATCACCACAGCACCTAAACCTATCATTCCCTCACCATACGGAAATATCAAAATGATTTCATCTTTATCAGAATTATTTTTCCAAACAAGTTCAATATTAATGGCTCTGCCTTGTTCATATTTCTTTTTTGCCTTGATAGAAAAAGCTACTTTTTCTGAAGTGGGGTATTGCCTGCAATATTCGGGGCAATGAACCCCTCTATATTCATAATAATATTTTTCTATATTGTTTTTCATCACCATATCCGTACTCGCATAACAAAAATTGATAAGTGAACTTATTAATAACATTACATATTTTTTCATAATAGCCCTTTTTATTACTCTTTTATATATTCTTGTATATACTCCTGCATATAGTCTTCTAATGATATTCCTCGCTTATATTCATACAGATTATATCCATCAACATAAAGACTAAAACAAAAAATACAATGATTATCGCAAGTATAAGTTATGTATATTCTAAATAACTTTTCCAACTCATAAACCACTAATTTATATTTCCCCATATCATCATTATCTATATGATCGGTTTCACTTAGCTTTGTGGCAATGTTATTTAGATAATCTAGAACCGTCAGTGCGTAACCCTGTTTATTGATTTTTGTTTTATTAAAATATAAATCACCTAAGGACATTACATCAATTCGATAATTAATATCTTCACAATCAAACCAAAAATGCATATTGGAGGTATTGATAATATTAAATCCATTATCAATTTGATCTTGAGGAAAATGTTCAAACTTAATAGCATTTTGTTCCAAATACTCAATCAATTCAGTCTTACTTTTACCTAAAAATAGCTTAGGATTTTTCTTTATATCAAAGGTCATATTAAACATAGCTTATCCTAATTTTTCCTCAAAAATCACGTTATACTCTTTTGTCCAAAATAGGGAAAAATACTCATCAATCCATTCAAAAAGAGTCGTCATTATCACTTCTTCTTGCCAGTTCTCACAAAAAATATCCGCATAAGTAACTGCAAAATTTGGTGAGTCTTGGTTTGTTATATCATAAAGACCAAATCCCGTTCCAAAAGCAATTTCAGAAATAACATAAAGCGTATTGGGAAATAAATCTAATTCCAGTTGTTCAAATAACTCATTTGAAAAAGACATAATTTGGTTGGGCGGAATAATTTCAAACGTCATATCACCTAACACCTCAAAATGCCCACAACAACGCCATAACTTTTTTAGGTCACAAGGTAAGATAAGATTATAGGTTGTTTCAAAATCATTAATTTCATCAAGGGTGATTTTTCTTTTTTGTACAACTTGTATTGATCTGTCATTTACAATAAGAGGGTTATCTTTGGTATGTACTATTAATTTATTAATAAGATCTGTTATTTCTTTCATTTTACAATCCTCTAAGCGGTATGATTTTGTTATTTTTTTACCTATTTTTGCATCAATAAAAAGCTATTTATCTCTTATATTAAGAGTCATCAATACTAGCACGTCTTTTCTTTCCTCCGCAAATATCAGCATAGTGCATAAAAAGTAAAAATTTTTTTATAATTATAAGGTTAACTTTACTTCCATCTAGAACTCTCATTTACCATCACATCACGTCCTAATATTTTTATTTTTAATCAAATAGTTATATAAATTAAAACCTCTTAATTACTCCATTAATAGATACGTAAAAACACTGTATTTTTCAAAATTTATTAACAAATTTTACACAAAAGTTGCATAAAAGTTGCAAAATTAAATAAAGGCGCTAGAATAAGAGTTGACTTTTAAATTTTATAAGTGCCTGCAAAAGTGTAGTTCTTAGAAATATCAACTTAATTGTCACTACAACGACTAGCGTTACCATATTTTTATGGTAAATAGCAATTCTCCATTAATTGCAACTTGCTAGATTTTAATTTTTATTATATTGGAGAACTATTTATGAATTTAACTAAACTAATAGCATTACCTTTGCTATTAATGTCTCTAGCAACTAGTGCTCAAGCTAGTCTCGAAAATTTTAGTGAAGCAGTGGATAGCACAATGGCCACTATCTTTGGCCCTTTTGTTAGTACTATTTTCTACTCTGTCGAAATTAACGGTACCAGTTTCTTATTGATCGCTGGTTGGTTACTTGTTGCTGCTTTAATTTTTTCTTTCTATTTTGGCTTTGTTCAGTTTCGCAAATTTGGCTTAGCTCTTGATATCGTACGTGGTAAATACACTGATCCAGATCAGAAAGAAGACGGAGAGGTTAGCCACTTTCAAGCTCTAACAACGGCTCTTTCTGGAACTGTTGGTTTAGGTAACATTGCTGGTGTGGGTGCTGCTCTTGCCATTGGTGGGCCAGGTGCAACATTCTGGATGATTTTAGTGGGTCTTTTAGGGATGGCATCTAAATTTGTTGAGTGTACACTGGGTGTTAAATACCGTACCATTTTACCTTCAGGCGTCGTTTCTGGTGGTCCGATGTACTATTTAAGTCGTGGCTTAAAAGAGCGTGGTTTTGGTGGTTTAGGTAAATTCCTTGCTGTTGGCTTTGCAATTATGGTTATCTTAGGTTCACTAGGTGGCGGTAATATGTTCCAAGCAAACCAAGCACACGCAATGTTAAATTATGCTTTTGGTGTTCCAGCTGAATACGGTGTAGTAACTGGTGTTATTTTAGCAGCACTTACATTCTCTGTTATCTTCGGTGGTATGCCTTCAATTTCATCAGTAACTGAAAAACTTGTACCTTGGATGGCTGTTTTATACATTACAATGTCTCTTTTCGTTATCGGAACAAACCTTGATCACATTGGTCCTGCATTTAGTTCTATTATTGATGGTGCATTCTCAGCTGAAGGTGTTACTGGTGGCTTTATTGGTGCTTTAATCCAAGGCTTAAAACGTGCTACATTCTCTAATGAAGCGGGTGTTGGTTCTGCAGCAATTGCTCACTCAGCGGTTAAAACAAATGAACCTGTTACAGAAGGTCTAGTTTCATTACTTGAACCATTAATTGACACTGTTGTTATTTGTACGATGACAGCGTTGGTTATTACTATTGCTGGTTTAAATACAGCGCCATTTGATGGTTCTGGTTTAACAGGTGTTCAGTTAACGGCTGCATCTTTCACGTCTGCTGCGGATTGGTTTAAATATCCATTAGCCATTGCAGTTATCTTATTCGCTTTCTCAACAATGATTTCATGGTCTTACTATGGTCTTAAAGGTTGGACTTATTTAGTGGGTGAAGGTGCGAAGAAAGAGATCGTCTTCAAAGCTGTATTCTGTTTCTTCGTTATTATCGGAGCAACAGTGAAATTTGGTTTTGTTATTGACTTCTCTGATGCTGCAATCTTTGCAATGTCTATCTTTAACATCATTGGTCTTTACTTCTTAATGCCAATTGTTAAAGAAGAATTTAATTCTTTTGTTGCTCGCGTAAAATCAGGTGAGATCAAAAAATACAAATAATGGTGTTTAATTGAACACAATTGCGATACAATAAAGCTCATCAAAAGATGGGCTTTATTTTTTGATATATCTCCTAATGTATTTTTCATCAATGAGGTATCGTATGAAAAAATTAGTTCAGCACGACATCAATCTCAGCAAACATTTGTTAAAAAATGGTCCTAAGTTTTGTACTCACTATGCGGTTGTAAAAGATAACTTATTGTACTTCCAACCCACAAGAGAATCTTTTCTTTACTCTTCCCTTTACTTTGTCTTAGGTGGAAGCTTATTCATTATTGCCGCTATCATCTATTACTTCTGGTCACAACTCGATTTAGTTCTGTTTATTGCTCTTTTTGGAGGTGGTTTAATTGTATTGGGATATCACGTCTCAGATGATTATATTGCCAAAATTAAGTTTGATAAAAACAAAGGTACATTTTCAAAAAAACCATATCGTTGTGTTAAACTGAGTAATATTATTGGATTACAAATTAATCAAAAACAACAACTTAGCTATGTGTGTTATGAACTTAATATGTTAACTCGAGGTGGTCGCCGCATTAATATTCTTAACCATAATGGATTAGAGCAAATGCGAGAAGATATTCTCAAATTAGCGGCATTTTTAGAAATGCCAAAATCTTGTATTAGGGATTATTCCACCATAGAAGAGGGTAAATTAAAAACTGAGTAGGTACAAATGAAAAAACCATTTAATATAATCACATAGCGGTGAGATGTTTCTAATTTTTTGCAAATTTTTGTGATCATCTTACCGCTATCACTCGCTTATTTGTCAGAATGCTTCACTTCGCTCACATAACTCGGCAAATTCCACGCTCCACCAGCAAAGCCACGACACATTCCAGTATAAGAATCACTGCTTAAAACAAATTTTTCACCATTCCAAGCATATTCAACAGAAGCCCAGCAATCCCCTACGCCACGTCCTTTCCAATAACCTGAAATAATGCCATTCTCATAGCCATTCCCCTCACCTACAGTAGCCTGTACTTCATTTAATTGCTTATCAACAACCACATAATAAGCAGAGTAATTATAAGCTCCCATCATACAAGGTATTTCTAACAGTGACTGTTTATCATTTAAAGCATAAGCCCAAATATCGGTATTTTTATTTACGAAATCACAAGGAAGTTTATTTAATTGTTTTTTAAGGTTGCTTTTTAACAATCCAAAAGTTAAGTGTTTTTTAGCTTTTGGCATCACAGGAATAGTAATAATTGGCTTGGCTTTTGGTTGTAAAACTGCTTCTTTACTTTTACCTTTTTTAATTAAGGCAGACGGCTTACCTACTCGTTTCTGATATTCGTCCATTTTTAATAATACTGCTGTTGCCCCTTGATCGGAAAGGATAAAGGTATCTCTCTTTGTTCCAAATTTAATGACACTTACCTTTTTCAACGCATTTAATAATGCTTGAGTTTGCTTTTTATTCAACTTACCAGTACAGGCTTTCGATAGGCGAATATCACCTTGTCCTTTACGATTTATAACAAAATAGACCTCGCTAGGACAAGAATCACCGCCATAATAAGCAGTTGTCCTAAATTGAATCTCTGCACTTACTTTTTGTTTATTTCCTGCTTTTCGAGTAAGCATAACAGAAACAAGATTTTCATATTCACTTTCAGGGTTATACCCTGCGGCTCGACAAGTCCCTGTATTATCACAAGCTAATTCCCAATCTTTATGTTGAAAATTTGGCATTTCTTTAATGGCTTCATCATTCGATTCACTCGCCATTGTTGTTGGAGATAATAGACATAATAGGGCTAAAAGGCGTTGTATTATTTTCATTTGAGAACCTTATTATTATAGGAGGTTGCTTTGGATTATAAAAAAGCGGTATGATTTTTGCAAATTTTTACAAAGATCATACCGCTTATATCTTTACTGCTTTTTACTTAGTAGTGTTATCCCACTAAAATATCAAAACACGAGTTCACGATCACCATTTTCATCTTTAATACGATTTGGTAAGCCGATTTTGTTTAATACATTGAGGTAAGGTTTAGGATCAAGTTGTTCTACATTACGCATTTCTAAACAATCCCATTCCCCTGTTGCAACCAGTATTGCCGCTGCAACAGCAGGAACGCCTGCGGTATAAGAAATACCTTGACTGCCCACCTCTTCATAAGCCTCTGTATGACTTGCAGTATTATAAATAAACACTTCTTTATCTTTACCGTCTTTTTTACCTTTAATCAGATCACCAATACAAGTATGACCTGTATAGTTTTCAGCCAAAGAAGGAGGATCTGGTAAGACTGCTTTAACGACTTTTAATGGTACCACTTCAACACCTTCCGCTGTTGTTACTGGTTTTTCAGACAATAAACCTAAATTTTTCAACACATTAAATACGTTAATATAATGATCGCCAAATCCCATCCAAAAGCGGATATTAGGTACATCCAAATGCTGAGCTAATGAATGTACTTCTTCGTGTCCCGTTAAGTAAGAGTTTTGCACACCTACAACAGGTAAATCATCGGTACGTTTTACCTCAAACATTTGATTGGTTTGCCATTGATTATTTTGCCAAGAATACACTACCCCTGTAAACTCTCTAAAATTCACTTCAGGATCAAAGTTAGTCGCAAAATATTTTCCGTGATTACCCGCATTAATATCAATAATATCAATACTCTCAACGGAATCAAAAAGCGTTACACCGTAACTTGCATAAGCATTCACAACACCAGGATCAAACCCTGCACTTAGAATAGCCGTAATCTTATTCTCTTTACAACGCTCTAAACGCTTCCATTCATAATGACCATACCAAGGAGGGGTTGGACAAACCTTATCTTGATCTTCAGCAATAGCCGTATCAATATAAGCGACACCTGTTTGAATACAAGCTTCTAAAATAGGCATATTTTGAAAAGATTGGGCAACATTAATCACAATTTGTGACTGTGTTTTTTCAATAAGGGCTTTGGTTTGTTCAATATCAAAAGCATCAAGGGCATAGCATTGAATTGTACTAGGAATTTTAAAATTATTCTTTTCCTCAATGCTTTTGGCAATGTTTTGACATTTTGATAGCGTTCGAGAGGCAATAACAATATTACCTAAAATATCATTATTTTGAGCACATTTATGAGCCACTACTTGAGCAACACCCCCTGCACCAATAATTAACACATTTTTCTTCATTATAGCATTTTCCTCCATATTCCCTTTAAGATGCTAACTCTAAAGGTATAAGGCTTAAAGTAAACTCGATACATATTGAAAACCTAAAAAGTCAATATCGAGCCAAATTGGTGTATTTTTAACAAAATAACCACTGAATTGTAACAAAATTTAGTTTTAAGCGGTAAGATATTTTAATGTTTTTACAATTTTAATTGATCTCATTCTTTAATGTTGGTATAGTTTGATATTAAAATAATATGATATTAAATATATCCCAAATTAAAAAAGAGGCTAAAATGACGACACATTATGATTACGTTGGTACTATTTTTGAAAATGAAACCAACCCGAATAAACCCACTGTGGCTTTTACACTGGCAAATAAAGTATTAGAAAAAGGCTATTCTGCAACCATTCTTTTAATGGTTGATGCGGTAAGTCTCGCTATTCCAGGAAAGGTTGATAATATTGATATCGGTACCCCTTTTGGTGGATTAAAAGCATTACAAGAAGCCTTCATTGAAAAAGGGGGAAAAATCTTAGTTTGTAAGGCTTGTATGGTTCATAACAAAATCACTCCAGAACAAATTGATTCACGTTTTGATATTATTGATGGCGGCGAAGTGATTGATCTTATTATGAATGCTAAAGGTTCATTACAAATTAGCTAATGAAGAGTTTAGATTAACATTATTTTAATGCCACTGTCTAAGTGGCATTTTGTGTTTTAACTAAGGATTGTAATTTTTATTATGTGGAAAATATTAGCAGTTATTCAAAAAAATTTAGTTTGGGCAATTCCAATTGTAATGATTTTGGGAATTAGCAGTGGCTCTATTTTTGATATGCGTTTTTTAAAAATCACCATTGTCCCATTAACTTTTTTAATGGTTTATCCAATGATGATTAACTTAAAACTTGAAGCTGTTTTATCACCTAAAGAATTGAAAGCACAGATTGTGGCACAATTTTTAAATTTTGCCGTTATCCCTTTTATTGCCTTCTTTTTAGGAAAACTATTCTTTCCTGAACAACCTTTAATTCGATTAGGCATTTTATTTGTTGCCCTACTCCCAACCAGTGGAATGACTATATCTTGGACAGGATTTGCCAAAGGCAATATCAATGCAGCAATCCAAATGACCGTATTTGGACTTATTTTAGGCTCTATTGCAACACCTTTATATGCCAAATGGTTAATGGGAAAAAGTATTGAAATTCCTGTACAACAAGTGTTTACGTCCATTATGTTTGTGGTTTTCTTACCTATGTTTATGGGACTGGTTACTCGTAAATATTTAGTAAAAAAATTTGGTCAAGAACACTATCAAAAAAATATTAAACCCAAAGTTCCGATGTTTTCAACATTAGGGGTATTAGGTATTGTATTTGTGGCAATGGCACTAAAAGCCAAATCCATAACCGCAGAGCCTACTGTACTTATCAGTTATTTAACGCCTATCATTATTTTATATGTTATTAATTTCGCGTTAAGTACCATTGTGGCTAAGGTGTTTTTTAATCGAGAAGATGCCATTGCCGTCGTTTATGGCACAGTAATGCGAAATTTATCGATCGCACTGGCTATTGCAATGACCGTATTTGGAGAATCAGGTGCAGAAATTTCTATTGTTATCGCAATGGCGTATATTATTCAAGTACAAGCGGCGGCGTGGTATGTAAAATTGAGTGATAGAATATTTGGACAGAAAGTCTAAAACCTAAAATCATAGCGGTTACATTATTCAAACTTTTTGTAATTTTTTGTCTAAATGTACCCGCTTATAATTAAGGTTCACTTAGCTAATTTTTTGTTTTTAATACAATAACACTACCCAAAATCACCACCGCAGCCCCAATCACTTGATAAATATTAATTGTTTCTCCAAGTATAAAATAACTTGTTATCGCAGTAGAAATAGGAACGGTAAGACGAATAACATTAAAAATCACAACGCCTTGTGTAGACATTATATAAAAAGACATAAACATTCCGACCAATATGCCATAAATCCCTGCACAACTTAACCCAATCAGTAGCGACCATTCAACCGTTTGTAGTTGTGTGATTTTTTGGGTCTGAATTGCTATAAGTAAATAAATAAGCCCTGCGATACTGGCTGTTGAAGCACTGATTACCACACTGTGTAATTGTTTAGAAATGGTTTTAACAAAGATATTCTGAATGGATTGAATAAAAATAGAAATACCTAAAAATAAGCTTCCCATTAAAAAGTTCTGTTCTATATTAGGTTGCTTTGCAAAAAAGATAAAAAGAATAGCGCCAGTAAAAGTGATTGTTGCCCCTAAATAAAAACGTTTTTGTTTACAGCGAGTTCGCTCATCTTCAAAAAAAATCGCTGCCATTAAAATGGCTAAAGGCATTGCTAAAATACCAAAAAGACTTCCTGTTACCGCAGAGGTTTGTTGTAATCCATTAATAAAAAAATACATATTCCCAACCATAAAAATACCCAAAATGAGTAATTTTATGATTAAGGTAGGATCGCTTATGATTTTTCTTATTTCGGTTCTAAATTTAAATAGAATAATAAAAATAAGAACTAAGCCTCCTGATAAAAATCGTACTGCATTATTATTGATCGTATCAAAATGGAGGCTCATAAACCGCATAATGGGAAAGATAAATCCCATTAAACTGATATATGTTATTTGGATTAGGTGGTTGTTGTTCATAGTATTTCAAAATCTTAGATTAAGACAAACTCTCTACATAATCCTGATACCCAAACTGTTTAACTAATTTAACCGTTCCATCAAGCTCTTTAATGGCAATAGAGGGCATATTTACACCATTAAACCAGTTCTTTTTAACCATTGAATACCCTGCTGTATCACAAAATGAAAGACGATCGCCAATTTGTAATGGTTTTTCAAATTTATATTCACCAAAAATATCTCCTGCTAAACAGGATTTTCCACAAACAAGATATTGATAATCCCCTTTGCCATAAAACTCATCTTCGGTTAAACGTGCTTCTGAGCGATAAATCAATAAATCTAATAAATGTGCCTCAATAGAACTATCCACAATCACATAATCTTTTTCATTATTACCCACATCTAATACAGTGGTTTCAAAGCTACAACTCAAAGTAATAGACGCCTCACCGGGTTCTAAATAAACTTGAACACCAAATTTTTCAGAAAATTGCTTTAAACGATCTGCAAATTGGTCGATGGGATAATCTTTTCCTGTAAAATGAATACCACCACCTAAACTGACCCAATCCACTTGATGTAATAATTCACCAAAGTGGTTTTCAATATGGGTTAGCATTTCATCAAATTTTTCAAAACTTGGATTTTCACAGTTATTATGAAACATAAAACCATTAATAAGCGGTAAGATTTCTTCGATTTTTTGCAAATCCCATTCCCCTAAACGACTATAAGGGCGAGCGGGATCCGCTAGTAAAAAACTTGAAGTACTCACACGAGGATTTACTCGTAAACCACGTTGAATATTTTTAGCGTGATCTTTGTAACGTTTTAGTTGATTAATTGAATTAAAAATAATCTTATCAGCATTAGCGACAACTTCATCAATTTCATCTGGTGAATAAGCAACACTATAAGCGTGGGTTTCACCCCCAAATTTATCTTTACCTAATTTCACTTCATAAAGTGATGACGAAGTTGTCCCTGCCATATATTGCGACATAAAATCAAACACTGACCACGTTGCAAAACATTTTAATGCTAATAAGGCTTTTGCCCCTGATTTTTGTTGCACATAGGCAATTTTTTCCATATTACGTTGTAGTTTTGATTTATCAATTAAATAGTAAGGGGTTTGTAATTGTGTCATTTTTATTTAGTATCCTTTATAAAAAATTTGTCGAATTATAACGAATTGAAAAAGTGAATGCTAACAGTAAGCTAGGTTAGTTTTTTATATCAGGGCTATTTAAGCGTTCTAATGATAATAATTGTGTTTTTGCTAAATTTCTCAATTCGATCATTCGTTCTCTCTGCTCGATCCCTTTTTCAATTAAAATTGCATTATAACTTTCCATATTTGCAAGCACTAATAATTCATTTAAACCCGCATAATCTCGCATATTTCCTTTTAAATCAGGGTTTTCATCACGCCAATCTTTTGCTCTTTGATTAAACAGAGCCACATTTAACATATCAGCTTCTGAGGCATATTTATAAGAAAGCTGTGCGGGTGTAAGGTTTTCTAATAAATGCTTTTTAATTGCATCAGTATGCAGTTTATAATTAATTTTTGAAATTTCTCGATTCAAATTCCAAGAAAGCGATAATTTTGAATTTTCATCGGTTTTTAAGCGTTTATAATCTTGAATAATATAGAGTTTAAATTCTGCAGAAATCCAAGAGGCAAACTCCACTGCAATATCAGAATGTGCATAAGTACCTCCATACCTACCTGATTTTGAAACAATACCTATTGCATTAGTTGTTTCAATCCATTTTTGTGGTGTCATAATAAAACGATTTAAACCAGACTCATTTTTAAACGTGTCGAATTGCACACGGTTAAAATTTTGATTATTTAACGTTTCCCATATTCCAATAAATTCTAAAGTATTTCGATTTCTCATCCAATTCTGAATAACAAAACGGGGATCTTCCGCATTTCTATATTTCGCAATATCCGTCAAGCTAATATAATCATTACGAAAATCTTCCGTATAAACCTCAATAGATAAGCCTTTTACTCGTAATTTTTCTTTTTTTATTTTTGACATAATTTGTCCCTTGTATCACTTAACTAAAATCCAATGGATCAACATCTAAAACCAATCGAATATTAGACGGTATTTCAAGCCGATTTTTATCTAAATCAAACTGATTAAGTAGTTGTTGTAACATTGCTTTTGAATGATGTTGAATTAGCAATTGCCAACGGTACTGCCCTGCTTTTTTTGCCATAGGCGCTGCCATTGGAGGAAGGAGTTGAAAGTCTTGCCATTGATGAGCAGTAATTTGTTGCTGAAAATAAGCGGTAAGATCAGTTAAAAAATTTGAAATTTTTTCATTATTTCGCCCTGTTGCTTTAAATAATACTTGAGCTGAAAATGGCGGTAAACTCATTAGTTGTCGCATTTCTAACGCTGTTTTCGTAAATTCGTCATAACCTTTTATAAGCAGTGACTTTAGTAATGGGTGTTCAGGATAATGAGTTTGTAACACCACAGTACCTTTCTTTTCAGCTCGTCCTGCTCTGCCTGCCACTTGAATATAAAGCTGTGCTAAACGTTCCTCGGCTCTAAAGTCTGTAGAGAATAATGCACTATCCACATTTACAATTGCAACTAGCGTTACATTTGGGAAGTGATGTCCTTTAGCCAACATTTGCGTACCAATTAGAATTTGACTTTTACCTTGCTGAATATCAGATAAATGCTTATCTAATGATCCCTTTCGTATTGTACTATCTCGATCTATTCTCGTGACACTGTAGCGATTAAATCTCTTGATTAATTCTTGCTCTAACTGTTCTGTACCAATACCTGTTGTCACTAAATTGATAGAACCGCAATGCCCACATTGTTTAGGAATAATCTTTTGAGAAGCGCAATGATGACAACGCAGCACGCTCTTTTTCTGATGGTAAGTATAAGGCTTTTCACAAGAGCGACATTCACAAATCCAACCACATTCGTGACAAAGTAACACAGGAGCAAACCCACGACGGTTGAGAAATAGCATTACTTGATTGCCTTGCTCTAGGTGGGTCTTCATCATTGATAATAATTGTTGCGATAGCCCTGAGTGAATTTGTTGTGTCTTCAAATCAATCACAAATTGTTGAGCCAGCTGAGCATCTCCTGCTCGATTTTTTAATACTAACTCAGTAAACTTACCATTTTGTACATTTTGCACACTCTCTAAACTTGGTGTGGCTGAACCTAAAATAATCGGAATATCATTATTTTTTGCACGTAGCACCGCTAAATCTCGTGCATTATAACGCCAACCATCTTGCTGTTTAAATGAACTATCGTGTTCCTCATCAATAATGATTAAACCCAAATTCTTAAATTGACTAAAGAGTGCTGAACGAGTGCCAATCACAATTGCATTTTCACCATTTTTCGCCCTGAGCCACACATTTAAGCGTTCAGTATCATTCAAATTAGAATGCACGGTATCAATTTCTACATTGAAACGAGCTTTAAATCGAGCAATTGTTTGAGGGGTTAAACCAATTTCAGGGACTAAAACTAAAACTTGTTTTCCTTTTTCTAATACTGTTTCAATAACTTGTAAATAGACTTCGGTTTTTCCTGAACCTGTGACGCCATTTAATAAAAAAGCCCCAAAACCTTTTTGATACTGTAAACGTCCTACTATTAGGGCTTGTTGCTTATTCAACCTTAATTTATTACTCGTATTACATTGCTCATTATCACCTAATTTTTCCAACCACGTTTTACTTTCAAAAGAGAGTTTTTCTTTCTTAACAAAGCCTTTTTCCAACAAGGCTTTCCAAACAGACGAACTACAAGCGGTCGGTTTCTCAAAGAAATTTGCAAATTGGGTTAATTCAGTTAAAAGTTGCTGTTGCTTTTTTGCCCGGTTTAAGGTGCCATTTAGCAGTGCTTTATGACCAATTTCTGTGACAGAAAATTGTTCTAATACCGCTCGCTCACAGCTTTCTCCTTGTCGTAATTTAACTGGCAATGCACTTTGCAACACTTCACCTAAAGGACTATGATAATAATCTGCTGACCATTTTAATAATTGCAAAATTTCATCATCAAACAAAGATTGTTCATCTAACACAGATAAGATGGGTTTAAGTTTATCTTTTGGAATATCTGTGGTTTCAGGAAAACCGACCACAATCCCTATTTTTTTTTGATTTCCAAAAGGCACAACAACCCTCGCCCCTTGCACCACTTTCATTTCGGCGGGCAAAAAGTAATCAAAATAACGATTTAACGGCACAGGTAATGCAATTTGAATTAAGTTCATTGGTCAATTTAGAATATGAAAAATAAGGAGAAGTATAACGTATTTTAGATAAGATTTGTTAATGCCAAATAAGATTTTATCTGATTATCAAACTGGCATTTTATAAACCTACTTTAGAATGGGACAAGTAATACAAAAAGCCTTACTCAAATAAAGTAAGGCTTTTTTATCTATTTATCCTTTAACTGTTTATTTAACGTTTCTTTGACTACGCCATCAAATGAATCAGACTTTTCTGTTTTATGCTGTTTCAAGTAGTCATCTCGCTTCTTAACTAAAGTAGCGATTTCCGCTTCTAATGATTGACGTTTTTTTAACTTCTCTTGAATAATGGCTTGCTTTTCCTTCGTGCTTTTATTTTTTAACACTTCAGGTAATTTACTCTCTTCTAGTTCCTCTAATGCCACTTCTTTATTTTTAATATCCGCCACTAAGTCACCCGCTCCAGAAATAACTTTTTTAACGCCTTTCTTCTTGGCATAGTAACTTGCATTATCAACTTGTGTTGCTTTAGGTGCCGCACTACGCACTTTCATTTTAGAAACGACTTCAGCTTGTACGCTATGGTCACCATAGACAATAATCGTTGTATCCAACGCTTCTTGCTTTCTTAAAATTTCATCATCATAAGGCGTATCAATTTGTACAACTTGACCACCATCTTGCGGAATAGCTAAATACGTACCTTTACCTAAACGTGCCATTTTTTTCCACACTTTTTTGGTCGCTCTGCTATCCCCTGCCTGAACGGTATTTACAAGAATACTTTTCTCCGTTGCTTCATTAATAATCGCAGGATATTGTTTTTCATCCAAATAATCCATATGTGGAGGTGCATCACCTACTAAGAATAAAACACGCTTGGCATTCTTATCCGTACTCCATTGCAGCTTATTAACCCCCTTATCAAGTGCTTCATTTACTGATTCAGGCATATCTCCACCACCATCAGCTTCCAGCCTGGTTAATGCAGAATAAAGTGATTGCACATCAGTATCTAAATTATGTACTGTTTTGACGACATAATCATCACCACGATCACGATAGGCTACCAATGCCATACGAATTTCTGCATTTGGATTAATATCAACAATGGTATTCGCAATAGACCAAATTTTCTTTTTTGCTCCATCAATCAACGATCTCATAGAACCTGTTGTATCCAGTACAAAAGCTACTTCAACAAGGTTTTTCTGATGTTGCATTTGTTGTGAAACTGGAATTTGTTTGTTTTGAGTGTTTGGCTCGGCAATAGCCCCTCCACTAAACAATGCAGTACATAAACCTGCAAGAAGTATTTGTTTAAATTGTGTTTTCATTATTTTCATCCTGTTGTTTAATTTAATCCTAGTATATTATCAAGAACAAAACGAGGTGGTTTATATAATTCTGACAAGGGTGACGGCATACTTTTAACTTAAATATTCCCCCTCCCTCACCCTCCCCCGCAAGCGGAGGAGGGAATTTTTAGCTTATATAATCGTTCCTCCCTCCGCTTTGGCGGGGGGAGGCTAGGAGGGGGGGATTTCAAGTACGATTTTTCCCCATAATTTTTTATTTACACCCCATAATTCGGTATTTCCAACTCTATTGGAGATAAAATTATAGATGTTCCATCTGATTTATTCTTAACGTGAAACAATAACAATCTTTTTGTCCACCAATCAGTCCGTAAGTTCCCCTCTTCACATTGTTTTGGGCGATATTTTTCTAAAAAGGCTTGTTCACCACCTAAAACAATACTACCTACCGCAAAAGGAGGAATCCATATCAGACCAATATTATTCTCTTGATCCCACCCCACTGATACAAATTTTTCTTTTACATCAGCTTCAATAAACGCATAATTTTCAATAACTTTTGACGGTTCATATATAAAATCTAAAAAGTCAATCCACTCATAATAGTAATGATATAAATCTTCTATATTTTCTTTTGTATAAAAAGCATTCATTTTATCTTTTCCAATTCATTTAAGCTTTATCTAAACACTTAGAGATAATTAACTCTTCATTGCTTTTGTCTAAAGTAAAATATTTTTCAATTCTGGAGTTTTTCAATAACAGGTAAATTCCATCAATATTACTTTCAACTTTAGATTCAGAAGTAGGAGTAAAATAATGTACTTTAGGAATAATAATTTCCGATAAATTATCATAGGTTCCATATTCATTATCTGGTTGATTTTTCATAAAAATTCTACCACTATACGCATTTCTATTTTCATTATTTCGATAGAAAAAACAAAAGAACTTAAAATCATTAAGCAGTAAAAATAGTTCATCCCAATTCATATTTATTCCTTTAATCTCGTATGCTGATATTTTTGCAAATTTTACTCAACAAGTGACCGCTATAATCTACTCTTCCCACCATTCAAATTTAGGTAACTTATTCAAATCAAAAATTTCACCAATTCTAGGAGTGGCTAATTTAATTTTATCTTGTTCTGAAACCTTATCATTATATTTTTGTAAGGCTTTGGCGATACGTTGCACTGGTTCATTCCATTGATGAGTGGCTAAGTCAAACTTGCCCCAATGTATCGGTAAAACCACTTTGGTTTGAATATCAATACTGGCTTGAGCGGTTTGTTCTGGGAGCATATGAATATCTTTCCAACTTTCGTTATAAGCACCATCTTCCATAAAGGCGATATCAAAACCACCAAAACGCTGTCCAATTTTTACAAATTCAGGGGAATAGCCCCCGTCTCCGCTAAAGTAAGCTTTAAGTTTTGGGGCGATAACTGCCCACGAACCCCATAAAGTCTGACGATGATTAAAAATCCCTCTGCCACTAAAATGGCGACTAGGAGCAAAAACAAATTGGATATGATTAAAGTTTACCCCTTCATACCAATCATATTCAGTGACTTTTTCATTCGCCACTCCCCAACGCAATAAGTGTGCCTTAACCCCTAAAGGTACATAAAAATGCCCCACTTTGGCGTTCATTTGCTTAATACCTTGATAATCTAAATGATCATAATGATCGTGTGAAATCAATACCACATCAATAAAAGGCAAATCCGCCACTTTGGGGGTATTGGTCATTTCAAAAGGTTTTACTAAAAATGGAATAGGGGAAGCATTATGAAAAATGGGATCCGTTATAATCGTTGTATTATTGGTTTTAAACAATACCGTAGAATGTCCTAACCATACAAATTCACCATTATTTAATGAATTTAATTTTTTAGTGATTAGCGGTTTATCTGGATTTTTACCCTTTGGCGGAAAAATAAAATTCATTGTTAACGCCAAACGATCTATTTTTCGCTCACCTTGTGCCATTCCAATTGAAGTGGCATTAGTAGGAATTAAGTTTTGAAAATGCTCTCCATCAAAGTGCGTAGATTGTTGAATTTTATCCATACTCTCTGCATTTGGACTGTCTCCAAAAGTTGGATGTAAATTCACATATAAAACCCCGATTATCACTAAAACAGCAGTTAGTAACAATAATTTTTTGAGTATTTTTAGGGCAGTTTTCATTCGTTATTTTTCCTTACTATTTTATTCAAATCAAAATTGACATAGGAAAGGGGGGGGTACAATATAACACTTCATTCACAAAACTTAAATAACGAGGTAAAAAAATGTTTATTATTTGGCAAGGATTTGGATTTTTAGCCGCCCTTATTCCACTTATCATATTCGCTGCAGTACAGTCCATTTTAGTGGCAACATCATTTGGTGCATATATTTTTGATATTGCTGCAACATTATCTGCTATCGCCGTATGGCTAGTGGGTTCAAAACTAAATGGTGGAAAAGGGAAAGAACTTATTGATCCTGAAACGAATGAAACTGTTATTTTAAAGAAAAAACACACGCTTTTCTGGATCCCTATGCAATGGTTTGCCATTCCTCTTATTGGGATTGCAGTGATAGCTCTTGCTTCACATTTTTAAAAACTACTTGCACTTAAATATAAGCGGTCACTTGTTCAACATTTTTTGCAAATTTTGTTCAACAAGTCACCGCTATTCACTTTTTATTTTGTATAAAATAGTTACTATTTATTAAGTAATCTTATCAATTCACTATTAAATTTACTTTGATCAGAAACTTTTCCAAAAAATAAATGATCAAAACGCTCAACTTCTACTACTGATTTTTTAAGTACATCAACGCCCTTATCTGTCAGCTGAACGACCTTTGCCCTTGTATCAATATGATGCTCTTTTCTGATAATGAATTCTTTATCAATAAGTTTACGAATAACATTTGAAGTCATCATTTTATCAATATCAATAAAATTAGCGATTTCAACTTGAGTGACATCTTTATGTGTAGTTGATAGCCAATAGACACTCGCTAAAATCACAAATTGTGTATGAGTTAAATCATATTTAACTAACGCTCTTTTAATTTCTCGTTGCCATAAATTGGTTGTTTTCCACAATAAAAACCCTGTGCTTTCACTTGGCGTATCGACACTAAAAACTTTATTCATTACTCACCTTTTCTGCCATCTCTGATAAATTATGCATTGAATTTGGTAACCCTTTTATAATCTTTTCACCAATAATTTTTGAAAATAAAAACGTCAATAATCCTGTTATTTGGACGGCGTGTGTTATATACATTTCACCTTCTTTTTCAGTGACTTTATGAATAAAATCCATCTTCGTGAAAGGTAAAAATGAACGTGCCGTAAATTCATTAAGCGTATCAACATTAATCAGTTTAAAGCTCAATTTAGGTGCTTGGCAAGGTTTTAAAATACCACAAGCCCCCTCTTCAAATTTTCCATTTAATTGAGCAAACTCAATGTCATTATCCCATTTATGCCAATTTTCAAGATCAGACCACAATGTCCAAATTTGCTCACATGTTGCATTTGTTTTAATTGTTACTTCTTTAAACCACATTCCCACTCCTATTATACTCATCTTAAAAAAGTATAATAGTATATTCATATATTATATTCAAGTATATTTTATGGTGATGTTGTTTTACTTTCGGGGTAATCGCAAACTTTTTGCTTTTATTTAGTGTGGAGAGATAGTACACCATATCTCTAAAAAAATATTTAAAATCAATATATTATATTAATTAACGTAGGGGCGGCATTAGCAAACGTAAGTTTGCGTATATCCGCCCGTTGCTCAATATAAAATTGTCACAAAACATAATTAGACTCAAATATAGCAGATGTATTAACCTCTAAATTTAGAAGTAATTAATAATAAAATGTAGTAGGTAAATTTGTAAGTATCTGCTCTTAAAACCAGGGCAAAATCATACTTGAATAAAAAATATACTTATTAGTAAAATAACTATTTATTTGAATTTGAAAATAAACTTTATGTATAAAATTTAAGCATAGAAAGACATTAATTAAACAGTTTTTGTTTGGCATTTAATCTTTTAAATAAGATAAATAATGAACATATTGTAAGTTTACAAGTATGATCTTGCCCTGCTCTTAAAACAATATCCATAAACTTTATATTACGGGCGGATATACGCAAACTTACGTTTGCTAATGCCGCCCCTACTATAATTAGCCGTTAAAAGTTTACGATCATTCTGTATAGCGGTGACTTACTCAACATTTTTTGCAAATTTTGTTCAACAAGTCACCGCTATAATAAAATTTATTTTAACTGAATATGTATATGATCATCGTGCCTAACTGCTCTACAGCCGTGATACCTAATTTTTTGATGATGTAACTTCATTCGATCTTTTAGATGAGGTTCAATAAATAATTTTCCTAAACTATTATTGTTTAACACCGTATTAATCAATTTTTTCGTACCTTTAGTAGAAAAAATTAACTCATTATTTATCGTACCAAAGGTTAAATATTTCGGATAATCATATTGAAAATAACCTTTTTTAAAACACCTTTCAATTTGATTCTTTTCATAAAGTTTTGGAGCTTCAAATACCCCATAGCCACTATTCGACTTTTGTTTATTGGTGATTATGCCATTTGGGGTTTCATAAATTAAACTGATATCTAGTTTTTTACCATCGTTATGGCTGAAATGGGGCAATAGGGGAAATTTGTTTATAAAAGGAAAACTCGCATCTAAATAGTGGATTTCAATATCTGTTCCTTTTAACTCTTTTGCAACTTGTTGTAATAATTGATTTAATTTTGGTTTGACATAATTTCTGTTTAATAAATCCGTCATAAAAGTAGCAGGTTTTATTTTAGTATTATGCTGTACTGCTTCTCTTCCAAAAAAGGGGGCAACAAAAGGAATAACAAAGAATGTTGAGAATAAATACAGGGTGATAAAAATCATTGTACCCTGTAATTTGCTGACTTTTTTAATACGTTTTGATAAAAATAGAGAAAGTAAAAAAATCACCCCGCCAATTTGAGTGACAAGGGTTAAAATACCAAAAATTAACAAATAAATCGCTCGTTTGAGGATTTTATTCATTGTTTAAGCTCTCTGGTTTAGTTAAATTTTTTAGAGATAAAATTCTTACTTTCACTATCATCAGGATTTAATAGTTGCACAACAAAATCTGGTGCTAAATTAAACATTTTAATTATATTTGTGACGGTATCAGAACTAACCGCTTCTGCAAAATCTTCCAATATTGGAATAACATTACACTCTTTTTCCCACACCTGATACATCTCATCACCGATTATTTGAGCTTCTTGCCATTTGCCTTCATATATATCTGAAAAGTTGTAATTTTCCCAAGCAGCAATATCATCAACATCCACCTTTTCATCTGAAAATAAAAGGGAAATTTCAATAGATTTATGCCAAGGAAAAATGCCAATATCTAAGACTTTCAATTCTCTATTTTTATAAATATGCACTGCTTCTTGTAATTTATTTGCAATGACTTCTTCAAGATTTTTTAAATTATATGACATCTATATTTACCCTTGTGTTTTTAAAAAGTAGCAGAAACTTATTTATCCTATTCTCTCTCCATTCTCCACTGCTCTCTCTGGTTCAATCAAAGTGACTTCATTGTTTTTTCCAACACTGCCTAAAACCAAACACTCGCTCATCATATTTGCAATTTGTTTAGGCGGAAAATTAATCACTGCAATCACCTGCTTTCCAATTAATGTTTCAGGGGTGTAACGGTGTGTAATTTGAGCAGACGTTTTTCTAATACCATATTCGCCAAAATCCACCTGCATTTTATACGCAGGATTTCTGACTTCTTCAAATTTTTCGGCAGAAATAATAGTGCCAACTCTCATCTCGACTTTCATAAACTCATTCCAAGTCAAGGGGGGGGTTACTTGTTCCATATTTAATTCCTTATTTTTATAATCAATAAAATTTTATTCTACTACCTGTCAAACAAACTGTCACTTACTCAAACTGCTCTTTCCATTTTTGAGCATAATTACCCACAGCAAATTCAGACATAATTATATTGTTAAAATTTATTTTTTGAGAAGCTAAAATTTGATTAGACTTGATGTCCTTTACAACTAACCTTTTATTTTTATCTATTATAATATGAGTAGATTGATCAGGTGAATTAAAGCACCACAAATCATCGGTTTGATTCCATTTTGGAGGGGTGAGCTTTAAAGCTTTATGTATTTTAGTTTTATAAAAATCTTTTTTACTATACAAAGACAAAGGTTGTGTTGGTGCTAAGAAACGTCGAGAAGAATTACCATTGAGCAACACCATTGGTACGATGTACACGCCATTATTACCAATCTGTAAATCAAAATAAACCTCTTTATGGTTATCAATACTCCCCGCCCAAGGTAATAAATAATCTTTAGTAATTTCTGTATCAATATCCTCATAATGGCGTTGAGATACAGCATTTATCACGACCTGACTTTTTGTATTGTTATCTACATAGTCCAATAATTTATTAGATAATTTCCCTTGCCAATCTAGAGGATAAATCGCTGTTTTTTCTGTAGCACTAAACCAAGAGGCACTACCGTTCACCTCTGATTCAAACCCTGTGGTTAGATAAAAATTAGCATTAAGGTAGGAGATTTTCTCAAAATCTATACTGATCGCATCTTGAAAAGTGGGCATTTGTTTTTGCATAAAAGCAAGGAGTTGTTTTTTATTTTTAAAGAATTTTGGTTTAGTGATAGAAGAACCTAGTTGATACTCTTTTAATGCCTCTTCAGATAAATACTCCTCATAATCAGCGGGGTTTATTTTTGTTTCCTCTACTCCCATTGTTGCGTATAAAAACCCTTTTTTAGTCGGCACCAATAAATAATCTAAACTAAAAATCTGTACCTTATTATCCTTGCGATAAATACCCAACGTTTTAAGTGGCACATAAGGTTTTACTTTTTGTTTATCATCATTTGAGTTGTCATACATCACGCTATAACTACCGTCACTAAAACCCGAATGATCTGTCTCTAAACCAATTAATTGGATAAACTCTTGAGCATTGGCTGTTTGTATCAATACTGATAACAATAAAATAGCTATTTTTTTCATTTGGTTATCCTCTGTAATAAATTATTATATCACCACTTTTCCTACTGCTTTTAAAACACCAGTAAAAATTTGGTCACGTACTGTTTCATCAATCATAACAGGTAATTCATTACCTACTTTATCAATAGTTTGTTGTGCTGTATCACAAATATACTCAATACTTTGCTTCATTACGTTTGGACTAAAACCTACTATTTTTGCTGTAGTCAAATAGTGTTCTGCTCGAATACTATGCCAATACCATTTTTTACCTTTTTTTGTACTACTTAAACTCATAGCCAGTTGTAAATCACGTTTGTGCCAACCTCTAACTCCAAGCATTGGATAAGCGGAAATAACATCATATACAGGGGATAAACGATAACGCCCTTGTCGTTCAATAGCTACTGAAAAATTTTTTGAATGTCCATCAATAGCCCCTAATAACCAAAAAATAAATTGTGTTTGCATAAATGAATGACGGTCGTTAGTATCATTAGAATAAAGTAATTTTTGCATAATCTCTTTAATACCGACTCCACCGTCATTTTCGTATTTTTGTGCTGAAGATAATCCAAAAACCTGACAAAAATCTTCGTGAGGCAAACGTAAATAATAGTCATTTGAACTAGCTAAACGACGGTCAAAACGTTTTACTGCGAGTACTTTCAAATCTCTCACTGTAAGTAAATCACTCTCTGCGGTATTCAAACCAAATGCTTGACACAGTTTTAAACAAATCAATTCATTATCTACACTTTTCGACAAGTCTAGTGTATGTTTTGCAGTTTTAATTTCACCAATAGGTAACTTAATAATATGTGTGGTAGGTGTTAAACCTTGCGGTAACTGCCACTGATTATTGTGAAATAATAGTGCGGTTTTTTCTTGTGCACCTGCAATAGAAATGCGGAAATCTTGTGTACTGTCTAACATACCAAGTGGCGCATTTTGTTGGTAGCCCTGTATAATTTCTGCAAGACGTGTTTCATTTAATACTTCAGCCTGAATAGTTTTGTAGTCGGATAATTCATCACCTTCAGGTAAAAGGGTAATTGCACCTGTAGCATCCCGACCAATCTTTGCCAATAAATCAAAAGGTTGTTTGGTTTCTGCTTGAAAGCGTGTGGCTATTCGTTCACGAATTTGTGGATTATCAGGGAGTAAGTTATCAAAGAAATTGATCACCTCTTTTCCTTGATAGGCTTCAAAACGTAGTGGCATTGAAAGCGAAATGGGGCGACATTGTGGGCTATTGAACCAGCTTTCAACATAGCTAAAATAATAAGCGCCTGCTGAAGTTCGTGTAAACACTCCAACAGACTCTCCATTCATAAAGACATTAAGACGAGTTACCATATATCTACTCCCTCTTCATTCTCTGATTTTGGCAGTAGATGAATTTCCAGTCCCAGTGCCGTCACAATTTTGAAGAATGTTTCAATCGTAACCTTATTAGGGTTTTTCTCAAAATCTGAAATGGTAGCCTGCCGTAAACCAACCTGATTGGCAACTTCAGCTTGAGTCAAGTTCTTCTGTTTACGATAATCTTTCAAATAAACCGCAAGCATTTGTGGAGTGATGATCACCATATTTATACTCCTATGTAAATTAATATACGGTATAAAGTATATTTACTTATTGATACGCTGTAAAGTATATTTTTACATTAATACGGAGAAGCGTATTTTACTTCTCCGATAACTTTATCCATTAATTGTCTAACACATTCCAAATAGAAGTATAGTAACAGAAACTACTGACGATAGTTTTTCAAAAATCGCTCTAATCGTCCAATTGCTTCTTCTAATTGATACACATAAGGCAAGGTTACAATACGGAAGTGGTCAGGTTTATGCCAATTGAAACCTGTACCTTGTACTAGAAGCACTTTTTCCTGTTTTAATAAATCTAATACAAATTTTTGATCGTCCTTAATATTGTACATTTCGGTGTCAATTTTAGGGAATAAATACATTGCGCCCTTTGGCTTAACACAGCTAATACCCGGTATTTGTGTCACTAAATTATATGCCACATCACGTTGTTCTAATAAACGCCCACCCGGAACAATAAATTCATTAATACTTTGATAGCCACCAAGTGCGGTTTGAATACCGTGTTGCATTGGCGTGTTGGCACATAAACGCATAGAAGACAGCATATCTAATCCTTCAATATAGCCTTCTGCTTGATATTTTTTACCGCCACTTAATACCATCCAGCCTTGACGAAATCCTGCGACTCGATATGCTTTTGATAAACCATTTAAAGTAATAGTGAAAAGATCAGGAGCTAATGCAGCGATATGATAATGAACGGCATCGTCATACAAAATTTTGTCATAAATTTCATCTGCAAATATAATTAAGTTATGCTCACGTGCCACTTGTGCTATTTCTAATAAAATCTCACGGCTATACACCACGCCAGTTGGATTATTAGGATTGATCACCACAATAGCTTTGGTTTTCTCGGTAATTTTAGATTTAATATCTTCAATATCTGGAAACCAATTGTTCTCTTCATCACACAAATAATGTTTGACGTTACCCCCTGAGAGGGTGGCTGCTGCCGTCCAAAGAGGATAATCAGGCATTGGAATAAGGATTTCATCGCCTTCATTTAATAACGCTTGCATTGACATTGTGATCAATTCAGACACACCATTACCAATATAAACATCATTGACATCAATATCTAATAATCCTTTTGATTGATAGTATTGGACTATGGCTTTTCGAGCTGAATATAGCCCTTTTGAATCACCATAACCCTGTGCTGTTGGTAGGTTACGAATAATATCAACTAATACTTCATCAGGAGCTTCAAAACCAAATGGAGCAGGGTTACCAATATTTAATTTAAGTAATTTATGCCCTTCCTCTTCCAATCGCATTGCTTCTTTATGGACAGGACCTCGAATGTCATAGCAGACATTATCTAATTTGCTAGATTTAGAAAATCGTTTCATTTAATTTCCCCTATAATTGTTAAATTTATTTGTAAATATCTATCTTATAAAATTTCAGACAAAATTGAGTTTGAACAACTTTACCCTGAATTATTCAGAATTTAAAGTAAAAATCGGTTAATATATAGAGATATTTAAGGATAAACCGTTTGATTCACGCAAATTTTTATAAATGACAGTATTTAGCCAATTAAAAACACAGCTTAAAGCAAAGCTACACGACGTTATTGAAAACAAACACATTCACAATGGATTGGTTATCATTCGTGTAGAACAGTGCTGTTCAGTTGATAATCAACTATTATTAAGTTGGCTAAAGGCTCAACATAGCTTTCCTAAATACTACTGGCAAAATCGTGACAACACCCTAACTTTAACTTCAATTGGCGCAGTGAAATATTTTCAAGATATTGAAAAAGCACAACAATTTAGTACTAACAATCACTGTACTTTAATTGGAGGAATGCAATTTTCAGGTGAAACGTCCTTTATTTTACCTCGTCTATTATTTGCAAAAAAAGAACATAAAGTAACCGCTTGTTTGGTCGTGGATAGTCGTAATTGGGAAAAGGAAAAAATAGCGATAGATCAACTCTTTGCTAATTTTGAGAAGACAATAGCATTAGAAAAAACACCTTATTCATTATTAGATACAGCACCTTATACCAATTTCCAACAGTGGTCTGATAATATTCAAAATACAATTGAGCATATAAAACAAGGTGATTTTAATAAAATTGTACTAGCAAATGCCACAGATCTTATCTGTAAAGAACCTATTTCTGCTTATCGTTTATTAGCTTTAAGCAAACAAAAAAATTACCATTGTTTCCATTTTTTATGGCAAGAAACACAGGATGTCAGTTTTATAGGATCAAGTCCTGAAAGGCTATATAAAAGAGAACAACAAACCCTTTATACGGAAGCTTTAGCGGGTACTGCGATGGTTACTGGCAATCAAAAACAAACTGAAGAAAATGGTAAGTGGTTACTAAACGATCCTAAAAATAATATTGAAAATCAATATGTTGTTGATGATATTTGTGATAATTTGAAATCTTATGCAAAAGAAATTGAAGTAAAAGATACGCAACTCAAACAGTTACCAAATGTTCAACATCTCTGTCGTTTAATTAAAATGGAATTAAAAGACGATGTTAGTGATGCTCAGTGTCTTTCACACATTCATCCTACTGCTGCTGTCGCAGGCTTACCTCGTAAAAAAGCAATTCCATTTATTGCCCAAACAGAAAATTTTGAGCGGAATTGGTATGCAGGCACATTAGGCTTTTTCAACGCTGAACAGGCTGAATTTTGTGTTACATTACGCTCTGCATTAATTAATAAAAATTCGATGACCGTCTATGCTGGCGCTGGTATTGTGCAAGATTCTGAGCCAGAATCTGAATGGAAAGAAATTCAACGTAAAGCTTTAGCAATGATAAAACTCCTTCAACAGTAACGTCAAATTTGCAAATTTTTGATCAGATGTGACCGCTTATTCCATAAAAATAGCTCTCAATATTTTGAGAGCTATTTATCATAAACAGTATCAAGATACTTTATCCTTTAAAGCTTGGTAGCACCCCAAACATATCGAGGAAGTGGATAATTGCAATCATAATACCAAATAGAATGAGAAGTCCGAGAAGCAAGTTACCACCTGAAACGTGGAAACCTTCAGTACCATTTCTTTCACGTGCTTTTTTCGCTAACAATGCTGGCACAATACAAGTCCAAATCGTTGCAACCGCCCCTGCATAACCAATTGCTGTAACAAAGCCAAATGGGAATAATACAGATAAAATCAGTGGTGGTAAGAAAGTAACTGCCCAAGATTTCATACGACCTTGTTTGGTATTATCGAATTTAAAGAAGTCAGCTAAATAGTCAAATACACCCAAACCTACTCCGATAAATGAAGATAGAATAGCGGCCATTGAGAAAGCATTAATAATATTTTCTACAGTTTTAGATTCAACCACTTGACCTAATGCACCAAGCAGAGCCTGCCATTCACCACCATTTTCAAATACTTGTTTAAATTCTGAACGAGGTAAGTTACCAAAAATACTAAATGTCCATAGCAAATATAAAACTAAGGCAATAGTTGTTCCGCCAACAATAGCGTATTTTGCTTTAACTTCAGAACCATAGTATGAACGCATTGATGCTACACTGTGATGATAACCAAAAGAGGTTAATGCAACAGGAAGCATTGCCGCTGCGAATAGTGTGTAATCACCATTTTCATTACCTGTATCTAATAGAATTTTTAAATCAATATTGCTAGCAAGCCCTGATACACCAAAAATAAAGGTAAATACCATCACTAAAATTAATAATACAGAAATACGATCTACAGCTCTTGTTGAATGCCATACTAAAGAAGAAAAGACAAAAACAAAAATAATTGACCAGACTCCTGTTGAGTATTCACCAAATATGTTACCAATTAAACCATTGAGCGTAAGCCCTGCCACAGTGGTATAAGCATAAAGTAAAATGCCACCTACGAAGTAAACAGCTAAGTTATTGATAAAGTTTACTTCTTTTCCTAATAAATCTTTAGTTACTGTACTAAATGAAGCGCTCAGTTCATATTTTTTATAAGCTTCAAGTAATAGCCAGCCTGAAAGTGTCATCATCGCCATTGTGATAAGCAAGGCTATGGTAGAATATATTGTCCAAGCACCTGCGCCTTTGATTGGAATGGCAAGCATTCCAGCTCCAACACAAACACTTGCGATAATACAAGCTCCGCCAAAAATAGAAGGGGTCTTTTTATTCATAGAGATTCCTTTTTTAGTTTAGTTTTATTAAATCTTGCACTATTGTACTAGTGCAAGATTTAATTGCAATAGATTTTTCGTTTATTTCACCTCTTCTAAACGAGCGGTAAAGTGACGTAACACTTTTGGCTCATAGCTAAAGGTTAACCCTTTGATATTTGGTGCATTTTCTTTCACTTTTTGGAATGCTTCAATAATGAAGTCCATATGACTTTGTGTATAAGTTGCACGTGGAATAGTTAAACGTAACAATTCCGCAGGGCAAGGTAATTGTTTACCTGTTTTTGGATCACGACCTAATAGGAATGAACCAATTTCTACCGCACGGATACCTGCTACTTTATAAAGCTCACAAGCCAGTGCTTGTGCAGGGAATTGATCCGCTGGAATATGTGGTAATAATTTACCTGCATCCACGAACGCAGCGTGTCCACCTGGTTGTTGACAAACTACACCAATTTTTTCTAATCCATCAACTAAATATTCAATTTGACGGATACGATAAGCTAGCCAATCTTCACGCATACCGTCGTATAAACCAACAGCTAAACGCTCCATTGCACCACCTTCTAAACCACCATAGGTTGGGAAACCTTCTTGTACCACACAAAGTGTACGACACTCGTGATATACATCTTCCATCTCTTTATTTTTGAAGCATAGTAAACCACCCATTGGTACCATTGCATCTTTCTTAGCAGACATTGCTAATGCATCAGCGTATTGGTAGCACTCATAAGTGATTTTCTCAATAGACCAATCTTTGCACTCTTCTTCACGTTGCTTAATAAAGTAAGCATTTTCTGCAAAACGAGCTGAATCCATTACTACTGGAATATCGTATTTACGAGCAATCTCATACACACCTCTTAAGTTGGCAAGAGAAACTGGCTGACCACCTGCTGAGTTACAAGTAATAGTTGCTACAATATAAGGTACATTTTTTGCCCCTACTCTTTGAATGCCTTCTTCTAATGCTTCAAGGTTAAAGTTCCCTTTAAAGTCGTGCTCAACACCAGTGTCAAACGCTTCTTTAATATAAACGTTATTCACTGTTGCACCATTTAATTGAGAGTGACCTTGTGTGGTATCAAAGAAATAGTTTGAGAACACAACCATTTTGTCACGCTCTAAACCTTTTTCTTGCTCACGTTTTTTAATTAAAATTGGGATATAAATTTGCTCTGCACCACGACCTTGGTGAGTTGGAATAGTAAACTCATAGCCAAAGATATCTTTAACGGCATTGGCTAATGCATGATAACTACGACTTCCACTATAAGCTTCATCACCACGGAACATTGCAGCTTGCATATCTTGAGTAATTGCACCCGTTCCACTATCGGTTAATAAATCAATAAAAATATCTTCACTATCTAATAAGAATGGGTTCATTCCTGCTTTTAAGATAGCTTGATCACGATGTTCACGTGTTGTTCTTTTTACTGGTTCAATAACACGGATACGGAATGGTTCTGGTAAATGTTTAAAAGTATTCATAATAAAATCCTCATATAGAAAAATTAGACTAATTGTTAAAATAGCCGATTAATAAAAAATTAAATAAGATTAATGGAACTACGTTGAGTTACTTGAAAAAGTGTATTTTATGGGAAGCAAAGAAGCATTTTCGGATCGATCACGAACCACGACTTTAGATATAATAGAAGTAATTGCATAAACCTACCCTTTTAATTTAAAGAATTTGAATCTAATTACGAGTGACTTACTGAAAGTCAGCTTGATCCTAGTAAAAAATATCTATATCGTCATTATTGAATATTAAAATTTGTGATCTTCTTCATATTAATAGCGGTACGATGTTAGGAAAAATTTGCAAAAGTTTCCATCTTGCTCTAAATGTTAAAAAAATAAAGTCAGTTAAAAGTATTTTTAACTGACTTTAATATAAATAGATGGAATATCAATGTGATGAGTGAAGCGATTATTCGTTCGTTAATTCCGCACTCATTAAATCATTCTCTTCTGCACTTCCTGCAATGTATTTTTGTTCACTTGCCCATTCACCCAGATCGATCATTTTACAACGTTGACTGCAAAATGGACGATATTCATTTGTTTTAGACCAAATTACTTCTGTTTCACAAGTTGGGCAATTTACAATTGTTTCTGTCATTTAAGATTCCTTTTGTGCTGCAAGATGTAAATAGTGTTGATGCAGTTTACTCACTTGCTGATTTAAGTGTTGAGCATTTTCCCCTAATTCTAAGTTATTTTCAATAATATCATCTGCAACTGCCAGACGTTCTGCTCTACTCACCTGTGATTGCATCATTTTTTTGATTGTATCTCGCTTATTTTTATCACGTTTGGAGGCTCGTTCCAGTTGAATTTCAGGCAGAACATCAACCACAAGAATACGATCACAATAATGAGTTAAATTATTTTCAACTAACAATGGCACCACCCAGAGTACGTAAGGTGCTTGAATTTGATGAAGCTGTTGTAACATCGCCTCACGAATAGCAGGATGTAATAAATTATTCAACCATTCGGTATGCTCTGAATGATTAAACACAATATTACGTAACTTATTTCGATCTAATTCACCGTTTTCCAATAATATTGTTTGCCCAAAATGCTGTACTATCTGATTAAGTAACGGTGAACCTTTTACAACAAGTTCTCTCGCGACAATATCTGCATCAATAATAGGAACATTATAGTTTTCAAAAAGTGCTGCAATCGTACTTTTTCCACTTCCAATTCCCCCTGTTAAAGCCACAATATAAGGCATTTCATTCTCCTTTAACTATTTTGCTAAATTCTATCAATGAATAGGATAAAAGTCGAAAGACAAATAAAAGGAATAAAAGGTAATCGAGGTATGATTTTTTTCTTAATCACAAAATAGCTGATAACAAAAAGAAGCCCAGAAAGGCTCGCATAAAGTAATAATTGTAGTAGTTGATGAAGGGTAAAAAGGGGTGATAATGCAATAATAAGCAATGAATCACCCAGCCCTAACATCTCTTTTTTATAAAAAAATAATCCAAATTTACTTATCGCTAAACAAAAAACGACACTAAAAAATAATGAAAACAGACTTTGTTCTGTTAAGTATTTTTGGTAAAAAATGATATAAATCAGACCGCTTATAAAAATAGCGATAATATATTTAATATCAGTCAAATAATAAGCATAATCCAATAGAGACAAATAGATAAGAATAGCCAGAATAAAAGTGAAAATAAAATGTTGTTCACTCAATACAAAAGTAATAAGAGGAAAGGTGATATAGAGAAGCTTAATCCATTTTATCTCTTTATATTGTAGCTGAGATTGCTTTAAAAATGAGTAAAAAAGCGTGTTTCCATTAGTCAGTGATTGATATTCTTGAAAAACCTGTTTATTAATTTTAAAGGGAAACTTTTTGCTCTCTTTTTCTAACCAATATGCCAAACCTAATATAATTAAGAGAGAATATAAAATCGTCAAATTAACGCTCCCATATCAAAAATAGGTAGATAAAGAGCAATAATAATAGTACCAATAATCACGCCAATAAACAGCATTAAAGCAGGTTCTAACAGTTGTGAAAGTATATCAATTTTATAATCTAATTTTTGTTGTTTGAGTGTGACTATATGCTCTAACATTTGTGATAACCTGCCACATTCTTCTCCAATAGCAATCATTTGTATCACTTGTTCACCAAAGACTGAAGGATTTAATGTTTCAGAAAAAGGGTAGCCCTGATTTAAAATAGTTAATATATTAGACAATTCTTTTTGTAAAACTTGATCCTCTTCTTTTTTTGAAATAAAAGAACTCAGCGCAATATTTAAAGGAATCCCTGCTTTTTGCATTAACGCAATATTTTGACAGAAAAAGATAATGCGATGTTCGCTCATTATTTTATTAAAAATAGGCAATAAAGACAGTATGTTAACTTTTAGTATTGAGATGATATTCGTCTTTTTAGATAGCATAATGACGACTGTCACAATAAATATTGTCGTACTTAACAGAGCGATGTAATGTTGCTGTAGCACTTGAGAAGTTTTGAATAATAATGCCGTTATTAATGGCAAACTTTTTTCTTTAGATTGATATAGATCGGCAAATTGAGGAACAATAAAAATCAGCAACATTAAGCAAAGTAATATCGAAATCCCCAATACAATCACAGGGTAAAACATCACTTTTTTTACTTTTTTGGTTAATTTTTCAGATTTAGCTCTAGTATCTGCAATATTGCAAAAAATCACTGACAACTGACCGCTTCGTTCTGCTATTTTAATCAATTGTATCTCTTGTGAAGTAAAATATTTATCTAAAGTCGTCAATGAGTCCGATAACGAATTGCCCTTTTCAATGAGTGCAATTATCTCCTGCAACCATACATAAAGTTTAATATTGGTACAATTTTCTAACAATACACCAAGTGCTTTTCTAAGGGTGATTTTTGCATTGAGTAATAAGGATAATTGATGAATAAATTGTGTTACCTCTTCCTTTTTAGGTGCTCGATTAAACGCAAAATTACGTTTAATTTTAAGGTGACGGTACCCCTTTTGTAACAACCTATTTTCTGCAACTTGATGATGAGTCGCAAGTACTGTTCCTTTTTGAGGTTGTAAGAAACGATTGACCCCTTTCCACTTAAACTCATACAGATTCATTGCCAATCACTCGCTGAATTTCTGCTTGATTCGTCTGCTTATTTGCAATAAGCTGTTTTGCACTCTCAAATAAAGTGGCAAAATCTAAATAAGCGGTATCTTTCTCGAAAGTTTTTGCATTTTTTGTTAAACATTGAAACACTCCCATTCTACCGTTATAACCATCAAAGCAATGTTCACAACTTTCACCACTACATAGCGCACACAGCTTTCGTACTAATCGCTGTGTAATCACCAATAATAATGAATGTTTAATTTCATACTCTTTAATACCTAATTGTAATAAACGCTCTATGGTTGACGGTGCATCATTCGTATGTAATGTTGCCAACACTAAATGCCCTGTTTGTGCTGCTCGTAATGCAATTTCAGCACTCTCTTGATCTCGAATTTCACCTAACATAATAATATCTGGATCTTGACGTAAAAAAGTGCGTAATAATTGGCTAAAATCAATACCGATACTTCGATTCACCTGTGATTGCATTACACCATCAATAATAATTTCTATGGGATCTTCTGCGGTTAAAATATGTTTATCGGTATTGTTTAAATAATTCAATGCACTATATAACGTAAGGCTTTTGCCACTACCAGTAGGACCTGTTACTAAAATAAGCCCTTGCGGTTTGTGTAGTGCATTGACCAATATATCCCTTTGAGAAGGATTAAAACCCAATGATACAAAATCTAACTGAGTCGGATTATGTTTTTGTAATCGTAATACCAATTTTTCACCATAATGAGTGGGCAGTGTAGACACTCGAAAATCTAACCGTTCATTAAGCTGTGTTTGAAAATAAAACTGCCCATCTTGAGGCAAACGGGTTTCACTAATATCCAATTTAGCCAGTAGTTTAACCCTTGAAATAACACGATTCGCAATGTTTAATGAAATATTTTTATATACTTGCAAAACCCCATCAATTCGTAATCGAACCACTAATATTTCTTTATGCGGCTCAATATGGATATCAGAGGCATTTTTTTGTAATCCATATTTAAAAATAGTTTCTAATAATTGAATAATGGGATCAGAATTATCAATACTTTCTTCACTATTATGCTGATTATAAAGCGTAATTTGCGATTCATTTTCTTGGTTATCAACATAACTTGGAGACAGTTCATTTAACAAATATTTTAACTCATCAGAAGACACCAAAACGGGTTCAATTTCTTTATGGGTTAAAAATGAAAATATTTCACAGACATTTAGATTATTCTCATCATCAATGGCAAGCCAAAGTGTTTTCTCATCTTCTTTGATAGGTAATGCTAAATAACGCAATAAAAGTGGTTTATCCTTAATATTTTGCTGCCACCTATCCTGAGATAGCTTTACGACTTTTTGATTCATTAAATCATAAACATTATATTGCATTATTAAACTTCCCTATCAATCTATCACTAATTTGAACAAAAGTTAGCAGGAAAAATACCTGTATCTTCACCTGCACAAGTTGCTGTCCAAACAATACTATTATTTGCATAAGTAGGTGTTAAGGTATAACTATAGTCTTTCAATGTTCCTTTGCCTTCAACGGTAATGATCCCTTTACTGGTTGCAATAGATTTCAGGTACTTAGTATCACTTGATGATTTATCTGCTTGAATACCGTTGGAGCCTCCATTACAGTTTGTTGCCTCTCCCATATTATAAATACAAATTTCCACATCAGATTTATAGGGTGCTGAAGCCGTTAAAATTTCGGACAGTACCGCTTTTTGCGTATAACTGGTGTAGGATGGCATAGCAACGACAGCAAGAATGGCAACGATTGCAATCACAATCATCAGTTCAATTAAAGTGAAGGCCTGGGAGAGTCTTAAATAACTTTTTTGCATAAAAAATCCTTTGTTGATTAAACGTAAAATATAAAATTGCATTGAGATATTCCTTGTTTTTCAAACTAAAATCTAACCTCTCTCCCCTTTTTATCGATCTAGATCGAAAAAATAGCATTAAAACACTGTTTATTTAACCAGTGTTTTGGTAAAATGAATACCTAATATAAAATTTTTAAGAGGTTGATAATGGCAAAGGCTCCTAAAGTTGCTTATGTATGTAATGATTGTGGTGCAGATTATTCTCGCTGGGTGGGACAATGTAAATCTTGTGGTGCGTGGAACACTATTAGTGAAGTCCGTTTAGTCTCAACCAAAGAGACAAAAAATGATCGTTTTCGTGGATATAGCGGAGAAACCACAGGTAAAATACAAAGCCTTTCTGATATTTGCCTCGAAGAAGTGCCTCGTATAAGCAGTGGGTTTAAAGAGTTTGATCGTGTTTTAGGTGGTGGAATTGTTGCTGGCAGTGCGATTTTAATTGGAGGGCACCCCGGCGCAGGAAAAAGTACCCTACTTTTACAAGTGATTTGCAAATTAGCAGCTCACCTACCAACCCTTTATGTCACAGGGGAAGAATCACTACAACAAGTTGCAATGAGAGCAAAACGCTTAAACTTACCTATGGATAACCTAAAAATGCTATCCGAAACCTCAGTGGAGCAAATTTGTAACCTTGCCGATCAACAAAAACCTAAAATTATGGTTATTGACTCTATCCAAGTAATGCACCTTGCGGATATCTCTTCTTCACCTGGTAGTGTTTCTCAAGTGCGTGAATGTGCCTCATTCCTTACTCGCTATGCAAAAATGCACCAAGTCGCCATTATTATGGTAGGACACGTTACTAAAGATGGCACATTAGCAGGGCCAAAAGTATTAGAACATTGTATTGATTGCTCTATTTTACTCGAAGGTGAAGCAGACTCTCGCTATCGTACTTTACGCAGTCATAAAAACCGCTTTGGTGCCGTCAATGAACTGGGCGTGTTTGGTATGACAGAACAAGGTTTACGTGAAGTCAAAAATCCCTCTGCTATTTTCTTAACTCGTAGTGAAGAACAAACCTCTGGTAGCTCCGTAATGGTATTATGGGAAGGAACTCGTCCTCTATTAGTTGAAATTCAAGCCCTTGTGGATCATTCAATGCTAGGTAACCCTCGTCGTATTGCCGTAGGGTTAGACCATAACCGTTTATCAATGCTACTCGCTGTTTTACATCGACACGGTGGCTTACAAATGTCAGATCAAGATGTCTTTGTTAACGTGGTCGGTGGTGTTAAAGTCTCTGAAACCAGTGCGGATTTAGCCTTATTACTAGCCTTAATTTCAAGTTTTAAAAATCGTCCTTTACCGCAAGATTTAGTTATATTTGGCGAAGTAGGCTTAGCAGGTGAAATTCGCCCAGTACCAAGTGGTCAAGAGCGTATCAGTGAAGCAACAAAACACGGTTTCAAGCGAGCCATTATTCCTTATGGAAATGCTCCTAAAAAAACCATTGAGGGAATGCAAGTATTTACAGTCAAAAAACTCAGTGATGCAATCAATATATTAGAAGATTTATAGAAAATAACAGGCATCAGTATAAAATTTGCAAATTTTTAAGACAATGTGACCGCTTCAATAAACAATTTGTCTATTAAAGCGTTCCGTTATCCTGAAAATCTGATTTATTGATTTCATACTTCTCAAATAACAGATATAATATCCCCCTATTTTTATAACCTAACATTTTTATGGAAACCATTTTTCATTATTCAATTTATTTACAATTTTTTATTGGTCTATTTGCTGTAGTTAACCCTATTGGTTTTTTACCTATTTTTTACAGTATGACAGAGCATCAATATGAAGCAGAGCGTAATCATACTAACTTTGTTACCTCTACTTCTGTTTGCCTTATCTTACTGACGACCCTATTCTTTGGAAAGATGATTCTTGATGTATTCAGTATTTCATTAGACTCTTTCCGTGTGGCAGGTGGTTTTCTGATTGTCACTATTGCCATCACAATGATCAATGGTAAATTAGGGGATCATAGACAAAACAAAGAAGAAAAAAATACAGATATCTCTGAATATGACAATATCGGTGTTGTGCCTCTTGCAATGCCAATGATGGCAGGGCCAGGTGCAATCGGTTCAACCATTGTTTGGGGAAGCCATTATAACCAATGGACTGACTATCTCGGCTTTAGTATTTCTATTATTGTGTTTACCTTTACCTGCTACGCTGCATTACGATTTTCAGCACCTCTTATCAAAAGATTAGGCAGAACAGGTTCAAATATTATTACTCGTATTATGGGACTTATCCTAATGTCTCTAGGTATCGAATTTATTGTTACTGGTTTAGGTAATCTTTTCCCTGGTTTGGTCACAGTTTAATGCTATTGAATATGTTAAGATTTAGATTATCCATCACAAAAAACAACATAATAAAATATTGGGTAACGCTGTTTTTAGGCTTTACCCTTTTAGGCTGCGATCAATCTAATCACATTATTCAACAAACTTTATCTCAACATCTATTAAATCGTTCTATATACACAGAACAATTTCAGTTAGATCCTATTTTTGTTACCTCTACAGAAGATTCCGCACCTCTGAGAGACTTACTGTCTGGTTTAATGGTCTTTAATGAAAAAGGAGACGTCACATTAGGGCTTGCTGAAAACTGGCAGACCGAAGATGGAAAAGTGTGGATTTTTAAACTGAAACAAGATGCAAGATGGTCAAATAACGCCCCTGTCACAGCACAAGATTTTGTATCCAGCTGGCAGCGATTAGCGTCACATAAAAACCAGTCTCCCGTAGCTAATTATCTCGTTTATATGGGCGTTAAAAATGCCCAAGCGGTTATATCGGGGAAAAAATTTACAACTGATTTAGGGGTAATGGCAATAGATGAAAAAACCTTAAAAATTGAACTCAACAGAACCAATTTTCAACTGCCATTAATGCTCGCTCACTCTGCACTTTTACCGACTTATCGTGGAGAAAAACCTGCTTTAACTCAATCCTTTATTAGTAATGGAAAATACCGTCTTCAATATCCAAATAAGGCAAACTTAATCTTAACCGCAATAGATACTTCTCTGCCTTTTCAAAAAGTTATTTACCATAAACTAGATGCACAGCAACAACCTAAATATTACGATATTATTGAAAATCCATCACTAAATTACACCAATAATCTGATTAAACTGCCTAAACTTTGCACCTATTTTTATGAGTTCAATTTTGCCGATCCAATGATGCAAAAACAAAATATTCGTCAAGCCATTAAAGGAATGGTATCAGCACGTAAAATTACAGACAATATTGGAGTTGGCATACCTAACAATTCAATCTTACCTAATACAATGTACATAGAAAATAATAGCCAATGGAAACCCGTTATTATTGAACTGCTACTCAGTGAAGCAGGTATTAGTGTTAAAAATCCTCTAAAAATCACACTTACTTATGATAACCAAAGTATTCATCATAATATTGCCAATAACATAATAAGAAGTTTGGGACAATCAGATCTATTCAAAGTCACCCCACAGGCTGTCGAATGGCAAGAATTATTAAAAATAAGAGAGAAGAAACAATTTCAAATGATCAGAGCAGGCTGGTGTGCGGACTTTCCTGATCCTGTACAGTTTTTAGTACAATTTCATTCCAAAAGCCCTGATAACAAAATAAGCTACAAAAATAATAACGTAGACACGCTATTAGAACAGCTAGAACAAGAACCTCTCACTATTTCTGAACGTAACAAACTGATCTACAAAGTAATAAAACAGCTTGAAGACGATGTTGCTATCTTACCTATATTCCAATACCAACGCACTATCGCCGTTGTTCCAAGTATAAAAGGTATCGATAGCAACAACTCGAGTGGTGTTATTTACAGCAAAGACCTCTATCGAGCATCACCAACCGATCAACAAACAAGTAATAACTAGACACTGCTCTCTTTTATTACTCTCAGTCAATGATCTCGTCTGGAGTAAAGAAATAAGCAATTTCTTGCTTGGCCGTCTCCTCTGAATCCGAGCCGTGTACAGAGTTTTCAGTTTTACTCAAAGCATATAATTGACGGATTGTCCCCTCTTGAGCTTCAGCAGGATCTGTAGCCCCCATCAACTCTCGATATCGACAAATCGCATTTTCACCTGAAAGCACAACTGCTACGACAGGTGCTGAAATCATATATTCAATTAACTTATCAAAAAAAGGTTTACCTTGATGCTCTGCATAAAACCCTTCGGCCTGTTGTTTAGTTAAATGCACTTTCTTTAAAGCACAAATCGTTAAATCAGATCGCTCAAGCATCGCCAAAATTTCACCAACTAAATGGCGTTTTGTTGCATCAGGTTTAATCATTGAAAATGTTTTTTGCATAGTATTTCCTCTACGATAGTGAATTACAATAGTAATATTAACCTATAAAATTTGATAAAGATCATTAATCTTTCAAATTGTAGCAATAAATTTCAAAAATTTGATATAGATAACACTTTTTTCCTCAAAAATTATTTAAAATACGCACCAGTAATAATTTAAACTAACTATGGGAGACTATTATGTCAAATATTATTAAAGAACTAGAACTTGTAGGTATCACTAACGTAGCAGAAGTTGTTTATAATCCAACTTATGAACAACTCTTTGAAGAAGAAATGAAACCTGAATTAGAAGGTTTTGAGCGTGGTGTATTAACTGACACTGGCTGTGTTGCAGTGGATACAGGTATCTTTACAGGTCGTTCTCCAAAAGATAAATATATTGTTTTAGATGAAACAACCAAAGAACACTTCTGGTGGACAGAAGACAAAGTAAAAAATGACAACAAACCAATGAACCAAGAAACTTGGGCAAGTTTAAAAACATTGGTAACAGGTCAATTATCAAATAAACGTTTATTCGTAGTTGATGCTTTCTGTGGTGCAACTGAACAAAACAAATTAGCAGTACGTTTTGTAACAGAAGTTGCGTGGCAAGCACACTTTGTAACTAATATGTTTATTCGTCCAAGCAAAGAACAATTAGAAGGCTTCAAACCAGACTTCGTAGTAATGAATGGTTCAAAATGCACTAATCCAAATTGGAAAGAGCAAGGCTTAAATTCTGAAAACTTTGTTGCCTTCAACTTAACAGAAGGTATTCAATTAATCGGTGGTACTTGGTACGGCGGTGAAATGAAAAAAGGTATGTTCTCAATGATGAACTACTTATTACCACTTAAAGGTATCGCATCAATGCACTGCTCTGCAAATGAAGGTGAAGATGGTGATGTTGCAATCTTCTTTGGTTTATCAGGTACAGGTAAAACAACCCTTTCAACTGATCCAAAACGTAAATTAATCGGTGATGATGAACACGGTTGGGATGATGACGGTGTATTCAACTTTGAAGGTGGTTGCTATGCGAAAACAATCAATCTTTCAGAAGAAAATGAACCAGACATCTTCCACGCAATCCGTCGTGACGCTTTATTAGAAAACGTTGTAGTACGTGAAGACGGTTCTATCGACTTTGATGATAACTCAAAAACAGAAAATACACGTGTTTCTTACCCAATTCATCATATTGATAACATTGTTAAACCAGTTTCTCGTGCAGGACACGCGAAAAAAGTTATTTTCTTAACTGCTGATGCGTTTGGTGTATTACCACCAGTATCTAAATTAACGAAAGATCAAATGAAATACTATTTCCTATCTGGATTTACTGCAAAATTAGCAGGTACAGAACGTGGAATTACAGAGCCAACACCAACATTCTCACCTTGTTTTGGTGCGGCATTCTTATCTCTTCACCCAATTCGCTATGCTGACGTATTAGTTAAACGTATGGAAGCAGTAGGTGCAGAAGCATACTTAGTGAATACAGGTTGGAATGGTACTGGTAAACGTATTTCAATCAAAGATACTCGTGCAATCATTGACGCAATCTTAGATGGTTCAATTGAACACGCAGAAACAAAACAAGTACCAATCTTTGATTTACAAGTCCCAACAGCATTACCAAACGTAGATCCAACGATTTTAGATCCACGTGATACTTATACAGAAGTGGCTCAATGGCAAGAAAAAGCTGAAGATTTAGCAAACCGTTTTGTTAAAAACTTCGAAAAATATGCAACTAACGAAGCAACAGTTGCATTAAAATCAGCAGGTCCAAAACTGTAATTAAAGTTTAAAAGACAGCTAAATTAAGCGGTACGATCATACTAAAAATTTACAATTTTTTAGAAGGATCGTACCCTTTTTTATTTTTCACACTCCCCTTCTATTTAAAACCATCCCCATTCTCGATTGCAGAGATCGATACTTGGCTAGTTTTAATCTAGCTTGCGAGAGGATAGTTTATTCGCTTTTCTCATTAAATGCTCCTCTGCAAACCATTTATAAATCAAAATGTTATAAAGATCGACCGTAGGGTAGGAATTAGTAAACTTGTTTGCGTATATCCTCCCATTGCTCGATGTCTCCGTTCTCGGTTACTGAGCTCGGTTATTGAGCTTGTCGAAATATCGAAGGATGAGAGAACGTTCACCAAACAAGTTCAGTGCCCAAACACCTAATTCAACAAGCTCAGTGACCGGTGTTTGGCTAGTCCTGTGATCGATGTTTACCGTTCTCGGTTACTGAGCCTGTCGAAGTATAAGAGAACGCTCACAGAATCAAATCCCGTGCTAAAACACCTAACACTTCGACAAGCTCAGCGATCGATGTTTGACTAACCTCCGTGATCGACGTCTCCGTTCTCGGTTACTGAGCCTGTCGAAGTATAAGAGAACGCTCACAGAACCAAATTCCGAGCCCAAACACCTAACACTTCGACAAGCTCAGTGACCGGTGTTTGACTAACCCCGTGATCGATATTTCACACACCCCTAATCAAAATCACCCCATTTTCCATTCCAAATTGTCTATTTTTTACTCAAACAACCTCCATTACTACGATTTTGCTTGTGTTTTTTTTTTTTACAATCGGGAGGTTTATACATATTTTTTAACAAAATATTTACGAGGCAGTAAAAGGAATTTACATCAACCTCAAAAAAGTCCTAAGGAAAGGATATCAACTGAAAAGGGTATCTGATAATGAACAGCATCTACAAAATTGTGTTTAATAAAGCAACACAAACCTTCACTGCAGTTAGTGAATTAGCGAAAGGTAGAACAAAAGCCCAATCTTTAACTATTGATAAACCACAACAAGCGGTCACATTTTCATTCAAATTTGCAAAAATTGCGCTGGCAATCTCAATGGTATTTGGAATTAGCTCATCAGCAATGGCATTAACCCCAGAAGAACAACAAGCATTTGATGAGCTTAAAGCTGAAGTGGAAGCCCTTAAGGCTCAGAAAAACTACTTCCATGTCAATACAACAGATACTGTTCAAACAGGAAATGACACTAACTTAGATGCTGTTGATGGTATCGGTGGAGCCAAAGGTGCATATTCATTGGCGAGTGGCGAAGGTGCTCAAGCTTTACAAGACGATTCTATTGCCATTGGTCGTGGTGCAAAAGCGTTGATGGGGAGTTCTTTGAATGGACAGCTTGGTGGGTCTATAGTAATAGGAAAGAATGCAGAGGCGAGAGAACATGGCTCAATTGCTTTGGGCGGACAAACAAATGGGGGCGATTCGATTGCTATTGGGCTTTTTGCTAAAACAACTGCCGACTCTGCTATTGCCATCGGTGGCAGATTTGGAGTAGGTGTATCTGATGGTGCTCAAGCTGAGGGGATTTCATCTGTTGCTCTAGGAGATTCACGTGCTTTCGGTGAGAATTCTTTTTCCACAGGTTATATAGCAAAAGCTAAGGGTGCTGGTGCAATCGCTATGGGTGGATATTATTATAGCGGTCATGTGGTCGGCGGAGTAGCTAATAGTAACGGTTCGATTGCTATCGGTGGTGAAACAGTAGCGGGTATTGAACATGGTGTTCAAGAAGCTGTTGCAATGGGTTATAGAGCTAAGGCGACAGAAGATAAAACCTTATCACTTGGTTTTGACTCTATTGCTAATATTGAAAACAGTTTAGCCTTAGGTTCATACGCTAAAACTGTGGCAGCAAAAGGTATTCAAGGTGAAGATTTTGGAAAAAATGTTGCGAATGATACCGCTATTTGGAAATCTACTTTAGGTGCATTAGCCATTGGTGATGCTACAGATAACAAAACACGTCAAATTACAGGGTTAGCCGCAGGTAAAGAAGATACCGATGCGGTGAATGTGGCGCAATTAAAAGCAGTGGCAGAAAGTTCTGCTAATCAAGCAACGGGAAGTTTGAAAAACTACTTTCACGTTAATGCCACAAACCAAGTTCAACCAGGAAATACAACAAACTTAGGTTCAGTTGATGGAATCGGAGGCGCAACAGGTGAATATTCAACTGCAATAGGCATTAATGCACAGGCAGCTCAAATGAACTCCATAGCAATTGGGCATAATGCACAAACATTTGATGTTACTGATGATATCGACAGGAGTCATTTTGATGACAGAATAGTAGGCTCTATAGCAATAGGGCACAATGCAGAGGCAAGATCGGCTAATTCAATCGCTATTGGCTCCGCTTTTAGTACTCGTGGTGGTATGTTACAGACAATTGCAGAAGGGAGCAGTTCAACGGCAATTCATGGTCAGGCTAAAGGAATAGATAGTGTTGCTATTCATGGGGTAGCAGAAGGAGACCAGGCAGTTGCATTGAAGGGAAATGCTAAAGGAGATGGGGCATTTGCTGCTATAGAAGGAGAGGCTAAGGGGATATATTCAGTCGCTATTGGGCGCTTTGCTGAAGCAACTAATGTTCTTTCTGTTGCTATTGGTGGAGGAGTTGGTAGTGTTGCTGCAGGGCAAGGTTCCATCACATTAGGAAAAGCAAAATCCTTTGGTATAAGCTCTTTTGCTACAGGTTATCTATCAACTGCTAAGGGCGATGGTGCTATCGCAATGGGTGGATATTATGCTTATGATGTAGAAGATGAGCATGGTGGACAAGCTTACACTGCTAATTCGATTGCTATTGGTGTTCAAACGATTGCTGGTGTTGATGGAGGTTCTCAAGAGGCGGTTGCAATGGGTTATCGAGCTAAGGCTCTTGCAAATCAAACTTTTGCTTTAGGTTTTGATGCTAAAGCAGAGCATGAAAACTCAGTGGCTTTAGGTAGTAATGCTGAAACTAAAGAAAAAGTGGATATAGAAAATGCAACACTAAATGGCATTACTTATGGCGACTTCGCAGGTATTCCAGATGGAGTTATGTCAATTGGTAAAGTTGGCAATGAGAAACAACTGGTCAATGTTGCAGCGGGTGAACTTTCAGCAACCTCAACAGATGCTATTAATGGTTCACAACTTTATGCGACAAATGATGTTTTAGGTAATGTAGCGAAGACAGTGAAAAATAATTTTGGCGGTAATGCAGCTCTTGATCAAAATGGTAATATCACCTTTACAAATATCGGAGGCACAGGGAAAGATACTATTCACGAGGCTATAGTTGACGTAAAAACAACAGCGGACACAACTCAAGATGTTGCTAACGCAGCAAAAATCAAGGCTCTTTTAAATAGTGTTAAAATTGTCACTAAAGCAAATAAAAATGCAGATAATTTAACCTCTGATGATGTGATTACTTGGATAACTAAGTTAAATACAGGGGCAGATTTAATCACTCCAACAGGCAAGTTAGTTACCGATACTCAAGTTAAAACAGCATTAAATACTAAACTTGAAGTGGACGATATTAAAAATGTCACGAGTTCTGATGGCTCTGTTACTATTGGTGCAAACCATAATGTAGCAACTGACAATGTTGACTTAAAAGTGAACCTTGATGGTACGACTTTAACTAAGAATGGAAATGGTGTAATCAGTCTTGCAGACAACGCAGTGACAACGGCTAAGATTTTAGACGGTAATGTCACGAAAGCGAAGTTAGCGGGAGATGTCACTGATATTCTGGATAAAGTTGGAACAGGCGTCGTTGCAGATGGTAATACCAATACTGTGACAGGTGATGTGGTTAAAACTTACGTTGATACAGCGATTGATAAAGTTGGAAAAGCCAAAGACGGTATCACAGTTAAAGGTGACAAAGGTGAAGTGGGTATCAACGGAAACAATGGGATTTCTATTAAAGGCGAAGATGGCAAAGATGGCTCAATCGGCTTAAGTGGAAAAGACGGTATTACTGTTAAAGGAAAAGACGGTGAAAACGGCGTCACTATCAAAGGTGAAGATGGTGCCAATGGCACTAACGGTGTAATCGGGCTTAATGGGCACGATGGAATCGACGGAAAACCTGCGAAAGATGTGTCAGCTGATATCAAAGTGGTTAATGGTAGAGCGGGTGTTGATGGTAAGGATGGAGACAGCCTAACCCGTATTATTTACGAAGATGAAGCAGGAGACACCCATACTGTTGCGACAATGGATGATGGCTTAGTGTTCAAAGGTGATGTGGGTGATAAAGTTACCCGTAAGCTCAATGACACCTTAAATATTAAAGGTGGCGTAACAGCGGCCGATAAACTCACTGATAACAACATTGGTGTGGTTAATGATGGTACGAACGGTTTAGCGATTAAATTAGCGAAAGAACTTACAGGTATTTCGTCAATTGCTAACACAGCAGGTGGTGGAAAACTGACATTGAGTGAGACAGAGAATAGCGTATCAGTTAATGGTGGTAGAATCACCAATTTAGGCGATGCCATAGCAGATACCGATGCTTTTAACTACAAACAGTTAAAAGCACTGAACAAGGGTCAAGGTATTGATGTTGATAAATGGAAAGACGCAATATTGCCAACCATTAGCTTCTTTAGTGGTAGCACGGGTACGGGCGCAAATTATAAACAGGGTAATACTGAAGAAAAATTTGACTTAAGTAAACTTGCCTTTGACTTTGGTGATGGCTTAAAAGTGGAAAAACAACAAAGCAAAGACGGTAAACAAATTGCCCATATCACGTTAGATAAGGACGCATTGAAAAATGACCCTGACTTTAAAGGTGAGAAAGGTGATGACGGTGCCGCTGGTGCGAATGGCGCCGATGGTCAATCTGCTTATGAGGTTTGGAAAGCATTGCCAGGTAACGACGCTAAAACACAAGATGACTTCTTGGCTGCGTTAAAAGGCGCAAAAGGTGACAAGGGTGATAAAGGCGATAAAGGTGACAAAGGCGAAGCAGGCAACGGAAATGGAGGCAATGGTGCTGAAATCAAGGTTGCTGTAACAGACGATGTTGTATTAGACAAGGATAATCTCTCAAAAGAGGAAGTCGTGAGCAACAAGGGTGCCTTAAGCATTAAAGTCGGTAAAAACCTTAATGCCAAAACAGTGATGAACGGCAAGGATAAACAGCTGGTTATCTCAACTACACCTGAAATCAAAGTCGATAAAGTCACTGTAGGCAATATCACCTTAAACCAATCCGGTTTAACAGTGAAAGAGGGTGCTGATGTCAATATTAATATGGGTGGAAACCAAATTCACAATATTAAAGCCGGTACTGCACCAACGGATGCCGTGAATGTGTCTCAATTAACGAAAGTGGAAGAGTCACTCTCCACCCGTATTGACAGTGTAGAAAAAGCCGCAAGTGGCGGTACTGCGAGTGCGATGGCATCAGCCAGCTTACCACAGGCTTATGTACCAGGTAAGAGTATGGTGTCATTAGCGGGCGCGAGTTATGACAAATCAAGCTCAATGGCCGTAGGACTGTCTTCTATCTCTGACAATGGAAAATGGATTATCAAAGGAAACATTAATGCGAATACTGAGAAGAAATTCGGTATTGGTGTCAGTGTTGGCTACCAATGGTAATGTAACACAGGACGGAAGAGGGATTCTCTCTTCCAGTCCAACCTAGCACGTGGTGGTTGAGAACAACTTGGGGGTTACTAGTCCTCTCTCTCAATAACACTTAACCACCACAGCACTCACCCCTTTCATTTGGAAGGGGTGTTTTTTTATGGTGCAAAATAAAATGTTTACAGAACGAGCTCGGAACGTAACACCTCACACTTCGACAGGCTCAGTGATCGGTGTTTGGGTAGTTCTGTGCAAAAACACCTAATGCTTCGACGGGCTCAGTGATCGGTGTTTGATTCGTTTTGTGGTTCAAAGAAACATAGCGGATACATTGTGATAAAAATTTGCAAAAAAGTTATTAAATCGTACCGCTTGTAGTACAATTATAGTATCTATTTATTCACATACATAAAATAAAATGAAAATTGCATTAGGTATTGAGTATGACGGTAGCCGTTATTTTGGTTGGCAAAAACAGCGATCCGTTGTGAGTGTTCAACAACAATTAGAAAAAGCGTTATCCATTATTGCCAATTCTCCAGTAGAGGTGTTTTGTGCAGGGCGTACTGACTCGGGAGTTCATGGGACGGGGCAAGTGGTACATTTTGCAACAGAGGCGGAACGCCCTTTAAAGAGTTGGTGTTTTGGTACTAATGCGCATCTGCCTGATGATATTGCTGTAAAATGGTCTGTTGAGGTTTCTTCTGATTTCCATGCTCGCTTTAGTGCTACTGCTCGTCGCTATCGCTATATTATTTATAATAATAACCTCCGTTCTGCAATTCTTCCTAAAGGAGTATCTCATTACACTATGCCTTTAGATCATCAAAAAATGCACAAGGCAGGACAATTTTTATTAGGTGAAAATGATTTTAGCTCGTTTCGTGCCTCACAATGTCAATCTAATAGTCCTAATCGCAATGTACATCATTTGAATGTCACTCGTCTTGGGCAATTTGTTGTCATTGATATTCAAGCAAATGCTTTTGTTCATCATATGGTAAGAAATATTGTAGGAAGCCTAATTGAAGTGGGTTGTAGTAATCAGCCTATTGAATGGATCAAATGGTTATTAGAGCAAAAAAACCGCCAACTCGCTGCTCCAACAGCTAAAGCAGCAGGGCTTTATTTGGTCGATGTCCATTATCCAGAGCAATTTAATATACCCAAAACACCTTTAGGGCCATTATTTTTATAACTTTTTTTTAACGCAAACCTTTGCTATTTTTATTTCTATTTCAATATGTTAGAAAGATGACTATAATGCTCTCCTAATTTTTAAAGGAGAATAATATGGATTATATTGAAATATTAGGTTATGTAGCAATGGTGACTGTTTCTTGTTCTTTTTTACTAAAAGATGTTATTAAGTTACGTTTTGTAAATGCTATTGGGTGTACCTTATTTGTGATTTATGGGCTTTTACTTAAATCCTATCCAGTTGCTGGTTTAAATATTTTTGTTGCTTGCATTAATAGTTATTATATTATAAAAGCGTTTAAAGCAAAAACATAACCAAGCTCTAAGCCCATTTCCCTCTTTTCTGACGAGAAAAGTATGGATTTGGGCTTTTTTTATTTTCTTTGTTCTACAATCTACATATCTATTAAATATAACTTGCTACTCAAAATAACCAAAACCTGTCTTTAAATAAAAAAAGAAGAAGTAGGACATAATTTTTTAGCTAGAAATAGTGTGCTTATTAAAAAAGCCCATTTAAATAAATTCTAACTAGAACCTGTTTAAATGGGCTTTCCCCTTTGCTGTATGCTTTACGATGTTTTTCTTTACGTTGGTAGCTTCCTTTTCCTTTCTTACTTTTTACTATTCGTGTTCTAAATAAAGGGTCTGTGACCATCGCTTTAATAACACTCTCTTTTATCTCACCTCGTTGGTGATCGTAATTTAATTTAGTCATTTTTACTCCTTGATTGTCTTTAAAATTAACTAACTATTGCTTAATATAGTATATCACAATCAAAAAAACGTTTATAATGTAAATTATAAGCGGTTAGATAAGACCAAAATTTTACAAAATGTGAGGTTTTTATGGAAATGGAACAAGATAAGCTAGGGCATAATTTTTTAGCTCGTTTAGGTAAAGCTCACTTACGTCCTGGTGGGCGAGTAGCTAATGATTGGCTAATTGCAAATGGTGATTTTAATAAAGAAAAGAAAGTATTGAACATTGCTTGTAATAGCGGTGATACGGCAATTGCCCTTGCAACAAAATTTGGTTGTAATGTCACTGGTATTGATTTAGATGAAGAGGCACTGGAAAAAGCACGTCATACTGTTACTGAAAATAAAAAAGTCTCAGATTTAGTCGAATTTGTGCAAGGTGATATTATTCAGTTACCTTTTTCAGATAATCAGTTTGATATTATTGTCAATGAAGTAATGTTAACTTTATTACCTTTGGAAATGAAACAACAAGCATTAACTGAATATTTGCGAGTGTTAAAACCCAATGGTCTGTTACTGACTCACGATATTATGTTAGAAACGAAAGATGAAGCAGAGGATGTTATTGCAGAATTAGAAGATGTAATGAATGCAACTATCGCACCCTTGACCAAATCAGAGTGGAAAGAAAATTTTAAACAATGTGGTTTTCGTAATGTTGATACATTTTCTGGCGAAATTTCATTATTTTCTCCAAAAGGTTTAATTGATTATCAAGGTTTTGCTGGTGTATTAAAAATCATCGGCAGAGCATTAAAAACTAAAAATCACAAATCTTTTATTAAAATGTTAAAAGCATTCCGTGATGCTGAAAATAAACTCGAATTTATTGCGATTTGTAGTCAAAAATAATTAAAGAGAAAAATACTATGTTTAATATGTTACAAAATTGGTGTAGAAAGAAATTTTCTGATCCTCAAACAATCGTATTACTGGGTATTCTATTTATTGGTTTTGGCATTATCTATTTTTGTGGTGATTTGCTAATGCCATTATTAGTCGCGATTGTCTTTGCGTACTTACTCGAATGGCCTATCCACTTTTGTGTGCAACATATTAAATTACCTCGTATTATCAGTTTAATGGTAGTATTGGGTAGCTTTATTTCTTTATCTATTTTCCTCTTTATGGTGTTACTGCCAAGTCTTTGGAATCAGGCAACAACATTCTTAAAAGACTTGCCATCAATGCTAAACTCTTTGAATAAATGGCTACAAACCTTACCAGAGCTTTATCCTGATTTGATTAGTTATTCTTTGCTTGACTCTTTAATGGGTTCTTTACAAAACAAAATTTTAGGATTCGGCGATTCTTTACTGACTTTATCATTAAATTCTATTGTCAGTATTGTGGGTATTGGTATTTACTCTTTTTTAGTGCCATTAATGGTCTTTTTCTTACTCAAAGATAAAAGCCTTTTTCTACAATCTTTTATTCGCTTTATACCCAGAGAACACCATTTAGCCTCTCGTGTTTGGAAAGAAATGCAGTTACAAATTGCGAACTATATTCGAGGCAAGTTTCTCGAAATTTTAATTGTAGGTTTTGTTACCTATGCAATTCTACTGGTATTTGGATTACGTTATCCCCTATTACTTTCCGTCGCAGCAGGACTATCAGTACTCGTTCCTTACATTGGTGCCGTATTGGTTACAATTCCTATTGCACTAGTAGCATTGTTCCAATTTGGCTTATCTCCAGATTTCTATTATCTGCTACTCGCCTTTGCAATAAGTCAATTACTTGATGGTAACCTTGTTGTTCCTTTTTTATTTTCAGAAGCCGTTAACCTACACCCTTTAACCATTATTATTTCTGTAATTATTTTTGGAGGATTATGGGGATTATGGGGCGTCTTCTTCGCCATTCCTCTAGCAACGTTGATAAAAGCGGTTATTAACGCTTTACCTGCAGTTGAATAACAAGCGGTAACATCTTAAAGATTTTTTACACATTATTATGACTAAAAAAGAAGCGAGTTTTTCTAATTATCCTTATTTATCACAACTAAATAATGTTGTTGCATTGGGTGGCGGACACGGTTTAGGTCGTGTGCTTTCATCGATCTCATTCCTTGAAAACCACCTAACAGGTATTGTCACTACCACTGATAATGGTAATTCAACAGGACGTATCCGTTTAAATTATGGAGGCATTGCTTGGGGTGATTTGCGAAACTGTTTAAATCAAATTGTTGCTACACCAACGGTTGCTTCCAAAGTGTTTGAATACCGTTTTAAAGGAGAGGGCGAGTTATTAGGGCATGATTTAGGTAATCTGATTTTTACTGCCCTAGCAGATATGCAAATACGCCCTTTGGATAGCATTAAATTAGTGCGTACTTTTTTAGGTGTAAAAGTAAATTTAATTCCAATGTCAGAAACTCCTACCCACCTTTCTGGTATTTTATCCTCTGGAAAAACCGTAGTTGGAGAAGTTTCTATTGATACTTTAGATGAAGCGCCTTATCAATTATCTCTCTCTCCAAATGTGCAAGCTCCCTCTTCTGCGATTCAACGTCTAAATAATGCAGATCTCATTATTTTAGGGCCAGGGAGTTTCTTTACAAGTATTTTACCCCCTTTGTTGATTAGTGAGATTGCTCAAGCCATTTCCCATAGCAAGGCAAAGGTGATTTTTATTGATAATCTGGGTAAAGAGCAAGGGGCTGCTAGAAATTTAGATTTAGTCGCACGTATTCAGTGGCTGGAAAGATTGATTGGGAATAACCGTATTGATGGTATTATTACAGGCTTAAATCCTGATGTGAAAAATACTCCTCTTCCTAAAAATATCACTGTACTGACACAAGATCTTTGCGATAATATAACTCATTATTTACACGATCGTAAAAAGTTAAGTCTTGCTATTGATAACATTATCGCACTATTAAACGCAAAATAACTCTATTTACTCTAATTATAAAGGAAACAACGTGTTACTTTCGGATTTTCATTTTGATTTACCTAACGAATTAATTGCTCGTTACCCAACTAAACAGCGTACAGCAAGCCGTTTACTCTATGTTAATGGTGAAACTGGTCAATATTCAGATCAGCAATTTATTGATATTTTAGATCATATCAATGAAGGAGATTTATTGATATTTAATAATACTCGTGTTATCCCTGCTCGTTTATATGGTAAAAAATTAAGTGGTGGTAAACTGGAGGTGTTAGTCGAGCGAGTGCTTGACGAACATCGTTGTTTAGCCCATATTCGTTGCTCAAAAGCACCTAAAGAAGGTTCAACCATTATTTTAGGGGAAGATAAGCTAGGAGAAGGAAAGGGCTTTAATGCCACAATGGTTGCTCGTCACGACACCTTATTTGAACTTAGATTTGAAGAGGTACAGCCTTTATTTGAATTATTAGATCGTGCAGGGCATATGCCGTTACCTCCTTATATTGATCGCCCTGATGAAGAGACCGATCAAGAGCGTTACCAAACTGTATACAGTAAAGAATTAGGGGCGGTTGCTGCACCCACTGCGGGACTTCATTTTGATGATGAATTATTAACAAAATTAACGCAAAAAGGCGTTCAAACTGCTTTTGTTACTTTACACGTGGGAGCGGGCACCTTCCAGCCTGTTCGTGTAGAGACTATTGAAGACCATAAAATGCACGTAGAATATGCTGAAGTCAGCCAAGAGGTTGTCGATAAGATTTTAAAAACTAAAGCAAATGGAAAACGTGTTATTGCCGTAGGCACAACCTCTGTTCGCTCTATTGAAAGTGCTGCGCAGCAAGCTGAAAAATCAAATCAACTCATTGAGTCCTTTTTCTCAGACACTTCTATTTTTATTTACCCAGGTAAAACATTCCGAGTGATTGATGCATTACTGACTAATTTTCATTTACCAGAATCTACTTTGATTATGTTAGTGTCTGCCTTTGCTGGATATTCAAATTGTATGCAAGCCTATCAACACGCAGTGGTTCAGCAATACCGTTTCTTCAGCTATGGTGATGCAATGTTTATTGATAAAAATCCCAATGCAATAAATGATGTTCCGTAGGATAAAAAACTTTGTAAAGACGTATTGAGTAGTATTTTTACAAAAAATATAGGAGAAAAAACACTATGCTTAAGACTCTCAAACTGAAAGCCCAACAACAACTTTCTGAATTATTCGAACAACATAGTGTTCCTAAAAATTTGCAAAATCTTGATAGAATCACACCGCTTATTACCAGTATTGCGATGTCAGATTTTGTCTTTAAACAGATACAAAAACAGCCCTGTTTATTAAATACGTGGCTCAGTGAGCCTCCTTCTCTTAAAGATCACACATACTATATAGCAACGCTTACTTCAATATTGTTTGATATTAATGACGAAGCGCTTTTTCAACAGGAATTACGTCTATTTCGCCACCGTGAAATGGCCACCCTGAGTTTTTTACAATCCAATAAATTGGCTTCTGTCGAGCAAATATTTAATGCCCTATCTCAATTGGCTGAGTCTATTATTGTCATAGCAAAAGACTGGCTCTTTACACGATTATGTGAAGAGTTAGGCACTCCTGTAAATGCAGAAGAAGAAATTCAAGAACTGATTATTTTAGGTATGGGAAAATTAGGTGGTGGTGAACTCAATTTTTCATCCGATATTGACTTGATTTTCTGTTACCCTGATCACGGTCAAACAATTGGGGGACGTAAATCTATTACCAATCAGCAGTTTTTTACTCGTTTAGGACAACGACTGATTCAAGCCTTAGATCAAATTACCAGTGATGGTTTTGTATATCGTACAGATATGCGATTACGTCCTTTTGGCGAAACAGGTGCATTAGTCTTTAGTTTTGATGCAATGGAAGATTACTATCAAGAGCAAGGACGAGACTGGGAGCGCTACGCAATGATTAAGGCAAAAATATTAGGCAAAGATGACACTAACCTTAACCATCGCTATCTTGCTCAAATGCTACGCCCTTTTGTTTATCGCCGTTATTTAGATTACAGTGCTATTCAATCTCTACGAGAAATGAAACAAAATATTAGCCGTGAAGTTATGCGTCGAAATTTAACTAATAACATAAAATTAGGCGCCGGAGGCATTCGTGAAATAGAATTTATTGTGCAGACTTTTCAAATGATTCGAGGAGGTAGAAATGAATTACTTCGTTCTCGACGCTTATTAGAAAGCCTTACCGCCTTGAATCAATTGCAAATTTTAACATCAGATCAAATTGAACAACTTTACAATGCCTATATTTTTTTACGTCAAATTGAAAATGTGTTGCAAGCAATTGATGATAAACAAACTCAAACTCTACCTACCGATGAGAATAATCGCTTACGCATTATTTTTGCCTGCCAACAATTTGGTCAAGGTAATCATAATAAAAAAATTGATTATCCTATCAATGATTGGCAGAGTTTTCTGCTCGTTTTAGAAGAACATCAACAAAAGGTAAGAACCATTTTCCATCAAATTATTGGTGAAGCAGAACAAGAAAACGATAAAGAAGACAATCCCATTTTAGCGCAATGGAAAGATATATTGCACTACCCTATTTCAGTAGAGGATTTTAATGCGGTCATCACACATTACCCTGTTCAACCACAGGATTATCCACAATTATTACAAATATTAGATAACACCTTGCAAGAATGGCGAAAAAAACCTATTGGCATAAGGGGACGCAGGGTTTTATATAAACTAATGCCACAACTTATAGATATGCTTCTTCAACAAACTGATTATCTTATTTTATTACCAAGACTTATCAATATTGTTGATAAAATTACATTAAGAACCTCTTATTTAGAGCTGTTATTAGAAAATAAACATATTTTACCTCGTCTCATTTTACTCTGTGGTGAATCTGTGATGATTGCAGAACAAGTTGCTCGCCACCCAATGTTGCTCGATGAATTTATTCTACAAGAGAAAATTACTTGTCTTAATTCTCAAGCAGACTATCAAAATACATTACACCACTATCTACTGCGTATTCCACAAGATGATGAAGAACAACTTATTGATGGTTTACGTCAATTTAAACAAACTCAACTGCTTCATATCGCTACCGCTGATATTATTGGTGAACTATCCGTAATGAAAATTAGTGATCATCTCACCTATCTTGCAGAAACCATTATTCATACTGTCGTTAATATGGCTTGGAAACAAGTGGCTAAACGCTTTGGTTATCCCAATCATTTAACCGCCAATGAATGTGATTTCACAGTGATTGCTTATGGAAAATTAGGTGGGTTTGAGTTAGGTTATAACTCTGATTTAGATTTAGTTTTTCTACATCAAGCGCCTATAAATGGTGAAACTGTTGGTGGAAAAAAAGTTATTTCTAGCCAACAATTTTACTTAAAATTAGCTCATAAAATTAATAGCATTTTTAATCTAAATACTGCTTCTGGCATATTATATGATATCGATATGCGGTTAAGACCTTCTGGTGAAGCAGGACTTTTAGTTAGCTCTTTTGAGGCTTATGAAAATTATCAACATAATGATGCTTGGACTTGGGAGAATCAAGCTTTAGTCCGTAGCCGATGTGTTTATGGCTCTGAGAAAAATCGTCAAAAATTTGAGGAAATTCGTCAAAATGTACTTAAAAAATCTCGTACAAGCGGTCACTTAAAAGAAGAAATTTGCAAAATGCGACAAAAAATGTATCAACATTTCAAACAAACTTCTGTAAATAAATTTAATTTAAAGACCGATCAAGGAGGCATTGTCGATATAGAGTTTATTGCTCAATATCTCGTGCTTAATTATGCATACCAATACCCTTTAATGGCAAAATGGTCTGATAATGTGAGGATTTTTGATTCTGCTATGGAATGTAACATTTTGACAAAATCACAAGGTGAACAACTTAAAGTATGTTACACAACATTACGTAATAAAATTCATCATCTTAATTTACAAAGAAAAAGCAGTATTGTTGATAACAATGATTTTCTCTCAGAAAGACAATTTGTTATTGATATATGGAATACCTTACTAGAAATATAACAGACATAAAAAAAGGCATAGTAGACAAAATAGTTGGTAAAAAATGGGTTAAAGCTTTATATTACTGTGCTTTAGCCCACTTTTTTGAAAATGAATAAAAAACTTGTCCTTTTTGTCATAAAACGAATATTCACAAATATGGTACCCAAAATAATGTTCAACGTTATAAATGCTCTATTTGTAATAAAACTTTTACCTTCAAAAAATCCTTAAATTCAAGCCAAATTTGGCTAGATTACACAGAAGGTAAACAAACCTATAAGCAACTAGCAATTAAATATAATTGCTCTGTTAGAACTATTCAAAGATATGTTTTAAAAGCCCCTAAAACGCCATTAAATATCCCACAAAATAATAAATTGAACTTAATGATGGATACCACTTTCTTTGGTCGAAATTTTGGTGTTCTCGTTTTTATGGACACTTTATCAAAGAAGGTAATTTATCATCAAATTGTGACAACAGAAAAAAATCTTTATTATCTATTAGCAATGAATAAATTAAGAGAAAAAGGCTATATTATTCAATCTATTACTTGTGATGGAAGACGAGGATTATTAAGAGATTTTTTAAATACGCCTGCACAACTTTGCCAATTTCATCAAATAGCAAATGTAATAAGGAAATTAACAAGGAACCCTAAATCTGAAGCGGGAAAAGAGCTAAAAATATTAGTTAAAACATTAAAAAATAGCTCTAAAAACGAGTTCTATATTAATTTACATTATTGGTATTTAAAACATAAAGAATATTTAAATGAACGCTCCGATAAAATAAATGAAAAGGGTAAATATCCTTTTAAACATCGTAATATAAGAAGTGCTTACAGGAGCTTAAAATATAATATGGATTATTTATTTACTTTTGAAAAATATCCTGAATTAAATATAGAAAAAACAACAAATAGGCTTGAAAGTTTATTTGGAGAACTTAAACGAAAACTATCTAATCATAATGGTTTAACCAAATACCATAAGATTATGTTTATAAAAGATTTTCTAAATAAAAGGAGTTGGTAATTATTTATAAAATAATAAAAACCAACTCATTTGTCTACTATGGGCATAGCTCCTCAAAATTACCAACTATTTTGTCTACTATGCCTAAAAAAATCCCCTTATAAAAGGGGATTCTCAAAAAATCTATTTAGTAGCTAATTAGACTAATTAGACTAATTTTACATCAATTGCAGATGGACCACGTTGGCTATCTTGAACACTGAATTCTACGTTATCATTTTCATTTAATGTTCTGTAGTTGTCACCAACAATTCCTGAAAAGTGAACGAATACATCTTTTCCACCATTAGATGGAGTGATGAAACCAAAACCTTTCTCAGAGTTGAACCATTTTACGATACCAGTTAATTTAGACATATGTCTTCCTTATTTTAAAATTTATTTGAATGCTTGAAAACTCAAGCGGTAAAACTAATCACTTTATAAATGGAGATGGATATTAAAAGGACTATCAAGAAATAAAGTAAAAACTTTGAAATAATGAGGAAGAACTATAATAACTAACTTTTTTAAACTGCTCTTAGCTAGGTCTGTATTAGAACACAATTATAAAAATAACACAACCTATTTTTAACGCTTATTTAATATTTATTTAAATAACAATTATGTAAAATGTTATTTTCTTTTTAATAGATATAAAAAAAGCCCCTTATAAAGGAGCTTCTTAAGAAATCTATTTAATCACTAATTAAACTAATTTTACATCAATTGCAGATGGGCCACGTTGGCTATCTTGAACATTGAATTCTACATTATCATTTTCATTTAATGATTTATAGTTATCACCAAGTATACCAGAGAAATGTACGAATACATCTTTTCCACCATTAGATGGAGTGATGAAACCAAAACCTTTATCAGAGTTAAACCATTTTACAATACCAGTTAATTTAGACATATGTCTTCCTTATTTAAAATTTATTTGAATGCTTGAAAATTCAAGCGGTAAAACTAATCACTTTATAAATGGGATGGATATTAAAAGAACTATCAAGAAATAAAGTAAAAACTTTCAAATAATGAGGAAGAACTATAATAACTAACTTTTTTAAACTGCTCTTAGCTAGGTTCGTATTAGAACATACTTATTAGCATAATACAAACTATTTTTCACAATTAATCTTGAACAAAAAATAGTTACAAATGAGAGACTTTGAATAAAATAGTACATATAAAAAAAACTCTTATTACTAAGAGTTTTTTAAAATTTATTTAATAGAGCTATTAAATTACTTTTACATCAACAGCAGATGGTCCACGTTGACTATCTTGAACGCTGAACTCTACGTTGTCATTTTCATTTAATGATCTGTAGTTATCGCCAACAATTCCTGAAAAATGAACGAATACATCTTTTCCACCATTAGATGGAGTGATGAAACCAAACCCTTTCTCAGAGTTAAACCATTTTACGATACCAGTTAATTTAGACATATGTTTTCCTTGTCTTTAATAATTTATATAGAATGCTTGAAATCAAGCTGTGAAGCTAATCATCTTAATTTAAATAGATATGGATATTAAAAGGACTTTCAAGAATAAAGTAAAAACTTTGTACAACTGAGGAGAACTATAATAACTAACTTTTAAAATGCTCTTAGCTAGACTCTGATTAGAACACAACTACCCTATTAAAGCAAGCTTAATTTATTTTCATCTGACCAAAGAAACTGCAATTACGATTTTATTCTAATTGCGTTTAATTTTTGGTGCAAAAAAGAAAACCCAACACCAAAGTCAGTATTGGGTGAGGTCTTACTTAAGGATTATGAAAAAACTACACGCTTAAAGATTCTATTTAGCATATTGTTACTTACTATGACTAGTGTCATTTTAATAAGTTCAATAAATTTATTTTTTATTGACTTATTTTTGCTATTTCTTCATCCCTTAATACTCTACGTAAAATCTTACCTACACTCGTTTTAGGTAATTCATCCCTAAATTCAATGTCTCTAGGAATTTTGTATCCTGTTAAATGTTGTCTGCAATGTTTTTTTAACTCATCACGAGTTAAACTTTCCTCTTTTTTCGTTACATAAACTTTAATACTTTCCCCTGAACGTTCATTCGGTATTCCCACTGCAACAACTTCATTTACTTTAGGATTTAATGCAATCACATCTTCGATTTCATTAGGATAAACATTGAAGCCTGAGACAATAATCATATCTTTTTTGCGATCTACAATACGTAAATTCAAATCTGATCCCATTTCTACAATATCACCTGTTGCGACCCAACCATCTTTTATAGATTCTGCTGTTTCTTCAGGCTTTTGCCAATAACCTTGCATTACTTGAGGCCCTTTAACCCAAAGTTCACCTCTTTCACCAATGCCAACATCATTTCCTTCATCATTAATAATACGAATATCGGTATTCGGCATAGGTACTCCAATAGATGCTGAATACTCTGTTGAATCCATTCGAGTTGCAGAAATTAATGGTGAACATTCTGTCATTCCATAACCTTCTATAATGTGACAACCTGTTGTTTTATGCCAGCGCTCAGCAACAGAACGTTGTACTGCCGCACCACCGCCAACAGACATCTTTAATTTTGAAAAATTAACTTCTTTAAAATTTTCATTATTTAATAATGCATTAAATAGTGTATTTACACCCGTTAAAGCAACGAAAGGATATTTTTTTATGTCTTTGACAAAAGCAGGAATATCTCTAGGGTTAGTAATAAGTAATCCTGTTAATCCAAGCTCTATAAAAAGCAAACAGTTAATCGTTAAAGCAAAAATATGATAAAGAGGTAATGCAATCACACCTACATTACCACTGCCGCTACCTAGTAAAGGCTCACCTACCCATTTAGCTTGCATTACATTCGCAACCACATTTTGATGACTCAACATTGCGCCTTTAGCCACTCCCGTGGTTCCACCCGTATATTGTAAAAAAGCGAGATCCTCTTTATTTATGATAGGCTTAATATATTGACGATGCTTTCCAATACTGAGTACTTCTCTAAAAGTGGCAGCATGAGGTAACTTATATTTTGGTACGAGTTTTTTTACATATTTCACAACAAAATTAACTAAATTTCGCTTTCCAAAAGATAATTGATCTCCCATTCTCGTTAAAATAACGTGCTCTATAGGTGTATTAAAAACCACTTTTTCCAATGTTGCCGCAAAGTTCGAAACAATAACAATTGCTTTGGCACCACTATCATTTAATTGATGCTCTAATTCTCTTGGCGTATAGAGAGGGTTCACATTGACTATCACTAAACCAGCTCTTAATGCACCAAATAATGCAATAGGATATTGCAGTAAGTTTGGCATCATTAATGCAATACGATCCCCTTTTTCCAAGCGTAATTCATTTTGTAAATAAGCTGCAAATGCTCGACTACGCTTTTCCAGAGAACGAAAAGTGAGTACTTTCCCCATATTAATATAGGCTGGAATATCAGGATGTTTATTAATTGCACTTTCAAACATCTCTAATAAGGATTCATATTTATCAACATTAACTTCCTTCTCTGCTTCTGGAGGATAGTTTTTGAACCAAATTTTATCCATTAATTTTCCCTTATTATTTATTTTTTCTTTTTCTAAGACCAATTTTATATTCTACAATATTCACATTGAATATTCATTCATATTTTACCTTTGATTCTTGTATAAAATATGAAAATAAACCCTTAATACACTTCTTTAGCGATTCTTTCTGCAAATTGCCCAATACTAATGGCAAAATAATTTGAATTATTCCAATTTCTTAAGGTTCGGTAATTGGTTGAAACTAAAAATGCTCGTCCAACTTCTTTATTAGGTCGAACAAGCCATAAATCCGCATTTTGCAATTGCGCTAATTTTGCTAAATTGACCTCTGTTGCGTCATTTAATACCAAGCCTAAACCTAACCATTGTGATAATTTTTTTGCTTTATTACGTTGAATCCCAGAAACACTTAAATCAAGTGGTAGTGCAAGATCAACCTCCACTCCCCAAGGTAAACTCTTATCCCAACCAATAGTTGACAGATAAGAAGCAATTGAAGCAAAAACATCATACTGTTCTGTCCAAATATCTTTTTGGCCATCACCATTACCGTCTGCCGCATAACTTAAATATGCTGTTGGCATAAACTGTGACTGCCCCATTGCACCAGCCCAAGAGCCTTTCATCTTAGAGCGTGAAATAGTACCATTCTCCAGAATTTTCATTGCATTAATAAATTCCTGAGTGAATAATTTCTCTCGACGACCTTCAAATGCTAATGTTGCTAACACTGACAAAACATCATAATCACCTTGATAATATCCAAAGCTACTCTCCATTCCCCACAATGCCATTAAGTACTCTTTAGGTACTTGATATTGTTGGCTCGCTTTTACCAATTGGGGTTGATATTGCCACCATAGCTCTACCGCTTTATCTACCTTTGTTTGAGTTAATACACGATTTAAGTAGCGAGTCACACCATCTGGATTAGGAGGTGGCGTTTCATATGTAGTCTGTGTTTTTTTAGGTGACTGTTTTTCATCTAGTTCCACAGCTTTATCAATGTAGGAGATATTTTGTTGGCTTACTAGAAAGTGAGATGAAACCCCTGCTTGCTTAGCTTTATATTTTAAAAAACCTACATAATCATCAAAATTATCTAAGGTTCGAGGGCTATCATAACGGTTTCCATATGATTTAAGCTGAGCCTCTAAGCTTGTACAACTCAGTAAAAGCATTATTGACGATATGATGAATGTCAGTGATTTTTTCATAAAATTATCCTAAAAACAGAAGCAATTTGTGATTCTGGCAAATTTTATAAAAATTGTCCACTTCAATACACTAATATAAGAAAGAAAACCTGATTATTCACAAATAATCAGGTTTTAAAACACAAAATTGTACACTACTAACTGCACAGTACCTTAATGGCAAGACCACCCTGTGATGTTTCTCGGTATTTCGTATTCATATCCTTACCTGTTTCATACATCGTTTCAATTACCTTGTCTAAACTCACCTTAGGTTTAGTGGTGCGGCGCAATGCCATACGGCTTGCATTAATTGCTTTCACAGCAGCAATCGCATTACGTTCAATACAAGGCACTTGCACCTGTCCTCCAACGGGATCACAAGTTAAGCCTAGATTATGCTCCATCGCCACCTCAGCAGCAATAAAAACTTGATCTGGACTTCCACCTAATATTTCAGTTAAACCTGCCGCTGCCATTGAACAAGCAACTCCAACCTCACCTTGACAACCTACTTCTGCTCCAGAAATAGAGGCATTCATTTTATATAATGACCCCACTACTCCACAAGTTAATAGATAACGTTCAATAATTTCAGGTGTTAATGTTGTAATAAACTTTTCATAGTAAGCTAAAACAGCTGGCACAATGCCACAAGCACCATTGGTTGGTGCCGTCACTACCCGACCACCTGCAGCATTTTCTTCATTCACAGCTAATGCAAATAAATTTACCCAATCAATAACCACCATTGGATCATTAAACAAATGATCATTTGCTTCCAATCGGCGATATAAAATACCCGCACGACGAGGTACTTTTAATGGACCCGGTAACACTCCCTCTGTATGAATACCCTTTTGAATACAATTTTTCATTGTATCCCACACGGCTAACAAATGGTTTTCTAGGATTGATTTTTCATTTAATGCCAATTCATTTTGCATCATCAAACTAGACACAGATAAACCACTATCCTCACAATGCGCTAAAATATCTTCCGTATTTTTATAAGGGTAAGGTACTTGAACTTCTTGCTCTTCCTCGATACCAAAATGATCTTCATCAACAATGAATCCCCCACCTATGGAATAGTATGTTTGTTGATAAATTTGCTCATCACCACTCAATGCAGTGATCCGCATTCCATTTTCGTGTAATGACAAAAAACTACTATGAAAGACCATATTTTTATCAAAATCAAAGTCAACGGTATGCTCACCTTTGGAGACAGGTAATTTAGCCGTTCTTTTAACATCAGCAATAAAGGCAGGAATAGCATCAATATCCACATTATGAGGCAAATAACCTGCTAACCCCATAATAATTGCAATATCAGTATTATGTCCTTTTCCTGTCATAGAAAGTGAGCCATAAACATCAACATATAATTTTGTTATGCCATTTAACTGATTATTTTGAATAAGTGTATTGACAAATTCTTTCCCAGCCTTCATTGGCCCTACTGTATGAGAGCTAGAAGGTCCCACTCCTATCTTAAACATATCAAAAACACTAATCATAACACTATCCTTTTGCGAAATTCAGTATGAGATGATATCACACCACCTAATGATTCAATTAAGCCTAAAATACTTGGGTTAAGAATAGTCACTCCCCAAAGTACTAATAAAAATACTAATGCGGTTACATTGTTAAAAATAAACAAACATTAGCATTTCTCATAAAACAATATAACAACTTATTGGGCACAGATGGAAGCGGTACGATTTGCATCAAAATTTGCAAATTTTTACAACAATGTATAATGTATCCGCTATATTTCTGTATTGAAATATTAAGTATCCGTACTCGAAGTTAATTTATTAAAAATCATAAAACGACATTGATAAGGATTTTTGTCATCGATCTCTGACCATTGTTGAGTAGCTAAACACCATTCAGTTTCATCAAACTCAAAATAGGTATCACCTTCAATCTCAGCCTGAATTTCTGTTAAATATAGAGTATCCGCTAAAGGAAGTGCCTGCTTAAATAATTCACCGCCACCAATGACTATAACTTCTGTAACATCTGTTAACTCATTGGCTATTTTTAATCCCTGCTCTAAACTACTCGCAGATAACGCGCCTTCTACATTAAAATTAGAACGAGACAAAATAATATTCGGACGATTAGGTAACAAACGTCCAATAGATTCATAGGTTTTTCTTCCCATAATGACAGGTTTATTTATCGTGTTATTTTTAAACCACGCGAGATCGACAGGTAAATGCCACGGCATTTGATTATCTTTACCAATCACGTTATTTTTAGTTCGTGCAACAATTAAACTGATTTTCATCTCTTTTCTCCTTTATATTTTCATTCTATCAAAATAGATAATTTTTTACCTTTTATTATTTAAGAAAAATGGAATAAATGGTAATCTATACACCATAAATTTTGTAAAAAATGTTCAACATCATACCGCTTGTAAAGGATTTTATGGACTTTAATTTTGATATTTTGGCTCTGCTATTTATTGTCGCAATGGTTGCAGGCTTTATTGATGCCATAGCTGGTGGAGGTGGGCTAATTACAGTTCCTGCTCTACTGGCTGTCGGTATTCCTCCCACTTTAGCACTAGGTACAAATAAATTGCAAGGTAGCGGAGGCTCTTTTGCAGCTTCTCTGTATTTTATACGACAAAAAACCGTTAATTTAAAAGAAATAAAGTGGTTGATTATATTCACCTTTTTAGGCTCTTCTATTGGGACTATTTTAATCCAGCTAATGGATGCAGCATCCCTTAAAATGATTATTCCTTTTCTTATTTTCATTGTTGGATTGTATTTTTTATTTAGTCCTAATCTAGGTAAAAAAGATGCTATACAACGTATTAGTCTTACTTTATTTGGTGTAACGGCAGCAATGGGAATTGGTTTTTATGATGGTTTTTTAGGACCAGGTGCAGGATCATTTTTTACACTGGCGTTTGTATCTTTACTGGGTTTTAACCTTCCTAAATCGGTTGCTCACGCAAAAGTACTAAACTTTACGTCTAATTCTGCCGCATTACTCTTTTTTGTTTTAGGCGGTGCCGTACTTTGGAAAGTGGGATTATTTATGATGATCGGTCAGTTTATTGGTGGTCATTTAGGTGCAAGAATGGTCGTCACACGAGGACAAAAATTAATTCGACCAATGATCGTGATAATGTCATTTACTATGGTGATAAAAATGCTTTATGATCAAGGTTATTTTTATTAAAATACCATTATGAATAAAACAAAACGTATTGAAATTTTAACTCGATTACGAGATCAAAATCCGCATCCAACAACAGAGCTGAATTATAATTCACCTTTTGAGTTATTGATTGCCGTAATTTTATCTGCTCAAGCCACTGATGTTGGTGTAAATAAAGCAACGGCTAAATTATTTCCTATTGCCAATACACCTCAAAAAATTTTAGATTTAGGTGTAGAGGGCTTAAAAGAGTATATTAAAACTATTGGATTGTTTAATAGTAAAGCCAATAATGTGATAAAAACCTGTCGTGATTTAATTGAAAAACATAATGGTATTGTGCCAGAAAGCCGAGAAGCTCTAGAAGCACTGGCAGGAGTAGGGCGAAAAACCGCTAATGTAGTACTTAACACTGCTTTTGGACACCCAACTATTGCCGTTGACACCCACATTTTTAGGGTAAGTAATCGCACAAAATTTGCAATGGGAAAAGATGTTGTCAAAGTTGAAGAAAAGCTATTGAAAGTTGTTCCCAATGAATTTAAAGTTGATGTTCATCATTGGCTGATTTTACACGGTCGCTATACTTGTATCGCTCGAAAACCTCGTTGCGGTTCTTGTATTATTGAAGATCTTTGTGAGTATAAAGATAAAACAGAAGTTTAAGGATTAATCAATAACAATAAGGCTAAAGTGTATTAATCCTTATTTTTATTCTATCTTCTCACTCTAAATTGACGAATCGCCCACAAAGCAAATCCCATAACTATCCATAGCATCACTTCAAAATAAAGCCCTGAAGCCGCCAGTAGTGTAAATATTAAACCTACAAGAGCTAAGAAACGTTCCTTACGAGCCTTTTCAAGTTTGAAAAAATACCACTGTACAATAATATAAATGGTGATAAATCCAGCTGAAGAATAGCGAATAATTAAATCTTCTTGGTTTCCAAATAAATAACTCATTAAAATCACTAAACCATAGCAAAACAATAAGACTATTAATGCAATATAAGGTGTACCGTTTGTTTCTTTAGACAGAAATTTAGGTAAGCGACCTGATAGAGAAAGACCATTAAGTACCTTACTTGCTGCTAATACCCACGCATTACAAGATACCACAACAATAAAAATAGAAAATAAACTCACTAATACAGGCAAAAAACCACCTTTAAATGGGGCGGTCATCAAATCTAAAACGGCAAAATTCGCTTTTGCTTCTGTTTGGGTAGCACTCAATGCTAGTGCAAAAGCAATAAATAGATAACAAGCACCAACAAGAGGGACAGAAATTAAGATAGATTTATTAAAAGTACGTGCTCGCTCTTTCACATTTGGAGCAATAGCGGCAACATTTTCCCAACCAACAAAAACAAAAAAGCAAATTCCAAGTGTTTGTAAAAGTGTTTCAATACTCACAAACTCTGTAGCAGTACTTGGTTGCAAAACAAGTTGAGTATTATCTATATTCCAATAAGTTGCCAAAGTTGCAATACTTAGGAGTACAAATAACATCACGAAGGTGAGTATAAATTGTAGTCGAGAACTACTACGTAACCCAAGCATATTGAACATTACACTGAACGCCATAAAAAAGAATGCTAAAGGGTAGAAAAAGATATCTCCATCCAATCCGAAAGCTGAAATAGCGTATCGTGATGCTACAAAACCAAGTGTAGGATTACCCACAAGCATCACAAAAATCATTACATCATCAACAAATTGACTTATACCTTTTGAAGCTTTGAGATGTAAAAAATGCAAAATACCACTATTATGGGGATAACGAATACTGATAATGGCAAAAACCTTAGCTAATGGCCAAGAGGCAATAATTAACAGTAGCCAAATTGCGAAAACATATACTCCACCAACAGAATAAGCAATAGCAGGTACCACAAGAATACCTGCGCCTATAAGATTGGAAATATAGTAGGCAACGGTTTCTTTTACACCTAAAATTTCTGTCTGTTTCATTTTTGTTTTCCTTTAAAAACGGTTTAACCTACAATTTCTCTTTTGCCTCGATTATCAGGAGTGGAGAGTATCCCTTGCTCTTGAAGTTGATCCAATATTCTCGCCGCTCTCGGAAAGCCAATAGAAAAACGGCGTTGTACCCCACTTGCCGAAGTGACATTCGATTCTAAAACAAATGCCACCACTTCATCAAATAATGGATCTAAATCTCCTCCTGACTCGCCTGAAGAACTAGAATCCTCTCCTTCTGCTGAAGAAACCACTGCATCAATATAGTTTGGAAAACCTCTTGCTCGCCAATCATCTGTGACTTTTTGTACATCCTCATCATGCATAAATGCACCGTGAACACGGATAATATCAGGGCTACCTGCCGCTGAATAAAGCATATCTCCACGTCCTAAAAGAGATTCTGCGCCACCTTTATCTAAAATGGTTCTTGAATCAATTTGGCTTGCAACAGTAAAGGCAATTCGACTTGGAATATTGGATTTAATCAACCCTGTAATCACATCTGCTGATGGCCTTTGTGTCGCTAAAATCAAATGAATCCCTGCTGCTCGTGCTTTTTGCCCAATACGAATAATATACTCTTCAACTTGTTTACCCTGAGTCATAATTAAATCGGAAAACTCATCAATAATGACCACAATATAGCTTAATTTCTCTAGCGCTGGAGGCAAGCTATCCATTGAATCTCCAGGTTTCCACGTTGGGTCAGGAATAGGGTAATTCATTGCTTCTGCTTGCTCAATTTTGTCGTTATACCCCTCTATATTTCGTACACTAAGATGCTTAAGGAGCATATAACGTCTTTCCATTTCATCAACTACCCAGCGTAATGAATTCACAGCTTTTTTCATATCTGTCACGACAGGAGTAAGTAGATGAGGAATGTTATCATAAATACTTAACTCAACCACTTTAGGATCAATCATAATAAAACGCACTTGTTCAGGAGTTAATTTATACAATAAACTTAAAATCATTGTATTTACACCGACAGATTTCCCTCCACCAGTTTGACCCGCAACTAATAAATGGGGCATTTTCGCCATATCTACCACAACTGATTGACCACTAATATCTTTTCCGAGTGCCATTGGTAATTTAGCCGTAGAATGAGAGAATTCCTTACTTTCAAGAATATCCCTTAACCAAACTGTTTCTCTGTGCGAATTTGGTGTTTCAATACCCATATAAGGTTTACCTGGAACAACATCCGTAATACGAATAGCTTTAAACATCAATGCTCTTGCCAAATCACTTCCTAAATTGATCACTTTGGAAGATTTAATTCCTGCCGCTAATTGAATTTCATAACGAGTGACCACTGGTCCGATTAACACATCTTCCACAGTTGCTTTAACGCCAAAATCTGCTAAAGCAGTTTCAATTCTTGTTGAAATATCATAAATTTCCTTTTTGGTAATTCTTTGTGTTTCAACAGGTGGTTTTTCCATCAAATTGATAGTAGGTAAAGGTGTTTTAGGTTTTGGCATTTTAGTATGTTGCTGCAACAATGGATGTATTAATGTATTTCCATAACCTTTTGGGTATTTTGGTACACTGCTGTCTACTTTAACTGCTGGTGTTGTGTCCACTGTCTCCTTTTCTTCTTTTATAGTAGCTGAAGTTGATTCCGTTGCATTTTCTTCATCTTCTGGATCAAGATGGACTTTTGGTAATTCATTGAATTTAAATGAAGTTAAATCATTCACCTCTTTTTCTAATTCTTGCTCCACTGGCTCTACTGAGTTTAGAAAATTGGATTGTTGCTGTACGGCTGTTGCAGTATTAAAAACAGCTGTTTTATCATCTTCTTGTGATTCATCACCCTGTGCTCTTTCTCTTTTCAAACCTATAATTTTAGGCATAGGACGAGTGAATCGTGTTACATCTGTAAGTTGTGGCTGTAACGTTGTTTCTTCATCAGAAGAATTAATATCTTCTGTTTGCTCGGTCAGTACATCCTCTTTATTTTTTGCAAAATTATTGTTTGAAGTGACCGCTTGTTTTTCTTCTGTGGTAGTCAACCAGCTATATAATTCTGTACCCAATGAGAACAAAATTTTACCTAAACAAAAATAAAAGCCCACCACTGCAAAAATCGCTGCGATAACTAAAGCACCAAAGGTTTCAATATGTGCAGAAAGCTCATTAATAAAAATATTCCCAACAAAACCACCAGATACATAATACTCAGAGTATGAAAATAACATACTTAAGCAACCCGACAATCCTAATAAAAGCAATATAAAACTGATAAATTTTGCAAATAAATATAACCAACTAAATTTATGTTCTAAATTAAAAAAAAGCCAGTAAAGGGGTGAAATAATTAAAACCAGAGGAATAATAAATGCAACCTGACCAAAAGCAGAGAAAAGTAAATCAATCGTCCAAGCACCTAATACACCAGCCTTATTTAATACTTCTGTTGTGACACTACTCGACACTGACCAGCTATTGTCTAATGGGCTATAGCTTATCCAAGCCATCATTAGATAACACCCAACAACAACCATCATAATTAATAAAAGTTGAATTAACTTATCTTTTCCTTTTAAACCTTTTGTCACTTGAATGTCCTATTTTAATTGTAAATAATTACTCTGCTTTACTTCTTCCATTACTACATAAGTACGAGTGTCATTCACTCCAGGTAAACGTAATAATGTTGTGCCTAATAATTCACGATAAGCCACCATATCAGCAACACGAGCCTTTAATAAATAATCAAAATCTCCTGAAACAAGGTAGCACTCTTGAATTTCATCTAATTTAGAAACTGCTTGATTAAATTCCTGAAAAATATCAGGTTTTCCTCTAATAAGAGTAATCTCAACCACAATTAATAATGGTTTATTTAATAAAGTTGGATTTAATAAAGCACGATATCCTGTAATAATATTTTGTTTTTCTAAACGCTTAACCCTCTCTAAACAAGGTGTTGGAGAAAGCCCTACTCGCTTCGATAACTCAATATTTGATATTCTCCCATTATGCTGTAGCTCATCGAGAATTTTATAGTCAATATCATCTAATGGCTTTATTATTTTTTTAGACTTCATTACATTCCCTTAATTAAATCATAGCTGATAATAAATAGATAGCATCACTACATTTATGCTAAATATTCCACTATTTTAGGAGAATTTTAAAATTTTTCCACTATATTTATATAAATAAAACCGCTTGTCTATTTCAACAAGCGGTCTCTTTCTCTTCATTTTTTGCAAAAAATTGATTACTCGTCCATCACTACTTTACCAATGTAGTTCAGATGACGATATTTTTGTGCATAATCAATACCATAGCCAACCACAAATTCATCAGGTATTTCAAAGCCAACCCAATCAACTCGAACATTGACTTCTCGACGAGAGGGTTTATCCAATAATGTGCAAATTGTTACTGATTTTGGAGAGCGCAACAATAACATTTCTTTAATCTTATTAAGGGTAAATCCAGTATCGATAATATCTTCTACAATAAGTACATCTTTACCATTTATGTCGCCATCAAGATCTTTTAAGATTTTCACATCTCTATTGGACTCCATAGTTAAACCGTAGCTTGATGCAGTCATAAAATCAACTTCTACTGGCAAATCAAGTAAACGTACTAAATCTGCCATAAACATAAAGGAGCCTCTTAGCAATCCAATCACAACAAGGCTTTCACAATCCTGTTTTTGATAATGCTCATTAATTTGTTTTGCTAAAACTGCAATTCTTTCATTTATCTCTGATGTTGAAAGTAATGTTTCTATATGATACTTCTTCATTTGTTAACCACCTGAAAATTTGACTGTAAAATTTTTTTGTTCTAAAAATTGCTTAATGACTTCTCGTTTATCGCCCTGAATCTCGATAACACCTTGTTTCACTGAACCACCTGAACCACAACATTTTTTCAATGCCTTTGCTAGTTCTAACAAAGCTTTTTCATCAAGTTCTAAACCTGAAATGACACACACACCTTTGCCCTTTCGACCCGCTGTTTGGCGTTGTATTCTAACAATGCCATCCCCCTTTTTAGGAGTAACCTTCTCTTTTGAAGGCTTAATACGTCCGACTTCTGTTGAATATACTAATGTCATATATAACCAATTAAATAATGTTGAACTAAAAATAAATTGACTTAAATACTAAAAACTTTGCATATTCTAAAGCAAGAGTAACCTTCAAACAAGTTATTAACACTTTGTATATCACAATATTTTTAACTTAACTAAGCGGTTACATTAAACTTAAAATTTACACATTTCAAAAAAAAAGTTAAAGAGTATTGTAGTTAATTCAAATACCTCTTATAATTTGTAATTAAAATTACTAATTTATCAAATTAAATTAATTTATATAACCTCATTTTACAGGAGTAAATTTAAATGCAAAAAAAATCAATGTTTTCATGGTACTTTCAGAGTAACCTGTTAGTTAGGATTCTACTTGGATTAGTTCTTGGTGGAATTGTTGGGATTTTATTTAGTGATAACAAAGAGATTATCCCTTATATTTCGCCATTCGGTGATATCTTTATTCGTTTATTAAAAATGATCGTATTACCTGTTATCGTTGCCAGCCTAATAGTAGGTGCGGCGAGTATTGAACCTTCTCGTCTAGGTAAAATTGGGGTAAAAATCTTAGCGTTTTATGTTTTAACTTCATTCTTTGCTATTGTAGTAGGTCTCTTTTTTGGACAACTTTTCTCACCTGGAGAAGGATTAAATCTTATAGGTTCAGCAGGTGCCGTTGCTAAAACGACCACTGCACCTACTCTTGTTGAAGTATTCACTAATATGATTCCAAAAAATCCATTTAGTGCTATTTCTGGAGGACGTGTTTTACCTACTATTATTTTCTGTTTATTCTTTGGTTTATCTCTTGCCTACTGTCGTGAAAGTGAACAAAAAAATATAAAAGAATCCGCTGAAGTGGTTTATCGCTTCTTTGAAGGTGTTGGTGAAATTATCTTTAAAATTGTAGGTTGGATTATGCAATATGCGCCAATCGGTGTTTTTGCTTTAATTTTTACCGTATTCGCTAAAAATGGTAGTGATGCTTTTGGGCCATTACTAGATGTAACAGGCACAGTTTATACAGCACTTATTACACAAGGTCTTGTGGTTTATGGTGTATTAGCTATTTTATTCAAACTAAACCCACTTAAATTCTTTAAACGTGTTATTCAACCAATGGTGACGGCATTTGTTACTCGTAGTTCAGGTGGTACATTAGCGGTGTCAATGGAAACGGCTGAACACGAAATGGGAATACATCGTAATGTTTATGGTTTTACCCTTCCAATTGGTGCGACCATTAATATGGACGGAACAACTATCTACTTAGGGGTTTGTGCAATGTTTATTGCTAACGCTGTGGGGATTCCTTTAGATTTCTCCGCTCAAGCCACCATTATCATTACCGCAGTGCTAGCGTCTGTAGGAACAGCAGGAGTTCCAGGTGCGGGAGCAATTATGCTATTAATGGTATTAGAAAGTGTGGGTTTAAAAGTAGAAGAAGGTTCTGCTGTGGCAGTGGCTTACGCAATGATTTTTGGTATTGATGCATTACTAGATATGGGACGTACTTCAATGAACGTTGTTGGTGATATGCTAGGTACTGCAGCAGTTGCTAAAAGTGAAAATGAAATGGATATGTCTAAATGGGAAGACTAACCTCTCCTAAAAGATTAGGTATTATGGGCGGAATGGGTCCTATGGCAACGGTGGATTTATATAGTAAAATCATTGCCTTGACCCCCGCTAGTTATGATCAAGAACATATTCCTGTTGTGATTGATAGCTTTCCTCAAATTGAGGATCGTACTGCCTATATTTTAGAACAAGGTGAAACACCATTACCAAAAATGCTAGAATCTGCTACTCGTCTTAAACAGGCGGGAGCAGAGGCTCTTTTAATTGCGTGTAATACCGCACATTACTTTGCAGAATCTATTCAACAGCAAATTGATATCCCTATTATCAGTATTATTGATGCAACTATTGCAGAATTAGAAAGTTGTAATCAAAAAAGTAATAAATTGAAAAAAATTGCCGTGCTAGCAACAAATGGCACAATAAAAAGTCAGTTATATCAAACAAAATTGACCTTATCAGGATTTGAAGTCGTGAACCTCAGCCCATCACAACAAAAAATATTGATGGACTGTATCTATTTAGGTGCAAAAGCAAATAAGGTGACTGAATATCAAGATGATTTTCAAACACTTATTGATAGTATAGAAGCTGATGCTTATATTGCAGCTTGCACTGAAATTCCTTTATTCACTCCTCATTTAAAGGGTGGATATTGTGTCATTGATGCAACACTTGCTCTCGCTAAAAAAGCAGTCATATTTGCACAAGAAAACTAACTGCTTCCATTCCTTGATGTGACAACTTAAAACTCATCAATAAATGTAATCAATTGTTTAAAACGACTAAAACTGTGGTTACCACCATTTAAGATCAATTGATTACATTCTTTATATAATTCAATAGCTTGACGATAATCCAATGTTTCATCTTCTTTTTCAATCATCAATAAAAAATTATTCGGATGTTGAATTACATATGGTGTCATCTCATTTAACGTATCCACATCTTGCTGGGTAAAAGAAAGATTTTCACTGGAATGCCACGCTTTATGTACTCCAATTTTTTGTTTCAACAACTCTCCCGCTCTCACTGCTGGATTAATTAATACCGCTTTTAAATCGAACTCTTCACTCAAAATAGTGGCATAGAACCCACCTAGGGAACTTCCCACTAATTTAACAGGTTGATCTAACGAAATAATTTGTTTTCTGAGAAGCTGAATCGCAAGTTTAGGATCAGCAGGTAAGTCAGGACAAATCCACTCTTGCGCTCTCCCCTGCTGTGATAACCACTGCTTTAATTGCTGCGCTTTGGCAGACTGTGATGATGATAAAAAACCGTGAATATATAGAAACATAATAAATGCCCTATCAGTAAAAATAGAACTAAGAATTGTATTCCTTTCATTAAAATATTCAATCTTTTAATGATATTTGGTCGTCTCTATTTTGCAAATTTTTAAAAGTATCGTACCGCTACAAAAATATCATTTTCCTTTGATACAAATATAGAAAATTTTGGTTATTTCCGTTATAATTGTCGAGTTTTCCTTTCAAAATTTAATTGAGAATAATAATGTTAAATCAAAATCGTAAAATGTTAGTGACTTGTGCCTTGCCTTATGCAAATGGGGCGATTCATTTAGGGCATATGCTTGAGCATATTCAAGCGGATATTTGGGTGCGTTTTCAACGTATGCGTGGTAATGAAGTGTATTTTGTGTGTGCTGATGATGCGCACGGTACCCCAATTATGTTAAACGCTGATAAACTTGGAATCACGCCAGAGCAGTTAATTGAACAGGCTAAAATAGGGCATACGGCTGATTTTGAAGGCTTTAATATTAGTTTTGATAATTATCATTCTACTCATAGCGATGAAAATCGTCATATCACAAGTGAAATTTATAAAAAATTAAAAGCAAATGGTTTTATTAAAACTAAAGTGATTTCACAACTTTTTGATCCTGAAAAACAGATGTTTTTACCTGATCGTTTTGTAAAAGGGACTTGCCCAAAATGTAAAGCAGAAGATCAATATGGCGATAACTGTGAAGCTTGTTCTGCAACTTATAGTCCTATGGATTTGATTAATCCACATTCGGCAGTTTCAGGTGCAACGCCAATCACTAAAGAGTCAGAACACTTTTTCTTTGATTTGCCAAGTTTTGAGGAAATGTTAAAAGAATGGACACGTTCAGGTTCATTACAAACTGAAATTGCCAATAAAATGCAAGAGTGGTTTGAAAGCGGTTTGCAACAATGGGATATCAGCCGTGACGCCCCTTATTTTGGGTTTAAAATTCCTGATACCGAAGATAAATATTTCTACGTGTGGCTAGATGCTCCAATTGGTTATATGGCATCGTTTAAAAATTATTGTGATCGTACAGGTGTGAATTTTGATGAGTTTTGGAATAAAGACAGTGAAGCAGAACTTTATCACTTTATTGGTAAAGATATTGTTTATTTCCACAGTCTATTCTGGCCAGCAATGCTAGAAGGTGCGGGATTGCGTAAGCCGACTAATATTTTCACACACGGCTATGTAACCGTAAATGGCGAAAAAATGTCAAAATCACGTGGGACATTTATTCAAGCAAGCACCTACTTAAAACATATCGACCCTGAATGTTTACGCTATTATTATGCAGCCAAATTACATAATCGTATTGAAGATTTAGATTTCAACTTAGAAGATTTTGTACAGCGTGTAAACAGCGATATCGTAAATAAATTAGTGAATTTAGCCTCTCGTAATGCAGGCTTTATCAAAAAACGTTTTGATAATCAATTAAGCAGTAAACTTGATGATGAGGCACTTTTCGCTGAATTTACTGAAAAATCGCAGCAAATCGCAGCATTTTATGAAGATCGTGAATACAGCAAAGCGATTCGTGAAATTATGGCATTAGCAGATAAAGCAAATAAATACGTGGACGAAAAAGCTCCTTGGCTCTTAGCCAAAGAAGAAGGCAAAGAGGAGGAGTTACACAATATTTGTTCTATGGGTATTCAGTTATTCCGTGTTTTAATGACCTACTTAAAACCAGTAATGCCAGTACTTGCTGAAAAATCAGAAGCCTTCTTACAAACAGAATTAACGTGGAACAATATTGCAACACCATTATTGGCACATCCAGTTTCACCTTTTAAAGCGTTATTCTCTCGTTTGGAACAAAAACAAACGGACGCTGTAGTTGAAGAGACTAAGGCATTATTTGAAGCAACACAAAAAATTGCAAAAAATGCTCAAGAACATACCGCTTGTTCAGATGCAAACATTGAACCAATCGCACCTGAAATTACCATTGATGATTTTGCTAAGATTGATATGCGTGTGGCGAAAGTATTGAAATGTGAAGAAGTGAAAGAATCTAAAAAACTATTACGTTTTCAACTAGATTTAGGGGATCATCAACGTGAAGTGATTTCAGGCATTAAAGCCGCCTATTCTAATCCTCAAGAATTAGAAGGACGTTTTGTGATTATGGTCGCTAACCTTGCTCCTCGTAAAATGAAATTTGGTACCTCAGAAGGGATGATTTTATCAGCGGGAACAGGTGGTTCGGATCTATTCTTACTTTCAGCAGACAGTGGCGTGACTGCAGGTATGCAAGTCAAATAATAGGATACAGAATGCGTTTGTTAATTGCTTTTCTTGCTTTACTTTTAGTGATTTTTCAAAGCTATTTTTGGATTGGTAAAAATGGTTGGAGTGAACATAGAAGAACTCAAATCAATGTTGCCAAACTCAATGCTGAAATAGCACAATTAACGGCTCGAAATAATAAAATTATTGCCGAGATTGAAGATTTAACTAATGGCGTTGATGCACTAGAAGAACGAGCTAGAATGGAATATGAACAAATTAAGCAAGATGAAGTTTTTTATCGTGTGGTACATAAAAACTAATTTGAAGGAGAGATAATGTTACGCCAAATTACTGCGATTATCCCTGCATCTGGAGTAGGTTCAAGAATGAATGCTGACATTCCGAAGCAATATTTACAATTGCAAGGAAAAACAATTTTAGCACATTCTATTGAACCTTTTTTGCAACATCCTCAAATTCACAACGTTATTGTCGCTGTTTCGCCAGAAGATACATTTTATTCAAATCTTACTATTTTAAAATCAGATAAAGTTCAAATTGTATATGGAGGCAAGACTCGAGCAGAGTCTGTTTTCAATGCCTTACAAATTGTTGATGATACTAATTGGGCACTAGTGCACGATGCGGCTCGACCTTGTTTGAAGCGGTCAGATCTTGATAAGATTTTGCAAATTAATGATGAAAATGGTGCTATTTTAGCAACTATTACAACAGATACTATAAAACGAACAAATAAAGAAAATAGAATTATTAGTACGGAAGATCGTTGCTCCTTATGGCGAGCCTTAACCCCTCAATTTTTTAATGCTGGATTATTAAAAAAAGCATTAATCAATGCATTTGAACAAAACTTAACAGTAACGGACGAAGCTTCTGCGATGGAACTATTAGGTTATTCTCCTTTACTCGTACAGGGTCGTTCAGATAATCTAAAAATTACCCATTCTGAAGATTTAGCGTTAGCTGAATTTTATTTAGCAAAAAATAACGCAAATACCAACATAAGGAAGGAAGAATGATTAGAATAGGACACGGATTTGATGTACATAGTTTTGGTAGTGATTCTCCTTTGATCATCGGAGGCGTCACTATTCCTTATGATAGAGGGTTTATCGCTCATTCTGATGGTGATGTCGCATTACACGCACTCACTGATGCACTACTCGGTGCAGTTGCTTTGGGTGATATTGGCAAACTTTTTCCAGATACAGACCCTCAATTTAAAGATGCTAACAGTCGTGGCTTAATGATGGATGCTTATCAAAAAGTACGACAATGTGGTTATAAAGTGGGGAATGTTGATATCACCATTATCGCACAAGCCCCTAAAATGCGCCCTTATATCGATCAAATGCGACAAAGTATTGCGGATGATTTGCAATGTGATGTAATGCAAATCAATGTGAAGGCAACAACAACCGAAAAACTAGGATTTACTGGTCGTGGTGAGGGTATCGCTTGTGAAGCCGTCGCTTTATTAATAAAAATCTAAGGACTTATTATTATGAGCAATTTTGCTTATCTTCAACAAAAACGTAAACAATTAAAATTAAAAGTAAACGATGTTTGTGAAAAGGCAGGTGTTACCCGTGCTTATTTTAATCAGCTCGTCACTGGTAAAATTAAAAATCCCAGTGCAATTAAACTAAAAGCATTACATACTGTACTAGATATTACTGAGCATACAAATCAGCGTGTTGGTGTCATTTTTGGTAAATTTTATCCTGTACATACTGGACATATCAATATGATTTATGAAGCTTTCAGTAAAGTAGATGTGCTTCATATTATTGTCTGTACTGAAGCTGAACGAGATTTAAAACTGTTTCAAAATAGTAAAATGAAACGAATGCCTACCAATGAAGATCGCCTACGCTGGATGCAACAAATCTTTAAATATCAACAAAAACAAATTTTTATTCACCACTTAGTGGAAGATGGACTTCCTCCTTATCCAGAAGATTGGGGCGGATGGGCAGAGAGAGTTAAAACCCTTTTTGAGCAAAAAGGTATTCAGCCAAAGACGGTTTTTTGCAGTGAACCACAAGATAAAGCCCCTTACGAAAAATACTTAGGATTAAATGTGCATTTGGTTGATCCTACACGTAGTTCATTTAACATTTCTGCCACTCAAATACGTAATCATCCTTTTAAATATTGGCAATTTATTCCAAAAGAAGTACGTCCCTTCTTCGTTAAAACAGTGGCTATTTTAGGGGGAGAAAGTAGTGGAAAAAGTGTTCTTGTGAGTAAACTTGCTAACGTATTTAATACTACTTCTGCTTGGGAATATGGTCGTGAATATGTCTTCTCTGAATTAGGTGGTAATGAGCAGGCATTGCAATACTCTGACTACCCACAAATTGTATTAGGACATAAACATTATATTGATTATGCAATGCGACACGCCAATAAGGTTGCCTTTATTGATACGGATTTTATTACAACTCAAGCTTTTTGTATTCAATATGAAGGTAAAGCACATCCATTTTTAGATTCTGTCATTAAAGAATATCCTCTTGATGTGGTGATTTTACTCTCTAATAACACAAAATGGGTTGATGATGGACTGCGTAGTCTTGGTTCAGAAAAACAACGTCAAAAATTCCAAAATTTATTAAAAAAATTGCTCATTAAATATCAGGTTCCTTACATTGAAATTCAGTCACCTAGCTATTTAGAGCGTTATAATCAAACAAAAGATATTGTGGAAGCAATTTTAAACGATGCACCACTGCCATTAACTGATAGTGAGAAAAAATAATGATACTTTTTGCTGGAGATCCTCACGGTTGCTACGAACATCTCTACCCTTTTGTTAAAGAGAGAGAAAATGTTGCATTGGTAATCTTAGGTGATTTACAGCTTACTAGCTGTGATGAATTAGATAAATTAGCACAGTATTGTGACATTTGGTTTATTCACGGCAATCACGATAGTAAAACAATTGAAGCATATGAAGCAATTTGGGGAAGTCATTGGAAAACACGTAACCTACATGGACGTGTTGTAGATATTCAAGGTACTAAAATTGCAGGATTAGGCGGTGTATTTCGAGGGCATATTTGGATGCCTCCTAATAGACCAATGTTTCTCGATCATATTCATTATTGTCAATATAACCCTGGAAAAATTTGGCGGGGAGGTATTTCACTTCGTCATCGAGCCTCCATTTTTCCTTCTGATATTGAAATATTAGAAAAGCAAAAAGCAGATATCCTTATTTGCCACGAAGCACCAGAGCCTCATCCAAAAGGTTTTGGCGTAATTAATCAACTAGCACGTAAAATGAAGGTAAAGAAGATTTTTCATGGTCACCATCACGAAAATTTTAATTATAAGACTATGAATCATAAAAAAGAATATGACATATATAATATTGGATTTCGTAGTTTAGCAGATGTTGACGGAAATTATTTACATATTAGTATTGATAATAGGAAATAAACCCTGTAGGATTAACCCGAAATTTACAAAATTTGACTTTAAATTAATATACATCAATTACTTTATCAAAAAAACTTAGCATTAAAGTAACATTTTTAACATTTAATCAAAAAAGAGGATAAAGATGCAAGATCCACAAATTCTGATTGTCGAAGATGAAGCGGTTACTCGTAATACTCTAAAAACTATTTTTGAAGCAGAAGGATATAATGTCTTTGAAGCAACGAATGGGAATGAAATGTCAGCTGTATTAAAACAACAACTGATCCATCTAGTTATTATGGATATTAACCTACCAGGGAAAAATGGGCTTATTCTTGCTCGTGAATTGCGTGAAAATACTAATATCGCATTGATATTTTTGACTGGTAGAGATAACGAAATTGATCGTATCTTAGGACTTGAAATTGGTACGGATGACTATATCACTAAGCCATTTAACCCACGTGAACTTACTATCCGTGCAAGAAATTTGCTTCATCGAACAATGAATGAAGATAATGATAAAAACAAAGATCTTGGTGTAGAAAGCTATCATTTTAATGGCTGGACCCTTGATGTTAATAGTCGTACTCTAATTACTCCTGATCAACAAGTCACCAAATTACCTAGAAGTGAATTCCGTTTATTACAACATTTCTGCGAAAATCCAGGAAAAATCCAAACTCGTGAAACTTTACTCTATACAATGACAGGGCGTGAATTAAAGCCTCATGATAGAACAGTTGATGTGACAATTCGTCGAATTAGAAAACACTTTGAAGCTCATCCTGCAACTCCTGAAATTATTATTACTATTCATGGAGAGGGATACCGTTTTTGTGGTACATTAGAGTAATGTATAACAAGAAAAAGCAGTAACAGATTAAAAATGCGAGCTACTTTATCAAATAAGAGCTCGCATTTTTAATGATAGAACCAATGAGTTTTCCTCACTCCAAATGAGCTATTCCTCAATTACGTAAGATATCACACACAGGATCCGTTGGGTTAAAATCTGTTGGCGCGGCTAATAATAATTCTCTAATTTTAGTTGGTTCAAATGATTTACAAGCCTCCTCTAATTTTAATAAAATGACTTCTAACTCTTCCCAACTCAACATTTTTTCTTTCGTAGTCATAATTCTTGAATGATTAGTACTCTTAGCATTATCGCCAATAAGTAATTCTTCATATAACTTCTCTCCAGGGCGTAATCCTGTTACTTTGATTTCAATATCACCATTAGGAGAATATTCATCTTTTGGCGTAAAGCCACTTAAATGAATCATTTGACGAGCCAAATCTATAATTTTGACCGACTCTCCCATATCCAATAAGAATACATCGCCTCCTTTACCCATTGCTCCAGCTTGAATAACAAGTTGCGCAGCTTCTGGAATTGTCATAAAAAAACGCGTTATATCTTTATGAGTAATAGTTACAGGACCACCTCTAGCAATTTGTTTTTCAAACAACGGAATAACAGAGCCTGAAGAACCAAGTACATTACCAAATCGCACCATACAAAAACGTGTACTATGATCTTTTTTATCAGCTAGCGCTTGTAACACTAATTCAGCCATACGCTTGGTCGTTCCCATTGTATTAGTAGGGCGCACTGCTTTATCTGTTGAAATTAAAACAAAAGTTTCAACCTCTGCATTTATTGCCGCTTGAGCACAGTGCAACGTGCCAAAAATATTATTACGAACCCCTTCAATAGTATTATACTCCACCAAAGGTACGTGCTTATATGCTGCTGCATGATAAACGGTTTCAACCTGAAACTGCTTCATTAACTTAGTTAATCGATTCTGATGTTGCACAGATCCCATTGCAGGGATGATCTTAATATCCAAATTATTCTGAGTAATATACTCTGATAACTCTTTTTCAATGCTATACAAAGAAAATTCTGATAATTCAAATAAAACAAGTTTTCGGGGTAATTGTTGAATAATTTGACGACACAGTTCAGAGCCTATAGAGCCTCCTGCACCTGTTACCATTACTATCTTATCTCTAATATTCTTTGACATTAACTCAGGAATAGGAGCAACGGCATCACGCCCCAATAAATCCATAATAGATACTTTTTTAAGAGAACTTACACTTATTTTCCCTTCTACTAAATCTTTCAATCCAGGCATTGTAAGCACCTTACAAGGCAAATGCTCTATCTTTTGAAGAATGGCTCTTTGTTCTGCTTTTGTTGCACTTGGCATTGCAAGCAGTATTGATTCAACTTGATAAGTTTTAATTAACTCAGATAATTTTACAGGAGCATATACTTGTTTATTGAAAATAACCGAACCCTGTAAACGAATATCATCATCTACAAAAGCAACTGGATAATAGGATTGAACTTGTTTTATTGATAATAATAACTGTCGTCCTGACTCTCCTGCACCATAAATAACAACAGGATGATTTAAACCATGATTTTTAGTTTGCAACAACCCTTTTATCGTAAAACGAGAGCCAATCATTAGAACAAGCACCAATAAAAAGTACATAATTGGTACACTACGAGGAAATGGAACTCTCCAGTAAAATGCTATTGTTAGCATCACCAAAACAGAAGAAAAGCTACCCCAAAAAACAATATTGATAATCTTGCCACCAGCATATCGCATTACAGCACGATACAGTCCCAAGCGAGCAAAAATAAAAATACTAATAATAATAGTACTAACTAAAATTTCCCAGTTAATAACATCTTTCCACTCTGCTTTAATCGGTACACGCAAAGCCAAAGATACCCAAAAAGCACAAAATATTAAGATTATGTCATGTAATACAAAAATTAATTTTTTACTCCAACGAGGGAGGTTTAGTAAGATATTTATCATTGTTTTTTCACTCTATCACCCTGTCCTTTACCTCCTACAGTTGCAAATATATACCAAAAATAATTTTTAAGATTATAATTTGCAATCATTTCAGCATCTTTTTCTGCTAATTTTTGAGGCGTAGACATATCTATTTCATTAATTTGAGATAACCCTGTTATTCCAGGAACAACACTATAAACACCCAATTTATCTCTTTCTTCAATAAGCTCTTTTTGGTTAAATAAGTTTGGACGAGGTCCTACCAAACTCATATCTCCTTTTAACACATTCAACAATTGTGGTAACTCATCTAATTTTGTTCGTCTTAAAAAACTGCCAAACTTAGTAATAGACGAAGTACTTGCCAAGTGTGATGCAACAGATTCTGTTTCAAGAGACATTGTTCTAAACTTTATTAGATTAAAAGGCTTTTTATTTTTTCCAACTCGTTCTTGAATAAAAATGGGTGAACCTGTATCAAATAACCCAATAATATATAATATTATTCCTACTGGAAGTAAAAATAAGATGCCAAAAAACGAAAATACAAAATCAAGTACTCGTGTCATAATTTATTCCTTAAAAGATTTAATTGTTTTTATTAGACCCTCTTCTGCAGTTAAAGGTAATTTTTCTATTGCTAATGCTGTTTTTATTTTTTTGTTAGAAACAGCATAATTTTCAGTTAGCTTTTGCAATCTTTCCGAGTTTAATGGTAATCCTAATCTATCCCCGATTTTCGCAACAAATTTAATTAAATTAACAGGAATTTTCCATAAACGAGTTTTTTTTCCTGATGTATTAGCAATAATCTTTATTAGTTGATTGGTAGAAATAGTTTCATCATCTGCTAAATGATAAATTCCTGATGCAATTTCTTTATTATTTAACATCTCACTTATTACATAGTTAAGATTATCCATAGATAAAAAAGAACGTTCATTTTTAAATGATGTCAATGGCCAAGGAATTCCCTTATTTACTATTTTATATAATAAATTTAGGTTTCCTTTATTTCCCTCACCATGAATCATCGTAGGACGAATAATAAACAAACGCTTTCCTTGTGGTAACTCTTTCGATAATAAATATTCTTCCGCCTTCAACTTTGATTTCCCATAAGGCGTTTTAGGAGTTGCTATATAATCTTCACGTAAAAGTCCTTCAACACCATCAGTAGCAGCCTTCACACTACTAAACAAGAAAAAATCTTTTATATCTGAATTTAAAAATTCATCAAATACTTTTATTGTTAAATCCGTATTAACTTTAAAGTATTCATTCTCTTCACTTGTATTGGAAGTATCATGCGCCTTACCTGCTAAATGAATAATTACATCTGCGCCTTTATCAAAAGTAAAATTTTCATTTCGCAATGATACTTTTTCAATTTTATTACCTTTATCTCCTAAATCAGCAGAAAGGTTACTTCCTACAAAACCCGATGCTCCTGTTATTACTATTTTCATTCTAAACCTTTATTATAAATTTCTATATGTTTCGCAATAACATTTTTAACATCAAATTCTTTTTCTGCTTTTTTTCTTGATTTTATTGCCATACTTTTTATCAGCTGTTCATTATTAACTAGTTTCTCTATAGCTTCTGCTAATTCTTTTGATGAACTAACCGATACCTTAAAGCCATTTTCTCCATCTTCAACACACTCATCACAACCTGTTGCATTAGTCGTAACAATAGGTCTTCCAATGGCACAAGCCTCCAATAAAGATTTTGGCATTCCCTCTCTATAGGAAGGCAAAACTACAATATGAGAATCTTTATAAATCTGAACCATATCTTGATGATAACCAATCCATTTTACATAATCCCCATCTTGCCAATTATTCATATATTCTTCCGTAACCCCTGCTTTATTTTCGGTATCTGCCAAACCACATAAAATAAATTGAATTTTATATTGATACTTTAATTTTAACAAATCAGTTGCTTCTTTTAATTCTTTTACGCCCTTATCCCACAACATTCTTGCAGGAAAAAGTATTTTTATTCTATTAAAAGTCGGAAAATCACTATACAAAAATGTATCTAAATCAACCCCTGAACCTTTTATTCTTACAATTTTATTTTTTTCATATACAGCTCCAAGTTTTTTTAACTCTCTCTCATCATCACTATTTTGAAATATAATAGTCAAATTCTCTCTTTTAAAACCATATTTCATCAATCTAATAATAGACTTGGCGGTAAATGATTTTCTCTTACTTGTAAAATTATACCCCAAGCCACTAATAGCATTTACAACATTTTTTATTTTCAATATCTTTGCTACTACCGAGCCATAAACAACAGGTTTCATTGTAACTTGATGAACAACATCTGGTTGTATTTTTTTATATATTTTGAATAGACTGATAAGTGTTTTTAACTCTTGAAAAGGATTCATCCCTGAACGAGAAAGTGGTAAATTAATGTAATTAATACCGTTATCTATAATTTCCTTACTTCGTCCTGTATCTGCACAAGCTACATAGACATCCCAATCTTGCTTCACTGCTTCTTCAACTATACAAAGCCTATGGGAAATAAAAAACCAATCTACATTTACTACTATTAAAAGTTTCTTTTTCATTTACTTTAATACTTTTTTTAACCTACGCATTGTAAAATACAACACTCTTAAAAACCTATCATACAATGATAAACTAGACAAACTCTTCAAATTTAACTCTCCAAAATTGATGAAATCTTCTCTATTTTCACTAATAAATTTTTCTACTTTATTAAAAGCATTATCATTCATTTCATTCGGATGAAAACAAGCCGTATAATAGCCTGGTAATTTTATTTTTCTAAAACTCCCCATTTGACAAGGAATAAAAGTAAAACCCTGTTCAAAATATGGTTTACTTGCTATCATATCACTAACAATACGAATGTTTGTTTCTTCTTTCATTGCTTTTAATGTATTTTCATCAAAAGAATGTCCAGGTGCAAAAAAATACTTTGGTTCAATTCCATTAGATAAAAAAGTTTCCCACGATTCTTTTATAATTTCTTTTTGCTCTTTTAATGACTTCCCGACAAACTCTGAAAATGAATTAATAGGATTTAATCCTTTATTTTTTCTTAACATACAATACGTATGATTATTTCCGTGTAAAGCAATAGCCCAATCTTTATTTTCCCATTCTTTTACCACATTCCAAAAATTAGGATTAGCATCATCTTTCATCTGCATTTTATCCTGATTATTAGGAATAACACCTACCAATGGCTTTATATTTGCTTCATCAAGAATTTTCTCAAATCTTTGCCACTTTTGCCAATCCATTGTAGGACAAGCATCATCTAATCTGACTAAATATTTTACTTTCATTTCTTTCCTAATTTTTTATTTATTGAATGAATAAAGACATCAATACTTCTTTTTTCTAATTCCTTATCAAATAACAATCTTTCATTTGTTATTGATTTAGATATAGTATGTTCTATCGCACTATATAATTCATTTTTATCATTTGCTTTACAAATTTCAACACCTTTTATTTTATCAATTCCTCCTGCACAACGTGTAGAAACAACTCTTTCATTTTGCAACATCATTTGTAATAATACATTAGGAAAACCTTCTTTTCTTGATGATACAACACACACTTTTGCTTGTCTAAAATAGGGATATACATTTTTTACAAAACCTAATAAATGTACACTTTCAAACAAATCTAATTCTTTAATAAGACCTTCTAATTTTTCTCTTTCATCACCTTCTCCTAAAATTACCAAATTCATTTTGGGATATTTTTTTACAAGTTCAGCAAAAACCTCTATTAAAATATCAAAACCCTTTTCAGGAATTAATCGCCCTGCTCCTACGATAACATTTTCTTTTACTTCAATATCTTCATTAAGAATTTCATCACTTGGCAAAGTAAATAAATTAGGAATTGTTCCAACCTGCATTCTATTAGATAAATAAGGAATATTTTGTAATAAAATTTCTTTCATTAAATCAGATTGGGTAATCAATAAATCAATTTTTCGATATCCTAACCAATAAGCAATTTTATATTTCAAAAGTTTTCTTCCACTATAACGGTCAAAAACAGAAGTAGATTCTCTACAAACTAATTTACTGGTTTTCAAAATCCCCAATGCTCTCAAAAAACCTAAAAGAGCATTTATCATCAAATGTGTTGAAAAAACAACATCAAATTTTTCTTTACTGCAAAACTTTATAAAATTTGTAATACTATTATTACAATAATAAGTTTTTATACTTTCATTTTCCCAAACATCTGTACTTTTTGATTTAAAAAAACAGACCTTACTGTTATTTAAATCATTTTTAGCTAATTGAAATAATAATTGTTCTGCACCGCCTAATTGGTCAGATATAAGGAAATAAGTTTTTTTATTCGTTATCATGTTTGCTATCTCTTTTCTGCCATTTTGCAAAAATCAAAAAACATATTACAGGTACAAACATCCATTTTTGTCTTGATGCCAATCCTAAATTAGCTGTTGTTGTTGCTAATAATACCCAAGAAACAATTGAAAAAGACAACATATAAACATAATTATATCTTATTGTTGATTTCGATTTTTTCAAAAATAAAGCGATTCCTTTAATAAATATTAGTAACAAAAAAACATTCTCTAAACTAGTAAACAAAGCAAAAGAATTATGTGCCTCAAATGGAAAAGGTCTTAAAACATAAGTTATTAATTGCATAGGTAATGATATAGAACTAATATTAAGGCTACTGCCTCCTTGTTGATTTAAAGTTTGCCTATATTGTATATATTCAATCACTCTTGAATAACTAATATCTCCTTGTATACCTACATATTGTATTGCAAAAGGAATGGCAACAAAAGCAACTACTAAACCTATTGCAACAAAAGAAAATTTTATATAAAACTTCGTTTTTGAATAGACCATAACGGATAACATCATTGCTACCAACATTATCATAGCAACATGGGGTCTTACTAAAAACATAAATAACACAGAAATGGAAAACAGAAAATATTTAGGTTTATCAATCATTGAGTATATTGACAAACCAATAGCCATAAATGAAAAAACATCTTTTCCAATAGCCGAAGACCAAAAACTTAATGATGGTAAAAAAATTAACATATAGAAAAAATACTTTTTGCAATTTGATACTTTATACACATTAGTTTTCTTTAATGAAGCAACAAATGCAAAAAAACCAACTACCCCGATCATATTGTATAATAAAAAATTTCCTAAATAAGAAAAACCAAATCCTTTGGTAAAAAAGGATGTAAAATATCTTATAAATTGAGTACCAACACTCACCCCCCCCAAATCCTCTTGTGATGATGCTAAATAATAATCTACACTATCGTAAGTAGAATTAGGAAGCAATGAAATAGTATAATAAATAATAGAAAATAGAGAATGCCACAAGAAAAGTACTACTATCATATTCAAACTTAACTTAAATTTACGACCTATAATGATCGCAAAAATAAAAGTTGTAAAAAATATAACAACACTATACAAATAATCTACTAAATCTAAACTAATATTCATTGTTTACTTCTGCTTATCCAACATCTAATAATTTATCCATAAACGAAAATAAATCTATGCAATAAAATTTTTTATCATTTCATATTGTAAATTCAACGTCTGTTTATGAAAATGCAACTCTTCATCCCAATAACCTTCACATTTATCATATGCCAACATAGAAAATCCAAAACATATTTCAATAATTTTAGGTTTTCTGTCTTTATCATAAACAAAATCAAATCCCAAACAATCATATTTACTTTTTTCTTTTAATTTAAAAGCAATATTAATCATTTCTATATCTATTTTATTTATATCATACACAATTTTCCCACTTCCTGATGCTCTAAAATCATTATCTCTATTAGTTCTAACTATACCTATTGCTTTATCTCCAACAACTACAATACGAGTATCATAATCATTTTTAGGTAAGAAATCTTGATAATAAAAGTAGCCTTTTTCATTTCCTAGACTATTCTGTTTAGAAATAACTCTATAAAAATATCCAAAAACTTTTTTGATTAATAATTTTGGAGATTTAATTGCTTTTGCTATTCGTACTTTTTGTTTTAGATTTCCCAATGGTGCAGAATGTGGAGAAATTCCTATACTAAACATTCTTTTTATGTATTCACTTACTTCATTATAATTATGAATTAGTTTAACATTAGTTGCACCAGCACCACGCTTTAATTTTGCAACGATAGGATAATCTATACTTCTACTTGTCTCTAATGCTTTTTTTTCGTCGAAAAACACATAACTTGGCACAAGTGGTTGATTGAATGATGTTAAAAAATACATTTGAGCAATTTTATCATCAAAATGCCAACGAGCATTAAAATTTGGAAATGTTTTAATTCCCATATTATCGGCAGAATTCATCACATAAGAAAATGCCTGTACATCTATATCATCAGCATGATTAATATGCCACATTAAGTGGGTTACTTTTTCTGAAAGTAATAATTCTAAAATAGTCCCCAAATGACAATTAACTTCTATATAAGAAATATTATTTTCTTTACAATAAGTTATCCATCTATCTGAAAAACTTCCTTCTCTTTTATGTATTGCTATTTTCATAATTTATTTAATATTGCTTTATTAAAGTTGCTATATTTCCACCGTAAATAGATTTTGCAGGAATATTACCTTTTACAACACTACCCGCTGTTATAATACTACCATCACCTATTTTTGTACCTTTTAATATAATACAATTTGCACCAATCCATACATTATTTCCTATTACAATTTCTTTTGCTTCATCTCTTTTTAGTAAACGATTATTAGGTTCTTTCATATCAGTAATATGCCCATTACTATCCATTATTTGAGTATTGGCAGCAATTAAACAACCATTCCCTATTTCTACCTTTTTTTCTGCATTTATAGAAGTTCCGTGTATTCTACAATTTTTACCAATAGAAATAACTGCCGAAGTATTCATACAATACAATTTACAAGGAGAGTGCATATTTATATGATACCCTCTATTCATAGAATTAATTATCGTATCACTTCCTATAATAATTTTTCCACTATTAATAACTCTAAATTTACCTAAAAATTTTGTTGTACCCACAAAAGAAATTCTACTAAATTTTGCTACTAAATAACCATATAATAATTGAAAAACATAAATTATTTTATTCATAATTCTTAACCTTTAAGTATGTTATATACATCATTGTTCCTAATGCAACTCTTGATATGGTTATACTAATTACAGCACCTAATAGTTCTAAAAAATAGACCAAAGGAAATGAAATAACAAAACTCAATAATGAAACATATAATGTATTTTTCATTACTAAATTATCAAATCTATGAACAATCAAATAATTAACTGCATAAATCAAATAAAAGGCACTTCCTACAATTCCAAATAACAAAATAAACAACAAACTAAACGCATTTTCATTTACAATCCGGAAATAAGCAAACATCTGCTGTGAAAACATAAGAATAAACGCAATGATTACAAATACCAACAGAAAAAACATCTTTCTATATTTTGAAAAAAAGTCTTTTTTTCTATTTAGAAATGGAAAAAATACTTTTGAAATCACATTTAAAAGCATAATTGCTAAATCTACTATTTTTTTCAAAGCATCATAAATCCCTGCCGAAGCACTTGACACAAAAACACCTAATAAAAGACTTGAAGTATTATTATATAAGACAGGTACAAATTCATTTACAAATATTGGAAAATTATTTGTTATAGTTGTTTTTATTTGTATAGGTTTTAATTTTAATAATTGTATTCTATGCCTTACAAAAACAACATACAATGCCAATACTCCTGCAAAAATATAACCTAAACTATTAACCAAAGGATATATCCAATAATCTTCTCTTTCTTTTATGAATAAGAAAATAAAAAGGGTAAAAAAAACCTTAATAAAAACATTAATCATTGTAATATATTTCATTTTTTCTATCCCTTGAAAATACCAATCTGGAAATAATACATTTCCTATCAATACTAACATAGAAAGAAATATAATAGTTTTGTATGTTGAAAATACAGGTACAAACAAAGCAATCAAAGTAATAAGAATTAAAGCAACTAATAAGAATATTAACTTTGTAATCATTACTTGGCTAAAAATGAAATTTAATTTTGATTTACTATGCTTATGTATTGCAATATCTCTTGTTGCTGTAATACCAAAACTATATAAGGTAAGTGAATGAAAATATTTTATTAACGATGCTGAAACAACTATTTGTCCATAATAATCAAAACCTACGGTTTTTATCATATAAGGTAAAACAAGTAGAGGTAATAACAAATTAGCAAATTGTAGGAAACCTAATGATAAAAGATTTTCTATTAAAGATTTATAATCTTTATTTGCGAATATACTTTTTATTCTTTGCATTATAACCTAGAGTCACTCTCTCTCAAAATACCCTTCACATCATAAACTATAGCTTTATTTTCCTTTAAAGCAAATAAATCTAAATCTTTAAATTCTTTATGAGCAACTCCTAAAACAATAGCGCTAAACTTCTTATTAGGTAGTTTTTGCGTACTTGCAATTCCGTATTCGTGTTTTACCTCTTCTGAATTTGCCCAAGGATCGTAAGTCGTTACTTTTACTCCAAAATCTTCCAATGCTGAAATTACATCTACAATTTTTGTATTTCTCACATCTGGACAGTTTTCTTTAAAAGTTATTCCAAGCATCAAAACTTTCGCATTATTTACAGCAATATCTTTTTTTATCATTGCTTTTACTACTTGCTCAGCAACGTATTTACCCATAGAATCATTTAAGCGTCTTCCTGCTAAAATAATTTCTGGGTGGTAACCATATTCTTGTGCTTTTTGTGCTAAATAGAATGGATCAACACCGATACAATGCCCTCCAACTAAACCTGGTTTAAATGGTAAGAAGTTCCATTTTGTACCCGCAGCGTCCAATACTGCGTGAGTATCAATATCCATTAAATTGAATATTTTTGCCAATTCATTGACAAAAGCGATATTAATATCTCTTTGTGAGTTTTCAATAACTTTCGCCGCTTCAGCCACTTTTATAGTTGGTGCTAAATGTGTTCCTGCAATAATTACTGATTTATAAATATCATCAACAATTTTTCCAATCTCTGGAGTAGAACCAGAAGTTACTTTTAATATTTTTTCAACCGTATGCTCTTTATCTCCTGGATTAATTCTTTCAGGAGAATAACCTGCATAAAAATCTTCATTAAATTTCATTCCAGAAACTCTTTCTAACACAGGAATACATTCTTCTTCTGTTGCACCTGGGTAAACAGTTGATTCATAGATAACAATATCACCTTCTTTCAAAACCTTACCGACACTTTCACTCGCTTTAACCAACGGCGTTAAAACAGGACGATTATTTTTATCAACAGGCGTTGGAACAGTGATTACAAAAATATTAGCACCTTTAATATCTTCTAAATCAGCCGAACAATACAATCCATTTACACCATTCTTAAATGGATTTTCTTGCACTAATGCCGATTGTAACAACTCATCAGATACCTCCAAAGTATCGTCATGTCCATTATTTAATTCTTCTACCCTTGGTTTGTTAATATCAAAACCAACTGTTGGATATTTTGTGGCAAATAGTCTTGCCAAAGGTAATCCTACATAACCTAAACCGATTACTGCTATTTTATGTTTCATTTTAATCTCTTATTTTTCTAAATTTTTCCAATACCAAGCCACAGCCTCTTTCAAGCCTTTAGCAAACTCGTGTGTTGGTTGGTAATCTAATAATTCTTTTGCTTTATCAATAGACGCCAATGAATGTGGGATATCCCCTGCTCTATTTGGTCCATATTTAATCTCCACATCAGCAATCTTACTATCAAATTCAGACAAATATTCTTTTAATAATTCTGCCATTTGTTTAATAGTTGTTCTATCTCCAACTGCCGTATTGTATATCGTATTAACTGCATCCTTATTCTCTGATAGCATCGCTCGTTCATTCATTTGAATGACATTATCAATATATGTAAAATCTCGTGAATAAGTACCATCTCCATTAATCACAGGACTTTCATAATTCATTAACTGAATAACAAATTTTGGAATAACCGCAGCATACGCTCCATTTGGATTTTGTTTTCTTCCAAAAACATTAAAATAGCGTAAACCTATACATTCTAAACCGTAAGTTTTAGAAAACACATCAGCATATAATTCATTTACATATTTGGTAATGGCATAAGGGGATAAAGGTTTTCCAATAATATCTTCCACTTTTGGCAACGATTTAGAATCACCATAAGTTGATGAGCTTGCTGCATAAACAAAGCGTTTTATTTTTTCATCTCTTGCAGCAACTAACATATTCAAAAAACCTGATACATTCGTTTCATTGCTTGTAATTGGATCTTCAATAGAGCGAGGTACAGAACCCAAAGCAGCCTGATGTAAAACATAATCCTGACCACTACACGCCTTTTTACAAGTTTCTAAATCTCTGATATCGCCCTTAATCAAAATAAAATTAGGATGCTCAAAAAACAACTCAATATTGTGCTCATAGCCTGTTGAAAAATTATCTAATACTGTTATTGTATGACCTTTGTTTATAAAATGTTCTACTAAATTGGAACCAATAAATCCTGCACCGCCTGTAATCAATATTTTTTTCATCATTAACAAACTTCTCTAATTTTACTCTTTCACATTAAACTTTATTTGTTTACATTTCATACAAACAAACTTTCCAATCACGACATTCTACTACAAAAAAATAAAACCACAACAAGAACTAGTTAAGCATATCCTTTATTATCAAGGTAATCGTAAACTTTTACCTATTGATTTTTAGAAATTAATAATTATTATGTAAATAATATTAAGAAAAGCTAGGTATAATACTTGTAAATTTTGAACTGGATGTAACCGCTACATTTTATCAATTACTCACATAATGCATTGATATATAAATATATTGTAAAAGAAGGGATGCCCTGTCTTCATTACTCTTTGTTGTATCAAAACTCATCTTTCCCTTTCAAGAAACATTCATTTATACTCTAAACTGACATTAATTGCTAAAATTTTACTCTAAATTGAGGTGTTGCTCTTTTTATTATTTGCTTTTTTCATACATTCTCTTTAGAATTAGCCATTCCGTGTCATAGCTGAATTAGAGATCGGCTATTGATGAATTTTAACTTACTTATTTTAGGAGTAAAAATATGTCTCTAAGTGCAGAAGCAAAAGCAAAAATCGTTGCTGAATTTGGTCGTGATGAAAAAGATACTGGTTCATCTGAAGTTCAAATCGCTCTTTTAACTGCTCAAATTAACCATTTACAAAATCACTTTAAAGAACACAAAAAAGACCATCACGGTCGTCGTGGTCTATTGAAAATGGTTTCACGTCGTCGTAAACTTTTAGATTACTTAAAACGTACGGATCTAAATCGTTATGCAGACACTATCGCACGTTTAGGTTTACGTCGTTAATTTCAAAACTTAATACGAAGCGAGCGGTTAAATGCTCGCTTTTTTTCTATGTATTTTCTATATATTGGGAGTTTAATTTATGAAAAAGTGGATTTTAATCGGCTTAGTCGTTATCACTGTTTTGGGGGGTTTTACCTTAAAAAATAGTTATAACGGTTTAGTTACAGCAGAAGAAGATATCAATTCTGTTTGGGGAAATGTGGAGTCAGCTTATCAACGCCGTGCAGACTTAATTCCTAATTTAGTGAATACCGTCAAAGGGCAAGCTAATTTTGAAAAAGAGACCTTAAGTGCAGTGATTGAAGCTCGTGCGAAAGCAACGCAAACTACTATCGACCCAAGCAAAGCAACACCAGAGCAGATGGAAAAATTCCAACAAGCTCAACAAGGCGTAAACTCAGCATTAGCTCGTTTATTAGTCAGTGTAGAAAGATACCCTGAATTAAAAGCACACGAAGGATTTTTAAATTTACAAGCTCAACTTGAAGGTACGGAAAACCGAATTAATGTTGAACGTAATAACTTTAATAATGCCGTAAAAGAATATAATAAAAAAGTACGTCAATTCCCAACTAAATTGTTTGCAGCTTTATTTGGTTTTCAATCAAAACCACAATTTAAAGCAAGTGCAGGTGCGGAAAATGCCCCAACGGTAAACTTTAATTAAAATGATTGACTTAGCAAGCGGTAAGATCTGATGAAAAATTTGCAAGATTTTGTAAAAATCTAACCGCTTGATGTCATTTATACCAATGGTAACACGATGAAACTCTTTTCTTTTTTTAGTAAAAAATTACCTGTTGATACACAACAAATTGAACAAGCCATTGCTCATTTAGAACAACACACCTCCGCTGAATTACGGGTTGTGGTGGAACGTAAAGCGAAAACCCATTCTGCGATTGAGCGTGCTGAACAACTGTTTAATGAATTAGAAATGTATCAAACGGCACAACACAATGCGGTGTTAATCTATTTATCGTTTAAACCACATTATGTGGCAGTAATTGGTGACAAAGGTATTCATCAGAAAGTCGGTGATGAGTTTTGGCAAGCAGTGTATGATGCAATGAAACAGCAATGTCAACGCGGTAACTTTACCCAAGCAATTTGCAATGGGATTAAAGAAGTGGAAACTCAACTCGTAAAATATTACCCAATTCAAACTGATGATATTGATGAACTTTCAAATGGGGTCATTATAAAATGATAAAGCGTATTTTATTACATATTGGCATTATCTTTGCTCTTTTTATCAGTTTATCTGCTCAAGCAAATTACCCTGATGTGCCTAAACCTTTTCAATATGTCTCTGATTACACCAAAACATTAACCCAATCGGAACAACAACAATTAGAAACAGCACTTGTAAATTATGGACAACAAACCAGTTCACAAATTGCAGTTGTAATTATTCCGTCTACTGAGGGAGAAGACGTTTCTAGTTATAGCTTTAATTTATTTAATAAATGGGGAATTGGACGCCAAAAAGAAAATAATGGCGTATTATTACTGATTGCCAAAAATGATCATAAACTTTTTATTGCAACAGGTAGAGGCTTAGAAGGTGCTTTGCCTGATGCTATTGCTTCGACTATTATTCGCCATAATATTGTTCCCTTTTTTAAACAGAACAAATATGCAGAAGGTATTGCAAGTGGCTTATCTGCCATTATTCAAGCTACAAAGGGAGAATATAAACCACTAGAATCAGAAAAAGAGAAAGCCGATCCTTTTGATGGTTTCTTTATTTTTTTAGGCGTTGCATTCCTGTTATTTGTTATTTTTAATAGTGTTGGGCGTAAAAGTCGCTACGTTAGTCCAAGTTCACTAGGGGGGATTGGCTCAATGTCTCATCATTCTGGTAGATTTGGTGGGGGTAGTAGTGGTTTTGGAAGCGGTGGCTTTGGCGGAGGCGGTGGCTTCGGCGGAGGAAGTTCTGGTGGCGGTGGTGCTGGTGGAAGTTGGTAATACTAGAAAAATAGGAAAGAAAAGATGTATAATGATACTCAGCTTGAGTTAACTCACGAACAACAGCAGCAAGCTGTTGAAAAAATTCAACAACTTGTACAGCAGGGAATGGCACACGGAGAGGCAATTAATCTCGTTGCAAAACAGTTACGTGAACAATCTCGCAAATAAATTTAACTATAACGGAAATGACTATGAAAAAATTAAACTTAGCAGCAGTTATAACAAGTGCTATTTTATTATTTAGTACGCAAACGAGTTTTGCAGAGCCTAATGTAAACATACATATTAATCATTCTTCAGATACAAATACTATCTCTGTTTCAGATAAAAAAACACATTTATGTTGGAATATCAATAATCTTGAAGCTAATACTGGCTATGATATTGTGGAAGAGTTTACCTCTCCTCCAAATGGCTATTTTGATAATGGAACCAGTACAACAATAACAAATAGCAATAAAACAAAACATACTATGCTTACAAAAAGAAAGAGTGCTAAAGACGGTTCTATTGATAATAACTGCTGGTATTTTTCAGAGGAAGATCCTTTGGGAAGTTATAGTTTAACTATAAAAGTAAATGGTATGCCATATTCCAATTTTCCATTTAAACTAACAAAATAATTAAAATATATTGAGGTAATAATGTCACAATTTTCTTCTATTTCGGATGTGTTATCAGAAAAAATTACCGTTGGTAAAACAATTACTGTTCGTGGTTGGGTACGTACTCGCCGTGATTCTAAAGCAGGATTATCTTTCCTTGCGGTCTATGATGGGTCTTGTTTTGATCCTATTCAAGCTATCGTCAATAACGATATTGAAAATTATCAACAAGAAGTATTAAAACTTACCGCAGGTTGCTCTGTCGAGGTAACTGGGACGGTTGTTGAATCACCTGCAAAAGGGCAAGCTGTCGAACTTCACGCAACACAAGTTAAAGTGGTGGGCTGGGTTGAAGATCCTGATACTTACCCAATGGCAGCAAAACGTCACTCTATGGAGTATTTACGTGAAGTTGCCCACTTACGTCCTCGTACAAATTTAATTGGTGCGGTGACTCGTGTTCGCCACTGTTTAGCACAAGCCATCCATCGTTTCTTCCACGAAGAAGGTTTTTACTGGGTGGCAACACCATTAATCACAGCGTCTGACACCGAAGGTGCGGGCGAAATGTTCCGTATTTCTACCTTAGACTTAGAAAACTTACCTCGTACAGAAAAAGGTGAGATTGACTTTAATGAAGATTTTTTTGGTAAAGAAGCATTTTTAACGGTATCTGGTCAATTAAATGCTGAAACCTACGCTTGTGCATTAAGTAAAGTGTATACTTTTGGTCCAACATTCCGTGCGGAAAACTCAAATACCACACGTCATCTCGCTGAATTTTGGATGGTGGAACCTGAAGTGGCTTTTGCTAATTTAGCAGACAATGCAGCCCTTGCAGAAAGAATGTTGAAATATGTATTTAACGCCGTTTTAACAGAACGTGCTGATGATTTACAATTCTTCGCTAAACACATTGATAAAAGCGTTATTGAACGTTTAGAAAGTTTTGTCAATTCTGATTTTGCTCAAATTGATTACACTGATGCAATTGATGTATTATTGAAATCAGGCAAAAAATTTGAATTTGCCGTTGAATGGGGAATTGATCTTTCATCAGAACACGAACGCTATTTAGCAGAAGAACACTTTAAATCGCCAGTGGTGGTGAAAAACTATCCAAAAGATATTAAAGCTTTCTATATGCGTTTAAATGATGACGGTAAAACCGTTGCTGCAATGGATGTTTTGGCTCCAGGAATTGGTGAAATCATAGGTGGTTCTCAACGTGAAGATCGTTTAGAAATACTGGATGCTCGTATGGCAGAAATGGGGCTCAATCCAGAAGATTACTGGTGGTACCGTGACTTACGTAAATACGGTTCAGTACCTCATTCAGGCTTTGGGTTAGGGTTTGAGCGTTTAATCGTTTATGTAACAGGTTTACAGAATATTCGTGATGTTATCCCATTCCCACGTGCACCACGAAATGCGAATTTTTAATTAAACAGCGTCCCTTTAACCAAATAAGTTGAAGGGATTTTTATTATTGTTATAAAAAAGGAAAGAAAAATGACTGATCTTGAACAAAATACAACAGATTTAGTTTCAACAAATCAATCTCAAAAAAATTGGATGTTAGCTATCTATATTTTATTTGCAGCAAGTATACTTTTTGGCGGTATACCTACTCTTGTTGGTGCTATCATTGCTTATGTAAAACGTGATGAGATGAAAGGAACCTTTTATGAATCACATATTACTTACTTAATTCGTACTTTCTTTGTGGCCTTTATTGGTGGTATCTTAGGGTTGATTCTATCCTTTATCGGTATTGGAATTATCCTGCTATTTATCATTGGAATATGGTACATCTTCCGTGTTGTTGTCGGTATGATCAAATTCTTTGATAAAAAGACTGTTACCACAACGGGTTGGTTTATGTAACCTAAGACATAGAAAACAAAATAAGAATACCTCTTAAGCGGTAAGATTTTGGTATAAATTTGCAAAATTTTGTTCAAATCGTACCGCTTTATTTTTCTTTATTTCTTTTTGATATGCTATAATCGACAATTAATTTTTAAAATCGAATAATCATTCAGAAATAACTATGGCTCATAAGAAAAAAACACGTAAAATTAGCGATATTATGCCAGCAAGAAAGGCGGATAAAACACCTATTAATACTGCAAAAATAGGCAAACGTAAAATCACTCGCTATGAATTAGATATACAAGCCCGTCTTGATAAGAAAAAAAAGAAACATAAAGGCTTAGCCTCTGGTTCTCGTCATAATGTATCAGAACAAAAAGTTACCCCTCAACAAACGAAAAAAGATCCTCGTATTGGTAGCCGTAAAAAAGTACCTTTAATGGTTGAATTTGTGAATAAGCCAGAAAAAGGTGAAATAATTCCTCCAATGAAAAAAGAGATGCAAGAAAAAAGGGTGCTTTCTCCAGAAAAAGAATTAGCGCAATTGGAAAATAACGAATGTTTAAATCAGCTACTTGATGATATCGAAAATGGAAAAACCCTTTCTGTTGAAGATCAAAAATTTGTGAATGAATGTTTAGATCGTGTTGATGAACTAATGACTGAACTGGGTATTATTACAGACGATATCGATGATAATGAACTACTTCGTCAATTTGAAACGGCAAATTTGAATAATTTTCGTTAGGAATCAATTATGATTAGGTTCTTTTTGGGTGTACTTGCTTTACTCATTATTTTGGCTTTGGGTATTTATGCGTTGTCATTATTGCTTAAATTACATAAACAAACAAAATTTATTCAAAATGCAAAAAAAGAGCGTTATTTAAATATTACTAATAGTATTGATATTATTGCTCGCTCTATGCTCGCTGAACAATGTAATTTATCAGAAGGGGTGCGTCGTCTAAAGCCACTGCTAGACGTGTTAGGACATCCTAAATTAGCTACATTTCCTGCGATGTGGGCGCTATTCAAAGTCGTCGAAGATATGCCAATTTTGGAGGAACGTAATAATATGCCTCGAAATCAACGAATAAAATTAGATTTAAAACGTGAAGCAGCTGAAATAGAACATCAAGAAAATATTAAACTTGAACTCCGCCAATTACTCATAGAAATGGAAGCTTTTTAAGGAGAGGCGTTGTGTGGAATACAAAATTAAAAACATTAAAAATATTACTTACTAAAAGTTGTCGCTATATTTATATTCATTCAAGATACCAAACAACAAAACAACCATTTTATAGAATTATTTAGGATCAGAATTACATTATGAAGCATTACCATTATACTTTAATTTCTCTTGCTGTTATGAGTGTGTGCTATAGTAGCTCCGCTAATGCAGATCTTAAAACACAATGTTTATCAAATATTCCTCACTTTAGTGGTGAAACTATCAAAGGAGAGCAGACTGCTCTACCTGTTCATATTGAATCTAATACTGCTGCAATTAATCAACTAAAAAATGCTATTTATTCTGGTAGTGTTGTTCTAAAACAAGGAAATAGAAGCATTGTTACGCCTCAAATGACCGTTGAAAAAAATGAAAAAATAGGTCATTACGCTAAACTAAAAGGCAAATTTGACTATAGTGATGAAACAATTCGAGTCACAGGACGAAATGCATCAATGAATTTATCCAGTAAAGATGCAATGCTATCTAATATCCATTACCAGTTAGTCGATCGTCAAGGGCGTGGTACAGCAGAAAGTACTTCCTTACACAATAAAACTCGTATCCTTAAAAATGCAACTTACACCTCCTGCTTGCCTAATGATAACTCGTGGCAAATTAATGCCAGTGAAATGATTCAATATATTGACGAAGAATATGCTGAAATGTGGCATGCAAAACTAAAAGTTTTGGGTGTCCCTGTGTTTTATACGCCTTATTTACAATTTCCTCTTGGAGATCGTCGTCGTTCTGGTTTACTTACACCGAGTTATAGCCATTCAAGTAACAATGGTTTTACCTATTCCCAGCCTATTTACTGGAACATTGCTCCAAATATGGATGCAACATTTACACCAACTTATTATTCTCATCGTGGTTGGCAACTTAACTCTGAATTTCGTTATTTAACAAATTTAGGAATAGGAACCATTGCAGCTGAATATATGAAAAAGGATCGTTATCAATATTGGGATAAGCGTGATCAGTCTCGCCATCTTCTCCATTGGAGACACAGTATGAGTTTTCTATCAGACTGGCGTTTAAGTATGGATTATACCAAAGTAAGTGATCGACGCTATTTCTCTGACTTTGCATCTCCTTATGGACAAAGTACAAGTGGTTATGCAACTCAAAACTTTAAACTAGGTTATTATCAACCAACCTACAATATTTCTATTGCAGCAAAAAAATTCCAGACCTTTGATAAGGATGGAACAAAACCTTATCGTGTATTTCCTCAAATTGAGCTTAATTACTATAAAAACAATATATGGAGAAACTCTGATTTTAGACTTTATTCACAGCTAGCTCACTTTGATAATGATAGCAAAGATATGCCTACTGTATGGCGCTTTCATCTCGAACCTATTCTCAATATACCTTTAGCGAGCCGCTATGGTAGCTTAAATTTAGAAACCAAACTTTATGCTACCCAATATTGGCAAAAAGCAGGTAAAAAACAAACAATAAAAGAAAAAGTATCTCGTGTACTACCACAGATTAAAGTTAACTTTAAAACGGTACTAGAAGCTGACAAGCAGTTATTTAGCGGTTTTAATCAAATTTTAGAACCTCAAATTCAATATTTGTATCGTCCCTACAAAAATCAAGCGGATATTGGAACAGCTAAACAACTCGGTCTAGGTTATGACTCAACACTCCGCCAACAAGATTACTTTTCACTCTTTAGTGATCGTCGTTACAGTGGTTTAGATCGCATTGCTTCTGCTAACCAAATAACGCTGGGTGCAACGACTCGCTTTATGAAAGAAAGCACTGGGGAAGAGTATTTTAATTTAAGTTTAGGTCAAATTTATTATTTATCGGACTCACGTATCGATAACTCTCGAGAAAATAGTACAAAGGGGAATACATCCTCTTGGGCAGTAGAAACTAACTGGAAATTTAGCCCTAAATGGAATCTAAATGGTAGTTATCAATATGATACTCGTTTAAAAGAAACCGCACTTGCTAACCTCGCATTACAATATAAACCTAGCAATGATAAAGTGATTAAATTTAACTATCGTTATGCAAGTCAACACTATATCGATCAAAACTTAAAAGCAAAGACCTATGGTCAAGACATTAAACAAATTGGTTTTGTTGCAGGTTGGGATATAACAGATAACATTTCTATTGCAACAAGTTATTATCACGATATTGCACTAAGCAAATTAGTCGAAACACGCTTAGGGGTAACTTATAATAATTGTTGTTGGAAAACAACGGCATATATTGCTCGTCATTTAATTGCGACACCAACTGGTAAATCTCGAGATAACCTTTACTATGACAACCGATTTGGTATTAACGTGGAGCTTCGTTTCGGTTCCAACTATGACAGTGGTGTATCTAAAATGCTCGATAAAGGTATTATTCCTTATACTGAAGAATTCGATATTAATTAATTTTTAAGCGGTAACATTCTTCTTATTTTTTGCAAATTTTACCGTTTAACTCAAAGTTAAATAATGAGTCTACACTATGACAAAAAAAATATATAAAGATCAAAAAATTGAACAAATAAATATCGCGCCCCATTCGTTAGAAGCTGAACAAGCGGTGCTGGGAAGTGTGATGCTCGATAATGAACATTGGGATAATGTAGCAGAAAGAGTTCAAAAAAGTGATTTTTACAACTATGCCCACAGGTTGATTTTTGAGCAAATGCTTGAACTTAGCCGTAATAATCAACCTATTGATATTATTACTCTCGATCAAAATTTAAAAAACAAAGGGATATTAGAGGACATTGGTGGTTTTGCGTATTTGGCTGAACTGTCTAAAAATACCCCTAGTGCAGCAAATATTCTTACTTATGCTGATATTATTAGAGAAAAAGCCATTTGCCGAGAGTTAATTTCAGCCAGTAATAAAATTGCAGAAAGCAGTTATAATCCAAAAGGAATGAGTGTTAAAGATGTCCTTGATGAAGCAGAGCGCTCTATTTTCCATATTGCAGAAAAACGAACCTCAAGTGATGAAGGTCCAAAGCAAATAGATGATATTCTTGCCGCTACTTTAACTCGCATTGAAATACTGTCTAAAAATAAAGAGAATGGTGGGGTAACTGGTGTATCAACAGGATTTACTGAGTTAAATAAACGTACTGCAGGACTACAATCCTCTGATCTGATTATCGTTGCTGCTCGTCCATCTATGGGTAAAACGACCTTTGCGATGAACCTATGTGAAAATGCTTCATTACTTGATATTGAAGAAAAAGATGCATCAGGAAATATAGTTAAAAAGCCGAATAAACCCGTGTTAATTTTCAGTCTTGAGATGCCTGCCGATCAAATTATGATGCGTATGCTTGCATCACTCTCTCGTGTAGATCAAACTAAAATCCGAACAGGGCAATTAACTGATGATGAAGATTGGGCTAAAATTTCCAGTACAATGGCCATTTTGCAATCTCGTAAAAATATTTTTATTGATGATAGTTCCAGCCTTACACCCACAGAAGTACGTTCAAGAGCAAGACGTGTTTATCGTGAAAATGGTGGTTTAAGTCTGATTATGGTGGATTATCTTCAATTGATGAAAGCACCTGGTTTTGCCGAAAATAGAACCCTTGAAATTGCTGAAATTTCACGTTCACTCAAAGCCCTTGCTAAAGAATTACAAGTTCCTGTGGTTGCACTTTCTCAGTTAAACCGTAGTTTAGAGCAACGAGCAGACAAACGTCCTGTAAACTCAGATTTACGTGAATCAGGATCTATTGAGCAAGATGCGGATTTAATTATGTTTATCTATCGAGATGAAGTCTATCACGAAAACTCTGAGCTTAAAGGCATTGCAGAAATTATTATCGGTAAGCAACGTAATGGTCCTATTGGACGAGTTAAACTCGCTTTCCAAGGACAGTACTCTCGTTTTGATAACCTTGCTCCAGGTGTCTATAGCTATGATGATGAATAAGGATAACCAATGATTTGTGCTATTTATCGTAGTCCTAAAAAAGAAGGAATGTATCTCTTTATTGAAAAAAGAAATCAGTTTGATGCAGTTCCTGACACGCTATTAAATACCTTTGGAAAACCACAATTTTCAATGCTGTTTAATTTAAAAGGAGAAAAGCAGTTAAAGGTTGCGCCGAATCAAGAGGTATTGGCTGCAATTGAGGAGCAAGGCTTCTATCTGCAAATGCCTCCTCTACCTGAAGACTTATTGAAACAATTACAGCGGCCATAGCGGTTACTTGTTGTTAATTTTTTGCAAAAAATAAAAAAGATCTACCCGCTTGAGTAGATCTTAATAACTTAAATTAACCGCTGCAGTGACTTACCAGCCTTTAACAACGCCGTTTTTGAAAAACTCTTGAGCTTTAGTAAATACTTCTTCTGTTTGATAGGCTTTCACAAAATTTTGTACTGCTTTACTGTCTTTATTGTCCGTTCTCGCAACCACTAGGTTTACATAAGGAGAGTCCTTATCTTCAACAAAAATGCCATCGTCTTTTGCATTTAAACCAATTTGTGAAGCATAGCCACTATTGATAATCGCAAGTTCCACATCATCTAATGAACGAGCGGTAAGAGATGCATCAACGTCTTTAATATCGAAGTTTTTAGGATTTTCAACAATATCAGCAACTGTTGTAAATAAGTTAGTGTTATCTTTTAACTTAATTAATCCCTGCTTTTCTAATAAAATCAAAGCACGAGCTAAGTTACTTGGATCATTTGGTACAGTAATCACCGCACCATCACTTAATTCACTCAATGCTTTCACTTTTTTAGAATACCCTGCTAATGGATATACAAAGGTATTACCCACTGCCACTAGATTATCTAATCCTTTGGCTTTAGCATCTTTTTCTAAGTAAGGCTTATGTTGAAAGGCATTTGCATCCAAATCACCTTTAGACGTTGCCGTATTCGGTAAAGCGTAGTCATTAAATAGAACAAACTCAACGTCTAAATTATACTTCTCTTTAGCTATTTTTGCTGCTACTTCAGCCACTTCGTGCTCTGGACCTGACATTACCCCAACTTTAATGGTTGTAGCGTCTGTTCCTGCCTGTGTTGTTGATTTTTTATCATCATTACAGCCTGTCAGTGCAAAAATAGAGACTAATGCCGTCAGACCTAAAATTTTAGAAATTTTCATAAATACTCTCCTAAATGTTGTGTTTTAATACATATAATTATCGATGATCTACTTTTTTTGCTAATACATCGCCTGCTTTTTGACTGATCATCACAATGAAAACAATGATGATTGTCGCAAGCCATTTTACATAGATCATATTTCTATGCTCTCCATAGCTAATAGCAAGGTTTCCTAAACCACCACCACCAACAACACCTGCCATTGCAGAATAACCAATTAGTGACACTAATGTTAAGGTTATTCCATTGACCAATGAAGGTAAAGATTCTGGTAAATAAAACTTGGTGACTACCTGCCAATTTGTTGCTCCCATTGATTTTGCTGCTTCTGTTAATCCTGCTGGAATTTCTAACAATGAATTAGCGGTCAAACGAGCAAAAAAAGGAATTGCGGCTACACTTAATGGTACGATTGCAGCCGTTGTACCTAATGTTGTATGTACAACCCAACGTGTAAAGGGTAATAATACAACCAGTAAAATAATAAATGGAACAGAACGCCCCACATTAATCACTATATCCAATAAGCGATTTAATATAGGATTCTCCAAAATTTGGTTTTTTCCTGTTAAAAAAGCAAGCACGCCCAGAGGTAAACCAATTACAATCGCAATAAAGGTGGAAGCAAATCCCATATAGATAGTTTCAAAAGTTGAACTGCCCACCAACTCCCACATTTTTGGTGTTAACTCATTTAAAAAATCATTCCACATAGCCTAGCACCTCAACTTTAACATTATGTTCTCTTAAAAAACCTTTTGCTTCTAAAATGGCTTGATTATCTCCCTCAACTTCTGCAATAACAAAACCAAATTTAACACCACCTGCATAATCAATTTGTGACATCAAAATACTTATATCTATATCAAATTTTTTCACCATTCGTGATAACAAGGGGGCATCCACTGAACTTCCTGTAAATTCAAAACGAATAATAGATTGTGATTCATCTTGCTGATTTGAATGTAATTTATCCACATATTCTTGTGGTAATTTATTATGAAAAGTTGACTGAATAAATTGTTTTGCCAGTTGTGTTTTGGGATTTGAAAACATTTCACTTACCGTACCCGTTTCCACTAATTCACCTTGATCAATCACCGCCACACGATCACAAATTCGTTTTACTACTTCCATTTCGTGGGTAATTAACAATATCGTTAATCCCAAACGACTATTAATTTCTTTTAATAATGCTAGGATTGATTGTGTTGTTGCAGGATCTAGCGCACTGGTTGCTTCGTCACACAGCAATACTTCTGGATCATTCGCTAATGCACGAGCAATGGCAACACGTTGCTTTTGTCCTCCCGATAAGTTACTTGGATAGACATTTTTCTTATCACTTAAACCCACTAATTCCAGTAAGTCATTCACTTTATTATTAATTTGTTCTTTTGATAAATGGCTTAACTCCAAAGGTAAAGCTACGTTATCAAATACCGTACGAGATGAAAGTAAGTTAAAATGTTGAAAAATCATTGCAATCTTACGACGAGCAACAATTAATTCTTGTTCTTTTAAAAGATCTAACTGCTTGTTACCAATAAATATATGCCCACTTGTTGGACGTTCTAATAAATTAACACAACGAATAAGAGTGCTTTTTCCAGCACCTGAAGAACCTATCACACCATAAATAACGCCTTTTGGTACTTCAAGGGTTACATTATGTAGTGCTGTCACTATTTTTCCTTTTACTTCAAACTGTTTACTTACTCGTTCCAGTCTTATCATAATATTTTTTCCACAGTAAAAATTCATCCAATAAATTCATTTTAGACGTCTAGATTGCTATATGTCAATTAAAAAATCAAAAAAATTACAATTTTTTTATATTTAATGATCAAAAAAATAACTGATGTTGTGCTAAACTCTCTCTAAATTTAAGTGAATTTGGAAATTATAATGAAAAATATTCGACAATATAATCAAAAATACATCAATTGGGTATTGCGTTTAGGGCGCATAAGAGCAGCACTTCTTGGTTTTTTTATTCTTGCTATCTCCGCAATTATTGTTCAATGTCTCCTAAGTTTTATTTTCACGGGTACCATTGATCCTCAAGATATTCTTCTCTCAAGTATCTTTGGATTAATTTCAGCACCTTTTGTGCTTTACTTTTTTAACTTAATCGTCGAACGCCTTGAGCTTTCTCGTATTGCTCTTGAACGCTCCGTTTATGATTTGTCTCTGTATAAAGATATTATTGAACAAAAAAATAAAGATAAAACCCAACTAATGGCTATAATTAGTCACGAACTACGCACGCCTCTTAATGGTATTATTGGATTAAGTCGTATTCTATTAGAAGATAATCTTACTCAACAACAACGAGATTACTTACAAACCATTAATGTTAGTGCGATTTCTTTAGGGCATATTTTTAGTGATATTATTGATTTAGAAAAAATTGATACTAAACGTATCGAGCTTTCCCCTACTCCGACCGCCTTTTCTGATATTATCAATAATATTACACACTTTGCGAATGTAATGGCTCAAAAAAATAAAATTAAATTTTATATTAACTACGATCAAACATTACCTGACTTTATTACTGTTGATAATACTCGTCTAAGCCAAATTTTATGGAACCTTATCAGTAATGCAATTAAATTTACACCTGCTAAGGGAGAAATTCATTTAACTATTTCTCGAACTTCTCCTAACCACTTTAGCTTTATCTTAACCGATTCTGGAGTTGGTATTCCTAAAGCAGAACAACATAAAATATTTACTATGTTCTACCAAGTACAAAATAGCCATAATAAAGCACAAGGTAGTGGTATTGGTTTGGCCATTTCTAAAGTCATTGCAAATTTAATGCAAGGCGATTTGACTGTTACCAGTGAAATTGGAAAAGGCTCTACCTTTACTTTAACCATTCAAGCAGAAGAAAGTGCCGTTAAAAAAGTACAACCTACTATACAACACCATCATTTAAAAGTACTATTGGTTGAAGATATTGAAACCAATGTTGTAGTTGCACGTTCTGTACTAGAAAAATTTGGCTGTGAAGTTGATGTTGCGATGTGTGGTGCAGAAACCTATCCATTGGTTGATAAAAATTATTATGATTTAATTTTACTTGATATTCAACTTCCTGATACCACTGGTTTTGAAATTGCACAAACCTTAATTCATAATTATGAAACAGATAAAATGGACTACCTACCTATTTTGGTTGCACTCACTGCAAACGTAATGCATACCAAAGAGGAATATCAACAGCAAGGTATGGATGATGTATTAGGTAAACCACTTTCGATCGAAGACCTATCAAATTGTTTGAATAAATATTTTAGTGATGATTTTTCTCAAATAGAAGACAAAATTGAACCTGTTATCCAAGCAAATTTAGTACAAAATAAGTTCATTAACACTCAAATTTTACAAGAGTTTTTAGATATAATGGGAAAAGAGGCATTGCTAAAGAATATTGCACTATTTACTAACTTAATGCCTGATTATCTTAAAAATCTCAATCAATATCATCAGGAGTGGCAAAAAACACTATCGCCTGAAATGCGAAAATTGATTGCTGAAGAAGCACATAAGATTAAAGGTGCATTATCTTCTGTTGGGCTTTCTCACCTACAAAATATTGCACAATTAGCGCAAGTTGATACTGGTATAGAATGGGAAAAAAATATTACTGACTGGATTCAAGAAATTGAACAAACTTGGCAACAAAATCTCACTGAAGCTGAAAATTGGGTTAAATCACAATAATAGAAATAAATAATAGGATATTTTTTGCAAATTTTGACATTAATGTTACCGCTTCAAATACACAAAACCCCACAAATAAGTGGGGCTCACTAGCACAAAACTTAAATTATTTTTTTGCACCCAATACGCCAAAACGTTTATTAAAGCGTTCTACACGACCACCAGTATCAACAACACGTTGTTTACCAGTATAGAATGGGTGACATTTACCACACACATCTAAGTTTAAGTCTTTGCCCGCTGTTGAACGTACTTTGATTACATTACCACAAGAACAGTTTGCAGTAATTTCTGCATAATTAGGATGAATACCTTGTTTCATTATAGAAAACCTCTGTTGAGACCGCATCGCCATTGAGCCATACAAATATATTTGTACCTCAACACCATACGTATTAAAAATACACTGAGAACATCTCAGCACTAAAAGAAGCCGAATTTTACCTAAATTTTAATAAAATCACAAGTAATTTATTATCAAGTGGTGGAGTTATTTTTCAATAAAATCTAAGTACTTTAATGATTTATAATAAATGCAACAATTAGTGTAACGTCGATCACATTGTATAACAAAAATAATGATGAAGTTATTCTCAAAAATAGTGTAAAATTGTCTAGTTTTATGTACTAAACATTTAATTTAAATTTATAAAGTTACAAAGGAGTAAGAAATATGACTGATCATAAACAGTTAGCGAATGCGATTCGAGTGCTGAGTATGGACGCTGTTCAAAAAGCAAATTCAGGTCACCCAGGTGCACCAATGGGAATGGCCGATATTGCAGAAGTCTTATGGCGCAAATTTTTATCTCACAATCCAACTAACCCAAAATGGGCAAACCGTGATCGTTTCGTTCTTTCTAACGGACACGGTTCAATGCTTATTTATAGCTTATTACATTTAACTGGTTATGATCTTTCAATTGAAGATTTAAAACAGTTCCGTCAATTACATTCTAAAACCCCTGGACACCCAGAATATGGTTATGCACCAGGTGTAGAAACCACAACAGGGCCATTAGGTCAAGGTATCACTAATGCTGTGGGTATGGCAATTGCTGAAAAAACCTTAGCTGGTCAGTTCAACCGTGAAGGTCACGATATCGTTGATCACTATACTTACACTTTCTTAGGCGATGGCTGTTTAATGGAAGGGATTTCACACGAAGCTTGTTCATTAGCGGGAACATTAGGATTAGGAAAACTGATCGCATTCTATGATGATAACAACATCTCTATTGATGGTCACGTTGATGGTTGGTTCTCTGATGATACTGCCCAACGCTTTGAGGCTTATGGCTGGCAAGTTATTCGTAATGTTGATGGACACGATGCAGAACAAATTCAGTTTGCAATTGAAAATGCAAAAGAAGAAAAAGATCGCCCAACCTTAATTATTTGTAAAACCATTATCGGTTATGGTTCACCAAATAAATCAAACTCTCACGATTGTCACGGTGCTCCGTTAGGTGATGCTGAAATTCAAGCAACTCGTGAATTCTTAAACTGGGAGCATAAACCTTTTGAAATCCCTGCTGATATTTACGCACAATGGGATGCAAAAGCAAAAGGCGAAATGGCAGAAAAAGAATGGAATGCAAAATTCGCAGCCTATGAAGCGGCATACCCTGAATTAGCAAAAGAATTCAAACGTCGTGTGAATGGCAATTTACCAGAAAACTGGGCAAAAGACTCACAAGCATTTATTGAACAATTACAAGCTAACCCTGTAAGTATTGCAAGCCGTAAAGCATCTCAAAATGCAATTGAAGCTTACGCTCATATCTTACCTGAATTTTTAGGCGGTTCAGCAGACTTAGCAAGCTCAAACTTAACATTATGGTCTGGTTCAAAACCAATTCGTGCGGATAAAAATATTGATGGTAACTACATCAACTACGGTGTACGTGAATTTGGTATGTCAGCAATGATGAACGGTATCGCATTACACGGCGGTTTCATTCCTTACGGCGCAACCTTCTTAATGTTTATGGAATATGCTCACAATGCAATCCGTATGGCTGCATTAATGAAACAGCGTGCATTATTCGTTTATACCCACGATTCTATCGGTTTAGGGGAAGACGGTCCAACCCACCAACCCGTTGAACAAACAACTGCATTACGTTTAATTCCAAACTTAGATACTTGGAGACCTTGTGACCAAGTAGAATCTGCGGTTTCTTGGAAATGTGCAGTTGAACGTAAAGATGGTCCAAGTGCATTGATCTTTACTCGCCAAAACTTAACCCAAATGGATCGTGATGCTCAACAATTAGCAGATGTTGCCCGTGGTGGTTACGTATTAAAAGACTGTGAAGGTACACCTGAGTTAATCTTAATCGCAACAGGTTCAGAAGTTGAATTAGCGGTGAAAGCAGCAGAACAATTAACAGCGGAAGATAAAAAAGTACGTGTAGTTTCAATGCCTTGTACTAACATTTTTGATCGTCAAGATGAAGCATACCGTGAAAGCGTATTACCAAGCTCAGTAACTAAACGTGTTGCAATTGAAGCGGGAATTGCTGATTTCTGGTACAAATATGTTGGTTTCGGTGGACGTATTGTTGGAATGAATAGCTTCGGGGAATCTGCACCAGCAGGCGAATTATTCAAACTATTCGGTTTCACCGTTGAAAATGTAGTTTCAAAAGCAAAAGAAATTTTATAATATAAAGTATAAAATAAAAAAGACCACTAAACTTGTCAGTTGAGTGGTCTTTTTAATATCCTAAGCGGTGACTTTCTCTTTATTTTTTGCAAATGTTGATCAGAATGTTACCGCTTAATTTATTGTATTTCTTCTCTTCATTATGCTTTTTTACGACGTTTCAATGTATCAAGTAACACTGCTACAATAATAATTGCACCTTTAATAATTTGTTGCCAGTATGGATCAACTCCTAACATATTTAAGCCTTTATTTGTTGTACCAATAATCAATGCACCTACCACACACATTGGAATACTACCAACACCACCTGCTAAAGATACACCACCGATTACCGCTGCTGCAATCGCATCTAACTCCCAAGCTAAACCATAAGAAGGGTTACCTGCGTAGGTTCTGGCAGCAAGTAATGCTCCTGCTAAACCAGCTAATGCACCAGCAATAATATATACCCAAATTAATGTTCTTTTTGTATTAATACCACAAATCTTTGCTGCATTTAAGTTTCCTCCAATCGCATAAATATGACGACCAAAGGTTGAACGACTAAGTAGAATATGTGTGGCAATCACAATGACTAGATAAACAAGCACCAAACCAGGTAAACCAAAGAAATCAATATCCGCAATCCAAGTGAAAGATTCAGCAGAAGCATCAATTGGACGACCATCAGAATAGAGCTGTGCTGCCCCTCTTGCCATAGTCATCATACCTAATGTTGCAATAAAAGGAGGAATTGAACCATAGGCTGTTAATCCACCATTGATAAATCCAATAACAGCACCAACTAAAATAGATAAAGTAAATGCCATTAAAGCATAGGTTGGTGTATCAACCGATTCAACAACTGATGCCGCAACCACTGCGGTTAATGCGACTACAGATCCTGATGAAAGGTCAATCCCTGTTGTAATAATCGCTAAAGTTACCCCTATTGCAATAATACCAAACATTGATACCTGTTCGATAATACTAAAAATTGTTCTACTCGATAAGAATCCGTCAATAGACATAGATAAGGCTAAAAACAATAAAACAAGTATGAGTAGCATTCCATAAGTATTAATCACTTTTTTTAGATTTAGAGATGACATAATAAATACCTCTTTAGTTAATTTTATAAAATAATTTGTTTCAACTCTTGATACTTTTTTGAAATTAGCCCGATGCTAATTCAAGTACTCGCTCTTGAGTTAATTCATTACGTGGAATAATTCCCACTTGATGTCCTTCATGCATAACCATTACTCGATCACTCATCGCTAAAAGCTCTAGCATATCAGAAGTAATCATAATAATTGTTTTACCTTGTCTAGCTAACTCAACCATTAGCTTATAGAGTTCTGCTTTTGCTCCCACATCAATCCCTTTGGTTGGTTCATCAAGAATAAGAACATCTGGTTCTAAAATTAACCATCTTGCAAGTAATACTTTTTGTTGGTTACCTCCTGATAAATTATCTGTAACAACATCAACATTAGGGGCTTTAATTCTTAACTTATCTTTTTGTAAGTCTGCTATTTTGTTTGCTTTGGTTACTGAAAGTAAAAAATTCTCTAGATAAGGAGACATTTTAGGCATAATAATATTATCCGTAATACTTAAATTTAAGAATAATCCTGTTAATTTTCTATCTTCAGTAACAAAGCCAATTTTATGTTTCATTGCATCATTTGGTGTTCGAATATCAACTTTTTTACCATGAATATAAATTTCACCACTATCTGCTGGTTTATAGCCAAATAGCCCTTCTACTATTTCAGAACGTCCTGCTCCCACTAAACCTGCAATACCAAATATTTCACCTTTATATACTTTAAAATTAACATTTTGATAATGATCCTCACGGCAGAAATTTTTAATCTCTAATACAATTTCATCAGAAGGTTCCAATTCTTCTCGTTGGAACATTTCCGACATATCTCGACCAACCATCATTGAAATCAATTCATCTTTAGTTACATCTTTTACATCTTTCGTTCCTACATACTCACCATCTCGGATAACAGTAATTTCATCAGCAACCTTAAAAACCTCATCTAATTTATGTGAAATAAAAATAATAGCAATTCCACGTTCACGCACGGTATCTATAATTTTATATAGTTGTTCAACCTCTCCTTCTGTTAAAGCGGTCGTTGGCTCATCCATAATAATGACTTTAGCATAGTTTGATACCGCTGTTGCGATAGCAACAAGCTGAGCTTTTGCGACAGATACGTCTGACATTTTTAATTTCACATCTAAAGGAATTCCCAAAGATTCTAAAATTTCATTTGCCTCATAATCCATTTTCTTCTGGTCTACAAAAAATCTACTTTTTGTCACCTCTCGACCTAAAAAGAGATTGTCAGAAATAGTCAAATTTGGTGCTGGTGAAATTTCTTGTGGTACCATTGTTAATCCACGGTTGATCGCATCAATGGGGCGTTTAGGATCAAAAACCTTACCATCTAAAATCAACTCTCCACCTTCATCAGGGGTATAAATTCCATAAAGAATTTTCATTAAAGTTGATTTCCCCGCTCCATTTTCTCCCATTAGTGCATGCACAGAACCTTTTTTCACTTTTAAGTTGATTCGATCTAATGCTTTTACCCCAGGAAAAGTTTTAGAAACATTTCTCATTTCTAAAATATATGGAGAGTCATTCAAATTATTATTCATTTATTACTCCTTTAAACTATTTAAGGAAAATTAACTGATGTAACAAAATAAGGGTTATGTTGTTTATCTCTATTCCTTATATTTATGTAAATATTGTTCTTTTTTCTCTGGTGTCACCAGTTCAAAAGGAATCCAATTATATTGTGCGACTTTCTCTCCTTTTGCTGCTTTATAAGCAATTTCTGCACTTAATGACCCTTGCCCTGCTGCAGATTGATAAACTGTTGCATCTAATCCTTTTCCTAAATAAGCCAAAGCATCTGGGGTAGCATCAATACCAACGATTAATAAATCTTCATCTTTTAATCCCATCTTTCTAGCTGCAAGCAATGCTCCAATTGCCATTTCATCGTTGTTACTAAAAATAACATTAATATCTTTATGAGCAGCTAAAAGATTTTCCGTAATATCCATTGCTTTAGCTCTATCCCATTTAGCTTCTTGTTTTGTGATAATTTCTATTTCTGAATGAGATGATAATACTTTTTGATTACCCTCTGTTCGTTGAATTTGAGCTTCCCAGCCTAGAGGCCCCATTAGAATAATAGCTTTTGCTGCTTTCCCATTAAGTTGTTTTAAAATAAATTCAGATTGCATTTCACCCGCTGTGATTTCTTCAGAACCAATAAAGCTCGTGACATATTTCATATCTTTTTCTTTTGGTTTACCATTTACGATAACCAAAGGTAATTTTGCTTTTTTTGCCTTTAATCCTACCGCTTTCACAATATTTTTATCTGTTGGCATTACAAGTAAAGCATCAACACCTGAGTCAATAAAATTCTCAATATCATTTAACATTCGAGCAGGATCCGAATTTGCATCGGCATATTTAAATCTGACATCATTATGTTCTTTATCAAAACGTTTCATTGCATCTTGTAAATAAGTTGGGTATTTATCAGACAAGCTATACATTGATACCCCAATAACTAATTCTTTTGCTTGAACCATCAAAGAAAAACAAGAAATTCCTAAACCTAATATTAAACTTTTCTTAAACATCGCCTATTACTCCCAACTTATAATGATAACTATTTAGTAAGAGCAAGAGCTTTCACTCTTGCTCTATCCACTAAACTTTATTTTTTATATTTTGCTTGATATTCTGCTTTTTTATCTACTGTCACAAGCTCAAATGGTACCATTTTTAGTTTTGGTACTTCCTTACCTTGTGCGGCTAAATAAGCCATTTCAGCACCAGTTTGGCCTTGACCTTGAGCAGATTGGAATACGGTTGCATCAAGCCCATCACCTAAATATTCCAATGCATCAGGTGTTGCATCCAAACCAACAATAATAATATCATTATCATTTACTTTAAGTTTACGACTTGCCAAAATCGCACCAATTGCCATTTCATCATTATTACTAACAATTACGTTAATATCTTTATGTGCAGCTAAAAGGTTCTCTGTAATTTCTAGACCTTTTGCACGATCCCATTTACCTTCTTGTTCAGCAATAATTTTGATATTAGGATTTTTCTCAAAAATTTCTTTATTTCCTTGCGTTCTTTTGATCTGAGCATCTAGACCTAAAGGACCCATAAGAATAATACCTTTTGCATCTTTACCTTTTAGAGTATCTGCAATAAATTGACCTTGAAGACGTCCACCTTCAACTTCATCAGAACCTACATAACTTGTTACATATTTCATTGAATCTTCTAGTGGTTTACGATTTACAATTACTAATGGAATACCTGCTTTTTTAGCCTTACGACCAATTGCTTTAACAATTTCTGGATCTGTAGGAACAACCAATAATGCATCTACCCCTTGATCAATAAATGTTTCAACATCATTTAATAAACGTGCAGCATCTGCATTTGCATCTGATAATCTGAATTCAACATCATCATGTTTTTTATCAAAATCACGAATAGCATCTTGTAAATAAGTTTGCCATTTATCTGAAAATGAAACCATTGGTGCACCAACAACAAGATTTTTGGCCATTGCGACTTGAGAGCTTAATAATGCTCCACACAATGTTGCTAATAATACTTTTTTCATAGGGTTATTCTCCTTACGTAGAAAAATTAATAAAATATACAAACCAAATATAGAAATGTACATTTCAATTAAAAACATTAAAAAATAAATGTTTCAATATAAATAATACTTTTAATTACTCCATAATCAACATCAAATGTTCAAAAATGTGAGATAGATCTTATTTTCTTGTTAATTTTTTCGAATAAAGTAAGAAAGTGATGCAATAAAAAATCCCATATAAAATGGGATTTGGAAAAGATATCTATTGTAATAATAGGTTTTAGGTAGATCGCTTTAAACCTAAAGAAAGTGCTAATGTTTGAGCAAGCGTTATTGTGGCACACTGAGAGCGAAAACCATGAACTTGTGCTTCTTTTACCACAAAAGAAACATCACTGAAGGCTAAAATCGGACTGATCTGACTATCTGTAATCGCAATCTGTTTTATCCCTTTTTTAGCGGTTACATTCATTATTTCAATAGCTTCTTCAGCATAAGGAGAAAAGCTAATGGCAATAACAACATCACCATCTTGTATTTGATTACATTGTTCATCAAACATTCCACCTAAACCATCAATAATAAATGAGCGACAATTTAAATGATGTAATGCATAATTTAAATAGCACGCTATACTAAAGGAGCGTTTTAATCCCACAATAAAAATATTATTTGCTCCATCAAGAATATCAACAGCTTTATTTAATTGTTCTAATGAAGTGTGATGAGCAAGTTGATAAAGAGATTGTGTATTAGCTTTGGAATAAACGTTTAAAACATCTAGTGCAGTTTCTGTTTTTTCTTTGTCTTCGCTTTCAAGCTGACGATGAATACTCAAGCGTTCCGTATAATTTACAGTATAACCTACCACTCCTTCACGAAATACTTGTTTCATTTCGTTAAAACCCGAAAAGCCAAATGCGTTTGCGAAACGAATAAGTGTTGAAGGTGGTACGTTTGCTTTTTCAGCAATAACAGCAACAGTTTCAAAAACAATACTATTCTGATTATCTAACACATATTCCGCCACTTGTTTTAAACGTTTACTTAATGTGTCATAACGTAGTCTAATTTCGTTTTGTAAATTTATAAATTCTGATGATTCCTGCATTCTATCTCCCCAATTGAGCAAGGGTGATTAGTTTACTACTATTCAAAAAATAATCAATATGAAAATAATAAGGGCAATAAAATTAATTTTTATTGCCCTCATCAACACTTCAATACTTCAATACTTCAATACTTCAATTCAATTAAAGTGTTGGCATAGAGAAGGCTGCATCCTCAATTACTTTTGGATTTGGCCAACGGCTTGTTACAGTTTTCATCTTAGTATAGAAGCGTACACCATCTGGGCCATATACATTTAATGCACCATAAGCAGAATGTTTCCAACCGCCAAAACAGTGGAATGCCATAGGTACTGGAATTGGAACGTTAATTCCCACCATTCCCGCTTGAACATCGTAAGCAAACTCACGCGCTGCACCACCATCAGAAGTGAAAATTGCTGTTCCATTACCAAATGGGTGATCATTGATTAAACGCATTGCATTTTTAAAGCCTTTTGCACGAACAATACCGAGTACAGGACCAAAGATTTCTTCTTTATAAATAACCATATCTTCTGTTACATTATCAAATAATGTCCCGCCGACAAAGAAGCCCTCTTCTGCACCTTGTGGTTTTTTACCACGACCATCAACTACCAGTGTTGCACCCTCTTCCACACCTTTATCAACATAACCTGTTACATTATCTAAATGCTGTTTGGTAATCAACGGACCAAAATCCATCTCTTTTTCGCCATCTTTTGGAATACCAGGACCGTGACGAAGTGCTTCTACTTTTGGTTTTAATGCCGCAACTAATTTATCTGCTGTCGCATCATCAATAGTGACTGCGATAGGAAGAGCCATACAGCGTTCCCCAGCTGCACCATAAGCTGCACCTAATAACGCATTTGCTGTTGCTTCAATATCTGCATCTGGCATAACCAAGCCATGGTTTTTCGCCGCACCTAATGCTTGAACACGTTTACCAAATTCAGAACCTATTTTATGAACGTGAGCCGCTGCCGTAGTTGAACCTACAAAGCTCACGGCTTTTACACGCTCTTCACGAAGTAAAATTTCATTATCGTGACGATCACCGTGAACAACATTAAACACACCATCTGGCAAACCTGCTTCTTTTAATAATTCTGCTAGACGAATAGATAAAGAAGGATCTGTTTTGGCTGGTTTTAAAATAAAGGTATTACCACAAGCTAATGCTATTGGGAACATCCACATTGGTACCATTGCAGGAAAGTTAAATGGTGTAATTCCAACTGTTACCCCTAATGGTTGCATTGTTGAATGAATATCAATACCTCGTCCTGCTTGCTCTGAAAATTCACCTTTAAGTAAATGAGGAATACCACAAGCAAACTCAACAACTTCTAAACCACGCGTTAATTCTCCAATAGAATCTGAATAAACTTTACCGTGTTCTTCTGTAATTAAACGAGCTAAAGAATCAAAGTTTTCTTCCAAAAGAGTTTTGAATTTAAACATAATTCTTGCACGACGTAATGGCGAAGTTTTTGCCCAAGCAGGAAATGCAGCCTGTGCAACATCCACTGCCTCATTTACTTCTTCAGGGGTGCTCATCATAACCTGACGAATTTGTTTACCTGTTGCAGGATTATAAATTGGCCAAGCCTTAGTACCTTTACTTGCAACCTGTTTACCGTTAATAAAATTATGAACAGTTTCCATCGTTTACTCCTTAAATATAAAAAAATCTATTACAAAATAGTTCGCAAAGTAGAGTAAAATAATAGAACAAATATTTCAATTCGTTTTTAATAAAAAATAGAATATTTATTCTATTTTGTGATCTTGATCTTATTTTTTATATATTGTCATAGCACATATTTTTATTTGTTGTATTATTTTGTCACAAACTATACTAAGTGAGGAATAGAAAATGAGTTATTTACTTTCTAAATCTAAAAAACATCACCCTGAAGCTAATGGACAGGTGCAAAAAATCACACCTGAAAGTGCAGGTTGGGAATATGTTGGTTTTGAAATGTTTCATTTAAAAGAAAAACAAACGCTTTCTTTTGATACTGAAGATACCGAAGTTTGTTTTGTTATAATGGCAGGCAAAGCAACGTTAACCATAGGAAATGAAACATTTACTAAAATAGGTAATCGTTCAACACCATTTGAACGAATTCCACCTTATTCACTTTATGTTCCACATAGCCAAACAGTCAATATTATCGCAGAAACAACGCTCGAATTAGCGGTTTGCCGAGCTCCAAGTCAAGGTAACTTACCTGTTCGTCTTATCACACCAGAAGAGGTTGGTGTGGAACATCGTGGCTATGGTTATAATAAACGTCTCGTTCACAATATCTTACCTGAAACTGAACCTGCTGATAGCTTACTTGTCGTTGAAGTCTTTACAGATGAAGGTAATACAAGTTCATATCCAAGCCATAAACACGATCAAAAAGAGAGTGAAACAGAAACTTATTTAGAAGAAACCTACTATCATCGTTTTGATCCGCCACAAGGTTTTGCAATGCAACGTGTTTATACTGATGACCGTAGTCTTGATGAGTGTATGGCTGTTTATGATGGCGATGTTGTGCAAGTACCAAAAGGCTACCATCCTATGGCAACGGTAGCGGGATATAACAACTACTATCTCAATGTGATGGCAGGTCCTGTTCGTAAGTGGCGTTTCACTTGGGAAGCCGATCATTTATGGGTAAATAGTGAAGAATATGCCAATAAATTTAAGTAATCTGCAATAAATTTTCTATCTAGTAAGCGGTCTGATTTTTTTAAAATTTGCAAATTTTGATCAAAATCATACCGCTTATTATTTTGTCTATTTAATAGAAATATTATTTGTAAAATTTTGATCCCATTAACGTATCAGACTATCTAAGCACGGTTGCTGAGCCTGTCGAAGCGTAAGTGCTTTTTTATTGTGTTTATACCGCCACTTCTTTGGTAGTTCGACAAGCTCACTAACCGAAGGCTCCCTTCGACAGGCTCAGGGAGCAATAATTAGCAAAACTCAGAAGATACGAATTACTTGATACAATTAAAATAATCAAGCAAAAAATAACCGCTTAGTAAATTGGTATCCCAAAAACACTAAGCGGTCATCATTTTTCTAAAATTTACAAATTAACGAGATTTCCACAATTGAATTAAGCTTTGATAACGTGCGGACACTTCTTTTATCAACTCATCATCATTAATTTCATTTGCCAACCACTGTTTTGATGGCTGTCCGAAAATGGTTCTTCCTACCGCAAAACCTTTCACTAATGGGATATTTTTAGATGCTTCAAAGACAGCTTTAAATTCTTCTTCTGGGGCATCTAAACCTAAAATTAAGATACCACGACAATAGCGGTCATTTTGCTCAATCACTTGGCTAATCTCTTTCCAAGCCTGCTCTGACACGCCTGGTAATTTCCACCAATCTGGTTTAATGCCAATATCATAGAAATGTTGTAACATTTGTGCATAATATCGCTCTTGTTTTTCCATTTCAGCTGGAAGGATAATTTCAAGTAATAGTTCGTGACCTGTGTGGCAACACGCTTGATACACTTCTTTGAGTTTAGTATCTTGTACGGTTTTCATTGCTTCATCATCGGTTGGATGATAGAAAGCTAAACATTTCACCACCTGTTCTAATGGCCAGCTCGCTAATTGCGTACCAAGATCACCGTGTTCTAAACTTAATGGACGAGATGATGGCTCTTCAATCGGACGACCAATCCACCAATTTTTACCTGTAATTTCATTTAATGCCGCTTGCCCAAATGTGGTATCCGCTAGAATTCCCGCATTACCATTGCTTATACCCTCTTGTTGTGCGGTTTGTTCTGCGGCTTTAAGTAGTAATTTTTTTAATTTTGGAATACGTGTTAATTCTGCACCACATTCATTTGCCATATCAACCAGCTGTTTACGATGATCAAACGCAAAAATACATAAATCGTCCCACTGTTTTTTGCGAGTGGTTACTCGGTGTAAATGATTTAATTTATCATCTAAATCTGGGCGTGGTACAGATTCTGCACGAGAAAGATAGTCATCTAACTCTTCTTTTGTTGGCATTGCTGGTGCACAACCGTGACGAGAAACTACTAATGCACCGCACGCATTTGCGTAGCGACAACTTTGCTCCCAGCCTTCATTATTGATATAACCACGAATTAAACCTGACATAAAGGCATCACCTGCCCCCAGAACATTTAATACGGCAACTCTCACACCATAAACGTTTAAACCGCCATCAAGGTCATCAGGTAACTCACCTTCAAATACTGAGCAACCTAATGCTCCACGTTTACATACTAAGGTTGCTTGGCTAAATTTACGTACATTTTTCAATGCAGTTAAGGTATCTGTTGAACCACCTGCAATATGAAATTCTTCTTCTGTTCCAACTAAAACATCAAAATGATGTAAGACTTCTTGTAAAGATTTCGTCACTGCTTCTGAGTCAATATAACGGGTTTCACCATCACCTAACGAGGTTAAGCCCCATAGTACTGGACGATAGTCAATATCCAATAAGCGTTTCACACCATTACGCCCTGCATATTCTAGTGCAGTTAAAACCGCTTCTCTGGTATTTGGATGTGAAAGGTGTGTACCTGTAATCGCTAATGCTTTTGCTGAAGCAATGTACTCTTCTGTAAAATCATCTTTGGTAATTGCCATATCAGCACAATTATCACGATAAAAAATCAGAGGGAAAGTATCTTCATCTTTGATACCCAATAATACTAATGCAGTTAAACGATCTTTATCAGTAATTAAATGACTGGTATCAACACCGACACTTTCTAATTCCTCTTTTAAAAAGCGTCCCATATGCTCATCACCAACACGAGCTAACATCGATGATTTCACCCCCTGAATTGCTGTTCCATAAGCAACATTTCCTGATGAACCACCTAAATATTTAGAAAATGTCCCCATATTTTCTAAACGAGCACCGATTTGTTGTCCATATAAATCGACAGCTACACGCCCTAAACAGATTAAGTCTAGTTTTTTTTCTACACTTTTCATCATATCCTCACTTATCTATATTTAAAACTAATATAAGAATAAAACTAAATGAATTAAATTTCCACTAATTGAAACATATATTTCAAAAAAGTCACGTTATTAAATGTATATTTGAGAACAAGATCACAAAATGAAATAAAACTTTCAAAATAATATTGTGTTGAAATGAATAAATTACTAGAATTTCTGAAAAATTATTGTTCTTTTAACTCATGGGAGTGAAATAGAGATGAAAACGACTAGACTTACAGTTGCACAGGCACTCATTAAGTTTTTAGATAATCAATATATAGAAGTTGATGGTCAAGTAACAAAATTTGTTGAGGGTGTTTTTGGTATATTCGGTCACGGTAATGTATTAGGCTTAGGACAGGCTCTTGAACAAGACTGTGGTAATTTAATTGTTAGACAAGGGCGTAATGAGCAAGGTATGGCTCACGTTGCAATCGGTTTTGCAAAACAACACGCACGCAAGAAAATTTATGCCTGTACCTCTTCTGTTGGTCCAGGTGCTGCAAATATGATTACCGCAGCTGCCACTGCAAGTGCAAACCGTATTCCTCTTTTACTACTGCCAGGTGATGTGTTTGCGACTCGTCAACCCGATCCAGTCTTACAACAAATTGAGCAACCTTATGATTTAAGCATTAGTACCAATGATGCGTTTAAGGCAGTAAGCAAATATTGGGATAGAATCAATCGCCCAGAACAGCTTATGAGTGCTTGTATCAATGCAATGCGAGTATTAACTGATCCAGCAGAAACAGGGGCTGTAACCCTTGCTCTACCTCAAGATGTACAAGCAGAAGCTTATGATTTCCCTGATTATTTCCTAGAAAAACGTATCCACCATATCGAACGTGTTACACCAGCTGATTCAACCATAAAAATGGCTCTTAAACTGATTAAGAATAAGAAAAAGCCATTAATTATCTGTGGTGGTGGCGTGCGTTATTCTGGCGCTGCAGAAGAATTAAAACAATTTGCGAAAAGTTTCAATATTCCATTTGCTGAAACACAAGCAGGAAAAAGTGCGGTTATTTCCGACTATCCTTTAAATGTAGGCGGTGTGGGAGAAACAGGTTGTTTATCAGCAAACTTACTCGCTAAAGAAGCAGATTTAGTCATTGGAATTGGAACTCGTTATACTGATTTCACCACTTCTTCAAAATGGATATTCCAAAATCCTGAGGTTAAATTCTTAAATATTAATGTAGCACGTTTTGATGCTTATAAATTAGATGGTCTTCAAATTGTGGCAGATGCGAAAGAAACCCTTGCACAATTAACCACTTCTTTAAAATATATTGGTTACTCTGCTCAATGGGATGATCAAATTGTAGAAGCAAAACAACAATTTAAACAAGAATTAGAGCGTGTTCGTAATATTACCTATACTGGTGAAGATTTTATTCCAGAAATTGATGATCGATTAGATAAAAAAGCGGTATTTGCAGAATTCCAAAAAATCACCCAATCTTGCTTAACACAAAGCCGTGTGCTTGGCATTCTTAATGAATATTTAGGTAAAGATGATGTAATTGTTGGTGCTGCGGGTAGTTTACCAGGAGATTTACAACGTACTTGGCAAACCAAAGGTGAAGGAACTTATCATCTTGAATATGGCTACTCTTGTATGGGCTATGAAGTCAGTGCCTCACTTGGTGTAAAACTTGCTCAGCCTGAGCGTGAAGTTTATACCCTACTTGGCGATGGTTCTTATATGATGTTGCATTCTGAATTAGTGACTTCAATTCAAGAAAACAAAAAAATCAATGTTATCGTTTTTGATAATATGGCAAATGGTTGTATCAATAACTTACAAATTGGCAATGGAATGGATAGTTTCTGTACTGAATTCCGCTTTAGAAATGAAAGTTCAAATCAATTAAATGGTGGACTTGTTCCTGTTGATTTTGCGATGAATGGTGCTTCTTATGGCTGTAAAACTTACAAAGTGACCACAGAAGAAGAGCTTCTCTTTGCATTAGAAGATGCAAAAAAACAAACTGTTTCTACATTAATTGATGTAAAAGTATTACCAAAAACAATGGTTCACGGTTATGGCAGTTGGTGGCACGTTGGTGTTGCGGAGGTTTCTGATAAAGAAACTATTCAACAAGCATACCAAAATGCTCAAAAACACATAAACGAAGCTCGTCGTTACTAATTTTTAATATTACATCCGCTCTCTTTGAGGGTGGATTCAAAGATTATTATCCATACACAAGGAGAAACTTGTATGAAAGCTGAAAATGTAAAATTAGGTATTGCGCCTATTGGTTGGACAAATGATGATTTACCAGAATTAGGTGCTGAAAATACTTTTGAACAATGTGTGAGTGAAATGGCTCTAGCAGGATTCACAGGTTGTGAGGTGGGAAATAAATACCCTCGTGATGTTAAGGAATTAAAACATAAACTAGATCTACGTGGTATCCAAATTTGTAATGCGTGGTTTAGTACATTCTTTGTTGACGGTAAAAAAGAAGAAACTATCGCTGAATTTATTAAACACCGTGATTTTCTACATGCAATGGGTGCAAAAGTAATTGGTTGTTCGGAACAAAGCCGTAGTATTCAAGGGCAGAAAAAAGCAATCTTTAAAGAAAAAACGACTTTTAATGATGCTGAATGGCAACTGCTTGCTGAAGGTTATAACGCACTGGCTAAACTTGCCGCAGAAAAAGGAATGAAAGTCAGCTTACACCATCATATGGGAACAGGTGTCCAAACCCCAGAAGAAGTGGATCGCTATATGGAAATGACTAACGATGACGTTTATTTACTCTTCGATTCAGGACATATTTACTACTCAGAAGGCTCACAAAAAGCAATGTTAGATATGCTTGAAAAATATATCGATCGCATTTGTCACGTTCACTTAAAAGATGTGCGTGATGAAGTGGTTGCAGAAGTAAAAGAAAATGATCTTAGCTTCTTAGAAGGAGTTAAAAAAGGCACATTTACTGTACCGGGTGATGGTATCATTGATTTCAAACCTATTTTTGAAATTTTAGATAAACACAACTACAAAGGTTGGATGGTTGTAGAAGCAGAGCAAGATCCTGCGTTAGCAAACCCATTTGAATATGCCCTAAAAGGACGTAAATATATCAAAGATGTTGCTGGAATTTAATTCTAACAAATACTGATTTTAAATAATATCAAGGAGTTACTATGTATAATGTTGCTTTATTAGGTGCAGGTCGTATCGGTCTTGTTCACGCTGTAAATATCGTAAACCACCCAGAAACCACTCTTTATTCTGTGGCAGATCCGTATGAACCAAATGCGAAAAAAATGGCAGAAAAATACGGCTGTAAAATTCAAACAATTGAAGAAGTGATGGCAGATCCAAATGTTCACGCGGTACTTATCGCTTCTGCAACAGATACTCACGCAGATTTGATTGAATTATCTGCAAGAGCAGGAAAAACCATTTTCTGTGAAAAACCTATCCATTTAGATATGGCTCGTGTAAAAGAGTGTTTAAAAGTGGTTGAAGAGTACAATGTGCCACTATTCATCGGTTTTAACCGTCGTTACGATCCACAATTTAGACAAGTAAAAGAGCGTTTACAACAAGGTCAAATTGGTAAACCTGAATCACTCATTATCATCTCTCGTGACCCGTCACCACCACCAGCAGCTTATGTAAAAGTATCAGGTGGATTATTCCGTGATATGGCAATTCACGATTTTGATATGGCTCGTTTCATTATGGGCGAAGATCCAGTATCTGTTTATGCAAGTGGTAGTTGCTTAGTCAATCCTGAAATTGGTGAAGCGGGGGATATCGATACTGCGTTTGTTGTAATGCGTTTCCCATCTGGTGCAATGGCAACCATTTCTAATACTCGCCGTAGTGGTTATGGCTACGACCAACGCCTTGAATTACACGGCGAAAAAGGAGTACTTACAGCGAAAAATATCTATGAAGACAGCGTTGAACTCTGGACAGATGAAGGTTGCAAATACGCAAAACCTGAATTCTTCTTCTTACAACGTTATGATGCAGCTTATAAAGCAGAATGGGAACACTTTGTTGATATTCTAAATGGCAAAGCAAAACCAGCCACAACAGGTATTGATGGAATGCAAGCACTTTATCTTGCAGATAAAGCCCTTGAATCACTTCAAACTGGTAAAGAAGTAAAACTGTAATTTCTATTACATAAAGCGATAAATCCACATCATAACAAGCGGTCACTTATGGTGTGGATTTTGCAAATTTATCGTTAATATTTCTTGTCTTCAATACTTCATCTCATAAAAGTTTCTATAAAAATTAAGAGGTAACTAAAATGAAAAAAGTTCGTGTCGGTTTAATTGGAACAGGCTATATTGGTCGTTGTCACGCCATTGCCTATGCTCAAGCCCCAACCGTTTTTCCACTAGAGGCTGAATTACAACTTGAATATTTAGCTGAAATCACACCTGAATTAGCAGCACAAAAAGCCAAAGAATTTGGTTTTAACCGTTCAACAGGAAACTGGCAAGATGTGGTTAACGATCCAAATGTTGATGTCGTTGATATTTGTACACCTAACTTTTTACACAAAGAAATTGCATTAGCTGCTATTGCTAATGGCAAACACGTTTACTCAGAAAAACCCCTCGCTTTAAATGCTAATGATGCAAAAATAATGTATGAAGCAGCTGAAAAAGCGGGAGTTAAAACCCTAGTAGGATTTAATTACATCAAAAATCCAACCACACAATTAGCAAAAGAAATTATCGAAAAAGGTGAAATTGGCGAAGTTGTCCATTTTTATGGTACCCATAATGAAGACTATCTCGCCAATCCAAACACGCCACTCGACTGGCACTGTGTGAAAGAAAAAGCGGGCTTAGGTACACTGGGAGATCTTGCTGCTCATATTATTCAGATGTCACAATATTTAGTTGGGCAAGATATTAAATCAGTGATTGGTGATATGGAAACCGTGATTAAACAACGTCCTAATCCAAATGATCTTTCACAAATGTGTGACGTAGAAAATGAAGACCAAGCAACCGCAATGGTTCGCTTTGCCAACGGCTGTATGGGAACAATTGAAACCTCTCGTATTGCTTGTGGTCGAAAAATGGGATTAAGCTATGTAATTACAGGAACGAAAGGCACTATCAGCTACACCCAAGAAAGAATGGCAGAGTTAAAACTCTACATTCACAGCGACGATCCTGCTCGTCAAGGTTTTAAAACTATTCTTACAGGCCCACTTCACCCTGATTATAAACATTTCTGCGTGAGTGCAGGACACGGCATTGGTTTTAATGATCAAAAAACCGTTGAAATCAGAGATTTAATTAACGGACTTGCTAACCCAACCGCAAAACTTTACCCTGATTTCGAAGAAGGGTTTAAAATCTCTCGCATTTTAGATGCTATTGCTCTTTCCGCTGAAGAGAAACGTTGGATCGATATTTGTTAAACTTATTTAGAGACTGAATATTTAATTCATAATAAAAGGCTAATCAAATGAAATGATTAGCCTTTTTATCTGGTTTTATCACAAAATAAGCGGTTAGATTATCTATAATTTTTGCAAATTTTGATCTTAATCTGACCGCTTAAAAGTATTTTATTGTATTGTCGCTTTTGCTTTTTCAAGCACTTCTTTTTCTTTTGCTAAGAAATCTGCATCTAGATTTTTTTCTCTTTCAATACAAGTTCTCTCATAAACTTTAAAGAATGGATAGTAAATAATCACATCTAATACAATCAATGCAACACTTAACACAGGCGCCCAAATATCACCACCTGACACTAGATATGCCCCTATTGGTGCAGGTGTTGTCCAAGGTGCCATTAAATAAACACGATGAATAAGATTAAAATCTAAAATTAAATACGCAATGATTGCATTCGCCATTGGTGCAAAAATAAGCGGAATGAAGAACATTGGGTTAACTACCATTGGCACACCATACACGATTGGTTCACCGATAGAGAAGAAAGATGGCACTAATCCAATTTTACCGATAGAACGTAAATGTGCAGATTTACTAAATACTAATAAAAATGCAAGTGCAATTACCCCACCAGACGCACCGTGTACAATGTAAAAATCCCAGAAACTATTAGTTACAATGAACGGTAATGGCTCACCTGCTTGTAATGCACTTAAGTTTGCTGCCATATTTTGTAGTAAAAATGGTGTCCATAATTGCATTAAAACCAAAGATCCGTTAATACCTAAAAACCAAAGTAAATGCGTTGCAAATACGAATAAACAAATTGCACCTAACGAATCACTCACTTTAATCAACGGTGCCATAAAGTCCATAATAAGTTGTGGAATTGTACTTCCTGTTGAGGCTTCAATATATAACGCAAAAGGATAAAGTGTGACTAATACCGCCAAAATAGGGATCACGATATTCAATGATTCCGCTACTGCTGTTGGTACCTCTTTTGGTAATTTAATACGAATATGTAAATATTCCAGTAAGCGAGTTAATTCGACAGTATAAATAGCAATGAAAATCGCAGAGAATAAACCAATTCCGCCAAAGAATTTAATATCCATCTGCCCATTTTGTACTGGTGCCGCCACCAATAAAAATGCCATTACAGATAAGAATGCAGCAGGTAAAGGCTCTCTTTTATAGGCTTTTGCTAGGTTATAAGCAATACTTGCCGCCGTAAACAAAGAAATGGCATTAAAAGACATTTGGAAGAATCGCCAACCATAATCACTTGCCCAATGAGCAAAAGACCACCACGCTTGTCCAAAACTATTTGTAGTATTTTCATCAAATGGTGGAATCAATAAAATCATTATAAAGCTACCCACAATTAGGAAAGGCAGTACCACAATAAAGCCATCTCGGATAGCCGAAATATGTGGTTGGTTTTCCATTCTTTTTGCTGTTGGAGCCACTTTTTCATTCATAAAAGCAATAAAACGTTCAGATAGTGTTGCCATAACTATTTTTCTCCTTGTTTAATTTTGAAGCCTAAGATATACCAATCAGCTTGGTAATTATCGATATGTAATACTCGTCCATTTTGTGTATTTTCAACACTAAATTGTAATTCTGGATTTAATGCTTCCACCTCGCCAAATAATGCAAACGGTAATTCATTTTTGCCTTCTTTTAATCCGTCTAAGAAGATATATAAATCCTCTCCTACTTTGGTATGGTAGTAAGTCACATCTTGTTCTTTATGGGTTAAATGACGACTACATTTTGAACCATAAATTCCTTCACCATTGACTTTCAACCATTTTCCTAATGCTAATAAACGTTCTGCTTGTTCTGTTGGAATTGTTCCGTCTGCTTTTGGCCCAATATTTAGCAATAAATTGCCATTATCAGAAACCGTTTCAACCAATAAGGTAACAAGATCTTTTACTGAAATTAAATGGCTTTCATCTTCAATTTGGTTATAGCCAAAAGATAAGCCCATACCACGACACATTTCCCATTTTTTATCTCGAGAAGCGGTACCATATTTATACTCTTTAGACGTAAAATCACACCAAAGTTTATTCCAACGATCATCAACCACACCATCTGCAACGGTATTATAATAATGAGCAAATAGATGAGGGAGCATATGTTCACCCGCTTTTGGCCAACCAATATCATTCCAAAGTACATCTGGTTTATAGCGATCAATCAATTCAATCACTTGTTTATAAGCAAAATCAGCATATTCATAGGTTGGGCAAGCATTAGAGAAGTTTTGGCTTTCCGTAAAAATAGGATCAGACGCATACTGCCAGTCAATAATGCCTGAATAATATGCCCCCATTCGTAGACCTTTATTTCTTACTTCTTCAGTAAGTTCCCCCATAAGATCACGTTTAGGACCATCTTGGGTACAGTTAAAATCGGTATATTTACTTGGATAGAGACAAAAACCATCGTGATGTTTAGTCGTTAAAACAACATATTTCGCCCCAGCTTGAGCAAATAATGCAGCCCACTCTTGTGATTGCCATTTTTCGGCTTTCCACTGCGGAATAAATTGATCATAAGTAAAATCTTCACCATAGGTTTTAATATGGTGTTCATAGGTAGGTCCTTTTTTTACATTAATAGAGTTTGAATACCATTCTGCATAAGGATTATTACAAAACCACTCTTCATCAACATCAATTTCCCCTAATTGACAAGTCGGTGGAGCAAAAGCTGGAACAGAATAAATTCCCCAATGAATAAAAATACCAAATTTAGCATCTTCATACCACTCTGGTACTTCGTGAGTTCTAATAGAACTCCAATCAGCATGATAACGTTTTTGTGTCATATTAAACTCCTATGAAATGAAATGGAATAAATTATAATTACAAAACAAATAATGAAATAATTTATTTCATTTATCAACAAAAATGAAATTTTTATTTGATTTTTGTGAAACGCTTCACAGAATATTTTCAGAATGTCCTTCAAAATCATAGACTGAAATGACCGTTTTTTACAAAAAAGCAAAATAACGGTCATAAATATGAATTATTTAGACTTTTAACCAATAAAAACATTTAGATAGACTAATATTTCACGAGGATAAAAATGGGTCGTTTCAGATGACAAATAATCAACAAAAACGCAAAGGACTGACTCCTGTTAATACAGAAATCAGTCCTTAAATTTTATTATTGAATTGAACAGTACAAGTTTAGGAATTTATACCATTTTTGCAAATTTTGATCAGAATGTTACCGCTTATCCTTTCACTCTCTGCAACAAAACTTCACAACATTGACCCAATAACTGATACGTTTCGTCAAAATTATCGGTGTACCAAGGGTCAGGAATATGATCATAAGCTAAGTTATGACAAAGTGAAGTGATGTTAAATAATCGATTTGGTTCTTTGCCAAATAATTTTTCTAAATCTTTTAAATTTTGATTATCCATTGCAATGATATAATCAAATTTTTCCCAATCTTGTTTTTGCACTCTACGGCTTACAAACCCTGAATTATCAATGTTATGTTTAGCCAGTTGTTGCTTCGTGCCTTTGTGCATATCTTCACCATCGTGCCAACCTGAGGTACCAGCACTGTCGGTAACAATTTGATGGTTAAGGTCTGCTTGTTGGATTTTATGTCGCATAATATATTCTGCCATTGGTGAACGGCAAATATTTCCTAAGCAAACAAATAAAATATGGGTTTGTGGTTTCATTTGATTTTCCTTACATTATAATTTCCGCTCCCTGAGCCTGTCGAAGGGAACAGAAATTTCTACTTGATGCTCTACAATTATTCCATTCATTAAAAGATTAAATGAAGGAAAAGTACTTATGCTTCGACAGGCTCAGCAACCGTACTCAGACTCAGCAACCATATTTTAACAGACTTAATAATTGTACATTTTACAAAATCAATAAGTTATAACTATGCTTTACGCCAAGTTGTGCCATTTGCACCGTCTTCTAACACAATACCCATTGCGGTTAATTTATCACGGGCTTCATCGGCTTTTGCCCAATCTTTATTGGCTCGCGCATCGTTGCGTTGTTTTATTAAGGCTTCAATTTCAGCAACTTCATCATCGTTGCTATCGCCTTTCAAGAATATTTCAGGATCTTGTTCTAATAGGCCTAATACCCCTGCTAGCTCTTTTAATCTAACAGCTAAACAATTCGCTTGCTGTGGATTTTCTTTTTTCAATTTATTGAGTTCACGTGCCATTTCAAACAATACAGCTAAGGCTGCTGGCGTATTGAAATCATCGTCCATTGCAGTTTTAAAGTTTGTGATATAGTGCTCGTAACCCTCTGCTTCAACAGTGAAATCACAGCCACGCAATGCGGTATATAAACGCTCTAAGGCAGTACGAGCTAAATCTAGGTTTTCTACGCTATAATCAAGCAAGCTACGATAATGAGCAGTTAAGAAGAAATAGCGTAAACTTTCTGCATCATAGCGCTCTAACATTGTGCGAATGGTAAAGAAATTGCCGAGTGATTTTGACATTTTTTCTTTATCAATAGTGAGCATTCCTGTATGCAACCAATAGTTTACATAATCACCACCATTAGCACAGCAAGATTGTGCAATTTCATTTTCGTGGTGTGGGAACATTAAATCAGCACCGCCACCGTGAATATCAAAATGTTCGCCTAATACTTTGCTGTTCATTGCTGAACATTCAATATGCCAACCTGGACGACCTTTGCCCCACGGAGAATCCCAGCTCGGTTCATTTTCTTTAGACATTTTCCAAAGTACAAAATCCATTGGATTACGTTTGATACTCTTAATTTCTACCCGAGTACCCGCTTGTAATTGCTCTAAATCTTGACGAGATAATGCACCGTAATTTTTAAAACTTGGTACGCTAAACATTACATCGCCATCTTCTGATACATAAGCGTGTCCTTTAGAAATCAAACGCTCTACCATTTCGATAATTTCAGCAATATGCTGTGTGGCACGAGGTTCAACGTCAGGACGTAAAATATTTAATGCATCAAAATCCTTGTGCATTTCTACGACCATTCTTTCTACTAATTCATCGCACGTTTCGTTATTTTCAAGGGAGCGTTTGATAATTTTGTCGTCCACATCGGTGATATTACGTACATATTTCACGTCATAGCCTAAATAACGTAAATAACGCACCACCACATCAAAAGAAACAAAAGTTCTACCGTGTCCAAAATGACAAAGATCATAAACTGTTACCCCACAAATGTAGATACCTATTTTATTTGGGTTAATTGGTTTAAATTCTTCTTTTTCACGCTTTAAAGTGTTGTAAATTTTGAGCATAGTATCCCCTTGCTAGTTAGATAAATTATTAAAATAAAATTTGGTACTAAGTATAACAAAATAAGCGGTAACATTTTGAGGATTTTTTACAAAAATTTAGATAAAAAAACAGCGGTATGATTTTTAAACAAATTTGCAAAAAATGAATAAAATCGTACCGCTTTATTTCTTTACTAGCTTAGTATTTAATGTTGCTTTTCTAAAGTATACTTTTCTTCATCAAACTCTGGCAATGGTTTATGTTCACTTGCCACAAAACTGTAAATTACTGGTAAGATAAACAGAGTAAAAAGTGTACCCACGCTTAAGCCTGCAATAATCACCATTCCAATACTAAAACGAGCGACTGCTCCTGCTCCAGAAGCAAAGAGTAATGGAATTAAGCCTGCAATCATTGCTGCGGTAGTCATTAAAATTGGACGTAAACGGATTGTGGCAGCATAAATAATCGCATTAAAGCGAGATTTATTATGATGTAGTTGCTGTTCTTTCGCTACTTCACACATCAAAATACCGTGCTTGGTGATTAAGCCAACAAGGGTGACAAGCCCTACTTGGGAATAGATATTTAGGGTTGCGCCCTGCACTTTGAGAATACCGAGTAAGTTCATTACTAACAATGCCCCACTAATAGCCAAAGGTACAGAAACCATAATTACCATTGGATCACGCCACGATTCAAATTGAATCGCTAATACGATAAAAATGATAATAATCGCTAACGCAAAGGTCATTGCCATAGCACTGCCTTCCTGTACATATTGACGTGCTTCTGAGCGGAAATCATATTGATAGCCTTGTGGCAATGAACGCTCTAATTCTGCTTTTGCCCAACTTACTGCATCACCGATTGAACCCACAGTTACGCCACCAATAGTAGCAGAATTAAGCTGATTCATTCGATTTAATGCAGCTGGTGTTGTGGTTAATTCCATTTTAATAAATGAACCTAAGGGTATCGATTGACCATTACTTGCCGTTACATAATAATTCATTAAATTTTGTGGATTTAAACGATCTGCTCTTGGTACTTGCGATACAATAGGATAAGCACGAGAATCAATATCCACACGAGTAATTGTTGCACCTGATAAAAAGCTACCAAGAGTACGACTGACTTGTGACATCGTAATACCGTATGTTCCCATTTTTTCACGATCGAAGGTCATTTTCATTGTGGCAGTATCAAATTTTAAATCTAACATTACAAAGAAAAATTGCCCTGATTGCTGTGCTTTTTCTAAAATGGTTGATGCTACCTGTGCGAGTTTTTGATAGCTATTGGCGGAAGTAATCACTAAAGAGAACGGTAAACCACTTTCCCCTGTTGAAATTTCAGGGAAGTTAATGGCATTGACATTCATTTCAGGAACTGTTTTCCCTATTTTTGCAATATCATTTTTTACTGCTATCATTCCACGCTGACGATCTTTCCAATCTTTTAACATCACTAAAGAAAGTGAACTATTGCCTGCTCCTGAAAAGCCTGCAATACTCATCATAGATTTAATTTCATCAATATTTTTTACTTTAGTTTCAAAAGGTTGCAGTGCATTTTGAGTGTAGTCTAAATTAGTATTAGACGGACCTCCTGAAATAACTGCCACAAAACCACGATCTTCTGTTGGTGCAACCTCTGTGGAAAGTGAACTAAATAAAAAAGGTAAACTCATAAAAATTAAAATCGCAAAACCTACCACAAAGCCACGAATTGACATAACCAAACCCAATAGCCCAACATAACAAGCGGTCATTTTTTCTAACGATTTTTCAACCAATAACTCAAAACGATTGGGTTGAGATTTTTGTTTTAAAATTGCACCTGACATCATTGGTGAAAGGGTTAATGCTGCAATACCTGAAATAAACACCGCACCAGCAAGGGTTAATGCAAACTCTTTAAACAGTGAACCTGTGACACCTTCCATTAATGCCATTGGTGCATACACTGCGCCTAATGTGATAGTCATTGCAATAACAGGCAATGCAATTTCACGTGTACCAATAATCGCTGCATCAAAAGGGGTTTTCCCTTCTTTAATATGACGTTCTACATTTTCTAATACTACAATGGCATCATCCACCACTAGACCAATGGCTAGAATTAAGGCTAATAATGTTAATAGATTAATGGAAAAACCCATCATTTGTAGCACAAACAACACTCCAATTAATGAAATTGGAATAGTAATAATAGGAACAATCATTGCTCGCAGTGATCCCAAAAACAACACAATCACAAGCAATACAATAATCACAGCCTCACCGATAGTTTTAATCACTTCTGAAATGGAATGATCAATTGCAATGGTACTATCATATAAAATATTTCCCTCAATAGAGCTAGGTAAGTTTTGTTTTACCTTAGCAAACATCGGATAAATATTTTTAGCTACGGTTAAAGAGTTTGCCGTTGCGGCAGCATCAACACCAATAACGACAGCATCACCACCATCAACGGTTACCCTTGCTCTGTCGGAGGATTTATCTAATTCAATTTTTGCGACATCACGTAATTTAACTTGATTTCCCTCTTTTGTAGTCACTAAAGTTAAATTACTTAATTCCGCCACCGTTGGCGTGGTGGAGGCTATTTTATTGTTATAAACCGTATAATAACCATTTACCACACCTGCAGCCGTTTGCAAATTGTTGGCTGCCAGTGCTTGCATTACAACTGCCCCTGAAAGGTTATGTGCGGCTAATTTGTCAGGATCAAGCCAAATGCGCAATGCAAAGCTAGAAGCACCAAAAATAGTGACTTTAGATACGCCATTTGCCGTAAAGAATTGTGGTTTAACCACTCGTTCTAAATAATCCGTTATCTGTGCTGAATTTAATTCTGATGACTTAAATTGAATATACATCAACGCATTGTGTCCACCAGATACGCTAATTGTTGGATCATCAATACCACTGGGTAATTGTGAGCGAACGGCATTTACCTTTGAAGAAACATCAGATAGTGCAGCATTTGGATCCGTATTCAGCTTCATTTTTGCTGTAATCATCGTTACATTAGGTGAACTACTTGACGTGATGTAGTCAATATTATCTGCTTGAGCAACGGCTTCTTCTAGTTTGGAGGTCACAAATGCTTGCATTAAACTTGCATCCGCCCCTGCATATGCCACACTTACATTTACAATGGTATTCGTCATTTCAGGATACTCTCGTACCTGCAATTTTTGAATAGACTGCAAGCCTAAGATGGTAATCAATAAGCTAATACAAATCGCTAAAACGGGACGCTTAATAAAAATATCTGTAAATTTCATTTTTGCTCCAATTATAAGTTACCAGTTGTTGAGGGAGCAGTTTCACCGACTCCTTTTTTCTCTGCCACTGTCACTAAAGCATTATCACTTAAACGTTGAAAACCACCTGTTACTAACATATCATTCACTTTTAAGTTTTTACGTTTTGCTAGCTGTGCAAAATTACCATTACGATCAAGGGTTTTCACTTCCACTTGCTTAACTCGATACATTTTATCCACATTTAATGTCGGATTATGCGCTTTCATTTTCTCGATCATTGTTTTATCTTGCTCTGAAAGTGGTTGCAAAATATAAACTGTTTCACCATACATTGTATAAGTCACTGCAATTTGAGGTATAACCACCTGATCTGACTCTGCAGGGAGTTGAATATTTAAGTTTACAAACATTCCAGACAGTAGCTGTTGTTGTCCTGATGTAATGACTGCTTCTAACTCCACCAGCCCTGTTGCCGTATTTACCGCAGGATCAATAGCAATAATTTTTGCAGGGAAAGATTGATTAGCCAACACGTCTGTGGTCACAACCACATCTTGCCCCAATTTCACTTTGCTCAAATCCATTTGTGGTAAGCTAAATTGAACTTTCATCGCACTGCGATCTTCCACTCGCACAATAGGCGTACCCATTGAAACATACTGCCCTTGATTGACTTTTACGATTCCGACTACACCATCAAAAGGTGCATAAATTTGGCGACGTTTAATACTGGCTTTTAAGGCTTCAATATTTGCGACAAGCTGATTATAGGTCGCCTTAATATTGTCATACTCTGCTTTTGAGGCACTACCTGATTTAATCAAGCTTTGATAACGTTGATAATTTTTCTTCGCTTGAGGCAATTGAGCTTCAGCGGCTTTTAAATTTGCTTTTTCTACCGTGCTATCAATTTCAACCAATAACTGCCCTTTTGTGACTTGTTGTCCTGATTTAATTAAAACATCTTTTACTGCACCAGACATTTGAGCACTTAGCATCGCACCTTGATTAGGGCGAATTTTACCTGTTGCTTTAATAGTCGGTATCCACTGTGTTGACTCAATTTTCATTGCCGTAACAAGGCTAACCATCTCTGGCATATTTTCAGCATATTCTGCTTTTTTCATTTTGATAAACTGTTGCATTCCAACAACACCAGTGAAAACAACTAAAATAATAATAAGTACTAAAATAAGTACAAACTTTTTACCTCTGGCTTTTTTTCTTTGTTTTATTATTTCCATAAATACTCCATAGAAGATAGTAACTGTTAATTTGTGATGGCTTTCCAAGTACAATTCATCACGTCTTCCAATATTTTTTCATCATAACGTTTATTTTCAACAATTTGTGAATACGCAATCCCTGTTAATACTTGTAAACTCAATGTATAAATAATCTCTGTTGGTAAATTGACAATAGCCTGTTGCTGTTTTCCCTGAGTAATAAATCTGTTGTAGGGCAAGTGTTCAGCTTCAGAACAGTAACGACAGAGTTTGTGAAATTGAGGTAACGCCTCATATTGATATATATTGATAACCGCATCAGGATTCTGTTGCAAAAACAACCAATGACTTTTCCAAAATTGACAATATTGCTCATAAAGCGGTAACTTTGGATCATAATTTTGCAAAAAATGGCGATGATATTGCAAAAACAGGAAATGAATAAGCTGATTTAATAAATCCTCTTTATCCTTAAAATGTAAATAAATTGTTCCTACAGAAATCCCTGCTTGCTTTGCCACTTTATGCATTGAAATATTCTGAATACCGTCTTTCGCAATCAACGTTTGCGTAGCGAATAAAATACGTGTCGCCATATCAGAATAGGATGCTGAAAAATTAAGCATAAAACTAGTTTCCCTCGTTAAAGTAAAATTCAAAGGTAATGAACAATCGTTCATTTTACCTATTTTAAAAAATTAGGAAAGAAAAAAATGAAAAAACTCGTTTAAATATCAGGGCAAAATCATACTTGAATAAAAAATATACTTATTAGTAAAATAACTATTTATTTGAATTTGAAAATAAACTTTATTTATAAAATTTAAGCATAGAAAGACATTAATTAAACAGTTTTTGTTTGGCATTTAATCTTTTAAATAAGATAAATAATGAACATATTGTAAGTTTACAAGTATGATCTTGCCCTGTTTAAATATTACTTTAAACGAGTTTGATACTCTATGAAATTGACAATAAGAAATTCGATGTTTCTTCCCGTTCCCTGAGCTTGTCGAAGGGAATACTACACAAAGCACTTATACTTCGACAAGCTCAGTAACCGTGCTTAACAAGAGTTAGTAACAACATTTCAGAATTAATCTCAAATTTAATTCATTATAAATTGTAAAACCTAATGTAAATGTCTAAGGTTCTTGCTGTCTTAAGAACGAATCATTATATTCAATACTGGCTCGATTACGTAAATCATTTAACATTTCATCACGTAATTGAAGCTGATTTGATCTCAATAACACAGCTTCAAACGCTTTAAAGTCTTCTTCTTTACCATCAACCACTTTGTCTAAAGTAATAATGATTGCGTTTCCAGCTTGATCACGAGTCACCTGATAAGTTGTTTTATCTGTTGGTCTTTGCATTGCAAACACGTCTTTCGTTAACTGAGGCAGTGTCATTAAATCTTCAACATAAACTAAGGTTTGTGGTTCACCAAAAGTGATCTCTGCTTCTTGTCCCTCATTTAATGCGGTCACAATCTGCTGTGCATTTTCAGTGAGTGACTTCTCTGCTTTAGCCACTTTAATCATTTTTTCAACGGAGTCTTTGGCTTCTTCAAAGGATTGAGGACGAGCCTCTTTGTAACTTATCACTCGAATAAAAGCTGTTTTTGCTTTATTACCATCCGTTAAATCAATGGCTTCAGAAACTTGGTGACTACGACGAAAATCGCCTTTCATCAACACTGACTGAATTTTTGGATTATCCAATAATGCAGGTAACGCATTTTGTGAAAATTCATCCGTTATCTGTACTTCTACATTTGCAACTTTTGCCACATCGGCTAATGAATCTGGAGACTCAAACGCTTTATTCGCCATTTCGTTAGTGATTTTTCCATAACTGGCTAAGCTGGTATTTTTTATTAAGGTTTGTTTAATCTGTTTTTCAGCTTGTTTGAGTGTCATTGCCACATCTGCTTTACGATCTAACACCTTAATAATATGATAATTTCCATCAATTTCTACCGCTTTACTTGGCTTTCCAACTTCAAGTACATTCGCCACTTGTTCAAAAATATCAGGGAATGTACCCGCTTTCGCCCAACCTAAATCACCGCCTTTTTCAGCTGAAATCATATCTTTTGAATACTCTTTTGCCAGTTTTGCAAAATCATCACCTGCATTTAATTTCTGCTCAATTTCATCGGCTGTTTTTTTATCTACTACCTGAATATGTGCTAAATGGGTTTCACCTTTAGTGATAAATTTATCTCTATTTTGTTGATAATAATCTTCTATATCTTGTGCTGTCACAGCATCTGGATCCATCAAATCTTCAGGTGTCACCGTCACAATTTCCACCTGCATTTTTTCAGGTTCAACAAATTGTGCTTTATGTTCATTATAATAATCTTGCTGCTCTTGCTCTGAAACGGTCTGCTTAGCAATTTCTGCATTTAAAGGTAAAACAGCGGTTCTAATAATGCGCTTTTGTAATAATAACTTAGCTAATAATTTATTTTCTGCTGGTACGCTAAACTGAGACCCTAAAATACCCTGTTGTACTTGCGCATTTAATATATCGCCAGCCACCATTGAAGCATAATAATCAGGGGATATATTATTGTTTCTTAATATATTTTGATAAAATTCATTATTAAATTTACCGTCTTGTTGAAAATCGGGTGTATTCACAATTTGTTTTTTAATTTGCTCAGCACTCACACCTAAATTCAACGTTGTAATATATTGTTTTAACAATTCATCACTAATCAACCCATCTAATACTTGTTGATTAAATTGCTTTGCGTACTCTGGCGTATCTAGCAGATCCCAAAATTTGGCGCCTAATTTATCACTTTGAATACTTTGTTGACGATTTTTAGTGTAAGTAAATGTCTGTTTTGAAATCGACTCACCATTTACCTTAGCAACATAATCATCTTTACTGTACATTAAAGAACCACCAACACCGCCTAATACGAAAGAGAGAGCGACAAAAGCAAAAATTGCCTTGAAAGCAAAACTGTTGGTCTTTTCGTGCATTTTTTCAATCATTGTGAATTATCCTAAAAGTAAAAATATTTAACGAATTATACTGAAAAATTACTTATTATCAAAACTGTAATTTACACTTCATTCACTAAAACGCTAAAAAGTCTGTTAATACTTTTGATACTCCATTAAATTACAACTGGTACTAAAATAGCATTGTGCATTTTTTAATGCCTTTGAAACACAGTTACTAAGTTTTGTTATTGAGCCTGTCGAAATATAAGAGAACGAATACAGAACAAGTTCAGAGCGTAAACACCTCACACTTCGACAAGCTCAGTGACCGGTGTTTGGTTGATTCCGTGCTCGATGCTCCCGTTTTCGGTTACTGAGCCCGTCGAAGTATAAGAAAACGCACACAGAGCAAGTTCAGAGCATAGACACCTAATGCTTCGACAGGCTCAGCAAGCGGTGTCTTTTGAAAAGATGGTTGGTATAAATAAAACATAGCGGTTACATTCACGTAAAAATTTGCAAAATATCAGATTTACCGAATAACCGTAACACTTCCCTAAAAAGAAAAGTCAGTTAGAATATACGTTGACTTTTCTTGACGGAGATAAGTGTTATGTATAAACAACTGACTTTAGAACAAATATACCAGATTTCTTACGGATTGCAACATAAACATAGTTATAGACAAATAGCTAAAGTTGTTGGCTGTAGTGCTACAACTATTTTTAATGAGGTAAAACGTAATACAGGCACTAGAGGTTATAATCCTCGTGGTGCGAATAAAATGTGTCGTCAAAGACATCGTAGGAAACGAAAGAAAATAACAATCACACCTCAAGTTTGGTCTATTATTTATTTTTACTTAAAGAAGAGATTTAGTCCTGAACAAATTTGCTATACAGTTTCTAAAATTAAAGAGCTTGGCATTAGCCCCAGAGGTATTTATGCATATATAAAACGGCATTTTCATCGTAAAGATGAGGTTTATAAATATCTACGGCGAGGCAATAAAAAATATCGTAAAAGAAGTAAGTCGGTAGGAGCAATCATTAGAAAAATACCCAATAGAGTATCTATTCATGATAGACCTAAAGAAATAGAAACAAAAGAAGAATTGGAGCATTGGGAAGCAGATACAATACAAGGAAAAGGGCATCATACAGGAATATTAACTTTAGTTGAGAGAAAACGGCTTATACAGTAATTGTAAAATTAGAAGGTAAAAATGCCCGTTGTTTAGCAAAGCGTTGCATTAGTACTTTATTGCCTTATAAAGAAAAAGTTAAATCAATAACTTTTGATAATGGTGTTGAATTTTTCTCTCACGAAAAGATAGCAAATGAGTTAGAATGTAAAACCTACTTTGCAGATCCTAATAGTCCTTGGCAAAGAGGATTAAATGAAAATACAAATGGATTAATCCGTCAGTATTTTCCAAAAGGAACTGATTTAAAATCAGTTGCACAAGAGGAATTAGATATAGTGGAAAGAGAGCTTAATCTTCGTCCTAGAAAACGACGAGGATTTCACTCTCCTTCTGAGTTATTTTAAGTGGTGTTACGGTTATGAGGTAAATGTACCGGTAATCCATCCCCTGTAAAACGTAACACTGCACCAAAATTGCTATCTTCAACTAAACGTCCTGTCGCTGTTTTACCACCAAATGTTAACGTAATTAGCCCATTATAAATTTGATAGTTCCCTGTTTGTTGCTGTCCACTGTTAGCCGTTGTCGTAACATAGTAATCATCAAATTCAATACGAGCCCTCACACCATGATGTGGATAAAAACCAAAAGCCTGTGTCCATTTGAGTTTACGCAACATTTCTCGTAACTGACGATCATTATTAGGTGAATAGTGTAAAATATCACGATAATATTGGTAAGTGCTTCGCAATGTTGCTAAATCAGGGTCTGTTTGGCTCTTAGCTTTGCGTTGTGGTGTGATCTTTATTGAGCGCTTTAATGCCCTTAAGACATTATCTAAAGTCACCAATTGCTGTAATTTTTCACTTTGAAGGCACTGGTTGCGATGTGCAATAATCGATGCTGTACAAGCAAAGTTGTAATGTCCTTTATCATAGCTCTTGTCTGCTTTTCTCGCTTGATTAAAGAGTAATAACGCTTTTTTATACTTTCCTTGCTTATATAAATGATACCCACGTGTATTCAGTTTCCTTGCTTTAGCACGAGCATTATTGACAGGATCACGGTGTCTTTTCTGTTCGAATCGTTCTCTACTACAACCATCGAACCGCCAATCACCGATTCTGACGGTAACACGTGTAGGATAATCATCGTCACTGGCATAATCAGTACAGCGCTCTGAATAAACATTCATAATAAAAGACTCGCCTGCAGTGGTTGCGCCTTTGAATTGTAAGCCTGAAGAGCTCACTTTTCTCAATCGTCCTTCAATATATTCAATGCCTTTTTCGGAAGGATGGGAAAAAGTGGCTTGATAAATATCACTATTTCCTTGCGATTTCAGATCAATACTCCAATAAGGTTCAATACCAAATGCAGTGAAGGTTTTGGCATTTAATTGCCCTAAGCTAGCAATAAGCAATATACTAAGTAGTCCTTTTTTCATCATATGACTCCTGCGGTTTAGGTTAAATACTTATCATCCCGTCTTTCCTAGAGAGATATCTTAACTTTGTTAAGGTTGGCGTTTGAAAACTGGAAGTAAGTAAAAACCAACCTTTTTGTCTACTATCATACTAAATATTATCTTTTCCTGTTTTATTGTGAACTATTACAAATACCCAATGAGTTCACCTCACCTGCTAAAATAATTTGTTGATAATCCTGATCTTTAACAATGGCATAAGCAAAAGCGTGGTTAACATCAAAAATGATTGGCTTAGGTGGATTAGGATCTGACATAGCGGAAGTTAATTGCATACCCACTGTTGTTACTGCAGCAGCTTTAGCTCCCTTTTCATCAGCTTGGAACTTAACTTGTTGTTCAAATAAATTAACAAACAGCGGATCAGTTGATAGTTTGCTTAAGTTCGCTTTTCTTGCGTCAAAAATATCAATGATCCCCAATTTGTAGAGCGCTGGAATGAGATTATGTTCTGATGAGAGATCTAACTTTGGTAATGACAGTATCACGTCAGATGAGTGAGTAGCAAGTAATTGCTTAATATGCTTACCACCTTCAGCATACAGCCATTGGGAGGCCTTTGCAGGTGACGTACGTTTATTATCACTCATTGCAATTACTAATCTATATCCTTCTTTGAAAGGCAATGCAATAGCACGAATACGACCATCTTTGACAAAACTGATATCTAACTGAGTATGCATAGTCACAACTTTTCCCACTTGAGTTTTCTTACCACATTGAGCAGTGAAATCTTTGTCTTTGGTGTATTTTTTATTAAAAAATGGTGTCACCCATTTAGCATTAAAACTCATAATATTAGACAATACCACATCGGATGTTGGCGACACATTCTTCATTGCATTAGGTATCATACCTTTGGTCACTCTAGCGGCTTTTTGATTAATATCCGAAATAGATGACTCGATAACAAAATCTGGTAATGCCTTAATATATGCTTTATGAATGTGGTTAATATTTTTAAAATACATCACATTCACATTCCGATAAACCTTATCATTAACTAAAGGTAATTGTTTTTCTTTAATAAATTGACGAATTTGTGATTGACTGTCACCATCAGCACCTTTGGCAACGGCAGATAATAACTTGCTAATACCCGTTTCACTAAGAGCAATATCATTACCATTTCGCAACTGGTCTAACAAAGCTCCCATACGAGTACTCTGCTCTACAAACAATTTGGCACTTTCTGTGGGAGTGAGATTTATTACTGGTGCTGATTGAGTTGTGCTCGCACAAGCGCTGAGATAAGTACCTAACAAAGTCAGAGTAGCTAAGTAGATAATTCGGTGTTTTTTGTATGTTGTTTTCATAGTTTTTCTCCGTTTAGCAAAGACCATTCTCATCAGAGGAAAACAAAGTGAAGATAATTGGTTACAAGAACAAGAAAATCATTATTTTTCCTACCACTTCACCCTCCTAACCTCTAAATGGCTAGGTAAGAAAAAGCTTAAATCTGTTATATTTATATCTATTAAGACTTATGTATTCATTTACTGAATTAAGATAATGATCTAAATCGAAAGATAAGCTTATTTTTTGTTCGATTACGATAGCAGTTTTAACTTACAGTTGTCAATCACCAAATAAAAAAGAAACAGTTAAAATGGTATTTTTGTTCATATTTCTTGTATATTTTATAACTTTATATGAAAGGAGTATCGTATGAAAATTCTACTTATACTCAACAAGATTTATTCAAGACAGGAAAACCACCTAAATCTTTAAATTTATTCACCATTTTACAAAACAACTCAGCGGTAATTTCAGTATCATATAATGCACCGTGCGCTTGTTTGTTATCAAAAGGAATTTCAGCCATTTGGCAGGCTTTCACTAACACCGTTTGCCCATAAACAAAACCTGCAAGGGTTGCTGTATCAAACATTCCAAATGGATGGAAAGGATCACGTTTTACACCAATACGTTTTACGGCTTGTTGTAAAAACTGTTGATCAAAAGTGGCATTATGCGCCACAATTATTGCTCGCTGGCAGCCTTGCTCTTTCATTGCTTTGCGTACCATTTTAAACATTTCTGGAATAGCAATCACCTCAGCTATTGCGCCACGATTTTCATCCTCTAAATCAATGCCGTTTATTTTTAACGACTCTGGATTGATATTCGCTCCTTCAAAAGGTTTGATGTGAAAATGGCATTTCTGATCAGCCACTAAATACCCTTGTTCGTCCATTTTTAAAGTGATGGCAGCCAATTCCAATAATGCGTCCGTTTGCGCATTCAGACCAGAAGTTTCTACATCAATCACCACAGGTAAATACCCTCTAAAACGGTTTTTAAGTAAGTTGTAATCTATTGTTTCTGTTTGTTGTTCTGATGGTTGTTCTGTTTTTTCTGACATTATTATTTGTGTGTAAATTAAAATTCAAACACATTATAGCAAATATTGTATAGAAAAAATTGCAAAAAGTTCGTTAAATGTGACCGCTTTCCTTTTCAATTTACGTTGCTTTCAGGTAAAATTCATCGGTTATACTTTTATCAACTGATTTACAGGAAACTATTCCTTATAAAAAATAAAAACGGAAATATAAAATGGAAATGAAAAATATTCGTAACTTTTCGATTATTGCCCATATTGATCACGGCAAATCGACACTGTCTGATCGCTTAATTCAAACTTGTGGTGGTTTAACAGATCGTGAAATGGCGGCTCAAGTGTTAGATTCAATGGATTTAGAACGTGAACGTGGTATTACAATTAAAGCCCAAAGTGTTACTTTAAATTATAAAGCAAAAGACGGTGAAACTTATCAGCTTAACTTTATCGATACACCTGGACACGTCGATTTCTCTTATGAAGTGTCTCGTTCACTATCTGCTTGTGAAGGTGCGTTACTCGTGGTTGATGCAGGACAAGGTGTGGAAGCTCAAACTCTCGCAAATTGTTACACCGCAATGGGTATGGATTTAGAAGTTATTCCTGTATTAAATAAAATTGACTTACCTGCCGCAGAGCCTGAGCGTGTGGCAGAAGAAATTGAAGATATTGTGGGTATTGAAGCCATTGAAGCGGTACGTTGCTCTGCTAAAACAGGGGAAGGCATTGCAGATGTGTTAGAAGAAATTGTCACTAAAATGCCAGCTCCAGAAGGTGATCCTAATGCAAAATTACAAGCTTTAATTATTGATTCTTGGTTCGATAATTATTTAGGTATTGTTTCTCTGATTCGTGTTAAAAATGGTACTCTACGCAAAAATGATAAAATCAAAATAATGAGTACAGGCATTAACTATAATATCGATCGTTTAGGTATTTTTACTCCAAAACAGACGGATACCGATGTTCTTCACTGTGGTGAAGTAGGCTGGGTTGTCTGTGGCATTAAAGATATTTTAGGTGCACCTGTCGGCGATACAATTACACATCAACACAATGCAGCGAGTGATATTTTACCAGGTTTTCAAAAAGTGAAACCACAAGTCTATGCAGGTTTATTCCCTATCAGTTCCGATGATTATGAATCGTTCCGTGATGCACTAGGAAAATTAAGTCTTAACGATGCTTCGTTATTTTATGAACCAGAAACCTCAACGGCTTTAGGCTTTGGTTTCCGTTGTGGATTTTTAGGTCTGCTACATATGGAAATTATCCAAGAGCGTTTAGAGCGTGAATATGACTTGGATTTAATTACCACTGCTCCAACGGTAGTTTATGAAGTAGCATTAAATAATGGAGATATCGAATATGTCGATAGTCCTGCTAAATTACCGCCATTAAATAATATTGCAGAAATCCGTGAACCCATTGCAGAATGTAATATTCTTGTTCCACAAGAGTTTTTAGGCAATGTTATTACCCTTTGTATTGAAAAACGTGGTGTACAAACCAATATGGTGTATCACGGTAATCAAGTTGCGCTAACTTATGAAATTCCAATGGGTGAAGTGGTATTAGATTTCTTTGATCGAATAAAATCAACCTCTCGTGGTTATGCTTCGTTAGATTATAACTTCAAACACTTCCAAGCTGCAGATATGGTTCGTGTAGATATAATGATCAACGGTGAGCGTGTTGATGCTCTAGCTTTAATTGTTCATAAAGCCAATGCCCCTTATCGTGGTCGTGAATTAGTAGAAAAAATGAAAGAATTGATTCCACGTCAACAATTTGATATTGCGATTCAAGCGGCTATTGGTAACCATATTATTGCTCGTTCAACGGTTAAACAGCTCCGTAAAAATGTATTAGCAAAATGTTATGGTGGTGATGTGAGCCGTAAGAAAAAACTGTTACAAAAGCAGAAAGAAGGTAAAAAACGAATGAAGTCTGTAGGTAATGTTGAAGTACCACAAGAAGCCTTCCTGGCAATTCTTCACGTAGGTAAAGATTAGTTTTTAATCTAAAAAAACAAGCGGTAACATTCTGTTTAAAATTTGCAAATTTTATTCAAGATGTTACCGCTTCAAATATAAGTTATTTAACCAAAAAACTCACCATTTTCACAATAATTATCTCCTGTTAGAGGGAAGAAAATCAATGTGCAATCTTTATTGTTATTGATTTTTCTGATCAAGTTAATAAGAAAATCAGCCGTTTGCTTTTTCACTTCCTCACCTCGATCAAACCAATAAAGCTCAACAAAAGTAAAGCCCTCAACGATTTTACCATCAAAAATATACTCGGTTGGATTACACTCTAAAGTAAACCAATCACGATCACATTTAATGATTTCAGTTAAACCATCGATGATCTCTTTACTGTTTTCAACAATTAAGTTTTTTTCAATTCCACGAATTTTTAAATGTGGCATAGGATTCTCCTTTGGTTTTTTAAATTACATTTTTACAATAAAGCGGTAGGATAAAGATAAAAATTTGCAAATTTTAATAAGTATCGTACCGCTTCTATTATGATTAAATATTACAAACTAATTTAATGATTGGGTTAAATATTTGCCTTCTATAAGAAGGCACTCTTGTTTAGCATTTATTTTTGCAGTATTATCAATATGACTAGGACAAAAAACTTTCTCTTCCCCTAAATTCCAAGCAAAATAGCCACACAATGCATTTTTAGATATATGCTCTTTCGAACATTTACCTTTGCTATTTCCAAATTTATTTTTTAATCTTTCAACTTTTTCTACGTCTATATAAAAATTACTATCTGGAGCAAGATAAGAATATTTATTTTGAATAAAACGTTTATCAATTAAATACCATTGTGATTGATTAATTCTTTCTAACACTCCTAATTTTTCTAAAGAAAACTCTAATGGAGAAATATATTTTAAATTAGAAAAATGAAGAGGTACTAAAATAATCATCACAATGAATAAAAAAAATAATAAGCAACTCATAAAAAATGATACTAATGGAAAATAGTAAAGTAATAGCATAAAAAGATAATTAATAATAAAAATTATCATAAAATAGTTATCATCCCCATTCAAATAAATTCTAAATATATAGGATGTAACCCATGAAATTATGAAAAATAAAGGAATACAGAACATCATATCAATAATCATATATAACTTTAAAGAAAACCCTGATAGAAAATATATATTTTTATAATAATATAAAAAGTAACTCAGTAAAAATATAGTAGGGACAGACAGAAATACTATATGATAGATAAGCTTTAAATTACTAAAAAAATAAAAATAAATAATAAAAATTGAAATAATACAAAAAATACCTATTTTATTATTAATTGCAATATCATATTTTTCTTTAAAGAAAGTATGGCATTTGTTTAAAATAAAAGAATAAACAACTGATAATAATATAAAGATACTGATTATAGAAATACAACTTATTGTCATACTAATAAATATATTCCTACTATCAATTAAATCAGGAAAAAGAGAAAGAGCATTTATTCTGGATAGGTGTACATAAATAATAAAACCACCTAATATTGCTGAACCTACAGTAATACCTAAAATAATGTAAACACTATAGGTACTAAATAGATTTTTAATACTCTTATTCAATCCCTCAACACTGTCGCTAATATTACTAAGATTTTGATTTATATTTACAATATTTTCTTCTGTCTTACTAAGATTACTTTTAATATCTTCTATATTTTTAACAATATCCTTATTTTCGTCAAAAATAGATTGTCCTAATTTCTTAAAAAAATTCATACTCAATCTCTTCAAATCCTAAATCAATAGGCTTCTAATCCAACTCCTCAACCAACTCTACCGCATAACCAATATAACTCGCAGGTGTCATTTGTTTAAGGCGTTCAATTTCAGCCTGTGGAAGCGGTAACGTTTCAACGAAATTTTGCATAATTTCTTTGGTTACTCGCTTGCCTCGTGTGAGTTCTTTTAATTTTTCATAAGGTTTTTCAATGCCATAGCGACGCATTACGGTTTGGATCGGCTCCGCTAATACTTCCCAGTTTTGATCGAGATCTTCTTGTAAACGTTCTTCATTTACTTCTAATTTACTGATCCCTTTTAAGGTTGAGCTGTATGCAATCAACGAATAGCCCACACCTACGCCTAAATTACGCAACACGGTCGAATCCGTTAAGTCACGCTGCCAGCGAGAAATCGGTAATTTTTGAGCAAGGTGACTCATTAACGCATTGGCTAAACCTAAATTTCCTTCAGAATTTTCAAAGTCGATCGGGTTTACTTTGTGTGGCATTGTGCTTGACCCAATTTCGCCCGCAATGGTGCGTTGTTTGAAATAATTTAAAGCGATATAGCCCCATAAATCACGGTCAAAATCAATTAAAATAGTGTTAAAACGAGCAATGCAATCAAAATATTCAGCAATATAATCATGTGGTTCAATTTGAGTAGTATATGGGTTCCACTCAATACCTAATGAAGTCACAAATTCTTGGCTAAATTTATGCCAATCAATCTCAGGATAAGCCGATAAGTGAGCATTATAATTCCCCACTGCACCATTGATTTTTCCTAGTACTTCAATGTGTTGCAACTGTTTAAATTGACGTTTTAAACGATATGCCACATTCGCCATTTCTTTACCCATTGTAGAAGGTGTTGCAGGCTGACCGTGTGTGCGACATAGCATTGGGATATGTTGATAACGATTTGCTAGTTCAACAATTGCATTGGTCAGGGCTTTCCATTGTGGTAATAGCACTTCTTCACGTGCTGTTTTTAACATCAAAGCGTGAGAAAGGTTATTGATATCTTCCGACGTACAAGCAAAGTGCCAAAATTCGCTAATTTTTGCTAATTCAGTCACAGCTTCGCTTTTCTCTTTTAAAAAATATTCTACGGCTTTGACATCGTGATTGGTCACTCGCTCAATCTCTTTAATTCGCTGGGCGTCTTGAACTGAAAAATTTTCAATAATTTGATTTAAATATTGATTAGACTCGTTTGATAAGGTCGGCACTTCTTGAATGGCTGGCATTTCTGCTAATTTTTGCAACCATTTTATTTCTACTGTTACACGAAATTTAATTAATCCAAACTCACTAAAAATTGAACGTAAATCTGCCACTTTATCTTGATAGCGACCATCAATTGGCGAAACAGCGGTAAGGCTATTAAGTTCCATAAAATATTCTCCGATAAAATTATAATGTTTGATAAAAAGATTGCATTTGGGTTAAGACTTTTTTGCGTGCGAACAAAAACTGCCAACGTTTTCCGCCAACTTGTTGCCACAAGACCCCTGCACGTACACCCGCAAGTAACGTGGCACGAATACGATTTTGAACATCTGTTCGAGAAAGGTGTTGTGGCGAACCTGTTACTTGAATTTGTGTACCTAGTGGGCTAATAACTTCTCGATAAATACTCGCTAAATTCGCAATAATTTGTTCATTTAATATATCATTTTCACAAATCAACAACTGACGTTCAACTTGCTGTAAACGTTGTACTAACTCCGTTTTTGCATCAGGATTTTCTAATAATTTTTTACTTAATGCGAATACACCGATCCAATAGCGACTCACTTCAGTATCTAAATTACCTTTACCGCCACCAAACTGAGCCATTGCTGCTTCAATGCCTAATTTTAAGTGAGATAAATCATTATCAAATACTGCTAAGGTGCTATCAGGTTGGGAAACAAATAAACTTTTTAAAGAGTAACCAAGTATTTCATTATCCTCACCACTGTTTCCTTTATGTGCAAATTTCTGCACTAAACTACCCGCTTGACAAGCCCCTGCTACCGCCACTGAAATATCAAAATAATTCGCCATCGTTTCATCTTCAAATTAAATAAACACAACCCAATAATATAGCATTTTTTACTATTTTTTAGAATGAATGATTTCAGTTATTGAAAAAAATGTTGGATTTTAGAACAGTTAAGTTATTTTTTGTTTTTTCTACTTGCGAAAAGGACAATGTGTTTCTATAATTAGCGAGTTTTCACACTGCCTGGGTGGCGAAATTGGTAGACGCAGCGGATTCAAAATCCGCCGATGAATAATCGTGTCGGTTCGAGTCCGACCCTAGGCACCATTTCCTTATTTATTCTCTTTTATTTTCTTTCACTCTCTTACACAAAACCATTGCTATTACAGGCTTTAACGCACTTTTATATTTTATTCTCTTTCATATTCTTACGCAATAATACGTTTACAGCCACAGATTTTAGGCATACACTTAGGCATACAGAACAAGAAAAAACAGTGTTTCTTTAAAATATTAAAAACGGCATGCCTAAAAATCTCGAAAGCATTGAAATATAAAGCTTTAACGCACTTCATTTTTGCAGGATTTATAGATTTTAGGCATACAATTTACAAGTTTTAGGCATACCGAAATAGCCGTATGCCTAAAAATATTAGACAGATTACTAAAACATTATGGCAAGAATAACAAAACCACTTACTAATACCGAAGTAGAAAGAGCCAAAGCCAAAACTAAGGATTATTCTTTATATGACGGCAATGGGCTAACAATACTCATTAGACCGAATGGAGCGAAATTGTGGCGTTTTCGCTATACTAGACCATTTTCAACCAAAAGGGCTTTAATAGGCTTAGGGCAATATCCAGCCGTTACCCTAGCACAAGCAAGAAGTATCAGAGATGAATATTTATCTTTGCTTGCTCAAAATATAGCTCCACAAATCTACCGCCAAAAGCTAGAAGATGAAACATTGGCAAAGCAAGATAACACTTTGTTAAATGTTGCAAGAGATTGGCGGAATAAAAAAGCGACTGAAGTCAAAGAAACGACTTTAAGCAAAAACTGGAAGCGTTTAGAAAACCACTTATTCAAACATCTAGGGCATTACCCAATTACAGACATAAACCCAAGATTAGTGATTACTGCTCTCACTCCGTTATACAAGCAAGAAAAATTTGAGACATTACATCGTTGTGTTAGCTTATTAAATGAGATTATGAAATTTGCTCTTAATTGTGGCATTTTAGAATTTAATAAATGCGGTGATGTTGGCTCATTCTTTCCAAGACAAGCGGTGATACATAATCCAGCAATACGCCCTGAAGAATTACCGCAGTTTCTAACTAAATTAAGACATAGCAACCTATCCGCCAAGCGAAAGCAGTTAATCTTATGGCAACTTTTGACAATGGTTCGTTCAAGTGAAGCCGTTACAGTGGAATGGGCTGAAATTGATTTTAAAAATAAGTTATGGACTATTCCAGCCGAAAAGATGAAAGGGGGCAAGAGGTCGCATACTGTACCGCTCTCAACCCAAGCCTTAAACGTTTTAAAAGTAATGAAAGAAATATCTAACTATAGCCGTTATATATTCCCCTTTAATGATAAGCAACCAAATAGACCAATGAATAAAGAAACCGTTAATAATGCTATACGCTCAATGGGATACGGTGGCAAACTCGTAGCACACGGTTTACGCTCTATTGCTAGCACTTACCTTAATGAAACCTTTTTAGAACAATACGACGTTATAGAGGCGTGTTTATCACACGAAATAAGCAACGCAGTAAGAAAGGCTTACAACCGCTCAAATTATTTAGAACAAAGAAAACCTTTAATGCAGTGTTGGGGCGATTATGTGGAAAGTTGCTCAACAGGATTATAAGCGGTCAGTTTTCTTTGAGTATTTACCAACCACCAAACACAGTATATACACCATAAAGGCATAATCCACAAACAACAAGGGGTATCCGCCAATGGTGTACACCCTGTAATGTACAGAACGCAATTTTGCGTTTTGTTCTAAAAATAAACAATTATTCGGTGCGTAATAAGAAAGCCTTTTACCCACCACTATCACACAATAACCGCATAACATAACAATATACATTCTTTTATATTCTTTCATTCTCTTTTATTTTCAACTTGCAGTCTAAATAAAAATCACTGATAATATATACAGTGACTTTAAATATCTTACTATTATGAAACTACTCAATGAAATAGACCGCTTAAAAGCTGAAATTCAAGAATTAAGACCACTCTCACCAGCTGAACTAAAACGCTTGCGAGATGAATTTATTATCGAAAATAGCTACAACTCAAATGCTATTGAGGGTAATACCTTAACCTTAAGAGAAACTGCCTTGATTTTAAATGAGGGCATTACCATTGCAGAAAAACCACTCAAACACCATTTAGACATTATCGGTTATAAAGACGCGTTTAATTACTTATTTGATGTAGTGGCGGACAATGAAACATTAAGCGAGAGAATAATCAAAGATATTCATAGCCTAGTTTTGATGAACGATAGTCAAAATAAAGGTAAGTATCGACAAATACAAGTGCGAATTATGGGAAGCCATCACGAACCAACCGAACCGCATTTTATTAAAGAGCAAATAACTAATCTTATTCAACACTACCGCCAAGAATTGAAGCTAAAACACCCCTTAGAAGCGATTAGCGAGTTTCATTTAGCTTTTGAAAGCATACACCCATTTATTGACGGAAACGGACGTACAGGGCGGTTATTATTGAATTTTGAGTTATTAAAGAATGGTTATTTGCCTATTGATATTAAATTCACGGATAGAGCCAAATACTACGCTTGTTTTGATGACTATCACGAAACTAAGCACGCTAAAATGTTCACGCAATTAGTGGCGGAATATCAGAAAGCAGAACAGGAAAGATATTTAAAAATTGTTAATGGTTAATACCTAATTTAGGTAATTTATACCTAGTTTCGGTATTTTTTACCTGATTTCGGTAAATAAATTTGAGTGGCTAGGCGTGGATTAATTACCCAAGCCGAAAGAGTAAAACCCTATTACTTTGCTACTCTCTTATCTTGGGGAATACGCTAGGGGGCGTTATGAGTGAAATAAGTCAAGATAGAGATGATTATGTAAGTCTTTATGATTTAATGGAATACGCTAGAGCTAAACATAACTCAGATAGTGAAGCAGCTCAGGATTTATTGGATTTAGCAGAAAATAAAAATATACCATTATTTAAACAATACGGAGGCATAAAGCCAAGAATAGAACCTGTAAGTAGCACCAACCTGCTAAATGAATTAAATGCCGTTGTACGAAGTAATGATATGGAATTGCCATTTTAAGGAGTATGTAATGTCGTGGCTTAAAGAATATTTAATTACCAAAGAAGACGCAAAAAAATATTTTGATTTTGAAATAGAAACTGAACAAGGGATAAGTAAAAAAGAATATATTGCTCATTTGTCTATGTTCCCTGATTTATGTATTGATAATGTGATTTCTTTATTCTTAGATTTAGATCCTAGAGATTATAATAAAAATAAGAAGCACCCTAGATACAATATTATTTATGATGCCATCTATGGAGCAGTCGAGAAAGGGGATATTAAATGCTACTATGAAACAGATATAAACGGACATATTTGGGATAATACAATCAGAATACCGCACAATATAGCTAAACAATGGGCAGATACTTACGGCTTAAAATGGAATGTACCACCTTATAAACCATTAAATAATCCCCCAGTTCAATTAGATGATAAAGACAAGACAATAAATTTACTTGAAATAAAAATTTTAGAACTAGAAGAACAACTAGCTAAAGAGCAAGGAATGGTAAGAACACTTGATGAACATTTACAATATAATGATTCTCTTTTAGTTGAAAAAGATAAGTTAATTATTGAGCTAAAAAATACAATAACCACAGAACAACCAAGCGAAGAAGAAACCCAGCTACAAAAAGACAATCAAGAATTAAAAGCACAGGTTGAAGAATTACAGGCTGAACTGAAAAAGAAAGATGATCAGCCATCAGATAAAATAATCAGTGGAAAATCAGAAACTGCATATTTAAACCTAATTCACGCACTTAAAGAGACTTGTTTATCAAATGAAACATTTGAAAACCAAGAAAAGTTAATTAAAGACTTAAGCGAGATGTACACAGGTTACACTGGATTATCTGAAAGTAACTTAAGAGACAAATTCTCAAAATCTAAAGATCTTAAATAATCCCTTCAATATTTTAAATAAGTCTATATAGATCTTACTTTCATCTATATAGATTTTTTATTTTATCAATCCCCTTTAAATTACCCTCAACGCAAGAAAGCGTTACAAATTAATCTTAATTAAAAAAAGGTAATTTAAAATGGAAAAGATAAACCAACCTACAACAAAAAAACTATTACTTGATATTAATGATGTAAAAGCAATCACTGGTTTTTGTACAACTACAATTTATCAGCACGTTAAAAAAGGAACATTCCCAGCACCTAAAAATTGTGGTGGGCGTTCTGTTCGCTGGCGTTTAGCTGATATTGAAAATTATGTTAATTCTTAGGGGGGTGAGTATGACTAACAGTGTTACTAAACCCAAAAGACAAACGCAATTTTTAAAGGTTCTTAGACTTCTTATTTTAGAAAACTTTACAGGCATTGATAAAAACCTTTTATGGATTATTAGCCCTCGAAATTACATCTACAAATTAGAAAAAGAACACTTACCGCAAGGCGTTAAAATCAAGCGTACAAAAACAGCGAATGAAGAAACAGGCAATCACTATTTTATTTATAGCATTCCTGATTTGGACACAATGAAGCGAGTTATTGCTTTATACAAAGCCAAAGGAGGCGAACTAACAGAAGCTGAAGAACAATACGCTTTATCAAGATTTGATAATGAAGAGGAGGCAAAGAATGAACTCTTTAACTAATCCATTACAGGGCTTTTTACCAGTCACACAAGACTACCATCAAGGCATAGCGGTTCAATATGTTAATGCTAGGGATTTACATTCATTCTTAGAAAGTAAACAAGAATTTGCTAACTGGATAAAAAACAATATCAAATTGTACGGATTTAAAAAGAATGCTGATTATTTTTTGCTTGATAAATTTGTCAAGCAAACAGGACGTGGTGGACATAATAAAATCGAGTACAAAATCACTTTATCAATGGCTAAAGAATTGGCAATGGTAGAGCGTAATAAACAGGGAAAACTTGCTAGACAGTATTTTATTCAATGTGAAGAAGCTCTATCTCAAATATCACCTGGTACAACTGAAGAATTACGTAAACAATGGCTTATTGAAAGACAAGCAACTAAAACAGCTTATCAAAGAATGTGTGAGGCACTTTATAAGCACCGCCAAAGACAGGGAAAAATAACAAACCCTTGCCATTATTCAAATGAAGCTAACTTAATCAACCGCATTGTATTAGATATGCCACCAGTTAAATGGAAGCAGGCGAATAATATCACTGACGATAAAGACCTAAGAAGCCATTTTAACGCTGAGCAGTTATCTAAGGTTGAATATTTAGAGAATGCTAACGGCTTTCTACTCGATGATAATCAACCGTTTAATATACGCAAAGCAAAATTAAAAACAATGCTAAATAATAGATTTATAGGAGCATAAGAAATGACTGAACTCACACCAAAGCAAGAATTATTTTGTAAAAAATATATTGAATTAGGTAACGCAAGTGAGGCATATCGACAAAGCTATAATGCTGAAAATATGAAAGATGACACAGTACACCGTAAGGCATTTGATTTACTCGAAAACGGCAAGATTACGGCAAGGTTGGATGAATTAAGAAAAGAGCATTTAAAACGCCATAACATCACCGTAGATAGCCTTATTTTGGATTTAGAAAGGGTATTTAATGAAGCAATGGATAGAGATAACCCTAACTTTAGCTCTGCCGTATCAGCCAAAATGGGGCAAGCAAAGATATTAGGATTTGATAAACAGGTAATAGAACACTCGACAAGTGATAATACATTACGACCAACAGTTATTAAATTAGTTGCTCCTGATTTTGAGGATAAAAACTAATGAAATACAGATTTAAAGTTGAAGCGACCGCCAACAATGGCAACAAAATTATTTTAGGAAGTTATCCGACCTATACGCTCGCAAGAAAGCGACTAAATGAAGCCGTAGAACATAGTTTGTATCAAGTAATACGTTTGATTGATTTAGAGCAAAAAAAGGCTCTATTAAGCGTAGAGAGAGAATAACAGGCAACAAAAAGCCCTATCATACACAACAGGGCTATTAAACAGTGTTACTTAATTTTGACTACTTACATTTACGGATTGTTATCAAAGCAATCTTAAGGAATTAATAATGAAATTATCTAAGCACCTTGATAACGCTATGAATTATAGCAAATTATCATCAAAAAGTAACCGCTTATCACTGGAATATTTAGCGTATTCTATGACTGTTTTAGCGGATTGTACAAAAAAACAGGTTGAACAAGAAAATCAAAAAGATTATATTATTAACGTTGTAGCAAAATCTACAACCGAGCCTGAGAACTCGAATAATTTAACCGTGGCGAACAGTAGCACGCCTTTTAATCGTGCTTTTTTTGTTCGTAGCATACGCACACCTAAAGAAAATAATCGCTTAAATTTAGCGGTTAGCTTTCTCTCAATGGTAGCGTGTAATGGGAAAGGTTCGCCCTTTGCTACATTCCACGGTTTTGTAGTTTCTCAGCCCGTTACACGTTACCGCCCAAGCCTGAGAACAAAAGCGGTAACTTCAAATAATTTAATCGTGGAGTTATTAGCAATGATTTATTTATTACTATGTGTCAATCGCACAAAACCAACCTTTAATACCGAAGTAGTACGCATTCAAGCACCAAATGAAGATGAAGCACGTTACCAGCTAACGGCAGATTATCAACTATTGGCGGTATGTGGGCGTATCAATTCACACAAAGCACAAAATTTAGTCGCTCAAATTGAGCCACTAAAAGCACAACATTCACCAATGGTGGAAGTTAGACAAAAACCAAAAATGGATTTTGTAAAGACTGGACAGATTATGCCAATCCTTGAAACTCAACAAAATAACCAACGCCTGATCAACCTTGTAGGCATTGATAACAAAGGCATTAGTTCAGATTTACCTCTCAATACGATCACCCTTAAAAACCAGCCATCAATGATAGATAACGTATTCCAGTTACAAGGAGGAATTTATGCGTAATTCAAGCCCAGTTAATGACATTCAAAACATTTATTGTTCACTCGAGCAAGCTAAGTCAGTAATAGAGTTAATGACAATTTATTACACAGACACAGGAGATTTAGATATTCCTGAAGATGTAAAAATCAATCTATTATGGACAGTTCAAGGCTTATTAGAGAAAAGCATAGAGCAAACTAAAAAAGCAGAAGAGAAAGCAATCACAGCAGAAAGAAAGGCGGTACAAAATGGCTAATTTAACTCTTAAACAACAAGATGAATTACATCAAAACATTTCGCAGGCGTTAGCCTCGTTTATGATTTTATCTCAACACTTTGAAGATAACGGCAATAAATTCATTATGAGCGGTGAAATAACTCGCAATGCGTTATGGAACATTCAAACGTTACTAGAAAATGCGGATAAAATTATTGAGGGAGAAATAACAAGAGGGTTAAACAATGACTAAGCAAACAACTAAAAAGCCCTTGAATATTCTTAGCTTTAAAATGGCACAACTTAACCGCCAATTTGAGCTAACCAATCAAGCAACAAAGCGTTGTAAAGAGAATTACCCTGATGACTATCATCACAAAATTAAAATGCGTGGTGAGTGTTTAGAATTGGTTAAACGCTTGAAAGCTGGTAAAGAGATTTACAAGCAATTAGCACAAGGGAAAACATTATCAAAAAATGAAGCCAAAGCATTTAAAGAATTTAAGCAAGCCCTTAGTTATTTAATCTATCATTATGAAAATGTGGCGGACTATGTAACTAAATGCAGAGATAAAGAATAGCAAAGGTGGTTATATGGGGGCAAGCATTGAAAGACAAACGGCTGACCGCAAAAAAACCAAGAAACAGAGGCGACAAGCCCATTTTAAAAATGGCTTGAATAACAACTCCTTTATTGCGTTAAGACACGATTTAATGGGTAGTGATGAATTTAAAAAGCTAAGCGGTAATGCGGTCAAAGTTTTTATCATTTTAATAGGCGGGTATAATGGCTATAACAACGGTAATTTAGAAGCTGTACAAACACACAAGGAAGCGATAAATCGTTTTGGAATATCTAAAGCAACATTACATAAAGCTTTAAAAGAATTGGTGGATAATCAATTCTTGGAGATAACAAGGCAAGGACACAAAAACCAGTGTAGCTTATACAGTGCTACTTGTTTCCCCAATCATTGTAGAAATGGCGTACACCTAATTCAACCACAAAGCCGACCCAGTGACAAATGGAAAAAAGCTAATCAATAAGACCAAAGGGGTGTAATTTCTTTACACTCCTTTTTTATTATCAATTTAAACCACTATAAATGAAGCATACAGACAATAAAACCACTTAACCCTTATGATTGTATTAGTTGATTAAAAAATCTCTGTATGAGCCTTTAAATTCGTTTTTTGTATTCAATCAATCATCACGCTAATTTTTATACTTCTTTGCTATTTTTTGTGCTGAAATGACCCAAATTATTTTATCACTCTATTTTTGACTATTTTTTATCATTAAAATATAAAAAGTGTCATTATTAAAATAAGTATATGGCTATAATATATATAAAGCTCCCTAATTTTTAGGGAACAGAATAAGCAAAAAAGAGGCTGACTTCCCTAATTTTTAGGGAACAGATCCCCTATTTTGTATAAAAAACAAGCATTACATCCTAAAAATTAGGGAGGGTATCCCTAAAAATTAGACATCAAAAAATCGAAATTATTTAAAAAAGAACCTGAAAATAATAAATTAAGTAACTAGACTAAACCCTATCATCTAATCAGTAAGGGTCAGTAGTACGGAATAACCGAATTACTGGCTTTTTTATTTGGCGGTAGTTATTTAAACGCACACAAAAGCATAATATGTTGAATGAATGCGGTTCAATATGTATAATTATGTAATGAGATTTAGGAGGGGTATTATGAAATTGAAAAAATCATTTATAGCATTGCTTACGGCATTAGGTGTAGCTACAAATATTCAAGCAAAGCCAACCCTATTTCAAGACGTATCTTATTCTATTGAAAAGATTAAAACTTTATCAAGCCAAAAGACGACCACTGATGAGATATTCAAACAGGTTGGGTTGCTATCTAGCTCTATTCAAGAATTAAATGCTTTTACTAATGAGCGTATTAATACCATTAATAAAAATGAACTAAGTGATTTAATCCTTGTGGAATATGCGGTTAATTTTATTTTTAACTTCTTAAAGCAAGAATTTAAAAGCGATATATTCACCAAATACACCACAGAATTTAGAACACTTTCAAATGCCAAGAACACCCTAGAAAATAATGTCAGAAAGTCAAAAGAGCGATTAATCGGCATTGAAATTGTAAGAGTCAAAGGTTTATCACTAAATAATGATGAAGTAACAGAGCTTACCAATGCAGTAGATAAATAGGCTTAATAATGTCAGTTAAATTTACTATTCATCATTCACTAACAAAGACTCCCCATATTGAAAAAATAGCGACAGGGTTGGCGGTATTCCACGATACAGGTAAATACCCTGATTTCCTAGGACATTACGGACAATTTGAAAATAATCCCAAAGCAATGGAAAGCCAACTAAACAAAATTCATATTGCTTTATATCGTAGCGATTGGACGCTTAAAACGTGGCAAAGAGATAAGGGACATAATAGAACAAGTGATAATTTTGTTGTATATGTTAGGCACTTCTTTTTTGATGATTATTATCAGATATTAGGAATTGTTACACCTAAAGCGCATCAACGAATAGATCAACTATTACCAACCTTTATTGATATGGCGGAAAGCTTTCACAGCGCAACCGAACTATCCCAGCTTACTATATATCAGAATAATCACGACATTTTACAATCATTCAACCTAACCAATTAAGCAACCAAATAAAACTCTGATAATGGTTATACTTGATAAGGTACTCCCAACGGGTAGGGCTTTACACGGGGTTAGCGGCACCCGGTTTTCGACAATTTTTTGAATTTCTAAGCATCATCATCTTTCTTAATAATCCCTAATCTAGCTTAACCTCTAACTTATTAAAATCCATATTGAAAGCCTTTTGTAATAAGGCGTTATAGTAGTTTTCTATATCAAGCTATAGCAAAGAATATTTATATAAAAAGATGATGGATGATGACGGTTACAGGGGGGTAAAATCTCTATAAACTAGAAAAGCGAGAACCGCCCATTTAACTCAATTTTTACGATCGCGAAATTAAAAATTTAGGGGTAACATTACTTAATGATAATATAACGTACTTTTTCTTTTTTCTCTTGCTCTTTCCTTTTTTTCTCAAACTCAATATTTATAAGCCTGTTATGGCGGTAAAGTATGATAGCTATTACCAAAAATAAGAACATACTAGCGACTATAAAATAGTAATACGGCATTGATGAAAATAGATAGACAGTCCAAATCAACCCGCCAAATATCATCGATATTGCCATAATAAACTTTACGACGCTAGTCATAGCAAACCCAATAAAATTAAACGTATTACGCACTAATAACTCCTTACTAATTTTAATTACAATAATTCGTGCTTATTTAGACGTAGATGTTAGTATATTACAAAAATACAGGTAGAAAGTAATCACTATTGGAATTTTAAGTTTTTCTACTGTAAGCTATTCGTAACATAAGAACACCCCGCCAAAACCAGAGATGAAAACAAATAAAAACTAGCATTTTTATAGGTGACTTTTGATTTTAGGCATACATTTAGGCATACGGTTTAGATAACAGAAAAACAAATTACAACATTATCAATTACTTAACCATTAAAATAGAGTCCGACCCTAGCACCATTTCCTTATTTATTCTCTTTTATTTTCTTTCATTCTCTACTCTAGCACCAAAATACCATTTCTATAACGTTCACTAACATTTCAAAGAATATTATAAAGCTAGTAATAGCAAGGCATTATAGTTTCAAAAAAATTTTTAAGTTTTTCATTTAGTTTAATAACAATCCATTTTTAATGCTTTCTTAATTGATCCCTTTTGAGCAATATCATTAAAAACCATTTTAGATTATGTAGACAGAATGAATCCACCTTTAAAAACACACCCAGAACTTGATTAAAAAATATCATATACATATAATACACATCAGACACATTTAAAGAGGTTAAAAAAATGATAGTAAGAAAAAATATTACCCTAGAAGAACAGGACTACAATGCTATTTTAGCTTTTGCTAATAAAAATGGCTTGTCATTTTCTGAAATGTTGCGTAAAACAGCTCTAGATTTTATTGAAAAGTCTGAAAATATGGATTTGTTACAATATATGAATGCAAACCTTGAAAACGTGTCAGCAGAAGAGCAAGCGGAAATAGAAGCATTAAATATTGATTTTAATGATTTAACTGGTTCAGAAATGAGTGTGAAAGATGTTTTATAAGGTTATTTATCATAAAAAAGCCCAAAAATTTATACAGTCAAATAAAATTATCGGCTTAAAGTTTATAATGGCGTTTGATGAAATTAGCACCAATAAAGACAACTTAAAAAAATACGATGTTAAAAAATTTCATTCAAAAGAATTTGATGATATTTTTAGGCTAAAAATAGGCAAAAATAGGGCTATTTTTAGAATAATAAACAATCAAATTGTTATTTATGTTTTAGATATTGGAAGCCGTGGCGATATTTACAAATAAAGATAAATAACATCAAAATAAACACTTCACAAAAAGCCATCAAAAGCATATCATTTACTTTTTAGTATCTCAATTTGGTAAATAATGCATTTGAATACAACTCTCTTTATTGCCCTTCGTTACTGGCGCTCTAAAAGTGCTGACCGTTTTGGTCGATTAGTCACTAATCTGGCGAGTTTAGGGATTATTCTCGGTGTGATGGCGCTAATTATTGTACTTTCTGTGATGAATGGATTAGAAAATATGCAAAAACAGAATTTACTTTCTAATCTGCCTCACGCTATTATTTCACCTATTGAGGGACATTTAGATAAAAAACAAGCGGTCACATTTCCTTCATTTATTGCAAAAAATGTACCGATTAACCGTACAAATGTTGTAGTACAAAGTCCTAAAGGCATTAATGTAGGGCAATTGATTGGGGTAGAAAATAGCAATGATGATCCGTCACTTTCAGATTTACCTGTTCAATCACTACTACCTGCCACTTCATTTAATGTTGTTATTAGCTATTCTTTGGCTAATCAATTAGGTATTATTGAAGGTGATAAAATTCGGTTGATTATAACTGAAAATAGTCGCTATACACCTTTTGGTCAAATGCCTATACAACGATTATTTACCGTTTCAGGTCTCTATTTTGGACAAAATTCTCAAGACAGTTTTGCCTTATTTGCTAATTTAAGTGATGTTGGGCGTTTACTGCATATTCCACCAAATGAAGTGCAAGGGTATCGTCTATTTTTAAATGATCCTTTCCAAGTCGCCGATTTAGTCAACTATTTTGACCAGTCTCAATGGCAAATTAATGATTGGAGAGAGCAAAAAGGTGAGTTTTTTCAAGCGGTTAAAATGGAAAAAAATATGATGGGATTACTCGTTAGCCTGATTATTATTGTCGCTATATCCAATATTATTACGTCTTTAAGTTTAATGGTCGTTGATAAACAAGGGGAAATTGCCATTCTACAAACGCAAGGATTAACCAAATCACAAGTGATGCAATTATTTATGTGGCAAGGTTCTATTGTTGGTGTGATGGGTGCAATATTGGGTGGAATACTCGGTACCTTAGCCACCCTTTATTTAGGTGATTTAATTAGTTTAATTAACCCTGTAGGTATTCCTCTACCAACAGACATTTCAATGTGGCAGGTTGCTCTTATTGTACTTACATCGATTTTATTATCTCTACTTTGCACTCTATATCCTGCTTATCAAGCATCCAAAATTGATCCTGCGGCTGCGTTGAGGTATGAATAGTGTTGATAACCTAAAATTAAGCGGTATGATGTTGTAATCTTTTTGCAGTTTTTATTGATAATTCGTTCCCTCTCTCCATTTACGGAGAGAGGTTATTAAGAGCTTAAATTACTTTATTGCTCTTTTTTGATACTCTATTGCGGCTTTAATAAAACCAGCAAAAAGAGGATGACCATCACGAGGAGTTGAAGTAAACTCAGGGTGGAACTGAGCAGCAACAAACCAAGGATGATTTGGTACTTCAATAATCTCAACTAATTTATGATCTGCTGATAAGCCTGTTACTTTTAACCCCGCTTTTTCAATTTGAGGAAGTAAGTTATTATTCACCTCATAACGATGGCGATGACGTTCAAAAATAGTTTCAGTACCATAAAGCTCACGAGCTAAACTTCCTTCCACTAAATGACACGCTTGTTCACCTAAACGCATTGTTCCGCCTAAGTCAGAATTATCCGTACGTTTCTCTACGCTGCCATCTGCATCTTGCCATTCAGTAATTAAACCTATCACTGGCTGTGGACAGTCCTTATCAAATTCACTTGAACTTGCTTGCGTTAAGCCTGCCACATTACGAGCATATTCAATTAATGCAACCTGCATCCCTAAACAAATACCTAAGTAAGGAATTTTATTTTCACGGGCATATTGTGCGGTTAGAATTTTGCCTTCAATACCACGATAACCAAAGCCTCCAGGAACTAAAATCGCATCTAAATCAGTTAAAACGCCTGTACCTTTACTTTCAACATCTTGTGAGTCAATATATTTAATATTAACGGTTAAATGATTTTTCAAACCACCGTGTTTTAACGCTTCATTCACAGATTTATAGGCATCAGGTAATTCAACATATTTTCCTACCATACCAATGGTGACTTCCCCTGTTGGGTTTGATTGTTGGTAAAGTACTTGCTCCCATTCAGATAAATCCGCTTCAGGACAGTTAAATTTAAAACGATCACACACAAATTGATCTAAACCTTGTGATTTTAACAATGCAGGAATTTGATAGATAGAATTGACATCTTTTAATGAAATAACCGCTTTTTCAGGCACATTACAAAACAGTGCAATTTTTGATTTTTCGTTTGATGGAATGGCTCTATCTGAACGACAAATCAGTACATCTGGTTGGATACCAATAGAAAGCATCTCTTTTACTGAGTGTTGTGTTGGTTTAGTTTTTATTTCACCTGCTGTTGGAATATAAGGCACTAAAGTTAAGTGCATAAATAAGGTATTTTCACGCCCAACATCCACAGCAAGCTGACGTAATGCTTCTAAGAATGGAAGAGACTCAATATCTCCTACCGTTCCCCCCACTTCAACAATGACGACATCATAACCTTTTCCACCGGCAACAACACGTGCCTTAATTTCATTGGTGATATGTGGAATAACCTGAATCGTTGCTCCTAAGTAATCACCACGACGCTCTTTGCGTAGCACATCAGAATAAATACGCCCACTGGTAAAATTATTGGCTTGAGTCATTTTATTACGAATAAAACGTTCATAATGCCCTAAGTCTAAATCTGTTTCTGCTCCATCTTTGGTAACAAAAACTTCACCGTGTTGAGTAGGACTCATCGTACCTGGGTCAACGTTTATATAAGGGTCTAATTTCATAATGGTGACATTTAAACCACGGGCTTCAAGAATAGATGCAAGAGAGGCCGCTGCAATCCCTTTACCTAAAGAAGATACAACACCGCCCGTTACAAAAATATAATTTGTTGTCATTTTATTTGCCTTGTTTATTTGCTTTGTTATTGTTGGAATGTTTCAGTTTCAGAATGGTCATAAAGTGTATTACTATAAACCATTAGGACGGGATCACAGTTTACAGTAAAAATGTTTTTTTAGCTAGCAAAATAAGCGGTAAGATCATCACAAAAATTTGCAAACTTTTCCTAAATCTTCATTTAAAAGTATTGTAATTGCTAAGTAATATTTTTTTATATAAAATAGCCGTTATTTAATTTTATCTGTGACATTGGTATGTTTTCAAAGTTAATAGCCTATTTAAATCGTCGTATTTTTTATATTTGGTTATTGCTATTCTCTTTTCTTTCTACTATTATTTCACCTGAAAATAGCTTACATTATGCTATTCTAAGCACATTTATTTTTTATTACTTAATTTACGCTTTTAATGAACGTCTTTTTACTGGGATTATTATATTTTTAACTGTAACTTTATCGCTGTATTATCCTATTTCACTTCACTATGGTTCATTAAACTCTGGTATAGTTGCGGCCTTTTTGGAAACCAATTTATCAGAATCATTAGATTTTATAAAAAAAATTGACATTACTGACTTATCCATTCCGTTACTTTTTATATTTTCAAGTATCATACTGATTAGATTGAAAAAATACAATCAAAGATCTCCTTATAATCAACGGAAAAAAATGCTTTATATTGCTCTCTCATTTGTTTTTATTTTTTCAGTCGTTTTTATACCAACTAAATATTATTTAATGCAGTCTAACAATTTCGATGATGAAAATAAACAAATTTGGCGGTTATCGACTACACCAATCAATATTATTTCTTTTTATGCCAATATTTATGAAAGTGTCAATAATTACTATACAGAAAAACACGAATTAGAAACCATTGCAAATAAGCCAAATCCGTGGAAAATTTTATCTGTCTCTCCAAAATACAAAAATTATGTATTGATTATTGGTGAGAGTGCAAGAAAAGATTATTTTTCAACTTATGGTTTTAAATTACCCACTTCACCTTTTTTAGATAAAACAAAAGGCTATATAAATGCAGGTTATATTTCTACAGCACCTGCTACTTATCATTCATTATTAAAATCCCTTTATTTTAAAAAAGGAAAAAAAACGGATCACTCGTATAATATCATTACATTGGCTAAAGCTGCTCACATTGAAACAAATTGGCTTTCAAATCAAGGAAGTATTGGTAAATACGACACGGTGGCAAGTAGAGTTGGAGTCAGTGCAGATTTTTTCCATTTTACTAAAAAAGGAGGGTTTAATACTGATGATGTCGATGATTTCAAACTGTTAGATCAATTTAAGCGTCGATTAATTGAGAATAAAAGTAATAAAAAAGCAAGATTATTTGTGTTGCATATGATGGGCTCTCACAATAGTTTTTGTTCTAGATTAACCAAAGATGAAAAGAAATTACACTTTATAAATAAAAAAATGTCATGTTATGCCAACACTATTTTAAAAACAGACAAATTTATTAATGATGTGGTTACACTATTAAAAGAAACAAACCAAGAGAGTTATTCCCTTATCTATTTTTCTGATCATGGTCTAAACCATATAAATAAAGATGAGAAAGAAGAACTAGACTTAGATTATGATTCTAAATTTAAATCAAATTATAACGTTCCTTTTTTTAAAATATCTAGTGATGATACAAAAAGAACGCTGGTAAATACCAAAAGAAGTGCCTTTAACTTTATTTATGGATTTAGTGAATGGCTGGGTATAACATCAAGTGATTTAAAGAAAGACTATCATTTCTTTTCAACTAAAAATGATGAAAATATTAAAGTATTTAATTTTGAAAAAAATGTGGAATACGAAAAATTGGAAATAGATGATATTCCAAATTTTAATACACAGAAATAATATTATTTTATTAATACTTCAATACATTGTTTAACTTCCAAAGGACACTGTGTCACTTTGACTTTATTAAACAACGTATTGGCCTCTTCATACTCTTTTAAAAGAAACTTTAACCACTGCTTGATACGAGACGTATGATAAAAACCAGAATCAAATTGGTTTTCCATATGTAAGTATTGCTGCATTAGTACTAATACCTCTTGCCAGCTTAATTTGGGTTCATCATATTTAATCACTTTACTTAAATTGGGGATATTCAATGCGCCTCTTCCTATCATTAATCGATTACAAGCGGTCACTTCGCAACATTTTTTTGCAGATTTATAATCCCAAATTTCACCATTTGCAATCACTGGAATATTTAGTTTTTGCTGGATATGACGAATAGCTAGCCAATTAATTTTTTCTGCTTTGTAGCCATCTTTTTTGGTTCGTCCGTGAATGGTGATTTCATTGGCTCCGCCCTGCTCTACTGCATCAGCAATTTCAAAAGAGTGCAAAGCAGAATCCCATCCTAAACGAATTTTTACCGATACTACTTGCTCTTTCGGCACAGCCTCTCTAATTGCTTTAGTTGCTTGATAAATAAGCTCTGGATCTTTTAATAATGAGGCTCCTCCCATATTGCCATTCACTGTTTTTGATGGGCAACCACAGTTAAGATCAATACCTTGCGAACCCAGTTCAATAGCTCTTTGCGCATTTTCTGCTAACCATTGTGGATGCTGACCTAAAAGCTGTACTCTGACGGGGGTGCCAGACTGTGTCTGACCATTATTACGTAATTCAGGACAAAGTCGGTAAAAAGATTTTGGAGGTAAACGGCTATCTACAACACGTACAAACTCTGAGATACAGAGAGCATATTCATTGATTGATGTCAGTAATTGACGAACAAGAGGATCTAGCACCCCTTGCATTGGTGCTAGAATTATTTGCAAATTTTTCACTCAATCATACCGCTTATTCAAAGAAATTTTCTTGTTTTTTCTTATCTGGTCGAGCGAACAAATACAAAATTAATGCCGTAATTGCTCCTAAAGTATCTGCGAGCATATCTTTTTGGGCATCCCAAATATCTCCTTGAGAGCCTAAAAATTCTACGCCAGCATTACCGCCCTCAATAACAGCATATTGCCATTCAATAATTTCATAAGCAGCCGCAAGTGACATAATGGAGAAAAGCCCTAAGAAAAGTGCTGTACCTAAAGTACATTTGCCTCTACGTAATACAAACTCAGCAATAGGAAAACTATAAAAACCAATAATATAGTGTGCAACCCGATCAAAATGGTTTCTTCCTTCTCCCAAAAATGGTTCTAAGTATGGGTTTATCCAACCAAAAGGTACACTAGCAAAAGTGTATTTTGCACCAATAAAATGCAAAATCATCCAAAAAGACATTAACGTATAAGCTAAACCACTAAACTTAAAGAAAGGATAAGTGATAATTAACAATCCAAAGACGACGAAAATTGGTATAGACTCAGCATACCAAACAGCCCTATCTACAGGATCAAAACCTGACCATACAGCAATACAGCTGATCACAATGAACAGAAAAAATGGTATTGAATGAGAATTTTGTTGCATTATTTCCACCCCTTTGATTTACAAATAAGATCATACGCAGCTTGAATTTGTTGTGCTTTTTCTTTGGCAACTTCCATCATCTCAGGAGGCAGTCCTTTTGCGACTAATTTATCTGGATGATGCTCATTCATTAACTTACGATATGCTCTTTTCACCGTTGTTTGATCTGCATCTTCCGCTACCCCTAATACAACATAGGCATCTTTTAAACTTGGTTGAGCGGTTTGATGATAGCCACCATAGCGATTTGATTGCTGGTAAGAGCCTTGATAATGTCCTTCAAAGCCTCCTGAACGAAAACGTTGAGCAGCAGCGACCATTGCAAGCATTTGTTGAAATTGCAATTGAGATACGCCTAACATTTCAGCAATGGTGTATAAAATCTCTTCTTCATTTTTTTCTAGGGTACCATCTTGTAATGCGGCTTGCATTTGCACTTCAATAAAGAAACGCAATAAATCACCACGCTTTCCACACCCTTCACGAAATTCTTGTAACACTTGACGTAAAGGAAAATCGCTTTCTTTTCCTCGACTAAATGCTTTTTTTGCTAATTCTTTATTATTTTCATCAAGTTGCAAACGTTGCATTAACTGTTTTGCCAGCTGAATATCATCCTGTGTGACTCGTCCTTTGGCTTTTGCCATATGCCCTAAAACAGCAAAAGTTGTCTGCATAAATAAAGATTGACGAGAAATTTTTCCTTGAAAAAAACTAGAGCTAATTTTTTGGGTCTCATAGAATTTTTTCATTAAGAAATGGGCTACAATACAACCTAAAATGCCGCCAAAAAATCCACCAAAAAACTTATAACCTAGAACAAAGCCTAAAAATTTTCCCCAAAATTGCATTCCAAATTTCCTAAATAAGATAAAAACTCCCTATATTCTAACGTAAATTAATCAAAAAGGGGAAGTTTAAGCAATCTTTATCTTTCTTTAGCAATTAACTGTTGAAAAATAGGGGCGTTTCTTGAGATAATTAGGTTATATTTTTTTGGGCGATTTGTGGGTACAAAATATTTTTTAAGTGATATCTAAAACACTCCATTAATTTTGTAAAAAATATTATGAATCTGACCGCTTGTATTCACATCAAGCGGTCAGTTTTTTACGACAATTTACAAATCGAATTTATATTAATTTTACATAATAATAGGCAGAACATGGCTGAAAAACGTAATATCTTTTTAATTGGTCCTATGGGTGCAGGGAAAAGTACCATTGGACGCCAACTTGCACAACTATTAGGAATGAACTTTATTGACTCTGATACAGAAATTGAGCAACGAGCAGGTGCAAGTATTGATTGGATCTTCGACTTAGAGGGGGAAGCAGGTTTTCGTAAAAGAGAAGAGAAAATCATTAACGAATTGACAAAAGAGCAAGGTGTTGTTATTTCAACGGGTGGTGGCTCTGTTCTTTCTAAAGAGAATCGTAATATGTTATCTGCTCGTGGTATTGTTATCTACCTTGAAACCACAGTAGATAAACAATTTGAAAGAACGCAACGAGATAAGAAACGTCCTCTACTACAAACGGAAGATCCAAGAGCGGCTCTAGAAGCATTAGCAAAACAACGCAATCCTCTTTATGAAGAAATTGCCGATATTACACTGCAAACAGATCAGCAAAGTGCTAAAGTAACGGCTTCTCATATTATTGATTTAATAGATAATTTATAGGCAAAAAAATGCAAGGTATATCTAAGGTAAAGGTACAATTGAATAAACGCAGCTACCTGATTTCAATTGGTGCTAATTTATTAGAAAAAGCGGAAAACTACTCGCCATTAAAGGCAAAAGATAAGGTAATGATCGTATCCAATCCTACTATTGCTAAAGAGTACCTTTGCACAGTTGAAAGTACGTTAAGAGAATTAGGCTGTCAAGTTGATGTGGTGTTACTTCCAGATGGTGAAGAATTTAAAACATTAGAATCACTGAATCTGATTTTTACGGCAATGTTGGAAAAAAATCATAATCGTGATTCAGTGATGATTGCTTTAGGGGGTGGGGTAATTGGTGACATTACGGGTTACGCAGCCGCCTCTTATCAACGAGGTATTCGTTTTATACAAATTCCAACAACATTACTGTCTCAAGTTGACTCTTCCGTTGGTGGTAAAACAGGCGTCAATCACGCTTTAGGTAAGAATATGATTGGTGCATTTCATCAACCAATTAGTGTGATTATTGATACCAATACGTTAGCTACTTTGCCCAAAAGGGAGTTCTGCTCAGGGCTAGCTGAAGTAATTAAGTATGGTGCAATCTTTGATCTCACGTTTTTTGAATGGTTAGAAAATCATATTGATGATTTATTAGCTCTTGAACAATCTGCGCTTAACTATTGTATTCAACGCTGTTGTCAATTAAAAGCGGATGTTGTCGCTCGTGATGAAAAAGAGCAGGGTGATCGTGCCTTATTGAATTTCGGTCATACTTATGGACACGCAATAGAAACGCATCTAGGGTATGGAAAATGGTTACACGGAGAAGCCATTGCCCTTGGGATGTTAGAAGCTACTGTTTTATCAAAAATATTAGGTGATTTAACACAACGAGATATCGTGCGTCTTGAAAAATTATTAATGCGAGCCGTTCTTCCTACAACTTCACCAGATGGTATGCAACCACAAGATTATTTGCCTTATATGTGGCGAGATAAAAAAGTGTTAACAGGAAAATTGCGTTTAATTTTGTTGAAATCACTAGGTCAAGCTTATATCTATTCAGAGGCAACTGAAAGTCAGATAATTGAATCTATTCAACTCTGTACTCAAACCGATACTTTGAAGAATAATATCAATGAATGTTGAGAAAAGACGTCCTTTTTTAAAATGGGCAGGAGGAAAATATCGCCTCGTTCCTGAAATTCGTAAACATTTACCTGAAGGAAAATGTTTGGTTGAACCTTTTGTAGGGGCTGGTGCTGTTTTTCTTAATACTGATTATGATCGCTATATACTGGCTGATATCAACCCTGACTTAATTAATTTGTTTAATACAGTCAAAAATGATGTAGAGCATTATATTACTGAAGTAGAAAATATTTTCTCTCATAAAAATGCTAATTCCAAAAGTTTTTACTATGATGTGCGCACCGAATTTAATGACTCATCTGATACTTTTCGTCGCTCCGTATTATTTCTTTACCTAAATCGTTTTGGATTTAATGGCTTATGTCGTTATAACAAAAAGCATAAATATAATGTACCTTTTGGACACTATACTCGCCACTACTTTCCTGAAAAAGAACTCTATTTCTTTGCTCAAAAAGCACAAAAAGCAGAGTTTCTTTGTGCAGACTTCAAACACACTTTTGATTATTTGCAACAGCGTAAAGACGATTATATTATTTATTGCGATCCCCCTTATGCTCCTTTAATACAAGATTCAAACTTCACTCACTATTCAGGGGGAGGCTTTGATCTAGAACAGCAACAAAAGTTAGCTAAATCAGCCATACAACTTTCTCGTAAAAATATACCTGTATTAATTTCTAATCACGACACCCCCTTTACTCGTGAAATTTATAGTGATGCAGAATTGTTTACCTTTCCTGTACAACGCTTTATTGGACAAAATCCAAAATCGAGAGTCAAAGTAAATGAGTTGTTTGCACTGTTTAATTTGTAAATTTTTTTATATAATCGACCGCTTATAGCGGAGGAAATTATGCTATCTGTACTAAAAAATAATCAATCCAATATTTATACCTTTCTTACTGGGTTGTTCTTTATTCTTATCTTACACTTTAAAGTAAGTTATACTGCGATTCCTATTATTTTAAGTCTTTCTGGACTGTATTTTATTATCGTTAGTATTAAAAATAAAACATTTAAAATCCAACCTGAAAATAAACTGCTGGTTATCACTTTTATAAGCTATTTCTTGCTATTTGTGCTCTCGTTTATTTTGCATAATGGAAAGACTAATGAACTGGATTTACCAAGCAGAGCATTATTTGTACTTCCTCTATTCGCACTCTTTACACATATAAAAATAAAACCTCTGTGGATAATATATGCAATCATTATTGCTTGTTTTATAGCGGGTATTGTTGCTGGTATTCAGCGATTTTATCTTCATATTCCTTATCCATTTCCACAACATCTAAAAATTCAAGCTGGAGATATTGCAATAACGCTCGCATTATTCTCTCTCTGTATTAGCTTTTATTTTTATCAATTAAAAAACAATATACTCGTTATTATTAGTAGTATTGCTTTTATACTGAGTTTTATGGCTAGTTTGCTAACGCTAACTCGTGGTGCTCTCGTAGGATTTTTCCTCACGATACTAGTAGTAATGTGGTTATACCGTCATCTCTTCTCTAAAAAAATTATTACTCTCTTCATTATTTTTTTAATTATAGTGGGAGGGGCTAGCTATAAAATTGGTGAAAGCCAATGGCGCAGCCTCAATAACAATATCACCAATTGCCTTAAACACAATAAGTGTTCGACCTCTTCTGGAGCTAGATTAGATATGTACAAAAGTGCTATACGTGGTATGGATGAAAAACCGCTCTTTGGCTGGGGGTTAGAAGGTGTTAAGGAAATGCGAAAACAGCATTTTGAGCAGGGTTATATATCTAAATTATCCTCAACCTTTAATCACTCCCATAATCAGTTTTTACACGATGGTTCTGCACGTGGTGTTTTAGGATTACTTGCATTGCTTGCGATCTTCTTTGTCCCTTTTAGCTTATTTTTAAACGGTCTCAAACGAAGCTCCAATAAACTTTCTCAGCTATTTGGAACTATGGGAATAACCCATATTATAGCGACTATGGGTTATTGTTTAACTCAATCCTTTTTATCTCATAATTCGGGGACAATGTTCTACTTTACCTCTGTCATTATTTTGCTCAGTTTACAGAGAATAGCAAGAAAGGAAGATGAACAATGATATTTAAGCTTTACACTATTATTAGCTATTTATTACAGCCTCTTATTTTCCTAGAAATACTTAGACGTAGTATAAAACAACCTGCATATCGAAAAAGGGTAAATGAACGCTATACCATTTATAGTAATGTACCCAAAGTACAACCAAATGGGATACTGATTCACGCTGCATCTGTCGGTGAAGTCATCGCAATTACCCCTTTAGTTAAAAAATTGCAAAAAGTTTACCCTAACCTACCGCTTACTTTTACAACCGTCACACCAACTGGCTCTGAAAGAGTAAAATTTGCTTTTGGAAATAGCGTATCACATTTTTATTTACCTTATGATCTCCCTTGCTTCGTAAAACGATTTTTACACTTTATACAACCTAAAGTCATTATTGTTGTAGAAACTGAACTCTGGCCAAACTTAATAAAACAAGCAAATGCCAAGCAGATCCCTTTTGTTATTGCTAATGCTCGCTTATCTACTCGTTCTAGCAAACGTTATGGCTACCTCAAAAAATATATTCAGCCAATGATAAACGGCATTCAACTTGTAATGGCTCAAGATAAAGTCAGTACAGATCGTTTTGCCAATTTAGGTATCCCATCAGAACGTTTGATAAATACGGGAAATCTTAAATTTGACTTAAATATTGATGAACCTCTCTACCAAAATATTAAACAATTAACCCACACATTGAAACTAGGCGATCGCCCAGTTTGGGTGGCTGGCAGTACTCACGATGGTGAAGATAAAATTATTTTAAGGGCGCACAAAATCTTATTAAAGACATACCCTAATTTAGTTTTAATTCTCGTTCCTCGACATCTGGAACGCTTTGATAGTGTTGCTGAGATCATTAAAAAAACCAATATGAGTTTTATACGCCGTTCAGAGTACCAACCTTTAGATCAAAATACCTCTATTTTACTGGGTGATACGATGGGAGAAATGATGTTATTTTATGGTATCGCTGATATTGCTTTTGTCGGAGGTAGTCTAGTGAAACACGGTGGTCACAATCCTCTCGAACCTATTGCATTTAAAATTCCTGTTATTTCAGGCATTTATACTTATAATTTTACCGAAATGTTTGGAAAACTAAAAAATGTGAATGGTTTTATTGAAATTGAAAGTACTGTGGACTCCCTTACCCAAGCGGTCACATCTTTATTAAAAAATGCAAATTACAGTCGTCAAATAGGAGATGCTGGATTTAAAGTCTTAAAAGAAAATCAAGGAGCCCTTGAGCGCCATTTAGATTTACTTAAACCTTATTTAGAGGAAAAAAAATGAATGTCATTTATGCAGGTACATTTGATCCCATTACTAATGGACACCTAGACCAAATAGGGCGAGCAACAAAACTTTTTTCTCACGTGATTGTTGCGGTTGCTAAAAACCCTTCAAAAACGCCCCTTTTTACATTAGAACAGCGAGTTGATTTAGTTCAAAAAAGCACGGTACACCTAGAGAATGTTTCTGTGATTGGCTTTAGTGGATTACTTGTCAACTTGGCAAAAGAGCATCAAGTGACAGCATTAATTCGAGGTATTCGTAATAGCGGTGATGTAGACTATGAAATACAATTGGCTCAACTTAATGAAAAACTTTCCCCCAATCTTGAAACCATTTTTCTTCCTCCATCTGCAAAATGGCAATATTTATCTTCTACTATGGTAAGAGAAATTTATTATCATAATGGTGACATTCAGCAATTTGTTCCTGCCGCAGTTAATCAAGCAGTTCAAAATTTAAGATAAAAAATAACCCACTGATTTGGTTTATACCAATTGCTCAAGTGGGTTGTTTTATAAACAATTAAATTACTTATAATTTCTTTTTACCAATTACTTGACTTAAAATAATCAATATTAATGAAAGTATAATCATTAAGGTTGCAAGGGCATTAACTTCTGGAGTCACTCCTGTTTTCACTAAAGAAAAAATCTTCAGTGGTAACACTTCATAACTTACTCCTGTTACAAAGGAAGAAATTACCACATCATCAAGTGAAATTGTAAAGCTCAGTAGCCAACCTGATACGACTGCAGGTAAAATTAATGGAAAAATAATTTTATGCAAAATCGTAAACTCACTTGCCCCCAAATCTCTCGCTGCATCTAACATTTTCACATCAAAATCGCTTAATCGAGAAGACACCGTCACAACAACATAGGGTAAACAAAATGTAATATGAGCAAATAACAGTGACCAAAAGCCCAGTGCCATTCCTAAAAACATAAAGAAAGCAAGAAATGAAACCGCCATTACAATATCAGGAGACATCATTACAATAAACAACATTCCACCTACAAACTGCTTTCCCCTAAAACGATAACGATAAAGAGCAATTGCCGTCAAGCCACCGATAATAGTCGCAATAGTTGCTGCACAAAATGCAATAGTCACAGAATGAAGGGCGGATTGCATTAGGGTATCATTATTAAATAAACGCTCGTACCATTTCCAATCAAATCCTTTCCAACGCATTCCATAACGATCAGCATTAAAAGAATTAACCACTAAAATAATAATGGGAATATATAAAAAAGCATAAACACTCAGACTAAAAAGGCTTTTTAATACACGTTTCATCAGCTTAACTCCACCTTTTTATTTAATAATTTATTAGCTCGGTAATAAATATATAACATCACTGCCATTAATACCGTTAAAGCAACACTAATTGCTGAGCCAAAAGGCCAGTTACGTGTAACTAAAAATTCACTTTTAATCACATTACCCACTAGTAATACTTTTGCGCCACCCAATAAATCTGCCACATAGAACATTCCCATTGCAGGTAATAAAACCAATAAACAACCTGCTACAATGCCAGGCATTGTTAATGGTAAGATAACTCGTAAAAAGCGCTGAAAACCATTTGCTCCTAAATCTTTTGCTGCCTCTAATAAACGATTATCTAATTTTTCAATAGACGAATATAGCGGTAAAATCATAAAAGGTAATAAGATATAAACCAAACCAATAATCACGGCAACTTCGGTATTTAATATACGTATTGGACTATCAATCAATCCCATTGCAAGCAATGATTTATTTAATACCCCTTTTACACCTAAGAAAATTTTCATCCCATAAATACGCACTAATGAGTTCGTCCAAAATGGAAGAATCACTAAAAAAAGTAAAAATGGTCGATATTTTATTGAAAATTTTGCAATTAAAAATGCAAAAGGGTAACCAATTAATAAACATAATAGGGTTGCAACTCCAGATAAATATAAAGAGTTCCACAATACTTTTGAATAAAGTGGATCAATTAAACGTTTATAGCTATCTAATGAAAAGGTCAATTCCACAAAATTACTGCTATCTTTCGTCATTACACTGGTAACAAAAACCAATAAATTTGGCATTAGTACAAAAAAAACTAACCACACAAAAATAACGGCAATGGTTACTTTTTGAAATTTATTACTGGTTAATTTCATGGTTAAGTACAACCTCCCAACCTTCGTACCACGTTAATGCTACTTTTTGACCAATTGAATGATCAATATTTGGATCATCCTCATTAAAAAATTCACTGACCAATACTTTCATTCCATTACGATCAAGCATTACGTTTGTTTCTAGAGTCATACCTTTATAGGTACGATTGGTTACGTGTCCGATAACAGCCTTAGCACTTTCATTTTCATCAAGTTCTTCAATCACAATATCTTCAGGACGCAGTAACACATTTAATTTTTGCCCTTCAACCACTGGAAGATCTGTATGAATATCACAAATTCTTCCCTCTACATTCGCTTTTACTGTTTTTTCATCAGTACGCTCGATAGCGACTGCTTCAAATACATTAATTTCGCCGATAAAACGAGCAATAAATAAGTTTTTAGGCTCTTCATAAATTTCACGAGGCGAACCATCTTGTTCAATATTGCCTTCATTCATTACAATAATACGATCCGACATTGTTAATGCCTCTTCTTGATCGTGGGTAACAAAAATAAAAGTAATACCAAGCTGACGTTGTAACTCTTTTAATTCATATTGCATCTCTTTACGCAATTTATAATCTAACGCAGAAAGAGATTCATCAAGTAATAACACTTTAGGTTTATTGACTACAGCACGCGCAATGGCAATACGTTGTTGCTGTCCACCTGACAGTTCACTTGGTTTACGGTTCGCCATTTGATCTAAACGCACCATTTTCAATGCATCCATTACTCGAGGTTTAATTTCTGCATTGGATACTTTTTGCATTTTTAAGCCAAAAGCCACATTCTCAAAAATAGTCATATGAGGGAAAAGTGCATAACTTTGGAACACAGTATTTACGTGTCTATGTTCTGCGGGAATATTGGTAATATCTTTACCATCCAGTTTAATCGTCCCACCATTTGGCTCTTCTAATCCAGCGATTAAACGTAATACCGTTGTTTTACCACAGCCTGAAGGGCCTAAAATAGTTAAAAACTCACCATTGTTAATGATAAGATCGAAATTTTCAATAATTGTTTTATCGTCATAACGCTTGGTTAATGAACGTAGTTCAATGATGGGTTGTTGATTTTGCTTTTCCATCTACTGTTGTTTCCCTCCTAAATATTGAGAATAAGTTTAAATAATCATTTAAAATAAAAAGTACAATTTATACTCTTATTTTTGTATAAAATAAAAGCGGTTAATAATATAGTTAAAGCGGTAAGATGGAAAGAAAAATTTGCAAATTTTCCATAAAAAATTGTGACATAATAAATAATTTAAATTATGTCACAATTTTTGATTTTGAAATAAGATATTAAGCTTCTTTCGCCATTTCAAACTCAATTAACATCATTAAAATATGGATGACTTTAATATGTATTTCTTGAGTACGGTCTGCATAACGAAAGTGGGGAACTCGAATTTCTACATCTGCAATGCCTGCCATTTTTCCGCCATCTTTACCTGTCATTGCAATGGTTTTCATTCCTTTTGCTTTAGCGGCTTGCATTGCATTAATGATATTTTGTGAATTTCCAGAAGTAGAAAGTCCAAATAATACATCACCTTTTTGCCCTACACCCTCAACATAACGAGAGAACACATATTCATAACCAAAGTCATTACTTACACAACTTAAATGGCTGACATCAGAAATAGCAATTGCAGGATAACTTGGACGATTTTCACGATAACGCCCTGTTAACTCCTCTGCGAAATGCATTGCATCACAATGGGAACCGCCATTACCACAAGATAGCACCTTGCCACCTTGCTTAAAACTCTCTGAAATTAACAATGCAGCCTCTTGAATTAACTGAATATTTTTTTCATCCGTCATAAATTTATTCAAGACATCAGCGGCTTCTTGTAATTCACTTAAAATTTGTTGTTGATACATTGATTGCTCCTTAGCTATTACCTAGTCCTTTTTGGGCACTTTTATTTTCAATAAATTCAATTTTATAACCATCTGGATCTTCTACAAACGCAATAACTGTATTACCACCCAATACTGGACCTGCTTCACGAGTCACTTTTCCACCTGCCTTTTTAATGGCTTCGCAGGTTGCATAAATATCATCGACACCTAAAGCAATATGCCCATAAGCAGTACCTAAATCATAATGTTCAGTCCCCCAGTTATAGGTTAACTCAATTACTGCGCCTTTATCTTCATCTTCATAACCCACAAAAGCAAGGGTATATTTGTATTCTTTATTTTCACTCATTCTAAGTAAACGCATTCCTAAAATTTCTGTATAAAATTTAAGTGAACGCTCTAAATTTCCAACTCGTAACATTGTATGTAAAACTCGCATTTTTATCCCCTTTAAAAAATACTCTCTTTTCGAAATACCTGTATTATCACATAAATTTTTTTTGTTACAACCCTTTCTAAAAAGTAAATAGATTATAGAAAAAGAGAACGGTATTATGGCATAATACATTTTTAAAAATTATCCCAACTTTTATTTATTATGCATGATCATGACGCCACCCCTAAACTAGAAACTGCTATTCACGCATCTTTGCCTTTAGTATTGATGTTATTTATAGAGATGATGCTGAATTTTTATGCGGCACCAGCCCATTCAATTTTTATTTCCCCTTATCTGATCGCCTTTTTAACGCTAGGACTAATTAGTTTCATCGTCTTATGGAAAGGTGATATATGTAAGGGACAACGTGGGCGTTTCAGCTTTATTCTTAATTTACTCATCATTTTTGCTCTGGGTAATTTTTTATATTCTACTTTTTTTACGCCTAAACATACCCCTGCAATTATTGCAGGCTTAGCCGCTCTCTTTTTATCTATTGTATATTGGCGTTTACCCAATGATGAAAGTTTATATAAAACAACCGTTTATTGTGCATTTGGTATTATAGCGGTAGGATTTATTCAATATTTTGCAATTTATTGGTTTGAGCTTCCTTCTCTTTTCAACTGGTTAAGAGGCAATAATTTTGCACAAATTTTATTAGGAGTATTACTTGCAGGTTGGTATCTCGTCCTTGCAAAAACACGTCTTGAAGCCTTTTTAAAACTGTTAGTTAAAGTAGCACTGCTTGTATTAGTCTGTAACTATATTTGGACTGTTTTTGTTCTTTCTTTATTGCCTCAAGAGGCCATCAACTATTTTACGATTAGCGGTTATTTTCTTGCTCAATTTGGTATTTTAGCCATGCTGGCTTGGTTATTACTAGGACAAAATATCAAAAATATGACTGCGTGGACAATTGCCACATTTTTAGGAGTTTTATATCCTCTTATAAATGCGGTTTAACCAAATAAAATAACCCTAAAGTAATCTCTTACCTTAGGGTTATCTATTCTTTCTTTTACTTTATGGTATTGTGTGTAATTTTTAACTTTCTAACTTTTCAACCATTAACACAATACCTTGCACATCCGTCACTTGTACACTGTCTCCAATGGCTAAATTTTGCCCTTCAACTTTCCAAGTCGTATCTGCAAATTTAGCACGAATTGCACCATTATCTAAAATGTCAACAACTCGCCCTTGTTTACCCAACATTGCGTGATCACGACGATTTAAAGAAGAGGCTGCATCTTGTTCCAGATCTTTTTTCTGTTGATAACGCCACCAAAAAAAGCTAAAGATAATCGCTAAAACAGCAAAAATAGTAAATTGCCACGAAATAGAAATGGTAACAACAGAGACAATACCCGCCACAATCATTGCAGCAAAGCCCCACCACATAAAAAATACACCTGATAGAAAGACTTCTAAAATAAGTAATACAAAACCAGCAATTAGCCAACTATTCCACGCTGTAAGCCATTCCATATTTTTCTCCTTGATTTTAAGCGGTAAGATATAACAAAAAATTTGCAAAAATAACTACTCGTAGAGACAAGATATGTTTTGCCTCTACGAAAATAGTTTCCAATTTTTATTTTTTATCGCCTTTCAGCAATTCAGCAACGCCCGAGATTGATCCCATTAGATTTGCAGCTTCTAATGGCATAAGCACAACTTTACTATTATCTGCTCCACCAATTTCTTTCAGTGCTTCAGTATATTTTTGAGCAATAAAATAGTTAATCGCTTGCATATTACCTGCTGAAATGGCATCAGATACCATTTGTGTTGCTCTTGCTTCTGCTTCAGCTTGACGTTCACGTGCTTCTGCTCGTAAGAAGGCTTCTTGACGCTCCCCTTCAGCTTGGAGAATACGAGATTGTTTATCCCCTTCAGAACGTAAGATTTCAGCTTGACGCACCCCTTCCGCTTCCAAGATTTCTGCACGTTTATTACGTTCAGCTTTCATTTGAGCATTCATCGCCGCAATTAGTTCCTGTGGAGGACTCACATCACGAATTTCAATACGAGTGACTTTTACACCCCAAGGGTTGGTTGCTTCATCGACAATACCGAGTAAACGACCATTAATTAAATCACGTTGCGATAACATATCATCAAGATCCATTGAACCTAGTACGGTACGCATATTGGTCATTGTTAAATTAATAATCGCTTGATCTAAATTATTCACTTCATAAGCAGCACTACGAGCATCCACAACCTGCACAAAGCAAACTGCATCAATAGACACACTCGCATTATCTTTAGAAATCACTTCTTGTGATGGAATATCAAGTACCTGTTCCATCATATTGATCTTACGACCTACTCGCTCAACAAAAGGTACAACGATACTTAGACCTGGTTTTAGTGTACGTGTATAACGACCGAAGCGCTCCACCGTCCAGTTATAACCTTGTGGTACGATTTTTAGGGTAGAATACAATACCACTAAAACAAAAATCACAAAGATCACTGACAAAATAGGGAAAGCAGAAATTTCAAAACCAAACATAAATTTTCTCCTATAAAAAGGTTGATTTTCATTATATATTACTCCTTTTAGTATTTATTTCTATAAAATTTTATTTTAAAGTATAATTTCTATCTTAAAATTATAAAAAGAAGCAAATGGAACAATAAATGAAATCAGCGATATTAACGCTTAACATAACGGCATTACATAATAATATTCAACGTATCAAAAGCTTAGCACCAAACAGCAAGCTTTGTTCTGTTATCAAAGCAAATGGCTATGGTCAAACTATCCCTCATTTAATTAATACCCTAAAAAATAAGGTCGATGCCTTTGCTGTGGCTCGTATTTCTGAAGCAATGACTATTCGTCAGCTAGATTATCAAGGCACCGTTTTATTATTAGAAGGTTTTTTTGATGAAATAGAATTACAACAGGTCTTTGAGAAAAAATTAGATACTATTATTCATAATTTTGAACAACTTGAAATGATTGAAAATTTGCAAAAAGTTGATCAGATCGTACCGCTTGATGCTATTAATGTGTGGATAAAAATTGATACAGGAATGCACCGTTTAGGTTTTCAACCTAAAAATGTAGATGACGCCTTTCAGCGTTTAGAAAAGTGTAAACTTGTTGATAAAATTCGTTTTATTTCTCATTTTAGCTGTGCTGATGAACCTGAAAACAATTATTCTGAGAAACAAATTCACTGTTTTGAAAAAGCCACCGCAGGTTATAGCAATGAACGCAGTATGGCAGCATCTGGTGGCATTTTGTATTGGCCACAATCCCATTATAACTGGGTTAGAGCAGGGATTATTCAGCACGGTATTTCACCTCATTACACCCCTATCAAAGCACTGGGTTTTCAACCTACAATGACCCTCTCCTCGACGCTTATTGCTGTAAGAGATCATAATGCAGGTGAGCCAGTAGGTTATGGCAATTATTGGGTCAGTGAAAAAGACACTAAACTGGGCGTAGTCGCCATTGGCTATGGCGATGGTTATCCTCGTAATGCACCTTATGGTACACCTGTTTGGATCAATGGTCGTAAAGTACCCATTGTAGGACGTGTTTCTATGGATATGCTAACGGTTGATTTAGGTATCGATAGCACCGATAAAATGGGAGATAAAGTTATTTTGTGGGGTGAGGAATTACCCATCGAAGAAGTCGCACAAACCATTGGGGTTATCAGTTATGAACTGGTGACCCAAATTACACCACGTGTTGAAATTGAGTATAAAGAGTAATGAGTGTCGACAATTGGCAACGAGGTTTTGTATTACACCGTAGAGAATACAGTGAAAGTAGTTTACTGGTGGATCTGTTCACTGAACATAGCGGGCGAATCACATTACTTGCCAAAGGCGCTAGACGAGTCCGCTCTCCATTAAAATCCGTCTTACAACCTTTCACACCATTATTACTGCGTTGGACAGGCAAAGGAGAGCTTAAAACCCTTACCAAAGCAGAACCCGCTTCACTGGGTTTACCAATGCAAACAATGGCACTGTATAGCGGATTTTATGTTAATGAAATTTTAGTAAAAACATTAGAAAATCATACCGCTTACCCTGAATTATTTCAGTATTATTTGGAGTGTATTACTCAACTTGCTATTCAACCTCAACACATTGAACCCACTTTACGCACCTTTGAATTTCACTTGTTAAAAGCATTAGGCTACGAAATCAGTTTTAGCCACTGCGCTGCAACAGGTAAGCCTATTGAAGAAACAATGACTTATCAATATAAAGCAGAAAAAGGGTTTATTGCTTCAGTTTTACAAAATAATCAAAGTTACTTAGGCAAAGATTTACTGGCTTTTCACCAATTAGATTTTAGTGAAAAATCCACCCAACAAGCGGCTAAACGCTTTACTCGCTATGCGTTAAAACCTTTTTTAGGGTCAACGCCTCTAAAAAGTAGAGAACTATTTCAGCAAGTGATTGGAAAAGTAAAATATTAAATCTGCTACATTCGAACACACAAATAAGCGGTAAGATGATTATAACTTTTTGCATATTTTTACTACACTAGATAAATAAAAAATCCCTATTTAACTAATGCTAAATAAGGATTTATTTACTTTAAATTACAATAGATTAATTAAAATTCGTATTGTAGATTAAATTTGAAGTTACGCTCTGGAGAGTGGAAGCGTTCAATACCTTGATCAGGATAATTACAACCAAGAGATTTTACATTCCCACGCTGACATATACGATTACTTGTTCCAATTGAACGGATAGAACGAGCATTTTCCCAAGTCATATAATCTTTATTAAATAAATTATAAATACCAGCCTGAAGTGTTAAATGTTTAATTGGTTTATAAAAACCAACCATATCAAATACATCAAAAGAACGACTTAAATATTTAGCATAACTATCATTTGCTTGCTCTTCTTTATGGAATTGATTATAAGTATCACTTGCTTTCTTCGAAGAAGCGTGTGTCCAATAAAAATCTAAACCATATTTTCCTTCTGGTGCAATATAACCTAAACTAAATACCTGTTTATGTGGTTGAATAGCATTGATTGGCACATAACTTTGCTCATTTTTACGATACATTTTACCTTTTTGATAGCTATACTTATATCCAACATTAAAACCTGTTAATTTTTCTGAAAATTGAGATAAAAAGAGTTTAGTATTTATTGCAAAACCTTTCACTTTTGCTTTCTCTTGGTTAATATTTTGATAAACAAGATAAGGAAGTCCAGCTCTTGAGCCTGTATCTGTTGTAAATGTTTCTGTTCCTAAAAAATTTAAATCAATAAAGTTACGATAATCTGTTCTAAAACCACTAAATGTAATAAAGCTATTATCTTGATGTAATGTAAATGCAAGCTCTTTAGTTTTTGCAGTTTCAGGCTTTAAATCATTGTTTGGTTTAATCGTAAAATCAGGATGTTTGAATGTAAAATACATCTCATCTGAAGTTGGAGCTCTAAAACCATTTGAATATTTAGCTTGAATACGTAAATAATCTGTTGGATCAATAGTCGCACCAAATGAGTAGCTATGATGATCCATTTTACGCTTCTGTTCTGTTAAATATTTACGATTTAAAGCAGGATTTTCTTTGGCTAATTTTTCGTACTTATCTCGTGCCTTTGTATAATCTCCCCAAGTTGGATAATCTCTCCAATTAGGTTTAGATGGTAGCGGAATAAATACACCTTTTACCATTTCGTCAGGAATAGCTGGCGTTTCTCCTTCAATATATTCTGGCTTATAGCTAATACGATCATAACGATAGCCTAAATCAAAGGCTAACCAGTCATTTACTTGCATATTGTTAGCAAAATATAATGATTCTGTTTTGGTTTTCACTGGTAATAAGAAGCTAAATAGTTTTCCCTCTTTTGGACAAATTAATGTATTAGTCACATCTTTACATTCTTTCTTTTTACCTGTCCAAAAATCTAATCCTGGGAATCTTTCAGCCCACCACATTATAGGTGTGTTTGGAACAACCCGAAAATATTCTGTATTAACCATTGATTTCTTCGTATCTGTATAACTTACTCCATATTTAAGATCATTGTCTATATCATAAATAGTGAATAACTTTGTTAAATCAAGACGAATATCTTTCGTTTTAGTAATTAAATCTCGCTTACGATAAAATCCTTCAGAAAAGCCTGATGTTGCTGGATAATCAATAAAGTCCCACGAGTTAGTTGATGCCCATTTTTTACCATCATCATCAACATAAATTTTGTCTAATTTTGCTTTTGAGTAAGTAGCATCACCATCACCCCAGCCTAATTTAAATACATCTATCTCTTTTGAGCAATCAATGTAAGAACAATCGAACCAAGTCTCATTAGCTCTTTTGGGAGAATAAGTATGGAATTTTTTACCTTTACTGTCTGTTAATACAGTCAAATTATTTTCTCGACTTGTTTTAACTCTACCACCATATTGATCAACAACAGTTCCTGCACCATTTTTTTCTAATTTTAATCCTGCTGGATTAGCGTACTGCTGACATTTTTCACCGCCCTCACACCATTCATCTGTTTGAGCAGTCTGTGTGATCTCTTGTTGAGAAAAAGTAAATTTTAAACTATCCCAAAAAGGTGTTTCACTATAATTTTCATAGCTAAATGCAATATTTTTACGCTTACTTTTATCATTAGTGTGTCGAGAAGCTGTTTCTGGTTTATCTGGTTCACTTTTTAATGGTGCTAAAGTATAAGACCAATCTGTTCCCCTTGATGTCTGTAAAGAATTATCAAGCATCACAGTAAAACGATTATTTTCATTTGGATTATAGCCTAATTTCACTAATGTACTGGCTTTTTCAATAGTATACGGATCGGCTTTTTGACGTGAGCGACCTTGAGCATTATCATCATATTTATCATACCCAAAATTCTCAAAGTTTGTCCCATCACGATCAGTTCTCACTAATAACGCATCAAAATATTTATAACGTCCTGCAAGAGTGTGTGAGAACATATCTTCATTATTAGCAGAAGCATAGCCTGCTTTAAATTTATAGTAAAAATCTTTACCAATTAAAAAATCACGTGCATCTTTGGTTTTAAAAATAACCGAACCACCTAACGCTCCACTACCTACTTTGGTTGAGTCCGAACCTTTGGCTAAATTTACTTCTTTGATTGTTTCTACTTCGATACCATTACGAGTATTATTAAAATTTCCATAACCTTCAAAAAGCTCTTTAAAGCCTTGTGAAGAAAGTGTTTGAGCTTGTTGTAAACCATCAATGGTAATATTTACACGGTTTTCTTCTACACCACGAACAGCATAGCCACTTGAACCCATACGTCCTTTTTCAACCACAGAAATACCTGTTTCATATTTGACTAAATCACGTGTATTTGAAATTTGTTGTTTTTCTAAAGTTTTGGAGGTTTTGATTGTTTCACCTACTTTTTTATTTTGAATACTTTCAGGTGAATCAATAACATTGATAGTACCTAACGTAGTTTCTTCTGCAAATGAGTTGCTAATAGATAAGGACAGTAAAGAATAACAAAAGAGTTTAGCTACTCCTCCACCGCTTAATTCTTGAACACTTTTCCCTTGTAACATAAACATAACCTCCTATAAAAAAGAAAAAATATAATATGAAAAATACAATAATAAAAACATAAACGAAAACAGTTCGCATTTGCTTATTATAATTTAATTTAGCATAATAAACTACCCAACTGGGTTAATTTTTCTTAAGATTTTGGTTGATTTTCAACCCATTAGACAAGGCAATCGGAAACTTTTAGCCATTGATTTTTATAAATTAATAGTAATTATGTAATACAAGTATTGATTTGTACTCATTATATTAAGAGAAGCTTATGCTTCGACAGGCTCAGCAACCGCTATTTTTTTGCTCCCTGAGCTTGTCGAAGGGTTTTCTTCATAATGCAAGAGGACATTAATAAATATTAATGTTAAAGCAAATTACTGATTTTTTTATTAAATTTTAAATATTGTTTTGCTCTAATAAAAGTATGATCCTGCCCTGATTCATCGAAGAAAAAAAGCATTCAAATTTGAATGCTCTATGAATGATAAATGTTGAATTTTTTAACGATCTGAGAAATTATTCTTTTTTAAGCGGTCACATTGTCACCACTTTTTGCAATTTTTTCCCAAATTCAGTTCGCCAACCTTTAAGTAATTCAGGTAAGTGTTGTGGATTTTCACCTTTTTTTATCCATTTAAAAAGTTGATTTAACTGGCGCTTACTTGCCAGTAAGCCTTGCTCTAAGTTATCAGGGCAAATCTGTTTAAGTTTTTGCTGTAACGCTTTCATCGTCTGTTTATAACCTTCCTCATCCACTAATCGAGTTACTTTAGAAGGATAATTTTCAGGTAAAATTGCTTTACCTTGCTCTACCAGTTTGAGAATTTTTTTACCATGAATCCGTACTTCATTAGGATGCATAAATTCAAGTAAAACAGAAGTATGTTTAGGCTGTAATTCAGCAATTTGCGATAAACAGTCTGCTTTCACTACAAAGTTGAGGGCTAAATCTCGTTTTTGTGCCTCTTCATAGCGCCATTTTGCCAATAGCTGTAACACGGCAAGTTGTTGAGACTCTAGTCTCCAAGCATTAGGGATTTTTTTATATAGGTTATTGGGATCTACACTTTGAGTATGTTTTTCTATTTCAGTTTGGCACTCTTCCCTAATCGCTTCTTGCCAAGAACTTAATTCAAATTGCTCTCGTAAGCGTTGATACACTGGCAATAAATACCATACATCAGCTGCAGCATATTGTAATTGAACGTCACTTAATGGACGTTTTAGCCAATTGGTTCGAGAAGCACCTTTATCTAATTCAATATTAAGGTAGTGCTGCACTAATTTTGCAAAACCTGTCGATGTCCCAAGCCCTAAAAAGGCTGCCATAATTTGTGTATCTAACATTGGCTGTGGCATTTGATTGAAATAATGCTGAAAAACCTCTAAATCTTCACTACAAGCGTGTAAAACTTTGATAACACCTTTATTGGCTAATAACTCAATAAAAGGGGTAAAATTATCAATCGCAAGTGGATCTATAAGGTAAACCGTCTTACCATCAAATAATTGAATAAGCCCTAATTTAGGGTAAAAAGTACGAGTGCGCACAAACTCGGTATCTAACATTACGGTATGTTGTAAACTGATCTGTTGACAGGCTTCAAGTAGTGATGAATTTGATTCAATCCATCGATAATCTATGTTATTCATAATAATGATTCTCTCCCTTAATTTTGTAGATTCTAAAGGTAATTTAATCAATTGCCAATCTTAATTAAAATTACCAAGCCTTGATCTAGAACATAACTTCTTTTACGTTTTTTCATTACAATAGCAACTAATGAATAAAAATAGGAAGAAAAATGGCATCTTTATTTATTACTGGCACGGATACTAACATAGGTAAAACAACGGTTTCCCGTGCATTATTACAATTATTAGAAAACCATAATATTTCAATTGCGCCTTATAAACCCATCGCTTGTGGCAATGATGATGATAAGCTGATTGAACCCAATAATACTAATTATAGTTTTGAAGAACATAAGGATATTTTAATTCTACGATCCAGTTGTAAAGGGTTGTTACCTCATCAAAAAATTAATAGTTACTCCTTTACTGGGTTTAGTATTCCTGTCTTTTCTGCTTTGGGAAAAATTCATTGTATTCATATTGATAACCTCAATAGAGATTTAGCCCATTTGGAGCATCACTATAAAAATGTGATTGTGGAGGGAACTCACGGTTGGCTAACACCGATTAATGCTGAATACACCTTTGCAGATTGGATAAAATTGACTGAAATGTCTGTATTACTTGTTGTGGGTATTCAAGCAGGTTGTGTCAACAAAACATTATTAACACTCAATGCGATTAAACAACAGAATATTAAAATAGTTGGTTGGGTTGCTAACCGTATTAATCCCGGTGTTCGCTATTACCCTGAATTAATTGAACTTTTAAAACAAAAAATTGATGCACCTTTACTAGGAGAGCTTCCTTATATCGGACGTCCTGAAAAAAGAGAACTCTTTAATTATATTCAAAACCCTGAACCACTGTTACAATACTTCTCTCAATCAACCTAATTTGCTAATTTAATGACGTACGAACAAAAAATAATTGATGCCTTTAATCAAGAGGGGTGTTTAAGCCAAAATATTAAAGGCTTTTCCCCTCGTGATGCCCAATCTCAAATGGCACAAGCGGTAGGAAGATCAATAAAATTTGCAAATTCTGTAGTTGTTGAAGCAGGTACGGGTACAGGTAAAACTTTCGCCTATCTTGTCCCTGCTCTGCTTTCAAAAAAGAAAACCATTATTTCTACAGGCTCAAAAAACCTGCAAGATCAACTCTTTAATCGAGATTTACCCACTATTCAAAAGGCCTTAAATTACACGGGGAAAGTGGCATTACTTAAAGGACGAGCAAACTATTTATGTTTAGACCGTTTAGATCAACTTATCGCAATGGGGGTTGCTGGTGATAAATCCGTATTAGCGGATTTATCTAAAGTACGTAAATGGCAAACATCAACCCCAACAGGGGATTTAAGCGAATGTATTACGATTGCAGAAGACAGCCAAATTTTACCGCAATTAGTAAGTACCACAGATAATTGTCTTGGTTCTGATTGCCCTCAATTTAAAGAGTGTTATGTGGTTAAAGCTCGTCAAAAGGCAATGAATGCTGATATTGTAGTGGTAAATCATCATCTATTTTGTGCCGATATGGCGGTAAAAGAAACAGGGTTTGGTGAGCTTATTCCAGAGGCTGAGTTAATTATATTTGATGAAGCACATCAACTGCCTGATATTGCGAGTCAATATTTTGGAAAATCTTTAACCTCTCGTCAATTACTGGATATCTGTAAAGATACCAATATTGTCTATCGCACAGAATTAAAAGATGCTAAACAATTAGGCACTGCTTCGGATCACCTACAAAAAGTGATACAAGATTTTCGTTTATTACTTGGTGGTACCACAGCAAAAGGTAATTTACGTGATTTATTTCAAGATCAAAAAGTTGTTGAAGGACTAAATAAACTTATTGAAAACGTTGATTTTTTAAGTGAAGTTGCTAAAAAGTCATTAGGACGTTCCGATACCTTAGATAATATTTTCGAACGTTTAGCAGAAAGCAAAAACTTACTTAAAGCCATTTCAGATACCTCTGTTACTGGCTATTGCTATTGGTATGAGGGCAATGGTCGCTATTTTGGATTGCATATTACTCCCCTCACTGTAGCGGATAAATTTGGAGAAAAACTCAACAATCAAAAAATTGGTTGGGTATTTACCTCTGCCACCCTTGAAGTAGACGGAAACTTTAATCATTTTTGCCAACGCTTAGGTATTGAAAACGCAGAGCAAATCGTACTACAAAGCCCTTTTGATTATCAAAACCAATCGTTACTTTGTGTTCCTCGCTATCTACCTGAAACAAATCGTAGTAATACCCTTACTGAATTAGGAAAAATGTTACAACCTGTTATTGAAGCCAATGATGGACACTGCTTTTTACTTTGTACTTCCTATTTTATGATGCGAGGTTTATGTGATTTTCTTCGAGAGCACAGCAAACTGAACATTTTATTACAAGGAGAAACCAGTAAAAGTGAGCTTCTTAAACAATTTATTACTGAAAAAAATAGCGTTTTAGTGGCAACTCAAAGTTTTTGGGAAGGTATTGATGTTCGAGGTGATGCCCTTTCCCTTGTTATTATTGATAAACTTCCCTTTAGTTCACCAAATGAACCGTTATTAAAAGCGAGAATGGAAGATTGTCAATTACAAGGTGGTAATCCTTTTAATGATATTCAAATTCCAGAGGCGGTGATTAGCTTAAAACAAGGTGTTGGACGTTTAATTCGGGATGTTAGTGATAAAGGTGTGATTATTATTTGTGATTCTCGTTTAGTGAACCGCCAATACGGTGCAACATTCTTAAAAAGTCTCCCTCCTGCAAAAAAAACCAGAGATTTAACAAAAGTAGTTAATTTTTTGAGTGATAAGCGGTAAGATCTTATTAAAAATTTGCAAATTTTCATCACAATGATACCGCTTAGGAAAATAATGTTAAACCAAATTATTAAATTCTTTATTTCGCTCGCTATTTTATTTGTAATGCTACACCTTGGGGAAATAATCAACCAATTTTTACCTATTGGTATTTCAAGCAGTATTTGGGGAATGCTATTACTGTTTGTTTGTCTTGCTTGTGGCATTATTAATATAGAATGGATTGCCCCTAGCGCCAAACTATTAACTCGTTATATGACACTCTTTTTCCTCCCCATTTGTGTAGGAATTATTGAACATAAACAATTGTTTAATGATTATTTAAGTGCTTTTTTTATTGCGATTTTTCTAAGTACCATTTTATCCTTAGTGGTGATTACTTACTTTGCACAATGGTTGCTAAACAAACAAGTACAAAAGAAACGCCATAATAGAAGGAAATATCATAATGTCTAATTTCCCTCTTTATTATTATGCTTTTTTAACGGTTATTGTATTTGTTGTTAGTCTAAAACTAAGCCGAAAAATCAATATTACCCTTTTCAGCCCTTTTTTAATTGGACTCGTACTACTCGCCTTTATTTTAGTGGCGGCTCATATTCCTTATCACTCTTATTATCAAGGAAATAAGGTTCTCAATAAGTTACTTAGTGTATCTGTTGTGGCTCTCGCTTACCCTTTTTATGAGCAACTGCCTCAAATTCGGCGTTACTGGAAAAGCATTGTCATTATTAGTTTTTTTGCAACACTCTTTTCAATGCTCTCAGGCGCTCTCTTTACACTCTTGCTCGGTGGTGATAAAGCTATTTTAGCCTCAGTGCTACCAAAATCTGTTACCACACCAATTGCGGTTGCAATCGCAACAGAAATTAATGGAGAACCTTCTGTTACCGCAGTAGGCGTAACCATTGCAGGACTAACTGGTTCACTGTTTGGACTCACTCTATTAAATTGGCTAAAAATAAAAAATCCTAAAGCAATTGGTCTGGGAATGGGCGCAGTAAGTCACGCTCTAGGCACGGCAAGATTGTTAGAATCCAGTATAAAAATGGGAAGTTTTTCTTCTATTTCATTAGTATTATGTGGTGTTTTATCCTCTTTCTTTGCCCCTTTAGTGATGAAAATTATTCTATTATTTATGGGCTAAAGCATTTACAATACTCCCCCTGAAACCTAAAATATGATTATGTAAAAATGAGAATTTATGACTAAATTATCTTCTTATGACCTTGATAAAATCACTCAAGATCAATCTACTTGGAATACATTTAAACGCCTATGGCCAATGATTACGCCCTTTAAATGGGGAATTATTGCCTCTGTTATTGCTTTAATTATCAATGCAATCGTTGATGGTTATTTAATTTCAATGTTAAAACCTTTAATCGATAAAGGCTTTAGTGCTGAACATCAAGATTTTCTTAAAATGATGGCATTTATTGTTGTTGGCTTAATCTTTATGCGAGGCATTAGTAGCTTTGCCGCCACCTACTGCCTTGCTTGGGTGAATGGCAAAGTGGTGATGACAATGCGCCAGAAAGTATTTAAACACCTAATGTTTATGCCTGTAGATTTTTTCGATCAGAACTCCTCAGGAAAGCTTCTCTCTCGTATTACCTATGATTCAGAGCAAATTGCAGGGGCGTCTGCGAGTGCCTTACAAACTATTGTGCGAGAAGGTGCTTATGTGATGTTTTTAGTCGGGACAATGTTTTATTATAGCTGGCGTCTTTCCCTTGTGTTACTCATTATTGGCCCGATTATTGCCTTTTTAGTACGCCTAATTTCAAAGCGCTTTCGTGAAGTCAGCCGTAATATGCAACAATCAATGGGAACAATGACTGCCAGTGCTGAACAAATGCTACGTGGCCATAAAGTGGTACTCTCATTTGGTGGTCAAAAAGTGGAGGAAGAGCGTTTTAAACATACCAGTAATGATATGCGCCGCAAAGGGATGAAATTGATGGTTATTGATGCGATTTCAAACCCAATCATCCAAATTATTGCCTCTTTAGCCCTTGCGGTCGTGCTTTATCTCGCAGGTTCACCTGAAATTATGGGCAATGATCTGACCGCTGGAGAATTTGCGGCGGTACTCGCTTCTCTGTTAGCAATAATGCGCCCTCTAAGGACTTTAACCAACGTTAATGCTCAATTTCAAAAAGGAATGGCAGCTTGCCAAACGTTGTTTACTTTATTTGATCTACCAACAGAAAAAGATAATGGTTCATATGATACAAAACAGATCAAAGGTGAAGTCTGTTTTGATGATGTCACTTTTACTTATAGTACCAAAGATGAACCTGCATTAAGTCATCTTTCTTTTACACTTCCTGCAGGGAAAACCTTCGCATTAGTAGGACGTTCAGGCTCTGGAAAATCTACTATTGCCAATTTAATTACTCGTTTTTATGAAATTGACAGTGGGAAAATTACCATTGATGGCATCGATATTTGCGATTACAAATTAAATAACCTGAGAGCACAGTGTTCGATTGTTTCACAACAGGTACATTTATTTAACGACACTATTGCCAATAACATTGCCTATGCTGCAACGGATAAATATACCAAAGAACAAATTATTCAAGCCGCCACAGCTGCTCATGCGATGGAATTTATTGAAAAAATGCCGAACGGATTAGATAGTATGATTGGAGAAAATGGGGTCAGCCTATCAGGAGGACAACGCCAACGTATTGCTATTGCACGTGCATTATTGCGTAATTCACCTATTTTAGTACTTGATGAGGCAACCTCTGCCCTTGATACAGAGTCAGAAAGAGCCATTCAATTAGCATTGGAAGAATTACAAAAAAATCGTAGTGTCTTGGTTATTGCTCATCGCTTATCTACAATTGAAAAAGCCGATGAAATTTTGGTAATTGATCAAGGAAAAATTATTGAACGAGGTTCACATTCTGAACTAATGCAACAAGATGGGGCTTATAAACAGCTACATAATTTACAATTTAGTGATGAATAAAGGTGAATTAAGCATTATACAGTTGTTGAGTTTGCTAAAGCACAGTTACTGAGCTTGTCGAAGTATAAGTGCTTTTCCTACATCTGATTCGTTCTTCAACAGGCTCAGGAAACGGAATATAATACTTAACAGCCCTACTCTAGATTTAAGCAAATAAAAAACGGTTACTTTGTATAAAAAATTGCAAATTTTTCTTACAATGTAACCGCTATATTTAATCAATTAAGCAACGACTAATAACTCTGTTCCTGCAATCACCACGATTAAACCCACAATCATTGGTACTGAAATACGTTTTACTACTTCAAATGGTGACAGTTTTGCCATTCCAGATACTGCAACGACCACACCTGATACTGGTGATAAACTACGTCCAATATTTGAAGCTTGAAGCATTGGAATAGTTAAATAAGCAGGATTAATTCCCATTTGCACCGCTAAACGAGGAATAAGCTCCACGAATGCATAGAAAGGCGCATTACCAGAACCTGTTGCAATCGCAGCAAGAGCTGTAATAAGGGCAAGGGTAATCATCATTAAGAAACCACCGCTACCCATTGATTGAACGGATGTAATTAGGGTTTTAATGAAGCCAACCGTACTTAACCCTTGAGCAAAAACTCCTGCTGCCACTAAGAGCATTACCACACCAGAAAAAGCATCTGCCATTCCTTTATACATTACTTCAAGGTTTTCATAGACTACTTTGGCATTGAATGTTCTGATAAAATCTAAAATCGCTACAATCACTAAGCAAAGAATAATGATAGTTACAATATGTAATTTGGGTGCAATATTACCGTTAAAAATTAGTACACCAATAATTGGAGTGAAAGGCAAAATAGCATAAAAAGCAGGGACTTTAGTTTCAATTTCTGACACTTCTAATTGCTCTGGAACAAAGCCTTCTTTACGATCTAGATAACGTTGCCAAAAGAAGTGTGTCGCAGCAATACAAAGAATAGCAATGATAGAAATTGGTAAAGTAAAGCTGAAAGCAAATTCAATTAAAGGCATTTTAGACACTTCTGCGGCTAGTACCACATCACCCGATGTTGGTGAGAGTATAATAGCTGCGGGTGAAGCACAAATGGAAGCTGCTGCACCACGTGAAATACCGACATTCACCATTATTGGGAATAAAGTTGCCATTAGTAGTACGCCTAAACCTGTTGCAGAAGTGACTGCAAAAGACATTAAGCAGGCTAAGAAATAGGCAACAACCATTAAAAGATAAGGAGAGTTGATGTATGTCAATGGGCGAGAAGCAATTTTTACTACTATATCATTTGCCCCTAAGTGGGTCATATAAGCAGCAAAACCACAAAGTACCATAATTAACATTCCTAAGCCACCACCACGATGCATCAGTAAATATTTAACATATTCAATCACATCTAAATAAAGCGTGCCTGTTGATTTACCTGCTGGCATAATTTCTTTGCCCATTATGACACTCGCTAATAACAGTAAAATCCCTACTGTCATTAACACCCCTGTTGCAGAGTAGCCTTTCACAACATAGTAGCTCACTGCAACAATTGCAATTAAACCTATAATAAGATCCATATTAAACCTCTACTTTGTATTAATTGGGAAATTAAAATTTTATTTTTCTAATATGCCGATTAGCACAAGATAAATACTATCATAATCACACTACTTATCTTGTTGAATAATCAATAAAAATCACTATTTTTTAATTTATTATGACGTAGTTCACAGTATTTATTAACAACTCGAAAACATCTAAAACCAATATTTAACAAAATTAAATTTTATACACTATTTTTATATCAGATTATATTTTTAAAAAGTAAAAAAGAGTATAATTTGCAAAAAATGATACAAATCTAACCGCTAACAAACACAGTATAAGGAAACTATTATGGCAATTTTAGTTACAGGTGGGGCAGGCTACATTGGTTCACATACCGTTGTTGAACTGTTAAATCAAAATAAAGAGATTATCATTTTAGATAATTTATCTAACTCTTCAGAAATATCCTTAGATCGAATTAAACAAATTACAGGGAAATCGGTTAATTTTTATAAAGGTGATATTTTAGATCGTTCAATGTTACGTCAAATTTTTACTGAAAATAAAATTGATTCTGTTATTCACTTTGCAGGACTAAAAGCAGTCGGAGAAAGCGTTCAAAAGCCGTTACACTATTATCAAAATAATGTGACAGGCTCAATTACGCTGGTTGAAGAGATGCTTAAAGCAAATGTGAACACCCTTGTGTTTAGTTCTTCTGCAACGGTTTATGGCGATCCAACAGTTGTGCCAATTACAGAAGAGAGTGAGGTTGGCGGTACAACTAATCCTTATGGCACTTCAAAATATATGGTAGAGCGTATTTTACAAGACACTGCTAAGGCATACCCACAGTTTAGTGCAATTATTTTACGCTATTTTAACCCAGTGGGTGCACACGAGAGTGGTTTAATTGGCGAAGACCCAAATGGTATCCCAAATAATCTCTTACCTTTTATCAGCCAAGTAGCTGTAGGAAAATTACAGCAATTAGCCGTATTTGGCGATGATTATAATACGCCTGATGGTACAGGTGTACGTGATTATATTCACGTAGTCGATTTAGCGATAGGACATTTAAAAGCATTACAAAAGCATCATAATGATGCAGGTTGTCATATTTATAATTTAGGTACAGGGACGGGTTATTCCGTATTAGATATGGTAAACGCTTTTGAACAAACCAATAATATCCAAGTACCTTATAAAATTGCCCCTCGCCGGGCAGGAGATATTGCTACTTGTTATTCTGATCCTAAAAAAGCGTTAGAGCAATTAGGGTGGAAAACAGCACGAGATCTAAATCAAATGATGAAAGATACGTGGAATTGGCAAAAAAATAATCCAAATGGTTATGATGCTTAATTAAACGACATAACAAGCGGTGACATATAACAAAAAATTTGCAAATTTTTCTTACAATGTACCCGCTTGCTTCTTACTTTTTGTTGTCTGTAATTTACTTAATATTTCATTCCATAGCATACCACTTTGCTCTCGATGGACTTTGATACACTCTTTCACTTTTTCAACATCTTGATACTGACATAAATTTTTTAAACTATAATAAAAATCACGTGCCAATTTCCTTCCTTCTGGAATATTGAAATAAATGCCCCCAATTTGATTATACAAACCTTTAAAGCTATTAAAAATCAATCCATAAACTGGTTTTTCTGCAATCACAGTAAAGCTTCTAAATACGTGATAATCAAATTCGGTATAGGCTTGCCCTGTATCTTCTAAATCATCTAAATGTTCAAAAATGGCCAATGACCCTTCAGGGTTGATTTTGATTGCTTTAGGAATATAAAAATCTGACATTCGAGTACGTAATGAAAGAATATCTGCAATAATAAAAGGCGCCATACTTTTATCCAGCTGAAACAATTTTTCCACTACACTTGTTCCACCAGTTTCCCAGATATTATTAACAAGCGTAGGTTTTCCATGCTGAATGGTTAACCAGCCTTCTCGAGCAAGACGTTGTAAAACTTCTCGAAGTGTGGTTCTAGTCACCCCAATAGTATCTGCTAATTCTCTCTCAGCAGGAAGATAAGTGTGAGGAGGGTAAGTATTATTCCAAATACTTTTGATAATATATTCCTCTGCCAATGCAGCAGGACTGTTTGCTTTAAAAATATAAGATTTATTGTCGTTCATTTTAATTTAAACACCTAAATTTAGTCTATTTTTTGCTCTATCAGAATAAAACTTGATTTTGTTTATGTTTTTTTCAGATATTTTATACTAATATGAGTTTTTTTATTATCGTTTAATCCAATCTATATTACAATGACTAATTAATTAGTAGTACAAATTTAGTTGAAGGAGAATATTTTTTATGCTCAACCCTAGTTCTGTCTTTAAAAATTTCTTAGGAAATTCCCCAATATGGTACAAATTTGCCATTATTTCCTTTTTAGTTTTAAATCCTATCTTATTTTTAATAGATCCCTTTATTGCAGGTTGGTGTTTAGTCTGTGAATTTATTTTTACTTTAGCAATGGCTTTAAAATGCTATCCTCTACAACCAGGTGGTTTATTAGCAATGGAAGCTGTGATCATTGGAATGACCCATCCAGAACATATCAAAGAAGAAATAATGGCAAATTTTGAAGTCATTTTACTATTAATGTTTATGGTAGCAGGTATTTATTTTATGAAACAGCTACTATTATATGCTTTCACTAAATTATTAATTATAGTGCGCTCTAAAAGAACACTATCCTTAGCATTTTGTTTGAGTGCTGCTTTTCTTTCTGCATTCTTAGATGCATTAACCGTTATTGCAGTAATTATTAGTGTCAGCGTTGGTTTTTATGGTGTTTATCATAAAGTAGCCTCTGGTTATACCTTTGACGATTGTGATAATGATATTACCTGTGATGCAAAAATTGTAACCAACAAACAAACACTTGAAAAATTCCGTAGCTTCTTACGTAGCTTGTTAATGCATGCAGGTGTAGGTAGTGCTTTAGGTGGTGTAATGACTATGGTGGGTGAACCTCAAAATCTGATTATTGCGGATAAAGCAGGTTGGCATTTTGGTGAGTTCGTTCTCCGTGTTGCACCAATTAGTGTGCCAGTTATTATTTGTGGTGCGGCAACTTGCTACCTACTTGAAAGATTCAAACTTTTTGGCTATGGTACCCCATTACCACGTCGTGTATGGGCAATCCTTACCCATTTTAATGCTGAACAAGATAAACAAATGACAGATCAAGACCGTGCAAAATTAATTATTCAAGCCCTTGCTGGAATTTGGCTCGTTATCGGTTTAGCCTTACATTTAGCGGATGTAGGAATTATCGGTTTAACCATTATTATTATCTGTACTTCATTCTGTGGTGTCATTGATGAGCACTCTGTCGGAGAGTCATTTAAAGAATCACTACCTTTTACTGCATTACTTGTAGTGTTCTTCTCTGTTGTTGCTGTCATTGTGGACTTAAAACTATTTGATCCTATCATCCACTTTGTTTTATCAGCGGAGCCTCATTCACAGTTAGGACTGTTCTATATATTTAACGGTCTGCTTTCAATGATTTCTGATAACGTTTTTGTGGGAACAGTATATATCAACGAAGCATTCAATGCGTTAAAATCCAATGTGATTAGCCGTGAACAATTTGACTTAATTGCCGTTGCCATCAATACAGGAACAAACTTACCTTCTGTAGCAACACCAAATGGGCAAGCTGCGTTCTTGTTCTTATTGACGTCCTCTTTTGCACCTTTGGTTCGTCTCTCTTACGGAAAAATGGTTTATATGGCACTACCATATACGATAGTTTTATCTCTGGTTGGATTCTTCTCACTAGAAGTATTCTTAGCGCCTCTCACTTCATTAATGGAAAGCTGGGGCTGGTTATTGGTTCGCTAAAATAGGAAATAAGGTTAAATGCTTACTTACATAAAAGAACTGTCTCTCGATCGTAGTGCTTGGTTACTGCTGATTTTAAGCGGTGCTATCTTAGAGGGCATTGCTCTCTATTTTCAACACAAAATGGGATTAGTGCCTTGTGTAATGTGCATTTATGAACGTATTGCCTTACTCGCTATTTGTATCGCTGGCGTTATTGCTTTTATTGCACCTCGATTTTTTGTTTTCCGATTTATTGCCCTTGGCATCGGTATTTTTGGTGCAATTAAAGGCTTAAGTTTGTCGATCGAACACACTAACTATCAACTCAATCCAGCGCCTTGGAATCAATGCCCTATTAAAGTGAATTTCCCAACGGAATTACCTTTAAACCAATGGCTACCGAGTTTCTTTGAAGCAGGAGGAAGTTGCAGTGAAATACAATGGCAATTCTTAACTTTTTCAATGCCACAATGGTTAATTATGATTTTTAGTGCTTATTTAACCATTTTGGTTGTTGTTGCATTAAGCCAATTTAAAAAATTAAGAAAAAAAGACTCATTTATTTTTAGATAAAACCTCTATTCTAAGCGGTAAGATATTTCTGACAATTTGCAAATTTTAAGAAATATCTTACCGCTTATTTATTATGTTAAAATAATAAATGATATTTTGTACATCACATATTAAGTAGAGATAAAATATGCCTATCTCTACAAAGCTATAAATTATTTCAAAGGAATAAAAATGTTTGAATTAAACCCAATTAGAACTCAACTTGCCGATTTAGCTGAACGTACCCAAGTGATCAGGGGGTATCTTTGACTTTGATGTCAAAGTAGAACGCTTAGAAGAAGTCAATGCAGAATTAGAACAGCCAGAAGTTTGGAATAATCCTGAAAAAGCCCAAGCCTTAGGTAAAGAGCGAGTCGCCTTAGAAGGAATTATCAACACAATCAAAGAATTAGAACAAGGGGTTGATGATATTGAAGGATTGATTGAGCTTGCGGTTGAAATGGAAGACGAAGACACCTTCAATGAAGCAACACAAGAAGCGGATACATTAGAACAAAAATTAGCAAAATTAGAATTTCGTCGAATGTTTAGTGGTGAGAACGATCCGAACGATTGCTACATTGATTTACAAGCGGGTTCAGGCGGAACAGAAGCCCAAGATTGGACAGAAATGTTACTACGAATGTATTTGCGCTGGGCAGACAGCAAAGGCTTTAAAACCGAGCTGATTGAAGTATCAGACGGCGATGTGGCAGGATTAAAATCAGCAACCGTAAAAGTCTCTGGGGAATATGCCTTTGGTTGGTTACGTACCGAAACAGGCATTCACCGTTTAGTACGTAAAAGTCCATTTGATTCAAATAACCGTCGTCATACTTCATTTAGTGCGGCATTTATTTATCCTGAAATTAACGATAATATTGAAATTGACATCAATCCTGCTGATTTACGTATTGACGTTTACCGTGCCTCAGGGGCAGGTGGCCAGCACGTCAATAAAACTGAATCAGCGGTACGTATTACTCATTTACCGACAAACACAGTAGTGCAATGTCAAAATGGACGCTCACAACACCAAAATAAAGACAGTGCAATGAAACAGCTTAGAGCGAAATTATTTGAATTGGAAATGCAAAAACAAAATGCTGAAAAACAAGCCCTTGAAGAAAGCAAATCCGACATCGGCTGGGGCAGTCAAATTCGCTCTTATGTACTTGATGACAGCCGTATTAAAGATTTACGCACAGGGGTGGAAAATCGCAATACCCAAGCAGTGCTAGATGGTGATTTAGATCGCTTTATCGAAGCAAGTTTGAAGGCTGGGTTGTAATTTTTAAGGGATACTATGCACAATATCATTACTCACTTGGAAAAACTGAAAAATTTTCTTAACGCTCGCAGACCGCTACCGCAATCGTTATTAAAGAAATTATTTGAAAGTTTAAAGCAAGAATATATCTATCATTCTAATGCGATTGAAGGCAACTCTTTAACGTTAAGAGAAACTCAAATTGTTTTAGAGCAAGGGATTACAATTAACGGTAAACCATTGAAGGATCATATTGAAACTCAAAATCAGAGTTATGCAATTGATTATTTGCTTGAAGAAATTGCGTTAAATCGAGTATTGGATATTCGCTTGATTAAAGAATTTCATCAGATTGTAATCGGTAGTATTGATCGTGAAATTGCAGGTGTTTTTAGAAATCACGATGTTGTGATTAGTCATAGTAAAACCGAAACTTCTCGCCCTTTTCATATTGAAGAAGATTTGCAGACACTCTTAGATTGGTATAATCAAAGCGATCGCCATATTATTGAAAAGGTCGCCATTTTTCACGCACGCTTTGAAAAAATTCATCCATTCTCAGACGGTAATGGCAGAACAGGGCGACTGTTAATGAATTTAGAATTGATGAAACAGGGCTATCCAATCACAATTATCAAAAATGAAGATAGAGAAAAATATTATCAAGTATTAGAAAATGCACAAACGAGTGACAATTATCAAGATGTGATTGATTTTGTTGCGAATAATGTTCAAGCGAGTATTGAGCGTAATTTAGAAATGCTAGATAGAGATTGGAAAATTGCTTTTAATAATCAGGAATTAACACCTTAATGATAACTTTAACAAATTTAACCCTTACTCGTGGAACACAGACTTTATTAGAAAATACCAATGCAACAATCAACCCTAAACAAAAAGTGGGTCTTGTAGGTAAAAATGGTTGTGGGAAGTCATCGTTATTGAGCTTACTTAAAAATGAATTTACCCCAGAAGGTGGCGAAGCTAAGTATCCGAGTAGTTGGTCTATTGCGTGGGTAAATCAAGAAACTCCTGCTCTTGATATTTCAGCATTGGAGTATGTCATTTTAGGGGATCGCCAATATACACAACTCACTCAAGCCTTAGAGCAAGCAAATTTAGATAATGATGGGCATTTAATCGCTACAATTCATGCTCAGTTAGACACCATTGACGCGTGGACAATTCAATCTCGTGCCGCAACCTTGTTAAATGGTTTAGGTTTTAGCACAGAACAACTGGATGAGCCAGTGAAAGCCTTTTCAGGTGGTTGGCGTATGCGTTTGAATTTAGCTCAAGCGTTGCTATGTCGTAGTGATTTATTATTGCTTGATGAACCGACTAACCATTTGGATTTAGATGCAGTTATTTGGCTAGAACGTTGGCTGATACAATATAAAGGCACGTTGATTTTGATTTCACACGACAGGGATTTTTTAGATCCTATTATCAATCGTGTGATCCATATTGAAAATCAGCAGCTGCACGAATATACAGGGAATTACAGCTCTTTTGAAATTCAACGAGCCACAAAATTAGCCCAACAAAATGCGGCGTATCAGCAACAGCAACGTAAAGTAGAACATTTACAAAGTTTTATTGATCGCTTTAAAGCCAAAGCGACTAAAGCCAAGCAAGCACAAAGTCGTATTAAAGCCCTTGAAAAAATGGAAATGATTGCTCCTGCTCATATTGATAGCCCATTTTCCTTTGAGTTTCGTCCTCCTCTTTCATTACCAAGTCCGTTGCTTTCAATGGAAAAAGTGAGTGCGGGTTATGACGATAAAACGATTTTAGAATCAGTAAAATTAAACTTGGTTCCAGGTTCTCGTATTGGATTATTAGGGCGAAATGGTGCAGGGAAATCGACTTTAATCAAATTATTAGCTGAAGAATTAACGCCTAAAACAGGAAAAATTGCCTTAGCTAAAGGGGTAAAATTAGGTTATTTTGCACAGCATCAATTAGATACATTACGAGTGGAAGAAAGTGCTTTGTGGCATTTAACTCATATTGCCCCTAAAAAAACCGAACAAGAATTGCGAAATTATTTGGGGGGATTTGATTTTCACGGCGATAAAGTGAAACAAGCCGTCAAAAGTTTTTCAGGGGGAGAAAAAGCCCGTTTGGTGTTAGCGTTAATCGTGTGGCAACGTCCAAATTTACTGTTACTCGATGAACCGACCAACCATTTAGATTTGGATATGCGACAAGCCTTAACCGAAGCCTTAACACAATATGAAGGCTCGCTTGTGGTGGTATCGCACGATCGCCATTTATTGCGTAGTACCGTTGATGAGTTTTATTTGGTGCATAACAAAAAAGTGGAAGAATTTAAGGGCGATTTAGAGGATTATCAAAAATGGCTCAACGAACAAAATCAGCTTGAACTTGCAAAAAGATCCCAAAATCAGACCGCTTATACTGACACATCAAACAGTGGCATAAACCGTAAAGAGCAAAAACGCCAAGAGGCAGAATTACGTAAACAAACTGCTCCACTGCGTAAGCAAATTGAAAAACTTGAAAAAAGTTTAGAGACATTGACCGCTACTCTTTCTCAAGTCGAAGAGAAACTGAGTAATAGCTCACTTTATGAAGCAGAAAATAAAACCCAACTAAATGAGGTATTAACTCAACAGTTTGAAACCAAACAGCAACTTGAAGAGATTGAAATCCAGTGGCTCTCTGCACAAGACGAACTAGAACATATACTCAAAGGATCTTAATCTAAAATTTGCAAATTTTTAGCTTAATGTACCCGCTATATTTTATATACTAAAAAACCCTTTTTCTACAGTTAATAGAAAAAGGGCTTTAATCAAAGGCTTAACGGCTTACTGCACTTTGCCATTCAGATTGCCACTGTCTTAGTGTATTTGCACTAGGGGTTACTATTTTTAGTGCTTTGTAGGTTGGCAACGTGGCGAACGCAGGATCAACGCTCGCTGTAATAACTGGCTTCATAATATTATGAGTCGCAATAATTTTTTGAGCCTCTTTCTTATGTAAGAAAGTTAAAAATTGACGAGCCAGTTTTTTATGTTTACTGGTTTTCAGAATTGCTGCTACCTCAATTTGGGATAAATGTCCCTCTGTAAAGTCTGCCGCTACATAATCATTATTTTTCTCATACCAACGATGATAAAGCGGTGAAGTACTATAACTTAGCACAACATCAGACTCCCCTTTTAAAAAAGCACCATAGGTTTCAGACCAACCTTTACCAATAGTTACCGTATGCTTAACTAAAGTCTGCCACGCTGTTTTAGCTTGATCACCATAGACATTATTGATCCATAACAACAAACCTCGTCCAACAGTACTCGTGCGAGGATCTTGATAAATCACTTTTATATCTTGACGTTCAACCAACTCTTTTAAACTTTTAGGGGGATTTTGTAACTTTTTGTTATTGTAAACAAAAGCAAACTCACCAAAATCATAAGGATAGAATGTTTTATCCGCCCATTTCTGTGGTAAATTTAATTCATTAATTTCTAACTGATGTGGCGTAAATAAACCTGAATTTTCAGCTTGTTGCAATGCAAAATTATCTAAACCTAACATTACATCTGCTTTGGTCTTTTTGCCCTCTAAGCGAATGCGATTAAACATTGTAATGCCATCTTCAAAAGGCATAAATTTTAAAGTACAGTGACACTCCTTTTCAAATAAGGGTTTTAATGCTGGAGCAGGACCCCATTCCGCAGTAAATGAATCATAGGTATAAACCGTCAAAGTAGGTTGCGCTGCAAAGGCTGTGGTAGCTAAAACGAACGTTGAACAAATAACGAATGGAGAAAGTTTCATTTGATTTCCTTCTAAAAAAATAAAATAGAAGGATTTAAAACAGAATAATTAAATTGAACTGCCTCAAATCCCTACGCTGATATTAATCAGATCAGGTTCTATGGGTATTTCTCAGCTTTTGCAAAAAGTAAACAACATCATACCGCTTGCTAGCACCCCAATGAGAACTGTTGGAATTATAAAAAGAATCCAGTTGAAAAACAAGTACTCAGTATAAAATGAAAACTAAAATCTTCATACATCACTCTAGCTAAACCCCGATTGCTGAGCTTGTCGAAGTATCAAGGTGTTAGGGGGTTACGCTTGGAGTTTGTTTAATGAACACTTCTCAACCCTTAGATATTTTAACCGAGCTCAGAGAGCCGAAGCAGAAAGTATCGTTGAATAGTCCAAAGACACCGGTTGCTGAGCCTGTCGAAGTATTAGGTGTCTGCATTCTAAATTTTTTCTGTGGTCGTTCTCTTCAGCAATCGATAACGGGGCGTAGTATATGAACAAGTCCCCATTCTTTGGACAAATTCCTGAAGTTTACACAAAACAAAACCCCATAAGCCAAGCTTATGGGGTCTTTTAGCAATATAAAGTTTGCTAGGTAATTAGATTACCATTCAACTTTCATACCAACACCGATAGCTTTCACAGAATCACTATCACTGCCTTCTTTCACTTTCACATAGTTACCTTCAATAAATACAAGAGCATTTTTAGCTAAAGTATATTCAGCACCTAAGTTTAGACCGTGGAATTTAATTTTCTCACCTTTAGCAGGTTTTAATACCGTATAAGCATAGTTACCATAAACAGCTGCATCACCAAATGAAACCTTAGCTCCTGGAGATACATAATAAGCTTTCATATCCTTAGCACCACCTAAGAACATTAAGTCATCACCTTCTTTTTCATAGAAAGCTAAGCCTTTTGTTTTTAAATAACCAACATCTAAGCCAAATTTAACATTATCCATCGTATAACCAAGGGCAACATCAAATGTTTTAGCACTATCTGCGATGTATTTATTATCTTTATACTCATAATCTGCAATACCGTTAGCTTGACTATAAGCAAAAGCTACTGTTAAATCATTAGCACTATATTTAGCACCTAAGTCAAACCAAGCTTTATTTTCTAATACAAACTCTTCATCAGCACCGTTAACTTTCATGGTTTTCTTACTTGGGTTAGTTGCTAACATATAATCAACACCAAATTCCCAGTCTGATAAACCAGTATAGCGATAAGAAATCATATTATCAGCATCACCACGAGCAAAACGATCTTTAACACCGAAAGCATTATCAAAAGAAGATTCACCAACACCGTCAGCAAATGTATTTTGAAGACCGAATGTTAATTGACCAGCTGATGCACTACCAACTCCAATATAAGCTTTTTTCACTTCTGGCTTAAGGAAGCTATATTCATAAGCCGCTAATGCATAAGCATCAGTACCGAATTCATATTTTGCTTTAACACCTAATTTAGTGTCTTTTTTGTTGATTACAGCTTTTTTATCAGTTTCTTTTTGAAGAACCATTTTAACTGCACCAGTTACATCAACTGTTGCACCGTCTTGGCTATATACAGTAAGAGCTGACGCTGAAGTTGAAGCTAATGCAGCAACTGTTAACGCAATAAGAGTTTTTTTCATAATAATCACCTTAATTTTTTAAGTAATTTAATGTAAAAAGTTGTTTCGGTTAAGGTCTGAAACAACTAGTCAGTATCAATATTGCTAATCTAAAGAATATTGAGCAGCTGAATGATGACAAAAATATCAATTTATGTCAAATGATGGCTATCACACTTTTGCTTAAAACCACATTTTTTGTGTTCGATTGTCGTTTTTTTGTTCATTTGTTTGTTTTTTGTTATAAATTAGTGCTTTATTTATGAATTTTTAGGGTAATGTTTAATGAGTATTATCTTTATAGTTTTTTTGCTAGCTTTAGATTTTTGTATTGGGTTATTGAACTTAGTCATTGGTATCTTTTGAGATATCTTCCGCTTCGGCTCCCTGAGCCTGTCGAAGGGTCGAGAAGCGTTCACCAAACAAATTCAGAGCACAAACACCTAACACTTCGATACTTCGACAAGCTCAGCAACCGAAGCTCAGTGATCGGTGTTTGATTAATTTTGGTGTTTGATGTTTCCGTTCTTAGTTATTGAGCCGGTCGAAATATCGAAGTAAAAAGAACGGCCACAGAAAGTGAAGACACCTAATGCTTCGACAAGCTCAGCAACCGGTGTCTTTTTACGATTCAATGATACTCTCTCGCTACGGTTCCCTAAAATTGGCAATCAGTGCGTCTTATCTTTTCTACTTTGTATATAATTACCCATCAAAAAAGCGATTAAACCAATCAATGTGGCTGGGATAATAGAATGGAAACTCCAAAATTTGATACCTGTTATGACGATAATGCTATAACTGGTTAAGCCTCCAATCATAGAGACAATCGCTCCTGTTGCATTGGCGTTTTTCCATAGGAAACCTAATAATATGACCCAAAAGAAGGTTGCTTCTAGTCCGCCTAGTGCATTTAGGTTTAGCCAAATTAACATTTCTGGCGGATTAAGGGCGGCAATAATAAGTAAAATTGTAAAAATAAGGGTGGTTAAGGTAGACAGCCGTTTAATTTTTTGTTCATTTTTGATTGCTTCTGGTTTGATGGCAATATATAAATCTTTAATTAAGGTAGAAGAAGCTTGAATGAGCATTGAGTCAATGGAAGACATTATCGCTGCCATTGGTGCTGCAAGGAAGATTCCTGCGACTACTGGAGGCATCACTTGTAGCATTAGGGTCGGGATAATTTTATCTGATACAGTTAGTGTTGGATCTAAGGCTCGACCTAATACTCCTGAAAGATGCATTCCTAACATTAAAAATGAAACAACAACCGTGCCAATAATAATACCTTGATGTAATGCTTTGCTGTCTTTGTATGCCATACTGCGAACAATTAGGGGCGGTAAGCCGATAATGCCAAAGCAGACTAACATCCAAAATGAGAGCATAAAAGTAAAATCAAGAGGGCGTGCATCGATACCATAGGGCGTAATCAAGTTAGGATCGATGGATTCTAAGGTTGCAATAGCTGATTCAATCCCTCCAGTTGCATAAATAACACCACCGAGTAATAGTGTGGTTCCTACAATCATTACCACACCTTGAATGGTATCTGTGAGTACTACAGCACGAAATCCTCCAATAAAGGTATAAACGCCAACGGTCATTGCAAAAATTAAAATAGCGGTTTGATAAGGAATGCCTAAGGTGGTTTCTAATAAACGCCCTGCACCAAAGAATTGCACGGTCATCATTGCAAAAAATGAAATTAATAATGAAAAACTGGCAATCCATACGACAAAACGGTTTTGATAGCGAGCATAAAGTAAATCGTTGATGGTGACACTATTTGTTTTACGAGCCAAAATTGCTAATCTTTTACCAAAAGCGCCGAGAGTAAGGATGACAACAGGGACTTGTATCATTGCCAGTAGCACCCAACCTAAACCAAATTTATAGGCAGCACCAGGTCCACCAATAAAAGAACTTGCGCCTACATAAGTGGCAGCAGAAGTCATTGCCAGTACAAAGCCAGACATTGCACGACTGCCGACATAATATTCATTTAAAAAACTTTGCCCTTTACGTTTTTGATAAGCATAAAATGCGACACCAAATACAAAAAGTAAATAAACAATAAGAGGAAGTAGCATATCAAGATTCATTATGGCTATCCTCTAAATCAACATCCTTATAAACAATTTTGACGACTATCAATGTAGTGAAAATAAATACAATAGGGAAATAAATACAGGCAAATTCAAACCAAATCGGAAAACCTAAGAGACCTTTTCCTGTTGGTGAAAAATAACCAAATCCAACCCAGCCGCTAATATAGAAGAGAGTAAGACCTAACGCCCAGCGAGTTTCTTTAGCTAACTGCTGTTTAAGAGAAAATTTCATTCTTCGCTCCTTGAAGCGGTATGATTATGTAAAAAATTTACAAAAAAATTAATATTGCCAATCGTCAGGATTGATCCCCAGCTCTTGCATTTTGATTTTTGCTTTTTCTGGAATTTCATCGTGACGTGCTTTCATTAAGTCTTCATCGGTTGGAAGAGGTTGCCCTGTGAAAGCGTGCAAAAATGCTTCACAAAGTAACTCACTATTAGTTGCGTGGCGAAGATTATTAATTTGACGACGGGTACGTTCATTGGTCAAAATTTCTAATACTTTTACAGGAATAGAAACTGTCACTTTGCGTACTTGTTCACTTTTTTTACCGTGCTCAACATAAGGACTAATATATTTACCGCTCCACTCTGCCATTTTGATTTCCTTGTTATTGATAGAATTTGGGGCATTCTAACAAAAAATAATAAAAGAATAAATCTAGCCGTCTAGACTTCTTATGATTTTATTGGTGTTTATACTAAATTTTAGTACAATAATCTGAATAATAGATATGTAATAATGGATTTTATAATGAAAAGATTGATAAAAAGCGTTAAAAAAATAGGTCTGATTAGTGCTGTTATCATTTTAACAGCCTGTTCTTCGATTGATCCTGAAACAGGTGCAAGACGAGATCCTTTAGAAGGGTTTAACCGTGCAATGTGGGCGGTGAATTATAATGTACTTGACCCTTATGTTTTAAAACCTGTTGCCAAAGGATGGCGTGATTATGTCCCTAGCCCTGTCAAAACAGGTTTAACCAATGTTTCCAACAATTTAAGTGAGCCTGCCAGCTTTTTAAACCGTTTATTAGAGGGTGAGGGAGAAAAAGCGATGGTTCATTTTACGCGTTTTTGGATTAATAGTACCTTTGGTTTAGGTGGCTTAATTGATTTTGCGAGTCAAAAAGAGGATTTACGAGTCAAAGATGGACGTACTTTTTCTCATACTTTAGGGACTTATGGTATGGGAGATGGCCCTTATATAATGCTACCTATTTTAGGCCCAAAATCTCCACGTGCATTACTGTCAGAAGTGGATTATACCTATCCAGTACTTTCTCTTTTAACCTTGCCAGCAACCATTGGTAAGAAAGTGGTTGATGGTATTGATGCAAGATCAAAACTGCTTGATCAAGATGAAATGTTGAAACAGTCTCAAGATCCTTATGTCACATTCCGTGAAGCCTATTTCCAACATAAAAGCTTTGAGTTAAGAGATGGCAAAGCAACAGAAGTAGAGAGTCAAGAAAGACAGTTTTCTGAAGCAGAGTTAGAAGGAATCGATTGATTTCGTATCATAAATTGAATTTAAGCGGTCACATTGAAACAAAAATTTGCAAATTTTGTTATTACAAATGTGTTATATATTTATTTGATATAGATATATAAGGATTGTTGGATTTTTCATTAAATTCTTATTTTGTGCGTTGCGGGCGGATATACGCAAACTGGTGTTTGCTAATCACGCCCCTACGATAAATTTAATATAATTTATTGATATATAAGCATTATTTTAGGGAATCATTAGCAAATTTATTTGCGCATATACTTCGGCATAGTAGACAAAATAGTTGGTAATTTTGAGGAGCTATGCCCATAGTAGACAAATGAGTTGGTTTTTATTATTTTATAAATAATTACCAACTCCTTTTATTTAGAAAATCTTTTATAAACATAATCTTATGGTATTTGGTTAAACCATTATGATTAGATAGTTTTCGTTTAAGTTCTCCAAATAAACTTTCAAGCCTATTTGTTGTTTTTTCTATATTTAATTCAGGATATTTTTCAAAAGTAAATAAATAATCCATATTATATTTTAAGCTCCTGTAAGCACTTCTTATATTACGATGTTTAAAAGGATATTTACCCTTTTCATTTATTTTATCGGAGCGTTCATTTAAATATTCTTTATGTTTTAAATACCAATAATGTAAATTAATATAGAACTCGTTTTTAGAGCTATTTTTTAATGTTTTAACTAATATTTTTAGCTCTTTTCCCGCTTCAGATTTAGGGTTCCTTGTTAATTTCCTTATTACATTTGCTATTTGATGAAATTGGCAAAGTTGTGCAGGCGTATTTAAAAAATCTCTTAATAATCCTCGTCTTCCATCACAAGTAATAGATTGAATAATATAGCCTTTTTCTCTTAATTTATTCATTGCTAATAGATAATAAAGATTTTTTTCTGTTGTCACAATTTGATGATAAATTACCTTCTTTGATAAAGTGTCCATAAAAACGAGAACACCAAAATTTCGACCAAAGAAAGTGGTATCCATCATTAAGTTCAATTTATTATTTTGTGGGATATTTAATGGCGTTTTAGGGGCTTTTAAAACATATCTTTGAATAGTTCTAACAGAGCAATTATATTTAATTGCTAGTTGCTTATAGGTTTGTTTACCTTCTGTGTAATCTAGCCAAATTTGGCTTGAATTTAAGGATTTTTTGAAGGTAAAAGTTTTATTACAAATAGAGCATTTATAACGTTGAACATTATTTTGGGTACCATATTTGTGAATATTCGTTTTATGACAAAAAGGACAAGTTTTTTATTCATTTTCAAAAAAGTGGGCTAAAGCACAGTAATATAAAGCTTTAACCCATTTTTTACCAACTATTTTGTCTACTATGCCTATACTTCCCTTTTTCAATATAAAATCCGCCACAGTTAGGCAAAAAACATAGCGATTACATCAAATTTGCAAATTTTTACTTAAATGTTACCGCTATAAGTGGTTATTTTTTCATCGCTCCTAATACACCACGTACAATTTGTCGTGCAATTTGATTACGAATGTTTCGACCTACGGCTTTGGTAATACCACTCACCATTTGTTCTGTTGCACTCTGTTCTCTGCGTTTTTTCTTACCAAAAATTGAGGCAATAATGCCACCCAGTAAACTGTTACTTTCTTCTTGCTCTTGTTGAATCTGTTGTTGTTCAATTTCGATTTGTTTATGTAACTCTTCGTAAGCCGATTGCTCATCAATGTATTTACTATAATAGCCATATAAGTCGTCTTTTTGTACAAATTGCTCTCGTTCACTGTGTGAAATAGGATCAAGTTGGCTTTTTGGTGGATAAATATAAGCAATTTCAACTGGTGTTGGCATTCCTTTTTCATCTAGTACTGAAACTAACGCTTCACCAATACCAAGTTGTGAAATACTTTCTACGACATCGACGTCAGGGTTGGAACGGAAAGTTTCTGCTGCTGCTTTTACTGCTTTTTGATCACGAGGTGTAAAGGCTCTTAGGGCGTGCTGAACACGGTTTCCAAGTTGTCCTAATACGCTATCTGGTAAATCAAGAGGATTTTGAGTCACAAAATAAACGCCCACACCTTTAGAACGAATTAAGCGTACGACTTGTTCCACTTTATCTACCAATGCTTTTGGTGCATCATCAAAAATCAGGTGAGCTTCGTCAAAAAACATCACAAATTTCGGTTTTTCAGGATCACCAATTTCAGGTAGGTTTTCAAAAAGTTCTGACATTAACCATAATAAAAAGGCACTGTAGAGTTTTGGAGAGTTAATTAATTGTTCAGAATTTAAAATATTAATTACACCACGCCCATCACGAGTTTGTAGCCAATCATCTAAATTTAATGACGGCTCCCCAAATAACTGCGTCGCTCCTTCATTTTCAAGAGAAAGTAATGAACGTTGGATTGCACCGATACTTGCTGCCGATACATTACCATATTCCATTCTGAATTTTTTCGCATTTTCTCCGACATATTGCAGCATTGCACGAAGGTCTTTAAGATCGATAAGGAGTAATCCTTGATCATCAGCAACACGAAAGACTAAGTTGAGTAATCCTTCTTGAGTATCGTTTAAATTGAGTAAGCGACTTAATAAAATCGGCCCCATTTCTGAAATGGTTGTTCTAAGTGGGATTCCTGTCTTGCCGAATACATCCCAAAAAGAGACTGGGAATGCAGAAAGATAATCTTCACCACCTAAATTAAAGTTTTCAATACGTTCAGCAACTTTACCAGAGAGTTCCCCTTTTTGGGTTAAACCTGAAATATCTCCTTTGACATCAACAAGGAAAACAGGGATGCCATCATCACTGAAACTTTCCGCAAGTTTGCGTAGTGTAACGGTTTTCCCCGTTCCTGTTGCACCTGCAATTAGTCCGTGACGGTTTGCCATTTTTGATGTAAGGCTAATAGAATTTCCAGATTTTGTTTGTGCGATTGTGTAATTTGTCATAAAAACTCTCTTTCAAATAAATGTATGTATGATGAACGATTATAATGTTTGTCATCCAATCTTACCAGTCACAATTTTTTCCTATATATAATGTGATGGGATGGTTGATATTTTTTTTAAGAAGATTGATAATACCGCAATATAGATTTTTATAAATAGTAGACAATTTTGTAGGGTGATTTATCACCCTTATTTTATTGAATGTAGGAAACATAAAATGCAACAAATTCCAATGACTGTACGTGGTGCAGAATTATTAAGAGAAGAATTAGAACAGTTAAAAAACGTGCGTCGTCCTGAAATTATTAAGGCAATTGCAGACGCTCGTGAACACGGTGATCTAAAAGAAAATGCCGAATATCACGCAGCTCGTGAAGAGCAAGCTTTTTGTGAAGGACGTATTCAAGAAATTGAAGGTAAGCTAGGTGCGGCTCAAATTATTGATGTCACAACCATTCCTAACAATGGTAAAGTGATCTTTGGCGCAACCGTCGAAATCGTGAATGTTGAAACCGATGATGAATTAACTTATCGTATTGTCGGTGATGATGAAGCAGATATTAAGCAACATTTAATTTCAGTAAATTCACCTATTGCACGGGGTTTAATCGGTAAGGAAGTGGATGATAGTGTGGTCATTCAAACTCCGGGCGGTAATGTTGAATTTGAGATTCTTAGTGTGAAATATATCTAAAATATATTTTTAACACTGTAGGATTCCTATGGTGTTAAAATTCTATTTTGTGATATGGATCGAAAAAAAGTATTAAAAATTTGTTCCAAAAGTAAAAAAATACTAGTATAAGACTGTTGAGATGGGTACAATCTGCGGTCTTTTATTTTATTGCAAAATCATCAATTTTGCCACAAACCGTGTAACAACGAGGCTATATGTTAGAACAAACCAATCTAGTACAAGCTACAACAAGCAAAGTTGCAGTACAACACCCTAAATCAGATAAAATCAATTTAATGAATTTAACGCGTGGACAAATGCGAGAATTATTTAAAGAGATGGGGGAAAAACCTTTTCGAGCAGATCAAATGGTAAAATGGATTTATCATTTTGGTGAAGATAATTTTGATAATATGACCAATATCAATAAGGTATTGCGTAATAAATTAAAGCAAATTGCAGAAATCAAAGCACCAGAAGTGGCGGTTGAACAGCGCTCTGCCGATGGTACGATTAAGTGGGCGATGCAAGTGGGTGATCAGCAAGTGGAAACAGTCTATATTCCAGAAGGAGACCGTGCTACGCTTTGCGTTTCTTCACAAGTAGGTTGTGCGTTAGAATGTACTTTTTGTTCGACGGCTCAACAAGGTTTTAATCGTAACTTAAACGTCTCTGAAATTATTGGTCAGGTATGGCGAGCCGCTAAAATTATTGGTGCGTTCGGCGTAACAGGAGTGCGACCAATTACTAATGTGGTAATGATGGGAATGGGTGAACCATTACTGAATATGAAAAATGTTGTTCCAGCGATGGAAATTATGTTAGATGATTTTGCTTATGGGCTATCCAAACGTCGTGTGACACTGTCTACCTCTGGCGTTGTGCCTGCATTGGATAAAATGCGAGATCAAATTGATGTAGCATTAGCTATTTCGTTACACGCTCCTAATGATGAAATTCGAGATGAAATCGTGCCTATTAATAAAAAATATAATATTGCAATGCTGATGAAATCTGTGAATGAATATTTAAAAGTCTCCAATGCTAATCACGGAAAAATTACCATTGAATATGTAATGCTATCTCACATTAATGATGGTGTAGAACACGCTCATCAATTAGCGGAAGTATTAAAAACTACGCCTTGTAAAATAAATTTAATTCCGTGGAATCCGTTTCCAGAAGCACCTTATCAAAAAAGCTCAAATTCTCGTATTGATCGTTTTCAAAAAACATTGATGGAATATGGCTTTACCGTCATTGTGCGAAAAACTCGTGGTGATGATATTGATGCGGCTTGTGGACAACTAGCTGGAGATGTTATTGATCGTACCAAAAGAACAATGGAAAAACGTCAATTTGGTAAAAATATTCATCTTCAACAACGTTAGATAAAAAAAGAGGACTTTGTATGAAATTTGCAAAATGTTATCAACATCTTACCGCTTGTTTTTTAATTATAACCTTAGCAGGTTGTGTGTCTTCTAAGGCAGATTTTTCGATCAATCGTACAGAAGCAATGAAAGCAAGGCTAAATCTTGCGTTAGGATATTTGAAAGAAAACAATTTTCCTAAGGCAAAGTTAAACATTGATAAGGCGATTAATCATAATAATCAAGATTACTTACCTTATTCTGTATTGGCTTATTATTATCAACAAACAGGTGATGTGACAAAAGCGATGCAAACCTATCAACAAGCGGTCACATTAAGCCAAAAATTTGCAAAAAATCATCAAGCTCGTCCTGATGTATTAAATAATTATGGTACATTTTTGTGTAAACAAGGAAAATTTAAGCAAGCTTATGATCAGTTTGAACAGGCGTTCGAGAGCGAGCAACCTTATTATCATCAAGCGGATACCTTAGAAAATATTATTCTTTGTGCGAAAAGTGAAAAAAATCTCACTCAAATGAATAAGGCATTGGTTTTATTAGAAAATATAGATAAATCAAGAGCGGAGAGGTTAAAATAAATTCCTTTCCCTCACAAAGGAGAAGAAAGGAATTTTGAGGTAATAAAATTAAAATTACTGGATAATTACAAATAAATTAATATCACCACGTAGAATATTTAATGCAACTACTGATGGTTTTTTATCAAGAATTTTTCTTAATTCTCCTACATTTTTGACAGATTTGCGGTTTACACCAATAATCACATCACCTTTTTCTAAGCCTCGCATTTCAGCGATTGAACCTTTTTCTACCTCTGAAATTTCGACACCTTTGATATTGCCTTCATTATAGTTACTAAATTTAGCGCCTTTTAATTCTGGTAATAAATCTTGTGATGCCGTTTGTGAATGTTCATCACTAGATTGTAATTTCACTTTGACTGTTTTACTTTCATTGTTGCGTAAGTAAGTGAGTTGAATCTCTTTACCTGCACCAGAAGTAGCGATTTTTGCTCGCATTTCACTAAAGTTTGAGATTTTTTTACCGTTCATTTTTACGATAACATCTCCTGCCTTAATACCTGCTTTTTCAGCGGCTGAATTTGGAAGCACTTCACTAACAAAGGCACCTTGTTGTGCATCAACACCAAACTCTTTAGCTAAATCAGCATTGAGTTCGCCACCTTTAATACCGAGCATTCCACGTTTAACTTGACCAAATTCAATAATTTGATTCACTAAGTTGTGTGCCATATTACTTGGAATAGCGAAAGCAATTCCTGCGTTGCCTCCACTTGGAGAAATAATAGCCGTATTGACACCAATGAGTTCCCCTTTTAGGTTAATTAATGGACCACCAGAGTTTCCTTGATTGACCGCTGCATCCGTTTGAATATAGTTTTCATAACCACGATCTAAATTACCCATTGAGCGACCTAATGCGGATACAATTCCAGAAGTCACAGTTTGCCCTAATCCAAATGGATTACCAATAGCAACGGTAAAATCACCGACACGGGTTTTATCAGAATCTGCAAATTTAATTTCAGTTAAATTTTTAGGATCTTCAATTTGAACTAACGCCACATCAGACATTGGATCTGCTCCTACTAATTTGGCTTTAAATTTACGTCCATCTTCTAGTAACACCGTGATTTTTTCTGCTTTATCAATAACGTGATTATTGGTTAATACGTAGCCTTTTTTAGCATCAATAATCGCACCAGAACCTAACCCTTTAAACTTGCGAGGTGCACTGCCACCTCTATGCCCAAAGAAATCATCGCCAAAGAAAAACTTAAATTCATCAGGAATATTTGGTTGGAAAGATTGCCCTTTGGTTTTTCCCTCCACCTCAATGCTAACGACTGCTGGTTTTACTTTTTCCAACATTGGTGCAAGACTGACAGTTTGTGTTTCCCCCGATTGTGTTAACGCATCTAAAATCGAATTGGCGTAGCTAGCACTTGAAAAACTCACCGTGCTTACGCCAATAATCAGAGAGGCTAATAAAGATTTTTTCATTATTTTAGTCATAGTAATTCCTTATTGTATTGTTAGTTATATTTATTTCTTCGTGAATAAGTGTTGAATAAGACTATAGGTTTTATCGAGGGTTCAAAAATGACAGCGGGATTGCTGATAATTTATACTAAAAATATCAGCGCTTACAAGTAGGTGTTCGCTTACTTGTTGGAATAGAGTGAAGAAAAATTATTTGTGATATAGGTCACATATTGGATATGTTTTACTCTGTGTAATAGATTTATAAAAGGTATAATTTATTTTTTATGAGGAAGAAAATATGAATACATTAGGTGAGTTTATTGTTGCAAGACAAGCCGAATATCCAAATGCAAAAGGTGAGTTAAGCAGTATTTTATCGGCAATTCGATTGGTGGCGAAAATTATTCATCGAGATATTAACCGAGCAGGTTTAACTGATGATATTATTGGTCTTTCAGGAGAAGAAAATATTCAAGGTGAAACTCAAATGAAATTGGATATTTTTGCCCACGAAAAAATGAAAAAAGCACTGTTAGCACGTGGAGAAGTGGCAGGTTTTGCCTCTGAAGAAGAGGAAAATATTGTCATTTTTGATAATGAACATTCTCGTAATGCGAAATATGTAGTTTTAGCAGATCCCTTAGATGGTTCTTCCAATATTGATGTGAACGTAGCAGTAGGTACCATTTTTTCTATTTATCGCCGTGTGACGCCTATTGGCTCACCTGTCACCTTAGAGGATTTTTTACAAGAAGGTAATAAACAAGTAGCAGCAGGCTATGTTGTGTATGGCTCTTCAACGATGTTAGTTTATACAACAGGTAATGGTACGAATGGCTTTACTTATGATCCGTCATTAGGGACATTTTGCCTCTCTCATCCAGATATAAAAATTCCTTCAACAGGTTATATTTACTCCGTTAATGAGGGACAATATATTAAGTTTCCACAAGGGGTGAAAAAATATATTAAATACTGCCAAGAAGACGTGCCAAGTGAAAATCGTCCTTATTCAGCACGTTATGTAGGTTCTTTAGTCTCTGATTTTCATCGTAATATGCTCAAAGGAGGAATTTATATTTACCCACAGTCAACCAATTATCCTAAAGGAAAATTACGTTTATTGTATGAGGGTAATCCAATCGCATTTTTAGCAGAACAAGCAGGTGGATTAGCAACAGATGGTAAACAGCGTATTTTAGATATTAAAGCAACAGAATTACACCAAAGAGTTCCATTATTTGTAGGTTCTAAGGAGATGGTGGAAAAAGTGCATCAGTTTTTAGAAGAAGATGAATAAATTGAAAAAATAAAAAGCCCTCATATTATGAGGGCAATTTTAAATGATTGATGCACTATCTCTTACGACTTTTATTATAACGCTGTGTACGTGGGCGTTTTGGTAATGCCAATAATGCTTCAGGATCGTATTGACTAACAGGGATTGAATGACCAATATATTCTTCAATAGCGGTTAAATTGGTTGCATAACGCTCACAGGCAAAACTGATAGAATGTCCACTTTCTCCAGCACGTCCTGTACGTCCAATACGATGTACATAATCTTCACAGTCATCAGGTAAGTCATAATTGAAGACGTGTGTTACCTGTGGAATGTGTAAACCACGAGCCGCAACATCAGTCGCCACTAAAATATCCAAATCCCCCTTAGTAAAACTATCTAATAACGCTAAACGTTTTTTCTGAGCGACATCACCTGTTAAAATGCCAACACGGTGTTTGTCTGCTTTTAAAAAACGCCAAATATCTTCACATTTTTGTTTGGTGTTAGCAAAAACAATACAACGATCTGGCCATTCTTCTTCCATAATGGTTAAAAGGAGCGCCATTTTATCTTTATTTGATGGATAAAACAGTTCCTCTTTAATGCGATGACCTGTGCGTTGCAACGGCTCGATTTCAACATACTCAGCATCATTCATATCTTCATAGGCAAGTTCTCGTACACGTTCAGAAAGTGTAGCTGAAAATAGCATTGTTAAACGAGAGGTTGGAGCAGGACATTTACGCATTAAATAGCGAATATCTTTGATAAATCCAAGATCAAACATACGGTCAGCTTCATCTAATACAACCACTTGAATTTGACTCAGATCGATAATACCTTGTTTGACATAATCAATCACTCGCCCAGTAGTACCGACTAATATATCAACACCTTTTTCAATGGCCTGAAGTTGTTTATCATAGCCATCACCACCATAAGCAAGGGCGAGTTTTAAATCGCTGTTTTGTATAAACATTTCTGCGTCTGAAGCGATTTGTACGGCAAGTTCACGTGTTGGAGCAAGGATTAATGATCGAGGTTGATTTGCTTTTGTTTCGACATCATTATTAAGTAAATGATGGAAGGTCGCAATCAAAAAAGCGATAGTTTTTCCCGTTCCTGTTTGAGCTTGACCTGCAATATCTTTTCCTAAAAGTGTATGAGGAAGAGTTTGTGCTTGAATAGGAGTACAAAATCCAAAGCCTTTGCTTTCAAGTGCTTTAAGCACGTTTTCATTGATAGGAAAGTCGATAAATTGTTGTTCTGTAAGGTGTTTTGACATTATGTTTCTCAAATTTGTAAATTTTAAATAAAATCTTACCGCTTGTTGTAAGATAAAGTTGCGTAAAAGATACCATAAATCGACGAATTTGAGTAGAATTCTGTTTAATTATTAATGATTAGTTGCGGATTATGAATTATTATCCATCTTAAACGTGAAATATCAAACATCAGAGAGTAGACATTAGATAAATTATGCAATTAACACAGTTTTCAAAAACAGAAGAAGAGCTATTGGCGAAAGCACAATGGTTAGCGGGTTTTAGCTTAGGCGAAATTGCAAAATCGTTAAATATCGTTGTACCGCCTGATTTACGCCGTGATAAAGGTTGGGTCGGAATGTTAATTGAAACAGCACTGGGAGCAAAAGCAGGCAGTAAAGCAGAACAAGATTTTGCACATTTAGGTATTGAGTTAAAAACCATTCCAATTAATGCTCAAGGACAACCTTTAGAAACAACTTTTGTTAGCCTTGCTCCCCTGACTCATAACAGCGGAATTACTTGGCAAAGTTCCCACGTGCGTCATAAATTACAACGAGTGTTGTGGATGCCAATTGAGGGAGAGCGCCATATTCCACTAAATGAACGCCGTATTGGACAACCCATTTTGTGGTCACCCACACCTCAACAAGAACAACAATTACAACAAGATTGGGAAGAGTTAATGGAACTCATTGTTTTAGGGCGATTAAATGAAATTAATGCCAAAATTGGAGAGGTGTTACAATTACGTCCAAAAGGAAAAAACAGCCGAGCCCTTGCAAATGCTTTTAATCAAGAGGGAGAACAGGTACAATCTCTGCCCTTAGGATTTTATTTGCGGAAAGAATTTACCTCACAAATTTTACAACAATTTTTTAATTAAAAGGAACAGATATGTTTGAATGGATGAGCAATCCAGAAGCGTGGATTGCGTTATTAACACTTTCTACATTAGAAATTGTATTAGGAATAGATAATATTATTGTCATCACAATTTTAGTTTCAAAATTACCCCAGCATCAACACCGTTCAGCTCGCATTCTAGGGCTTGGATTAGCAATGCTAACACGAATTTTATTATTATTAACACTTGCTTGGATGATACGCTTAGTTGAACCATTATTTTCAGTATTAGGCAAAGGCATTTCAGGGCGAGATTTAATTTTAATTCTAGGGGGACTGTTCCTTATTATTAAAAGTATCAGTGAATTGAAAGAAGCCGTGAGCGGTAACACTCATCACAACAACATCTCTCCTAAAGCTAAAACGTCGAATTATGTCATAACTCTCGTGCAAATCGCTATTATTGATATTGTATTCTCTCTCGACTCTGTAATTACAGCAGTGGGGATGGCGAATGATATTCCTGTAATGGTATTAGCCATTATGATTGCTGTTGGAATAATGATGTTAGCTGCGAATACTATTGGCGATTTTGTCGATCGTCACCCAACCATTAAAAACCTCGCATTAGCATTTTTAGTATTGATTGGTTTTGCATTAATAGCAGAAGGTTTTAATATCCATATTCCCAAAGTCGCTATTTATACTGCAATGGGATTTTCTGTGGTGGTGGAACTATTAAATATTCAAATGAAAAAGAATATTGAAAAATATCAACATAGGGATTAAAAGTAGTTTTAGTGTATTCTTATTTATAATATGAGGTTTTATGCAAATAACTGATTTATTTTACAATATTACTTTTAATAGAACAGAATTGAATATATTGAATTATATACAAGAAAATCCAGAAAAATGTCTTAAATACGGCATAAGAAGTGTTGCAAGAGAGTGTTATAGTAGTCCATCTTCAATTATTAGATTGGCAAAAAAACTTAATTTTTCTGGTTGGTTGGAACTAGTCTATTTCATTAAATTTAATGTCACAATGCCTAAAGTAGATGCGACAAGTAGTGTTGATTTTATGAATATATATCCTGAAACTAACCTTCAACCTTTAATGAATTCTTTAAGAGAACAGAGAATCCTCATTCACGGTAGTGGTTTCTCACAATTAATTGCACAGTATATATACAATAAATTCTTAGTTCTTGGCGTTAATGCAAGCTTGGCATTATGGGCTGATTATGAAATTCTAGAGCAAAAAACAGAACAATCCTATGATTCTATTTGGCTTATTTCAAAATCTGGAAGAAGTTCATCTCTTTTGCGATGGATAAAATCACTGGAAAATAAAAATGTGGATATTGTGTGCTTTACAGGCGATTGTGATAGTCCTCTAACTAAAGTTGCCCAAACATCATTTATTATCCACGATCCACAAAAATATGATGATGACATTTATTGGTCTAATCCTTTTTTTGGTTACTGTATTTTAGGGTTTGAACATTTTTTGAAATTATGGTTTAAAAATAATAGATTGGGCATTGAGCCCAATCTAGATTAATTTCTGTATTATAAAAAATTGACTCTTATTTCCAATCTTGATATCGAGAATCCGATAAATATTCATCAAGAAGTTCATTTGCTAATGAAAAAGAACCTATCAATGGATGTGCAGTTAACGCTTTAAGAGCTAATTTTTTATCTTTTTGTAATATAGATGCTATAGCCACTCTTTCGTATTCTTTCACTAATGAAATCATATTCTTCTGACTAGTTGGAATATATTTTGGTCTTACAGGTGTTAACCCATCTTTACTTAAATCACAACTAATTTCTATAACATCATCATCTTCTAGAAATTCTAAAATACCATTATTTTTTATTGAAACAACGATTCGTTTTGAAGTATTACTGTTTACAGCATCAAGTATATCTAAAGCAACACCCGCATATCCGCCACTATCAGGTAATTCAATAAATTGTTTTAATGTAAAAGATTGTCGTTTATTTACCTTCTCTTGATGAGATTCATTTTGCATATAGGTATTTTCTCTACGTAAGTAGTGCTTAATCCATATATCAAAAATTTCTGTCATTTGCTCCTTAGGATCAAATTGTTGTAGCTCTAATTTCATTTCCTTGTTAATTCGAGCAATTTGTTCTCCCCTTGTTTCTTTAGCGGATAAGATTGAGGCTAACGCTTTTTCTCTATAGTAGTAATAATATAAATATTCATTTAATAATTGATTATCACATTGTTTAACTAATTCAGGAGAAAAATACTGCATACAGGTTTCAGTATATAATTCAGGAGAATTAACTAACGCCTGTGTAACATCTTTTCCATTTACTGTGAAATTAGTAAACCAAGAAAAATGATTTAAGCCGTAACATTCAACTTTTAACTCACTTTCATTACACTTCAAAATTTTAGGCAATTCTCCAATTAATTCTGATGGAGCATCACAAATACCATACACCCTTTTCGTAAAACCAGATTTTATAATGGCTTCCGTGACCATTCCTGCTGGGTTAGTGAAGTTAAATAAAATAGCATTAGGACTTGAATGTTTTTCTATTATTGACGTATATTCCAAAACACTTGGTATGGAGCGTAATGCCATTGCAAGCCCTCCTACACCCGTTGTTTCCTGACCAATAACATTATGCTTTAATGCAATTCTTTCATCACGACTTCTTGCTTCATCACCACCGACACGAAGTGTGATAATAATATAATCAGCATCAGTCAAAGCTTCAATGGGATCACTAGATAGCTGAAATTGAATATCAGGACGTATAGCTTGAAAAACTGTTTTTGCCATTTCTCCAAATATAGCCAAATTTTCAGCACAATTATCTAAAAATACAACTTCAGTTAAGTTTATGCGATCTGCATTGTAAGCCAATGATTTAGCTAAAAATGGGGAGCGGACACCCGCCCCACCTAATACAGTTAATTTCATTGTAAATCTCCATTTAATAGTTTATCTACTTGGGTTCTAATTTGCCCTACTTTTACTCCATATATAACTTGAATCTCTTGTTGGTTTTGAACGACACCACTCGCACCAGTTTGTTTTAGAAGTTCTTTATCAATCTTAGTAGAGTCAATTACATCAACTCTTAAGCGAGTAAAGCAGTTATCAACAGATATAATATTTTCTTTTCCTCCTAATCCTAGAATAATATTAGAAATATTAGTTGTCGCATCATTAGATTTTTTAGATAAATAATCTTGTTTATTATACAGTTTCACATCTTCATCATCCTCTCTTCCTGGTGTTTTTAAATTCAATTTCACCACAATGGTTCTGAAAATGATGTAGTATACGATGAACTGGACAACACCAATAACAATATAAAGCGGCCACTTCGTTAAGCTCACAGGTAATGGAAGATTATAGATAACAAATTCAACTAAACCTGAAGGCCCCCAAGGTCGAACAAGGAATAAGTCACAAGCAGCTTGTGAAAGTGCTGTTAGTGTGGCGTGTATACCCCATAATAACGGAGAAACAAAAAGGAAAGTAAATTCAATAGGTTCAGTAATTCCTGTTAACATAGATGTTAAAATTGCAGGCAATAAAATTGCTTTAGCAATCATTTTTTTCTCAGGTTTTGCCGTGTGATAGAAAGCCAAAGCAGCACCAGCTAATCCAAAAATAGTTGTCATTCCTTGTTGAGAAAAACGTAATGCAGGATGCATAATTTCTGATATATCAGGGTGTCTCATATAGGCTAAGAATATTGCTTGTGAACCTGATACTGTTTCACCATCAACAACTATAGTTCCACCTAGTGGTGTAAGTTGGAACGGAGACCATACGAAATGATGTAAGCCAGTAGGAATGAGGAACTTTTCAAAGAAGCCATAAACAAATACACCATAAATATCGGCCTCTTTCATAAATTTTGTTAAAGACACTATTCCATCAGTAACAAAAGGCCATAACCAAGAAAAGAAAATGGCATAAAATATAATTATAGGTGTCATCGCTATTAGTGTAAGTTTAGCTCCTCCATACATAGCAAAAGCACCTGGTAATTCTATATGAGATACTTTGTTATGAACAAATGCAATAGTTGTTCCTAAAATTAATCCTAAAAAAATACCCATATCTGTGACAACAAAACCCAGCATTTCGGTTTGACCAGTACCAAAATATTCACCGTTTATTTTGTTTGCTATGCTATTAGAATGTTCTAACCACGAGTGATTTGCTCCTAAGAACATAATAAAGCACATTACAGCAACCAAAGATACTTTAGTTTTATTATTTTTGGCTAAACCATAACTGATACCAACACAGAATAATAATCCTAAATTACCAAATAAAGGCCAAAATGTATCACCTAGCATTTGACCAATGCTAAAGAGGAAACTTCCTTCAGAAAAAAGAGTGTCATTTGTAAAGATAGAACTAAATGCAAGAATCAAACCAATAACAGGCAAAAATAAAACCGCTCCCATCATTGCTTTAGAAAATCTCTGCATCTTATTTAAGATAATAGTATTTGATCCAGACATAATAATTACCCCACTATGTTTGATTTAACTAAAATAAAAGCATTTATATTTAATGCTCCCATAAGCATTTTTACAAAAATTTTAATAAAAATATATTGTGTGAAAACAAATAGGTACAAATAATCAAAGGCTGGAAATCTGTTCCTCTAAAATAGAGGTAATAGCATTGTATTTATTAACTATAAATAGTTTTTTACATTATTTTTTGCAAAAAGTTGACAAGATCTAACCGCTTTCTTTCTCTTTTCTACTTTTTTCAGCTATAATTTCACAAAGATTTTACATAAATAGATTAATTTTAAGGAAACAATATGGGTTTTTTAGCAGGTAAGCGTATTTTAGTCACAGGGTTAGCGAGCAATCGTTCGATTGCTTATGGTATTGCACAAGCTTTTGCTCGTGAAGGGGCAGAGTTAGCATTCACTTATCTAAACGATAAATTAAAGCCTCGTGTAGAAAAATTTGCCGAAGAATTTGGGGCAAAAATTGTATTACCGTTGGATGTGGCAAGTGATGAAAATATTACAGAATGTTTTGCCGAACTAAGTAAACATTGGGATAAATTTGATGGATTTGTGCACGCAATTGGTTTTGCCCCAGCGGATCAATTAGACGGTGATTATGTGAATGCAGCAACCCGTGATGGTTTTAGAATTGCTCACGATATCAGCGCGTATAGCTTTGTAGCAATGGCTCAAGCGGCTCGCCCAATGTTAAATCCAAATTCAGCATTATTAACTTTGTCTTATTTAGGGGCAGAGCGTTCTATTCCTAACTACAATGTGATGTGTTTAGCAAAAGCCTCCCTTGAAGCAAGCACCCGTGTAATGGCAGCAGATTTAGGTGGCGAAGGCATTCGTGTCAATGCAATTTCAGCAGGTCCGATTCGTACTTTAGCTGCATCTGGTATCAAAGATTTCAAAAAAATGCTGTCTACTTTTGAAAAATCAGCACCATTGAAACGTACTGTCACCATTGAAGATGTGGGTAATTCAGCTGCATTTTTATGCTCTGATTTAGCCTCTGGTGTAACAGGCGAAATTTTACACGTTGATGCTGGTTTTAGCACAACAGCAATGTCAAATTTAAGCGAATAATCATTATTTCAAATTCGTAGAGACAGGGCATGCCCTGTCTTTTCGTTATATATCATTATATTTAAGGAAACTTATGTTCCAAGATAACCCCCTTTTAGCACAACTAAAACAACAAATGCTCGCTAATAAAACCTTTGTAGAAGGTTTTGTAAAAGCCACTGATAAAAGTTATGGTTTTTTAGAATGCGATAAAAAAAGTTACTTTATCCCACCGCAAGAAATGAAAAAAGTAATGCACGGAGATAAAGTAAAAGCCTCTGTTGTGGTTGATGGTGATAAGGAACGAGTGGATATTGAAGAACTAATTGAACCAATGTTGACACGTTTTGTGGCAAGGGTTAAATTTAATCGTGAGGGGCGTTTACAACTTGCGGTTGATCATCCAAATGTTAAACCGCTAATCTCTGCTAATGTGAATAACAAAAAAATCACACAAAAATTACAGGAAAATGACTGGGTGGTTGCAGAATTAAAAACACACCCATTACGAGATGATCGCTTTTTATTTGCCCAAGTTACCCAATTTATTTGTGAAGCAGAAGATCATTACGCTCCTTGGTGGGTAAGTCTTGTTCGTCACGAACAGCCTCGAGAAGCAGTAAAAGGGTTAGAAAGTTATGAGTTGCAAGATGAAATTGAACGTAAAGATTTAACGGATTTAGATTTTACCACTATTGATTCAGGAACAACCAAAGATATGGACGATGCATTGTGTATTGAGCCAATTTTAGAAAATGATACCCAAACAGGCTGGCATTTAATGGTAGCGATTGCCGATCCAACCGCTTATATCCCACAAAATTCAAGCCTTGAAAAAGAAGCTCGCCAACGTTGTTTTACCAATTATTTACCAGGTTTTAATATTCCAATGCTACCTCGTGAACTTTCTGATGATTTATGTTCATTGGTTGCGGATGAAAAACGTCCTGCATTAGTGGGCGAAATTATTACTGACTTAGAAGGAAATGTCACAGCAGAAACCATCTTTACCCTTGCGTGGGTGAAATCAAAAGCAAAATTAGCTTATGACAAAGTATCCGATTATTTAGAACAGCAAGAAAATGCGTGGCAACCTGAAAATGAAGTGATTAAACAACAAATTGATTGGTTACACCAATTTACCCAAGTAAGAATGCAGTGGCGTGAAAAAAATGCCTTAATTTTCAAAGAGCAGGGTGATTATGCCTTTGAATTAAATGAACAGGGAGATGTGGTTGATATTCATCTTGAGCCTCGCCGAATTGCCAATCAAATGATTGAAGAAGCAATGATTATCGCCAATATTGAAGCGGGTAAATATTTAGAAAAAAATGCAAAAACAGGGATTTTCAACACCCATTTAGGTTTTGATCCTAAAAATTATAAACTTGCCAAAGAGTTTTTAATTGCAACCTTAAGTACACCTGAAAATAACGAAGAATTAGAAGCTCGTTATAGTGTTGAGCGTTTAGCCACCCTTGAGGACTATTGTGAAATGCGTCGTGACATTGATCAACACGATGAGAAATTTTTAGAATTACGCTTACGTCGTTATCTCACTTTCGCAGAATTTAAAAATCAAGCTGCACCACATTTCGGTTTAGGGATTACCCATTATGCGACTTGGACATCACCAATCAGAAAATACGGCGATATGGTGAATCATCGTTTAATTAAACAAACCCTTGCACAACAACCAATACAACCTATAGAAGAAGATATTTTAGTTCGTTTACAAGAAGCCCGTAAACAAAACCGAATGGTTGAACGAGATATTTCAGATTGGTTATATGCCCGTTATCTTGAACCAATGGTTGAGAAAAATATGGAATTTGATGCAGAAATCAGTGATGTTTCTCGTGGTGGATTGCGTGTTAAAGTGATTGAAAATGGTGCGATGATTTTTGTGCCAAACTCCACATTGCATCCAAATAAAGATGAAATGAACTTCCGACAAGAAGAGCTAGCCCTTTATATTAAAGATGAAAAAACTTACCAAGTTGGGCAAAGTGTTAAAGTGAAATTAACCCAAGTTCGAATGGAAACCAGAAGTATCATTGGAAATATTGTTCAGTAAATTTTTATCACATATAAGCGGTTACATTTTGATAAAAATTTACCAATTATATAGAGGCGTAGTATGCTACGTCTCTTTTCTCATTCCCCAAACAAAAATAGCGTATAAATACCTCTCTCTGAATGTATTAAGCCGCTCAAAATTTCGCCACCCTATCACGATAATGTAATTGACTGAATTCTCACTTAACCTCTTCCCATTTTTTCAAATAAACGGTAATATTTGGGTACAAATTTAATAAAAAAATAAGAGGTTATTACTATGTTAAATCAGTCAGAAATATCTACACTTTCTCCTTCTTTACTTTGGAAATGGTTTGATCAGATTTGTGCCATTCCTCATCCGTCTTTCCACGAGGAAAAACTGGCTTGTTTTATCGTCGATTGGGCAAAATCAAAACAGTTATTCGTAGAGCGTGATGAGGTGGGTAATGTGCTTATTCGTAAACCTGCCACAAAAAGAATGGAAAATCGCCAAAAAGTGGTGTTACAAGCACATTTAGATATGGTGCCTCAAGCCAATGAGGGCGTACAGCATAATTTTGAAGAAGACCCTATTCAACCTTATATTGATGGTGAATGGGTCACCGCTAAAGAGACAACCCTTGGGGCAGATAATGGCATTGGATTAGCTTCTTGCCTAGCCGTATTAGAGAGTGATGATATTGCTCACCCTGATTTAGAAGTATTACTCACAATGACTGAAGAAACAGGTATGGAAGGTGCGAGAGGATTGCGAGCAAACTGGCTAGAGGGTGATATTTTAATTAATACCGATACGGAAGATAATGGTGAAATTTATATTGGTTGTGCAGGGGGTGAAGACAGTAACTTTACTATGCCAATTCAATTGACAGATAACACCTTTGATTGTGCAATGCAAATTTCCCTTAAAGGACTACGTGGTGGTCATTCTGGTTGTGATATTCATACTACTCGAGCCAATGCAATTAAATTAATGGTTCGCTTATTAGCTGATTTAAAACAGTCTGTTGAATTTCAACTTATTGATATTCAAGGAGGAAGTGTACGTAATGCAATTCCTCGTGAAGCGGTCACATCTTTAGCATTTTTTGCAAAAAATCGTTCACAAGTTACCGCTTACATTAAGCAGGTTGAACAACAGTTACAAACTGAATTGGCAATTGCTGAGCCAAATTTAACCATTTTGGTTGAAGAAATTTCTCTACCTTCTCAGGTTTTTAGTCGTCAGTCTACAGACTCAATTATTGATACGTTAAATGTTCTACCAAACGGCGTTATTCGTTATAGTGATGTTGTTGCCGATGTAGTCGAAACCTCTTTAAGTGTTGGGGTGTTAAAAACAGAAAATGAGCAAGTGTGTGCCATTATTTTAACTCGCTCTTTAATTGAAGAAGGAAAAGCGGAAGTTAGAGGAAAATTACGCTCTTTAGCTGATTTAGTTGGTGCTTCAGTAGAATTTTCAGGTAGCTACCCTGGTTGGAATCCTGATTCAGATTCAAAAATCACGCCTTTAACTAAACAAGTTTATGATAAATTGTTAGGTTATGAATCAAAAATTAAGGTTATTCACGCAGGACTTGAGTGTGGATTACTCAAAAAAGTGTATCCAAATATTGATATGGTATCAATTGGCCCAACTATCCGTAATGCTCATTCACCAGATGAAAAAGCGCATATTCCTGCGGTTAAAATTTATTGGGAATTGTTGATTCAGTTGTTAGAGAATATTCCTGTTAAGTAGTTCATTATTACCTGAACGCACCTTAGCTATGATCATCATAGCTAAAGAGTTTGTTCAACTTGAAGTAAATAAATTATTTATGGAGATATATAATGAGTTTAAAACATATGAGAGCAGGACACATAGTCTATGCTGTTGATAATTTGGAAAAAGCCATTAATGAATGGAGAGAAAAAGGGTTTTATGTAGAATATGCTAGGAAATCAAAAAAATTAAATGCAATTATCTACTTTAGTCAAGGACCTTTTATTGAATTGCTTGATGTGAAATCAATACCCAAAATAGCACTGCTAATATTTTCTCTATTTGGTGGTAAAGCAATGGTAGATAGAATGAAACTCTATGATATTACAGATGGAAATAATGCGATTCTATGCATAGAAAAGAACGAAGGAGGGTTGGACGATGAAATAGAATTTTTAGCAAACAATGGCAAAAAAGGGAACTATTTAAAAAATAACAGAAGAAAGACACCTGATGGCAAACTTTTAAAATGGAAGCTTTTTATGCCTTTTGACTTAACGCTTCCATTTTTAATGTCATATTATAATATAGATCCCAAACCCAAAAACTTTGTTCACCCTAACGGGGTGTCAAGAGTTAAAAGTTTAAAACTGGTTACCAATAAAGACTCTATAGCCATTTTAAATCAACTCTTAGATGATGATACTATCATTCTTGAAGAAGGTAGTAAATACGCAGAGGTAACAGAAATACAATATCAAAATGACTAATTGCTTTAATGTATAACATTACTATGAATATTTAACTTACCTACGCTTAGTGTTGATATTCTGTAGCAACATTCTGATATTTTCATCAGCAAAAATTTCCTCTGTCGTTTTACTCAACTTTCTACGCCAGTTTGGATATTCGTTACTTGTCCCTGGTATATTAACTGGTTCTAACATATTTAACCAATCTTCTGGTTGAGTTCCAAATAAAGCGCTGTTTGTATTTGCTACATAGCTTTGCAGTTGATGAGTAAATTGCTGTGAAAGATACCCATCTCCTCTTTCTAGTGGCTGACCACTATTTTCAACAGCTTCTCGAATACGTTGTTTAGCATAAGTACGATCGTGTTGCAGTTTTTGTAAAATCTCTAAATTAGGATAAACACCAAATTTTTCACCTAATTCAAAATCATAATGTTGCCAATAACCTTTTACCGTTGGTAAATCGTGAGTACTCAGGGTGGTCATTGCGTGATAAGGGTATTCGTGTAGGTGTCTGCTACCATACCAATCAAATTCAAAATAGAAGATATTATAAGCAAGTATTCCTTTTTGTGCTAATGCGTCTAACATTCCTTCTGGTACGATTCCCAATGCCTCTGCAATAATTAAACACTGATGACGTTGGCTTTCTAATGCTAAAATAGATAGCAGATCTTCCAATGGATAGCGCACATAAGCGCCATCTTTCGCAGGTGCATTTTTAGTTGCCCACCAGAGACGTGCAAAACCTAAAATATGATCGATTCGCAATGCACCACAGTGTTTCATATTTGCACGTAATAAGTCTATAAATGGTTGGTAAGCTCTTTGTTGCAATACGTCTGGGTGCATTGGTGATAACCCCCAATTTTGCCCTTGTGGTGCCATAATATCAGGCGGAGCACCCACAGAAGCGTCTAACACATATAATTCTTTATCTGCCCACGTTTCTGAACCATTTGCTGATACTCCAACGGCTAAATCACGATAAAAACCAATTGGCATTCCAAGTTGTTTTGCTTGCTCATTACATTGTGCTAACTGCTGTTGCGCCACAAATTGTAACCACATATAAAAACGGACTTGATAACTATGCTCTTCTTTAAATTGTTGTACAGCACTAGAATGGTAGCTTTGATACTGCTCTGCCCAATAATCCCAACCCCATTGCTCTTCATTTTGTTCACTCAACCATTGATGTAAAGCGTCAAACGTGCCTTGCACTTGCAAACTCTCTTCTTGCTCTGCAATAAACTGTTCAAACTCTGTTTGATCTTGTGTGACATATTTGGCAAAAGCAAACTGCAACCCTGTTAGTTTTAATTGCATTACTTGAGCATAATTAACGTATGGTTGTGCTTTTATTTCCGTTAATATGCGTTGCGTTTCTTCAGAGTGAAACCATTGTTGTGCTTCTTCACTCTGTTGAAATGCTTCAATATTATTCACATTAATATAAATAATATTTTGCCATAAACGAGAAGAAGGGCTATAAGGGCTAGCCGCCTCAGGATTTGCTGGAAACAGTGAATGGATAGGATTTAACCCTACAAAATCCCCTCCTTGCTCTGCAATTTTAATTAAAAACTGTTGTAAATCGCCGAAGTCACCAATACCCCAGTTTGCTTCTGAGCGTAAGGTATACAGCTGTAAAATAGCACCCCATAACTTTTTACCTTGTTGTAATTGTTCTGGCTGAAAAGCTGTTTTTGGTGTCACAATAATACGACATTCTAAAGGCGAACCATCTGCAACAATAGTTAGTGTGTGGTAACCTAAAGGCAGATCACAAGGTAATATAATTTTTCCTTCTGTGATACTCCCTACCTGCTGTTCACCACTTTCAAGCCGAAGTTGCCATTGCTCAGTCACTGCCTCATTTTTTGCAAAAATAAGATCTAAAGTGACCGCTTCATTTTGTGAAATCACTTTAACAAAAGGAATTAACCTTGTGGGTGCAGGCTCTCCCAATAATGTTGCAATTTTCTGATACACTTCTGGAGCAGGATAACAATGTTCTCCTCGCTCATTGATAAAATAAGGATTAATATATGGATGCTCTTTTTCCATTTCCATCTGTTATGCTCCTAACCTTTTACGCCGCCAGCAGTTAAACCACCCACTAACCAACGCTGTGCTAAAATAAAGACTAAAGTAATTGGAATTGCCGATAAAATTGCTGCTGCGGCAAAATCACCCCATAAATAGTTTTGAGGGTGTAAATATTGTTGCATTCCCACCGCTAAGGTATAGTTACCCACATCTCGTAATAGTAACGAGGCAACGGGTACTTCAATAATAGAAGAAATAAAAGATAAAATAAACACCACCGCTAAAATAGGGACTGATAATGGCAATAAAATTAAGCGGAAAGTCTGCCAAGGGGTTGCACCATCTAAGGCTGCCGCTTCTTCTAAAGAAACATCAATGGTTTCAAAATATCCCTTAATTGTCCAAACGTGCATTGCAATTCCGCCTAAGTAAGCAAAAATCACACCACCGTGCGTATTCAATCCTAAGAATGGAATGTAATCACTTAAACGGTCAAATAACGCATATAATGCGACTAATGAGAGTACCGCAGGGAACATTTGAAAAATTAACATTCCTTGTAACAATACGCCTTTTCCTGCAAATTTTAAACGTGCGAAAGCATAAGCTGATGTTGTGGAAAAAATTAATGTTAGAACAGCGGTCACTGTCGCCACTTTTACAGAGTTCCATAACCATAATAAAACAGGAAAAGGAGGTGGTGTGACTGTTCCATCAGCGTGTGTCACAGGAAGTCCCAATGCTAACTTCCAATGCTCAAAAGAGATCGTACTAGGAATAATTTCTCCTAGTGCTAAATTACCCGGTCTTAATGAAATGCCGATAATCATCAACATTGGGAACAAAATTAATGCACAAAATAAAATTAAAAATAAGTGTGTTGAAAATAAACGTACTTTTATGGATTTTTCTTGAACCATTGCCATTTTATCTTCCCCCTAATCTTGCTGTAATTTGGTTAAACGAATTTGGAACAAGGCAAGAATACTGACCAGTAAGAAGATAATCACTGCAATTGCCGCTGCTAAGCCAAAGTCTTGTGATCCGCTACCTTCAAAGGCGATACGGTAAGTATAACTTACAAGTAAATCAGTATGCCCTGCTGGGGTGGTTGTGCCAACCATATTTGGACCACCTAAGGTTAATAATTGAATCAGTACAAAGTTATTAAAGTTGAAGGCAAAACTGGCGATCATCAATGGCATCAGTGGTTTTAATAACATTGGCATTGTGATTTTGGTAAAATTTTGCCACATTGTCGCACCGTCAATGGCAGAGGCTTCATACAAATCATTTGGAATGGCTTTGAGTAAGCCCATACAAACAATCATCATATAAGGGTAACCCAACCACGTATTTACAATTAATAGCATTGATTTGGCTAAAGTTGGATCATTAAACCATTCAGGGCGAATACCAAATAATTGGTTAAGAATTAAGTTTATTTCCCCAAAACTTTGGTTGAACAATCCTTTAAATACCAGAATGGAAATAAAACCCGGTACGGCATAAGGTAAAATTAGCAATAAGCGATAAACAGCTTTACCTTTCAGAGGTTCCCACTGCACCAGTGAGGCAAAAATCATTCCTAAAAATACAGTAAAAATAACAGTTAAGAAAGCAAAAATCACTGTCCAAATAAAGATTTTAACAAAAGGCTCTTGTACACCTTTATCAGTTAAAATTTTAATGTAATTACTCCAACCTGCCGCAACGATATAACCCGGTTCTAAACGCTGTTCAACAAACTGCCCTTGTTCATCAATTTTTTGAAAGAAACCAATTTCATTATTTGCTTTATATTTTTCGCCTGTTTCATTATTGATTAAAATTTGCGAATTTTGATCAAAATCATACCGCTTCTTCTGTTCCGTAAATTGGCGTAATGAACTCATTGTTAGGCTTTCATTTGATGGTAGTACAACATTAACCGCTTGTAAATTAGTACGATTTTTTATGATAATTTTTAATGGTGCAACTTTACCTTCTGGTAATTTTGCCACTTCATTGACGGATAATTCTTTTGGTAATTTTGTGAGATCAAGTGGTGCAGAAAGATAATTTTTTTGTAATTTGCTGTTATTTAGTGTGAGTTGATATTTATTGTTTTCGATTGCTAATAATTTAAAATTAAAACGCTCTCCAAAAGCAAATTTTTGTGATTGTAATTGTGAAACAACTTGCTCAAAGCTCAATCTATTTGCACCACTATAATTAGTAAATGCAATAATAACGGTCATCAATAATGGAAAAATAATAAAAATTCCAATTGCGGATACACCTGGGTAAAGATAACGCCAACGATATGCTCTGCCATTGCTGAACACATAAATACCAGAGGTTAAAACAACCAACACAAGCAGTGCAAATATAATCTCACCTTGTAAATAAATGGTAAAAACAAGATAAAAGGCTAATAAATAAAGCAAACCAATGCAGAGGCGTTTTCCCCAAATTTGAAGATTTGTTGGTGGTGTTTCAATGGAAGTAAGCATATTTTCGTCCTAAATTTTTATTATTATGAGGAGTAGAGACGTAGTATGCTACGTCTCTACAGTTCTATGCAAAATTTTTAGTATTTGAATAAATTAATTACTCTTTTTCAATTTTCGCTTGTGCTTCATCAAGTGCTGCTTTAACACTTTGACGACCTGTTACCGCATTGGTAATCGCTGCTTTTTCTGAATACCAGAAACGGCTCATTTCAGGGATATTAGGCATTACTTCACCATTTTCCGCATTTTCCATTGTTGCCGCAATGCGTGGATCTTTGGCTAACACTTTTTGATAGCTTTTCAATGCCACCGCACCTAATGCAACATCTTTGTTTACGGTTTCTAAACCACTGTCTGTTAATAAATAGTTTTCCATAAACTCTTTAACAAGATCTTTATTTGGACTTGCTGCATTCACCCCAGCACTTAATACGCCAACAAATGGTTTACCTGCTTTACCGTTTAATTTAGGTAATACTGCTACGCCATAGTTGATACCGCTTTTCTCAATATTTGCCCAAGCCCAAGGACCATTAATTGTTAACGCTGTTTGACCTTTATTAAAGCCCGCTTCTGCAACGGCATAGTCAGTATCTTTGTTGATCACTTTTTGTTTCACTAAATCAACCACAAACTGTAACCCTTTTTGTGCTGCTTTATTGTTCACGCCAATATCTTTTGCATCATAACCTTTATCAGTTAATTTGAACGCGTAAGCACCTTGTGAAGAGATAATTGGCCAAGTGAAGTAAGGTTCAGCTAAGTTCCACATAATCGCTGATTTACCGTCTTTTTTAAGTTTTTTATCTAACTCAATGACTTCTTTCCACGTTTTAGGAGCGGTTGGTACTAAATCTTTGTTATAGATTAAAGATAAAGATTCCACTGCGATTGGGTAAGCAATTTGTTTACCTTTATAGCTTGTTGCTTTCCAACCAATGTCAGATAATTTTGCTTTAAACTCGGCACTTGGTTGAATTTCTGCAAGCAAACCTGCTTGTGCATAGCCACCAAAACGGTCGTGAGCAAAAATAATCACATCTGGACCATCACCAGAAGCGGCAACTTGTGGATACACTTCTTCTAATTTAGAAGGATGCTCGACAACAACTTTTACACCTGTATCCGCTTCAAACTTTTTACCCACTTCAGCTAAACCGTTGTAACCTTTGTCTGCATTGATCCAAATGTTGATTTGACCTTCAACCATTTTTGCATACACACCTTGTGCCACAGATAAACCTGCTAATACGGCAAGGGCTGTTTTTGTTAAATTTCTCATAACATTTTCCTCTTTGTTTGTTGATATATAAAGAAACTAAGATAATTCGAGCAGTATAATGAAATAATTAGATTTAAAAGACCTCATCCCCCCTTCTCATCCCCTATTATTTTTTTTGTGAACTTGATCATACTTCTCACATTATTATCGAATATTTGTGACAGTGATCACAAAAAAACAATTTAATTCCGTGATCTATATCACAAAAAAACACTTTATTTGCACAAAAAAAGACCGCTTATATTTTATGATTTTTTTTATCCAAGTATGATGTTTTCCCTAGATAATATTATTATATTAGTTTTCAATAAAAAAAGAGAGGATAAATACAATGGCTGATGTTCGATTAGTAAATGTAAGCAAATCTTATGGTGATATCCATATTTCAAAAGATGTAAATCTTGAAATAAAAGAAGGCGAATTTGTGGTTTTCGTTGGACCTTCTGGTTGTGGAAAATCAACGTTACTGCGTATGATAGCAGGCTTAGAAGATATTACAACAGGTGATCTATTTATTGGTGATACAAGAATGAATGATATTCCACCTGCTAAACGTAATATTGGTATGGTGTTCCAATCTTATGCTCTTTACCCTCATTTAAGCGTGGCTGAGAATATGTCTTTTGGATTGAAATTAGCGAAAGCAAGTAAGACAGATATTGATAAAAGAGTTAATCAAGTGTCTGAAATCTTGCAACTTGCTCACTTATTAGAACGTAAACCAAAAGAGCTTTCAGGGGGACAACGTCAACGTGTGGCGATTGGGCGAACCTTAGTTTCTCAACCAGAAGTGTTTTTGTTAGATGAACCACTTTCTAATTTAGATGCGGCATTACGTGTGCAAATGCGTGTCGAAATTTCAAAGCTCCACAAACGTTTAAACCGCACAATGATTTACGTTACTCACGATCAAATTGAAGCGATGACCCTTGCGGATAAAATTGTCGTTTTAAAAGCAGGAGGCGTGGCACAAGTCGGTAAACCATTAGAGCTTTATCACTATCCAGCTAATCGCTTTGTGGCAGGGTTTATTGGTTCACCAAAAATGAATTTCTTACCTGTGAAAGTCATTGATGTGCGTGAAGGTGGCGTAAAAATTGAATTACCAGATTCTACACACCTTAATTTCTGGGTACCAGTTGAAAGTGCAGGAGTAAAAGTGGGTGATAATCTTTCACTTGGACTTCGCCCTGAGCATTTATTACCTTCTGATCAAGCTGAAATTTGTATTAAAGGAAAAGTAAAAGTGGTGGAACAGCTTGGTAATGAAACCCAAATTCATATTGAAATGCCACCGATCAAACAAAACCTTGTTTATCGCCAAAATGATATTGTATTAGTCTCAGAAGACGATGAGATAGCTATTGGGATTGATCCAAATCGTTGCCATCTATTTAAGGAAGATGGTACAGCTTGCAAGCGATTATTTAAAGAGCTTGGGGTGTAAGTATTTTTTCATAGTAATCACAAAAACAAAAACTTTATTCTATTTACTTAATCATAAGGAGTCTGTTATGAATAAAAAAACTTTACTTGCAGCGGTTATTTCTGGTGCGATTATGTCAAGTTCTGCTTTTGCGGTAGATTTTCACGGTTATGCTCGTTCAGGTATTGGCTGGACAAGTGGGGGGGGGGGAACAAACCACTTTTAAAGCTAATGGTGCGGGAGCTAAATACCGTTTAGGTAATGAAAATCAAACTTATGCAGAATTTAAATTAGGTCAAGAATTATATAAAGATGGTGAAAAAAGTATCTATTTTGATACAAATGTAGCCTATGGTGGTATTTTACAACAAAATGACTGGGAAGATACCAAACCAGCACTTCGTGAAGTAAATGTTCAATTTAAGAACTTTGCAGATAGCTTACCAGGTGCAACTTTATGGGCTGGTAAACGCTTCTATCAACGCCACGATGTACATATGAATGACTTCTACTACTGGGATATTTCAGGTCCGGGTGCAGGGGTTGAAAATATTGATGTTGGCTTTGGTAAACTCTCCTTAGCTGTAACTCGTGATACTGAAAAAGATAGTTCTAACCCTGTTAGCTCTAGACGAATTTCCGTTTTAAATCCAACTACGGGACTGATTGAGCAAAAAACAGTATTCAACAAAGCAAATGTTTACAATGATATTTTTGATGTTCGTTTAGCTGGTATCAAAACAAGTGAAAATGGTTCATTAGAATTTGGTATTGATTATGGCAATGCACACGTAAAAGATGGTGTAAAATTTGCTGATGGTGCTTCTAAAAATGGTTATATGCTAACAGCAGAACACACTCAAGGTAATTTCTTTGGTGGTTTCAACAAATTCACTGTTCAATATGCTACAGACGCTATGACTTCTTGGAACAATGGTCACTCACAAGGGGCAAGTGTTAATAATAATGGCTCAATGCTACGTTTAATTGATCAAGGGGTGGTTAAATTCAGTGATAAAGTTGAAACAATGTATGCCTTAATTTATCAAAAAACAGACTTAGATAATAAACAAGGTAGTACTTGGTATTCAGCAGGTATTCGTCCAATGTACAAATGGAATAAAACAATGAGTTCATTGCTTGAATTAGGCTACGATGTTGTTAAAAAACAATCAAATGGTGAGAAAAGTAAAGTCTTTAAAACGACTTTAGCTCAACAGTGGCAAGCAGGTGACAGTATTTGGGCAAGACCAGCAATTCGTGTATTTGGTACTTATGCAAAAGCAAATGATAAAAAATTTAATGGTAAAGATCACGGGTTTGTTTACGGTGTTCAATTTGAAGCGTGGTGGTAATATTTCCACAATACACCTTTAAGTAAATAACAATAAGCGGTTACATTCTTCCATTTTTTTGCAAAAAATTGATAAGATCTAACCGCTTATTTTGTATAAATCCTACAAAATCATAGGAAATATTATGAAAAATAAAATTACTCTTTTGATTTCAACCTTTTTTGCTGTATCAGTATTAGCAAGTCCTTCTCAGTTAGATCAAACCAAGTTACAAAATCTTAATTGGCAAAATGTGAATTTATCACAACAACAAGTGACAGATATTACATCAAATCAAGTTAAACATTTTATTTCTTCTATTGCAGGTTTTGATAGTGCAGTTATTGGCTATAAAATTCCTGCTAATCAAGGAACAATAAAAGTAAATCTCAGTAGTTTAGTGGTGGATAACGATCATATTTTTGTGCCTAATATGTTAGTACTTGATGCAAATTTTAATCCATCTGTTACCTATCCTGCATCAACCTTTAAACTTGCTGAGGCTCGTGGTTTGGATGAACCTCAATTAACAGCACAATTAAGTTTAACTCCAACAGCAAATCAAGATTATCTTTACTTATTGATCTATACTACAAAACAAGATTTAGAAAAAACAACCACTATTACTCACCCAGCCAAACTTTATGCAAAAGCAAAAGGCAATCAACCGCCAGCAATTAATGATCTTCAAGTCAAACATACTAATTCTGGAAAAATCAAAATTGAAATTGATGGTGTACAAACCAGCCAATTTATTGGGTTAAATGGTCCACTTTTTGAAGCCAAACAACCACAAGCAACGGTTGTAGGGAAACAACAAAAAGCAACCTCAAAACGCACTCAAAAAGTAGAAGGAAGCAGAACAGTTAGGATTAACGCAACCACGTAAAATATTCCTTAAAAAAGTTGCTGCTAAGAAATAATATTCGAGGAGTGGCACAATGAAAAAATGGTTATTATTACCTGCCGTTATATCGAGCATTGCCTATGCTGAACAATGGCAAAACACACTGTTTCCTCATTTTGAAAAACAGCAAAAGTCTGTTTTTCAAGCTAGAGCAGATTTGGAAAAAGGTAATTATCCACTACAATTTCATTTTGATAAAAAATGCTATCAGCCTGAAAAAAATATCAAGTTAAATACCGCTTTATCCCTTGTTCCTTGTGAGGATAAAAAGGTAAATCTGCGTATTTTTAGAAAAGGGCAATATATCGCAATTATCAATATGCAAGAGGCTACTCCTACATTAAAAGTAACGGTTAAACCTATCGAACCACCTAAAAAAATAGTAAAAACTTGCCCTGTCTGGAATAAAAAACCAGTGACTATTGATGTATCTTCCACTTTTAAAAATGGTGAAAAAATACGAGATTTCTATTCAGGGAAAGTGGCGACCGTAGAGCAGGGAAAAGTAACAATGTTACCTGATCCTAATGCGAACGGATTATTACTTTTAGAGCCTGCTAATTCGATGATTAAACCTACTTTTGATTGGCATAATGCCATTGTTTATTTTGTACTGACTGATCGCTTTTATAATGGCAATACTGCCAATGATCATAGTTATGGACGTAAAAATGATGGAAGACAAGAAATTGGTACTTTTCACGGTGGCGATCTCAAAGGCTTAACCCAAAAATTAGATTATTTAGCCGATCTTGGTATCAATACTATTTGGATCAGCTCACCCTTAGAGCAAATTCACGGTTGGGTTGGTGGTGGCTCTCAAGGGGATTTTCCGCACTATGGCTATCACGGTTATTATCATCTAGATTGGACAAAACTCGATGCCAATATGGGGACAGAGCAAGAGTTAAAAGCATTTGTTGATCAAGCCCATAAAAAAGGTATTCGTGTACTATTTGATATCGTAATGAACCATACTGGCTATGCAACGTTGGCGGATATGCAACAGTTTAAGTTTGGTAAACTTTATTTAGATGATCAAGAAGCCGAAAAAACATTGGGTAAAAAATGGACAGATTGGACGCCAAAAGCCAATGAAAATTGGCATAAATTCAATGAATATATTCATTTTGGTCATAAAGAAGGCTGGAAAAACTGGTGGGGTAAAGCTTGGGTGCGTTCCGATATTGGCGATTATGATGGAGCAAAATTTAATGATCTGCAAATGTCACTTGCCTCATTACCTGATTTGAAAACAGAGGCGGAACAAGCGGTAACATTACCTGCATTTTTTGCAAAAAAAGAAACTAATGCTAAAAATTGAGACAATGCCAAAGTACGTGATTATCTGATTACTTGGTTAAGTGATTGGGTACGTGAATATGGTATTGACGGTTTTCGTGTTGATACGGCGAAACACGTTGAAAAAAGTACGTGGCTCGCCTTAAAAAATGCCTCTTCAAAAGCTTTAAAAGAATGGCAAAAAAATCACAAAAATTTTGGTAATAATTTTTGGATGACAGGAGAAGCGTGGGGTTTAGGCGTAATGAAAAATGATTATTACCAAAATGGTTTTGATGCGATGATCAATTTTGATTTCCAAAATGAAGCTCAAAAATCCTTAGATTGTTTTGCAAATATTGGAGAAACCTATAAATTAATGAGCAACAAATTAACCGATTTTAATGTGTTAAGTTATCTTTCTTCCCACGATACAGAGCTGTTTTTTGATAAAGCGAGTAAACAAAATTTAAACAAACAAAAAATAGCAGGCAGTTTATTAATGCTCTCTCCGGGTGCAGTACAAATTTATTATGGTGATGAAACCGCTCGTCCATTTGGTGCAACAGGATCAGATCCATTGCAAGGCACACGCTCAGATATGAACTGGTAACCAAACCAGAGCATCAAGCATTATTTAACCATTGGAAAAAATTAACCCATTTCAGAAAAAAACATATTGCAGTTGGAAAAGGAAAAAATACAATCCTTGAAACTAAAAATTACTTTGCATTTAGTCGTCAGTATGAAAAAGATAAAGTGATGGTTATTTGGACTGGAAAATAAAGCAGGTTTATTGTTCTTTGAAATTGTTATCAAAAATAAGCACAGTGGACAAAAAATTGAAACTTGATTTTAACTCCATTTTTGACTATCTTGTGTCGTTTGATTTAAGCATAACCGTACATACAATTTTATCAATGGAGAAAAAATAAAATGCCAAATGGCTCTAATACAAATAAAGGAAATATAAAAGGTTTATTTCCTTTGTTCGCTTTTTTAATTGTTTATATCCTCGTCAGGTTACTATCAGGAAGCTTTGAAACAATGCCTATAATGGTAGGTATCTCCATCGGTTGCTTAGTTGCTTTTTTCTTAAATAATAAAGAGCATAAAATTTCTTTTACAGAAAAAGTGACTATTTTTTGTAAAGGAGGCGGAGAAGAGACGCTCATATTGATGGTTATCATCTTTCTGTTAGCTGGTGCATTCTATAGTGTGGCTAATTCAATGCACGCCGTTGATGCCATTGTTAATATTGGATTGAGCATTTTGCCATCAAATATGATATTACCGGGTTTATTCGTTGTGTCTTGCATTCTGAGTTTTGCAATGGGGACGTCAATGGGTACAGTATCAACCTTAGCACCGATTGCAATTGGTATTGCAAGCAAAATAGGCGTTGATATTCCATTAGTTGCGGGTATTGTCATCGGCGGAGCAATGTTTGGGGATAATCTTTCTTTTATTTCAGATACCACTATTGCTGCAACCAGAACTCAAGAAGTGAGTATGAAAGATAAGTTTAAGGTCAATTTCTTGATGGTATTGCCAGCAATTATTATTAATATTGGATTACTACTTCTTGTTGACGTTAATGCGAGTGCTTCTACTGAGCATCTTGATTTTAATGTAATCAATATTCTGCCTTATATGACTGTTATTATTCTCTCTTTAATCGGTATGCACGTTATTCCTGTAATGGGATTAGGTATATTATCAGGTTTAATTATTGGTGTTTTTCATAATGATTTTACGATATTAGAAACTTTTAAAGTCGTTCATACTGGTATGGTTTGGATGCAAGATATGGCATTAATTGCTGTGTTAGTTGGCGGAATGGTTGCCTTGATGAAATATCTAGGAGGCATTGATTTCCTGCTCTATCATTTAACTAAAAATGTAAAAAGTGTCAGAGCGGGGGAATTTAGTATTGCAACGCTTGTCAGTTTGTTAGATATTGCCACTACAAATAATACCATCTCAATTATTGTATCAGGACCTATTTCTAAAAATATCGGTAATGAGATAGGCATAGATAGAAGTAGAATTGCCTCTATTTTAGATCTCTTTTCTTCTGCATTTAGTGGTTTATCGCCATTTGGTGGGCAATTATTAGTAATGGCTGGCTTATGCTCGATTTCTCCAATAGATATTATTCCCTATGTTTGGTATTGTATGCTAATGTTAGTCTTTGGTATTTTCTTTATTATGATTGGTTGGCCAAAAATGAGAAGAGAGAAGTAAGGTAAACAAATAAATTAATAATTGTTTGGTGGCTGTATTTGGTTATAGTCATAATATTAATACAATGGAGGTAGGATGCAGTCACTAGCGAAATTAATTCCAACGAAACTGATTTCAAGTAAGCAAAATAAAACGCAATCTAATCATAATATTGAACGGACGCTTTTATTGGCAGAATTGGATAAAGTGCATTCTTATCCCCTCACTCTCATTATTGCCCCTGCTGGTTATGGCAAAACAACCCTTATTTCCCAATGGAAAGATCGCCAGTGCCATACTGGTTGGTATGCGTTAGATAAAAGTGATAATAAGGCTGAACAATTTTCTCGCTATTTTACTGCTGCATTAGTGCAAGCCTGCGGTATGGACTCTGAAAATTTAACCTATCAAAATGATTTAATTGATTATTTCTCACAATTATTAGTAAAATTAAATCATATCGAAGTCAATTTTAGTTTGATTATTGATGATTATCACCATATTGAAAACACTGAAATTCACAATGCGTTACGATTTTGGTTAAAAAATCAGCCAAGTACAATGAATTTAATTATTCTTTCTCGTTTAACGCCACCACTTAGTATTACTAACTTACGTATTCACGAACAGTTATTAGAAATCAATATGAGTCAGCTTGCTTTTACACATAAAGAAGCAAAACAATTTCTTGAATTAAAGTTAAATGATACTTTTTCACAAGAAGCGATATTTACTTTATGTGAACAAGTTGAAGGTTGGGCAACAGGATTACAGTTAATTAGTTTTATTTTGAAACAAAATACCGAGCTTATTAAAACACCACAAAAGTTATTTGCTAAACTTAATCAACACCATATTGCAGATTATCTTAATGAAGAGATTTTTCATTATATTGATCCTGAATTAAAACAATTTATGCAACGTTGTGCGATTTTACATTCTATGAATGAGGGCTTAGCAATTGCGATTACCCAAGATAAAAATAGTGCTAAAAAGCTTGATGAATTAGAAAAACAAGGACTATTTATTCAGCGAATAGATAGTAATGATGGCGGCATCTGGTGGAAGTTTCACCCTATTTTATCCTCTTATTTAACTCAAAGTTGTCGTTTAGAATTACCCGATGAATGGCAAAAACTCAATCAATGTGCGGCAATGGAATGGCTAAAATTAGGGTTCTGCCAAGAGGCGATTTATCACGCTCAACAAGTTACTGATACACAAGTATTATATAAAATTATTCAACAATATGGCTGGTCATTATTTCATCAGGGGCAATTAAAATTATTAGAAGATAGCTTAAACCACCTTCCTACAGAATTAATGTGGCAAGATCCAACGTTAGTCTTACTTAAAGCTTGGGTAGTACAAAGTCAGCATCGTCATCAAGAAGTCAGTGGTATTTTGCAAAAATTTAATACAAACTCACCGCTTGCTGAACCTTATCAAGGAAAATTTTATGCATTAAGAGGACAAGTCGCTATTAATGAAGGAGATGATGAGCTAGCTTATAAACTGGCAAGTAATGCCTTGTTAACTATTCCTCAAGAATTTAGCTATGCTCGAATTGTGGCAATTTCTGTTATTGCAGAAGCGCAACATTGTCGTGGTAATTTAAAAGAAGCAATGATACAAATGAAGCAAGTCGAAAAAATGGCACTTTCACAACGTACTTATCATCATTGGTTATGGTCTAAGTTGCAACAAGCTGAAATTCTATCTGCTCAAGGCTTTTTACAATCTGCCTATGATTTATTGAAAGAAACCACCCTGCAAGCAGAAAATTTTCATCAAATTCCAATGCACGAATTTTTATTACGTTTAAAAGGACAAATTCAATGGGAATGGCACAATCTTGACCAAGCCGAAGCAATGGCAAACGCAGGGATAGATATTTTAGAAAAAGAAGATGAAAAGCTACAATGTCTCGCCTTGCTTACTAAAATTTCATTAGTACGTGGCGATCTCAATAATGCTAAACGCTTAATTGAACAGTGCCAACATTCGATTAATCATTTTCCCGTGCATAAGGATTGGATTGCCACATTGGATGAAATTCAGGTGCTTTATGCTCAAATGACCAATGATCCTTCTCAGTTAGATAGCTGGTTAGTAAAAACAACTTTACCAACCAGATCCTCAAACCACTTTACACAGCGTCAATCTCGTAATATTGCACGTGCTTATTTATTACAAAATAAACCAGAACAAGCACTTGATATCTTAAATACCATTTTACATACGGCAGAAAGTTTAAAATTAACCAGCGATATCCAACGTGCGTTAATTTTAAGAAATTTAGTTTTTGTTCATAAAAACAAAAAAGAGTTAGCTCAAAAAGATTTAATTCGAGCATTGGAAATGAGCCAACAAACGAATTTTATTAGTGCTTTTGTGATTGAAGGCGATGTGATGGCACAACAAATCCGCCAACTTTTACAAATGAATATTTTGGATGAGTTTTCAACGCCTAAAACACAATTTATTTTACGTAGTATCAATCAACATAATCGTCATAAATTTGCACACTTTGATCAACAATTTGTTCAAAGGCTCCTTGAAAATCCACAAGTGCCTGAACTGTTGAAAATTAGTCCTCTTACTGCTCGTGAATGGCAAGTGTTAGGGTTAATTTATTCTGGTTATAGCAACGAACAAATCTCTCAAGAACTTGTGGTCGCAATGACAACAATTAAAACCCATATTCGTAATTTGTATCAGAAAATAGGTGTAACTAACCGTAGTGAAGCGATTGAATACACTAAAAACTTATTAGTGTTAATGGGTTATCACTAAATATAAATATTTAATTTTCTCGATTCACGACAAAATCTGCTAACGCCTTTAATTCCGTGGTATCAAAAGGAAGTTTATCTAACGCATTTACCCCTTGTTGATAAAGACTTTGAGCTTTAGCCTTTGCGCCATCTAAGCCTAATAATTTGGGATAGGTACTTTTATTTAACGACTCATCAGCACCAACTGTTTTTCCGATTTTATCGGCATCACCAATAATATCTAAAATATCATCTTGAACCTGAAAAGCTAAACCTATCGCCTTAGCATAGTCAATTAATGATTGCTTAATTTGTGGGTCATTAGCATACTCAGACACATTTAATCCCATTAAAATCGATGCCTCAATTAATGCCCCTGTTTTATTACGATGAATATATTTTAACGCTTCAATCTCTACACTTTTATTTTCTGCCAACAAATCCAAACTTTGCCCTAAACACATTCCTTTGGCACCTGCTGAATAAGATAAAATCTGAATTTGTGCCACCTTTTGTGATGCTGTAAGATGTGGATCTTGAGTAATCAACTCAAAAGCAAAACTTTGGAGTGCATCTCCTGCTAAAATTGCTGTTGCATCATCAAAAGCGATATGACAGGTTGCTTGCCCTCTTCTTAATTCATCATTATCCATTGCAGGTAAATCATCGTGAACTAAGGAATAGGCGTGAATAGCTTCTATGGCTGCGGCACTGTGATCTAGCTTTTCTAATGACACCCCCAATAATTTACCCGTGGTATAAACTAAAAAGGGACGAATACGCTTGCCACCGAGTAATACGGCATAACTCATTGCCTCACCAAGAGGTGACGGCTCATTTTTATAAATACTTAACTGTTTATCTAAAAACTGGTTTACTCGTTGTTGCTTTTCAATTAAGTCTAAAGAAAGAGAATATTGCATCGTTCATCCATATTATTGATAGTCTGATAATTCACTATGTTCATCTTTTTGCAGTAAAATTTGAATACGTTGCTCTGCTTTTTGTAAATGCTCCTGCCCTTTTTTAACCAGTTTCACTGCAGTTTCAAATTCACTTAATGCTTCTTCGAGAGGTAAATCCCCTGCTTCTAAATGGGTCACAATATCCTCTAATTGCTTTAGGGTTGTTTCAAAATCTTGTTGTGGTTTCTTTGCCATTTTTACTACCTATATTTTGATAAATTTATTTGCTAGCGGTTATTTTACTTGAGAAATTTGCAAATGTGGATTTTTTATTGGGTTAATTTAAGAAAAACTGGTTTCAATATCTAAAAATTGATTACTCACAATGGCTGATTTTATAATAGAGGTATTGGTCATCGCAATTTGTGAAATGGGTGATAAACAATCGTCCAGCTCTGTGACTGATTTAATTAGCAATTGACAAATAAAGGCATCATCTCCCGTTACTTTATAGCACCAACTAATATTATTCATCCCTTGAATTAAAGCTTCAACCCTTTGTAAATAACTCGGCAGTGGTCTAATACGGACAATGGCAGATAAATTATACCCCAACGACTGCCAATCTATCATTGTTGTATAATTTTGAATAATGCCATTAGATTCCAACTTTTTGACACGTTCCGCACAAGTCGGCTGTGAGAGATGTATTTTTTGACTGATTTCTTTCACTGTTATACGTGCATTGTCGTGTAATAATCTTAAAATTTTAATATCATAATTATCCATTGTTATACCCTACCTTATTCGTATTTCTTTTTATTATCCCATAAAATTTATTTAATAAATACAAATGCACAAATTTTATTATAAAAAAAAGGATTTTAATTCTAATTATGTAATTTATTGTATTCATATCTTTGTACCACCTCTTTATACTTGTTTCTACTATTTTTTACACAATTGGAGATACAATGCAAGAATTAACCTATATAAAAAAACAACAACGTGGCTTAATCGAAATGCTACTTGCAATGGTCATCTGTGGGACAATTGGTTTGACCGTTGTGTTATCAGGGGAAGAACCGTCAAATTTGATTTTTTTCCGTTGCTTATTTGGTTCATTGGTCTTAGGTTTTATCTGTTTTTACAAAGGATTATTTAAATCGACCACATATACTAAAGTCTTTTGGGTTTCATCCTTAATCGGAGGGATTGCACTACAATTAAATTGGTATCTGCTATTTTCAGCTTATAACAATGCCTCCATCGGTGTAGCCACAACGGTTTATAATACCCAACCTTTTATGATGGTCTTTATTTGTGCATTACTCTTTAAAGAAAAAATCACCAAATCTATCCTATTTTGGCTATTAGTTTCCTTTATTGGGTTATATCTTATATCGTCAACCAAAGTGGGAGTAATTGAGACTTATGATGTTTATATTGTAGGAATTTTACAAGCCTTAGGTGCAGCTACGTTATATGCCGTTGCCTCTGTTGCAGCTAAATATTTGGTCGGATTTTCACCAATGCTAATTGCATTCTTTCAAATGGCATTAGGCATCCTTGTCTTTTTTCCCTTTGCAAAATTTGAGATTTTTTCCACTTCAAATTTTCAAGAAATAACAGCAATTATCACACTCGGTGTGGTACACACAGGTTTGATGTATATTTTACTATACGGAGCAATACAAAAATTAGAGGCATACAAAGTGGCTTCACTCTCTTTCTTATACCCTGTATTAGCCTTGTTAATTGATAGATTTTATTTTGATGTGCATTTAGTGGTCCTACAAGTTGTGGGTGTTTTATTAATATTTTTAGGTGCAGCAGGGATTAATTTACGAGGTTTTATTGATACTTTTTTGAAAGATCAGAGTAAGAGCCGTTCTTGAAGCTTGTTACCCCCCTCCTAACCTCCCCCCGCAAGCGGAGGGAGGAATATTGTATAACCATAAATATGAACTAAAAATTCCCTCCTCCGCTTGCGGGGGAGGGTTAGGGAGGGGGGGATTTGCGGTATCCCTGGCTTAAATAACTAAATTGCCTCGTATTTTATTGACTTTTTACTCAATTATCGTTAACTTAACGCTAAATTTAATGTTGTAACTCAAGGAGATTTTATGCAACAAAATCGTATTGTCACTGATACAAGAGAACAATCTGTTTTAAGTACGAATAAGGTTCTACGCAATACTTACTTTTTACTCTCATTAACCCTTGCATTCTCAGCAGCAATGGCATTTGTAGCAATGGTAACCAATGCTCCAATAATGTCCCCTTGGATCTTATTAATTGGTTTTTATGGTCTACTTTTCTTAACCAATGCAACGGCTCGTAGTGGATTTGGAATTGTGAGTGTTTTTGCCTTAACAGGTTTTATGGGTTATACACTGGGTCCAATTATCAATATCTATTTAGGAGCAGGATTGGGTGACGTTGTCACACTTTCCTTCGCAGGAACTGCTGGTGTATTCTTAGCATGTTCAGGCTATGTATTAACCACTAAAAAAGATATGTCTTTCCTTTCAGGAATGATGTTTTCGCTCTTTATTGTGTTAATTATTGGAATGATTGCCAGTATCTTTATGCAAATTCCAGCATTACATTTAGCCCTTAGTGCATTATTTATCCTTTTCTCAAGCGGTGCTATTTTAATGACCACAAGTCGCATTATTCACAATGGTGAAACTAATTATATTTTAGCGACTGTTGAATTATATGTTGCTATCTATAATATTTTTGTGAGTTTGTTAAATATTCTAGGTGCATTACGTGGTGATGACTAATTATTAAGATTAGCTATCGATAATTATTGAAATATTAAGGCGAATGTTTATTCGCCTTTTTGGTTTTTATACAATGACAAATTTTATTGAATTTAATCAACAACAAATCCCAACAGATAATGAAGGTTACTTGAAAAATCTTTCTGATTGGTCGCCTGAATTAGCCGAAACCATTGCCCAAAATGAAGAGTTAGTTTTAACTGATGAACATTGGGAAATCATCAATGTAGTACGTGAATTTTATCAAGAGTATAATACTTCACCAGCTATTCGTATGTTGGTCAAAACCTTAGCCAATAAATTTGGGCAAGAGAAAGGAAATAGCCGTTATTTACAACGCCTATTTCCTAATGGACCTGCCAAGCAAGCCACTAAAATTGCAGGCTTACCTAAACCCGCAAAATGTTTATAACAGGATAGACACGTTATGTTGGCCTTACTGGAACGTTTAAAACAACAAAATATTATCAGTGAATTGAATTATCAATTTGCCAAAATGATAGATCAAAAACAACAGCGCTATTCTTATACGTCTCAACAACAAAATTTAGCTATCTTACTGGCTGGCTTAATTTCCTACAATGTGATGCAAAGTAATACTGCATTAAGATTAGATTCTGCTATCGCTAATAATCCTTTTAATTTGAAAGGGAAAAATCTGCCTGAAGATTTTTATTCACAAATTTTAGCAAAAATTGACAACGCAACACCCTTACAATGGCAATCAATATTACACAATCATACCGCTTTTAGTGATAATCCTAATCGCATTGCTCCAATGTTATTTCAACATCAACTGCTCTATTTTTATCGCTATTGGCAATCTGAAAATCGTATTGCTAATTATCTCCAACAAGCGGTCACATCAGAACCAAAATTTGCAAAAAATAAACCTAATGATACCGCTTTAGAAAAGCTGTTTCCTCTTATTCAAGAAACTAAAACAACAGATATTGATTGGCAAAAAATAGCGGTAGCAACCGCATTAAATAAAAAATTCACCCTCATTTCAGGAGGGCCAGGAACAGGTAAAACCACCACTATTATTAAAATTTTACTTGCTCTACAATGGCAACAGTTAGAAGCAAATCTAGCACCATTAAATATTATTTTAGCTGCACCAACGGGGAAAGCCACTGCTCGTTTAAAAGAATCTATTAGTCATAATCTACGTTATTTCGATTTCCCTAAAGAAGTCAAATTACAGATTCCAACCAATGCGTTTACCCTACACCGTTTATTGGGTATTTCGCCAAAAAGTGATACTCCTAAATATCATCGTGATAATCCGTTACATTTAGATGTCTTAGTCGTAGATGAAGCCTCAATGATTGATTTATCATTAATGGAAAAAATGATCAATGCGCTTCCTCCAACCACTCGACTAATAATGCTAGGTGATAAAGACCAACTCGCTTCTGTGGAAGCAGGTAATATAATGAGCGAATTAGGGGAGTTCATTACTTTGGGTTATTCAGAGCAACATTGTCAATATTTGAATAAAGTCACAGGATACCAGCTTGCTACCAACAATGCACAAACACCACCTATTTGTGATTCACTCTGCCATTTAAGACACAGCTATCGTTTTAATGAAAACTCAGGTATTTTTCATTTAAGTGTCCAAATTAATGCTCAACAAGCGGTCACATCATGGCAACTTTTTGCAAAATTTGCCGACCTTCATTTGGTTGAATATCAAGCAGCAACACAATTTAGTGAAAAAATAAAATGGGAAGAACATTGTATTCAACAAATTATTAATCGTGCCGTTGTGCTGTACACTGACTATTTAGCCCTTGTTAAACAACGTAATAAAAACCCTGACTCTGTTAGTGTGGAACACATTTTTACTGCCTTTAATAAAGTGCGTTTTTTATCTGCTCTACGAGTAGGTAATTTTGGTGTTGAAAAACTGAATGAGCGTATTGCGGAAGCACTACGTTTAAAAAATCTCATTCATTTTTCCCATCAACGTGAAAATTACAGTGGTAAAGCGATTATGATTACCGAAAATACGCCATCATCTCATATTTACAGTGGTGATATTGGGCTTATTTTACCCGATGAACAAGGGCATTTACGTGTTTATTTTGAAACCACAATGAATGGCAAACCACATAGCATCACCCCTAGCCGACTACCAAATTACGAAATGGCTTACATAATGACAGTACATAAATCACAAGGCTCTGAATTTGAACATACCCTACTCATTTTACCCTTAACTTACTCGCCTATTTTGACAAAGGAACTCCTCTACACTGCCATTACACGAGCCAAAAATCAATTTACGCTTTTTGGAAACGAAAAAATATGGCGACAAATGGTAAATGCAAAAATACAGCGTCAAAGTGGTTTAATGGAGCAATTAACTCTTAATTAAGGAAATATTATGGCAGATCCACATATCAAATCACCAATGGATATTTGGGATACATTAACAGTTATTATTTATCGCTCAGGTTTTGTATTAGCAGGTATAATGGTTTTATTATTACCTTATCAACCTCAAATAGCCTATTTAGGCATTTTGGTTTCGGCTATATTTTGTGCTTCATCACTACATATTTATTTAAAACATTTTCGCCTACTCTTACAATTTGCAAGTTGGATAGCACTATTGTGTCACATTTTAGATCTCCCTGCATTAGCATTAGGAGGCGCTTTGGTGACCTTAGGAGGACTGGCATTTAAAGAGTATTTTTGTTTTAAAGTACCACTACTTAACCTACAACCGATCTTTGTTGCGATACTATGGCTCTGTGTACAGCTAGATTCAGCTTTGGCTATTCAGATTTTTTCTTTAATTGTTGGCATTTTATTTATAGTATTAGCCTTCCAAAAATGGAGAATGCCGTTACATTTTGATATTGGTGATAAAACAAAATATCAAGTGTAATTTCAAACTAATCCAATACTCAGCACTGAATTCAGAGACATCATTCAGTCATCAAACACCGGTCACTGAGCCTGTCGAAGTGTGAGGTGTTACGCTCCGAACTCGTTCTGTAAACACTTTCCTTACACCATAAAAAAACACCCCTTCCAAATGAAAGGGGTGAGTGCTGTGGTGGTTAAGTGTTATTGAGAGAGAGGACTAGTAACCCCCAAGTTGTTCTCAACCACCACCTGCTAGGTTGGACGGGAAGAGAGTGTGCCTCTTCCGTCCTGTGTTACATTACCATTGGTAGCCAACACCGACACCAATACCAAATTTCTTCTCGGTATTCGCGTTAATGTTTCCTTTGATAATCCATTTTCCATTATCAGAGATAGAAGACAGTCCTACGGCCATTGAGCTTGATTTGTCATAACTCGCGCCCGCTAATGACACCATACTCTTACCCGGTACATAAGCCTGTGGTAAGCTGGCTGATGCCATCGCACTCGCAGTACCGCCGCTTGCGGCTTTTTCTACACTGTCAATACGGGTAGAGAGTGACTCTTCCACTTTCGCTAATTGAGACACATTCACGGCATCCGTTGGTGCAGTACCCGCTTTAATATTGTGGATTTGGTTTCCACCCATATTAATATTGACATCAGTACCTTCTTTCACTGTTAAACCGGATTGGTTTAAGGTGATATTGCCCACAGTGACTTTATCCACTTTGATTTCAGGTGTGGTGGAAATAACCAGCTGTTTATCATTGCCGTTCATCACCGTTTTGGCGTTAAGGTTTTTACCGACTTTGATGCTTAAGGCACCATTGTTGCTCACGACTTCCTCTTTTGAGAGATTATCCTTGTCTAATACAACATCGTCTGTTACAGCAACCTTGATTTCAGCACCATTGCCTCCATTGCCGTTGCCTGCATCGCCTTTGTCACTTTTATCGCCTTTATCACCCTTATCACCCTTGTCACCTTTTAAAGCAGCCAAGAAGTCATCTTGTGTTTTAGTGCCATTACCTGGTTGTGCTTTCCAAATCTCATAAGCAGATTGACCATCGGCTCCATCCGCACCAGCGGCACCGTCATCACCTTTCGCACCTTTAAAGTCAGGGTCATTTTTCAATGCGTCCTTATCTAACGTGATATGGGCAATTTGTTTACCGTCTTTGCTTTGTTGTTTTTCCACTTTTAAGCCATCACCAAAGTCAAAGGCAAGTTTACTTAAGTCAAATTGTTCTTCAGTATTACCCTGTTTATAATTTGCGCCCGTACCCGTGCTACCACTAAAGAAGCTAATGGTTGGCAATATTGCATCTTTCCATTTATCAACATCAATACCTTGACCCTTGTTCAGTGCTTTTAACTGTTTGTAGTTAACCGCATCGGTATCTGCTGTGGCATCGCCTACATTAGTGATTCTGCCCCCATTGACTGATACGCTATTCTCTGTATCACTTAATGTCAGTTTTCCACCACCTGCTGTGTTAGCAATTGACGAAATACCCGTGAGCTCTTTCGCTAATTTAATCGCTAAACCGTTCGCACCATCATTAACCACACCAATATTGTTATCAGTGAGTTCGTTTGCTGCTGTTACGCCACCTTTAATATTTAAGGTGTCATTGAGCTTACGGGTGACTTTATCACCTGCATCACCTTGGAAGGCTAGGCCATCATCCATTGTGGCAACCGTATGGGTGTCTCCTGCTTCATCTTCGTAAATAATACGGGTTAAGCTGTCTCCATCCTTACCATTAACACCCGGTCTACCATTAACCACTTTGATATCAGCTGACACGTCTTTTGCAGGTTTTCCGTCGATTCCATCGTGGCCATTAAGCCCGATTACACCGTTGGTGCCATTGGCTCCGTCTTCACCTTTGATAGTGACGCCGTTTTCACCGTCTTTTCCTTTAACGGTAATGCCGTCTTTTCCACTTAAGCCGATTGAGCCATCTTTGCCGTCTTCGCCTTTAATAGAAATACCATCGTTTCCGTTGATACCCACTTCACCTTTAGCACCTTTAACTGAAATACCGTCTTTTCCGTCAATGCCGACACCACTTATGCCGTCTTTGCCGTCAACACCGATATGACCGTCTCTACCGTCTTTGGCTTTTCCAACTTTATCAATCGCTGTATCAACGTAAGTTTTAACCACATCACCTGTCACAGTATTGGTATTACCATCTGCAACCGCACCTGTTCCAACTTTATCCAGAATATCAGTGACATCTCCCGCTAACTTCGCTTTTGTCACATTACCGTCTAAAATCTTAGCCGTTGTCACTGCGTTGTCTGCAAGACTGATTACACCACTTCCGTCTTTAGTTAAAGTCGTTCCGTCAAGGTTCACTTTTAAGTCAACTTTGCCTGCCGTTGTGGCTGTATCAATACCCACAGTCTTATCTGTGCTGATGATGTCATCCGCTTCAAGCTTGCTGGCAATATTTGCGTTAGTCGCTAAACCATCAATGCCCAGTTTTTTCTTCCATTTACCTACATCTGCAGGGTCTGTTAAGTTACTTGCATCTGTGTTCGCTTTCGCCGCTAAATCTGCTGCTAGGTCAGTGGTTCCTGCCACCTCTTTCACTTTCGCCGCATCTAAGCCTAACGTATACACTGCCCCTTTATTGGCTGTTGCAGCTGTTTTCGCCAGTGTTAAACCACTGTCTTTAACAATCGCCACTTCTTCTTTCGAGGTTTTGCCTACGTTGGTGATTTGGTCTCCTAAATTAGTAATAGTTTGAGTATTACCTGCCACTTTATCATCTACCGCTTTCACCGCTTTGATTTGGGCTAACTCAGTCCTATTCGCTAAGGTTGCTGTACCTACATTGCCACCAAAGGTTGCTTTGTCACCTACATTCGCGCCGCTTACGTTTAAGTAAGTAGTTGCAAGGTCTGTTGTTCCTGCTAACTCTTTCACTTTATCGGCTTTAAGGCTTAAAGTAACTTTACCTTTGGTTAAGTCTCCAGCATTGCTTACTGTGATATCATCACTTTCAATCACATTCAGGTCATCTTTGTTAAGTTTACCTGTTGTCGCTGTATCAACGTAAGTTTTAACCACATCACCTGTCACAGTATTGGTATTACCATCTGCAATCGCACCTGTTCCAACTTTATCCAGAATATTAGTAACATCTCCCGCTAACTTCGCTTTTGTCACATTACCGTCTAAAATCTTAGCCGTTGTCACTGCGTTGTCTGCAAGACTGATTACACCATTTCCATCTTTAGTTAAAGTCGTGCCATCAAGGTTCACTTTTAAGTCAACTTTGCCTGCCGTTGTGGCTGTATCAATACCCACAGTCTTATCTGTACTGATGATGTCATCCGCTTCAAGCTTGCTGGCAATATTTGCGTTAGTCGCTAAACCATCAATGCCCAGTTTTTTCTTCCATTTACCTACATCTGCAGGGTCTGTTAAGTTACTTGCATCTTTCTTCGCAAAAGTTTCACCGACTTTATCATTTAACTTCGTATCATCAATTGATAAGGTGTAGGTGTCTTTGTTGTTTGCCGTGGCTTTCGCTAAAGTCAATATGCCATCGTTAGCTGGATTAACTGCAACTTCTACGGCACTTCTTGCTGTATCTTTGATAACTGTGGTACCCGCTGACGTAAGATTGCTTAAATCTACATTAGCTTTATTACCTAAAGCAGTCGCATTAGCTGTAACCCTATCATCTACCGCTTTCACGGCTTTGATTTGTGCTAACTCAGTCGTATCCGCTAAAGTTGCTGTACCTATATTGCCACCAAAGGCAACTTTATTACCTGCAATATTTGTACCATCTACTTTTAAGTAGTCTGTTGCAAGATTAGTGGTTCCAGCGATGTCTTTTACCTTCGCTGCATCTAAATCTAAAGTAAAGATAGCACCTTTTTTATTCGTTGCAGCTGTCGTTTTGACCGTAATTCCACTACCAGCCACTGCTTTCACTTCTTCTTTAGACGTTTTGCCTACTTTTGTGATTTCAGTGGTTAATGTATCACCTAAATTAGTTACCGTAGTACCTAAGTCTGTCACTTTAGTATCAACCGCATCAACATAAGCTTTTACTGCTTTCTCTTGAACAAGTTGGGTGGTCTCACCAGTAATCTCACCTTTACCGACGTTTTTACCAAACTTCACTTTATTGTCATCACTGCCAACATTCGAGCCTGTTAATAATAAACGGTCAGCTAAATTCGCTTGTGTGAGTATATTACCGATATCAAGGGCTTGTTTCCAATCCGCTATATCGCCATCAGTTAAGTTACTGGCATCTTTTTTCGCAAAGGTTTCAGCGACTTTGTCGTTTAACTTCGTCTCGTCAATCGATAGGGTGTAGGTGTCTTTGTGATTTGCCGTTGAAGCGGTTTTCACTAATTTTAAGACACCCTCTGTCGCGGGATTAACCGCCACTTCTACGGCATCTCTTGCGGCATTTTTAATCACCATCGTGCCATCTGAAGAAATGTTATCTAAGCTGATATTGGCTTTACCTGCTAAAGCAGCGGCATTATCATCAATTTTTTCCAATTGTGTTTTGGTCTTTTGTGATAGTGCCACTACCCATTCTTTGTTTGTCGCAGCTGTTCCACCAGAGACATCAATACCCTCACCTGCGGTAACCGTTTCAATGGAGTTGGTATCGATTTTCGCTTTCCACGCCGCTACATCATTCGCATTTAAGTTTGTGGCATTGCGATTGGCTTTTTTAGCCAGTTTTGTGGTGACACTCTCTTCTAAGTCGGTGATATCTTGTGTATTCGTATTGACTTTATCATCCACCGCTTTCACCGCTTTGATTTGCGCTAATTTTGTGGAAGTCCCTAAAGTGTCTGTACCCACTTGGTCACCAAAGGTGGCTTTGTTAGCCACATTTGAACCGTCTGTTTTTAAATAGGTGGTGTCAAGGTTTGTGGTGCCCGCTAATGCTTTCACTTCATCTTCATCTAACGATAAGGTGAAGATTGCGCCTTTCTCATTGGTGGCAGGGGTTGTTTTAACATTAATACCACTGCCATTGTCTGCTTTCACGGTCTCTTTTGAGGTTTTACCTACGTGAGTAATAGTGTCACCTAAGGTATTAACGGTATTGCCTAAGTTAGTCACTTCTGTGTTAATTGTCGCAACTTTGCCATCAACATAGGTTTTTACCACATCCCCAGTAACAGTATTGTGATTAGCGGTTTCAATCGCACCTGTGCCTACTTTATCTAAAATAGTGGTAACATCATCGGCTAATTTTGCTTTTGTGACATTGCCATCGGCAATTTTAGCGGTAGTTACGCCACCGTCCTTAATACCAATCACCCCATTACCGTTTTTAGTTAAGCTGGTATTATCAAGATTTACCCTTAAATCCACGTTGCCTGCTGCAGTGGTGATACCCACAGTTTTATCACTGCTCTTGATATCACCCGTTTCCAGTTTGGTATCTAGTGCATCTTTCACTTGGGTATCGGTCACTAATTTGCCTTTTGGTGCGGCTAAATCCGCCTCGTTATTTAACTTAGTTGTCCAAGCATTCACATCAGCAACACTCAAGTTATCGGCATCTTTATCTGCTTTTGTAGCGATAGCGGTACGATTTCCCTCAATATTTGCAGTATTGGTCTCAATATTCCCTTTATTAAATGCAATGGCTTCTTGAACGGTGTCTTTACCTGTGCCACCGATATCAGTGAAAGTAATATTGCCATTTTCATCTATGGCGGCATTACCCCCTAGATTGTCTTTTACTGAGGTAGCGACATTGCCTAATACAATAGTAGTTGCATAAAGTTGTGAGCCGTTAATGGCATCCGTTGAAGTTTGAGAGATTTCACCCGGTGCAACATTAATAATTTGTTTTTCGTAAGCGGTTTTACCCACAGACACCACACCATCTGCAATACCTGAAAACTCCTTGTATTTAAGACCATTTATAGCCTCTGTTCCATCTACTTGTGTAAAGTCTCTGGTTTCTGCGTTTGAACCTAAGGCAACTGAGTTTGTGTGGTCTGCTTTGGCATCAAAACCTAGGGCAAGGGTTTTGTCTGCAACGGCTTTAGCACGGTAGCCCATTGCGACGGCTTCTTGGTTTCCATTGTTAACACCTGCGACTGTCCCTGAACCTATCGCTATTGAACCTCGACTATAAGCTTGTCCTCCTAAATTGTCCTCAGCACTACCACCAGCCGAACCATTACCCCCCATAGCGAGTGAACCTTGACCTCTAGCTAATGATCCTTTACCAAAAGCATAAGAATGATAATTTTCCGCAGTACTTCCCCAACCAATTGTAAAAGCTGATTCTTGTAAAGCTTTTGTTCTATGACCTAAAGCTAAGTTTGTTCCTCCTTTAGCTTCGTTATCAAAACCTATTGCCATAGATGACCAACCATCTGTTTTAGATTTTTTTCCTAATGCTATAGAGTAATTTCCTTTAGAAACAGCTTCCGTTCCTATAGCAACTGAACCTATTCCTTCCGCTCTACTACTTACCCCACTAGCAATAGAATATTCTCCTGAAGCTGTTGTTTGATAACCAGTTGCTATTGAATGTTGTCCAGACGCTGTTGTTTCTCTACCTAAAGCTACTGAACCCACATTATTTGCTACAGCACCAAAACCTAAGGCCATTGATTTATCACCCGTTGCTTTTGCTCTGTAACCCATCGCAAATGCTTCTTGTTTTCCATTTTCAACTCCAGCAACTGTTCCAGTTCCGAGTGCCATTGAGCCTGCTGTGTAGGCAACTCCTCCTTTTTGAGGAACTCCTATTATTGTTTTTCCATCTAGATCTGCATTTAGAATACCTCCCGTCGCTAATGAACCTGCTCCTATTGCTTCCGAATCATATCCCAATGAAGTTGAAAGAGAACCTTTTGATTTGCTTCCTCCTAAAGCTACTGCACCATAACCCTTTGAGTCTGATAAAACACCTATAGAAAAAGCACCTAAGCCCGAAGTTTTTGTTTGATATCCCATAGCAACAGAAGATGCTCCTGAAGCTTTGGTTTCTGTACCTACCGCTACTGAATTATATCCTTGAGAAATTGATCCATTTCCCATTGCAAGTGAACCTGAACCAATAGCTTCGGTATCAAAACCGAAAGCTACGGAATTATTCCCTTTCGCTCTTGTTTTCTGTCCCATGGATACTGAAAATTCTCCAGTTGATTCTACATATGTTCCTATCGCTACTGAACCTCTTTTAGTTGCCTTATTTTCAAGTCCCAATGCTATAGAATCTTGCCCAGAAGCTATCGATTGAGTTCCTCCAGCAATAGAATTTGCTCCTGTTGCAGTTGAATTTCCAGCAATTACTGTTGGTGTGGCGTAAGCATTCCCTGAAAAAAGTCCTCCACTAATAGTAACTGTTACTAATAACGCAATTTTTGCAAATTTTGGTAAAAATGTACCCGCTTGTTTTGTTGATTGGCTTTGTGTTTTTGTGGCGCCTTTAGCTAATTCGCTTACGGCGGTGAAAGTTTGTGTTGCTTTGTTAAACACGATTTTGTAGATGCTGTTCATAGTCAGGTATCCTTTTTAGTTGATATCCTTTCCTTAGGACTTTGCTGAGGTTGATGTAAATTCCTTTTACCGCCTCGTGAATATTTTGTTAAAAAATATGTATAAACTTCCCGATTGTAAAAAAAAAAAAAAAAACGCAAGCAAAATCGTAGTAATGGAGGTTATTTGGGTGAAAAATAGACAATTTAGAGTGGAAATGGGGTGATTTTGAATTAGGGGGTGTGTGAAATATCGATCACAGGGTTAGTCAAACACCGGTCGCTGAGCTTGTCGAAGTGTTAGGTGTTTGAGCTCTGAATTAGTTTAGTGAGCGTTCTCTTATACTTCGACAGGCTCAGTAACCTAGCTCAGGGAACCAAAGCGGGGAAATATCGAAATGGGACATCGAAGCGAGGGATATCGATCACGGAACTAGCCAAACACCGATCACTGAGCCTGTCGAAGTGTTAGGTGTTTGGGCACGGGATTTGGTTCTTTGAGCGTTCTCTTATACTTCGACAGGCTCAGTAACCGAGAACGGGAACATTGAAGTGAAGGATATCGATCACAGAACTAGCCAAACACCGATCACTGAGCCTGTCGAAGTGTTAGGTGTTTGGGCTCTGAATTAGTTTAGTGAGCGTTCTCTTATACTTCGACAGGCTCAGTAACCGAGAACGGAGACATCAAGCAACGGGAGGATATACGCAAACAAGTTTGCTAATCCTCCCCTACGGTCGATCTTTATAACATTTTGATTTATAAATGGTTTGTAGGGAAAAATTTAATGAGCGAAGCGAGTGGAATATCTTCCCGCAAGCTAGATTTCAAACTACAAAACCAATCAAACACCGATCACTGAGCCTGTCGAAGTGTTAGGTGTTTGGGCACTGAACTTGTTTAGTGAGCGTTCTCTTATACTTCGATATTTCGACAGGCTCAATAACCGAGCTCAGTAACCGAGAACGGTAAACATCGATCACCGAACTAACCAAACACCGGTCACTGAGCCTGTCGAAGTGTTAGGTGTTTGGACTCTGAATTAGTTTAGTGAGCGTTCTCTTATACTTCGACAGGCTCAGTAACCGAGAACGGAGACGTCGAGCAGCGGGAGGATATACGCAAACAAGTTTGCTAATCCACCCCTACGGTAGATCTTTATAACTTTTTGATTTATAAATAATTTACAGGAGAGTATTTAATGAGAAAAGCGAGTGGAATATCTTCCCGTAAGCTAAATTAAAATCACAAAACCAATCAAACACCGATCGCTGAGCTTGTCGAAGTGTTAGGTGTTTGAGCTCTGAATTAGTTTAGTGAGCGTTCTCTTATACTTCGACAGGCTCAGTAACCGAGAACGGAGACGTAGCATGCTACGTCTCTATATTATTGATCTAATTTGTAAATTTTGATTGGAATGTGACCGCTATGATTATGTCTTATGATGTTTTGTGGAGATTTTATATCAAGCAGCGGGAGGATATACGCAAACAAGTTTGCTAATCCTCCCCTACGGTATATCTTTATAAATTTTTGATTTATAAATGGTTTTGTAGGGGAGGATTTAATGAGCGAAGCGAGTGGAATATCGAAGCAGGACATCGGTCTCGGGATTCAAGAATCAAAAAAAAGACGTAGCATACAGGCTACGTCTCTATATTGTTGATTTATAAATTACTTATCATTCCAACGCTGAATTGCTTCTTTGATCACTTTTTTAGCTTCTGTAACGTCGCCCCAAGCGGTTACTTGAGTTGTGCCTGCTTTTTTAAGATCTTTGTAGTGGTTAAAGTGGAATTCGATTTGTGAAATTAGCTGTTTTGGTAAATCTGCTAATGTGTTGTATGCGTTTCCGTTGTTACGGTCATCTGCTGGAACACAAACGATTTTATCGTCTACTTCGCCGTCGTCAACAAACTTCATTACACCAATTACTTTTGCTTCTAAGAAAACACCTGTTGCTAATGGTTGATCTGTGACGAGTAATACGTCTAATTCATCACCATCTTCATCTAGTGTTTGTGGAATAAAACCGTAGTTGGTTGGTTTTGCGAAAATGGTTGGTTCAACACGGTCTAGTTGAAAACAAGCCAGTTCTCTATTCCATTCAATTTTGTGGTTGCTTCCTGCTGGAATTTCATTAACGACGTTAATAATTCCGCCATCTACATCACCTGCATCTAAAATTTTATTAAAATCTGCCATAAAAATTTCCTTAAATAATGTTGTTAAAAAACCTGTTGGATTATAGCAGTAATTATAATACTTCCCAACTCAAATTAGAGATTAAACGGCATTTATCACACTTAAAATAAAAAAATTCGTGAATCGGTTGAGGTAATTTCCACTCTCCATTACAACTTGGACATTTGCGATTATACTCTTGCTCTTCGTCAGAGCCTAAGCGGTAAAGGTAGTAATAAGTTGGGGTTTGAGTACTTTGTTGAATTTGATTACAAAGTTGTCTGCCTCTGAGGGATAACTCACTGTTATGCTGTGAAATTTGTTGCACTGCAATTTGTTCTAAGGTTAAGCCGTTCATTTGAAGTTGATCACAGGCTTGCCAATCTTCTTGCCATTTTAAAATTTGTTGTGCCATTTCCTGATTTGAATGGGTGATTTCATACAGTGGTATAGGTAAAAAATGCTGGCTATTAAATACAGGTGAGCAGGAGTCTAAATGGGTGGTATATAAGATGAAAAAATCGCCATTCTGTTGGCTACAGGTCATATCTGCTCGATAATCTTTACCGACAATTTCAACACTTGCAAGGCTAACGCCATACTTTTCTGCTTTATGTAATGCGCTGTTTACTTCTTTACTGTTATATTTTGTTGCTAGGCTATCTTGTCTAGGAATAGATAAGTTAACCTGAAAAAAAGCGTCATCAACACTTTGAAAATGGGTGACACCAGCTTCTCGTCCTATCATTTGCCCATTGGCTCGCCATTGATTTATGACTCTAAAAATAAGGGCGGTAAAATCTTCATCAAAATAGGGATAACTAAATTTGGCGATAGCTTGATACATTAATTATTTTCCTTCATTTGTGCCATTTCAACTAACACTACCGATGTTGGCTCTTGATGGATGATCACTTCCGACATAGGAAAAGCCGTTAGGAGTTTTTTCTCTAAACTATCGGTAATATGATGGGCTTCTACAAGAGGAAGATTATCATCCAGTTCTAAATGGAGTTGAATAAAACGCACTGCGCCAGATTGACGGGTGCGTAAATCGTGAATACTTAATACATCTGGGTGATGTTCTGCAATGTCAAATATTTGCTTTACCTCTTCATCTGACAATGCTCTGTCAAGAAGGGTTTGAATGGCTTCCCACGACATTTTGATAGCATTGATCATAATGTAGAGAGCTATTGCTATAGCAAAGAGTGCATCAGCATAAACGAAGCCATACATATCTAATCCCATTGCCACTAAAATCGCAAAATTCATTAAAATGTCTGTTTGATAATTTAAAATATCTGCTTGAATAACGGGACTGTTTACCACTTTTAATACTTTGTATTGATACAGTACTAATACCGCAGTTAACGCAATCGAGACAACACTGATAATAATCCCTAACTCTGTTTGTTTAATAAATTGTGGTTCACTTAAGCGATGGAAACCTTGTAAGAGTAAAAAGAGTGCTGAACCTGTGATAAAGGTGCTTTGTACCATTGCAGCTAGGGATTCTGCTTTACCGTGACCAAAGCTGTGGTTGCCATCGGCAGGTCGCAATGCAAAGCGTAACACTAAAATATTAGTAACAGAAGCTAGCATATCAAATAATGAATCAGTCATTGCAGCAAGAATGGAGATAGAGTCCGTGATCCACCAAACTACGCCTTTAATCAATAGTAATGAACTTGATACTATAATTGCAAACATCGCAGAACGATTAACCAGCGTTTTATATTGCTGTGCTAGCTTTTTGTTTATTTCATTGTGATTTGTTTCCATACTCATCTATTTTTACTCATTTTCATACTAGGTTTCTATATATGTCGGCTATTGGCATTTAATCTGCCATTTTAGCTGTGCAAACTGCGTTGCAATTTCATTTACTTCGGCTTTATAAGCGGTCACATTTGGTAAATTTTTTGCAAAATCTAACCGCTTAATTGCATATTGTATTTCACCAAATCCACATTGTGAATTACGTCCTCGAGAAACTTCTAATAAAATATTATGCTCTCTTTCTGTAGGAGGGGAAATAATTTTACTTTGTAATTCCGCATTGTTGATGATTAAATCTGCTAATATTTTATGCTGTGACTTATAAATATTTTTACGTATGTTAAGGCGTTCTTTTAAAGAGATTGCAGGTCTCACTGCTACACTATTATCTAAAAATATAAAAATAGCCTGTTGCCAATTCTCAGTATTGACCTTTTTATTGTTAGATAAATACACAATATGTTCCATACCTTCTAATCGGCTATGATTTGATTTTATATATTCTTTTCCATCAAATTTTATACTTTGAGGAATATTAAAAGATAATTTCTGTGGTTGCTGAGAACCATAACTTACACAAGCGGTCAGATATAAACAAAAATTTGCAAAAATAAAAAATTTTAATTTTTTCATATACTTAACCTTTAGCCATTGCTACCCATTTCTTTATAAGCTAAAGCTTCAATTTCAGTACGTTTAAAGACCCATTCTGTTTCCGTTGAGCTATCTTCATCAAACCAATAGCCTCCTAAATTAAATTCTTTTAATTTTTCAACTTCCGTTAATTGATTTTTCAAAATATAACGCACCATCATTCCACGTGCTTTTTTGGCATAAAAACTAATGGTTTTGAATTTTCCCTTTTTTTCATCTAAAAAGATCGGTTTGATTATTGTTGCTTTTAACTCTTTGGTTTTTACTGAATTAAAATATTCGTCAGAAGCAAGATTAACCAGAACATTATCCCCTTGTTTATCAAGAGTTTTTTGTACTTGTTGTGTAATCACACTGCCCCAAAAATCATGTAAATTTTTACCTTTTGGGTTAGTTAATTTTGTTCCCATTTCAAGACGATAAGGTTGCATTAAATCTAATGGTTTAAGCAAACCATATAACCCTGATAAAATAGCTAAATGAGATTGAGCAAACTCAATTTCAGTTGTGGTTAAACTCGTTGCATCAAGTCCTGTATAAACATCCCCTTTAAAGGCAAATAGTGCTTGTTTAGCATTATTCTCATTATGTTCCAACTGCCATTCTGCAAATCGTACTGCATTTAAGGTTGCCAATTTATCACTGATTTTCATTAAACTCGCAACATCTTGAGGAGAAAGCTGTTTACAAATATCAATTAGCTGTTGGCTATAAGCGGTCAGTTGTGGTTGAGTTTTTGCAAAATTAGGGGGTTGTGTTTTGTAATCTAATGTTTTTGCAGGAGAAATAATCGCTAGCATAATATTTTCCAATTTGAATAAACTTTAATAACAATGTTGATAATAAAAGAAAGGCAGAATTAATCTGCCTTAATTACACATTGATCATTAAACCTTAATAATTAATAAAGGCTTCTTGATCTGCACCTTCTTTTTCCACAACAGGTGGGATCATATGATCACGAGTTAAACCTAATCTTAATGCAATGCCAATTGCAATGTAGATTGAGGAATAGGTACCAAATGCGATACCGATTAATAATGCTAATGAGAAGCTATGTAAGGTTGAACCACCCAGCCAAAATAGAGCTAATACCACAACTAAGGTTGTTAATGAGGTCATCAAGGTACGAGATAGCGTTTGGCTTAATGAAATATCGACAATTTCAATGGTATTTGAACGACGTACTTTACGGAAGTTTTCACGTACACGGTCAAAAACCACGATACTATCATTCAGTGAGTAACCCACAACGGATAAGATCGCCGCCACAAAGGTTAAATCAATCTCAATTTGTAGCAATGAGAAAAAGCCGATAGTCACAATAACATCGTGGAATAGTGCTGCAATTGCACCCACTGCTAGACGCCATTCAAAACGTAATCCAACATAGACTAATAGCATTGCTAATGTTGCGAGTGTTCCGTAAATAGCACTTTCTGTTAATTCTTTACCCACATTTGGCCCAACAAACTCAGCACTTTTAATTTGTGCTTTCGGATCAATATGTTGATGAATAACATTAATGACATTAGTACTCACTTTACTGTCTGCTTCCGCAGCAGGTAGACGGATCATTAAATCTTTTGTGCCACCTAAAGTTTGTACTATTGCACTACCATAACCATTTTTATCTAACTCTGAACGTACTTTTCCCAAATCTGCTGATTGTGAAAAAGTGGTTTCAATAACTGTACCGCCAGTAAAATCTAATCCCCAGTTTAAGCCTTTAGTCACAATAAAAAATAAGCTAAAAGCGATTACAACCAAAGAAAAAAGATAACCGACCATTCGGTATTTCATAAATGGGATTAGCTTATAAGGAAGCTTAATCTCTGCTGCATTTTGTTCTTTTTTTGCCATTTTATTCTTCCTTAAATCCACAATTTACTCACTCGTTTACCACCATATCGCCAGTTCACTAGCATACGAGTTCCAATAATTGCGGTAAACATTGAGATCATCACCCCTAATGAAAGTGTGATTGCGAAACCTTTAATTGGACCTGTTCCTACTGCATAAAGAATAATAGCAGTTAAAATAGTGGTTAAGTTTGAGTCAAAAATACTTGAAAACGCACCGCTATAGCCCTCGTGGATTGCGTGTTGAATTGAACGACCATTACGAATTTCTTCTTTAATACGCTCATAAATCAATACGTTAGCATCAACAGACATACCAACAGACAGCACAATCCCTGCTATACCTGGCATTGTTAAAGTTGCACCAATTAATGACATTAAACCGATTGTTAATACCATATTTGCTAATAAGGCTGCAGTTGCAAATAAACCAAATATTTTGTAATACACTAAGCAGAAAAAGACGGTTAATGCTAAGCCAAGTAACGCTGCATTCATACCTTGCGCCACATTATCAGCTCCTAAAGATGCTCCGATTGTGCGCTCTTGTACGATAACAATTGGTGCAATTAATGCCCCTGAACGTAATAATACGGCTAAGTTTTGCGCTTCTGCTGAAGAGTCAATTCCTGTAATTTGGAATTGGCTACCAAAACGACCTTGAATAGTGGCTACGTTAATCACTTCTTCGTGTTTATCTAAAATCACTTTACCATCAGCATCTTTTTTGCCTGAATCTTTATATTCACGGTAAAGGGTTGCCATTGGTTTTTTCAATGCTCGTTTAGTGGTTTCTGCCATTAAATTACCACCTTCACTATCTAGCTTGATACTAACTTGTGGTAATCCTCTGTCGTCTTTTCCAGCCGTAGCATCAATAATATGCTCCCCTCCCACTTCAGCTTTACGATAAAGTAGTACTGGACGATTATTTTTATCCATTTTCAGCTCAGAATTGGCAGGAATAATTCCTTGAGAAACTAAGGCTTGATTGGCTTCTGTATTCACTAAACGAAATTCTAACGTTGCTGTTGCACCTAAAATTTCTTTTGCTCGAGCAGTATCTTGTACACCTGGTAATTCAACTACAATACGATCTGCACCTTGTCGCTGAATCGTTGGTTCTGACACCCCTAATTCTTCAACACGTTTACGTAAAATCGATAAGTTTTGTTCGATTGCTGCACTACGAGAATCTGCTAACCCTGTTGCTGATGGTTTTAATAACAACACATTAGAAGAAGCATAGGTTAAATCTAAGTTATTATGATAATCACGAATAAAGCGAAATGCTTTATCTGCAGTATCTGAATCAACAAAAACAATTTCCGTTGCAAAATCTTCTAGCTTTCTGACCGCTTTATATTTTAATTTTTCTTTACGCAATTCGGTACGCAAGCTGTCTTGCAACATTTCTTGTTGTTTTGCTAAGCTGGTGTTCATATCCACTTCCATTAAGAAGCGAACACCACCTAATAAATCTAACCCTCTTCGCATTGGCTTTCCGCCAATATCGGCTAACCAACTTGGTGTTGCAGGGGCTAAGTTTAATGCGACTGAATAATCATTCCCTAACACATCAGCAATTTTTTCTTTTACTGGAAGCTGTTCATTTTCTTTTTCAAGACGAACTAAAATTGCCCCTTTTTCAAGATTAATACCTTTTGGATTGATTTTCATTGAAGATAAAACACTTTGTACTTTAGCAAGTGTTTCAGTAGTTGCGGTTTGTCCTCTAGTACCAGAAATTTGTACTGACGGATCTTCACCATATAAATTTGGAAGTGCATATAATGCACCAATGGCGACCATAAAGATCACCATCAGGTTCTTCCATAAAGGAAAACGATTTAACACAATTTAATCCTGTATTAAAATGAAAAAAATTAAAGTGATTTAACTGAACCCTTAGGTAAAGTTGCCACAACGAAATCACGACGAATCGTTACTTCAGTTGTCTCATTTAATGCCATAACGATATTTTCATCAGCAACTTTAGTAATTTTGCCCATCAAACCACCACTAATTAACACTTCATCGCCTTTTGAAAGACTATCTAAAAGTGCTTTTTGTTCTTTTTGACGTTTGGCTTGTGGACGATAAACCATAAAATAGAAAATCCCACCAAAAACGACTAACATTAAAATCATTTGCATTGTGCCACCTTGAGCGCCCATATAAAACTCCTTAAAAAATTAAATTAAAAAATACGGTGCTAAAATATCACAAAATCGACATTTAGACGAGAAAAATCTACCAAGAGGTAAAACCACTCTCCCTATCACACCTTTTAATGCTAAAATGGGTGTTTAATTTCATAATTCAATAGTAAAAGGTTAAAAAATGAAAAAATTATTTGTTTTGCTCGCTCTCTTTTCACCACTCACAATGGCTCACAATATTCAATTAAATCAAGGATTACCGAATGTTACCGTAGTTGAAGATGGTGAACTTATCAAAAAAAATAATGATATTATTTATCAAGAGTGGAACTCTCGCTCTTTAGCGGGGAAAGTAAGGGTGGTCAATCATTTTGCTGGTAGAAGTGATGCTAAAGAGAAAAATAGTGCATTAATTGAAGCAATTCGTAACGCTCACTTTAACCGTTCAACTTATCAAACTACAACTATCATTAACGTTGATGATTCAACCTTTGGTACTGGTGTATTCGTAAAAAGTAAAGCCAAAAAAGGTAAACTAAAAAATGCACATAGTCAGGTAGTGTTAGATCAAAATGGTACTGTTAAGAAAGCTTGGAATTTAAAACCAAAAGATAATTTTGTGGCAGTTCTAGATAAAAATGGCAAGGTAAAATTTGTCTTTGATGGTAAACTCTCGGCTAGTCAAATTAATCAGGTTATTCAGTTAGTTAAACAATTAACACACTGATTTAAGAGAAATAGATAATTAAATCGACAAAAGCACGGTTACTGAGCCTGTCGAAGTATAAGTGCTTTTATTGATAAGCCTTCGACAAGCTCAGGCGCCTAAAAGATACAGATTCTGCAAAAAATATTATAGAAATACCACTCTATGTATTTAAATAACAATTATGAAACTCAATATACAACAACAACAAGCCGTAGAATATACGCAAGGGGCGTGCTTAGTACTTGCAGGGGCAGGTTCAGGTAAAACCCGAGTGATTATCAATAAAATCGCTCACTTAATTAGCCATTGTGGCTATTCCCCTAAGCATATTGCGGCGGTCACTTTTACCAATAAAGCTGCTCGTGAAATGCGTGAGCGTGTCGCCCATTCAATCGGTAAAGAAAAATCCAAAGGGTTGACTATTTCTACTTTCCACACCTTAGGTTTTGATATTATCAAACGTGAGTATAAATCCCTCGGCTTTAAATCAGGAATGACGCTGTTTGACGATCACGATCAGATCGCTTTGCTCAAACATTTATTGCCTGAAAATGTCACCGAAGATAAAGATCTGTTGAAACAGTTAATCAGCCAAATTTCAAATTGGAAAAATAGCCTGTTGTTGCCAGAGCAGGTGATTGCGCAAGCCAATGATGATCGATCTCGTGTATTTAGTTATTTTTATCAGCAATATCAAAACCAATTACGAGCCTACAATGCTCTTGATTTTGATGATTTGATAATGCTTCCAACCTTACTTTTTCAACAAAATGATGAGGTAAAACAGCGTTGGCAACAGCGAATTCAATATTTATTAGTTGATGAATATCAGGATACCAACACCAGCCAGTATGAACTAATAAAATTATTGGTGGGCGAGCAAGCAAACTTTACCGTTGTGGGCGATGACGATCAGTCGATCTACTCGTGGCGTGGAGCAAAACCTGAGAATATGCAACGTTTGAAAGTCGATTTTCCACATTTAAACGTGATTAAATTAGAACAAAATTACCGTTCCAGTCAGCGAATTTTACATTGTGCCAATATTTTGATTGATAACAACCCCCACGTTTTTCAAAAACGCCTTTTTTCACAACTTGCTCAGGGTGAAAAACTTAATGTAATTGAAGCAAAAGATGAAGAACACGAGGCAGAGCGAATAGTCGGCGAATTGATCGCTCATCGTTTTTCTCGTAAAACACGCTATAAAGAATATGCAATTTTATATCGAGGTAATCATCAATCCCGTTTACTTGAAAAAATGCTGATGCAAAACCGTATTCCCTATAAAATTTCAGGGGGAACCTCGTTTTTCTCACGTGTTGAAATCAAAGATATGATGGCGTATTTACGTTTATTAGTGAACCAAGATGATGATGCGGCTTTTTTACGTATTGTAAACACGCCACGCCGTGAAATTGGGGCAGCAACCTTAGAGAAGTTGGGAAATTTAGCCAATGAAAAGCAAGCCAGTTTATTTGAGGCAATTTTTGATTTTGATTTAATTCAACATATCACACCAAAACCTTATCAAGCCTTACAAGATTTTGGGCGTTGGATCGTGGAATTATCAGATCAAGCGGTACGATCTGATCCAATTTTTGCAATAAAAGATATGCTTGCCAAAATTCAATATGAGGCTTATTTATACGAACACGCTAACAACCCAAAGGCAGCAGAAATGCAAAGTCGCAATGTTGCAACCCTGTTTGAATGGGTCGAGGGAATGCTAGCAGGTGATGAAATCAATGAACCGATGAACCTTGCTCAAGTGGTAACCCGTTTAACTTTGCGAGATATGTTAGAGCGTGGCGAAGATGATGATGAGAGCGATCAAGTACAACTGATGACCTTGCACGCTTCAAAAGGCTTAGAGTTTCCCCATGTCTTTTTGGTCGGAATGGAAGAGGGACTACTCCCTCATCAAACCAGTATGGATGAAAATAACGTAGAAGAAGAACGTCGTTTAGCTTATGTTGGAATAACACGAGCACAGCAAACTTTGACATTTTCACTGTGTAAAACACGCCGACAATATGGTGAAATCATCAAACCTGAACCAAGCCGTTTTTTACTAGAATTACCCCAAGATGATTTACAGTGGGAGCGAGATAAACCACTTATGACGGAACAGCAAAAACAGGAAAAAGTATCGGATAATGTGGCGAGATTAAGGGCGATGTTGCAAGGGAATAAGTCATAAAATAATTTCATAGGAGAACTATTAGCAAATGTAGTTTTCCCATATGTTCTCCTATGCATAAGGTAATAATACTTTTGCAAATTTTCACAATAATGTTACCGCTTATTTTGTAATGATCTGTTTAATAAATACGCATCCCAATAGTCTAGGTTACCACCTTAATTTTCATTTTTTGAACTCGATCACATTTTAAAATAAAAGTTGCATACACTCTATTTATTCTGTGTTATTTTTCGGTATCCTATGTAAATAGATAACACTTTTTATTCACCTAATAACAGAGATTATACACTTGATAAAAATGCGTTATCTATCTATTTTATATAGGATTATTTGATACAGTGTGCTATTGACATCAATTAATCTTTGATCTAATAATTTAGCAACGCATAAACATAAACTATGTGAATTTTAAACCTAATTGGAGGGTATTGAATGAAAACCTTATTGAAAACATTATCGGCAACGGTGATATTAAGCTGTGCTTCTATGGCGATGGCCAAGACAACTATTGGTGTTGTGGTCAAAATTGGTGGTATTCCTTGGTTTAATGCAATGGAACAAGGTATGAATGAAAGTGCAAAAAAATTAGATGTTGATGCTTTTATGATTGCGCCAACCAGTGCTGATCCTGCATTACAAGTCCGTGCTGTTGAAGATTTAATTGCTCGTAAGGTGGATGTGATTGGTGTAGTTCCAAATGATGCAGAAGTGTTAGAGCCTGTATTTAAGCGTGCTCGTGAACAAGGAATCAAAGTAATTACTCACGAATCTGTTAAATCTCAAAATATTGACTATGATTTTGAGATGATTACTAACAAAGCGTTAGGTGAAGCTAATGCGAAACTTTTTGCAGAAAAAACGGGCTGTAAAGGTGGTTATGCTATCTTTGTCGGTGGATTAAGTGTGCCTGGACACAATGCTTGGGCAGACGCTGCTGTTAACTATTTGAAAACAGCTTGTCCAACGATGTATCAAGTTTCTGAGCGTTTTGGTGTTGCTGATGATGTAGAGGCTGCTCGTACTACAACATTAGATCTGATGCGTGCACATAAAGACAAACTAGTTGGTATTATGTCATTTGGTAGTCAGGGTCCTATTGGTTCTGCTCGTGCTGCTGAAGAGCGTGGTGTTGCAGATAAATTTATTTCAGTGGGTCTATTCTCACCAGGTCAAGGTGCAAGATTAGTTCACAAAGGTCATATTCAAGGTGGTTACATTTGGAGTCCATTAGAAGCAGGTAAGGCTTTTGTTGAATTAGGTAAAATGGTTGCTGATGGCAAAGATCTTTCCAAAGAAAAAGAATTACCAATTTTAGGTAAATCTACCATTGATGGTAAAGTAATCTACGCTGAAAAACCATTAAAATTAAGTAAAGAAACCGTAGATGACCTAGCTGATTTGGGCTTATAAAAATAAGTTCGTGTTCATAACGAACAAAAATTATAAATAATACTTGTTTTAACTTTAAGTTGGCTACGGTATTTTATGTCGTAGCCTTTTTTTTAACCTTATTTGGTGATTCTTATGGAAGAAACTGTTTTACAACTTACTAATATCAATAAGCACTTTGGTAATTACCAAGCATTGAAAGATGTGAATTTTTCATTAAATAAAGGGGAAGTGCATTGTTTGGTGGGAGAAAATGGTTGTGGAAAATCTACATTAATTAAAATTATTTCTGGTGTTTATACCCCAGATAAAGGCGCAAAAATTATTATTGGTAACAATCATTCGGTTAATAAAGTTACCCCTCAAATGGCAACTACCAATGGTATTCACGTTATTTGGCAAGATTTATCCTTATTTCCACAACTCAGTGTGGCGGAAAATATTGCCTTTGACCATTTTGTGTCGAAACCTATACGTAAACCGAATAAATCAGAAATAAAACAGCAAGCAAAAGCTGTAATGGAACGTTTAGGTATTCATTTAGATTTGGATGTGCCTTTATCTTCACTCGGTATTGCACAACGTCAATTAGTGGCAATTTGTCGTGTTCTCAATGCTGATGCTCGTATTATTTTTATGGATGAACCTACGGCTTCATTAACACGTAGTGAGGTTAATCATTTATTAGATGCTGTTAAAAAAATGCAAGCGGATGGTATTTCAGTTGTGTTTGTTTCACACCGTTTAGCAGAGGTATTAGATATTGCTGATCGTGTTACTGTTATTCGTGATGGTACCATCATTGATGTATTAGATGCGAAAACAACAAATCCTAAAATTCTCTCACAATTAATGACTGGATTAGATTTAGAAGACAACGTTCGCCAGCCTAAAACCTTTTCTGAACCTATTTTAGAAGTAAAATCCCTTTCGCGTAAAGGAGAGTTCCATAACATCAACTTTACTTTACATAAAGGGGAAATTGTTGGTATTACAGGGCTATTAGGAGCAGGACGAACTGAACTCGCCCTCTCTTTATTTGGTATGTGTTCACCTGATAGTGGTGAAATCATTTTAAATGGTATGCCAATGCGCTTTCGTCATAACCGTGATGCCATTCAAGCTGGTATTGCTTATGTATCGGAAGATCGACTCAATCTAGGATTAATTCAACCCCAGTCTATTCGTGATAATACGACAATGGCCATACTTGATAAGTTAAGTGGTTGGCTGGGTTCATTAATGCCTAAAGCACTAACAAAAACAACGCAGTATTGGTTAGAAAAACTGACGGTAAAATATCAAGATTCCAGTTTACCTGTTAATTCTCTCTCAGGAGGTAATCAACAACGTGTAGCTATCGGTAAATGGCTTGCGACAGATCCTAAAATATTAATTTTAGATGCGCCAACTGTTGGAGTCGATGTAGGTGCAAAAGCAGAGATTTTTAAGGTTGTCCGTGAATTAGCAAAACAAGGACTGGCTATTCTGATTATTTCTGATGAAGTATCAGAGGTGTACTATCAATGTGATCGTGTTCACGTAATGAAAAAAGGAACACTTGTTGCCCACTTTGAGCCTCACAAAATTACTGAGGAAAGTTTAGAGGAGGCTGTTTATGGCTAACTATTTACGTAGTATTGAAGGGATACTTTTTGTATTTATTATCTTTTTATCAATAATATTGTCATTTGCTACACCTGATTTTTTTACACTACAGAATTTTTTTGATTTACTCAATCAAAATGCGGTAAAAATGATTTTTGCGATTGGTTTACTGGTCGTGCTTATCATTGGTGGTATTGATATCTCCTTTGCTGTTGGTGCTTCCGTTATACAATATGCGACCGTTACTATTTTAATGAAAATGTTAGGTGGTGGAAGTTGGCTTTCTGGTATGTTGATTGCAATGGCTATTGGTGCAATGCTTGGTATGATAAATGCACTGCTTATTTATGGTTTTCGCGTAGTCTCTATCATCATTACTATTGCCACCTTTAATGTTTTTTTTGGTTTATTAATTTTCTTTACTAATAATGGGCGTAGTATTTATCGTTTACCTGACTGGTTAGTAGAGCGTATGGTATTTATTCATATTGATAATACCACGATGCTTTATTTACCTGTTGCTGTTATGTTGATTGTCGCATTAGTCACTACCTATATTTTAAAATTCACTGGTTTTGGACGACAACTTTATGGCTACGGTTCAAATGCAGAAGGAGCAAGACGTGCTGGAGTGAGTGGCTGGAAAGTACATTTATTTGCTTATGGCTGGTTAGGTGTGTGTGCTGGTATTGCTGGAATGATGCAAATTACTATCGCTCAAGAGGTTGTTCCTAAAGCACTTTATGGCTGGGAGTTTGATGTGTTAGTCGCTGTTGTACTCGGAGGTGCAACACTTGGTGGTGGTCGAGGCAGTGTTTTAGGCGCTATGTTAGGAGTATTATTCTTAGCTTTATTAAAAAATGCGATGATTCTGCTGCAATTCTCTCCTTATGCTTTTAATGCTATTTCTGGTGCTGTTATTTTACTTGCGATAATCGCAACACAATGGCAAGTATTTGTACGTAAACTTCAAGGAGGTTTAGTGTGAATTCACTGTTAAAAAATACAAGTTTACTTATGTTGTGCTTCTTAGGTGCAACCATCATTTTATTTGGTATTATTGCACCACAAACCTTATCTGCTGGCGCAATGAGTTCTATTGCAATACAGCTTCCTCAACTCGGTATCCTCACGTTAGCGATGTTTATTCCCGTTATCTCGGGAGGATTGAATCTTGCTATCACCTACATTGCAAATATCGGTGGTTTGCTGGCTGCAGCACTACTCACAAAAGTATTTAGCGATGCTGGCTGGGGTACAGGGCTGTTTGCTTTAGTTTGTGCTTTAGCAGTAGGTGCATTAATTGGTGCTTTAATTGGATTGGTGGTTGCTTGGTTCAATGCTCATCCTATTTTAGTCACTTTAGGTGCTATGATTTTACTCAAAGGCTCTATGGAGTGGGTCACTCGTGGTGGCGGTATTTCAGGTATGCCAGAATGTATTCAAATTATTGGTAATGGTACTCTTTTTGGCATTCCGATTGTCTTTTTGATTTTCTTACTCACCTGTGCTTTTGTCTGGTTCGTAATGCATTACACTCGCTTAGGTTTCTCCATCTATATGATTGGCTCAAATCCTAATGCGGCAGAGTTTTCTGGTATTGCGGTAAAACGTACCTTTACCTATATGTATGCACTATCTGGTGCATTGGCAGCATTGGCAGGATTTGTAATGCTAGCACAAAATAATTCGATGCGGATTGATGCCGGTAAAGACTATTTACTTATTACATTACTGGCGTGTTTTTTATCTGGTGCAGATCCTTTTGGTGGTTTCGGTAAAGTAACCCCACTAATCATTGCGCTTCTATCATTACAACTTATTTCTAGTGGAATGAATATATTAGGCGCAAACCAATTTTTGACGACTGCACTTTGGGGCATATTTCTAATTGTTGTAATGGTGATTAGATTTATGGCAAATCGTAATAAAACAAAATAATTTGATAACTTAAAGGAAATAAAATGTATTCAATTCCATTATATCCTCATTACTTTATGAGTGAAGAAAACATCATTTTACAATCACAGCAATTTACTGTGAGCGCCTCTTGCTATCCCAATAATATTGCCACCTTAACCATTAAAAATAAGCGTGGTTATATTGAAATACTTCCTTTTATGGGACAGATGATTTGGGATGCAGAATTTGATAACGTCTCCCTACGTATGGATAATATGTTTAGCCAACCACAGCACGGTAAAACAATTGTAGATACGTATGGCTGTTTTGCCTTTCATTCAGGGTTATTAAGTAATGGCTGCCCAACAGTGAATGATAACCACCCTTTACACGGTGAGTTCCCTTGCGCTCAAATGGATAAAGCGTGGCTGGAAGTCAGTGAGGAAAGTATCCGCATAGTAAGTGAATATGAATATGTGCAAGGATTTGGTCACCACTATCTCGCTAAACCCTCAGTGATGCTAAAAGCAAATGAAGCTCGATTTGATATTGATATGGCAGTCACTAATCTGTCTAATTATCAACCTATGCCTTTAATGTATATGTGTCACATCAATTATGCTTATGTCGAAAATGGGGTGATGTCACAAAATATACCGAATGAAGCTTTACAACTTCGACAAAGTATTCCTGCTCACGTTAAACCGACCCCTGAATGGAAAGAGTTCAACAAGGATATTTTAAACGGTAAAATCGATGCCAATATTTTAAATAAACCACAATGTTACGATCCTGAGATTGTGTACTTTGCTGATAATCTACAACAATACGCTGAAGATCTAGAGTTTGAACTTACAGCCCCTCAACAAGCGGTTACATTTAGTACAAAATTTGCAAGTAATGAGTTTCCTAATGCAACACGATGGATATTACATAACCCAGATCAAAAAGTTGCCGCTTTTGTGTTACCTGCAACAGCACGTCCTGAAGGTTATCTTGCTGCGGAAAAGACCAATACACTTCAATGGCTAGCGGCAGGAGAAACCAAATCTTTCCATCTTAATACTGGTATTAAGGAATAAATTATAATGACACTCTCTAAGTGGTTATTGGGTATTTTGGTATTAAATATATCGGCTTGTAGTTCTATCGTAACACTAGAACACCCTTGCCCTTACGGTGGAACAAGGACGAATGCTCTAATTGTAAAAAATTGTTTAACCAATCCACCTAAAAACATCACTGGATTTGGAGATATTGTCTGTAAACTCACAGTGCCTGCTATTATTGATTTTCCATTAAGTTTAGCAGTAGATACGGCACTGTTTCCTATACAAGGGATTCGCTATTTAGCGAATGATAATAAATGTACATTATTTAGATAAGTGATTTGCAAAATTTTGTAAGAATGTGACCGCTTGTTTTAAATAAACAGATACAAAAAAGGACGCTCAAGGCGTCCTTTTTCAATTTAATCCAATGATTAAAGTGCTGATTTTGCTTTTTCAACTAAAGCAGCAAATGCTACTTTATCAAATACTGCAATGTCAGCTAAAATCTTACGATCGATTTCAACAGATGCCTTTTTCAAGCCATTGATAAATTTGCTGTAAGATAAACCGTTTTGACGAGCCGCTGCGTTGATACGTGCAATCCATAATTGACGGAATTGACGTTTTTTGTTGCGACGGTCACGGTAAGCATACTGACCAGCTTTAATTACTGCTTGGAACGCAACACGATATACACGTGAGCGTGCACCATAATAACCTTTAGCAGCCTTAAGAACTTTCTTATGGCGTGCTCTTGCAATAACACCACGTTTTACACGAGCCATTATTAATCTCCTATGTCTATAAAATTAACTAAAAATAAATACTAAAACGAATGCTTATGCGTATGGTAAGCATGCTACGACTAAAACTTGGTCAGCTTTCGCAACCATAGATTTATGACGTAAATGACGTTTACGCTTAGTGCTTTTCTTAGTCAAAATATGACGTAAGTGAGATTGTTTACGTTTGAAACCGCCTGAGCCTGTTTTTTTGAAACGCTTAGCAGCACCACGTACTGTTTTAATTTTTGGCATTGTTTAATAACTCCGCATTGTTGTAAGGCATAAAGCCTTTGGTTAATCACTAATAATCAGGCGAATAAGCGGTAACATTATTACAAAATTTTGCAAAAACCTTTATTTAAAAAGCTTTCGTTAAAAATAATATAAATGTGGCCGCTTAATTACTTGTAAGCTCTAATTATTTCTTCTTAGGAGCAAGTACCATCACGATTTGACGTGCTTCAAGTCTACCCGGTGCAGATTCTACAACGGCTAACTCTGCTGTATCCGCTTTAACACGTTCTAGCATTTCACGTCCAATCTCTTGGTGAGCCATTTCACGACCACGAAAACGGATCGTTACTTTTACTTTTGCTCCATCTTCTAAAAAGCGAATCAGGTTGCGTAGTTTTACCTGATAGTCGCCCACATCAGTACCTGGACGGAATTTAACTTCCTTCACTTGTACGACTTTCTGTTTTTTCTTCTGCTCTTTTGCTGATTTTGTTTTTTCGTAAATAAACTTACCATAGTTCATAATACGACAAACAGGTGGCTCAGCATTCGGACTGATCTCAACAAGATCTAAAGATGCTTCATTAGCTAAATTCAAGGCTTCTTGAATAGACACGATACCAACGGGTTCGCCTTCTTGATTAGTTAAACGAACCTCTTTTACACGAATTTCATCGTTAATTCGATGAGCTCGACTTGTCTGAACACGTTTTACTGGTTTGATAGTATTATTCCTCTTATAAATTTTAACAAAATCATTTTTACTGTAGTTACAGAAGAAATGAATCCTTTTCTGCCGTCATTAGACCGACAAAATAAACTTCGTGATTTTAAGGTATTTAAGTATATTATGCAACTACCAGTTGAACCAAAATCACGATTTCTTTTCTTAAACTTAAGAACAAAACTGGCTTTGTTCAAAAATCAATCCAAAATCTCTATTTTCAGCTAAAAAAGATAAATTAAGAGAACTAAACACTATGCCATATAGTATTCAATCCTCTTAATCTAAAGTATAAAGCAATACTTATTTAAATAATTTTTATAAGTAGTTACACATCATAAGTGGTTGATGCAACATCTCCGCCACGACCTGTCCAGTTAGTATGGAAAAACTTGCCACGTGCTTTGTCGGTACGCTCATAAGTATGGGCTCCGAAGTAATCTCGTTGAGCTTGTAGTAAGTTTGCTGGTAAACGTGCTGAGGTATAACCATCTAAGAACGTAATCGCAGATGTCATACAAGGCATTGGGATACCTGTTTCGATAGATTTCGCTACCACTTTACGCCAATCTGCTTGGCTATTTTCTAAAATATCTTTGAAATATTTATCTGAGCCTAAGAAAATTAAATCAGGATTTGCTTCATAGGCATCACGGATATTTCCTAAGAATGCACTACGAATAATACACCCTTCACGCCATAATAATGCCGTATTACCATAGCTAATATTCCAACCAAATTCTTCTGACGCTTGACGAATCAACATAAAGCCTTGTGCATAAGAGATGATTTTTGACGCTAATAATGCTTTACGAACGGCTTCAATCCACTGTGCTTTGTCGCCTTCCACTTTACCAACGGTTTTGTTGAATAATTTTGACGCTTCAACACGTTGTTCTTTAAATGAAGACACACAACGAGCGAATACAGATTCTGTGATTAAGGTTAAAGGAATACCAAAGTCTAATGCGTTGATACCCGTCCATTTACCTGTTCCTTTTTGACCCGCAGTATCTAAGATTTTATCCACTAAACGGCTACCGTCTTCATCTTTATAACCTAAGATTTCTGCTGTAATATCAATTAAGTAACTGTCTAATTCAGTTTTACGCCATTCATTGAACGTCGCTTCTAATTCATCATCAGATAAGCCTACACCTTCTTTTAAGAATTGGTATGCTTCACAAATTAACTGCATATCGCCGTATTCAATACCATTATGAACCATTTTCACAAAGTGACCTGCACCGTCTTGACCAACCCAGTCACAACAAGGTTCACCCTCTGGTGTTTTTGCTGAGATCGCTTGTAAAATTGGTTTTACAAACTCCCACGCCTCACTATGTCCACCTGGCATAATTGAAGGTCCAAATCTTGCCCCTTCTTCACCACCAGAAACACCTGTTCCAATAAAGCGAATACCTTTTTCACGAAGTTCTACCACACGACGGTTCGTATCAGGATAATTTGAGTTACCCCCATCAATAATAATATCGCCTTCATCTAAGTAAGGTACTAAGCTATCAATAAACTTATCCACCACTTCACCTGCACGCACCATCAACATAATACGGCGTGGTTTTTCTAATTTATCCACTAAATCTTGCAGAGAATAGGCACCAATAATATTCGTGCCTTTCGCTTCATTATTTAAGAAATCATCGACTTTTGAAGTGGTACGGTTATACGCCACCACTTTAAAACCGTGATCGTTCATATTTAAAATTAGGTTTTGTCCCATTACGGCTAAGCCAATAACACCAATATCACCTTTCATTTTTGCTCCTCGTTTTGTTTTTTAATTTAAAATTTTTTAGCGGTCTGATTTTTATTAAAATTTGTAAATTTAGATTTTTGCAAATTTTAATAAAAATATTACCGCTTGTTTAACTATTTTATAAATTTATTGCTTAATGGGAGGATATTCCACTCACTTTGTTCGTTCAATCCTCCCCTACGATTATTTAAAAACCTGTGAATGTGTACCAATACGAGAAAGATATAAATGCTTATCTTCAATTCTGTAAATTAAAACTAAATCATTAAAAATATGGCAATCTCTATAATTATCCATATTCCCACTTAACGAATGATCTTTATATTTTTCTGGTAACGGCTGATTATTCTGCAAAAGATAAATGACTTCAATATATCTATCACTGACTAAAATTTCAGGTGCTTTTTTTGAGATATTGATCAAATCACGTTTAAATTCTTTGGAAAAAGTTATCTTTTTAATCATCATTTACACAGTCTATTCAATACGTCTACCAAATTTTCATCATCAGAAAGTGTGATGGTCTGTCCTTGTCCACTTTCAATTTCTTCTATTGCCCTTAAGGTTCTCGCATTCGGTTGATGATAATCCAAATTCACAGGAATGGTTTTAGTATGAGCGATTTCATTTAAAAACATATTCATTACCTGTGAAGGTGTTAATCCATATTGAGCAATCACGTCAAACGCTTGAGTTTTCACTTTTTCAGGTACTCTAAAACTAAATGCTGAATTATTTACTGCTACCATTTTTCTATTCCTTTTTTATATTTCAATGTAATACAGTGATGTTATATTAAAAAGTATTTCAATGCAATACGATATTTGGTGTTCTTATCGCTCTGATTTTTGTAATTTTTTGTTATAATCCAACCGCTTATATTTTTCCAATTTTAATTAAATCAACAACTCCAACCATAACATCCTGTTATAACTTTAATAATATGCTGTTTTGGATATAAAACCACTCCCCTAAAAGGTGGGTCTTGTAATGATATAAAAACTCTGGAAATATCTTTTGAAGGTAAATTTACTAAATTAATATTTTCAGTACTTCCTTTTATCAATAAACTGAAATCAGGATAATTTCCCCTCCAATTTGGTTTTGGTACTTTTGCATAAGTAAATGGCAAAGGTAACCATGCTTTATCATCAATTCTAAGGCTTCCATGTTGTTCTAGCAATCGATAATGATCTGCACAATCAGAATGATAAGTCTTATATTTTTTATAATTTATCGTACCCTTTATTTCTTTTAAATCTTTCCAATTCAAATCGTTAAATACAATATCTTGCGGTACTTTAAAAAATGTTGCATAACAATAAAAATCATAACTGCGTTGAAAGCGATATTTTAATAATGGTTGTATATATCCTTTTGAGTGTTCTTTTAGTGAAGAAGACAAAAAGGAATAATGCTCCAAATCATACTTTATAAATTTACTTCCTACATTCCAATATTTATAAATATTATCAGCTATTTCAAGTGTTGGAACCACAACTACATTCGCAAATATCACACCGAAAGCAATAAAAAGAGGAGGATAACATAAGCATAGAACAAGTATTATTCCCATAACAAAACAACACCTGTGCTTAACTCTTCTTTTTGTTATTTTACTCACGTTATTCTGTCTCTACATATTTTGTACAATAACTATGATTTAATCCAACAAATCCCCAGCCTCTTTATCCAAATACCACTCTGTATTACCATTACTCGCTTTAATTCTAGCCGCTGGATAGCTTTGTGCTTTTGGATCATTTGCAAAAATTTGCTTAATTATGACCGCTTTACTTTGTCCTGTTACAAGATAAGTCACTCGTTTTGCTTGCTCAATTAATTTGGCTGTTTTAGAAATACGAGTCTGTCCGCTTTCAGGCTGTTTGGCAATCACCACTAAATTTTGATCTTTAAAATCTGTTCGGTTTGGAAAGAGCGAAGCAGTGTGTCCGTCTGTTCCCATTCCTAAAATAATCCAATCAAATTCTTGGTTTGGTACGCAATCTATGATTTCTTGTTCAAAGCGGATTAACTCTGCTTGAACTTCTTGTTCCCCTTGAATACGGTGAATATTTTCAGTAGGAATATCAATATTATCAAATAACAACGCTTGCACTTCGCCATAATTACTTTCAGGATCAGTTGGTTCAACCATTCGCTCATCACCCCACCAAAAATGTAAATTTTTCCAATTTATTGCAGTGTTATAAGGCGGTTGAGCGAGTGTTTTAAACAATAATTTTGGCGTACTTCCACCTGAAAGCGAGATATGAACAGGCTCCCCTTGTTCACTATATACTTTAAATTCTTGGGCGATCTTTTCAACAGTTTGTTGAGCAGTCTCAAAAATAATTTTATTCATTACTATTATACCTTTTTCTTCATTTTTCCTGATGGACGACGCCATACTTTACCTTCTTTGGCAATTAAACGATCCGCTTCTTTTGGTCCCCAAGTACCTGCTTCATAGTCATAAACTCGTCCACCATTTTTCTTATAAGCTAAGATTGGTTCAACAAATTTCCAACAAGCGTGAACAGCATCAGTACGAGCAAATAAGGTCGCATCACCTTTCATTGCATCTAACAGTAAACGTTCATAAGCGGTTAAAAGGTTTGGTGAGGCTAAGTCGACATATCTGAAATCCATTGAAACTTCTTTTGACTCAAACCCTGAACCTGGTTTTTTCAAGCCAAAACGCATAGACACACCTTCATCTGGTTGAATGCGGATAATCAATTTATTATCAGGGGCATTTTGACTAAACACTGGGTGAGGGGTCGTTTTAAAGTGAATAACGACCTCTGTTACACGTGCTGGTAACATTTTTCCTGAACGAACATAGAAAGGGACGCCTGCCCAACGCCAGTTATCAATTTCACAGCGTAATGCCATATAGGTTTCTGTATTTGAATCTGCAGGAACACCTTTTTCTTCCAAGTAGCCTTTTACTTGCTTGCCGTTAATTTCTGCTCGAGTATATTGCCCTAAAACTAAATTATGCTTCACGGCTTCTTCACTTAATGGGTGTAAACAATGTAATACTTTTGCGACTTCATCACGCATTGAGTTTGCGTTAATAATTGCTGGAGGTTCCATTGCAACCATCGCTAATACCTGTAATAAGTGGTTTTGAAACATATCTCGCATTGCACCTGAGCCATCATAATAACCTCCACGATCACCTACGCCGATAGTTTCAGCCCCTGTGATTTCAATATAATCAATGAAGTTTCTGTTCCAAAGCGGTTCAAATAAACCATTTGAGAAACGTAATACTAATAAATTTTGTACCGTTTCTTTGCCTAAATAGTGATCGATACGATAAATTTGATGTTCTTCAAAATAATGATGAATTTGAATATCTAACTCTTTTGCAGTATGGATATCATAACCAAAAGGCTTTTCAACAATTAAACGTTTCCAACCATTCTGTTCGCTATTTAAACCGTGAGCAGCGAGACATTCGGGAATAATGCCATATAAACTTGGCGGAGTTGAAAGATAATAAAGGGTATTTCCTTCCGTTTGATAACGCTGATGAAGATCATCCAAACGAGGAATAAGTTTACCATAATCTACCACATCAGAAGTATTAACCGCTTGATAATAAAGATGTTTGCAAAAATTATCTAACATCTCACCGCTTGTATGCCCTGCTTCAATTAACGCGCCGTACATTTTTTCTCGAAATGTTTCATCACAAAAGTCACTACGTGCTACCCCTAAAACAGAAAAGTTTTCTGTCAACTGCCCGACTTTATATAAATCATAAAGTGCTGGTATCAATTTACGGTAGGTTAAATCTCCTGATGCACCAAAGATTACAATACAATTATTATCTGCTTTCATTATTTACCTCGACTATGTTTATTTTCAGCTACTATGACATATTTTTATAAAAATGATTAGTTGATATTAACTATTAAACTGATACATTTTTTGCCAATTTATTTTTTTATTTCCCACCATTAAAAAAGGAGGATTAATAAGGGTTTCCCGTTGATTATAGGTTAAAGGTTCAAAATTAAGATTATAAATTTCACCGCCAACTTCAGAAAGGATAACCTCTGCCGCTGCGGTGTCCCATTCCCCTGTTTTACCAAAACTTATATAACAATCTGCTTTTCCTTCTGCAACCAATCCTGCTTTTAAACTGCTAGAACCACAGCGTAAAAATTCAAAAGGATATTGAATGCTATTTTTTATTTTGGTGTGTTTTCCACTTCCTACAGCAATAATTAAGCGGTCAGATCTTTCCAACTTTTTGCAATTTTTTTCTAAACGATGAGCTTCACCTTTTTCAATTAAAAAAGCCCCTTGATTTTCCATTGCATAATAAGTTTTATCTAAAATAGGGGCGTGAATAATCCCTAAAACAGGTTTATTGTGACGCACTAATGCTATCATTATCGAAAAATGGTCTGTTCTATCAATAAATTGTTGTGTGCCATCAAGGGGATCGACTATCCAATATTCATTCCATTTTTCACGTTCAGAAAGGGGATATTGACAATTTTCTTCAGATAAGATGGGAATATTTGGGGTAAGTTTGGATAATTCTTCAATTAAAAATTTACTAAGGAATAGATCGGCTTCAGTCACGGGGCTACTATCTGGCTTTATCGTTATTTCCACAGATTTTGTATAAAACTCTGCTAAATGACGACCAGCTTGATACACAATATCTAAAAGAGATTGGTTCAATTGCTGCATTATCTACTCCTTCTTTAGTATAAATTTGGGGAATAGTGTGATTGTAAACTATTTTTTGCAAAAAATTAACTTATAAATAACTGCTGAATAACATCTCTATTTAATTGCTGACCTATTACCACAATACGTTCATCTGGCATTGATTCACAACCAGTAATGGTATATTGACTTTCCACTATATCAAATTTCATCCAAACATCTGCAATTTCAGCATAGCCTTTTACTCGTGCAATTTTTCCACATAGCCCTGTGGTAAGCCAAAATAATCTATCTGCAAGTTGGTCAATATTCTGAATATTATGAGACGAGAAACTGATATTTTCTAATGGATCGACTTTTGCATCTTCTTGACGAAAAAAACGATACTTTACTTTATTCTCTTTTTGTTGAATTTCAATACCTTTTTCTAATAGTGAAAGCCAGTTTTCTTTATTCCAAGTACTATAATGTGAATCAAAAAATTCCACATTATTTGTAAATTTTAATGACGATCTTACCGCTTCAAAATCACTTTTTGAAAAAGTTTCTGATTTACTGACAACGACTGTACCTGCTGTATTAAGCTGATCTTGAAAATACTCAGGAAAATGTTGTTTACTCTCTTGATAGTGACGACCATCGACAATGGTAATCGGGGCAACAAGAGAAATATCCTCATAGACAATACGATTAAGCTGTTCAAGAATTTTACTTGGCATTGCCACACCACTTGGCTCAATCAATAAATAATCAGGGTTAAGGGTGTTTGCAATAGTGAGAACCGAATAACTAAAATCTAAATTTAACGAGCAACAGATACAGCCTTCGGTTAATTCCCAAACTTTCATATCTATGTCTTTATTTTGGCTTTGCTCTTGTTTTAGCAGTTCACCATCTAACCCGAGTTCACCAAATTCATTTTCTAAAATCACGAACTGACGACCAGTTTGTTTGACCATATCTTTAATGAAAGAGGTTTTACCTGCACCTAAAAATCCTGAAATAACGAGTATTTTCATTTAATCACTTCTACATTCAACATAAATAATTAGGGCGGATATATCAATCCGCCCCTTATCATCAACATTCAATAATAAATTATAAAACAACTACTGGTTTAATCAGATCAGCTGGTTTATCTTTCATTAATAGCAATGCTTCTTCAACGTGTTCAAAGCCTTTGAATTTATGGGTTAATAATGGTTTAACATCTAATTTACCACATTCAATTAAGCTGGCTAATTTTTCAAGACGTAAACGTCCCCCTGGCATTAAACCTCCATTGATTTGTTTATGACCCATACCTACACCCCAAGTTTCACGTGGAATATTAATGCTTGCACCACGACCTAAGTAGTTTACGTTACCGATTTTACCACCCGGTTTTAACACATTGATAATGGGTGCAAAAGTATCAACTGTACCACCAGCAATAATAGCTTTATCGACACCTTTACCATTCGTCATTTTCATTACTTGCTCATCAATTGGCTCGTGATAACCGATAAAATCCGTTGCTCCATAACCTTTTGCAGCTTTTCTACAATTTTCACGAGTACCTACACAAATAATACGTGAAGCACCTCTTAATGCAGCTCCTGCTACAGCCATTAAACCAACTGGTCCAATGCCTACAACTAATACTACATCACCAAACTGAACATCAGCAAGTTCAACACCGTGAAAACCTGTTGGCACCATATCTGATAACATACACGCTTCTTCTGGAGGAATTGAATCGGGTAAGTGAGCAAGGTTAGCATCCGCGTGGTTTACGTGGAATAATTCACCAAATACGCCATCTTTAAAGTTTGAGAATTTCCAACCTGAAAGCATTCCACCTGAGTGCATAGGGAAACCACCTTGTGCTTCCACTGTTCCCCAGTCTGGTGTAATAGCAGCAACCATTACACGATCACCTTTTTTAAAGTCTTTCACTAATTCACCGACTTCTTCTACCACACCACAGGCTTCGTGACCAAGAATCATATTCTCTCTTTCACCAATAGCACCTTCCCATACGGTATGGATATCTGAGCTACAAGGCGACACTGCCAAAGGGCGAACGATTGCATCCATAGGACCACATTTTGGTGCCTCTTTCTCAATCCAACCAGTTTCACCAATTTTTAACATTGCAAAACCTTTCATTTTAGTTCTCCTATAAAGTTAATATTAAAAATAATTACTAATACGAATTATACTCTTTTGGAAAACCAAATCACGTTTTTTTTACTCCATTTGGCGTAAAAATTTGGTTAAAAATGTTAATAGTTTTTACTTTTTTAAATCGCTTTTTCAATAGCTTCTGCAATACGTTGAGAATTAACACCACCTTTCGCACAGCGTTTTTCTAAACAAGACTCAATAGAAAGAATAGGATAGACATCATCAGCAATCACGGTATGAAATTGTTGAAATTCATCAAGGGTTAATTCCTCTAATGCTTTTGCATTTTTTATAGCATAAACCACCGCTTCTCCAACAATATGGTGAGCCTCACGGAAAGGAATACCTTTGGCGACTAAATAATCCGCTAATTCTGTGGCATTGGCATAGCCTTGTTTTGCTGCTTCTAATGTTCGTTCAGTATTTATTTTAATATCATCCAACACTAACGTTGCCATATCTAAACAAGCAAGCCACGTATCAACAGTATCAAAAATGCCCTCTTTATCTTCCTGCATATCTTTATTATAAGCAAGAGGCAACCCTTTAATTGTTGTTAACAACCCTGTTAATGCTCCAATAACTCGCCCTGTTTTACCACGAATAAGCTCACAAGCATCTGGATTTTTCTTTTGTGGCATAAGCGAAGAGCCTGAAGTGACACGATCCGCCAATTCAATAAAATTGGCTTCACCGCTGTTAAAAATAATTAAATCTTCTGAAAAACGTGAAAGGTGTACCATACTAATAGAGGCAACAGAAAGTAATTCTAAAATGTGATCACGATCAGACACACTGTCTAAACTATTATTTGTTGCACTTGCAAAGCCTAAATCCTGTGCCAATTTTTCACGATCAATCGGATACGCAGTCCCCGCCAATGCTCCACAACCTAACGGGCAAGTATTCATTCTATTATAAGCATCTTCTAAACGAGAATAATCACGTGCCAACATTTCATAATAGGCTAAACACCAATGAGCAAAAGTCACAGGCTGGGCACGTTGTAAATGGGTATAACCTGGCATTACTGCATTTTGATGATTTTTTGCAGTTGTGACTAATTTTTGTTGTAAACCACGAATGCTATGTTGCAATAATTTAACTTGAGCTTTGCACCATAATTTAATATCTAACGCCACTTGGTCATTACGGCTTCGTCCTGTATGCAATTTTTTACCCAAATCACCTAATTTTTCAATCAGTTTTGACTCTACCCAACTATGAATATCTTCATTATCATCTTGTAAAATCACCTTCAAATTTGGTGCTAATTCAGTGTGTAATTCTTGTAGTGCTTGAATTAATTTCTGTTCTTCCTCTTTGGTAATAATGCCCACTGATGCAATCGCCTTTGCCCAACCAATCGAGCCTTCAATATCTTGCAACCCTAAACGATAATCAAAACAAAGCGAATCATTAAAAAGCTTAAAACGTTGATCCGCTGATTCACTAAAACGTCCACCCCAAAGTGCCATAATTTTTCCTTTATTTTTTATTAAACGAAATTTAAAATGAATTTTTTCATACTTCTTGATTTTTAGTCAACTATTATCTGTTACAGTTACTAATATTCAACAAAGCAACTGTAAACTTTTAGCTATTACTTTTTATAAATTAATAGTAATTATGTAATACAAATGTTGATTTGTACTAATTATACACACTACTAAGAAAAGCTTATGCTTCGACAAGCTCAGCAACCGCCATCTTTTGTTCCCTGAGCTTGTCGAAGGGTTTTCTTCGTAATGCAAGAGTATTAATAAATGTTAAGTTAAAACAACCTACATCAAGATAACTTTCTCTAATTAATGCAACCCAGTATTTGCAAAAAAGTAATAAAATCATACCGCTATATTTAGTTTTTATTGTCTTTTCTCTTGTAATAATTTATCTACAATTGAAAATATTCATCACAAAATAAACTATTGTGATTAAAAATACGCTAATCATCAATGTAGAACGGTTATCTGAAACGCCATCACTACTGAACGCATTTTATTCCTTCCCAAAATCTGCTAGAATAAATTAATTTTTTAGATCCAAATACTAAGGTAACTATATGATTATTCCTAACAATGCGCTTGTTCCAACAGTAGTAGAGCAAACATCTAAAGGTGAAAGAGCTTTTGATATTTATTCACGTTTACTCAAAGAGCGTATTATTTTCTTAAGCGGTGAAGTTGAAGACAATATGGCAAACTTAATTGTCGCTCAATTATTATTTTTAGAGTCAGAAGATCCTGAAAAAGATATTAGTATTTATATTAATTCACCTGGTGGTTCAGTAACTGCTGGTATGGCGATTTTTGATACAATGAATTTTATTAAACCTGATGTAAGCACCGTTTGTATTGGTCAGGCTTGCTCAATGGGTGCTTTTTTACTGTCAGCAGGTAAAAAAGGGAAACGTTTTGCGTTGCCGCACGCTCGTGTAATGATTCATCAACCTTTAGGGGGCTTTAGAGGGCAAGCATCTGATATTCAAATCCACGCTCAAGAAATTTTACAAATTAAACAAACCTTAAATGAGCTTTTAAGTAATCATACTGGACAACCTTTGTCAGTGATTGAAAAAGACACAGATCGTGATAATTTTATGTCAGCAAAAGCCGCTCAAAAATATGGTTTGGTTGATGAAGTTGTGATGACTCGAGGTAATAAGTAATGTCTGAATTTGAAAAAGAACCCCATTGCAGTTTTTGTGGTAAGCGTCGTAGCGAAGTCAATGGTCTTGTTGAGGGTATAGAAGGACATATTTGTAGTGAATGTATTGAAGATTCCTACGCGCTCCTAAATGGTGACGATGAACCCTTAATTGATGACACAGAAGATAAACCTGCATTTTTTGACAATATTCCTACACCTCACGAAATACATAGTCATTTAAATGAATATGTTATCGGTCAGGAACACGCTAAAAAAGTACTCTCTGTGGCTGTTTATAACCACTATAAACGTTTACGTAATGCCTTAAATGATAATAACGAAACTGAGGGCGTTGAGTTAGGTAAAAGTAATGTGTTATTTATTGGCCCAACAGGAAGTGGTAAAACGTTATTGGCAGAAACAATGGCTCGCCGTTTAAATGTACCTTTTGCGGTTGCTGATGCGACGACTCTTACTCAAGCAGGTTACGTAGGGGAAGATGTTGAAAATGTCATTCAAAAATTATTGATGAGTTGCGACTTTGATGTGGAACAGGCAGAACGAGGTATTATTTTTATTGATGAAATTGATAAAATTACTCGAAAATCGGAAAATCCTTCTCTTACTCGTGATGTCTCTGGTGAAGGTGTTCAACAAGCATTGCTAAAACTGATTGAAGGAACCGTTGCTAATATCAATCCTCAAGGAGGACGTAAACATCCAAAACAAGAAACGATTCCTGTTGATACCTCAAAAATCTTATTTATCTGTGGCGGTGCTTTTTCTGGATTAGATAAAATTATTGAACAACGCTCCAATAAAAAAGGGGGCATTGGCTTTAAGGCTGAGTTGAAGAAAGATAAAGATCGTCAAGCACTAACAGAGCTTTTTAAACAAGTTGAGCCTGAAGATTTAGTTAAATTTGGTTTAATTCCAGAGTTAATTGGTCGTTTACCTGTGGTTACACCTTTGGAAGAGCTGGATGAGAAAGCCTTAGTTCAGATCTTAACAGAGCCTAAAAATGCGGTCATTAAACAATACCAAGCACTATTTAAAATGGAAAATGTAGAACTTAAATTTACTCGTGATGCTTTGCTTGCTATCGCTAAAAAAGCGATGGATCGTAAAACAGGGGCAAGGGGATTACGCTCGATTGTAGAGGAATTATTGCTTGATACAATGTATGAATTACCATCTTTAGAAAATAAATCTAAGGTAGCTGTTGGTAAGGGTTGTGTTGAAAAAGGCGATAAGCCGAAAATTGAATAATCATCATAATGCATATTTGTAGAGACGTAGTATGCTACGTCTCTATGGTGTCATTCACCTATCAATTTAAAATTTATTAAAATGAAAATTTGGCAAAATCGTTCTGTTCTCACGTGGATTTTATCTCCGCTATCACTGCTCTTTTACCTAATTAGTTGCCTACGCCGTTGGCTTTTTTGCAAAAATCTCTTAACATCTTACCGCTCACCTGTCCCTGTTTTAATCGTAGGGAATATTAGCGTTGGAGGAAATGGCAAAACACCATTAGTTATTTGGTTAGTTGAACAATTACAGCAAAGAGGTATTCGAGTAGGCGTTATTTCTCGTGGTTATGGGGCGAAAACAAAGGATTTTCCACAACTCGTTACCCCTGAAAGCTCAGCCGAGCAAATGGGCGATGAACCAGTATTAATTGTGCAACGTACACAGGTTCCTCTTGCTATTTCACCCAACCGCCAACAAAGCATTGAATTATTATTGAAAAATCACTCACTAGATTTAATTATTGCTGACGACGGTCTACAGCATTATAAATTACAGCGTGACTTTGAATGGGTGGTGATTGATGGCGAACGTCGTTTTGGTAATGGTTTCGTATTACCTGCTGGAGGATTACGTGAGTTACCAAACCGTTTGAAAAGTGTTAATGCGTTAATTTGTAATGGTGGAAAAGCTTTACCAAATGAGTACCAAATGACCTTGCAGGCAGACTATGCGATTAATGTAAAAACTAATCAAAAAATAGCACTAAGTGATCTTAAATCTCAAGATATTGTCGCAATGGCTGGTATTGGCTATCCTCCTCGTTTTTTTAATATGCTTGCAAATTTTGATCTTAATGTAACCGCTTGTCACAGTTTCGCTGATCATCAACCTTACTCAAAAGAACAACAGCTTCCCCTTGCAAATCATGATCAAATTTTATTAATGACGGAAAAAGATGCTGTAAAATGTCGTCACTTCGCACAAGATAACTGGTTTTTTGTGCCAATTAATGCAACTTTTACACAAAGATCAACGAAACAACTACTTAATCCAATTTTAGAAAAATTAGGAAAAAATGATGAATGAAAAATTATTAAATAATCTTGCCTGCCCAAACTGTAATGCAAAATTAGAATGGGATAAAACCAATAACCGTTTAATTTGTCACGAACAGAATTTAGCTTATCCTATTGAAAATGGTATTGCTGTTCTATTGCCTGAAAGTGGTTATGCACTAGAGGAAAATCAATAATGAAATTTACCGTTATCATTCCTGCTCGCTATGCTTCAAGCCGTTTGCCTCGCAAACCATTACTTGATATTTGCGGTAAACCGATGATCCAACATACTTGGCAACAAGCTATTCAAGCAGGAGCAAGCCGTGTCATTATTGCTACGGATCATAAAGAAATCTTACAAATTGCTGAAGGCTTTGGGGCAGAAGTTTGCTTAACCTCAGAAAAACATAATTCAGGCACTGAGCGTTTAGCAGAAGTGATTGAAAAAATGGTGATTGCGGATGATGAAGTGATAGTCAATGTGCAAGGTGATGAACCATTAATTCCCCCTGTCATTATCAATCAGGTTGCTGAAAACTTAGTAAAATCAAAGGTAAATATGGCAACATTAGCGGTTAAATTAACCACCAGAGAAGAGTTATTTAATCCGAATGTAGTAAAAACCCTCGCAGATAAAAATGGTTTTGCACTTTACTTTTCACGAGCACCCATTCCTTACGCTCGTGATTATTTTACTAATTGTGATGATGATTTTGTTGCACAACAAAATTACTTACGCCATATTGGTATTTACGCCTACCGTGCTGGTTTTATTAAACAATATGTAAATTGGCAACCTACTCAACTAGAACAATTGGAGTCTTTGGAACAATTACAAGCCTTATGGTATGGTGAAAAAATCCACTTAGATATTGCTCAAAAAGCACCAGATGTTGGTGTTGACACACAAGAGGATTTAGAAAAAGTGAGACAAATTTTATCCATACTGCCTAAATAACAAGCCTTGAGCAATTGTTATCATTATGTTAAAGTAAAAAGGCATTCTTGGATATCCACACATAAACTCCTAAAGTAAGTAGATACTCAAGGCTATTTTAATCTCTATCTATTTTAACTTAAGGAGCATTTATGTTAAAAGGTATTTTAAGTTCAGTGGCTTCATCTCTCTTAGGAGGAGGAAGTCAACAAAATCAAGCCATTCCACAACTACTGCAATCACTACTATCATCACAAGGTGGTGTAGAAGGGTTAGTCGGTAAACTACAACAAAATGGTTTGGGTGATCTTGTTTCATCTTGGATTGGTACAAGTGAAAACCAAGAGGTTTCATCAGAGCAATTAGCAGAAGCTATTGGTCAAGATGAATTACGTAATGTTGCACAACAAGCGGGTGTTGATGAAAATGAAGTTCCAAATTTACTTTCTCAATACTTACCAAAGGTTGTTGATAAATTAAGCCCTAATGGCGAATTAGATACCAATAATTTGGATTTTGAATCTTTAGCAAAGTCTGCTTTAGGTAGCTTATTCAAATAATATAACCAATCATTATAAAGCGATAAAGCGTTGTTAACACAGTGTTTTATCGCTTTGTTATATCACACATCTAACCAATTCTTTACTATTTCCTTTCCAAATTCTGTCATAAAAGATTCAGGGTGAAACTGTACCCCATAAATCAGTAGACTTTGATGTTGCACTGCCATTACAATATTTTCATCACAAATAGCTGTCACCTCAAGCGGTGACTTGTTTAACGAATTTTGCAAAATTGCCCACGAATGGTATAAACCTACATTAAATGTTGCTGGAAGATTTTTAAAAATAGGGCTTTTATTGATATAACTTAATTGGCTTTTCTGACCGTGTCTTACTCTATTTAAATTATATAGTTGTCCACCAAAAAACTCACACAATACTTGATGTCCTAGGCAAACACCCAAAATAGACTTTTTTTGTGAATAACGTTGTAGCATTTCAAATAATATTGGGTAAGAACTCGGCACATCAGGCCCAGGGGAAATTAGAATATGACTATATTTTTCAATCTTATTTAGTTCTAAGTTTTCTACAGAGACAACCTCTACTTGCACCTTAATTTTGCGGAATAAATCTACTAAATTAAAAGTAAAAGAGTCGTGATTATCTATAATAAGTACCATTTATTACTGCTCTATTGTATCTTTTTGCTGTTCAACCAATAACTCTAAACGAGTAGTATCAAAATCATTGGTTAATGGCTCTATTTGTGGTGGTTTATTTTGAATTGCTTTTGCAGAGAGACTTTGAAAACGTTCAACTTTCCCCACTAATCCACGCTGTCCAACAACAGACGTAACTGTATCATTATAGTGTTTATTCACGGTGGTTAATGTCTTTCCTAAGCTGTTTAAACGCTCAGCTATCACACAGACTTGATTATAAATATCCCCTGCTTTTTCACTGATTTCACGAGCCTCTGTATTGCCTCGTTCAATTCGCCATAAATTTGCTACAGTACGTAAAATAGGCATCAGTGTCGTATGAGAAACTAAAATAACATTACGTTCATAACCATAATTAAACAATTGAGGATCGTGTTTCATCGCTTCAATATAAGCGGGTTCAATAGGTACAAACATCAATACAAAATCAGGGCTGGTGATACCTAATAACTGACTGTAATTTTTCTTAGAAAGTCCATCAATATGAGTACGTAACGATTTGCAATGTTCATTTAAGGCTTGAGAAATTGCAAAATCTTCATCGGATCGTACCGCTTTGTCATAAGCTACTAAAGATACTTTGCTATCTAGTACCAAATGTTTATTGTCAGGTAGTTTCACAATAAAATCAGGAGCAAAACGCTTACCTTCGTCATTGTGATAGCTTTCTTGCTCGAGATAATGTTCATCTTTTAAAAGCCCCGCAGATTGTAAGGCACTTTCAAGCTGAATTTCACCCCAGTTTCCAACAACTTTATTATCTCCTTTTAATGCTGTTGTTAAATTCTGTGCCTCTTGCGACATAGAAAGCCCTATTTCTAATACTCGCTTAATTTCAGACTCTAAATTTGCATTGCCTTTTACCGATTCACTATGCACTTCATTCACTCGTTTTTGAAACTGATCAATCTGTTCTTTGAATGGTTTTAATAATAAATTGATTGAAGATTGATTACTTTCACTAAAAGATTTTGTCTTTTCATCTAAAATCTTTTGAGCAAGATGTTGAAATTCCGTATTTAACTGCTGTTTTACTTCTACAAAATTACGTTGCTGTTCTTCAAAGTTAGCTTGTTTTTCATATAAAGTTGTGCGTAATTGAGTCAGTTCTAGTTGCTTTTGATTAAACTGAGCAGATAAAGATTGACTCTCTTGTTGTAGCCCTTTAATCATAACGTCTCGCTCTTTTAATCTTTCGATCGCTGATTCTAATTTTGCATTTTGTTGAATAGCCCACTGCTCGACCTGTGTTTTATCTTCAACGGTTTCCTCATACTTTTGAGATAAGGTTGCTAGCTGTTGTTGTATATGGTGACGACTGAAAAAAAGCCATATTGCAATCAAAATGACAATAGCCAAACTTCCATATAACCAGTAAAATGTTTCCACAATACTCAAAATCTTACCCTTTAATAAAAAATGAATAACGAGATTATACCGAACAACATTAAAAGAATGCACTCTTTTATACAAATGGCGAATCAATTAGGAAAAGAAAAAGCCTCTTTTTTATTTATTATTGATTTTGAGCAACAAAAACCATTAATTTTTCCCCTTACGCAAACTCAAACAAGCGGTATGATGTTTGAATTTTTTTGCAAAAATAATCTAAATGAAAGAAAAATCGTATCTAAACCTTTTGAATTTTCATTTACTCCTATGGAATATACCGAATATAAACAGGGATTTACATTAGTTAAACAACACATTCAAGCGGGTAATAGTTATCTATTAAATTTAACCTATCCAACTCAACTTCAGACTAATTACAGTTTGGAAGAATTATTTTTTGCTACACAAGCCAAATATAAATTATTACTCAATAATCAATTTGTCTGTTTTTCACCTGAAACCTTTATTCGTATTAAAAATAATAAAATTTATTCCTATCCAATGAAGGGAACAATCAATGCTAATAAAAAAAATGCTAAACAAACTCTACTTAATTGCGAAAAAGAGATTGCAGAACACAATACTATTGTAGATTTAATTCGTAATGATTTAGCTCTCGTGGCTCAAAATATTCAGGTTAAAAAATACCGTTACATCGAAAAATTACACACTCATAAAGGTGAGATTTATCAAACCAGCTCAGAAATTTGTGGTGACTTAACCTCTCAATGGCAAAATAGAATCGGTTCATTACTCGCTACGTTATTACCAGCTGGTTCTATCAGTGGTGCACCTAAAGCCAAAACAGTACAGATTATCCAACAAGTAGAAAAGCAACCAAGAGGCTACTACACGGGTGTCTTTGGTTATTTTGATGGTGAGAGTTTGGAAAGTGCCGTTGCTATTCGCTATATTGAACAGCAGGGAGAAAATTTACTGTTTCGCAGTGGTGGAGGTATTACCTCGCAAAGTAATGCTGAAGATGAATATAATGAAATTTTAGAGAAAGTATATGTGCCAATATCCTCTGTTTGAAACCCTTGCCATTATTGATGGTAAAGTACAAAACTTACCCTATCATCAACAACGTGTTGATTATGCGATAAAACACTATTTTAAGCGTACTCAAGCGGTAAGATTAGATCAAATTTTTACCAATTTTACCCTTCCTAGAGCCTTTCAAAAAGGATTAGTACGTTGTCGCATTGACTATAATGCAACTGATTTTAAAATTAATGTTTATCCTTATACTCCTCATAAAATTGATACTTTTCAATGTGTCTATAGTCAAAATCTGGAGTATCAATTCAAATACACCAATCGAGAGCAGTTAACATCATTAAAAAATACCCATTGTGATGAAATCATTATTATCAATAATGGTTTTGTCAGTGATTGCTCCATCGGAAATCTTATTTTTCTTAAAGAAAATCAATGGTATAGTTCTAAACACTTTTTATTAAAAGGCACACAGTTAAGCTATTTACTGGAGCAGAAAAAAATAAAATTGATTGATATTCCTTATCAAGAAATAATGGAATTTGAAAAAATAATGATGATAAATGCACTCAATCCATTTGAAGAGAATAGAGGTACTACTATTTCAAAAAACAGTATTAAAGTTTAATTTTTAGACAAAGATCGCAAAAATCAAAAAACAGGCTTGCACTGTATATCCAAACAGTATATTATTCTTCTCAACACATTTAGTTTGAATTAAAAAGGATCGTCACAATGGCAACTAACAAAACAGAAAACGCTACCGATAGCAACAAAGAGAAAGCATTAAATGCAGCACTCGCTCAGATTGAAAAACAATTTGGTAAAGGTTCTATTATGCGTTTAGGTGAAAATCGTAAGCTTGATATTGAATCTATTTCAACAGGCTCTTTAGGGCTTGATATTGCCTTAGGTATCGGTGGTTTACCAATGGGACGTGTCGTGGAAATTTATGGCCCTGAATCTTCAGGTAAAACCACGCTTACCCTTTCAGCGATTGCTCAGGCTCAAAAATCAGGTAAAACCTGTGCATTTATTGATGCAGAACACGCTTTAGATCCTGTATATGCAACAAAATTAGGCGTTGATACTAAAGAATTATTAATCTCTCAGCCTGACAATGGAGAGCAAGCATTAGACATTTGTGATGCTTTGGTGCGTTCTGGTGCTGTAGATATGATTGTGGTAGATTCTGTTGCCGCTCTTACACCAAAAGCAGAAATTGAAGGTGATATGGGCGATTCTCATATGGGATTACAAGCGCGTTTGATGTCTCAAGCACTACGTAAATTAACAGGAAATATCAAAAATGCTAACTGCTTAGTGATTTTTATTAACCAAATTCGTATGAAAATTGGTGTAATGTTTGGTAATCCTGAAACTACAACAGGTGGTAATGCCCTCAAATTCTACGCATCAGTGCGTTTAGATATTCGTCGCTCTACTGCTATTAAAAATGGTGACGAGATTGTAGGTAATGAAACTAAGGTAAAAGTAGTTAAAAATAAAGTAGCACCGCCATTCCGTGAAGCATTCTTTGATATTATGTATGGAGAGGGTATTTCTAAAACGGGAGAACTCTTAACTCTTGCGGTAAACCATAAAATGATCAATAAAGCGGGGGCTTGGTTCTCTTATGAAGGCGATAAAATTGGTCAAGGCAAAGCAAATGCAATTAAATGGTTAAAAGAACACCCAGAAGTGACTGAAAAATTAGAAAAAGACCTTCGTGATCTTTTAATGAATAAAAAAGAAGCGGATTTTATTGAACCTATCACAATAGGTAATACTAAAAACAAAACGACAGACGCTGCTGACGAAGAACTTTAATCGTTACACTTCACACCCATCATCTAACAATGATGATGGGTGTTCAATCAATTCTCACATCTACTATGTCAAAATATACAGCAATCCAATATATCATTTACCTACTTTCTCGCCGGGATTATAGTGAGCAAGAATTACGTCAAAAAATGATACAAAAATCCTATCTTGAAAATGAAATAGAACAAGCCATTTATGACGCTCAAAGTAATAATTGGCAAAGTGATGAGCGCTTTTGTGAAAGCTATATTCGTTATCGTTCATCGGCAGGTTTTGGCGCAAAAAAAATTCAACAAGAACTTCAAATGAAAGGTGTGTCTAATAAAATTATTTCACAAAAACTTGATGAAAGTGAAATTGATTGGTATAACTTAGCACAGAAAGTATTTAACAAGAAAAAACCATTACATTGGGATCTCAAAGCCAAACAAAAAATGTGGCGATTTATGCTTGGTCGTGGTTTTGATGTTGAATATTTTAATGACTTAATCAATGGAGAATATAATGAATAAAATCACTTTTTTGAACGATTTGAACAAGATATTTTAAGTAGTAAAAAAACCATTACAATTCGAGATAAGGCAGAATCTTATTTCAAACCTAACCAAATTTTAGAGGTGTTTACCAATGAAACGGATCGCTTCTTTGCTAAAATTCAAGTTAGCTCTGTGACTCCTATTTTATTTGAACAATTAAATGAAGAACACGCTAAACAAGAAAATATGACATTAGAGCAATTAAAAACTGTTATTCGAGATATCTATCCGAATGATAATGAATTTTTTGTGATTGAATATAAATTAATATAGTTAAACTTAAAATGAGCCTCTTTCAACCTAAAAAACAGACTGAACATTGCCCTCAATGTAATGCACCTTTGCAAATCAAAAAAGGTAAAAAGGGGCTTTTTTTAGGTTGTACAAGCTACCCTGATTGTGATTATTTAAAACCATTACATCAAAATTACCATATTATTAAAACCCTAGAAGAACAGTGTCCTGAATGTGGTTATTTTTTACAATTAAAACAAGGGACTTATGGTATTTTTATTGGTTGTAGCCATTATCCTTATTGCCATTTTACGGTTCACGAAGAACCTCAAGAAATTGAGTTTGATTGCCCTGAATGTAAAAAAGAGAAGTTAGTTGCTCGAACAGGGCGATCTGGAAAAATATTTTATGGCTGCTTAGGATTCCCAAAGTGTAAATTTACTTTACCCAGCAAACCAATCCAAAAACAATGCCCTCAATGCCGCAGTGAATTAGTAATCGAAAAAAAACAGCGAGGAAACTTAATGTACCTCTGCGCTAACACACACTGCCAGTACTTATTTAACAAGGAAGATTAATGTACTCTTTTGAACAAATCATTGAACAATTTAACCAAAACAACGTGATAGCCTACCCTACAGAAGCCGTTTTTGGTTTGGGCTGTAATCCACACAGTGAACAAGCTGTTCAAGCATTATTACAATTAAAAAATCGTCCTGAGGACAAAGGATTAATTTTACTCGCATCTGATCCTCAATTTCTATTACCCTATATTGATGAAACAAAGTTAACGGAAACAGAATGGAATAGATTTTATCAGATAGGTGAGCAAGCTATTACTTGGATAATGCCTGCAAAATCAACTGTTTCACACTATTTAACAGGTAAGTTTGATACTATAGCGGTAAGATTGTGTAAACTTTTTGCAATTTCTCAACTTTGCAATGCCACCCAAAGTGCAATTACATCAACAAGTGCTAATCTTTCAGGAATGCCTCCTTGCTATACAGTGGAAGAAGTACAACAACAATTTGGTGAACACTTTCCAATTTTAAATGCCTCAACAGGAGGAAAAACGAAACCTTCTGAAATTAGAGATATTTTTACTCAATACATTTTTAGACAAGGGTAAATGATGAATAAATATGCTGTTTGGGGAAACCCTATTTCACAAAGTAAATCACCTCGTATCCATCAACTTTTTGCACAGCAAACAGGTAAAAATATTGATTATTCAGCACAATTAGGTGATAGCACGCTTTTTAAACAGCAAATTTATGATTTCTTTCAACAAGGTGCAAAAGGCGCAAATATTACTGCACCATTTAAAGAAGAAGCGTTTCAATTAGCCGATTGCCATAGTGAAAGCTGTTTATTAGCAGAGGCTTGCAACACACTAAAATTGTTAGATAATGGAAATTTATATGCAGATAATACCGATGGAATGGGTTTGGTTATGGATTTGGAGCGCTTAGGATGGCTCACTGAAAATCAAAATATTCTTATTTTAGGAGCTGGAGGAGCAACAAAAGGCGTACTATATCCACTCTTAAATAGAAAGCAAACTATTACTCTCTATAACCGAACCTTAGCCAAAGCGGTGACATTAACACAAAAATTTGCAAAATTTGGGCATATTACAACCACTACTCTTGAGCAATTGAATCACCAATCTTTTGATTTAATTATTAATGCTACCTCATTGGGATTACAAGGAAAATATGTCCCACTACCATCTCATCTTTTGCAACATTCAAAAGTGTATGATATGCAATATGCTTCAAATATGAACACACCTTTTTTACACTATGCTATAAAAAATGGTGCAAAACAAGTTCAAGATGGTTTGGGAATGTTGGTAGGACAAGCTGCTTACTCCTTTTATTTATGGGAAAGTATAATGCCTGAAATCCCCCCTGTACTACAGCAACTCAAAATAGAAATTTAGTATCAAATTTTATTTCAATGGTTGATTTAAAAACAAACTGTTGATTTTGCATTCAACTAATACAAAAAAACGATTTTTTCATAAAAAAGTATTTGACGAATCCTGTTGAAATCAGCATAATACACCCCGCAAAGCCGATATGGTAATGTAATTTAAAAATAAAAATGGCTATGTAGCTCAGCTGGTTAGAGCACAACACTCATAATGTTGGGGTCACAAGTTCGAATCTCGTCATAGCCACCATTTTTATTTTCAAGTTGCGGAAGTGGCGAAATTGGTAGACGCACCAGATTTAGGTTCTGGCGCCGCAAGGTGTGTGGGTTCAAGTCCCTCCTTCCGCACCATTTTTCGGTTTGTGTTTTTAAGATTATTGGGGTATCGCCAAGCGGTAAGGCACTGGGTTTTGATCTCAGCATACCTAGGTTCGAATCCTAGTACCCCAGCCATCTTAATACTAATAAAACATTCAGGTAAACTAACTTTGGTTAGTTTTTTTCATTTTGGGGTATCGCCAAGCGGTAAGGCACTGGGTTTTGATCTCAGCATACCTAGGTTCGAATCCTAGTACCCCAGCCATTCTTTTTCCGTTTTCTTTTCTGCTATTTTTATTGAATTTTGACCTAATATTACTCATTAATACTTAAAATCTAAATTTTTACTTTACTGTTTAAAAAAACAGTATTACTATATATCCATACAGTGTTTTTATATGGATTTTGCTATGCTTACTCATTTAACTATTAATAATTTTGCTATTGTCCGCCAACTTAACCTTGCCTTAAGTGAAGGTATGTCCGTTATTACAGGTGAAACTGGAGCGGGTAAATCTATCGGTATTGATGCACTAGGGTTGTGCTTAGGCTATCGCTCTGAAAGTTCAATGATTCGTGATAAAGCAACAAAAGCAGATATTTCTGCTACCTTTTTAATGCAACAAAACAGCCCTGCCTTTTTATGGTTAAAAGAACACGAATTATTAGATGACGATAATCCTCAAGAGTGTATTCTACGTAGAATGATCAATAATGAAGGTCGTTCAAAAGCGTTTGTAAATAATCGTCCTTTACCTATTTCTCAATTACGAGAATTGGGGCAATACCTTATTCATCTTAATGGACAACACGCTCCACAATTATTACTAAAAAATGACTATCCGCTGGAAATTATTAATAATTATGCCAATATTAGCCCGTTGCTTACTCAAATGGAAAAACAATATGCCGAATGGAAAAAACTAAACAAAGCATTAAAATCTTATAAACAACGTTACCAAGAAAATTTGGCTCAAAAACAATTACTTCAATATCAAGTGGAAGAGCTTGATGAATTTGCCTTAAAAGAGAATGAATTTGAAGAGTTAGAGGAAAATTACAATCGCCTAGCTAATGCTGAACAACTTATTTCACTCTCACAAAACTCTCTTGAATTACTGACTGAAAATACAGAAATGAATATTGATTCAATGTTATATCAAACGATTCGATATTTAGACGAATTAATGGAAGTAGATGCTAGCTATAAACCTGCTCAAGAAATGTTAAATGAGGCACTTATTCAAATTCAAGAAGCCAGTGCTGATATACAATCCCTTGCCAATAATATTGAACAAGATCCTCAATTATTAAATGAATTAGAATCTCGAATCAGTAAAGCAATGGATCTTGCCCGTAAACATAACGTGACAACAAAAAGTTTATGGAAACATCATCAGCAGTTACAACAAGAGCTTCAGCAGTTCATCGATTTTGAAGAGAGTGAAGAACAACTCATCACAGATGAAAAGAACGCCTACCAAAAGTGTTTAAACCTAGCAGAACAGATTTACCAAAAGCGTTTAGAAGCAAGCCAAAAACTCTCAGAAAAGGTAACAAAACAAATTAAACAACTTGCGATGGAAAACAGCGAGTTCTTTATTGATGTACAACATAATCCTGAAAAACTTTCCAGTAATGGTGCTGATTACGTCGTCTTTAATTTACGCAGTAATTTAGGTCAACAACCACAACCCTTAGTTAAAATAGCGTCAGGAGGTGAACTGTCACGAATTTCATTAGCAGTACAAGTCTTAACAGCAAATAAACTTTCTACGCCAACCCTTATTTTTGATGAAGTTGATGTTGGCATCAGTGGTGCAACAGCCACTGCTGTTGGTCAACTACTCCGTAAACTTTCAAAAAAATGCCAAGTATTATGTGTGACCCATCTACCTCAAGTTGCAAGCTATGGTCATCACCACTTTAACGTAGAAAAATATGTCAAAGATGGGCAAACTGAAACCCAAATGAGTAATTTACGACCACAAGAGCGTATCACTGCATTGGCTCGTTTACTTGGAGGTAACAAAATTTCCGAAGCTGTCCTCGCCAACGCTAAAGAAATGTTAGAACTTGCTCAAGCATATGAGTAATCAACATATTAATACCTCTATCCTATGATAAACTGGTTAACTTAATCATAAATAAAAACGTGATCTAGATCATAATTTTATTTATGATTAATTGACTCCATTATTACTCATAATAAAATAAGAAAAACTTCAAAATGGCTTGTAATTTATATTATTTTAAGGGAACACTATGGCAGTGAGAAATATTTTAGATACTGTTGGCTCTTTGTATAATAGCTTAACAAAAACTGAAAAACGTATTGCAGAAAAATTGCTGAATATGCCAGAAGAGCTTAACCAATGCTCTCTATCTGAAATTGCCGAAAATTTATGTGTTGGAGAGGCTACCTTTATCCGTTTTTGCCGCACATTAGGGTTCAAAGGTTTCACTGACTTTAAATTAGCATTAGCCGTTGAGTTAGCAACAAGAACAAACAATCACTCTATTTTTGAAGAAGATATCTCAAGTGAGGATTCTTACCTTGAAATTGCAAAAAAATTACAGATCAGCATTACAAGAGTCACTGATAAAACCATCAGTTTATTGGACTTCCAAGAACTTGAAAAAGTAGTTCAAACATTGCTTCAAGCAAAAAGAATCTTTTTATTCGGTGTTGGCACCTCTGGATTAAGCGCTGAAGAAGCAAAAACTAAATTTATGAGAATTGGGCTTCAAGTGGATTCGATAACGAATAATCATTTTATGTATATGCAAGCAGCCTTAATGAATAAAAATGATGTCGTTATTGGTATCAGCCATTCAGGGTTCTCACAAGAAATTATTCAGGCACTTGAAATCGCAAAAAGAAATAAAGCACAAACAATTGCAATCACCCATAACTTACGCTCCCCTATCACAAAAGTTGCCGATTTAGTCTTAATCAATGGTAATAAACAAGGACAGTTACAAGGTGATTCTTTACGAACTAAAATTGCACAACTGTTTATACTTGATTTAATTTATACCCTGATTGTGAAAGAAGAAGAGAAAAAAGCAACAGCGAATAAACAAAAAACATTAGATGTAATTTCAGAACAACGTTTTAATTATAAATATTGAAAAATAAGGAAACTCTATGAGACTTATACCATTAGAAACAGCTGAGAATGTTAGTGAATGGACTGCAAAATATATTGTAAATCGCATCAATCAGTTTAATCCAACCGCAGACAAACCTTTTGTCTTAGGATTACCAACAGGTGGTACGCCACTTAAAACTTACAAAAAATTGATTGAATATTATCAAGCGGGAAAAGTTAGCTTTAAAAATGTTGTCACCTTTAATATGGATGAATATGTTGGCTTACCAAAAACACACCCTCAAAGCTATCATTACTTTATGTTTGAAAACTTTTTCAATCATATTGATATTGATCCTAAAAATGTTCATATTTTAGATGGAATGACACAAGATATTGAGAAAGAATGCCAAGACTATGAAGATAAGATCCAAGCTTACGGTAAAATTCATCTCTTTATGGGTGGCGTAGGCGTGGATGGACATATCGCTTTTAATGAACCAGCATCATCACTCTCTTCTCGTACCCGTATTAAGACACTGACTGAAGATACACTGATTGCTAACTCTCGTTTTTTTGATGATGATGTTAACAAGGTGCCTAAGTTTGCTCTAACCATTGGTGTAGGAACTTTACTAGATGCAGAAGAAGTGTTACTGCTTGTTACAGGTCATAATAAAGCACTTGCACTTCAGGCTTGTGTCGAAGGTCCGATTAATCATTTCTGGACTATTAGCAGCTTACAAATGCACAAAAACTCGGTGATTGTGTGTGACGAAGCAGCAACTCAAGAACTTAAAGTTAAAACAGTGAAATACTTTAAGCAACTTGAACAAAACGTTGCTCGCTAGCTCTATTCCACTTACAAAAAAGCCTTCTTTATTCTAAAAATAAAGAAGGCTTTCTTACATTTGGCATAGTAGACAAAATAGTTGGTAAAAAATGGGTTAAAGCTTTATATTACTGTGCTTTAGCCCACTTTTTTGAAAATGAATAAAAAACTTGTCCTTTTTGTCATAAAACGAATATTCACAAATATGGTACCCAAAATAATGTTCAACGTTATAAATGCTCTATTTGTAATAAAACTTTTACCTTCAAAAAATCCTTAAATTCAAGCCAAATTTGGCTAGATTACACAGAAGGTAAACAAACCTATAAGCAACTAGCAATTAAATATAATTGCTCTGTTAGAACTATTCAAAGATATGTTTTAAAAGCCCCTAAAACGCCATTAAATATCCCACAAAATAATAAATTGAACTTAATGATGGATACCACTTTCTTTGGTCGAAATTTTGGTGTTCTCGTTTTTATGGACACTTTATCAAAGAAGGTAATTTATCATCAAATTGTGACAACAGAAAAAAATCTTTATTATCTATTAGCAATGAATAAATTAAGAGAAAAAGGCTATATTATTCAATCTATTACTTGTGATGGAAGACGAGGATTATTAAGAGATTTTTTAAATACGCCTGCACAACTTTGCCAATTTCATCAAATAGCAAATGTAATAAGGAAATTAACAAGGAACCCTAAATCTGAAGCGGGAAAAGAGCTAAAAATATTAGTTAAAACATTAAAAAATAGCTCTAAAAACGAGTTCTATATTAATTTACATTATTGGTATTTAAAACATAAAGAATATTTAAATGAACGCTCCGATAAAATAAATGAAAAGGGTAAATATCCTTTTAAACATCGTAATATAAGAAGTGCTTACAGGAGCTTAAAATATAATATGGATTATTTATTTACTTTTGAAAAATATCCTGAATTAAATATAGAAAAAACAACAAATAGGCTTGAAAGTTTATTTGGAGAACTTAAACGAAAACTATCTAATCATAATGGTTTAACCAAATACCATAAGATTATGTTTATAAAAGATTTTCTAAATAAAAGGAGTTGGTAATTATTTATAAAATAATAAAAACCAACTCATTTGTCTACTATGGGCATAGCTCCTCAAAATTACCAACTATTTTGTCTACTATGCCTTACATTTAAACATAGAGTTATAGTTTACATTCCAACCACTAAACACTCTGCCACTTTTTTCGCTTTTTCCATCGCCTCTTTTGCAGCTTTACGATCCCCTAAAGGACCAACCATTACTCGATTCCAACCCGATTGTGTCACCACTTTCGCATCAAAACCTGCCATCGATAGCCTTGCATACATATTATCGGCTTGGTCTCTATTTTTAAAGGCTCCACATTGAATACCAAAACCAGCTGTTATGTGCTTCCTCTTACTTTCTGCCAATTTACGCTTTTCTAAAGCTAAATGCTCTGCTAACTCTTTCTCTTTCAATTTTTTCACTACTTTCTCATCAGTCTCTGACACCACAGTTTTAGGCTCTTCATCTTGCTGTTGCTGTTCTGCCAATTGCTGCTCTTCTAATTTTTTTTGCTCTAATTCAGCTAATTTTTTTTCTTCTAATAAAGTCTGTTGCTTCTTACTAAGCTGGGCACGTTCTGTCAGTGCTTTTTCACTGTCATCAATAGAAATTTCACGGTTTTGTAAATCACGAATATAACTGTACCCTTTCTCTGGATCACTTGGTAAGCTTGGTATAACTTCCGATTTAGTTGGTTTTTTTATACGCTCTACCGACTCCACAGGCGCTTTTTCTTTCAACACCCAAAGGAATGAAGCTGCAGACAGCAATACCGCAATTACTACCGCAATAATAATACTGGTATTGACATTACTTTTCTTCTTTGAAGGACGAACATAATCACGTTTTTGCACAAATAAACCCTATAAAATCACTCAACACTGCTCAAATTCTACTTTAAAAATAATCAATTGGCTAGGTTACTCAACCAAAATAGGGCTAAATGCCCTGTTTTTGTCAATTTTAACAGCTGGTTAATAATAACTAGCGGTACGATAATCGTCTAAATTTGCAAATTTTAAACTACATCATACCGCTATCTTCTTATTGAATAGCCTGAGCTATTTTAGTTTTCCCTTTAATATTACTCTTTGGAATAACAATTCCTTCTGGCGCATTTTCCAACGCGATACTAAGCACTTCATCGATCGTTTCTACAGGATAAATAGCTAATGCTTCTTTTGCATTATTGGGAATTTCCTCAAGGTCTTTCTCATTCTCTTTTGGAATAATCACTGTTTTAATGCCACCACGATGTGCCGCTAATAGTTTCTCTTTTAAACCACCAATAGGCAACACTTGTCCTCTTAGGTTGATCTCTCCTGTCATTGCAACATCAGCTCGCACAGGATTACCAGTAAGAGTAGATATCAAGGCAGTACACATTGCAATACCCGCACTTGGACCATCTTTTGGTGTTGCGCCATCAGGTACGTGAACGTGAATATCTCGTTTTTCATAGAAATCTGTTGCGATACCTAATCTTTCGGCACGAGAGCGTACAACAACCATTGCCGCTTGAATAGACTCTTTCATTACATCGCCTAAAGAGCCAGTAAATGAGAATTTACCTTTTCCTATTACAGAAGCAGTCTCAATGGTAAGTAAATCACCACCCACTTCTGTCCACGCCAGCCCTGTTACTTCACCAATGCGATTTTGAGTATCCATTTTTCCATAATCAAAACGTTTTACACCAAGGTATTCATCAAGATTACTTTCATTTACTGTAATTGATTTTAATTTTTTATCTAATACCAATGCTTTTACCGCTTTACGACAAATTTTGGCAATTTCACGTTCTAAATTACGTACCCCTGCTTCACGTGTGTAATAACGAATAATACCTAAAATAGCACTGTCTTCAATATCTAACTCTGCTGCCTTTAAGCCGTTATTGTTTTTTTGCTTTTCAACCAAATGTTTTCTAGCAATATTCATTTTTTCATCTTCGGTATAGCCTGAAAGACGAATTACTTCCATTCTATCTAAAAGTGCAGGTGGGATATTCATCGAATTTGAGGTTGCAACGAACATCACATCAGATAAATCGTAATCCACTTCTAAATAGTGGTCATTAAAGGCTTTATTCTGCTCTGGATCTAACACTTCTAATAACGCAGAAGCTGGGTCTCCTCGCATATCCTGTGCCATTTTATCGATTTCATCCAGTAAAAAGAGTGGGTTTTTTACCCCTACTTTTGCCATTTTTTGAATTAATTGTCCTGGCATTGAACCGATATAGGTACGGCGATGTCCTCGAATCTCTGCTTCATCACGTACACCACCTAACGCCATACGTATATATTTACGCCCAGTGGCATTTGCGACAGACTGTCCAAGAGAGGTTTTGCCCACACCTGGAGGCCCTACCAAACAAAGAATTGGGCCTTTTAATTTATTCAAACGGGTTTGTACCGCTAAATATTCTAAAATTCGCTCTTTCACACGCTCTAAACCGTGATGATCTTTATCTAACACCTCTTGTGCTTTTTGCAAATTTTTCTTCACAACTGACCGCTTGCTCCACGGCACTTGCAATAACCAATCAATATAGCCACGTACTACCGTTGCTTCAGCAGAACCTTGAGGCATCAATTTTAATTTTTTTAACTCACTTTCTGCTTTTTCTTTAGCTTCAGTGGGCATTTTTGCCTCTGCAATTTTTTGCTTAAGCTGCTCTAATTCAGACTCTTCCTGATCTTCACCATTACCTAACTCTTTCTGAATCGCTTTAATTTGCTCATTCAAATAGTAATCACGTTGATTCTTTTCCATTTGCTGTTTAACACGATTACGAATACGACTTTCCGTTTCTAATGTATCTAACTCTGTCGCCATAACAATTAATAGCGCCTCAAAACGTGCAACTAAGTTAACTTCTTTTAACAACTCTTGCTTTTTCGTTGTAGAAGCAATGAGATTTGCTGCCATCGTATCTGCTAAACGTTCTTCAAAAGTAATCTTTTGTAGCTTTGGTAGAATCTCAGATGGAATTTTTTTATTATTTTTTACATAATTTTCAAACTCAGCTAAAACTGTTCTGACTACTGCCTTCAATTCATTATCATCGTCTTGATAATCAGATACGAGTGGTTCAACATTAGCGAAAAAGCCGACTTCACTATCGGTAACCTTTTTAATTTTTGCTCTTTGTTTCCCTTCCACCAATACTTTTACTGTACCATCGGGTAAATTTAACATCTGAATAATATTTGCTACGACACCAATATCATAAATATCATCAGTAGTAGGATCTTCATTATTTGGGTCTTTTTGTGTCACCAAAAACAGCTGCTTATTATTATCCATTGCAGCTTGTAAACTTTGAATTGATTTTTCTCGACCGACAAAAAGTGGCATTACCATAAATGGAAACACCACAACATCTCTTAATGGAAGAAGAGGTAAATCAATACTTTTTTTATTTGTTGTCATAAATTAAACTCTTTTTAAAATAGGAATAGATCTATTATGGGGATAGACTTTAAGAATCTCAAGTAAAAAATGATGAATTGCTACGGTTTAGTAATATTTATAGACTAAGGTGCAGAGGCTAATACTGATCATCACAACCATTAAAACAATAGCATAAGGCGGAATACGACGTGTTTCCTCCCAATCTCTTAAAGGCTTTCCTAAAATCGGATGGTTGAACAACCACGAATGAAACCGTTCTGAACTGCGAGAAAAACAGATTAATGCTACCAATAAGAAGGGAGTCGTAGGCATTAAAGGGACGACAATTCCAATTACGCCCAAACCAACAAAAAACCAGCCTGCAACAAACAGTGCCGAGTTTTTAATACTAAATTTATCCATTTGTTATTTATTCCTATTATCACAATTATAAAATAATATGTAAATTGTATCATTAAGCGGTCACATTTCATCAAAAATTTACACATTTTATCCAAACAACTTATCCATTTCCTCTATCATCACTTTACTCGGCTTATCAAAAAACACACCGTTTTGTGCATTTCCGTTCATTCCACGTAAAAAAAGATAAGCTACTCCGCCAAAATTTTTTTCATAGTCATAATTGGGCAAGCGTAGTTTTAAATAGCGATGAATAGCCAAAGTATAAAGTAAATATTGTAAATCGTAACGGTATTGCCCCATCGCTTTTTCTAGATTTAAAGAGGAATAGTCTTCTATAAAATGTCCTAAAAAGTTAGATTTGTAATCAAAAATATAAAATTTATCTTCAATTTTAGCGACACAATCAATAAAACCTCTTACAAAACCGTTTAATTGAGGTAAAGATAAGTCTGGTAAATGGTTTAACTTAGCATATTTTTTAATTAATTTATTTAACTCACTCAACGCATAAGTATTTTCTAATCTTAAATAAAAAGGAAGCTCATTTAGTCGTTGAGTATTAGGGATGTTGTTTAAGCGGTTTCCACATTGGATTATGGGTGTTGCTAAAATAGTTTCAAACCATTGTGCAGTTGGTGCAATCCATTCTTCACCTAAGTTTAATTGTTCACAAAGATGCTGAATACTTTTTAAATCAATAGGTTGAGTAAAATCACAATATTCAAAAAATTTATGTAGTACATTTCCTACTTTAGTACTATGTGGAAATTTAAAAGGGGAATAATCTGCGATATTTTCATTTTCAAAAGGATTAATAAATACCGTTTGATAATCATAATCCTGCCCTGTTTCATTTTGTTCATTCTGCTGTTCTTGCTTCCATTGGCTATAATTATGTAAAGCCGTAAAACTGGTTAAGCGTCCATCATAAGTAATTTTACGATTAAAGGATTTCGCTTCTAAGTTGAGATATTCCCTTTGTTTTGGAGACCAATCACTAGAAGCAAGTACTTGCTCACTTGGCTTAGCAAGCTGTTTTTTTTCTAATAATTTATCTGTTGCAATTAAATTGATATCTGTTGTATTTTCGCCAATTTCGCCTTCAGTTAATAAATACGCCATTGCATTCCAACCTTTACCTTTAAATTGTTGTGGTAAGATGAAATTAACTTGATACTCTGCCCTTGTAATTGCAACGTATAAAAGGCGTAGTTCCTCTGCAAAAGACTCCTTATTCATCGCTTTTTTCACTTCATCAGAAGAATGCCCTAGACTCCACTTTAATTGATTATATTGATCACGATATAGTACGGCGCCTTTTTCCCCATTGGAAAGTTCTCCTAAAAACGGTAACCATACAATAGGATACTGTAATCCTTTAGAACCATGAAAAGTCACAATTTTGACTAATTTTTGTTCTGATTCTAAACGCAATACTTGTTCTTCTTGATTATAATCTGCACTTTCTAATTGCATTTCATACCAACGTACTAAAGCCGATTCATTCTCCAATGTTGCCATTGCATTTTGTAATAGCTCTGCCAAATGTAACAAATTGGTAATTTTACGATCTGCATTATCTGTTGTACGTAATCTCGCAATCAGTTTTTCATACATAAAAATATGATGTAACATTGGCAAAATCCCTTGTTTTACCCATATTTTTTTATAGTCAGTAAATTTTTCTAACCACTGATCCCACGCTTTTTCATCATTTTTTAATTGAACAAGTTCACTTGCACTTAAAAGCCATAAATCCGTTCCCAAACTGGCTAAAATAGCCTGTTGATTATTTGGATGTAAACAAGCACGTAATAAAAACAATAAATGTTTTGCTTCTTGTGTTTGATAAACACTATTTTTTTCAGAAAGATAAACAGATTGAATATTTAGTTCTTTCAATGCCTGTTTTATTCTCTCTGCTTGTGAAAAACTTCTGACTAATACAGCAATATCTTGAGATTGAAGCGGTAACATTTGTTGATCTTTTTGCAAAAATAACGTTCCCTCTTCTGCCATTTTTAATTGTTGCTGAATCTCTTTTGCACAGAGTTTGGCACATTCATCCAGTTTATAATTATCTTCTAATAAATAACGAATCGATGACTGCCCTTGTAACGCTATCTTTTTATGATCAAATTCTACAGCTTCAAATTGAATATCCGTATAAATAAATGGACTCAGGTTGTTATTAAAATTAAACAAACGATTCGTTTCCTCCACCACATTAGGTAGAGAGCGCCAGTTTTTGTTCAATGTCGTCTGTTCATCAGCCTGATTTGCGGCTTTTAGATAAGTAAAAATATCCGCTCCACGAAATTTATAAATAGATTGCTTTGGATCGCCAATCATTATAAACCCTTGATTTTGTATATTTTTATCCATAAAAATGGCATTAAAAACCTGATATTGTGCAAGGTTAGTATCTTGAAATTCATCAATCATCGCAAAAGGATAAAGTTGGCGAATTTGTGTGGCAAGTTTCTGCCCTTTTTCACTTTGCAATGCACTGTTTAATTCATTAGTAAAATCACTAAAATTACGTTCTTTATGGGTATTTTTATATGTCACTAGTTTTTGACGTAATGCAAATAAAAACTTAAGTTCTAAAATCGTTTTTTGCTGCTTAATTAAGGGTTCAAATTCTTGTTGATAAGCGGTGAGATATTGTTCATTTTTTGCAAAAATGATATTTTGAAGAGGCGTTTTTCCCTTTGCTGTTTTTTCATTGATATAAAACTGACAAAAACGCTCAAAACAGTTTGGAATATCATTTCTCGTTGAATTTGCCCATTGATTAAGTTCTGCAAACCAAGCTTCAATCCAACGCACTTGATAAGAACGCCCATTTAAAGATTTTTTATTGCCCTTCTCTAAATCAGAATAAATAAGTTTGGAAACTTCCTCATTGGTGGCTTGCCAATATTGCTTCACTTCTTTTAAAAAGGTTTTATATCGCAATAAGATAGCATTTAAGTCACCGCTCAAAAGCGCTTTTTGTTCTTTTGATAATTCAGGAAGCTCATCGCTTAATTGTGATCGGCTATGTTTTAAAATACTTTGTGGAGAGTGTAAATGGGTTAAAATAAACTCGGCTTCAGCCTCCGTTGAGTGATAAAATAACTCTCGCCAAGTGTCTTCGCTTAAACGTTTTAATAGTTCGGTTTCATCGGCTTGTAACTCAATATCAAATCGCATTCCAGAATCAAACGCAAAATTGGTTAATATTTTTTGACAAAAGCTATCAATAGTAAAAATACTCGCCACATCAATTTCTTGCTCTGCAATCCGTAAACGCAACAATGCAGAGGCTAAATGAGGCTCTACATTTTGATAAAGTTGAAATAAAAAAGTATCTTTTGTTAACGCCTCACACTCTCCTATTTCATTATATTGTTGAAAATAAAGTGAAATTTCCGCCACTCTCACACGAATACGATCTCGTAACTCTTGTGTCGCAGCACGAGTAAAAGTAACCACAAGAATTTGCTCCACCGTTAAAGGCTTGCAACCCACACCGAGCAATAATCTAAGATAAAGATTCACCATTGTGTAAGTTTTACCCGTACCAGCAGAAGCCTCAATTAAAGCCACTTTATTTAAAGGAAGAGAAATAGGATCAAGCGTTTTCATAAGTAACCATTTTTATTCAATAAGCGGTATCATTTTATAGAAAATTTGCAAATTTTTATAGGGAAATGACCGCTAAAAATCAAAAACCTCACTTAATTTTTTTAAATGAGGTTTTGATATTTGGAATACGATTAACTACCTAAAGGTTGCAAAATTCTTTGTTTTTCCTTTAAACAATAATTCTTGCTGAATATTGGTAAACGCTTTTATTTGATTTTTAATTTCTGACGTATTATCTGGACAAGAAATATCTTTTAATTTGAAATCAGATACATCAAAACAATTTGTTTGATCGCCGACGGTTTCAATTGCAATATTATTTTTAACCACACCCAAAACGCCATTATGATAATAATCCGCAAAGAAATTATTATCTCTTAACAATGACTTACCACTAAATTCAGGTGCAATTTTATGGTAATCCCCTAGTATAAGATCAATAAGTGTTGGCGCAATATCTCGCTGAGATATAAATTCATCAATATATTTAGGTTTAAGTTTGTATGAATAAATCGCAAATGGAATTAAATAATTATGAAAATTAGTATCTTCAAGAATATCAGCAGTATGATCCGCTAATAAAACAAAAACAGTATTTGGATATGCCTTTTCTACTTTTTGAATAAAGTCATAGGTCGCTTCATCAGACATATAAAATGTATTTAATCGTTCATTTAATACATCATCTTCTGTAAAACGTTTTATTGGATACCCTTTTGGTACAACGTCATCGTGTGTGGTTGTGGTATTAATGCCGATAATAAACGGTTTTTTTAATTCTTTTGTCTTTTCAACCACAAAACCATAAAGATCAGGATCGTGCACTCCCCAATGGTTTTCCTCATAGCGACGATTTTTAATGGAACGTTTGCCATAAGAGGCTTCAAAACCCAGCTTCTGAGCCATCGTTCCTGCTAGCGTATCAGCATAAAAACCTTGAAAAAATGCACTTGAATAATGCTGTTTTTTAAATAAATCAACAAGCGTTGTATATTCAAACGATTCTAACGATGTTCTCGCAATACTCTTTCCCAAAGGGTTTTGAAATGATGTAAGCGTCGAAAATAGACCTTCTACCGTTCTATGACCATTAGCAAGCATTGCTTTTGGACGAATAGATTTAGCTAAAAGCTCACTGAATCTTGGTGTAATATCATATTGACCACCATAATCTTTTAAGAAGGACGCTCCCCAACTTTCTAAAAATAATAATACAATATTAGGATGTTCTAACTCTTTTTTGTATTCCACACCTTTTGAGTGATTCATATAAAGTGATTTTATACTTTGTGCTTCATTATAAACCTGATATTTAGGTGTCATTTCTATATCACCTTTGTTCTTAATATTTTGGTAAATAACATTATAAGCCCCATTCAAACTTAGCATTGCTAATTTTGGATTACCAATTTTATAGGCATGGCTAGGATTTAATGGAATATGTTGCACCATCCCTCTCACAAAAAATACACTCACAGCAATCAATAATAACTTTACTGGAAGATACGATTTTGTGAATTTAACTGCGCTTAAATTTTTATTTAATAATTTAAAAAAGACTACGCCAAAAATAGCCGTACTAATTAAACCCAAAATAAAAAGTTCTAAATATTTTCGTAAAGTTATCCCAAGTAACCCCTGAGCCTCTGCAACTGCATCTTTAATTTCATATGAAATATGGCGTTGTATCATTGAAATACATAATATCGCCCATTAAAAAGCCAAAGAGCAATAACATCAGTAAAAGAACCACACCGAGCAGTAATTTCTTATTAAAATCAAAAAACAAGGTTAAAAATGCGATTATTGCACTTACCGCAAAATCAAATTTATAGCCATAAAACACAGCATATAATTTTTCCGTTATTTCTATATCTGCAAAACCATAAAAAGCAAAAATCAGTTTTGCAAAAATAGAAATAAATACACAGATAAAAAATACTGTGAAATAGTTTTTTATCAATTTCATTATGTTACTTTTCCTTTTTCTTTCACTCTCTTTGTCAGAGCTGCGATTTATAAATAATACTATTTTAATTTTACACTATTTCCTCTATTATCTTCACTAAAATTTCAGATATTAAAGAGGAATTAGAATGGCTATTGAAAAACCAACCACAGTGCAATTCCATTTAGAAGTATTACGTCAAATTCCAAAAAGTTATCCTATTACCGCCGATGAATTACACAAGAAAATGGCGAGTATTGGCAGTCATTGTGTTATTTTTTGCAAATTTTTCACACAATCGTACCGCTTATTTAGTAAATTAAATTGAAATAAGAACTAAATGTTTATTGAAGCACGGTTGCTGAGCTTGTCGAAGCATAAATGCGACCCTTCGACAAGCTCAGGGAGCGGAATAATCAGATATGATAGTCTTATTCTATATTTACTTTACTATAAAAGTTTTCACACCATTTATCATTTGGTTTGATATTTTATTCAACTAACGGCATCATTGGTTGGCTTTTCTTTTTTATTTTAGGAATTGGCGTTATATCAAAATCACCATTATTGATTTGTTCTAATACTTGATGATAGGCTTTGAATTTTGCACTGCGTAGGCGTTTTTGTGTAGTGCAGATTAACTCTGCTGGGTGGCATTTGTCTACATAAGCAATTAATCGCATTGTTGCATCACTATCGGTAGTAGTAAACGATTCTCTAATTTTGACTTGGCAATGCCAACGTATATTTAATGCTTTTCGCAGTTGTTTTTGTAATGTTTCTAGGCTTGGTTTTACTTTATCGACTTTTGGGAAAAAACTTGGCAGATAGTGTTGCACCAATGCTACGGTAGCATTATGCAATAACTTTGTTTCATCATTGTTGGCTAAATGGTCAACAAACAAGCAATAGAGTTGATAACATTGCTGATGATAATTGCTATTTGTGGTGGCAATGCCCGATTGAATATATTCTTCTGTCGCTTTTTGTAATCCTATTTGCTGGACAAACTCGGTAATCACATTGCTACTAACAACAATTTTCTGATAGGCGAGATAGCTAAAATTATCATCAAACCCTTTGCTTTCAAAATAATCAAAAAATTGCTGGCGAAAAATCATCTCCCCACGCAATATGGATAATTTTAGAGCATCGGGAAGCTGTTGCCCCTTATTATGCCACTTGTATTTATGTCTCTCACCATTGCCTGCTGACAAGTAGATTTTTAATGATTGGGTAAAGTGTTTGCTGTGTTTTGCCATTAATTATTTTTACCATATATTACAATTAATACAAATAGTTTTTCAAATTACCTTTAGGGTAAGATATGGAGCGGACGACGGGAATCGAACCCGCACTACCCGAGGGCAATCGGAATTTCAGGTACTGAAAACCTGCGTGCTACCATTACACTACGTCCGCAAAAGTAGTTATTGTATCATTATTTTCGTAGGTTGGGTTAGTGAAACGTAACCCGACATCAAGGGCAGGAAAAAGAATAAATTAAAAATCGGCAGAAGATTAAAAAATCAGAAAACAGTTATTTTTGTGTGAATGAGTGAGTATTTTGTGATGAGGGTGTTTTATGCGGAAATTTGTCAAGTTACGCCCGAATGAGAACGTTGTGTTTATTTGATATTGTTGTGCGGTCTCACAGAGAATTTTGAACGGTCTCTAACATGACCAACGATTACTCCTGTAATGCTCCAAGAACCTTTTCATAAGCATTATATATTGCTTTATATTTTTCTTCTTCTGCTTTATTATATGCTATGCTCTTATCTAAATTTGCTTGTATTCTATTATGTTCTGCTATATTAGCTTTACTTTTTACTATATTAGCCACTATTTGTATTCTTTCCATAAAACCATCAGCATCTTTATAAGCAATAGCTACTTCATCAAAGTCATCATAGTACTTAAGGTCTGCTCATTTATCATCAAGATAGTAAGCTAAAGTATCTATTTGTTTCAGGATATCAGTCATTTCCCCATCAGCAAAACCTGCTCATAGATTATTTGCAACAAAAGAACTCCAAACTTTTATATCTCATCATTTTCCTAAAAATCCAGCCTTGCTAATTGTCAGCATAGCTAAAAATTCCAGTTGTCATTCTTGTTTTTGAAAATTGATGAAAGCTTGTTCTTCTTTTGTTACTGGTCATAAATTCTCGTATGTACCAAAATTTATGATGTCTATTTTATTTCCATCTGAAATAACATATAACGCCTCGCCCTTTTCGGTTAAAAAAGGTTGTGCGAATTTTGAGGTGCTTTTTTCAGCAATGGTGTAGGTATTTCACTTTTTAATAAACGTGATTGTTGAGCCATTATCTAGCTTGACCTTTGTATTGTCGGCGATTAACCCAGCTGCGAAAGACTGTCAGCAAAAAACGACAGCCAGTACAAAAAGTCTGTGATGTTTATGTAATGAAAAAATAGACATTGTTTTATTAATACCAATTCCCGCAATCGAAAAGCTTTATTCAGAGCTATCACTGTAAATGCTGGTATGTGCCTGCCGGTCAGTTTATCTGGGTATTATATCCGTCTGTCTTATGATGCTTATTTGAATCTGTGCCTCCCCAGTTGCGAAGTGGGGCAAAAACCTTCGTCAGTCATCTAACAGCGGGGCTAAACTGCCTCTTGCTATCCATACCGTACGCTATCACTTGACTGTTACTTGATTTACTATAGAAACAGCGGAATAGGTGAGTATCGTCTTAACGGTGCTTTCTTAGCATTATTTTGTTGTTAAACGTGCTTACTATTATAGCAAATATTTTTTGTTAGAAAAATATCTTTGTTGCATTTTGTTTACTGATTTTTAGATTTTTCTTGGTTGGATAAAAAAGACAGGGCATGCCCTGTCTCTACAAATTACCTTATTTTTTCTTAGTCGGACGTTTCCAACCTTGAATATGGCGTTGTGCAACTCGTGTAATCACAAGCTCTTTTTCAGCGACATCTTTGGTAATGGTTGCACCAGCACCAATGGTTGCTCCGTTTTCAATAGTTACAGGAGCAACTAATTGACAATCTGAACCGACAAAAACATCATCACCAATAATGGTTTTAAATTTGTTTGCACCGTCATAGTTACAAGTAATCACACCCGCACCAATATTACAGGTTTCACCGATTTCAGCGTCCCCCACATAGCTTAAATGGTTTACTTTTGAACCTTTGCCAATTTTAGAATTTTTGATTTCAACAAAGTTTCCAACGTGAGTTTCAGCGGCAAGATCTGCCCCTGGACGTAAACGAGAGAAAGGTCCGATAATGGCTTTTTGCCCCACAACCGCATTTTCAATCACAGAATAAGGTTTGATTTCTACGTTATCGCCAATTTGACAATTTGTTAAAACACAGCCCGCACCGACTCTTACGTTATTTCCTAAGGTAACATTGCCTTCAAAAATTACGTTCACATCAATTTCAACATCTTTGCCGTGTTGCACTGTGCCACGCACGTCAATTCTTGCTGGATCAATCACTCGTACACCACCAAGCATTAGTTTTTCTGCTTGCTTTTGTTGATAAAAACGCTCTAAGGCTGCCAGTTGTAAACGGTTATTTGCCCCTTCTACTTCCATAAATTCGTCGGCTTGTACCGCTTGAACTTTGAAACCGTCTTGATTTGCAAAAGCAATCACATCAGTAATGTAATATTCTTGTTGAGCGTTGTTGTTATCTAAACGCCCCAACCACTGTTTAAAGCTTTTACCACTTGCGACCATTACACCTGTATTCACTTCTTTAATTGCCAACTGTTCTGGATTTGCGTCTTTTTGTTCCACAATGCCCACCACCGAACTTTGATCACGCAAAATACGTCCGTAGCCTGTTGGGTTATCAAGCTCTACGGTTAATAATGCAATACCATTTTGTGGTTTTTGAGTAATCAATTTTTGCAAGGTTTCTTTGGTAATCAAAGGGGCGTCACCATAAAGCATCACGATATTTTCATCATCATTGAAAAATGGTGCTGCTTGTTGCATTGCGTGTCCTGTGCCGAGCTGCTCGGTTTGTAACACCCAATTTACTGGCTCATCTTTTAACACTTGTTGCATTAACTCGCCACCGTGTCCATAAATTAAATGGATATTATCCGCTTCTAATGATTTTGCGGTATCAATCACGTGTTTAACCATCGGTTTGCCTGCTACTTTGTGCAACACTTTTGGTAAATCAGAATACATACGAGTCCCTTTACCCGCAGCTAAAATTACAACGCTTAATTTGTTCATTATAAATCCTTATTTTGAAGATTATTTTTTGTATATTGTAAAGAAAGCGACACTTAATCGCAAACTTGAATAAGACGGCTAGTAACTTGCCCAAAGGTTTTCTCTTTGAGAATTTGCCACGTTTCTGGTAATGCCAAAGCGGTATGATTTTTTTCCGTTTCTACATAAATCAATCCATTGGGTGCAATATAGTTATTTTTAATCAATAAATCCAACACTTGTGGCACAAAACCTTTATTAAAAGGAGGGTCGATAAAAATTAGGTCAAAAGGTAACTCACTGTTTTTTTGAGTAAGAAATTGCAAGGTATCGGTATTGATAACCGTGCCTTTATCGGTTTTGAGCAATGCTAAATTATTTTTTAATTGTTGCGACGCTTTTGCAAATTTTTCTAAAAAAGTGACCGCTTGTGCTTGGCGAGACAGTGCCTCTAATCCAAGCGAACCACTTCCAGCAAAGCAATCTAAACAACGTGCGTCTGCCACATCATTCATCAACCAATTAAATACCGTTTCTTTAACACGATCTGTGGTGGGTCTTAACCCTTCGGCATTTAAAACAGGTAACTTTCTGCCTCGCCATAGCCCTGAAATAATCCTGACTTCGCCCATTTGACGAGATTTACCTGAAATTTGTGGTTTTTTCATAACAAAATTTACTCAAAATAAAGTAGAATATAAGGATCTATTCTATATCAATTATAAAGAGAACAAAATATGGCGAAGAAAAAAGGATTCTGGTCATCACTATTTGGTGATAAGCAACAAACCAATGAACAGCAAATTATCGCAGAACAAGAAACAGAAGGACAAGTTGAAGAGCAAGCGGTTACTTGTGATGAAAAATTTACAAAAAATGAACAAAATGTTACCGCTATTCATCAATCTGACGCTGAAGTAACTCCTGAATTGCAACCTGAAATTGTCGATAATTATCAAGACAAACCTACTCAAGATGGCTTTTTCAATCGTCTTATTTATGGATTAGTAAAAACAAAACAAAATATTGGATCGGGATTTTTGGGCTTTTTTCAAGGTAAAAAAATTGATGATGAACTGTTCGAAGAGTTAGAAGAAAAACTATTAATTGCCGATTTAGGTATGCCAACTACCACAAAAATTATCAATAATTTAATTCAGCATACATCTAAAAAAGAATTACAAGAGGCAGAGTTACTTTATCAACAATTAAAAATTGAGCTTGCCGATATCTTACAACCTGTGGCACAACCCTTGGTTATTGATGAAACAAAAAAACCTTATGTTATTTTAATGGTAGGGGTAAACGGTGTAGGAAAAACCACAACTATTGGAAAATTAGCACGTAAATATCAAGATGAGGGAAAATCAGTTATGCTTGCAGCAGGTGATACTTTCCGAGCTGCTGCCGTAGAGCAATTACAAGTGTGGGGAGAGCGTAATCATATTCCTGTTGTCGCACAATCTACAGGTGCAGACTCAGCCTCTGTACTTTATGATGCGATGGAGTCTGCGAAAGCGAAAAACATCGATATTCTGATTGCGGATACAGCGGGTCGTCTACAAAATAAAAATAATTTAATGGATGAGTTGAAAAAAATTGTTCGTGTAATGCGAAAGAACGATTCAACCGCCCCTCACGAGATTATGTTAACCCTTGATGCAGGAACTGGTCAAAATGCCATCAGTCAGACGAAACTTTTTAATGATGCTGTTGGTCTAACTGGCATCTCTCTCACCAAATTAGATGGAACTGCAAAGGGGGGAGTCATTTTCTCCATTGCAGACCAATTTAATATTCCAATACGATTTATTGGAGTCGGAGAGAGTATTGAAGATTTGCGTCAATTTGATGCAGATGAGTTTATTGACGCATTATTTAGTAATGAAAAAAGATAATACTTTCTCGTTACCAAGTGGTGCATAATAGGAAGGTTTCTTTACTATTTCTCAATAGTATGGGATAATTCCGCTTTCGTTCAAGATAGAACGAATTATTTTGAGATAAACAATTTAGGAGTCATCTCTATGAAAAAAGTGCTATTAAGTGCATTAGTATTGGGTACAGCAGTTACTTTAACTGCTTGTGATAAAGCTGAAGAATTAAAAGCATCTGTTACAAATACCGTAACAGAAGCAAAAGATTCAGTAGCAGAAAAAGCAACTGAAGCTAAAGATGCAGCAATGGAAAAAATGAATGAAGCTAAAGATGCAGCTATGGCTAAAGCAAACGAAGCTAAAGATGCTGCTATGGCTAAAGCAAATGAAGCTAAAGACGCAGCTATGGCTAAAGCAAATGAAGCTAAAGATGCTGCTATGGCTAAAGCAAATGAAGCTAAAGACGCAGCTATGGCTAAAGCAAATGAAGCTAAAGATGCTGCTATGGCTAAAGCAAATGAAGCAACAGATGCTGCTATGAACAAAGTAACTGAAGTAACTGACGCTGCTATGGGCAAAGCGACAGAAACTAAAGAAGCCGCAGGTGCAGCAGTTGAAAAAGCAACTGAAGCAACAGAAAAAAGTGAAGAAGTAATTAAAGCAACAGATGGTACAAAATAACTAGTCTAGGCAAATACTTTTATAAAACCCTACTTAATATGAGTAGGGTTTTTTTATAGTCAAATATATATCAGTCTTAAATCTGTTGTTAAATATCATACCCATAAAAAAACGCTCCCAAAAGGAAGCGTTTTTCTTAAATGAACTAAACGAATATTAGTTAATTATTAAGCCTTACGACCCGCTCGACGACGATCTAACTCTGTTAAATGTCTCTTACGAATACGAATTGATTTTGGTGTCACTTCTACTAATTCATCATCATCAATAAATTCAATGGCTTGTTCAAGTGTAAACCTAATAGGTGTTGTTAATGAAATGGCTTCATCTTTACCAGATGCACGCATATTCGTTAATTTTTTACCTTGTAAACAGTTTACGGTTAAATCATTTGAACGGCTATGAATACCAATAATTTGACCTTCATATACTTCAACAGCGTGATCAATCAATAATTTACCACGTTCTTGTAAATTAAACAGAGCAAAAGCAAGAGCTTTACCTGTTGCATTCGAAATCAATACACCATTTTTACGCTGACCGATTTCACCTGCTTTAATATCATCATAATGGCTAAAGCTTGAATAAAGTAAACCCGTACCAGATGTCATTGTCATAAACTCGCTACGGAAACCGATTAAACCACGACTTGGAATAATATATTCAATACGTGTACGTCCTTTACCGTCTGTTGACATATCTTTTACTTCACCTTTACGCATACCCAATGCTTCCATTACAGCACCTTGATGCTGTTCTTCCACATCTACAGTTACTTGCTCAAAAGGTTCTTGTTTACGTCCATCAATTTCACGGAAAATAACTTTAGGACGAGATACCGCTAATTCATAGCCTTCACGACGCATATTTTCAATTAATACTGATAAGTGAAGTTCACCACGACCAGAAACACGGAAAGCATCTGGATCTTCTGTTTCTTCAACACGCAATGCGACATTATGTACCAGCTCTTTACGTAAACGCTCTAAAATCTGGCGAGAAGTAACAAATTTACCCTCTTTTCCACAGAATGGTGAAGTATTTACACAGAAGAACATTGTTACGGTTGGTTCATCAACACTTAGTGCTGGAAGAGCATCAACATTGTTAGTATCACAGATAGTATCTGAAATATTTAATTCGCCTAAGCCAGTAATTGCAACGATATCACCTGCATTAGCTATTTCAGATTCATAACGCTCTAACCCTAAATGACTTAATACTTGTCCAATTTTGCCGTTACGTTTTTTGCCTTCGCTATCAATAATAGTCACTTGTTGATTTGGTTTAACAGAACCACGTTTAATACGTCCAATTCCAATAACACCCACATAACTATTATAATCAAGTTGTGAAATCTGCATTTGGAAAGTACCATTCGCCTCTACTTTTGGTGGTTCCACGTGCTTTACAATCGCTTTAAATAATGGCGTCATATCAGCTTTTAAACTTTCGTGTTCAGTTCCTGCCACACCATTTAATGCAGATGCATAAATAATAGGAAAATCTAATTGTTCATCCGTTGCATCAAGATTCACAAATAAATCAAAAATTTGATCTACCACCCAATCAGGTCTTGCACCAGGGCGATCGACTTTATTAATTACTACAATTGGTTTTAAACCGTGAGCAAATGCTTTTTGGGTTACAAAACGAGTTTGTGGCATAGGACCATCAAAAGCATCAACTACTAATAAAACCGAATCCACCATTGAAAGTACACGCTCTACTTCACCACCGAAATCGGCGTGTCCTGGGGTATCTACGATATTAATATGATAGTCATTCCAGTTAATTGCAGTATTTTTTGCTAAAATTGTAATTCCACGTTCTTTTTCAAGATCATTTGAATCCATTACTCGCTCATCAACGTCACCACGTGTTTCTCCAAAAGTACCAGACTGTTGAAGAAGCTTATCTACTAATGTTGTTTTACCGTGATCTACGTGAGCAATAATTGCGATATTACGCAATTTATTTATATCTAAATTTTGTGTCATTTTATTGTCTTAAGTTATTTGTTTAAAAATGCTTTGTAAAGAAGTGTTCAATTACAAAGCGCCTGATTATACCGTTTATCTTGTTTAATAGATAGCCATTTTCATTTATTTAACATAAATATTGGCATAGTAGACAAAATAGTTGGTAATTTTGAGGAGCTATGCCCATAGTAGACAAATGAGTTGGTTTTTATTATTTTATAAATAATTACCAACTCCTTTTATTTAGAAAATCTTTTATAAACATAATCTTATGGTATTTGGTTAAACCATTATGATTAGATAGTTTTCGTTTAAGTTCTCCAAATAAACTTTCAAGCCTATTTGTTGTTTTTTCTATATTTAATTCAGGATATTTTTCAAAAGTAAATAAATAATCCATATTATATTTTAAGCTCCTGTAAGCACTTCTTATATTACGATGTTTAAAAGATACCATTAGAAATAGCAAGAAAATTTTTTATTTTTTAACATTAATAATGGTGTCTTATATTTTTAGAGAATATTTTATCCTCTAAAATCTGTATAACATTTATTGTTAATAACTACATTGTCTTTTGGTGTAAACTTGCATCAAAAGGCATTTGATTTTTTAATACTGTTTGAGCAATGGCCACTAATTTACGCATTAAAGCCACGATAATCACTTTTTTATCCTTCCCTTTTGCCAGTAAATTATCAACAAAAGTCTTATAAATTCTATCTTTATAATTCCCAAAACTATAGGCAACCGCAGGCATAAATAAAATTTTACGAATATCCGTTTGTCCAATTTTTGATATTCTCGGTTTACCATTTATGCTACTGCCTGATTGATGGTGCATAGGAGTTAAGCCTGCATAAGCAGCTGCAGCTTTTCCATTTTTAAAACGAGAGCCATCGCCAAGATAAGCCAGTAACCAAGCAACACTTTTTTTACCTAATCCTGGAATGCTTGATAATAATTTTGCATTTTGTTTGAGCATTGTATCCGTTTTGATTGTTTCATCAATTTGTTTTTCAAAAGCTTTTATTTCTTCACGCAAGAAATTAGCCAAACGCTCTGCACTTGAAATACTTTCGCTATCTGACATCATTTTAATCCGAGTACGTTCTTTTTGCTCAGCTTGTTTAAGATGTTCTAGCTGTCGTAATCTTAATAATAATGCACGTTGAGCCTTTGGTGGTGGTTGCCACGCTTGTGGTTGCTCTTTTGCCGCAAAACGAGCAATAAGCATTGCGTCTATCTTATCGGTCTTATTTCTAAGATTTTGTCCAATGCCATAAGCCTTGATACATTTAGGGTTAATCACGCTTACTTTTGCCTTTTTATCATAGAGAAAATAGGCTAATTCTTCCCAATAAATACCAGTTGCTTCCATTACAACGTGTAGATTTTGAGTATCTTTGTTAATCCATTTTAATAATGATTCAAACCCTTTTTTATCATTATCAAAAGTATTATGTAGGGCTTTTTTATTTTCTTTATAAATCGCTACATCAAACTTCTTGCAAGCAATATCAATACCAATGTAGAATGTGTTATTCATATTTGTTCCTCAACCTTGTTTATACGAGCTAGCACTAATAGTGTTACTCAGGATACCATTCGGGATGAATATGGAGTTGAAGTAGGTTATATCTTCGACACAGGTTTTTAACCTAAGGATATTTACAAGCTCTACTTCAACAGCCCTACTGTTATTTATAATAGTAGGGCTTTTTTATAATACAAGTGTTAGGTGCTTGTGCACTGAATTAGTTTGGTGAACGCTTCTCTGCCCTTCGATATTTCGGCAAGTTCAAGAACCGAGCTCAGGGAGCCGAAGCGCAAGATGCCGTTGAGTCATCAAAAAAAACCGTTTGCTGAGCCTGTCGAAGCATTAGGTGTCTTAGCTCGGAGTTTGGTTTTGTGAGCGCTCTCTCATCCTTCGATATTTCGATAGGCTTAACCGAGTTTAGGAACCGAGAACGATAAACATCGATCACGAAACTCCCCAAACACAGTTCACTGAACCCGTCGAAGTGTGAGGTGTTACGTTCCGAACTCGTTCTGTAAACATTTTGTCTACTATGCCAACATTTTATTTTGCACCATAAAAAAACACCCCTTCCAAATGAAAGGGGTGAGTGCTGTGGTGGTTAAGTGTTATTGAGAGAGAGGACTAGTAACCCCCAAGTTGTTCTCAACCACCACGTGCTAGGTTGGACTGGAAGAGAGCGTGCCTCTTCCGCCCTGTTGTGTTACATTACCATTGGTAGCCAACACCGACACCAATACCAAATTTCTTCTCAGTATTCGCGTTAATGTTTCCTTTGATAATCCATTTTCCATTGTCAGAGATAGAAGACAGTCCTACGGCCATTGAGCTTGATTTATCATAACTCGCGCCCGCTAATGACACCATACTCTTACCCGGTACATAAGCCTGTGGTAAGCTGGCTGATGCCATCGCACTCGCAGTACCGCCGCTTGCGGCTTTTTCTACACTGTCAATACGGGTAGAGAGTGACTCTTCCACTTTCGCTAATTGAGACACATTCACGGCATCCGTTGGTGCAGTACCCGCTTTAATATTGTGGATTTGGTTTCCACCCATATTAATATTGACATCAGTACCTTCTTTCACTGTTAAACCGGATTGGTTTAAGGTGATATTGCCCACAGTGACTTTATCCACTTTGATTTCAGGTGTGGTGGAAATAACCAGCTGTTTATCATTGCCGTTCATCACCGTTTTGGCGTTAAGGTTTTTACCGACTTTGATGCTTAAGGCACCATTGTTGCTCACGACTTCCTCTTTTGAGAGATTATCCTTGTCTAATACAACATCGTCTGTTACAGCAACCTTGATTTCAGCACCATTGCCTCCATTGCCGTTGCCTGCATCGCCTTTGTCACTTTTATCGCCTTTATCACCCTTATCACCCTTGTCACCTTTTAAAGCAGCCAAGAAGTCATCTTGTGTTTTAGTGCCATTACCTGGTTGTGCTTTCCAAATCTCATAAGCAGATTGACCATCGGCTCCATCCGCACCAGCGGCACCGTCATCACCTTTCGCACCTTTAAAGTCAGGGTCATTTTTCAATGCGTCCTTATCTAACGTGATATGGGCAATTTGTTTACCGTCTTTGCTTTGTTGTTTTTCCACTTTTAAGCCATCACCAAAGTCAAAGGCAAGTTTACTTAAGTCAAATTGTTCTTCAGTATTACCCTGTTTATAATTTGCGCCCGTACCCGTGCTACCACTAAAGAAGCTAATGGTTGGCAATATTGCATCTTTCCATTTATCAACATCAATACCTTGACCCTTGTTCAGTGCTTTTAACTGTTTGTAGTTAACCGCATCGGTATCTGCTGTGGCATCGCCTACATTAGTGATTCTGCCCCCATTGACTGATACGCTATTCTCTGTATCACTTAATGTCAGTTTTCCACCACCTGCTGTGTTAGCAATTGACGAAATACCCGTGAGCTCTTTCGCTAATTTAATCGCTAAACCGTTCGCACCATCATTAACCACACCAATATTGTTATCAGTGAGTTCGTTTGCTGCTGTTACGCCACCTTTAATATTTAAGGTGTCATTGAGCTTACGGGTGACTTTATCACCTGCATCACCTTGGAAGGCTAGGCCATCATCCATTGTGGCAACCGTATGGGTGTCTCCTGCTTCATCTTCGTAAATAATACGGGTTAAGCTGTCTCCATCCTTACCATTAACACCCGGTCTACCATTAACCACTTTGATATCAGCTGACACGTCTTTTGCAGGTTTTCCGTCGATTCCATCGTGGCCATTAAGCCCGATTACACCGTTGGTGCCATTGGCTCCGTCTTCACCTTTGATAGTGACGCCGTTTTCACCGTCTTTTCCTTTAACGGTAATGCCGTCTTTTCCACTTAAGCCGATTGAGCCATCTTTGCCGTCTTCGCCTTTAATAGAAATCCCATTGTTTCCGTTGATACCCACTTCACCTTTATCACCTTTAACTGAAATACCGTCTATTCCGTCAATGCCAACGCCATCTTTGCCGTCTTTACCCGCAATACCGATACCCTCAACACCTTGCAGTTGTTTCGCCAGTTTGATTTCTAACTTGCCATCTGTGGTATCTACAAAGAGGTTATCTGCTGCAAAGTCAGAGTCTTTCGTTAAGTTCTTCGCAGGGTCTGTGCCTTTTTGTCCTTCAACCACTAAGGTTCCACCTGCAACCACTGCAACTTCATCTGCGGTATTACCTGTGAATTTCAGTCCTGCACCTGCATTAACAACCGCGGTTTCAACTGCTTTTAACTGTTTGTAGTTAACCGCATCAGTCTCTGCTGTGGCATCACCTACATTGGTAATTCTCTTACCACCTGCATTCACACCTTCAGTAGAGATGGAAACAATATCATTTCCTTTCGCTACACCAAATACGATTGAATCTAAAGCTGTTAACTCTTTTGCCAGTTTAATCGCTAAACCATTCGTACCATCGTTAATGACACCAATGTTGTTATCAGTGAGTTTATCTGCCGCTGTTACACCTCCTTTGATATTTAAGGTGTCATTGAGCTTACGGGTGACTTTATCACCTGAATCACCTTGGAAGGCTAAGCCATCATCCATTGTGGCAACAGTATGGGTGTCTCCTGCTTCATCTTCGTAAATAATACGGGTTAAGCTGTCTCCATCCTTACCATCAACACCCGGTCTACCATTAACCACTTTGATGTCGGCTGAAACAGCTTTTTTATCTTTACCGTCGATTCCATCGTGCCCATTAAGCCCGATTACACCGTTGGTGCCATTGGCACCGTCTTCACCTTTGATAGTAACGCCGTCTTTACCGTCTTTGCCTTTCACCGTAATACCGTCTTTTCCGTCAATGCCGACACCATTTTTGCCGTCTTTGCCATCAACGCCGATATAACCGTCTTTTCCGTCTTTGGCTTTTCCAACTTTATCAATCGCTGTATCAACATAGGTTTTAACCGCTTTCTCTTGAACAAGCTGAGTGCCATTTTCATCATCAATGACAGCTTTACCTACTACCGAACCGAAGGTAGATTTAGCGGCGTCACCACCCATATTAGAACCGTCTACTTTTAAGTATTCTGTTGCAAGGTTAGTGGTTCCAGTGATGTCTTTCACTTTCGCTGCATCTAAACCTAACGTGTACACTGCACCTTTATTTGCCGTTGCATCTGTTTTCGCCAGTGTTAAACCACTGTCTTGAACAATCGCCACTTCTTCTTTCGATGTTTTACCTACATTAGTGATAGTATCACCTAGGTTCGTTACCTTAGTATCAACTGCATCAACATAAGCTTTTACTGCTTTCTCTTGAACAAGTTGAGTGGTATCGCCAGTAATTTCGCCTTTACCAACATTTTCACCTAGTTTGACTTTATTTTCATCACTGCCAACGTTAGAACCTGTTAATAATAAACGGTCAGCTAAGTTTGCTTGTGTTACAGCATCACCAATACCAAGCGCCTGTTTCCAATCCGCTCACCATCAGATAAATTGCTTGCATCTTTTTCTGCAAAGGTTTCTCCCACTTTATCGTTTAACTTCGTATCGTTAATGGATAAGGTGTAGGTGTCTTTGTTGTTTGCCGTGGCTTTCGCTAAAGTCAATATGCCATCGTTAGCTGGATTAACTGCAACTTCTACCGCACTTCTTGCTGCATCTTTGATAACTGTGGTACCTGCTGCTGTAAGATTGCTTAAATCTACATTGGCTTTACCATCTAAAGCAGTTGTATTAGCACTAACCTTATCATCTACCGCTTTCACCGCTTTGATTTGTGCTAACTCAGTCGTATCCGCTAAAGTCGCTGTACCAACATTGCCACCAAAGGTCACTTTATTACCTGCAATATTTGTACCGTCTACTTTTAAGTACTCTGTTGCAAGGTTAGTGGTTCCAGTGATGTCTTTCACTTTCGCTGCATCTAAATCTAAAGTGAAGATAGCACCTTTTTCATCCGTTGCTGGCGTGGTTGCGACAGTAATTCCACTATCAGCTACCACTTTCACTTCTTCTTTCGAGGTTTTGCCTACTTTTGTGACTTCAGTAGTTAATGTATCACCTAAATTAGTTACCGTAGTACTAAATCTGTCACTTTAGTATCAACAGCATCTACATAAGCTTTTACCGCTTTCTCTTGAACAAGTTGTGTTCCATTAGCATCACTGATGATAGATTTACCCACATTTTTTCCAAAGATTGCTTTGTTGCCACCAATGTTTGAACCTTCTCTATTAAGATAGGTTGTATTTGGGTTAGTTGCTAAATTATCTAATTTCGCTTTTACTTCATCTGCTAAGGCAACGGTAAACACTCTGCCATCCGCATTTTCATCGGCGTTATTCGCAGTGACGACGATCTCTTTTGATGTGCCTTGAACTTTTTCACGTGATTTCGCTTTTAACTCTGTTAATAACGCATCCGCAATCTTAGCTTCTGTGACCGCATCATTAGCCAGTTTATCCGTTGAAATACCGCCATTTTTAACTGACACTTTGCCATTTGCCACTTCAAGAGTTGAGTTATCCACATTGACTTTTAAGTCAACTTTTCCTGCTGTTGTTGTCGTATCAATGCTGATAGATTGATCTGAACTCGTAATAGCATTGGAATCAAGTTTAGTATCTAACGCTGTTTTAACTTGCGTATCGGTAACTAACTTGCCTGTTGGCGTGGTTAAATCTGCGCCTGTGTTTAACTTAGTTGTCCAAGCGGCAATATCTGTATCACTTAAATTACCCGCGTTTTTATCCGCTTTGTTATTCAGTTTAATTTTATTTAGAAGCGATCTCAGTTTTGCTGCATCAGCGGCTGTTTTTACATCACCAATGGCTTCGTGAATCGTGCCTTTACCTGTACCACCGACATCAGTGAAAGTAATATTGCCGTTTTCATCTATTGCTGCATTACCACCAAAGTTGTTTTTAACTGATTTTGCGACATTACCTAATACGGTATTAGTGGCAAACAGTTGTGAACCGTTAATAGCATCAGTTGATTCTTGAGAAATTTTACCTGAAGCAACATTAATAATTTGTTTTTCGTGAGCGGTTTTACCCACAGACACTACACCATCTGCAAAACCTGTGAAGTCTTTATATTTAAGTCCATTTATAACCTCTTTATCTACTTGTGTAAAGGCTCTGGTTTCTGCTTTTGAGCCTAAGGCGACTGAGTTTTCATTATTTGCAACAGCATCAAAACCTAGAGCAAGAGATTGGTTTGCAACAGCTTGTGAACGATAACCCACAGCTACAGCTTCTTGATCTCCACCGTCAACACCTGCTACAGCCTCCAGACCTAATGCGACAGATCCTTGTGTATAGGTTTTTGACGATTTCCCTATTGCTGTTGAAAAATCTCCATTCGCAATAGAACCAGAACCAGTTGCCATAGATGAAATACCTTTTGCTTGTGTTCCAGCACCTAATGACGTTGCATAGTCAGCTAAAGCCTTTGTTCCACCACCCATTGCAGTAGCGTATTTTCCTGATGAAACTGTATTTGCTCCAGATGCAAATGATGATATTCCTGATGCAGTAGTTTGTTTTCCTATCGCTACTGCCTCTGTACCTGAAGCAGTACCATTAACCATTGCCAAAGAACTTTCTCCTATTGCTGAGGCCGTGTGTCCAATAGCAACTGCGGCGTGACCTGAAGCAACTGAGTCAATTCCCAATACAACAGAATAATCAGATGATGCCGTTGTGTTACTACCTGAGGCAAAGCTATTAAGTCCTTCCGCTTTATTACCGCCACCAATAGCCACTGCATTTTCTCCTTTTGCAATAGCGTTCATACCAATAGCGATTGCACCAATGCCTTTCGCACCACCAACACCATTAGCAGCATCCAAGTTAGTCGTATTACCTTTTTGAACTTGCCCTGTGCCATGTACATGAACATAGGTTTTTACATTTTCTAAATTAGTAATTTTTGTGCCTAATGTATCCGCTACAGAATACAGTTGTGAACCATTAATAGCATCGGTTGAGCTTGCTGTCACAGCACCAGCGGCTACATTCACTAACTGTTTTTCAGCGCCTTCTTTACCAATTGATACCACGCCATTAGGTGTACCCGCAAAGTTGCCATATTGAATACCACTTACCGTTGCCCCTGCAATATCGTCGGAAGCTTTGGTTTCTGCACCTTGACCTAATGCCACTAAATTTGCATTATTTGCAACAGCATCAAAACCTAGAGCAAGGGTTTTGTCTTTAATAGCTTTAGCACGATAACCCATTGCGACGGCTTCTTCTGTACCTTTTGTGTAAATGTCATCAGTTCTATCATTTGGTGTGCCATTATCATCCACACTTCCTGTTCCTGCTACAGTCCCTGTTCCTAGAGCTATTGAACCATCGGTATAAGCCGTTCCTCCTTGTGTTCCTCTTACTTCTCTTACTTTATTTAAAATAAATATAGTTTTCTTTGATTCCTTTTCTGCTGTGTTATGTTCATTTTCATCTAATAGATAGTTCTTTTCATCATCTGAAAAAACATCAGCATAGTCATTTACAATCTCTTGATATTTTTTGCTTGACATTAGATTTATCAGTTTTTGATTAAGTTTTCCTCCTGTTGCTAATGAACTCGCTCCAATCGCTTTTGAAAAATATCCCATTGATGTTGAGCTTTTACCTTGAGCAACTGTATTATCTCCGCTTGATGTTGATTGAACTCCAGAGGCTATTGTTCGCCATCCCATCGCAGTTGCAGCTCTTCCTATTGCTTTATTTTTATTTCCGCCTAAAACTATTGATTGTTGCCCTAGAGCTTCATTACCTGCTCCTAATGCTATCGCTCCCATTTTAGTTGCTTTAGGAGCCTCATATGTCATCTTTATGGTTCCATCAGTTGAGGTAGTAGAATAGGATGAACCTATTGCTATTGTTCCCACTCCTGTTGCTTTTCCTGAACCTAAGGCTACTGCCTGTGACGTGGTCGCTTCCGCATCAAAACCTAACGCTATAGATTGGTTTCCCGTCGCTTTAGCACGATAACCCATTGCCACAGCCTCTTGGTCTCCACCTTTCACACCAGCAACTGTTCCTGTTCCGAGTGCCATTGAACCTGCTGTGTAGGCTTTATTGTTTATACCCTCTAATTTTTCTAATCTTGCTTTTAATGCGTTAAATTCTACATCAGTAACAGCCATTGCCTGTGAACTAAATATAGACACCATTGAAATTACCAAGGCTATTTTTGCAAATTTTGGTAAGAATTTACCCGCTTGTTTTGCGGATTGGCTTTGTGTTTTTGTGGCGCCTTTAGCTAATTCGCTTACGGCGGTGAAAGTTTGTGTTGCTTTGTTAAACACGATTTTGTAGATGCTGTTCATAGTCAGGTATCCTTTTTAGTTGATATCCTTTCCTTAGGACTTTGCTGAGGTTGATGTAAATTCCTTTTACTGCCTCGTGAATATTTTGTAAAAAAATATGTGTAAACTTCCCGATTGTAAAAAAAAACGCAAGCAAAATCGTAGTAATGGAGGTTATTTGGGTGAAAAATAGACAATTTAGAGTAAAAATGGGGTGGTTTTTGATTAGGGGTGTGTGAAATATCGATCACGGGGTTAGTCAAACACCGGTCACTGAGCTCAGGAACCGAGAACGGAAACGTAGTATGATTATTGATCTAATTTGTAAATTTTTATTGAAATGTAACCGCTATGATTATGTCTTATGATGCTTTGTGGAGATTTTTATATCGAGCAACGGGAGGATATACGCAAACAAGTTTGCTAATCCACCCCTACGGTCGATCTTTATAACTTTTTGATTTATAAATGATTTGTAGGGGAGCATTTAATGAGCGAAGCGAGTGGAATATCTTCCCGCAAGCTAAATTAAAATCACAAAACCAATCAAACACCGATCGCTGAGCTTGTCGAAGTGTGAGGTGTTTGGGCACGAGATTTGTTCTGTGAGCGTTCTCTTCCCTTCGATATTTCGACAAGCTCAATAACCGAGAACGGGAACATTGAAATAAGGATATCATATTGTTCATTTTTCCATTGCTAATTCATTTTTAATTATTAAAATACCTTTTTATTTTATATATGGAATATTATGTCTAAAGATACACTATTTTCTGCTCCTATTAATAAGTTAGGGGATTTTACGTTTGATGAATCTGTTGCGGAAGTGTTTCCTGATATGATTCAGCGTTCTGTTCCAGGTTATTCTAATATTATTACGGCTATTGGTATGTTGGCAGAACGTTTTGTTACTGCAAATTCAAAGGTTTATGATTTAGGATGTTCTCGTGGTGCGGGAATTTTGTCGATTCGTCGTAATCTGAAACACGATGATGTTACAATTATTGGGGTGGATAATTCAAAGGCGATGGTAGAGCGTTGTCGTTCTCATTTGAGTGCTTTTCATTCTGATATTGCGGTAGATATTTTATGTGATGATATTCGTGATGTGGAAATTGAAAATGCGTCAATGGTGGTGTTGAATTTTACGTTGCAATTTTTACCTCCTGATGAGCGTTTAGCTTTACTAACTAAGATTTATAAGGGCTTGAATCCTAATGGGGTGTTGGTGCTATCTGAGAAATTTAGCTTTGATAATGATGAAATCAATACGTTATTGGTCGATCTCCATCACCGTTTTAAAGGAGCAAATGGGTATAGTGAATTGGAGATCAGTCAAAAACGTACGGCATTAGAAAATGTGATGCGTACCGATAGTATTCAGACCCATAAATTGCGCCTACAAGAAGCAGGTTTTAAACATTCTGAGTTGTGGTTTCAGTGTTTTAATTTTGGGTCGATGGTGGCAATAAAATAAGCGGTACGATGTGTTCAAAAATTTGCAAATTTTTGTGTTGATGTTACCGCTTATCACTATAAATAATGAATTTATTTGATCTTATAAGCGGTTACTTACTTCGTTTTAGTGATTTAAGATAGTCAACCAGTTTATAAACCCTTGTTGATGGATTCATCTCTCCAGTAGAATCTGCATCATTTTGTGCTTTTTTTGCATTATTTATTGCATTATTAAGTTTAGGTTTAAGCTTAACATAAGGCTGAGTATCAGACTTTCCATACTTTTTCTTGAAATTATTATTCCAATGAATATTTAATTCTTTAATGCAATTCTCCGCCGAAGATTGATTACCTGTTTTCTGAAATCCTTTACGAGTATATTCAAAATGGCATAAATACCAGTATTCAAAACAAGGATAGGAACAAATTATTTCAATATTATTACTGCTCGCTTTGTTAATGGCATTATCAAAATTTGCGTGTCCATCTCTATCAAAAACACAGAAAACTCTGTTATAAATTGTAGATGAACCGCCCTTTTTACTCTCTTTAAATAACTTTATTGCTTGATTAACAACGGAAGTAGGATCACATCCACAATCCCCTGTCACTACAACATTTGCGGAGGAAAGCCCTTCATCTTTGATTAAATCATTAAAATAATTAGGATCTGTTTTTTCGCCTTCTGTGACAATAAGGACTCGATCATAAGGTTTTCTTGACGGCTGTTTTCTTTCTAATTTTAGCTGTTTTCTTTTACTTGATCTCACCATACATACCTACTATTTATTCAGTGGTTTATTCTAAAAAATAAATTCCTTAATTACGGGTTTTCCACCATAACGACCATGCAAATAACTCTCTTCTAAATCTTCACGATTCAATGGGCTAAAGTCACTCAATGGATATAGATTAGTGGCACGATCACTACCTTTTTCACAAAACCAAATTTGATCTCGTCGCAATAATTCTTTTCTTAATACAGATGTCTCATGAGTCGTAAAAATCAACTGTCCATTATTTTTATTATGTTTAGAATTAAATAATGCAACTAGGTAACGAACTAAATCAGGATGTAAACTTTTGTTAAACTCATCAATAATTAATGTATCTCCCTGATTCATTGCATTAAAAATTAAACCTATAAATTCAAATAACTTTTGTGTTCCGTCTGATTCCTCACGTAAATTAATTTTAACTTCATTATCTAAACTGTCTTTATGAATAAAATAAACCTCTACCTGCTCCGATAAATCTTTAAAAATTTCTTCTTTTATTTCTTTTGGAAGAAACTCATCAGGAAAAATTATATTTTCAACGTTTAATTTTTCTAATTTAATATCTACTAAATCAATATCTGCTTGCTGTAAAAAAGAGATAAAAAGAGTTTTGTACTCTTCTTTTTTACACAGTTTTTTTGTAAATTCATTACTAATTCTATCTGCACCAATGACACCTAATTTATGCACAATTGCATTATAAATAGGCTTTAACTGCTCACTATTGAGATGTACTGCTGTTGATAAAAAAAGTTGATCTAAGCGGGTATTTTCTTTCCAAGTAGATTTAGAACCTTTGAAGGATTCTGATTCCTTAAGCCAATGATAAGATTTACTTTTAGTATCATAAATGCGATGGAACCAAGCCTGCTCTCGTCCTTTAGGATAAACACTTAACCACTCTTCATAGACTATTTTTTTATCTGTAGAAAAGCCATACTCTACCAATGCAAATTGTTTCTCTTCTGAGGCTTCATTCGCTAAATTGGCAATAAAGGAAATTTGAAAGGTTGTTGGTTCAATTCGACTTTTAGGATCCAATAAAAAAGGCTCCACCACAATAGGTTCATCTAATTTTTTATGAAAAGATGTTTCTATGATTTGTGTCATTACAAATAGTGCCTTTAATAAATTTGATTTCCCTGATGCGTTGGCACCGTAAATCACTGCTGATTTTAATAGTTCTGGCGTGTTTGGTGCATTTGATGTAAAGGTATTTTGTTGAAGTTCTTTGTATACATTACTTTTCACCATTGACAACACTTGCTGCTCTTTAATTGAACGAAAATTCTCTACAGAAAACTTAACTAACATAGTAACCCCTAATTTAATGCTATTTAATTGCATTTTTTGCAAAATTTTAATACATATTACCAATAACAATAGGAAAAGCAATAGAGTATATTCAATATATTACAAAATTTATAAACAAAAATAAGTGATAAGTTCAAAACAACAACTTAATACTTCCAATCAAGTACACTCAAAAATTTGCAAATTTTTGTGTTGATGTTACCGCTTAAATCCGTTGTCTGGTTGCTCTACTAAAATTAATATAGCAGCATCGCCTCCCCACTCTCTTGGGGCTTGATGAAGTGCGAGTATTTTAGGGTGTTGCACTAACCACAGTGGAATTTGTTTTTTTAGCGCATAAGTGCCATAACCTGTCATTATGCTGGCACAAAATACACCTTCCCGCTCACAGGCAAGAATTAAGCTAGCGAGTTCCATTTTCGCTTGTTTACGTGTTAAACCGTGTAAATCCAAAAAAAGTTCAGGTGTAAAATCACCACGGCGAAGCTGTTTGAGTAAATAAGGATCGATATCTTCTCGACGATATTTTACTTTTTCGTTTTCTTCTGTCAGTAGTGGTTCGTATTCATCAGAAAAGTAGAATAAGGTATCTTCCTTTTCTTTCTGCTCTTTTAATGCTTCTGCTTTACGAGATGGTTGCTTTTTTATGATTACCTTATCTTGTTTGATTTTTTTTGCGCCTTGTACTGCTTGTTGAAACAAGGATAACTCTTCATCATTTAACATTTTATGTCCTTTTAGTTTATCTTGTTATTCTAACACAAAGCGAAATATGGTATAAATACCTTAATTTTTGAATTAGGGAAAAAATGATGTCAGAATATCAATACAACCTTGAACTTTTAGATGAAATTCAGCAAGAGAATATTGCGGATAAATTACATTCTACGTTAGATTTTATGCGTTGGGCATATAGTTATTTTAATGCTTCAGACCTTTATTATGGACACGGTTATGATAATGCGTGGGACGAGGCTCAGCAGTTAATTTTAACCGCTTTGCATTTACCTTTTGATATACCAGAGAAACTCTTTGAGGCTCGTTTAACCTTAGCTGAAAGATTACGGCTTATTGATATTGTTAAACAGCGTTTAGGTTTTCGAAAACCTATTGCTTATCTGACTAATTGTGCAAGATTTGCAGAATTAGAATTTTATGTTGATGAGCGTGTGCTTATCCCTCGTTCCCCTATCGCAGAGTTGATTCAACAACGCTTCACTGGGCTACTTCATTCTGAACCGCAGCGTATTTTAGATATGTGTACTGGCAGTGGTTGTATTGCAATTGCTTGTGCCGAACAGTTTCCTAATGCTGAAATTGATGCGGTTGATCTCTCTATTGATGCGTTAAGCGTGGCTGAAATTAATATTAATAATCATCAGGTTAGCGATCGTGTTATTCCTATACGATCTGATTTATTCAATGAATTACCTCAAGATCAATATGATTTGATTATTAGTAATCCACCTTATGTCGATCAACAAGATTTAGAAAATATGCCTGAAGAATATCACCACGAACCTGAAATGGCTCTTGGTTCTGGTGCGGATGGTTTAGATTTGGTACGACGTATTTTAGTTGATGCACCTAATTATCTTGCCGATAACGGCGTGTTGATTTGTGAGGTGGGTAATACAATGGAAAATCTTGTGGAACAGTTCCCTGATGTACCTTTTAATTGGCTTGAATTTGAAAATGGTGGGTTTGGTGTCTTTAGTTTGACCAAAGAACAATTATTAATGAATCAACCTGTTTTGAGAGGTTATCAGTAAGATTAATTTGCTGATTAAGGAAGATAAAATGAAAGATCCATTATATTTACTACAACATCGTCGCTCGTCTAAAAAATTTACAGATACTGCTCCAAATCAGATGCAGTTGAGTAATATTTTAAAAGCCGCATTAAGAGTGCCTGATCACGGTTTATTAAAGCCTTATCACTTTGTGGTGATTGAAAAAAGTGGTATGCATAAGTTGAAACAATATTTAACGGCTGCTGCTCTTGAATTTGAGATGGGTGAGAATGGCTTAGCAAAAGCAGAAAGTTTAAGCCAAACAGCCCCAATGATTATTGGTGTAGTGGCAAAATATAGTGATAAAAAACCGATTCCACACTGGGAGCAAATGCTCACAGCGGGTTGTGCTACTTATGCTATTCAACTTGCAGCTAATACTCAAGGTTTTGATACCTATTGGTTTACCAATAACTGGGTTGAAGGAACTGCTTTGCGAGAAGCATTCGGTTGTAAAGAAGAAGATAAAATTATTGCATTAATTATGATTGGTGAACCTGCGGACGGTGAACAGGTAAATGTGACTCGCCAGTGTGAAAGTGCTGAGCCTTTTGTTAGTTATATTAAGTAAAACTATGAAAACCATTTTAATTACAGGCTGTTCGTCAGGTATTGGTTATGAAACAGCAAAACTACTGAAACAATCAGGCTGGCGAGTGCTAGCAAGTTGTCGTAAACAAGAAGATGTGCTACGTTTACAACAAGAAGGCTTTGAATGTTTGTTACTTGATGTGACAGATTCACAACAAATCAACACTGCTTTTGAAACGATTCAAGCAAGCGGTGGCTTAGATGCTGTTTTTTGCAATGCGGGCTATGGTTTGCCAAGTATGATCGAAGATGTCTCTCGTCAGGATTTACGTGATATTTTTGAAACCAATGTATTTGGTGTATGGGAAGTGATGAATGAAGCACTAAAAATATTCCATCAACAACAACACGGCAAAATCATTGTTACCAGTAGTATTTTAGGCTTTGCCGCAATGCCTTTTCGAGGTGCTTACAACAGTACTAAATTTGCTATTGAAGCAATGGCGGATACCTTACGTTTGGAGCTAGCGGGTTCTAATATTTTTGTGAGTTTGCTCGAACCTGGTCCAATTCAAAGTAATTTCCGCTCTAACAGTGCCAAACAGTTTGAAAAACTTGATGTGAGTGAATCCCTCTATCAAGAAACTTATCAAAAACATTTAAAATACTTTAATACTAAAGAAAACAAAAACCCTTTTGCTCTGCCACCAAGTGCCTGTGCTGAAGTCTGTTTGAAAATTCTCAATGCAAAAAAACCGAAAGCCCGCTATATGGTAACTTTCCCAACTAAACTATTTTGGGTGCTAAAACGAATGCTACCTACTTGGTTGTTTGATTTTGTTTGTAGGAAGTCGGCTGGGTGATAGTTCACTCTATTACTTTCTTTTGTAATATATTGTTATATTTTGTCTACTATGCCGATAAAAAAGTTTGTTAAATACATATGTACAAGTTTAGCAAACTTTCCTCATTATTTTGTCATTTATGTCCATTAATTTAGTTCTTTGGGCGCTTTTTCCAACTAAAAGTCTCATCATAAGGATTCGGTAAGTTTTTAGATATTTCAATAACACCCTTTTCCCATTCTTTTTTATCATCATGAAATGCCCAAACAATACAAAGATCATCATATTCTGGGTTCGATATTATCCCATTTTTACTTTCTAAATAAAATTTCACTTCATAATGTTTGTACTTTCTTTTTATAATCTCGATTTTAACGGTTTCTATTCTTAAATCGAATTTTAAAAAGGTTTCGTTATTCATTTGTTTGCCAGCTTGTTGCCCCCATGCTCGAATATCTGCTTCATTAGCAAGGTCAAAGCGGTGGCAAGACATCACACATTTGCCTTCAAACATAAAGTAAGCGGTTAATTTTTTGGGTAACTCATCTTCCCAACGTTTGTAGTAGCTTTGTATACCAATGCTGATAGCAAATAAAACACCACCCCAAGTGAGTGCCAATGGCATAAAATTCTTTGCTTCTCTATCGAACAGTAGTAAATAATAGATTATTATTGTAATGGTCAATAAATAAACACTCAGAAATGTATAAAAATGTTTTTTGTTATTGGTATTATCCTTTATGACTTGTGTTAAGGGGTTCTTTTTTATCTGTATATTTTTCAAAAAACTCTTAGAAAAAGGGACCTTTAATAAAAAATATACAGCGAAAGAAAGAAGCAAAGAAAAAATCAAAGCTGTTATTTTTATGGAACTTACATCAGCTAGTGTAAGTGTAGGAAAGCCACTAATACTTTGAAGAACATATTCAAAGAATTTCATGATCTTGTCAGCGTGCTTATCCAATGCTAAATAACTAACGATAAATATGGTTAAGAAAATAATCAACTTTAGTATACTAAAAGATGTGTTTGCTTTTTTCATAGATATTATTCCAAAAGGTGTTTTATTTTTTAACTTTATGGACAATAAACGCTTCTAATTTTGCTCCGATACTATCCATATCGTCAGGTGATAAGTCTTTACCACGCAAATGCTCGGGCAGATTTAGCGTTAAATGCAGGTATTCTGCCCCACGCTGGCAAACTTCAGCAACTAGTTGAACGGGCAATGTTCCGATAATGGTATCGCCTGTGCTTACATCATTAATATCTAGGTGAGATTGGATTTTGTCAATATCTATGCCTTGCTTAGCAATCCAATCTTTTGCCCCTGCATGGCGACTGATAAAGTAGGTGGTCATAGGCTATCTCTCAACTAATGCTAACAAACGTAAAATCCATTCTCGCTGATGTGGTTTTACTTTTTTATTTTTTGGGTTTTTGATTTGTTTTGCATAATGAATATTAGCAATTTCAAACAATAGTTCAATACAACCTCTATCATCAGCATTGTTTTCTAATGCTTCCAACCACTCTGATTTTAAGCTATCAGTAAAATGTTGTTTTGCCTTATCATTGACATCTCTCCAATGATTTTGAACGATGTCATCTAGTAATTTAGCTTGTAGTTCAGAGGCATTGGCTTTGGCTTCTGCTAATTTTTTACTTTCTTCCGCCTGTTTTTTGGCGGTGTCAATAATCTCAGTTAAGCTTTTCGTTTCCTCTTTGGAAAAAGACATAACCCCATAACCCGTTTGCGTTTTTGCACCTGCACCACAATACATTAACGCTTGGTCGAGACACTTAAAAACGTCTTCTATATCAATATCGCTTTTGGGACGTTTAGCAATAGTAAATAAAAATTTAGCCTCTTTCACTGCTAAAAACGGAATTGGGTTAGGGTCGTGCCAGTCGGCAGGGATTTTATCGCTGTCTCTCGTCACATTGCTAATATCACCACCTTTGGCATACCAATCGCCCATATGTGGCGTCATAATATCAACGCTTAAAGTCGGTTGCACGATAGGAATCGCATCAAAAAAGATAAGCTCGCCTACTTGATTATCTCTTTTTTGCTTTTGGGGATCTTTGTCTTCACTACCGAACCATTTTAGCAAGATATCAGTTTTATCATCGGCTTGGTAATATTGCTCAATGAGCGAACGAACTAAGCCTTTAACTTGACTGCCTGATAAATACGGCACACCCAAAGTGTAGTGCCACAGCAAACCGTTTTCGACGGGGTGAGCGTTGCCCATACCTGTGACGAAATGCCCGTCAAGTTGATAGACTTTGCCGTTGCCGCCTTGTGCGTTGGCCAATGCCATTTGGTTTTGGGCATAGCATTTGAGTGCTTCTCGATCACCACAAGCATTTACAAAAACTTTTAGGAAATCTTTTTTCGCATCTTCGTTCGGCTTAAACTTGTCTATCGAATGCTCACCTATATTATATTTGTTGAAAAAACGTTCAAAACGAAGCCCCTTATTCGCTTGCCCCATGTCGGGTAATAGATGCTCGGCATTTGGTGAGTTTGTACTATAAATTGGTAATCCCATGATTTACTCCTAGCAATAGGCTTTGCTAAATTTTTTCACCCAAATCAACAAGGCTTGCGCCTCAGCTTGTGCCACGCGGTAGGTTTTCATATCGCCTTGGGTGATACCGTCAATCAGTTTTTTCTCATAAATTTCGATGTTGGCATACTTCCATTCCACATTAGGATTAGTTTTTTCTTTACATAACCAATCAGACAAAATCTCATACATCTGTTTATGCACACCACCCTTAGACAGATAAAACGCTACCGTTTGCCCTAAACCATTCATCTGTATCATCGCAGGCATTTCATTGGCACGAGCTTTCCATTCATCAAAATCTCTGGGATTAACAGCTTGCACTTTTTCTAAAGCATATTTAGCACGCTCTTGTTCAATCGTTTGAATTGGCATAATTAAACCTCCTTAATATCTATTGTTTTAACGCTACACCAGCCCATACCAACAGTTTCATTACCGCCAACTTGCAGATATTTCTTTTCCTCTAACAGCTTAGTGATGAGTGAAATATCATTTTTTCCAACTAGTCCCAAATACATAATGGTCTCCGATGGCAAGGTCTCTTCGTACCACAAGTTATCGGAGGTTTTTGTGTCAGTATTAAGTACATTTCTTGAGTTGACTGGGGTAGCATAACGGCATAAATAACTAAAGCTATCATTATCTACGATGGCGAGTTGTTCTGTTAAGTGATGTCTGTCGTTTAAAAAAGATTTAAGCAGGTTCAACATGTCGTCTTTTTCAATCTTTTTCACTGTAAAGGCATATTCTTCCAAAAATAATTTTTGCAATTTTTCGTCGGATTTTTGAAAAGTGAGTACCTCGCCTTCATTCACCTCAAGTTTGATATCGATTTTACTCTGGCTGGGAAAAAACCGTTCTATATCTCGGCATAAACGCTCAATAATAGCGGGGCAAGTCACCCAACGAAATTGCCCCGTTAATGAGCGAATAGGTAACAGTAATAATCGTGCATCAGAGATGAGCAATTCTCCCATTTCTCCTGCATTTGAGCTCATACTTGATTTTGGTCCAAAAAGCTTTTTCGTTTTATCATCATTCATATTTACTTCGGCAAAAGCACGTAACGCACCTTTCATACTTGAACCGAAAATACACGGATAAGCGGTATGAGACTCGCGTTGTATAGGTAAGTCCACCACGCCATCGCCATCATTGGCACCTGCATGGATGGAAGTTTGGGCGTGGAGTGCGATTATCGCTGATTTTTGTATACTCATAATATTAACCTCTAAATACTTATTTTGATATTGTGGGATTTAATCCAATTAAAATTTGTCCGTAACCTTGAACTTTTTCATTTCCCCTAGTTAGGTACGCACCTTGTTTTTTTAACAGTTCTTTTGCTGTTGTTGGATTACAACGAATGTACCAACAGCTACCTGCTGGTAAATAGCTTCGCAAGGGACTAGGTTTATGATTTACCATATCCCAACCGCCAAAGCGTTGCACTTTACCGATAATGGCTGTTTCAATATCGCTCTGAATACCATCAATCATTATTTGAGTTTGTGCATTGTTGATAACTTTCTCTAAATTAGCTACTGGCATGGGGGTTAACAAATAAACAACAAGAATAACCTCATTATTGTCACAATTCGATTCATCAAACAATGTCATCTCAGGTAAAGAAAAACGCTGGTCATCATTTTTGTCTTTCTTCATCTCTGCCATTCTCGCCTCACCACCAAAGCGAATAAGTTGTGAATCAGGTAGGTAATTTTTATTCTCTTCACCTATATCGACGCCCAAGTAAACCTTAATATCCTTATTGTCCTTATCTTTTAATCGGATATGCTCAGTGGTGTATAACATACCCTTTTGGGTCGATTTATTTTCTAGACCAATTCCTAAACGTGGTTCTCCGATAAGAATATCTTCTTTTGCAAGCAATTCTGCTTCAGCAGGTAGCATCCCCCGCAACACCAGCTCCCAGCCTGTGCGACTTAACCAATAGTTTTCCAAAGGTTTGTCGCCTGCATCACAACGAACAAAATTCTTATTACCCATATCGCTGGCTAGAATTTTTTCCTTTTCATCTTGCTTAAGTTGGAAAAATCCGTAGCCTTGATTATCGGCTTTTTTGACCAAACAAGCAGAAGCAGGAAAATACAACTGATCGTTATAAAAGAGCCAAGAACCTTGAGCTTGGAATGAACTACCTTCATAGTCTTCGCCATAACCAATGATTTTTCTTAACTCACCCGTTTCTAAGTCTTTCCAAGTTTTGCCCTTGTCTGCATTGTATTTTTCACCAATATGATGGCGAATAGCACCTAACAATGTTTTAGTTGGTGGTGGGAACAGGCTAGATAAGGTATTGGTTCCGCTACTATCCATACTGCGTGCCTCGCGGAAAAACCACGAGTCTATTGGTTCGAATAGGTAATGCTGAAATGAATGACTCATAACTTTTCCTCCTTTTATTGACTGTAATTGGCTAAAAATTTAATTAACAGCGCGGCATCAGCTTTGATATTGCCTTGGCTATCTCGACACAACCGCATTAATGGCTGAACAAAATTTTCAGCATCTCGTAAACTGACCTCCTTATTAACTCCTCTGGAACGACAAAACTCAGCCGCCATAATTTTTATTGCGTGGTTGATATCTAACAATACTGTTTCTTTATCACTGCTTTCCTGCCCATCTTCTTTACTATTAAACAGTGCAAAATTTTCTCGAATTTTATAAAAGAACCGATTGGAAAATTGCGGGTTATCTTTTTCAGCTTTTTGAAAATCTTCTAATGAGGATGACAGGACACAAGTTCTATTTTCACTATTTTGCTCATCAAGTACGGTATCGCCTCGCTGATATGTTTCTTTATCTTCTTCGCCAAGACGCTTAGTATCCTAAGGTTTTGTCCAAGTCAGTACCGTGCCGCTTTGCTTGCATACTTGTACCGCCAGTGCGTTTCTGCCAGTTTTTTCTTTTGCCACATCATCAAGTAGGCTATGAATATCGTGCAAAGCATTGCTTAGTGGATTATTAATGTGTGAATAAACGATTGCAGCTGAGATGGAGTAATCAATATTTACATCTTCTTTATTTGCTTCAGCATTTTCATTTTTGAAGCAATTTTCGTACTCACTTCGAATCTTTTTCGCACAATTTAACGCATCTTCAATCGGCAATAGTGCTAATACATCATCGCCACCAGCGTAAATTAAAAAACCGTTATTCTTAGAAACAATCTCTTCAACCTTATTGGTGAAAGTATCTAATGCATGAGTAATATACTTCTGCTTTTTTCTATCACTCATTTGCTTGCCTAAACTATCACCATCCATCATTAAAATGGCATAAAATGGGCTAGGATCGCCAATAGCAAAATTTTTAATTAGCTCACCTAAGGCTGTGGCGACTTTTTGCGCCTGAGGGTTTAGTTCTGGATGTTCAGTATTATTTGGTTTTCCTTCTTGCTTAGGGAAATTGTGGGGATTTTCTAACGCACTTTTGTAGAATAGTACACCATCGATACTAGATAACTCGTTTTTAATTTCTAAATGTTGTATGTGGGAGTTGTTTTTAATCGCCTCTTCTATAGACTTGACGCTTGAGTTATATTCGTTCAGTTCACATAACTTTCCATTTCCATCATTAGACTTAAAGGCATCAAAGAAATCTATCAAGTGTTGTTGATTGTCTTGATTGCACTTTCTTAAAATGTTAGCCCACCAATTCGCAGCAGCTATATAATTCACAGAGGGAACTTCATTTTTTAATTCCCAGCCATATATTGCCTCAAGCGTCCCCTTTTCTTTGGGAATGTTAGTTTCACTATTAGTCAAAGAAAACCCTTTATCAAAATATCGAATAAAGCGACGTTTAATAAACGCCATCGCACATAAAAATTCGTTTTCACCATAATCGGCAATGGTTTTATCTTTTGAATTTAAAACCGTTGTCCAAAAAAGTTTACGAGCTTCATTATCATTCTTGCTCACCCCTTCAATACCAGATAATTCTTGCCAATCACCCATAAGTGAGCATTTAATGCCTCTTTGATCTGGTAAATAATGTATACGCCAATTTTTACGGCGGTCTAAGGCACTGCTATTTTCAATAGTATCGACGATAACCCATGTCATTTCCCAGAAATTTTCGACTTGCTCTTGCCATATTTCACGGGTTCTTTCTAACGATAATTGGTTTTTATATTTTTCTATATCATATTGATAAATTGTATTAGCTAAGGCTTTCCAAGCATCTTGCACATCGGAAACAACTTTACTACCATCAAAATTTTGATGTACTTCGGCTTTAAAACGATTGGGAATGCCACCTTGTTTAGGTGCAAAATTGTCATCTTGACAACCTTTCTCAATTACAGTCAAAAACTGCTTATCCGCCTTTGGAAACAAAATAATCTCATCAATATCGAGCTCTTCATTGACAAGGTCACGTTGCTGTTTAATCACCGATAACATCGCCACGCCCGATAACCACGACAGTAAAAACGATCCTGCCCAAAAATCGCGTGTGCGTCGCGCTTGTCCAACGAATGATTGCACTGGCCCTAGGGTGAAGTGGAAGTATTGTTTGTTAGTTTTGTTCATTATTCTCTCCTAAATTAGTTTCCATTGTTTTGTCTCTAAATATTTTTTGTATTCATCAAAAATATTACTTTGATAGCCTTGGAAATTAACTGTGGATTGTTCCTGAAAATGACGACCTATTTTTCGGCTAAATACGACTTCATCGTTATCAGGAAATAATTTACCGTACATTATGGTTTGAATAGATAGGAAATGACCGTTAGGGAATTGATGAATATGTGTAATAACTGATGATGCACGACGAGAACGTTTGTGTTTTTTATCAATATTGCCTGTTGCTGTTTTGGCTCTAGGTTCAAACTTAATTTCTACTCTATGCCCACCGTTAGATAAACCATAATTTCTCGGTAAACCGAATGCAAAACTAGAAGGTAAACTACTTTGATGTGGGCTATCCAAGAATTGATAAATTAAGTCATGGTCGTTTTGTTTGTTAAAGTAACTATTGTGCTCTGCATTATATCCATTGATTTTATGAGTGCCACCATTGAAAGAAAATCCCCAGCCTCTAAACATTTGCATATCGTGACTCATTGTTTTCAAGGTAGTCCAAGCATTTTGTTCACCGTCTTTGACAATAATATCGGCTGGAGATTCACTTAATATGCCATAGTGCTTGATTTCTTCAAGAAATTTAACCAACTGTTCTTTATCAGCAGGAATATTTACTCCTGTCAGTTCAGTAATTGTAAGCGAACCTAAGCCTCTGCGGTTTTTACTTCCTAATCCGCCCAATAAACCTAGAAGTAATAAGCTATTTTTTAACTCATTCTTGATAATTTCATTCAGTTCTTTTTGCTCTTCCTCGGATAGTTCTTTATCTTGAATGTCTTTAAACATTAAATCGACAGTAAAAGAACTATTCGGCTTAACAGCATTCCTTAAATAGACTGTCCTAGCAGGATCATTGCCTTGCTTTTTATGATATTGTGTTAGTCCTTGCCCAAGTGCATAACCTGCAGAATTTTGATGAGCATTGTATTGATCTTCTAGCTCTTCTTTACTTATAAAACTAACATAATATTTTGTTATTTTTATTGTTACAGCACCACGCCCATAAGTTTTCGGAGAATTTTTATCATTTTTTTATCTAGATTATCGGCACTACTACCAAATAACTCAGCCTCTTCATGATGTAATTGCTTGAGTGCTAATTCATCAGAATTATACTCAGGTTTCGACCTTACCCGCCCCCAAGCCAACGCTCGCCACCAAAAACGCAATGCACCTTTAAATGACATCGGGGAAATCCAACTGGCATTTTGTTCTGCATCGCCAATGAACATCGGTGTAATAATTTTATAGGTAGCGGTTAGGGTGGTAGGGAGATTTCCCTTTATATTACCAGAAATATTCATATCTATTCCTTAATCATTCAAATGCAATCGCCCATATTATATACTCCTCAATACTTGTTAAACAAAGAAAATCAACATAATCATTAATTAAATCAAATTTTTTGTTATGAAAAAATTATTTTTATAACCACTATGTAACAAACACTGCTGATTTGGTATAAATTTGATTGTCTAACAGGCTACACAATAATAAAAATTTTTATAAAACCTATGCGTTATTTCACTAACTTTGTTACTATATCGCCCATAAAAAAATAACCTCAAGGAATAAAAATGTATTGGTTTAAAAATGTGATGATTTATCGTTTAACTTCACCACTTGAAATAAGCAGTGATGAGTTGGAAACAAAACTGCAAACAAATAAATATCATCCTTGCTCTCAAAGTGAAATGAGTAAATTTGGATGGGGAACGCCATTAGTTACCAGTGATTTGTTGCATTTCAATTTACAAAAGCAATTTTTATTAGTTTCACATAAAGAAGAGAAAATCTTACCAGCTCCTGTGATTAAAGCAGAGATGGAAGAACGCATTGCTGTTTTGGAAGAAAAAGAAAACCGTAAGTTGAAAAAAACGGAGAAACAAGCGATTAAAGATGATGTAGTAGCAATGCTGTTACCTCGTGCTTTTAGCAAACATCAACATACCGCAATTTGGTTGGATTTAGAAACGCAATTAGTTTACGTGGATAGTGCATCAAGTAAGCGTGCTGAAGATACCTTAGCATTATTACGCAAAACCTTAGGTTCTTTACCTGTTGTGCCAATTTCATTTACTTTACAACCGAGTGAAGTAATGACAAATTGGGTTGCGAAAGGGCATACACCAAATTGGTTAACTTTATTGGAAGAAGCAGAATTAAAATCCTTTGATACTGAAAGTGTTATACGTTGTAAACGCCAAGATTTAGAAACCGAAGAAATTGGTTTACATTTAACTGCAGGGAAATATGTCACCAAATTAGCATTGGAATGGGAAGAACATTTTTCTTTTGTACTCAATGATGATGCAACCCTTTCTCGTGTAAAATATGCCGATGAAATCAAAGAACAAAATGATGATATTTTGAAAGAAGATATTGCACAACGTTTTGATGCTGATTTTGTTTTAATGACTGGTGAACTGAAACAATTTACCATAAATCTTATTGAAGAATTTGGTGGTATTAAAGAGCGTTTATAATGGCATATAAGAATAATCAGTCTGTTCTTGTGGTTATTTATGCAACAACGACAAATCGAGTCTTAATGTTACAACGCCAAGACGATCCTACTTTTTGGCAATCAGTAACAGGTACGATTGAAACAGGTGAAGAACCTTTTCAAACAGCATTGAGAGAAGTCAAAGAAGAAACAGGAATTGATATTATTGCTCAAAATTTATCACTTTATGACACAAAAAAGAGTATAAAATTTGAGATTTTTCCGCAATTCCGTTATAAATATGCCCCAGATGTAACGCATTGTACCGAACATTGGTTTTTATTGGCACTTGAACAAGAAATTGAGCCAGCATTAACCGAACATTTGGCTTTTCAGTGGCTAAATATTAATGATGCAATACAATTAACCAAATCGCCGAATAATGCACAGGCGATACAGCAATTTTTAAATCAAAGTAATTAAATTAAAAAAAGGAAAATTTATGGCAGGTCATAGTAAGTGGGCTAACATCAAACACCGCAAAGCGGCACAAGATGCACAACGTGGTAAAATTTTTACTAAATTAATTCGAGAACTGGTTACTGCTGCACGATTAGGCGGTGGTGATCCTGATGCAAACCCTCGTTTGCGTACCGCAATAGATAAGGCGTTAAGTAGCAATATGACTCGTGATACTATCAACCGAGCTGTTGAGCGTGGTGTCGGTGGTGGCGATGACACCAATATGGAAATACGAGTCTATGAAGGCTATGGACCAGGCGGTACCGCAGTAATGGTGGAATGTTTAAGTGATAATGCAAACCGTACGATTTCACAGGTTCGCCCTAGTTTTACAAAATGTGGTGGTAATTTAGGAACAGAAGGTTCTGTGGGTTATTTATTTAGTAAAAAAGGCTTAATTTTAATTGCTGAAGCAGATGAAGATAGCTTAACAGAAGCTGCAATTGAAGCTGGTGCTGATGATATTCAGACACAAGAAGACGGTTCTTTTGAAATCTATACAGCATGGGAAGATCTTGGTTCAGTACGTGATGCAATTGAAAAAGCAGGATTTAAAATTGATTCCGCAGAAGTTTCGATGATCCCATCAACCTCTGTTAATTTAGATGCTGAAACTGCACCAAAACTATTACGTTTAATTGATATGCTAGAAGATTGTGATGACGTTCAAAACGTTTATCACAATGGTGAAATCAGTGACGAAGTAGCAGCAACACTTTAACATTTAACTTAGGGAAATAAGCGGTACGATTTACACATTTTTTTACAAATCGTACCGCTTTATAATTAAATATGGCAATTATTTTAGGTATCGACCCTGGTTCTCGTGTTACTGGTTATGGTGTTATTCGCCAAACTGGACGACAGCTTGAATATTTAGGCAGCGGTGCAATTCGCACTAAGGTGGAAGACCTCCCTACTCGTTTAAAACGCATTTATGCAGGTATAAGTGAAATTATCATTCAATTTCAACCTGAAATGTTTGCCATCGAACAAATTTTTATGTCTAAAAATGCCGATTCAGCCCTTAAATTAGGGCAGGCTCGTGGCACAGCTATTGTGGCAGCGGTGAATCACGATCTACCTGTTTTTGAATATGCGGCGCGTTTAGTAAAACAAACAGTGGTTGGAAGTGGTTCTGCGGATAAAGTTCAAGTACAAGATATGGTCACTCGCATTCTAAAACTTTCTGCGACACCACAAGCCGATGCTGCTGATGCCCTTGCGATTGCCATTACTCACGCTCATTCTATTCAACACTCCTTAACGGTCGCAAAGCAAACCAAACAAAAAGTAGGAACGGAAAAAGAAGAAATTTTAGCCTTGATGAAAACCCGCTATTCACGTGGTCGCTTTCGGTTAAAAGGTTAGAAAAATAGAATGCGATTTTTTGATACTCACGCTCATTTAGATTTATTAGCCTCAAAAACGCAACACTCACTGGCAGAGCTTATTCAAAACGCAAAAAATGCAGGCGTTCAAAAAATATTTATCCCAAGTATTTTTGCAAAAAGTTTTAAAAATGTGACCGCTTGTTGTGAGCAGTTTCCACAACAATTAGTTTATGGATTAGGTCTGCATCCTTATTTTATCGAACAACATCAAAATACTGATTTAGAGATATTAGAACAACAATTAAATCAACAGAATCCCCAGTGTGTTGCTATTGCTGAAATTGGTTTAGATAAACGCTTACCGCCTGAGCTATGGCAAAAACAGTGTGATTTTTTCATTGCTCAACTTGAATTAGCTAAAAAGTTTCGTTTACCTGTTAGCTTACACAGTGTCAAAACACACAGCGAAATTTACCATTTTTTAAAGCAAGCACAATTGCCTAAACAAGGGGTTATTCACGCTTTTAATGGTAGCTATCAACAAGCGAAACATTTTGTGAATTTAGGCTATAAAATTGGGGTAGGTGGCTCGATTACTTATCCTAGAGCAAATAAAACTCGTCAAGCCATTGCAAAACTTCCCTTAGATTTTTTAGTATTAGAAACTGATAGTCCTGATATGCCCATTTATGGTTTACAAGGTGAAACTAATCGCCCTGAAAATATCGCTATTATTTTTAATACCTTGTGTGAATTAAGAAATGAAAAAGCAGAGGAAATTGCAGAAATTATCTGGAATACCAGTTGTGGTATTTTTTCTGTCTAAAAAGAAAAAGCCTATCTATATTAAAATAAATAGGCTTTTGACTATAAATTAAATGATTTTAATCATCTAACATCACTTTATAAGTCGGATCTTCCATCACATTAACATCAATCACACTTTCCGCATTTTTAATTAATGCTCGACAATCTGAACTTAGATGACGTAAATGTACTTTTTTACCTAGTTTTCTATAACGTTCTGTTAATTTATTCAAAGCCTCAATTGCTGACATATCAGCTACACGGCTATTTTTAAAATCAATCACCACTTCTTTAGGATCACCAGTTACATTAAATTTTTCAATAAAAGTAGTGGTTGAAGCAAAGAATAATGGACCTGTGACTTCATAATAACGAATGGCTTTGTCATCCACATATTTAAGTACTCGAATATGCTTTGCATTATCCCAAGCAAACACCAATGCAGCAATAATAACGCCCACAACAACAGCTAAAGCAAGGTTGTGTAACATAATAGTCACCAATGTTACCAACACCATCACTAAAATATCGGATTTAGGGAATTTAGTGAATACTCGCAAACTTGCCCATTCAAAGGTACCAATTGCAACCATAATCATTAACCCTGTTAGTGCTGCCATTGGAACTTGTTCAATCAAACTACTTCCAAACATAACAAACATTAAGAGCATTATTGATGCCACAATACCAGAAATTCTCGCTCTTGCTCCGTTTGAAATATTAATTAAGCTCTGCCCAATCATTGCACAACCGCCCATTCCTGAGAATAAACCAGATAAAATATTGGCTGTACCTTGTGCAATTGCTTCTTTATTACTTTTACCGTGACTCTCTGTAATTTCATCAACGATATTTAAAGTTAATAAACTTTCAATTAAACCCACACCCGCCACAATCGCCGCATAAGGAAAAATAACTGTTAAGGTTTCCCATTCAAAAGGCACATTTGGAAGATGGAAAGGTGGAAATCCACCTTTAATTGATGCAATATCACCAACGGTTTTGGTATCTAAATTAAATAAAGCAACCAGACCAAATACCACAAGAATAGAAGCTAAGGAAGCAGGAATGACTTTAGTAAATTTTGGTAATAACCAAATAATTGCCATTGTTAATAGTACTAAGCCTAAAAAGACATATAACGGCGTACCTGTCAGCCAGTTACCTGTATCGTCTTGAAATTGGGTAAGCTGTGCCATAAAAATCACTACAGCCAAACCATTTACAAAACCAAAAATAACAGGGTGCGGAACAAGGCGAATTAACTTACCTAGTCGAAATGTACCTGCTAACACTTGCAAAATTCCCGCTAAAATAACGGTGGCAAAAATATATTCCACACCGTGTGTTTTAACTAATGCCACTAATACGACCGCAACCGCTCCTGTCGCCCCTGAAATCATACCCGGGCGACCACCTAAAATTGAGGTGACTAATCCCATCATAAAGGCAGCATAAAGCCCTGTTAATGGCGACAATCCTGCAATTAAAGCAAAGGCAACGGCTTCTGGCACTAATGCTAACGCAACGGTTATCCCTGATAATACTTCTGTTTTATAATCAATCTGACCATTTTGATTGAATAAATTTATCACTTTTTTCATTTAACTCTCATTTATTTAATGTATATTCTATTTATCGCAAAGGGGCGAAACTATACGCCATTTTACACGACATTTCAATAAAGTGGATAAAGTATGTACAAAATTATTTATTCTAAATGATCTATTTTTCTTTGTTTGCTACACTCAATGTCATAGCTTTAGGGTTAAAGTCTTTCATCAATGAGAAACCAAAGACCTTTTTACCTAAATCTTTTAAACTTGCTCCAATATGATAAACCTCTTCATCATCAATAATTAAAAATCTATCGTGAAATTGTTTATTTATTTTTACTGTTATTTTTTTATATTGTTGATTATATTTTTCTAAATCTAATGCTAATGTTTTGGTGATACGTTGAGTATAGATAACCACTTCAACATTTTGATTTTTATGAAAAAAAGTGAGGGTTTTATCATCAATATAATTATCAATTAAAACAATGTTATTTTTTGCAGAGCGAATTAAATCTGAAACAAAATTATAAGCATCAAATATTTGTCCATTAAAGAAAATACCCTGTTTTTGAATATCTTTTTTATTCTCTAAAGCTTGAAAAATTTTATCTATATTGGTATCAGTGACTAATTGATGTCGTTCTAATGTTTCCAACCGTTGAAAAATGGACGCATTTTGCGAAAGAAATTTTCTCATTTCTACAAATGCTCGCATTATTTTTATATTCACTTCAATGGCAATTTTATTTGTTAAGACCCCTGATAGACTTGCTACTCCTTGTTCTGTAAAAACATAGGGAAGACTTCCTCCTAAATGTTTTTTTGATGGTATCGCATTTTGCGATACCATATATTCAACCTCTTCATTAGTCAGCTGAAACATAAAATCATCAGGAAATCGCTCAATATTTCTCTTAACTTGCTCCCTTAATCGTATGTTTTTCACTCCATATAAAATTGCCAAATCTTTATCTAACATTACTTGTCTATTTCTTATGGTGTAAATTTTTGTCTTAATATCTAAATGAGTTAAACTTTCCAATTCCATATTTTTCAATCAAAATAAGCGGTATGATTTTGCTATTTTCTTACAAATACTAAAATATGCTGGAATTAAATGTTAATTTTGCGATAAGAATCGAAAAATCAGAAATATTGTTCAAGTATTATTTCCTACAGAACTAAGTAAAATCATATCATTTTACTCCATACCAAGCGGTCACTTGTAAATAATAATTTGCAAAAAATTAACAAAATCGTACCACTACCTCTTGATATTTATTCTCATTACCCTAATCTATGAAGTACTTTCGACAAAATAAGGAACAAAAATGTCAAATCCACTTTTACAGAATACTGAATTACCACAGTTTTCAAAAATTAAAGCAGAACATATCAAACCAGCGATTGAACAGTTGATCAAAGATTGTCGTGAAACCGTTGAGCGAGTAGCTCAAATTGAACATCCAACTTGGGATAGTTTTTATATGCCGTTGTCAGAAACAGGGGATAAATTAAGCCGTGCGTGGTCGCCTGTGGGGCATTTAAACTCGGTAAAAAATAGCCCAGAATGGCGTGAGGCCTATGAATCTTGCTTGCCATTATTGTCAGAATACAGCACTTGGGCAGGGCAACATCAAGGGTTATATCAAGGCTATTTAAAATTAAAACAAGGTACTGAATTTGCCAATTATTCTATCGCACAACAAAAAGCGATTAACGATAGCTTACGTGATTTTGAATTATCAGGGATTGCTTTATCGCCAGAAAAACAAAAACGTTATGGCGAAATTTCAGCACGTTTATCAGAACTTGACTCGCAATTTAGCAACAATGTGCTTGATGCAACAATGGGCTGGGATATTATCATTGAAGATGAAAGCGAGCTAAAAGGCTTGCCTGAATCGGCGTTAGAGGCAGCAAAAGCGTCAGCACAGAGCAAAGAGAAATCGGGCTATCGCTTTACTCTTGAATTCCCAAGCTATTTGCCAGTAATGACCTATTGTGAAAACAGTGAATTACGCAAAACAATGTATGAAGCCTTTGCAACTCGTGCGTCGGATCAAGGTGTGAATGCAGGCAAATGGGATAACTCAGCAAATATCGATGAAAAATTAAAATTACGTTTAGAACTTGCACAATTATTAGGTTTTAATAATTATGCGGAACTTTCACTGGCAACAAAAATGGCAGAAAGCCCAAAACAAGTGACTGATTTCTTAGAAGATTTAGCGACTCGTTCAAAAGCACAGGGAGAGAAAGAGCTACAAGAACTTTATCAATTTGTTGAAAAAGAGTTTGGTATTACGGAATTAAATGTGTGGGATATCGCATTTTACAGCGAGAAACAAAAACAAGCCCTTTACTCGATCAATGATGAAGAATTACGCCCTTATTTCCCAGAACAGCGTGTAATTTCAGGTTTATTTGAGCTGATGAAACGCCTGTTTAATTTACGCATTGAAAAACAACAAGGCGTTGATGTTTGGCACGATGACGTCCAATTTTACAAAATCTTTGATAAAAATGACCGCTTATGTGGTTCGTTTTATTTAGATTTATACGCTCGTGAAAACAAGCGTGGCGGTGCGTGGATGGACGATTGCGTCAATCAACGTCGCTTAGCCAATGGCGAACTACAAAAACCAGTGGCGTATTTAACTTGTAACTTCAACAAACCAATAGGCGATAAACCTGCCTTATTTACTCACGATGAAGTAACAACTTTATTCCACGAATTCGGACACGGCATTCATCATATGCTGACTCAAATTGATGTTGGCGATGTGGCAGGCATTAACGGTGTGCCTTGGGACGCAGTGGAATTACCAAGCCAATTCTTAGAAAACTGGTGTTGGGAAGAAGAGGCATTAGCCTTTATTTCAGGACATTACGAAACAGGCGAGCCATTACCAAAAGAGAAATTAACCCAATTATTAAAAGCAAAAAATTTCCAAGCGGCGATGTTTGTGCTTCGTCAATTAGAGTTTGGATTATTTGATTTCCGCTTACATTTAAGCGAGCCAAGAGAAAATATTGTGTTAGATACGCTGCATAAAGTAAAAGAAGAAGTGTCTGTGATAAAAGCACCAAAATGGAATCGTTTTCCACACAGTTTCAGCCATATTTTTGCAGGCGGTTATGCGGCGGGTTATTACAGCTATTTATGGGCAGAAGTGCTTTCCGCTGATGCATTCTCTCGCTTTGAAGAAGAAGGGATTTTCAATCAAGAGACAGGGCAATCTTTCTTAGACAATATTTTAAGTCGTGGCGGAAGTGAAGAACCAATGATGTTATTTGAACGTTTCAGAGGACGTAAACCAACCTTAGATGCATTATTACGTCATAAAGGTATTTCATAAAAACCTCATCATTAAAATAAGCCCAATCCTCATAGGTTTATAATCTTATGAGGATTTTTATTTTAAGAGTTAAAAAACAAAAGAGCATTTTAGAAGATTAGTGGTAATTGAGAGTTTTTTAGTTTGCTTTCTTATTGTACAATGAAAATATTAATGTAAATGTCGGATTACAGAATCAAAGGTGGAAAATGAAAAAAATAGCATTAGTTTTAGAAGGTGGAGCAATGCGTGCTATGTTTACCGCAGGGGTATTAGATATTCTTTTAGAAAAACATTTTTCGGTGGATGCTATGGTAACCGTTTCTGCAGGCGCATTATTTGGTGTCAATTATCCTTCTAAACAAGCTGGGCGGGCGCTAAACTATAACTTAAAATATCTCAGCGATAAACGTTATTTAAGTTGGTATAATTTTTTCACCACTGGCAATATTGTTAATACTGAATTTGCTTATCATCGCATTCCATTAGAGCTTGATATTTTTGATAACAACACTTTCAAACAAAGCCAAATAGATTTTTATGCTACCCTTACTAACGTTGAAAGTGGGCAAGCAGAATATGTAAAAATCACCGATCCTGTTACTCAAATGGATACTCTAAGAGCTAGTGGTTCAATGCCTTTTGTTTCAAAAAAAGTAGAAATTGATGGCAAGTTTTATTTAGATGGTGGAATCGCCGATAGTATTCCAATTGAAAAATGTTTACAGCTTGGCTATGACAAAATTATCGTAGTACTCACACAAACCGCCGAATATCGAAAAACACCAAGTAACAAATGGCTAATTAAATGCGTGTATCATTCTTACCCAAATCTTGTTAAAGCGATGCTTAATCGTTGGAAAAATTACAATGATTGTTTAGAAAAAATCTCTACATTAGAAAAAGCAGGGAAGATTTTTGTACTTCTTCCGAGCAAAGATTTACATCTTAGTCGCATCGAAAAAGATCGCACAAAGCTACAAGCAATGTACGATCTCGGTGTAGAGGAAATCAATAAAAATTGGCAAGCCTTACAAAATTATATAGAAAATTAACTTGAGAACTCTAACAGCCCCGTTACTTTACCAGTGTTATCCACTGCAATAAGAGAGTGAATTTTGTTTTCCTTCATATAAGTTTCAGCTTTTGCTAAAAACTCTGTCTCCAAAATGACTTTTGGTGAGCGAGTCATTAAATCACCCGCAGTTTTCAGCAAGCTATCTGCGCCATATTTAGCTAAGGCACGGCGTACATCACCATCGGTAATAATACCTTGTAATTTTTCATCTTGCATTACAATAGCAACCCCCATTCGACCTTCATTCATAATAGACAGGCAATCGGCAAAAGTCGTTTGAATGCTGGCAATAGGTAACTTAGTTTGCATAACATCTTTGACTCGACAAAGTAGTTTACGCCCTAAACTTCCCCCTGGATGGAAACGTGCGAAATCTTCTGCTTTGAAATCCCTCGCTCGAATAAGAGCTATTGCTAGCGAATCACCCAATGCCATTGTGACTAAAGCAGAGGTAGTCGGCGCTAAGTTATTTGGGCAAGCCTCTCTATCTATACTAATATCAAGGACTAAATCAGAATGTTTTGCTAAAGTTGAATTTAAGTTTCCTGTTACTGCAATAATTTTATTTCCAAATCCTTTTAAACTTGGGATCAGTTTATTTACATCATCGGTTTCACCACTATTGGAAATTAACACAACAATATCAATAGGTTTTAACATTCCTAAATCACCGTGGAATGCTTCAGTTGGATGTAAGAAAAAGCTAGGGGTTCCTGTTGAAGCAAAGGTTGCCACCATTTTTTTTCCCACTAAACCTGATTTACCAATTCCACCCACAACCAAACGCCCTTCACAATTTAAGATCATTTCGACGGCTTTAGCAAATGTTGGTTCAATATTTGTATTTAATCTTGTAATTGCTTGAATATAAAGAGAGAGGGTCTCATTTGCAATAGATAAATAGTTCATAACTTACCTTACTAAAAAGCCCTGATATAAAGATCATCAGGGCTTTGGAATTAATAACTTAGCTAAAAATTAGTATGCAAGTACCGCTCGACGATTTTTAGCATAATCTGCTTCTGAATGACCTAATACTGCAGGTTTTTCTTCACCGTAAGACACAGTTGAAAGTTGAGATGAACTTACACCTCTAGCTTCCAAATAGTTTTCTACAGCATCTGCACGACGTTGTCCTAATGCAATATTGTACTCTGGCGTACCACGCTCATCAGCGTGTCCTTCGATTGCTACTTTTTTGCCCATATTTGCACTTAAAAATGCGGAATGTGCATCAAGAATTTGTTGATATTCACCGTCAACAGTATAACTATCGAAACCGAAATAAACAGTATTGTAACGTTGCTGTAAATCTGTTGCTGACATACCACCATATGTAGTGCTTGATGTATCAGTCGTAGTTGAGCTTGAACAAGCAGTCAATACAATAGTTGGTACTGCAATCATCAAAATCTTAGCTAATTTTTTCATTAAATTTCTCCTAAAAATTATTATTTGGTCAAATATGGAGACCACGCAGGGAACTTATATTGCCCACCTACACCAGGTAGATTAGCTTTAAAGCGACCATCTGCTGACACCAATTGTAACACTTTACTTACCCCTTTGGTAGAGCTATAAATGATCATTGTTCCATTTGGTGAGATACTTGGACTTTCATCTAAAAACGTTGAACTGAGTACTTCTGTCATTCCTGTACTAAGGTCTTTCTTAACAATTTTATCACCTGAAATCATAATTAAATATTTTCCATCAGATGAAATTTTTGCATTATAACTACGACTTTCTCCAATCAAAGAAAGGCTTCCTCCTGATGTATCCATTTGATATACCTGAGGTATCCCTGAACGATCAGATGTAAATACAATGGAACGACCATCTGGTGACCAACTTGGTTCGGTATTATTCCCCATATTATGGGTAAGCTGTAACGCATTACCGCCAAAAACACTTTTTATGTAAATATTTAAGACTCCATCTTTATTCGATGCAAAGGCAATTTTAGATCCATCTGGTGAAAATGCGGGTGCACCATTGTGTCCTTTAAAAGCAGCAATAATTTTACGCTTGCCGCTATTCAGGTTATGCAATACCAATTGAGACTTACGGTTTTCAAAGGTCACATAAGAAAGATAAATGCCATTTGGAGACCACGTTGGTGACATTAAGGGTTCACGGCTATTGATAACAGTAAAAGCATTGTGTCCGTCATAATCAGCGACACGCAGTTGATAAGAGGCAACGCCACGTTGTACTACATAGGCAATTTTTGTTCTAAATGCCCCTTTGATTTGAGTTAATTTTTCAAAAATTTCGTCACTGACCGCGTGAGCACCTAATCTAATTTTATCTTTAGACACATCAAATGCTCCTTGAAGGATAACATTTCCTGTACTACTTGAAGTACCCAGAGTGTCTATAAGTTGATATGCAATATTATAACCATTTCCTGTTGCAGAAACTTGCCCTACTACAATATTATCTAAACCAATATCTGCCCATTGCTCTGTATTGACTTCAACGGCTGATGTTGGATTTGCTGGCATTCTAGCACGAGATAATGGAGTAAACTTACCGCTATTACGTAAATCATCTGAAATAATTTGAGCCACATCTTCAGAAATATTTCCTAGCATTTGAAAAGGTACAACCGCAATTGGTTGTGCCATATCTACGCCCTCATCAATGGCAATACGCACATCATCTTCTGCCATTGCATTTAGTGAAAAAAGTAGGCTAAAAATAGTCACTACACCCATTAAACGAGATATTAATTTCATTGGAAAACCTCTTGTTAATTATTGTACTTTTAGACTAAAGTCTAAAATTGGTGATTTATACTGCCGATACACATTATCTGATGGTGCTTTTGGTACTTTTCTGGTCAAACGAATTGCCCGTACTGCCGCATCACAAACCTCTTGATCACCCTTTAATACTTGATGACGACTAATACGCCCATCACGCTCTAAATAAATTTTAACACTACACTGCTTTGAAGCAAAGCTAGGTTCTGTTCGATACCTACGTTTAATCACCTTCTTAATTCTTTGTCCGTACCGATTTCCTGAAGCCGATCCTTTACCAAGCCCTTTCTTACCACCAGAACCTTGAGAACCTTTTTTAGTAATGTTTCCACCACTTAGAAAATCATTAAGCGCTTTATTTTTTCTCTCTTGTTCTGCTTTACGCTTAGCTTCTGCTTTTGCTTTCGCTTTCTTTTTTGCCTCTGCCTCACGCTTTTGCTTTGCAAGACGTTTTTGTCTCTCAATTTTCTGTTGTTTCTCTCGTTTTTTTTGCTCTTCTAATTTCTTTTTCTCTTCCAGTCGATTCTGCTCAGCAAGACGTTTTTGCTCCTCCAAACGTTTTTGTTCCGCTAAACGCTTTTGCTCTTCTAACTCCTTCTGTTTAGCCAAACGTTGTTTTTCTTCCAATAACTTTTGTGCCGCTAAACGTTGCTGCTCTTCCAATCGTTTTTGTTCAGCTAAACGCTTTTGCTCTTCCAATAAAGCCTGTTCAGCCAAATGCTTTTGTACTGCGAGTTTTTTTTGCTCTTCTAAGCGTTGTTGCTCTTCTAATTTTTTCTGCTCTTCTAGTAGACGCTGTTGTTCCTCTAGCTTCTTCTGTTCTTCTAAGCGCTGTTGTTCTTCTAGTTTCTTCTGCTCTTCTAGTCGCTGTTGCTCCTCTAGCTTCTTCTGTTCTTCTAGTCGCTGTTGCTCCTCTAGCTTCTTCTGCTCTTCTAGACGCTGTTGTTCCTCTAGCTTCTTCTGTTCTTCTAAGCGCTGTTGTTCTTCTAGCTTCTTTTGCTCTTCTAAGCGTTCTTTCTCTTCTAACAGTTTCTTCTGTTCTTCAAGCTGTTGTTGCTCGACTTGCTCTTGCTGTTTTACTTGTTGCATATGTTGATATTCTTCTGTCACCTGATTTGTATCAACCATTACTGCATTTAAAACATCACTCTCTCCTCCACTGCCGCCTTCAGCAGGTAAGATTTTTGTGGCTTTAGACACAAGAAAAAATAATCCTATCAATACAATATGTAAAAGTATTGATACCACTATTGAAAGACCTAATTTATCATTTTGATGTTTCACTGATTTTCTCTGCTTATTTGCTTGATGTCATTAATCCAACTGTTTTAATTCCAGCATCCTTTAATAAAGAAATACCTTTAATAATTTCTTCATAAGGTACATTTCTTTGTCCTGCTACAAGAAAAAGTGTTTTTGGATCTTTCTCAAAAGATTGACTCGCATAAACCACAACACTCTGTTCCGTTAGCGCTGTTTCACCTTCTACTTCAACAAAATGGCCATCTACTTTCAGTTTGTATAAGCCTATGCCCTCTACTTGTAAAATGACAGGTTTTTTATCTACATTAGACACTGACTGACTATGCTTATCTTGCGGTAAATCCACCTCAACACTTTGACTGATAACAGGCGCTGTTGCCATAAAAATCAATAATAACACTAACAATACATCTAAAAATGGCACAATATTAATTTCAGACTTGATATTGTTACGACTACGACGGCGATAAGACATATTTTCCTCTTAAATAGCTGGTGATAACGGTAACTTTATAACAAAAATTTGCAAATTTTTATATTAATGATACCGCTTAAATTTTATTTTTTTCTAAATACTTGGCGATGTAAAATAGTGGTGAACTCATCAATAAAATTGATATAGTTTTGTTCTAATTTATTTAATTTTACATTTAAACGGTTATACGCCATTACGGCTGGAATAGCCGCAAAAAGACCAATAGCCGTTGCAATCAATGCTTCTGCAATACCCGGTGCTACAGATTGTAACGTTGCTTGTTTAACAGCACTTAATCCCATAAAAGAGTGCATAATTCCCCAAACAGTACCAAATAATCCAATATAAGGACTCACAGAACCTACCGTTCCTAAAAAAGGAATATAACTTTCTAATTTTTCTAGTTCACGATTTAAGGCTAAATTCATCGCACGGCTCGTACCCTGAATAGTGGATTCCGCTGAGTCTGCATTAGCTTGCTGTAATCGAGTAAATTCCTTAAAACCCACGTAAAAAATTTGTTCTGATCCATTCAGTGCATCTCGACGATTTTCTAATCCTTCGTGTAAACGATGCAAATCTTCTCCTGACCAGAAACGATCTTCAAATGCCATTGAATATTTTCTTGCTTTACTTAAAAGTCGACCACGACTAAAAATGATTCCCCAAGATAAAATAGAGAAAAGGACGAGGATAAAAATAACCACTTTTACCACAATACTTGCTTCCATAAATAAGGAAACAAAATTTATATTCACTTCTGACATCTAAGAAAACTCCGATATTAATAATTGTTTAAATATTTGACGAATCTCTTCAGGCATCGCCACTGGTTTCATTTGGTTTAAATCAACACTTGCCACAACAACAGTTGCTTGACTTAGACAATCTTGTTCTCGCCATATACTCTGAGAAAAGACAACTTTTGCTTTACCTAGTTCCATTACCTTAGTTTTTACTGTTAATAAATCATCTAAACGTGCTGCCATTTTATAATCAATAGTCATTTTCTTCACCACAAAAGCTAACCCACTGACCAATAAAAGATTTTGTGAGAAACCACATTGACGTAAAAACTCTGTTCTTGCTCGCTCAAAAAAATGTAGGTAATTGGCGTGATAGACTACACCACCTGCATCTGTATCTTCATAATATACACGTATTGGAAAATCCATTCTGTTCTTCTATTCCTCAAAAAGAAAGAAAACGCCTAAAATTTAGGCGTAATGATATTTTCTATTCTAGAGTGGCATCACCCATTGTGCAAGTATTTTTATTGATTATTGAAACAAGATCCTAATTATTGTACTGAGTACAATGAGATAACCTAGTAATGGTAAAAATATGATTTTCCAAAAAGTATGTTTAATTTCAAAACCTATACCATGGATCCATAATATTGCCATTCCATAAAAGGTTATAATCGCTAAATAAGGAATTTTTCCACCAAATTGTTGAGCAAAGGTGGCTGAATTTAATAAAATCAATCCAAACAACAGCGAAGCTAGAATGAAAGAAAGGGCTTTCAACAAGCCCTTTGATGTTAATTTATAGAGTGTATCTATCATTTTACTCGTCTAATTTACCTGTTTTTTCTGCTTTCACAGTCATTATAACAGAAAATAAAATAGCAAGTGAGACACCTAATACCCAAGTAACATAGAACATAATAATTTCTCCTTAGTAAGCTGCCTTGCTAGTTTCAATATGTTTCGCATCAAGACGACCAAACATTGCGATATAACTCCAAAGAGTATAACCCAGTACGATTGGCACAAACACACAAGCAACATAGAACATTACGGTTAATGTATTTTCACTTGCCGTTGCATCCCACATTGTTAAGCTCATTTCTGGATGAGAAATTGATGGCATTACAAATGGGAACATTGATACACCTGCGGTTAAAATTACACCTACTTGCATAATTGATGATGATAAGAATGCAAAGCCGTTACGATCTGCTTTTGAAGCAAAAATCGTACCTAATGCACCAAGTACCGCCAATGCAGGGATAATAAATAGTACAGGTAAATTCATAAAGTTACTAAACCAAGCACCTTGCTCTAAAGCGACAGTTTTAGTTGTAAAAATGGATGCTGCATTATGATCCATATCACTCATAATCACAAAGCCATCTTTGAAATATAACCAAGCCCCTGCTAATAAGAATGCAACTAATGTGACTGTAGCGGTAAGTTGTGCAATATTTCTTGCACGCACACGTAAATCACCTGTCGTCTTCATTTGTAACCAAGTCGCACCTTGTGTTGTTAGCATCATTAAACTCACTACACCACAAAGTAATGCGAATGGGTTTAATAGACCAAAGAATGACCCAGTATATTGAACTTGATTGATATTATTAAATTCAAATGGAACACCCTGTAATAAATTACCAAATGCCACACCGAAAATTAATGATGGCACAAAACCACCGATAAATAATCCCCAATCCCAAGCACTTCTCCATAATGGTGAATCAATTTTTGCTCGATATTCAAAACCAACTGGACGGAAGAATAGTGCCGCTAACACAACAATCATCGCAAGATAAAAACCAGAGAATGATGTTGCATAAACTGTTGGCCACGCTGCGAAAATTGCACCACCTGCTGTTAATAACCAAACTTGGTTACCATCCCAATGAGGTGCAATTGTATTAATCATAATACGACGCTCTATATTGCTTTTACCCATTACTGGTAACAGTGTTAATACTCCCATATCAAAACCATCAGTAATAGAAAAACCAATTAATAAAACACCAATTAAAATCCACCAAATAAAACGTAGAATTTCATAATCTAACATATTTTTACTCCTACTTATTTCGCAGATTGTTCAAAATGATAACGACCTGTTTTTAATGAACTAGGCCCTAAACGAGCATATTTGAACATTAAATACATTTCTGCTACCAAGAAAATTGTGTATAAACCACATAACAATCCGATTGAAATCCAAAGATCGACAGTAGTTAATGATGAGTTTGCAACCCCTGTTGGTAGAACATTATAAATTGCCCAAGGTTGACGACCATACTCAGCTAAGAACCAACCACTTTCAATTGCAATCCAAGGTAATGGAATACCAAATAATAATGCTTTTAAGAATAATGGACTGCTACCTACTCGACCTTTCAAGTTTTGGAAAAATGCAAATCCGAGAAGTAACAGCATTAATCCACCTGCTGCCATCATTATGCGGAATGACCAGAATGTTGGACCAACGTTAGGAACAGTTGAATCTGCTGCTTTTTGAATTTGTTCTTCTGTCGCATCTACCACTTTATCAGTATATGCTTTTAACAATAAACCAAATCCAAGATCTTTCTGATATTGCTCTTTAAACGCAACTTTTTCGGCTTCAACATAGTTACCCGAACGTAATCTTTCTAATAATCCATAAGCAATGATACCATTACGAATCCGCTGTTCGTTTTCTGCTCGAATGTCGTGAATCCCTTTAAATTGCTTATCTAAAGAACGAGTAACAATGATTCCAGCTGCATAAGGAATTGAAAATTCAAAATCATTTTTCTTCTCTGCTGAATTTGGAATAACAATGGCGTGCCAATCAGCTGGTGCTTCTTGAGTGTGCCATTCACCTTCCATTGTTGCTAATTTCATAGGCTGAGCTTGACCAATTTCATAACCTGATTCATCACCCATCACAATTACAGAAAGAATAGCAACTAAACCAAAAGTTGCACCTACTGAAAATGAGCGTTTCGCAAAGCCTAAATCACGCCCTTTTAAAATATAGTAAGAACTAATACCTAAAACAAAAATAGCTCCACAAGTATAACCTGCTGTTACTGTATGTAAGAATTTAGATTGAGCAACAGGATTTAATACTAAATCTGCAAAACTTGCCATTTCCATTCGCATTGTCTCAAAATTGAAGTGCGAACCTTCTGGGTTCTGCATCCAACCATTGGCGACTAGAATCCATAGCGCAGAAAAATTAGAACCAAATGCTACACAGTATGTAGCGAATAGGTGTTTTGCTTTCGATAAACGCTCCCAACCGAAAAAGAAAAGACCAACGAATGTAGATTCTAAGAAAAATGCCATTAAGCCTTCAATTGCTAATGGTGCTCCAAAAATATCACCTACATAGTGAGAATAGTACGACCAGTTAGTACCAAACTGGAATTCCATAGTAATCCCTGTTGTTACCCCAAGAGCAAAGTTAATCCCAAATAACTTACCCCAGAACTTAGTCATATCTTTATACACTTCTTTACCTGTTGAAACATAAAGGGTTTCCATTATTACAAGAATAAAAGAAAGCCCCAATGTTAATGGTACAAATAAGAAGTGGTATAATGCAGTTAACGCAAACTGCAATCGAGAAAGTTCAACAACGTCCAACATCTCAAACCTCTTTATTATAATATTAAGTCTGAAAAAAAGAGTTACACGTAAACACAATAATTTACGGCAACCACCAAAATGATTTTATCTTAATGAAATACCCAACGACTCCACTTAAAAAAATCTGAGCTTATTCTACCTGTAAAGCGCATAATCACAAACCATAAAAGTGTCACATTTGTCACAAATTTTAACAAAAATATGGTTTTTTATAAAAAAAATAAATTTTACTTGATATAAGTCAATTTTATACTAAAGCCAAAATTCCACTTTACTCTATGTAATTAATTGTAAAAAATACAAAATCATATCTGTATATAATAATGTTTCTCACTTTCATTTTTAACATTATCTGAGTGTGTATAAAATACAATTTTTTAACATTAATAACATTTAGCCTGATAGATTAAATGTTGCCCAAATGGGTGCGTGATCTGAAGGTTTTTCCATTTTACGAATATCTAAATCAATCCCTGTATCCACACAACATTTGACTAAAATATCTGTCGCTAATATAACATCAATGCGTAAACCTCGATTATCATTAATACCTTTTGAGCGGTAATCAAACCACGAATATTTATCATCAGCATCAGGGTTCATCATTCTAAAAGTATCTGTAAAGCCATAGCCTTGTAATGTTGCCAACCACTCTCTTTCTTCTGGTAAAAATGAACATTTACCCGTTTGTAGCCAACGCTTACGGTTTGGTTCACCTATACCAATATCTAAATCTGTAGGGCTGATATTGATATCTCCCATTACAATAATTGGATTTTCAGGAGAATGTGCTGTTTCCAAATAATGTTGTAAATCAGCGTAAAATTTTTCTTTAGCAGGAAATTTAGTTTCGTGCTTACGATTTTCTCCCTGTGGAAAATAGCCATTTAAAACAGTCAATGTGCCAAAAGGCGTTGCCAGATCTGCCATAATCATACGTCTTTGTGCATTCTCATCGTCTGTAGGAAAGCCTTTACGCACTGCCAAAGGTTCTGCTTTAGTCAATAACGCTACACCATAATGTCCTTTTTGACCGTGATAAAACACGTGATAGCCTAAATGTTCGACTAATTGATGGGGAAAATCTTCATCAGAAACTTTGATTTCTTGTAATCCAATTACATCGGGTTGATGTTTTTCAATAATCGCCTCTAGCTGATGGGGTCTTGCTCGTAATCCATTGATATTAAAAGAGATAAATTTCATTATTGTTCCTTTTTTATTGGTATAACAAGCGGTAAGATAAAGATAAAAATTTGCAAATTTTTGATCTTAACTGACCGCTTTCAATTCTTGAATGGCTTTTTCATCAAAGAAATATTGTGTGCCACAGCATTCGCACTGCATATCTATAATCCCTTGTTTTGCCGCTAACATTTCAGTAATTTCTTCATCTGAAACTAATAATAATGCTCCTGCTGAACGCTCTCTTGAACAGCCACATTTAAAACTCACAGGTTGAGATTCATAAACTTCAACTGTTTCTTCGTGATATAAACGGAACAACAATTCTTGTGCGGTTAAACCAAATATTTCTTCATTTTTGATTGTGGACGTTAATGCCGCTAAGTGTTCGAAATCCTCTGGTGTACCTGTACCATCAGGCATAACTTGTAATAAGACTCCTGCACCAACGGCTTCTCCATTAAACTCACCCACGCGAATAATTAACTGTGTTTTAAGCTGTTCTGAACGAGTAAAATACTCTTCTAAACATTCACTAATGGTTTCCTTATCTAGGGCAACAACACCTTGATAACGTTCGCCATTTTCAGGCATCACAGAAATAATCAAGACCCCTTTCTCGCCCACCATTTGCTGTAATGTTGTATTGTCTGCAATCTCACCATCCACACGTGCTAAGGCTCGCATTTGCTGTTTTTCATTACCATTTACTACCGCTAATTTTAATGCACCTTCACCACCTTGAATTTGTACGGTAATCGTCCCTTCAAATTTTAATGTTGCAGTCAATAAACTGGTTGCGACTAGCATTTCACCTAATAAATCTTGTACTGGCTTTGGGTAATGGTGAGTATTTAAAGTTTCTGTGAAGGTGTTATTTAAACGTAACCACTGTCCTCGCACTGCACGATTTTGGAATAGATAGCGGTACAATTTATCATTATCTTGGGTATAGTCTTTGGTGTAATCTTGTGTTGAAGTCATTATTTCTCCGAATGTTTAAATTTAATTAAATCACGACGTTCTTTTTTATTTGGTCGTCTATCTGGGTGTGGCATAGAAAGATAATTCATTTTACGAGCCAACGCCATTTTTTCTCTTTTTTCAATGCTTTCTGCTGTTTCTTGATACAATTTTTGAGCTTCTGGTGCCCCTTTACGTTGATCGCTGATTTCAAGAATTTCTACTTCTTTTTCCTCATTACCTTGACGCAATATCACCTTCGCACCAATTTCTACCACTTTGCTCGATTTAATGCGTTGTCCATTATAATGTACTTTCCCTCCCTCAATCATTGCCTTGGCAATGGTACGAGTCTTATAAAAACGTGCAGCCCAAAGCCATTTATCTAAACGAATTGCTTCAGACTCTTCTCTACCTTTCTTATTTTTTTGCTGTGCTTTTCTCATAACTGTCCAAAATGAAATAAAGTAAAAGTTTATTCTCTAATAAAGTAACAAATTGCGGAATCTTATTAAAAATCGCATCATTTGTAAATTTTGATCCACATCTTACCGCTTAATTAACGATAAAAACAGAAATTAACGTTTAGGAGAGGATTTATCTAAGATTTGTGAAAGTTTATCAATAATAATTTGAGGATCAAGCTCTAAAACTTCACAATACTGAATAAATTCAATAATATCTAAGCGACGATCCCCCGTTTCTATTTTTCCTATCAACGAATAAACGACGCCCATTTTTTCAGCTAATGCACGTTGCGAAAGACCGAGCCTTTTTCGTTGGTTAATAAATAATTCACGTAACCACTGCTGCTCGTAAGAATGTATTGAAGATCGTAATTTTTTCATTGCACCTATTTTAGGTTCAAGTTACAATGCACCTGTTTTAGGGGCAAACCAATTGTTTAAATAAAAGGAGATGCTATGAAAAAACTAGGTTTACTTACTGCAATGACAATACTAACGGCTTGTGGCTCTATCGGAAATGTCATTATTTCTGATCAAACACTACAAGACAAAGCCGCATTTGCATTAAATACAACAAGTAATAAAGTTAAAATTAGCCAGCGTAATGCTGGGCTTGATGATATTCGCTTTGTTGCCTCTGTTGGTAGAAAATCTTATCAATGCTATATCACCACAGTTGCAGGTGTTGTTTCTTCCGATGCGATTTGCTCAGGCAGTCGTAGCGTAAAACAAAAACGTGGTTCAAAGTGTAATGCATTATTAAAAGCAGCTGGGCGTTGCTAAGGAGAATTTAATGAAAAAATCAATCTTATTATTCTGTCTATCTGCATTGCTGCTGACTGGATGCTCTGAAAAAGATAAAACTTATTATTTATCTCATATAGAGGATGCGCAAGATAAGCTGAAACAATGTAAAAAGCAAGCAGCTGAAGCCATTGTTTCACGAGATAAAGCAAAATTTGAAGCTGTTGAAAAAGATAAGGAATGTATTGCGGCTAAACAGGCTATTCGTGAAAATCATAAAATCCAAATAGAAAAAGCACGCTTGGAAAAAGAAGCCCTTGAAAAAGCTAAGATTTCTAAAGTTCGTAAAAAGCTAGATGAAAAATTTGCAAAATTAGATTGGAAAGAGACCGCTTATCAGTATGTAAATAGTGATTGTGCAAAAAAACCTCATTTCAAGTAATGATTATCTATGCCGAGCCTTTAAAGCACTCTATGATGAAAAGGCAGAACAAGGTAAAACAGCATTATTAAAAAATTCGTTAGAACAATTATTTGAATTAAAGAAAACCTACTGTGCAAAAGATCAAAGACGTTATTCAACTTGTGATATTTGGAAATCTGCCGTTAAAGAACAAAGTGCAACAGAATTTTCAAAATTAGATTTTGAACAACTCGATCGTCAAAAAAATACATATTGTGGATATGGTTCTAAGTTCTATGACGCTTGCTCAACCTTACTAGATGTTGCAAGAAAAAAAGAAAATATCATTATTGAACAATATGTTAAAGATTATGAGTCGTTAAAAAAAGATTACAATCAATGCGTCACTAAACTGGCTGAGATTGGTGATAGTTATAAATTGTATAAACAACGAGCGAAGGTGTCTAAAAATTATCCTTGCCCACAGGCTCGTAGTGCACGTAGCAAATTAGGATTACCTTACGATAATTTCAAAACCTTGATGGATTAACCTTTTTACTTAAACACACAGGAGAAAATCAAATGAGTGAAAATATTAAAAATACCAAAGCAGGAATGACTGCAGGCATTATTGCTTGTGTTCTCGCAATTCTTGGAATTTTATTTTTAGGTACTGTTTTTGTTCCACTTGCTGCTATTACAGCACTTATTGGCACAATCATTGCGGTTAAAAATAAAAATTTTGCTGGTATAGGAGTGAATGTCCTTGCTTGGGTATTAACTCTTATTGGTCTATTTACCTCGCCTATTTTATTAGCAGCAATTGGTATTGGTGCAGCAAGTTGATAAAAGAAATCTTAGATAGTGTTACATTATCTAAGATTTGTATTTTTATAGCGGAAAGATTCTGAACAAAATTTGCAAATTTTTTATCAGAACTACCCGCTTAAATTTAATACTTAATAAGGATAAAAATATGAATAATTTTGTATCAAAAACATTTGGTGGATTATCACGAGCTTACTACATTAGACAATTTTTATTTGGTTTGATTTTTTGTGTAATATTTGGAGGAGCTGCTTTTTCATCTGGCAAAACTGATCAAATACTAGCAACAGTTATTGGTTGTTTAGTTTTAAATGTACTTTACCCTTACTCCCGTTTTGTGTATGAAAGTGTTGTCAATTATATTGTAGGAGAAAACGCTTTTTTTACAGAAATTAAACTATTTTTGATTATTAAATTGATCACAATGGCCGTATGTTGGATATTCTCGTTTGCCATCGCTCCAATTGGATTAATTTATCTCTATTTTTATCACTCTAAACAAGAAAAAGAGACAAAAGCAGAGATAGAGTAAATAGATCTCTTCTCTAATAAGCTGGTGGGGCAAGCACGCCCTACCTTCAGAATTATTATGACTCACATTTTCTCAGTTTATCCTTAGATTGAATGAAAGAATTTCTGATGCTTTTTACTATATAAAAACTCATTTATGTCAAAATAAGTCAAAAATTTATTCTACTTCCCAACTAAATTCAATGCTAAAATTAGCAACATAACACTCGCCTAAAAGTGACATCACAAAGTAAGTTTTGTGCATTATCGTAAATCAATTATGGCAATATATACCAAATTAACAGGAGCATTTTATGAAAATTAATTTTTTAGGGGATAGCATTACTTATGGTTATGAGCTTGATAATAAAGACGTCTGGACAACGCTTATTCAAGAGAAGAGAAAAGAAGATATTATTATAAATCGAGGGATTTCAGGAGATTCAACAACTGGAATGCTAACAAGATTTCAAACCCAAATTCTTACTGATAATCCTGATATTATGCATCTAATGGGCGGTTTAAATGATGTATTTTCTGGTGCAAAAGCAAAACACATTCAAGCGAATTTTTTTGCGCTTTCTCATCAAGCTAAATTTTATGGTATAAAAACAGTGGTTGGAATATGCCCTCTTCCTATTAAAGAGATGTTAGAAGAAGATTTTAAAGCCTTTATTAAATTTGATGATGCTTATAAACAAATGAAAAAACTCAATCAATGGCTACGTACATATAATACAATTTCAGACAGTATATCCATTATTGACTATGAAAAAGAATTAAAAAACTACTATCAAAGCAATATTCAAGATTTATACTTAGATGGCGTTCACTTAAATGAACAGGGAAATAAGGTTTTAGCACAAATATTCCTTGATAACTTTTCGGTTTAATACTTATAAAAAATAAACCGCTTAATATGAATATTAGGCGGTTTATTTCTTACGTTACTCAACAAGATTCGGTATTAAAACCCTTCTTTCAAACTCACTGTTAAGTTAAAGACTAAATTATCTTTTGAGCCGTCTTTGCTATCTAAACAGTAATAACCTTCACGCTCAAATTGATAACCTACGCCAACTTTTGCATCCGCTAATGATTTTTCAACAAAACCATTTTTAACAACTAAAGACGCTGGATTTAATACTGTATATACATCATCTTCAGCTGCTGGATTTGGCTCGGTGAATAAGCGATTGTAAACTCTAAATTCAGCAGGTTTATTATTAGTTGCAGAAACCCAATGAATAACACCTTTTACTTTACGACCGTCTGCTGGATTTTTACCTAGTGTTTCAGGATCGTAAGTACAGAAAATGGTAGTGATGTTACCATTCTCATCTTTTTCTACACGTTCTGCTTTAATCACATAGGCATTACGCAAACGTACTTCTTTGCCTAACACTAAGCGTTTATATTTTTTGTTTGCTTCTTCACGGAAATCCGCTTCATCAATATAAAGTTCACGTCCGAATGGCACTTCACGTGTTCCCATTTCTTCATTTTGAGGGTGATTTGGTGCGTTTAAAATTTCTTCATTACCTTCAAAATTTTCAATAATTACTTTAACAGGATTGATTACTGCCATTGCACGAGACGCATTGGTATTCAAATCATCACGAATACAAGCTTCTAACGCACTGTATTCCACCACATTATCTTGTTTTGTGACACCAATACGGTGGCAGAATTCACGCAATGAAGCTGGGGTATAACCACGACGACGTAAGCCTGAAATCGTCGGCATACGAGGATCGTCCCAACCGTCCACGATTTTATCTTCAACTAATTTTAATAATTTACGTTTTGAGGTTAGTGTACCTTCTAAATTCAAACGAGAAAATTCATACTGATGAGGTAACGGTCTTTCAATTGAAATATTTTCTAACACCCAATCATAAATACGGCGGTTGTCTTGGAATTCAAGGGTACAAATTGAGTGGGTAATACGCTCAATCGCATCAGAAATACAGTGCGTAAAATCGTACATTGGATAAATGCACCATTTATCACCTGTTTGATGATGGCTTGCAAATTTCACACGGTAAAGTACAGGATCACGCATAACCATAAATGGTGATGCCATATCCACTTTAGCACGTAAACAGGCTTTACCCTCTGCAAATTCACCCTTTTTCATTTTTTCAAATAAGGCTAAATTTTCTTCTACACTACGGTCACGATAAGGGCTATTTTTACCTGCTTCGGTTAATGTGCCACGATATTCACGCATTTCATCAGGTGATAATTCATCAACATAAGCTAAGCCTTTTTCGATCAATTCAATCGCATAGCCATAAAGGGCATCAAAATAATCTGATGCATAACGTGGTTCGCCTTCCCATTTAAAGCCTAGCCATTCAACGTCTTGTTTGATTGAATCAACATATTCCACATCTTCTTTGGTTGGATTGGTATCATCAAAACGTAAGTTACATAACCCCTTATAGTCCTGAGCAAGACCAAAGTTTAAACAAATAGATTTGGCATGCCCTATATGCAAATACCCATTTGGTTCTGGTGGAAAGCGAGTATAAACTCGAGAGTGCTTACCTGATGCTAAATCTTCATCAATAATATGGGTAATAAAATTTGCTCTTTTTCCTGCTTCTGACGTTAAATTTTCGTTGCTCATTTGGTAACCTTAAAAAATAAAAGATAATCGTTTAAAAGTAATAATCTTGTTATTCTACACAATTTAATAATTAACTCAATCCATCTACCAAAACAAGCGGTAAGATCTTAGTAAAAAATAGCATTACATTTGTCCTTTACACCCCATTTAATATAAAAATGTTATTTTTTATGCTAGCATTTAGAATATCAGCTTAGCCTAATGACAATTGTATAAGACACAGGAGCAGACAGATGAACAAAATCATAGACTTTAGAAGTGATACGCTAACAAAACCTTCAGCAGAAATGAAAAACGTGATGTTTAATGCTCCATTGGGTGATGACGTATATAAAGAAGATCCTAGTGTCAATAAGTTGGAGCACTATATTGCAAAATTAGCTAAAAAAGAAGCCGCTCTTTTTGTTCCTAGTGGAACACAATCAAATTTATTAGCACTGTTGAGTCATTGCCAAAGAGGTGATGAATATATTTGTGGGCAAGATGCTCACATATATAAATATGAAGCAGGCGGTGGTGCTGTTTTAGGTGGTATACAGCCTCAACCTATAGAATTTGAAAAAGATGCCAGTTTAAGCTTAGAGAAAATCAAAGAAAAAATAAAAGTAGATGATTTTCACTTTGCTAAAACAAAACTACTGTGTTTAGAAAACACCCATCACGGACAGGTTTTAAGTTTAGAATACTTAAAAGAAGTAAGCCAGTTTGCGAAAAAACATCATCTTCTGTTACACCTTGATGGTGCTAGAATTTTTAATGCCGTTGTCGCTTTAGATATAGAATTATCTGATATTACCCAGTATTTTGACTCTATTTCTATTTGTTTATCAAAAGGATTAGGCGCTCCTGTTGGTTCTATTCTAATCGGCTCTAGAAGTTTCATTGACACTGCCACAAGATACAGAAAAATGCTCGGTGGTGGGTTACGTCAATCTGGTATACTGGCTAGCGCGGGTCTATATGCACTACAACACCAAGTTGCAGACTTAAAGAAAGATCATAATAATGCAACACTTTTAGCTAATGAATTAAACAAACTCGACAAAATTACGGTAATTTCGCATCATACCAATATGATTTTTATCCAAACAGCACAACCTCAAAAATTGTTAGATTATTTGAAAGCGAATAACGTTTTAATATCAGGGTATGGGGCATTACGTATTGTGGTACATCGAGATATTTCAACAGAAGACATAAATCAAGTTATTGAAATATTTAAAAAATATTGATTATCTTCATTGTTCTTGAAGATAGCGCTACAATCGAAAAAATTTGCAAATTTTGATCATCATCTTACCGCTTCAATGAAAAAATTTGCAAATTTTCACTTACATCTCACCGCTTCATTTAACCATCAATAGCATATTTAATGGTTACCACTAAACGCACTTTCTTATCAATGGTCGTGGTATCATAACTGCCGCCATAATCACTGTTATCATCACCTGGACGAGTGGATTTGATGTTAAATGATCCCTGTGAAGCAGATTTTAAAACGCCAACACTCACACCACTGGTTTGTGCAAACTCTTTGGCTCTGACATAAGCATCTTTGGTTGCTTTCGCAATAAGCTCTCTTTTAATTTGCTCTAAATTTTCAAGATAGTAATCAGGACTATCAAAACTAATTGCTTGATTATCTGCTCTCAATTGTTGTATTTCAACTAATGCCCTTTGCAAACTGAACAAATCTTTGGTTGAAATAATAATATTACGAGTTGCATCAAAACCATTTTCACGCTGACGACTTTTGCCATTGTCATCGGTGTAATATTCAATGCGTTGCGATACGGATAAATCGGTAATTTCTCGATCTTTCTCTAAGAAACCCTTTTTTTCCAAAAAGTGAACTGCTTGATTTAAGTTATATTGATTGGCTTTCATTGCATCAGCATAGGTTGCACCCCAACCATAAATACGGACTTTCCACGTACCAACCGTTGCTTTATGCTCTGCTTCTGCTAAACCTTTTACAGTAATCACACCTGTTTCACGTAAGTTTTTAAATTGATTACCTAAAATAAATGCGGATGCCATTAAGCCAATAGCCAAAATAATGCCAAAAATAGAAAGGTAACTTGATTTTTTAGTGTTTTCCATTGTTTATTCCTCTTATATTAATATCTGAAGCGGTTAGATTGTCCTTACTTTTTGCAAAAAACCAAGTTGATGGATTCTCTATACTGGTATTTCAAAATTCCAATTCCAAATCCTCTTCAACTTGACAGCAACAAGTAAGAATTTCTCTCTCCTGAAGCATTGCTAATGGCGGTTGTAGGTAAGATACGCTTCCATTTTTTATTTTCAATCGACAAGATCCACAAAATCCCATTCGGCACTGATATTCAGGATAAAACCCATTTTTTTCTAAGGTTTCCAGTAATGAGTTTTTTCCTGTATGTTCAAGTGTTACTTGACTGTGGAGTAGTTTAATTTGCATTACAAATCAAAGTCATCAAAGTCCTGTGTATCCACTTTTGAATCAATCTGTCCCACAAGGTAAGAACTGACTTCAACTTCTTGTGGTGCTACCTGAACATTATCAGAAACTAACCAGGCATTGATCCAAGGAATTGGGTTTGAGCGACCTTTAAATGGCATTTCTAACCCTACTGCTTGCATTCGAGTATTAGTAATATATTCAACATATTGGACTAAAATATCTCGATTTAAGCCGATCATTGAGCCGTCTCTAAACAGATAATCTGCCCATTCTTTTTCTTGCTCTGCCGCAGCAACAAAAATATCATAGGCTTCTTGTTTACACTCTTTCGCAATTTCAGCCATTTCAGGATCATCTTCACCTGAAGCCATAATATTTAAAATATGCTGAGTTCCCGTTAAGTGCAACGCCTCATCACGAGCAATAAATTTGATAATTTTTGCATTACCTTCCATTAATTGGCGTTCTGCAAAAGCAAAAGAACAGGCAAAAGACACATAAAAGCGAATTGCTTCTAGCACATTGACACTCATCATACAAAGATAAAGTTGTTTTTTAAGGTTTCTTAATGATACAGTATATTCTTTACCATCAACCTTATACGTACCTGCTCCGTATAAGCTATAAAGCTGTGAATCACGAATCAAATCATCATAATAAACTGAAATATCTTTTGCTCGTTTAATAATCTCTTCATTCGTCACAATATCATCAAAAATCACTGAAGGATCATTCACAATATTACGAATAATATGGGTATAAGAACGAGAGTGAATAGTTTCAGAAAACGTCCAAGTTTCAATCCAAGTTTCTAATTCAGGGATAGAGACAATAGGTAATAATGCCACATTTGGACTACGACCTTGAATTGAATCTAATAAAGTTTGATATTTTAAGTTACTGATAAAAATGTGTTTTTCATGATCTGGTAGAGCGTTATAATCAATACGATCTTGCGAAACATCAACCTCTTCAGGACGCCAAAAGAACGAAAGTTGTTTTTCGATTAACTTTTCAAAAATTTCATATTTTTGTTGATCATAACGTGCAACATTAACATTTTGACCAAAAAACATTGGCTCTTTTAGTTGATCATTTTTGTTTTGAGAGAAAGTAGTATATGCCATAGTTATTCCATAAGTGTAAAATTGTTATATTGTCGACTATTCTATGGGAAAATTTACTAAAAATAAACCTAAGATTCTTTGATTAAAAAATTAAGCGGTACGATTTTCTCAAAAATTTGCAATAAAAAATGAAGTAGCTTGAAAAATCAAAATTCATCACATATCTAATTTTTTTCCTAATTTATCAACCTCTAAAACATTTCTATAAAATTCCTTAGGTGAAATATTAAAGAAAAAGTGAATATTTCTAGAAAAATTTTTATAATTACTATATCCGACCTCTTCCATAATTGATGTTAAACTCATATCAGGATATTTAATAATATAGTTCATCGTTAATACTAATTTTTGTAATAAAATAAATTGATGAATAGATATACATAAATGCTTTTTAAAATAACGTTGCATTGTTTTATTGTTATAATTTTGAGCATTCAATAGCTCAACAATATTTTTAATTGGCTGTTTAATATTTTTACGTATTAATTTTATTGCTTTTAATAACGCATCTAACTTTATTTCCGTACGATTATAATTTGCTATATTATTATGTAAATAATATTCACTGTTGTTATCTTCTAACATCATTAAAGCAATTCGTATAAAAGAGGATAGCATTGACATAAAAGTTAAGTCGTCATATTTAAAACTCTCTTGCTCTAATATATAAGACGTTGATAGCACTTGTCTCAGTGTCTGGGAAGATATTGTTAAATGCGCATCATTTTGACTAAGTTGCCTTAATTCATTAAGTAGACCTTTTATTTGAAATAAATTATCAATAAGGTATTCCTCATGAAATACAATATTAAACAATGACATTTCATGGGTACACACATACCCATGAGGAGTTGAATTCCCAATAAAAGCAACATCGCCTAATGTCAATAAATCAAATAGACCTCGATGATGATGAATACAAAACCCATGGCGAATAATAGCAAACTCTTTAAAATCAATATGTTTATGTAACTCATAAACTGGGTGTGTTTTCCACCACTCTATTATAATAGGCGAATTAGGGTACTTTCTGAAAACCTCTTCCCTCATTAATTTTTTTGGAGGTAACTTTAAAAAATCATTAAAATCAAACATATTTCCTCCCTATCATTTGATATCTATTATACATTTATAATTTTAATATACTGGACATAAAAGGACAATTAAATACATATAATGTCCTAAATTAGACTTTAAAAAATAAAAATATTTATTAATAATGAATTCGTGTTCAACAATCATAGAACACATCATAGCTATTATGGTAAAAATCATAGAGGAGAACTATTATGAAAAAATTAGTACTATCTACCCTTGTTGCAGCGAGTTTCTTCAGTGTTGCTTCAGTTGCCAAGCCTCTTAAAGTAGGCGTATCTTTTCAAGAAATGAATAATGAATATTTTGTCGTAATGAAAGAAGCACTAGCAGAAGCTGTTGATTCTGTTGGTGGTCAATTATTCATCACTGATGCTGCCCACGATATCGTAAAACAGAATAATGATGTTGAAGATTTAGTGAGTAAAGATATTGATATCTTAATTCTTAATCCAACTGATTCTGAAGGTGTTAAAAATGCAGTTGAATTTGCAAAAGCAAAAAATGTTACTGTTGTATCTGTAGATGCTCAAGCTGCAGGACCAATAGATTCTTTTGTAGGTTCAAAAAACTATGATGCAGGTGTACTTGCCTGTGAGGCACTTTCTAAAGAAATAAAAGGGAAAGGTGAAGTCGCAATTTTGGATGGTATTCCTGTTGTACCAATTTTAGAACGTGTTAGAGGTTGTAAAGATGCACTAGCAAAATACCCTGCAATTAAATTAGTAGATATTCAAAATGGTAAACAAGATAGAACGGTTGCAATGGGTGTTACTGAGAATATGATTCAAGCACATCCTAATTTAGCTGGTATTTTCAGTGTTAATGACGGTGGAGCTATGGGCTCTTTAGCAGCTATCGAAGGTTCTGGTAAAAATATCGTATTAACTAGTGTTGATGGAGCGTCTGAAGCAATTTCTGCAATATTGGAAGGTAGTCCATTTAAAGCGACTGCGGCACAATATCCTAGAGATCAATTAAGAATTGGGTTTGCTATGGCTTTAGCTAAACATTGGGGAGCTAACGTACCTAAAGCAATCCCTGTTGATGTAAAATTAATTGATAAAACTAACGCAAAAGGATTTTCTTGGTAGTTATATTATTTAATATTTTTTAACATAAGTGCCAAGAATTCAGTAAGCTTGGCACTTCCTTAAATGTCATCATTCAGAAAGGTTTTATTTATGTTAGAAATGAAAAATATTACAAAATGTTTTCCTGGAGTAACAGCTTTAAGTAATGTTTCTTTAACCCTAAAACCTGGTGAGATACATGCCATAGTTGGAGAAAATGGTGCTGGAAAATCAACATTAATGAAAGTATTAAATGGTGTTTATAAAGCATCAGAAGGAAATATTTTAATTGATGGAAAAATTGTCACTCCTCAAGGAACCCGAGATGCACAAAAACTCGGCATAAATATTATTTTCCAAGAATTTAGTTTAATTCCTTACCTCAACGCTGTTGAAAATATTTTCTTAGGTCGAGAAATGACTATTGGAGGCATTTTAAATAAACGAAAAATGCAAGAAATAGCTCAACAAACGCTAAATAATATCAATGTCAGTATTCCGCTGAATGTTCCTATAACTCATCTTAGTGTTGCTGAACAACAATTTGTAGAGATCGCTAAAGCACTCGCTTTTGATTGTAAATATTTGGTATTAGATGAACCTACAGCGACCTTAACTCCTACAGAAGCAGGTAAATTACTCTCTGTAATGAGAAAATTAAAAGAAAAAAATATTGGCTGCTTTTATATTTCTCATCATTTGGAGGAGGTTTTTGAAATCTCAGACTGTATTTCCTGCTTGAGAGATGGAGAGTATATCGGTACATTTCCTACAGCAAATATCAGTGAAGATGAAATTATTACTCATATGGTTGGGCGTTCTTTGGAACACTCTTATCCACCAAAACGTACTCAAGATTTAACACAAAATCCTATTGCATTAGATGTCAAAAAACTTATTGATATAAATGGTAATGAAAATTCTTTTAAATTTCATATTGGAGAAATTGTAGGTATTGCAGGGCTTGTTGGTTCTGGTCGTACTGAAATGTGTAAAGCTATTGTCGGTGCCTATCCTTACAAATACAAAGATGTTTACTTAGATGGAGAATTGATTAATTTCACTCATCCTGCTGAAGCTTTAGCACAAGGTGTTGGTTATTTATCAGAAGACAGAAAGAAACATGGTCTATTTTTAAATTCTAGTGTTAAAGATAATATCACTATTTCTTCATTAAAATCATTACTGAACAAAAGTTATTTTGTGTCAAGAAAGAAAATGGAAGAAAAAAGTTTAGAATATGTTAAACAATTAAGCATAAAAACACCTTCCATAAATAAAATTGTTAGTGAACTTAGTGGTGGTAATCAACAAAAAGTAATTATTGCTAGATGGTTATTAACACGTTCCAGATTACTTTTCTTTGACGAACCTACACGTGGTATTGATGTTGGTGCAAAGCTTGAAATTTATAATACTATTCAAACATTAGCTAATTCTGGAATATCTGTTGTAGTTATCTCTTCAGATCTTCCTGAAATAGTTGGTATAAGTGATCGTGTCTTTGTTATGCGAGAAGGTAAGATTACAGCAAATTTAGTCGGAGATGATATTAATCCCGAAACTATCATGCAGTATTCAACAGGAGGAAAATAATGGAAAATAAACCATCTATGCTACATTCACTTAATAAACGCTCAGAATTTATTCCACTTGTAGGGCTCATTTTACTGATCACTATAATGTCATTTCTTATTGATAACTTCTTTGCTTGGCAAACATTTGTCAATATATCTAGACAAGTGTCTGTTAATGCCATCATCGCCGCAGGTATGACTTTTGTTATATTAACTGGAGGAATTGACTTATCTGTAGGAGCAGTAATGGCTTTTGCTGGAACTATTTTAGCAAGTATAGTTATCCATTTTACACCAGGAGTTAATGCAGGTGATACATCTATAATAACAGCATTATTACTTGGTTGGTTTGGAGCAATTCTGGTGGGGGTCATTTGTGGAGCATTTAATGGATTCTTTGTAGCACGATTTAAATTGCCTGCAATTATTGTCACACTTGCCGTAATGACCGCAATTAGAGGTGTATCATTAACTTATACTGGTGGTTATCCTATGCCAATGGCAAGAATGTTTTCTGCCTTAGGTCGTTCATCCTTTCTAAATATTCCAATACCTGCGTGGATTATGTTAGCGGTGTTTTTACTTAGCTATATTTTATTAAATCAATTGAGATTAGGGCGTTATATTTATTCAGTTGGCGGTAATGAAGATGCTGCAATTCTATCTGGTATCCGTACAAAATGGATTCATTTCTTTGTTTACAGTTATTGCGGATTTACAGCAGCTATAGCAGGTATCATTTCAACATCTAGAGTGTCATCTGGACAACCAGCTTCAGGCGTCGGGTTTGAGCTAGATGCAATTGCAGCTGTTGTATTGGGAGGAACCAGTATTATGGGAGGACGTGGCTCCATAATTGGAACGCTAATTGGAGCATGTATATTAGGTGTACTTAATACTGGTCTAAATATTTGGGGAGTCCCTCCTTATCCTCAGAATATTATTAAAGGAGGAATTATTTTAGGCGCTGTATTAATTAGTGTTTTTCAAAAACAAAGTAAAAACTAACCTATATTCCTTAACTATACGATGGGAGTAGTAAAATGTCAGAAACAATGAAAGGTGTTGTGTGTTACGGTCCTGGTGATTATCGCTTAGAAAACAACATTCCAAAACCAAAAATTGGACCTGGAGAGATTTTAGTTAAAGTTAAATCTTGTGGAATCTGTGCTGGAGATGTTAAAGCATGTGCGGGAGCACCGATGTTTTGGGGAAATGGTAACTTAGAAGACAGCTGGGTTAAAACACCAGTAATCCCAGGACATGAATACTGGGGAGTGGTTGAAGCTCTTGGTGAGGGGGCTGCTGAGCTACATAATGTTGAAATTGGTGATTATGTCGTCTCTGAACAAATTGTTCCTTGTAGAAAATGCCGCTTTTGCCGTAGTGGTAAATATTGGATGTGTGAAGTTCATAATATTCGAGGTTTCCAAAAAGATGTCGCTGATGGTGGTATGGCAGAATATATGAAGTTTTATGCCCATGATTATGTTCATAAAATTCCTAAAACTCTGTCATTTGAAGATGCTGCATTACTAGAACCAATGGCTTGTGCTATACACGTTGTTCGTCGAGCAAAAATAGACTGGGCAGATGTTGTTGTCCTTGCAGGTGCTGGACCACTTGGTTTATGTATGGCTCAATTAGTACCCTTACTAACACCTAAGAAGTTTATTGTTATTGATATGGATAATGAGCGGCTTAAACTTGCTAAACAATTTGGTGCAGATTTAACGTTAAATCCTGCAACAGATAATGTACAAAAAATAGTTAAAGATTTAACAGGCGGTTATGGGTGCGATGTTTATATTGAGGCAACAGGTAATCCTAAAGCAGTAACTCAAGGTTTAGAAATGATCAGAAAATTAGGTCGTTTTGTAGAATTTAGTGTATTTAGTCATGAAACAACTGTTGATTGGTCTGTCATTGGTGATCGAAAAGAGCTAGATATAATGGGGGCTCATTTAGGACCTTATGCTTATGATGTTGCTATTGACCTGTTTGATCGAGGGCTAGTCACATCAAAAGGGATAATCACACATCAATATTCTTTAGATGATTATGAAGATGCCTTTAAAATGGCGGAGAAACTTGAATCAATCAAAGTATTGTTAAATCCATAATACTTATATCAGTAGGTTGAGTTTATCTTAACCTACTGATTTAATTATTAAATAAAGCATATATTATATAATTAAAGGTAATGGAGAAATAAATGTACTATTTAGGTATAGACATTGGTGGCACCATAACTAAAGTTGGGCTTTACACCTCAGATGGTAAAGAAATTGTAGTTTCAGAAAAGAATAATGATATCTTGAGACCACATCCAGGATGGGTAGAGCATGACTTGCACAATTTTTGGGATAGTGTTTGCTGGTGCATACAAAATTGTATTAATAAATCAGGTGTCAAAAATACTGAAATTAAAGGTATTGGTTTTTCTGCACATGGAAAAGGTTTATACCCCATCGATGTAGAGGGGAAACCAGTACGAAAAGGCATTATTTCTAGTGACACTCGTGCCACATCAATTGTCAAAAAATGGTTTAAAAAAGGTATTGATAAACAAACATACCAACTTGGAAGACAACAACTTTGGACTGCTCACCCTGTGTCTTTATTAGCTTGGATTAAAGAAAATGAACCTGAAAATTATCAAAAAATTGATACTGTATTGATGGGACATGATTATATTCGTTTTAAATTATCTGGCAAAAAATATGCTGAAATTACCAATATTTCAGGAAGCAATGCTTATAATATCGTTCAAAATGCTTATGATAAGAATATGCTTGCACTATTTGGATTAAAAGATGCAATATCTTTTTTTCCGCCTATTATTTCATCATTTGAACAGGCTGGTACAGTCACAGCTGAAGCAGCTCAATTAACTGGGTTAGCAGAAGGTACTCCATTGTATGGAGGTTTTTTCGATGTTGTCGGTGGAGCTGTAATTGCAGGTGTTACTAATGAAGAAATATTAAATGTAATTGCTGGCACTTGGGCAATCACTACTCGCATCAAAAATAAAATTGTTGATAATGAATATCCATATATTTGGGGAAATTATGCTCTAAATAATATGTTTTTTGTACACGAAGGCTCCCCGACTTCCGCCAGTAATTTACAATGGTTTATTGATAATTTTATGGAGAAAAACAATAATGTATTCTCTGTGATTGAAACATGGTTAAATAACCTAGAAGAGGATAATGACGACAATTTATTCTTCTTCCCATACTTATATGGATCTAATATCTCTTTAGATTTACATGGTCAATTTTATGGTATACAAGCACATCATAAAAAAGAACACTTGCTCAAAGCTATTTATGAAGGTGTTGTCTTATCGTATTTAATACATCATGAGCGTATTATTAATTTAGAACCTGCTATAACAAAAGTTCGTTTTACAGGTGGTCCTTCTAATTCCAAATATTGGATGCAACTATTTTGTGATGCAATCAATATACCTATTGAAACTATTGAATTACAACAACCGGGTTGTAGCTCAGCGGCTTTCTGCGCCATTGTCGGTAATCAACCAGAAAAATCCATAGAACAACTACTGAATGATTTCCAACCCTCATATACACATTACACACCCAATATAGATAGACATAGAATTATTCAAAAACGATTTGAAAAATATAAAATCATTGGCAATTCACTCGCTGACATTGCTCAAAAGTTACAAAAATAATATAGGAAAAATAAAATGAGCAAAATAACCATTACAACAGGAAAAGCTGTTCTAGGTATTGAATTGGGTTCCACTCGAATTAAAGCTGTTTTAATTGATGAGCAGTATAAACCTATAGCAACAGGAAGCTTTAGTTGGGAAAATCAGCTAATAGATGGAGTTTGGACATATTCTTTAGAAAATATCTGGTTAGGAATACAAAGCGCATATAAAGATCTTACTATGCAAGTCTTTAATAAATATGGTATTTATATTGAAACACTAAAATCAATTGGTATTAGTGCAATGATGCATGGTTATATGGTCTTTGATAAAAATAATGAGTTATTAGTACCATTTAGAACGTGGAGAAATACGATAACACTACAAGCAGCAGAAACATTAACCGAACTTTTTAATTACAATATTCCACAACGCTGGAGTATTGCCCACCTTTATCAAGCTATGCTCAATGAAGAGCCGCATATTAAAGAAATTGATTATCTCACTACGCTTTCTGGTTATATTCATTGGATGCTAACAGGTGAAAAGAGTTTGGGGATTGGTGATGCCTCAGGAATGTTTCCCATTGACACACAGAAAGGTAATTACTATGCAGAGATGATTATGAAATTTAATACGCTTGTAAAAAAACAGTCATTAACATGGGAACTAGAAAAAATTCTGCCTAAAGTAATGTGTGCGGGTAGCCCCGCTGGCGTATTAACAGAAAATGGTGCGAAATTACTAGATATAACAGGGCATCTTAAATCAGGTATACCGATGTGTCCACCTGAAGGTGATGCTGGTACAGGAATGGTTGCAACCAATAGTGTTGCACCAAGAACCGGTAATATATCAGCTGGAACATCTATTTTTGCTATGATAGTCCTTGAAAAAGAGTTAAAACGAGTACATCCCGAAATAGATATGGTTACCACTCCTACAGGAGATCTCGTTGCCATGGCTCATGCTAATAATTGCACATCAGATTTAAATGCTTGGGTAGGACTATTTAAAGAATTTTGCCAACTTAGAGGTGAACAGATTGATGATTCAACATTATTTAATATATTGTTTGAATCTTCATTAAATGCTGATCCAGATTGTGGCGGTTTATTGTCATATTGTTTTTTATCAGGAGAGAATATTCTACCATTTGATGAAGGAAGACCCCTCTTTACACGTTTACCTGATAGTAAATTCACATTAAGCAATTTTATTCGAACTCATTTATTTTCAACATTCGCAACTACAAGAATTGGTTTGGATATATTGTTTGATGAAGAGCAAGTACATTTAGATAAAATTACAGGACACGGTGGTATATTTAAAACAAAAAAAGTTGCGCAAAAACTTATGGCTGCAGCTTTTAATACTCCTGTTTCTGTTATGGAAAATGCCAGTGAAGGTGGTGCTTGGGGAATTGCTATTTTATCTGCCTATATGTCAGAGAAAAAAGCAAATGAGACCTTAGCTTCATTTTTAGCAGAGTATGTATTTGTGAAATCAAAACAATCCACTATACAAGCAAATCCATCAGACGTTGCAGGCTTCAATCTGTTTTTAAAAAGATTTAAAAATGGTTTAGCGATTGAAGAGACTGCAATAAAAACGTTAGATAAATAAGTTACCTATCAATATAAGCAGAGGAGAAATATTATGTCAAATAGTATGCAAGGAAAAAATGTTGCAATCACAGGTGCCGCATCTGGTATTGGTTTAGCTTGTGCAACAATTTTAATTGAAGAAGGTGCAAAAGTAGTTCTAATTGATAGAGCTAAAGAGCAACTACAAAAAATTTGTGATGATTTAGGTGATAATGCATTTCCACTTGCCATTGATTTGTTTGATGGACCTAAAGTATCTACTATGTTACCAAAAATTGAAGAATTAGTAGGTGGCCCTTTGGATGCTTTTCATGCAAACGTAGGCGCCTATATAGGAGGAGCCGCAGCAGAGGGAAATCCAGACGAATGGGATCGTATGCTAAACCTAAATATTAATACCACCTTTCGATGTGTACAGGCAGTGCTTCCAGCTATGATAGAGCGACATAAAGGCGATATTATATTTACTAGTTCTGTCGCTGGTGTCGTACCAGTTGTCTGGGAACCAATATATACTGCGTCAAAATTTGCAATACAAGCATTTTTACACAGTACTCGTCGACAAGTATCACAATATGGTATTCGTATGGGAGCGGTATTACCTGGTCCTGTGGTTACAGCTTTACTTGATGATTGGCCTAAAGAAAAAATGGAAGAAGCATTAGCTAATGGGTCATTAATGCAGCCACGAGAAGTTGCTGAAGCTGTCCTATTTATGCTTACACGTTCTCCAGGTGTGGTTATACGAGATTTGGTTATTTTACCTAATACTGTTGACCTATAATCTGTATCATCACAAAATCCATCACTATAAACAAGTGGGTAAGATTCTTACCCACTATCCTTATCGGGCTATTCTATAGAACCAAATTTTACTTTGATAATAGGAGCATATCAGTGAGATAGTGTTATTAACATATGCCCCATAAAGTGTATTTAAAAAATAAAAAAATGCAGCAAATATCGACTAAAATATCTGCTGCATTATTCTAAATAATTTGTAAATTTTGTACTACATCGTACCGCCTAGTTTGTGTTACTGAATAACATTAAATCTTACAGGCTCCACCAGCACAACCATCGTCAAGATCATTTTGTTGATCATCAGCACCATCACGAGTATTTTGATAATACAATGTTTTTAGTCCGTATTTATAGGCTGTTAGCAAATCTGCTAATAACTGTTTCATTGGGACTTTCCCATCAGTAAATTTTTGTGGGTCATAGTTTGTATTCGCTGAAATAGCTTGATCCACAAATTTTTGCATAATACCCACTAACTGTAGATAGCCATCATTATTTGGCATATCCCATAACAGTTCATAATTTAAACTTAAATTTTCATAATCAGGTACTACTTGCTTTAAGATACCGTCTTTTGAGGCTTTTACACTCACATAACCACGAGGAAGCTCAATACCATTCGTTGCATTTGAAATCTGAGATGAGGTTTCAGAAGGCATCAGTGCCGTTAACGTTGAATTACGTAAACCAAACTCTTGAATCTCTTTACGTAACGTCTCCCAATCATAATGTAACGGCTCTTGGGTTAATTTATCAATGGTTTTCTTATAGGTATCAATAGGTAAAATACCTTGAGCATAAGTGGTTTCATTGAATTTTTTACAAGCACCTTGCTCTTTTGCTAAATTCATTGAGGCTTTTAATAAATAGTATTGAATAGCTTCAAACGTACGATGGGTTAAATCATTACCGCTACCATTTGAATAGCACACACCATTTTTAGCCAAATAATAAGCATAATTGATTACTCCAATACCCAATGGACGGCGATCTAACGAGCTATTACGAGCAGCGATCACTGGATAATCTTGATAATCTAACAGTGCATCTAATGATCGTACAGCAAGATCGGCTAAATCCTCCAACTCATCTAAATGTTCAATTTTTCCTAAATTAAACGCAGAAAGTGTACATAGTGCAATTTCACCCTCCTCATCATGAAAATGTGCTAATGGCTTCGTTGGTAATGCAATTTCTAAACATAAATTAGATTGACGAACAGGCGCTACTGTCGGATCAAAAGGTGAGTGAGTATTACAATGATCAACATTTTGAATATAGATACGTCCTGTCGAAGCACGCTCTTGCATTAATAGTGAAAACAGTTCCACTGCCTTAATTGAGCGTTTACGAATCGTTGGATCTTGTTCATATTTAGTATATAACTCTTCAAATTTAGCTTGATCTGCAAAGAATGCTTCATATAAACCCTCTACATCAGAAGGGCTAAATAAGGTAATATTGCCCCCCTTGATTAAGCGTTGATACATTGTTTTGTTCAATTGCACACCATAATCTAAGTGGCGTACACGGTTATCTTCAACGCCTCGATTATTTTTCAGCACCAATAAGCTTTCAACTTCTAAATGCCAAAATGGATAATAAACGGTTGCAGCACCGCCACGCACACCGCCTTGCGAACAAGATTTAACAGCAGTTTGAAAATGTTTATAAAATGGAATACAGCCTGTATGAAATGCCTCTCCACCACGAATTGAACTTCCCAATGCACGAATGGCACCCGCATTAATACCAATACCTGCACGCTGTGAAACATATTTCACAATTGCCGAAGAGGTAGCATTGATAGAATCTAAGCTATCAGCACACTCAATCAACACGCACGAACTAAACTGACGAGTTGGCGTTCGTACTCCTGACATAATTGGTGTTGGCAATGAAATTTTGAAAGTAGAAGTGGCATCATAAAAACGTTTCACATAGCTTAAACGTACCTCTTTTGGATAGTGAGCAAATAAACACGCCGCCACTAAAATATATAAAAACTGTGCGGATTCATAAATTTCACCCGTCACTCGATTTTGAACTAAGTATTTGCCTTCAAGTTGCTTGACTGCCGCATAAGAAAAAGTCATATCACGCCAATGATCGAGGTAACCGTCCATTTCATCCCACTCTTCACGAGAATAATCCGTTAACAGCGCTTTATCATATTTTTCTATACGTACTAATTTTTTAACGTGCTCATACAAACGAGGAGGATCAAAATGCCCATAGGCTTTTTTACGTAAATGAAATACGGCTAAACGAGCCGCTAAATATTGATAATCAGGACTCTCTTTGCTAATTAAATCCGCAGCAGATTTTATGATTGTTTCATGAATATCTGACGTTCTAATACCTTCATAAAACTGAATATGCGCTCTCAATTCAACTTGAGAAACAGAGACATTTTCTAATCCTTCAGAAGCCCACGTAATCACACGATGAATTTTATCTAAATCAATCGCTTCTTTTTTACCATCACGTTTAGTTACCATTAACGTGTTTGTCATATAATTATTTCCTTTCTAATTTCTACTTTTATAAAATTACTAAATAAAATCATAATGTTAGTTAATATTATGATTCAAAATATCATTATAGTGCTTTAAACTAATGGAGATAATATTAGCATAAAAAAAGTAAAATTCACCTTGAAATTGCAACAATTTTAACTTCTCTTTTAAGATTAATAACTTAAAAAAATCAAGTGATTTTTGCAAATTTTTATCAAGATCTTACCGCTTGTTTATTCAAAAATAATTATCAATATAACTACCAAAAATTAAACACACAAAAAAACACCTATTACCTTAAAATATTGCTATTTCTTAAGGCAATAGATGCAATTATTTAATCAATGAGATAGGTTATATGGACATACTCAATTTTACATCAGCGGCACTATTAGCTTCTGCAAGTACTGCCTCCATACTATCACCTGCTGATGCGGCAACCACTGCACTCAGTGTACCTTCCACTAAAGGGGCATAACAAATTTTCACTTTTTTCGCCATAGTAGAAGATAAGAGATCTAAGGCTGTTTCTGCACTTAAAATGGCACTACCTAAGTCTACAAAAATAATTGTACCATCAGGTGAAAAAACCTCCTCTACTGCTTGCATTATTTTGATTGCATCAGTACCAATTGGGTTCTCAGGATTATTAACTCCTGCTGCTGCCACAATTTTACACGTTTCCGCTTTTACCTGAGAGGCCAATTCAACGACTCCCTCAGCTAATTTTTGGCTATGAGAAACAATAACAAAACTAATCATTTACACCTCCTACCTACTACCTGATGTAATGCTAAAAATAAAACAAAATATTCGCTTAAATTTATATTGCTACGCATTTTTTATCAAACAAAGAAATATAAAAATGTGAAGTACTACACATTTTTAATACACACTTGTCACCTTTCAACAAAATAGCGGTAAGATAAATTTAAAATTTTTTACACATTTTCTGCTACATTTAAGGATAATTGCGCTTATTTATCCAGATACAAGGTAATTTATTCTATGGAAATACTCGTCATTGGACTGTTATTATTTGGAGCGATGCTACACGGCATTACGGGACTTGGGTTTCCAATGATTTCAACAATATCTATTGCTATTATCTTTCCATTACCTGTTGCCATTGCCCTCGTTATTTTACCGAATATCATCATTAATGTAATGGTGCTGCTTCCTTCTAGAAACACTCCAAAAGAAACGAGTCTCACTTTTTTAATTCAAAAATTTTGGCTATTAATTTTGAGTAGTATTATTGGTTGTGTGATTGGTGTATTACTCCTCAAAGCGCTACCGATAAGCTGGTTATATCTATTGCTTTCATTAGCAACATTATTCTATGTTTTTTATGCCTTTTTTGAGAATCAAAAACACCCCCATTTATCCCATAATACGTTATTAAATAGCTCACTCAAAATGATACTTTTTGGTGGCTTAGCGGGTGTGATTGGAGGTGCCACTAATGCAATGTCCTCAATATTGATGATGTATTTATTAGCCAATAGTAATGATAAAAATGAAATTATTAAAACCAGTAATCTCTGCTTTTTATTGGCAAAAATTGTACAGTTTATTTTATTAGAAGACGTATTTAATCAACTCACTACAAAAGAATTATGGGCTCTCCCCATTATCACGCTGTTATCGATAATTGCGCTATTGATTGGTATTAACATCCGTCACAAAATATCTGTTACGCTTTTTAAAAAAATCATTCTCGTTATATTATTACTGTTATCACTAAAAGCAAGCTGGAATGCTTTTGTATTAATGTAATAGTAAACATTCCTTACACACTTTTTTGCAAATTTTTACATTAATGTAACCGCTATATTTTAAATTAACCTAAGTCTTTTCCATTTGACTGGATAACCTTTTGATACCAATAAAAAGAATCCTTACGAAAACGTTTTTTAGTGCCATTTCCTTCATCATCTAAATCGACATAAATATAACCATAGCGTTTTGACATTTCAGAGGTAGACATACTCACCAAATCAATTGGTGCCCAAAAGAGATACCCCATTAATTCGACGCCATCGGTAATAGCTTCTTGTATTTGTTGAATATGCGCACGTAAATAATCAATACGGTAAAGATCGTGAATGGAACCATCCTCTTCGACCTTATCAAAAGCCCCCAAACCATTTTCGACAATAAACAATGGCTTTTGATAACGATCGTACATATCATTTAAGGTAATGCGTAACCCTATTGGATCAATCTGCCATCCCCAATCTGATGCCTTTAAATAAGGATTTTTAACACCACTAAATAACCCTCCCATTTCATCATTTTTATGTGTTGTTACCGTTAAGCTGACGTAATAACTGAATGAAATAAAATCCACAGTATATTGTTTTAAAAGCGCATCATCGCCTTGCTCCTTATGAATTTTAACGTTTTGTTCAGCCCAGTAACGCTTCATATAGTGAGGATATTCACCACGTGCATATACATCGGTAAAATAGAGATTTTGTTGATTGCAATGTTGTGCTAGGCGCTGATCTTTAGGATCAGACGTCAGTGGATAAGTGTGTAAACGTGCTAACATACAGCCCATTTTTCCATCAGGAATGATTTTTTCTAAGGCTCTTTTTGCTAAGGCACTGGCAACAAATTGGTGGTGTAACGCTTGATATTTAGCATTTTCACGTTGTGATTCTGGCACTCGATCAAGAATAACGCCGCCCCCCGTATAAGGACTGTGCATTGTCACCATATTGATCTCATTAAAAGTGAGCCAATATTTTACTTTTTGTTGATAACGCTTTCTGCATAACGAACAAAGTGTTCTATACATTCTCGTCCTAACCAACCATTGTATTTTTGAATCAATCCTAATGGCATTTCATAATGGCTTAGTGTTACCATTGGCTGAATACCGTATTTTAGTAGTTCATCAAATACATTATCATAATATTGCAACCCTTTTTCATTTGGTTTTTCATCATCTCCATTGGGAAAAATACGTGACCAATGAATGGAGATTCGCAACATTTTAAAGCCCATTTCAGCAAAGAGTGCGATGTCTTCTTTATAATGGTGATAAAAATCAATTCCTTCTCGTTTAGGAAATCGTCCTTTAAATTTACCTGATAAAATATCATTGATACGCTGTGAACTTACTTCAATAGCAGTCCCCTGCAAACCACCACGCTCTTCCTTAGGAACAAAAGCTAACATATCAGGAGCAGATAATCCTTTGCCATCTTGATCAAACGCACCTTCCACTTGGTTTGCGGCTATCGCCCCACCCCATAAAAAATCCTTTGGAAAATCTTTTAAGTTACTCATTATTTTTCCTTACTACATTGCCCCTGACTATTTTCAACAAGCGGTATCATTAGATCAAAAATTTGCAAATTTTTACGATCATCGTACCGCTATACATTTAAAACAATTTATTCAACCAGCCCAATTTAGAGCCTAATACAGAAAAATAGTTGTAATCATTGAGATGCAGTAAGTGAAGGCGGTCACCGCTTTTACGTACTATAATTCTATCATCACGAGTAAAAGGTAAATAAACTTGGCTATCACAACTTACTTGTAATTCATCTAAGTTATTTTCAGTAAAACGTAACGATACTTCACTATCACCGTCGATGACTAAAGGACGAGCTGAAAGAGTATGGGGATACATAGGTACTAATGCCATTGCATCCATATTTGGTGTAAGAATAGGCCCTCCAACAGAGAGGGAATAAGCGGTAGAGCCTGTTGGGGTGGCAATAATCATTCCATCAGAACGTTGTGAAAAAGCGAATTTTCCATCAATACACACTTCAAATTCCATTGTTTTTACAATTTGAGCGGGATGAATAACGACTTCATTTAACGCATTATTACTGTTAATAATTTTACCATTACGTTCAATATGTGCTTCCAATAAAAAACGTTCTTCAATAATAAACTCATCTTGCTCTAAGCAACTATAAAGCTGTTCGAAGGCAGATTGTGGTGTAATATCCGTGAGAAAACCAAAATTGCCTCGATTAATACCAACAAGAGGTACTTGATATTTTGCTAATTCACGAGCCACACCCAGCATATTACCATCCCCCCAATCACAATAACTAAATCGGCTTGTTGTCCAATCTCTTCAAGGGTTAAAGCAGAGGGTAAATTCAATTGTGTTGCAACACTTGTTTCAATAGAAACGGTATAATTGCGGTCTTTAAGCCAGTTATATACTGCCAAATGTGTTTCTAAAGCAGCATTACGACGTGGTTGCCCAACAATTGCAATATGCTGAAAGTTATGTTCCTTTCTCATTTTATACTCGCTTACATAGTTTAAAAATTAATATAACCCTAATGTATCAAAGTCCATAAAAAAAATCACCAGCAATTTTAGGTTGCCAGTGATTGTTTATGAGTAAATTTATAGTCTTTTTAGAATAATGTTGCTAATGTTTCGTAAATTAACTGCATATTTAAGATTACTAATACCGTTGTAGAAATTACACCTAAAACAGTCACAATTTTCGAGTTTACAAATTCTCCCATTGTTTTCTTACAAGAAGTCATCTTAATTAATGGAATCATTGATATTGGTAATGCAACACATAAGAAAACTTGAGAATAGATAAGTAATGATTCAACAACATCACCACGATCACCCCAAATCATAATACAAATAACCACTGGCAATACTGCAAGTAAACGTGTTACAACACGACGTAACCACAATGGAATACGTAAGTTAATGAAACCTTCCATTACGATTTGTCCAGTTAATGTACCTGTAATAGTTGCATTTTGACCTGAGGCTAATAATGCCACAGCAAATAATGATGCTAATGTACCACTTGCAATTGGTCCAACGATTTCAGGGTTTTTCAATGCATCGTATAACTGAGTAAATTTCCCTAATTCCTCTGGGTCATTACCAAAGAATAATGAAGCACCAAGTAATAATAGCAAACAGTTAATAATGAAAGAGAAGCCTAATTGAATATTTGAATCAATAGTTGCAAATTTCACAGCGTGTTTAAGATCGGCTGGATCATTTCTATCATATTGTCTGGTTTGTACAATTGATGAGTGTAAGTATAAGTTGTGCGGCATAACTGTTGCACCCACAATACCTAATCCGATAACAAGTGCTGAATCTTGCCCTGCAACGTGTTCAGTAAAAATGCTCGTTTTTGGCATAAAACCATTTAGTGTTGCCGCTAAATCAGGTTGAGCCAAAGCTACTTCATAAGCAAAAATAGCAAAAATTGTCATTATTAACACGAATACGAACGCTTCAATTTTTCTAAATCCAAATCGCATTAGTACTAACAATAAGAACACATCCGCAATAGTAATTAATACCCCCATTAATAATGGAATATCAAATAATAAATTCAACGCAACCGCTGAACCAATTACTTCGGCTATTTCGGTTGCCATAATTGCAAGCTCGGTGGTTACCCACAATACTTTTGCCATTTTAGGCCCAACCATTGATTTAGTGGCTTGAGCTAAATCCATACCTGTAACAATACCTAATTTTGCACACATTGCTTGTAACAACATTGCGATTAAACTTGACAGTAAGATAACTGAGAGTAATAGATAACCATAAACAGATCCCCCTTGGATGGATGTAATCCAATTACCTGGATCCATATAACCAACGGCAACTAATGCACCTGGACCTGAGAATGCCATAAGATTAGCAAAAAACCCTTTTTTTCGCTGTGGAATCGAGACCGTATTATTGATCTCTTCAAGACTTAAATTAAAATTTTCATTTTTATTCATTTTTATTTACACCTCCGTAAATGATAATGATAATTGATTGCTTTATTGGGAGGGGCAATTCTAAAGATATTAGGAATTTGTGTCAATAAAAAAAGAATAAAATAGATTAAATTTTAAGTTTTGTCTTGAATTATCTAAATCTGTTATTATATTGCCTGTGTATGTTTAACTTTACTTTAATCTAAAGGATATAAAATGACCAACAAAACTGAAAGTAATCAACCTGAACAAGAAATTGAGATCCCAACAGAGTTACAAGAAGAAGCGGGACAACAAGAGGAATTACAACAAGAAAGCCCACAAAAAGAAGAAACTATAGAAACTCAAGGTGAGCAAACTTCTGACAATGATGAATTAGCCATTGCACAAGCACGTATTGCTGAACTGGAAACCTATATCGCAGAAGCAGATAATCGTGAAAAGGATATTTTATTACGAGCTAAAGCTGAAAATGAAAATACACGTCGTCGTGCCGAGCAAGATGTAGAAAAAGCCCATAAATTTGCACTAGAAAAATTCTCAAAAGAATTATTAAATGTGGTAGATAATTTAGAACGTGCATTAGAAACCTTAGAGGGGGTGGATGAAACCATTAAGCCTTTAATTGAAGGTGTTGAACTCACTCATAAAGAATTAACTGCTGTATTAAGCCGTCACGGAATACAAGTGTTTGGTGAAATCGGCGAAGCTTTTAATCCTGAAATGCACCAAGCTATTTCACAAAAAGATGCAGAAGGTATTGAGTCCAACCATATTAGTGTTGTGTTACAAAAAGGGTATAAATTAAACGACCGTGTTATTCGTGACGCAATGGTAATGGTTGCCCCTTAAATTTTGTTATTTTTAGCCCCCTTAATATCAAAAAGGGGGCTTTATCTTTTGCAAAGGATTTGAAATGTCCCTACAACTCAATGCAGTCGCACTTCTTTTAGCAATATTAATTTTTTTAGGCTTGTTTAGTCACAACAGCCCCGTAACTATTTCTGCTGCTATTTTATTGATTATGCAGCAAACACTACTTTCTAAGTATATTCCTTATACCGATAAGTATGGATTAAAAATAGGTATTATTATTTTAACTATTGGCGTGTTAGCACCCTTAGTTTCAGGCAGAATTGCATTACCCCCACTTAATGAATTTTTAAATTTAAAAATGGTTGCTGCTATCGTTGTGGGTATTATTGTAGCGTGGCTGGGTGGACGTGGTATTCCTCTAATGACAAACAATCCACCACTGATTACGGGATTGATGGTTGGCACAGTATTGGGCGTAGCATTCTTTGGTGGTATTCCTGTGGGACCTTTAATTGCAGCAGGGATTTTGTCTTTGGTTATTGGGAAAGGTTGATATTGTGGAGAAATTTTTTGAATACCTATCCACAACGTAAAGCCATTAGATTACAGAGTTATGATTATAGTAAAAATGGCTTATATTTTGTTACGATCTGTATAAATGAGCAAAAATGTTTATTAGGTCGCATTATTGATAATGATATTATTTTAAATGACGCTGGGAATATGATTAAAAAATGGTATCAAAATATAGAAACTAAGTTTAAAGATATTTTTTGTTTAGATTTTATTATTATGCCCAACCATATTCATTTTATTTTACATATTGATAGCCCAAATGATAGAACTGATAATAATATCATTTCTATCGTTCAATGGTTTAAAATTATGACCACAAATGAATACATTAAAAATGTAAAAAAGAATAATTGGCAACCATTTAATAAAAAATTATGGCAACGTAGTTTTTACGAACATATTATTCGTAATGAGGTGTCATATCATCAAATTGCAACTTACATAGAACATAATCCATATAATTGGAAAAAAGATAAATTATATGTAAAAGAATAAATTACCAATGGATTATATAAAAAACAGACTGTAGGGGAGGATTGAATGAGCGTAGCGAATGGAATATCCTCCCGTTATTTTATCAATTATGGAGCGGGAGCATATACGCAACAAGTTGCTAATGCTCCCCTACAATTATAGATACAACTATGAAAACAAATTTAAAAAATCTGCAAAAAAACAAAAAAATCCGACCGCTTAGCGATGAACAAAAAGCGTTAATGAAAGAGTTACAAAAAATGACGATTAGCGATAGTCGTCGTTTGGCTGGGCGTATTCGTGGCTTGGCTAATATCCATATTGTGAATTACCAATATATTATGTGAAAAATAAACCGTAGGGGAGGATTGAATGAGCGTAGCGAATGGAATATCCTCCCGTTAATTTATCAATTATGGAGCGGGAGCATATACGCAACAAGTTGCTAATGCTCCCCTACAATTATAGATACAACTATGAAAACAAATTTAAAAAATCTGCAAAAAAACAAAAAAATCCGACCGCTTAGCGATGAACAAAAAGCGTTAATGGAAGAGTTACAAAAAATGACGATTAGCGATAGTCATCGCTTAGCGGGACATATTCGTGGCTTGGCTAATATCCATATTGTGAATTACCAATATATTATGTGAAAAATAAACCGTAGGGGAGGATTGAATGAGCGTAGCGAATGGAATATCCTCCCGTTAATTTATCAATTATGGAGCGGGAGCATATACGCAACAAGTTGCTAATGCTCCCCTACAATTATAGATACAACTATGAAAACAAATTCAAAAAAAAATCTACAAAAAAACAAAAAAATCCGACCGCTTAGTGATGAACAAAAAGCGTTAATGAAAGAGTTACAAAAAATGACGGTTAGCGATAGTCGTCGTTTAAGTGGTCGTATTCGTGGCTTAGCTAATATTCATAAAGAAGAAACCAAACAAGCGGTAACTTCTGAGATAAAAAATGCAATTTCCACAGCACAGGCTTTTTTTAGTCATAAAAAATCACTATTACAAAATCTGAAAATAACCTATCCTGATTTGCCTGTCAGCAGTCGTCGTGATGAAATCCTAAAAACCATTCAAGAAAATCAAGTTGTCGTTATCGCAGGGGAAACTGGCTCTGGGAAAACAACTCAGCTACCAAAAATGTGTTTGGAATTAGGGCGTGGTGTTAAAGGGTTAATCGGTCATACTCAGCCTCGCCGAATTGCGGCACGCTCAGTGGCAAATCGTGTTGCCGAAGAGTTAGAAACGGAGATGGGCGATATTGTTGGTTATAAAGTGCGTTTTAACGATCAAGTGAGTAATAACTCACTGATTAAATTAATGACGGATGGTATTCTGCTTGCGGAAATTCAAACGGATCGTTACCTAAATCAATACGACACGTTAATTATTGATGAAGCCCACGAACGCAGTCTGAATAATGATTTTATTTTAGGTTATTTAAAACAAATTCTAAAAAAACGCCCTGATTTAAAAGTGATTATTACCTCTGCGACCATTGACGTTGAGCGTTTTTCTAAGCACTTTAATAATGCACCGATTATTGAGGTGTCAGGCAGAACTTATCCTGTGGAAGTGCGTTATCGCCCTGTATTGGAAGAAGAGGATCAAGATCAGCTACAAGGTATTCTGAATGCAGTTGATGAATTGCAAGCGGAAGGGCGTGGCGATATTTTGATCTTTATGAACGGCGAGCGTGAAATTCGTGATACCGCTGACGCACTTGAAAAACAGAATTTACATCTAACCGAAATTTTGCCCCTTTATGCACGGTTATCATCAAGCGAACAGCAACGTATTTTTCACCCAAGTAATTTAAACCGCATTATTTTAGCGACCAACGTGGCGGAAACTTCTTTAACCATTCCGAATATTAAATATGTGATTGATACCGGAACGGCTCGCATTTCTCGTTATAGCTATCGCACCAAAGTGCAACGCTTACCGATTGAGCCGATTTCACAAGCCTCCGCCAATCAGCGTAAAGGACGTTGTGGGCGTATTAGTGACGGAATTTGTATTCGTCTATATTCCGAAGACGATTTCAATTCTCGCCCTGAATTTACTGATCCTGAAATTTTACGTACCAACTTAGCGGCGGTTATTTTGCAAATGACTTCGCTTGGCTTGGACGATATTGGGGCATTTCCTTTTGTCGATCCGCCAGATTCTCGCAATATCCAAGACGGGATTAAATTATTAGAAGAATTACAAGCATTTCAATTCCGCCAAACAAAATATGGGCAAAAGCGTGAACTTACACCTATCGGTCGTCAGCTCGCGCAGTTACCTATCGATCCTCGTTTAGCAAGAATGGTTATTGCGGCGAGTCAAAATGGATCATTACACGAAGTGATGATGATCGTTTCTGCACTTTCGATCCAAGATCCAAGAGAGCGCCCGCAAGAGAAACAGCAATCGGCAGATGATAAACATCGCCGTTTTGCGGATAAAGAATCGGATTTTCTCTCTTTTGTGAACCTGTGGCATTTTATCCGTAAAAATCAGAAAGAATTAACCCAAAATAAATTTAGACGTTTATGTCGTCAGAATTATTTAAACTATTTGCGTGTCCGTGAGTGGCAAGATATTTATCATCAACTGCGTTTAACGGTGCGTGAATTAAAAATGCCAATCAACACCGAACCTGCAAATTATGTACAAATTCACACCGCTTTATTGACAGGTTTACTGTCGCACATCGGTATGAAAGAGCCTGAAAAAATGACTTATTTGGGGGCGAGAAATTCCCATTTTTCAATCTTTCCAAGCTCCTCGCTATTCAAAAAGCAACCAAAATGGATTATGGCGTCGGAATTGGTAGAAACCTCAAAATTATGGGGGCGAATGGTCGCAAAAATCGAGCCAGAATGGATTGAGCCGTTAGCCTTGCACCTTATCAAATCCAATTACAGCGAACCTCATTGGGAAAAATCCAAAGGGGCAGTAATTGCCGCTGAAAAAGTCACCCTTTATGGATTGCCGATTGTGGCAAAACGTAATGTCAATTTTGGCGGTATTGATCCTGTTGTTAGCCGTGAAATTTTTATTCGTTCTGCGTTGGTCGAAGGTGAATGGCTGAATAATTACAAATTCTTCAAACAAAATAACCGCTTAATTCGAGAAGTCGAAGATTTAGAACACAAAACACGTCGTCGTGATATTTTGGTAGATGAAGAAACTTTGTTTGAATTTTATGATCAGCGTATCGGCACAGAAGTGGTATCGAGCAAGCATTTTGATACGTGGTGGAAAAAAGCCAGCAAAAAAGATCCTGAATTGCTGAATTTTGAAAAGTCCTTTTTGATCAACGAAAATGCCAATAATGTTAGTGAATTAGATTTTCCTAACTTTTGGCATCAAGGCAATCTCAAATTAAAATTAAGCTATCAATTTGAGATAGGTAAAGAAGCAGATGGTGTGACAGTTCATATTCCTCTACCACTATTAAACCAAATTGAACCACAAGGATTTGATTGGCAAATTCCGGGATTACGCCGTGAGCTTGTGATCGCCTTGATAAAATCACTCCCCAAAGCCACTCGCCGTAACTTCGTGCCTGCACCGAATTATACAGAGGCATTTTTAGCAAAAGCCGTGCCTTTTGAAAAGCCCTTGCTTGAAAGTCTAACCTACGAACTGCGTCGAATGACAGGCGTGAGTGTTGATCCTGAACTATGGAATTTAGAGCAACTTCCTGCTCACTTAAAAATAACCTTTAGAGTAATTAATGATAAAGGGAAAAAAATTGCCGAAAGTATGAATTTAGATGAATTAAAATTTATGCTGAAAGATAAAGTACAACGTAGCCTTTCTGCAGTGGCGGATGATCGTATTGAACAAAGTGGCATTCATATTTGGAATTTTGATCAACTTCCACAATTTTATGAGCAAAAGAAACGAGATTTTACCGTCAAAGCCTATCCAGCTATTGTTGATGAAAAAGATGCGGTAGGGATTAAATTGTTTGAAACGGAATACGAGCAACAAGTTGCAATGCAACAAGGTTTACGCCGTTTGTTACTGTTAAATGTGCCTTCACCGATTAAATATTTACACGAAAAACTGCCAAATAAAGCTAAACTTGGTTTGTATTTCACGCCTTTTGGCAATGTATTAAGTTTAATTGATGATTGTATTGCCTGTGCGGTGGATAAATTAATCGAAGACTTTGGCGGATTTGCGTGGAATGAAGATGATTTTGATAAACTCAAAGCGTATATTCGTGAAAATCTCAATGAAATGACGGTAGATATTGCCCAACAAGTCGAAAAAATCTTAACCTTAACCTTTGATTTAAACAAACGCTTAAAAGGTAAGTTAGATTTCACAATGGCGTTTGCAATGTCGGACATTAAAAACCAAATCAACCACTTAATTTACCCAAATTTTGTCACGGAAATGGGGTATACCAAACTTGCAAATTTACAACGTTATCTTACCGCTATAGAGAAGCGTTTAGACAAACTTGGTATCGATCCAAACCAAGATCGTGCCAAAATGTTACGTGTCGAACAGGTACAAAATGCTTATCAACAATTACTTGCTAAGTTACCAAAATCAAAAGCCATTCCTAATGAAATTTTAGAAATTCGCTATATGATTGAGGAGTTAAGAGTGAGTTTATTCGCCCAACAGTTAGGTACGCCGTATCCGATTTCAGATAAAAGGATTTTGAATTTGATTAGGGAGTTTTAGGAATTTACCGTTATTTGAATTACTACCGTAGGGGAGGATTGAATGAGCGTAGCGAATGGAATATCCTCCCGTTTATTTCTCGATTAACTAACGGGAGCATATACGCAAATAAATTTGCTAATACTCCCCTACAATACTTTTATAAGTTTTAATGTTTCAAGCGGTCATTTTTTTATAAAAATTTACATCAATATCTTTTAATAACGAAAAACCAAACACTTTTTTACCTAAATCTTTTAAACTGGCACCAATCAGGTAAATATCTTTATCATCAATAATTAAAAATCTATCGTGAAAATTTTTATTGCGTTTAATCGCTATTTTTTTATATTGTTGATTATATTTCTCTAAATCAAGTTTTATGGTTTTGCTGATTGAATGAGTGTAAATAGTTACGCTTACATTTTGGTTTTTCTGAAAAAGGGTTAAGGTTGAATCATCAATATAATTATCAATTAATACAATATTTTTCTGTGCTTTTCTGATTAAATCTGAGACAAATTTATGGGCATCAAAAATTTGACCATTAAAGAAACTGCCTTGTTGTTGAATGTGATCTTTGCTTTCTAATGCTTTGAAAAGTTGATTAAATTTATTGTCTGTTGTAATTTCAAAAGTAACTTGTCTTTTTTCTAGCGTTTCTAATTGTTGTAACAATAACTGATTATTAGAAATAGTTTGACGCATTTGTACAAATTCTCTAATAATTTTAACGCTTATATTGATAGCCGTCTCACTCTTTAAAATAGCACTAAGCATTGATACACCTTGCTCTGTAAAAGCATAGGGTATATATCGTAGCCCCATTTTATCCGAATTGGAGATCACAAATTGTGATCTCCAATTTTCAAATTCCCGTTCATTTAATTGAAACATAAAATCAGAAGGAAACCTTTTTATATTTCTCTTAACAGCTTGATTAAATGTTCTTGTCTCAACACCATAAAGCAATGCTAAATCCCTATCTAACATCACTTGTTTAGCTCTTATTGTGTAGATTTTTGATTTAATATCAAAATGTTCTGTTATTTTATTCATCAAATTATCCTCGCCTTTCAAATTTTGAGATCACAAATTGTGATCTCAAGTTATGCTATATTTTTCTTATTACAGTATATCTAAAAGCTAAAAAGATAATTTTTATATTTTTGTGAGTGTTATCGCATTTTTGTAAATTTAGATGTAAGAAACATTGTTTAAATTTGTGTAGATGGGCTAGTTTTTTCATAATTTTCCCCTTGTTCTGTTTAAACTATCCCAGAGCATTAAAACAAGCGGCCACATTTAATCAAAAATTTGCAAATATAGTAAATTAAATTGAGATTAGTATTAAAAATTGAAACTAAATTGCTGAACCTACCTAAGCACGGTCACTGAGCCTGTCGAAGTGTAAGTGCTTTTTCTTGTATTTCACACGCAACCCTTCGACAAGCTCAGGGAGCGATTACTGTTTTATTCTATATTTAATGCGCTATATTTTTACACATCAAATTTGAAATACTATACCCCATAAAAAAATGCCCTTTTCTTAATGAAAAGGGCATTTTATCAGCTACTTATTAAAGTATTACCATTGGTAACCTGCACCTAAGGTTGCTCCAACATCACCACTAGAGTTCGAGTTTACCGAACCTTTGATGATCCATCTTCCGTTATCAGAAACTGTTGAAACTCCTATTGCAAGACCTACGGCACCTTTATAGGTTGATCCTGCTGCAGAAACCATACTACGAACTGGTAAAGAAGCTTGAGGCAATCCAGCGGCAGCCATTGCACTGGAGATACCCTCATTCGCACCTTTCTCGACATCATTTAGTTTATTAGCCACATTAACCACAGAGTTTTTCACCTCATTAAGCTGTGAAACATTCACCGCATCTGTTGGCGCAGTACCGGCTTTAATATTGTGGATTTGGTTTCCACCCATATTAATATTGACATCAGTACCCTCTTTCACTGTTAAACCGGATTGGTTTAAGGTGATATTGCCCACAGTGACTTTATCCACTTTGATTTCCGGTGTGGTGGAAATAACCAGCTGTTTATCATTACCATTCATCACCGTTTTTGCGTTAAGGTTTTTACCAACTTTAATGCTTAAGGCACCATTGTTGCTCACGACTTCCTCTTTTGAGAGATTATCCTTGTCTAATACAACATCGTCTGTTACAGCAACCTTGATTTCAGCACCATTGCCTCCATTTCCATTGCCTGCATCGCCTTTGTCACCCTTGTCGCCTTTTGCACCTTTTAAAGCAGCTAAGAAGTCATCTTGTGTTTTAGCGTCATTACCTGGCAATGCTTTCCAAATCTCATAAGCAGATTGACCATCGGCGCCATCCGCACCAGCGGCACCGTCATCACCTTTCGCACCTTTAAAGTTAGGGTCATTTTTCAATACGTCCTTATCTAACGTGATATGGGCGATTTGTTTACCGTCTTTGCTTTGTTGTTTCTCCACTTTTAAGCCATCACCAAAGTCAAAGGCAAGTTTACTTAAGTCAAATTTTTCTTCAGTATTACCCTGTTTATAATTTGCTCCCGTACCCGTGCTACCACTAAAGAAGCTAATGGTTGGTAATATTGCTTCTTGCCATTTAGTGACATCAATACCTTTACCACTGTTCAGTGCTTTTAACTGTTTGTAGTTAACTGCATCGGTATCTGCTGTGGCATCGCCTAAATTGGTAATTCTACCTCCATTTACTGATACGCTATGGTCTGTATCACTCAATGTAAGTTTTCCACCACCTGCTGTGTTAGCAATTGACGAAATACCTGTGAGCTCTTTCGCTAATTTAAGTGCTAAACCATCTGCACTTGCTACCACTCCGATGTTGCCATCAGTCAGTTTATTTGCCGCTGTTACACCACCTTTGATATTTAAGGTGTCATTTAGTTTAATACCTTTAGTTCCCGTATCACCTACAAAAACTAAACCATCATCCATTGTGGCAACTTCCTTTTTGTCCTTCAACGACTAAAGTATTACCTGCAGCAACAGCAACTTCATCTGCGGTATTACCTGTGAATTTCAGTCCTGCACCTGCATTAACAACCGCTGTTTCGATAGCTTTTAACTGTTTGTAGTTAACTGCATCGGTATCTGCTGTGGCGTCCCCTACATTGGTTATTCTCTTACCACCTGCATTCACACCTTCAGCAGAGATGGAAACAACATTATCTCCTTTCGCTGCACCAAATACGATTGAATTTAAGCCTGTTAATTCTTTTGCCAGTTTAACCGCTAAACCATTCGCACCATCGTTAACCACACCAATATTGTTATCCGTCAGTTTATCTGCCGCTGTTACGCCACCTTTAATATTTAAGGTGTCATTGAGCTTACGAGTGACTTTCTCACCCACATCACCTTTAAACACTAAGCCATCATCAAAGGTTGCAACAGTATGTGTGACGCCTGCTTTATCTTCGTAAACAACGCGTGTTAAACCATCTGTTCCATCAACGCCTGGTCTACCATTAACCACTTTGATGTCGGCTGAAACAGCTTTTCCATTTTGACCGTCAATACCATCGTGGCCATTAAGTCCGATTACTCCGTTGGTTCCATTCGCACCATCTTCACCTCTGATAGTGACGCCATCTTTACCGTCTTTTCCTTTAACGGTAATACCGTCTTTTCCACTTAAGCCGATTGAGCCATCTTTGCCGTCTTCGCCTTTAATAGAAATACCATCGTTTCCGTTGATACCCACTTCACCTTTAGCACCTTTAACTGAAATACCGTCTTTTCCGTCAATGCCAACACCATTTATGCCGTCTTTGCCGTCAACGCCGATATAACCGTCTTTACCGTCTTTGGCTTTTCCAACTTTATCAATCGCTGTATCAACATAGGTTTTAACCGCTTTCTCTTGAACAAGCTGAGTGCCATTTTCATCATCAATGACAGCTTTACCTACTACCGAACCGAAGGTAGATTTAGCGGCGTCACCACCCATATTAGAACCGTCTACTTTTAAGTATTCTGTTGCAAGGTTAGTGGTTCCAGTGATGTCTTTCACTTTCGCTGCATCTAAATCTAAAGTGAAGATAGCACCTTTTTCATCCGTTGCTGGCGTGGTTGCGACAGTAATTCCACTATCAGCTACCACTTTCACTTCTTCTTTCGAGGTTTTGCCTACTTTTGTGATTTCAGTAGTTAATGTATCACCTAAACTAGTTACCGTAGTACCTAAATCTGTCACTTTAGTGTCAACGGCATCAACATAAGCTTTTACCGCTTTCTCTTGAACGAGTTGTGTACCATTAGCATCACTGATGATAGATTTACCCACATTTTTTCCAAAGATTGCTTTGTTGCCACCAATGTTTGAACCTTCTCTATTAAGATAGGTTGTATTTGGGTTAGTCGCTAAATTATCTAATTTAGCTTTCACTTCATCCGCTAAGGCAACAGTAAATACTCTGCCATCCGCATTTTCATCGGCGTTATTCGCAGTGACGACGATCTCTTTTGATGTGCCTTGAACTTTTTCACGTGATTTCGCTTTTAACTCTGTTAATAACGCATCCGCAATCTTAGCTTCTGTCACCGCATCATTAGCTAGTTTATCCGTTGAAATACCGCCATTTTTAACTGACACTTTGCCATTTGCCACTTCAAGAGTTGAGTTATCCACATTGACTTTTAAGTCAACTTTTCCTGCTGTTGTTGTCGTATCAATGCTGATAGATTGATCTGAACTCGTAATAGCATTGGAATCAAGTTTAGTATCTAACGCTGTTTTAACTTGCGTATCGGTAACTAACTTGCCTGTTGGCGTGGTTAAATCTGCGCCTGTGTTTAACTTAGTTGTCCAAGCGGCAATATCTGTATCACTTAAATTACCCGCGTTTTTATCCGCTTTGTTATTTAGTTTAATTTTATTTAGAAGCGATCTCAGTTTTGCTGCATCAGCGGCTGTTTTTACATCACCAATGGCTTCGTGAATCGTGCCTTTACCTGTACCACCGATATCGGTGAAAGTAATATTGCCATTTTCATCTATTGCTGCATTACCACCAAAGTTGTTTTTAACTGATTTTGCGACATTACCTAATACGGTATTAGTTGCAAACAGTTGCGAACCGTTAATAGCATCGGTTGAGGTTGCTGTCACAGCACCCGCAGCTACATTCACTAACTGTTTTTCAGCACCTTCTTTACCAATTGACACTACGCCATTTGGTGTACCTGCAAAGTTGCCATATTGAATACCACTTACCGTTGCCCCTGCAATATCGTCGGAAGCTTTGGTTTCTGCACCTTGACCTAATGCCACTGAATTTGCATTATTTGCAACAGCATCAAAACCTAGAGCAAGGGTTTTGTCTTTAATAGCTTTAGCACGGTAACCCATTGCCACAGCCTCTTGGTCTCCACCTTTCACACCAGCAACTGTTCCTGTTCCGAGTGCCATTGAACCTGCTGTATAGGCTTTACCACCATTTTTTCCTTTAAACGACGCTAATTTTCTATAAATTGCTTTCTTTTGTAACTTTTTATCTGTTATCGCATTGATTTCTGTTATATCTTCTGGCGTAAAGGCTTCGCTGTATTTAGCTTTAACGGTATCAAAATCATTACGTAAAACGAATTGATCTAATGGACTATTATACACACCACCAGTAGCCAATGATCCTACGCCCTCAGCCTGTGCACCATAGCCTAAAGTTATGGCAGTAAATCCTGAGGCAATCCCAGCAGAACCAATTGCTATAGAATGGGCTCCCTCAGCTGTATTATCTGAGCCACCCAAAGCCACACTATTATTTGCTAATGCTCTATTATTTTCACCAAGAGCAAATGACCGTATCCCTTCTGCTCTCGCAGCTGTTCCAAATGCAAATGCACTCTCACCAGAAGCAACAGCACCTACATTTAAGAATGATTGTGATTTTGCTATCTTGATTTTCATTAATGCTTTTTCTTCAGTGGTTGCAGTGCCAGCGTTTATTTTATCTTTCTCATCTGTTGATAAAATATCTGCATAGTCATCGATTGTTTTGGACTCTAGATTTTTTGCAATTTCGTCAATTTGTGCCCAGTTAGCAAGTGAACCACCACCTGCGAAAGAAGCCCTACCAGAGGCTAATGAAACATCGCCCATAGCGACAGAATGTTGCCCTGTTGCTGAGTTATGTTTTCCTCCGATAACCACAGAATCAACCGATGTTGCTACGTTATTTTGTCCTCCGATAACCACTGCTCTATTTTCTGTAGCTTTGTTATTCTTTCCGAAGATTACTCCAGCATTATTCCCTGTAGCAGTATTGTTTATACCCTCTAATTTTTCTAATCTTGCTTTTAATGCGTTAAATTCTGCATCAGTGACAGCCATTGCCTGTGAACTAAATATAGACAACATTGAAATTGCCAAAGCAATTTTTGCAAATTTTGGTAAGAATGTACCCGCTTGTTTTAATTGGGGTTTATTGGTTTTTGATGCCTGCGTTTTTGTTCTGCCTTTGGCTAATTCGCTAACGGCGACGAAGGTTTGTGTTACTGCGTTAAACACAACTTTATAGATGTTATTCATAATACTAGTCCTCTGAAAAAAATAAGTATTACAGATAGATAGTTTTAAATACGGTATTTAAAATCAACTCTAGTTGCAGTTTGGACTTGTATTACAAATAGTTACAATTTAATTGCAACTATATTAAAGCATATTCACTTTAGTTCTCAAGGTGAGAATCAAATTTATTACTGGAAACTCCATTTAACCTACTAACCTATATTTAGCTTTCACTAAATTATTCCTTTGTTTGTTAGCATACGATTACCACGAATAAATTTACTATCACTGTCAATATTCAATAATTTTGTATCAAGTGTTAATCTACAAAATAAGTATAATTTTAATTTATATTTTGATTGGTTTATGTGATCCCTATTGCAATCTTTATATCGATCTTTTTGTGTGATATCAAAACACTGGTTGCTGAGCTCGATTATTGAGCCTGTCGAAATATCGAAGTGTGAGGTGTTTTCGCACGGAATTCGTTGAGTGAACGCTTCTCTTCCCTTCGACAGGCACAGGGAGCCGAAGCGAGACATCGATCACTGAACTTACCCAAACACCGGTCACTGAGCTCGGTTATTGAGCCTGTCGAAATATCGAAGTGTTAGGTGTTTTTGCACGGAATTCGTTTAGTAAACGCTTCTCTTCCCTTCGACAGGCTCAGGGAGCCGAAGCGAGACATCGATCACTGAACTTACCCAAACACCGGTTGCTGAGCTCGGTTATTGAGCCTGTCGAAATATCGAAGTGTGAGGTGTTTTTGCACGGAATTCGTTTAGTAAACGCTTCTCTTCCCTTCGACAGGTTCAGGGAGCCGAAGCGAGACATCGATCACTGAACTTACCCAAACACCGGTTGCTGAGCTCGGTTATTGAGCCTGTCGAAATATCGAAGTGTGAGGTGTTTTTGCACAGAACTCACTTAGTCAGCACTTCTCTTCCCTTCGACAGGCTCAGGGAGCCGAAGCGAGACATCAATCACTGAACTTACCCAAACACCGGTTGCTGAGCTCGGTTATTGAGCCTGTCGAAATATCGAAGTGTTAGGTGTTTGCGCACGGAACTCATTTACTTTCTTTTCTTCGGTCTTTTACGAATTGGACGAGTATCTAATACAGTAATAGGTAAGGTTTCTTGAGGTTCAAAACCTTTGACACTTTCTCTTGGTAATACTTGTTGAATTAAACGTTCAATACCTTTTAAATCATCCAATTCATCGGCACAGACTAATGAGATCGCTTTGCCTGATGAACCTGCTCGTCCTGTACGTCCAATTCGGTGCACGTAGTCTTCTGACACATTGGGTAAATCAAAGTTTATCACGTGGGGAAGTAGGTCAATATCAATGCCTCTGGCTGCAATATCTGTTGCTACTAAGACTTGAATATCCCCTGCTTTAAATTCTGCTAAGGCACGAGTTCTTGCACCTTGACCTTTATTGCCGTGAATGGCTGAAGCAGGAATATTGGCTTTTTCTAGCTGTTTGGTGAGTTTATTTGCACCGTGTTTAGTACGAGTAAAAACAAGCACTTGTTGCCAATTATTGTCTTTAATCAATTTTATTAATAAGGCGGCTTTGCTTTTTTTATCTACAGGATAAATCACTTGGCTGACTTTTTCTGCTGTTGTGTTTTCAGGGCTGACTGCGATTTCTATTGGGTTATGAATCAGTCCTTTTGCAAGGGTTCTAATTTCAGTGGAAAAAGTCGCTGAAAATAATAAATTCTGACGTTTTGGTGGCAGTAATTTGATGATACGTTTGATATCGTGGATAAATCCCATATCTAACATTCTGTCTGCTTCGTCTAATACCAATACTTCTAAATGATCAAAACGAATCGCATTTTGTTGGTATAAATCGAGTAATCTTCCAGGAGTTGCCACGAGGATATCGGCACCGCCTCGTAATTTTTGCATTTGTGGGTTAATTTTTACGCCCCCAAACACCACTGCTGATTTTAACGGTAAATATTGGCTATAAAGGCTGACATTTTCGGCAATTTGAGCCGCAAGTTCACGTGTTGGCGTTAAAATTAACACCCTCGCTTGATTCGATTTGACTTTTTGTCCTTTACTCAGTAGTTCTAAAATAGGTAAGGTAAACCCAGCTGTTTTTCCTGTGCCTGTTTGAGCCGCTGCCATTACATCTTTGCCAGACAGAATCGCTGGGATAGATTGTTGTTGAATCGGTGTAGGGGTTTGGTAGCCTTGTTCTGTTACGGCTTTTAAGATGGGTTCTGATAACCCGAGTTGATTAAATTGCAATGCGTTTTTCCATAAATTAAAAAATAGTTTTCTATGATACAGTATTTTGGGGGTAAAGATAGTGAAATAGTTAAATACCGGTTGATGAGCGACCCAAATACCGTTCACTGAGCTTGTCGAAGTGTTAGGTGTTTGCGCACAGAATTCGTTGAGTGAACGTTCTCTTATACTTGTATTATAAAAAAGCCCTACTATTATAAATAACAGTAGGGCTGTTGAAGTAGAGCTTGTAAATATCCTTAGGTTAAAAACCTGTGTCGAAGATATAACCTACTTCAACTCCATATTCATCCCGAATGGTATCCTGAGTAACACTATTAGTGCTAGCTCGTATAAACAAGGTTGAGGAACAAATATGAATAACACATTCTACATTGGTATTGATATTGCTTGCAAGAAGTTTGATGTAGCGATTTATAAAGAAAATAAAAAAGCCCTACATAATACTTTTGATAATGATAAAAAAGGGTTTGAATCATTATTAAAATGGATTAACAAAGATACTCAAAATCTACACGTTGTAATGGAAGCAACTGGTATTTATTGGGAAGAATTAGCCTATTTTCTCTATGATAAAAAGGCAAAAGTAAGCGTGATTAACCCTAAATGTATCAAGGCTTATGGCATTGGACAAAATCTTAGAAATAAGACCGATAAGATAGACGCAATGCTTATTGCTCGTTTTGCGGCAAAAGAGCAACCACAAGCGTGGCAACCACCACCAAAGGCTCAACGTGCATTATTATTAAGATTACGACAGCTAGAACATCTTAAACAAGCTGAGCAAAAAGAACGTACTCGGATTAAAATGATGTCAGATAGCGAAAGTATTGCAAGTGCAGAGCGTTTGGCTAATTTCTTGCGTGAAGAAATAAAAGCTTTTGAAAAACAAATTGATGAAACAATCAAAACGGATACAATGCTCAAACAAAATGCAAAATTATTATCAAGCATTCCAGGATTAGGTAAAAAAAGTGTTGCTTGGTTACTGGCTTATCTTGGCGATGGCTCTCGTTTTAAAAATGGAAAAGCTGCAGCTGCTTATGCAGGCTTAACTCCTATGCACCATCAATCAGGCAGTAGCATAAATGGTAAACCGAGAATATCAAAAATTGGACAAACGGATATTCGTAAAATTTTATTTATGCCTGCGGTTGCCTATAGTTTTGGGAATTATAAAGATAGAATTTATAAGACTTTTGTTGATAATTTACTGGCAAAAGGGAAGGATAAAAAAGTGATTATCGTGGCTTTAATGCGTAAATTAGTGGCCATTGCTCAAACAGTATTAAAAAATCAAATGCCTTTTGATGCAAGTTTACACCAAAAGACAATGTAGTTATTAACAATAAATGTTATACAGATTTTAGAGGATAAAATATTCTCTAAAAATATAAGGCACCATTATTAATGTTAAAAAATAAAAAATTTTCTTGCTATTTCTAATGGTATCTTCGACGGGCTCAGTAACCGAGAACGGAAATATCGAGGCAAAAGATGTCAATCACAGAACTAGCCAAACACCGGTTGCTGAGCCTGTCGAAGCATTAGGTGTTTTTGCACTGAATTCACTTAGTAGCTGTTCTCTTCTGTTTCGATAATGTCGGAAGTTGATCAAATTCTCCATTAATTAATGCTATTTTCTTTTGTCTATTCCAACCTTGCACTTGTTTTTCTCGGAAAAAAGCATCATCAATACGATCATACTCTTCACAATAAACCAATTTAATAGGAAGACGCTTTTTTGTATAATTTGCACCCTCTCCATTCTGATGTTCCCATATTCTAGCTTCTAAATTTCGAGTACTTCCTGTATAAAAAGAACCATCTGCACAACGAAGTATATACATATAATGTGACATTTTTTTCCTATTTTAGATTTAAGTTACCGAAAAGTATGAGTTCTTTTTGTTGGAATAGTTCATTAAATATTATCAATCACCAAATACAAAAACACCGGTCACTAAGTTCGGTTATTGAGCCTGTCGAAATATCGAAGTGTTAGGTATTTTTACACAGAACTCGTTGAGTGCACGCTTCTCTTCCCTTCGACAAGCTCAGGGAGCCGAAGCGAATACAAACAGAAAAACCAAACACCGGTTGCTGAGCCTGTCGAAGCATTAGGTGTTTTTACACAGAACTCGTTGAGTGCACGCTTCTCTTCCCTTCGACGAGCTCAGGGAGCCGAAGCGAATACAAACAGAAAAACCAAACACTAGTCACTGAGTTACCTAAACACCGCTCACTGAGCCTGTCGAAATGTTAGGTGTTTTTACACAGAAGTCGTTTGGTAAGCGTTCTCATCCTTCGATATTTCGGCAGGCTCAATAACCGAGCTCAGAAGCCGAGAACGAGAATATCGAAGCAAAAGATGTCGATCACAGAACTAGCCAAACACCGGTTGCTGAGCCTGTCGAAGCATTAGGTGTTTTTGCACAGAACTCGTTTTGTGAACGTTCTCTCATCTTTCGATATTTCGACAAGCTCAATAACCAAGTTCAGGAACCGAGAACGGAGATATCGAAGTGGATAATAAAAGCAAGATCGATTAAATATCAAAAAATGATCTTTTTTTCTTGACACTGTGTTTTTAACCAGTAAAATGACTGTATAAAAACACAGTTAGGAGATGATTATGGCTCAATTAAGAAAACTTACTCGTGCGTTGCCTTATCAACCAATGCCATTATTTCGTGATACACATACAGAAGATTCTATTAAATTAGATCTAAATTCACTTTGTATTAAAAGACCAACAGATACGTTTTTTATACAGGTTAAAAACCCTAATTTATTGGTGTGGGGTATTGAGTTGGATGATCTTTTAATTGTAGAAAAGACGGATAGTTTTCAAGTGAATGACTTTATTGTGTTAGAAAAAGAGGGATCATATAAATTCTATCAATTTTTTAATGAAGATAATCAAGAGAAAATTTTGTTTTCATTAGACAGTGCAGAGCCTAATTTACGTATTCAGCATTGGAATGAACTTAATATTGCAGGGGTGATTACCAATGTAGTACATCAAGTACGTAACAATTTACCACGTCAACCTAAGTATGTGGCGTAGTAAAAATATTGTGCAATATTTAGTGTTGCCACAATATTTTTACCCTGTACGTTGTGGGAGCATATTCCATTCACTTCGCTGATTCAATGCTCCCTACATAATATTATATATCAATTAGTTACACTATTTTTTTGCAAAAAATAACAAACATCGTACCGCTTACTTCTTTTCTAAAGAACGTAAATAAGTGATTTCCTCAGCCCAAATGTCAGGATTGATGGTTTCTAGCACGAGAGGAATCTGATTAAAACGGTCATCGTTCATAATATAGTCAAATACAGCAGTCCCCATTGTACCTTCTCTTAATGTGTGATGACGATCGACTCGACTTCCTAGTGGCGTTTTAGAGCCATTAAGGTGCATTCCTCGTAAATATTGAAAACCAACGCTCTTTTCAAAATCAGTAAATACTTGCTCACATTTTTCAAGGGTGGAAATATCATAGCCTGCGGAGAAGGTATGGCAGGTATCAAGACAAACGCCTACACGAGTTTTATCTTCAACCTGTTCAATAATTTCTGCAAGGTGATCAAAATGCCAACCTAAGTTACTGCCTTGCCCTGCGGTGTTTTCTAATACGGCAACTACGTTTGGTACGGTTTCTATGGCAATGTTTAGAGACTCTGCAATACGAGCTAAGCACTCTTTTTCTGATATTTTCTTAAGATGGCTTCCAGGATGGAAATTAAGTAATTTAATCCCTAACTGTTCACAGCGTTGCATTTCATCAATAAAGGCATCTCTTGATTTAGCAAGGTTTTCAGGATCAGGGTTGCCTAAATTAATTAAATAGCTATCGTGAGGTAAAATTTGATCTGCGCTAAAGTGGTGTTCTTTACAGAGTTGTTTAAATTTTATGATGTTGCTTTCTTTTAAAGGAGCAGCTTTCCATTGGCGTTGATTCTTGGTAAAAAGTGCAAAGGCATTTGCGCCAATTTCAACGGCTCTCAGTACTGCGTTTTCTACTCCACCTGCGGCACTGACGTGTGCGCCAATATATTTCATATTCTGTCCTTATGTTGTGTATAATGTTCTTTTGATTTTATTTAGGGTATCACTATGAGCGAAACAACTATTAACGATTTTTCACTATTATGCCGTTTATTCGGTAATTTGTTTTATCGACATCCTTCTGATCCTATTTTAGCGGATTTATTTAATTGGTTAAAACAAGATAATTTACGTGCTAACTGGGCATTATCCGTTGATAGTCAAGGGGAACACGCTTTACACTGTATTGCAACAAAAGCCATTTCTACTGAATTAGCGGTCAGTTATGACGCACTTTTTGCAAAAAATGGCAATGTGGATACCGCTATATCCAGCTATGATATTGATGTAAATAGCTTTGTGGCTTTCCGCCAACAGTATGCAATGCCAAATTTAGATAATGCTGATCATTTCGGTTTATTACTACTTTCTGCTTCTTGGATTGAGGATAATCTCAATTCTGTTATCGCACAAAAAACCTTGTTTCAACAATTCTTACTGCCTTGTGCAAGTAAATTTTTAGGGAAAGTCGAAGCCTTTGATAATGGCTTTTATAAAGCGTTAGCACAGCTTACTCGTGATGCATTAAGTGCGATGGCAGATGAACTTGAAGAAGCGGAATAGATAACATATTCAGTTTAATCAATAACATATAAAAGGTTGGCAAATAACCAACCTTTTTCTGTTAAATCTATTAAAGTGCTTGTTCAATAAATTTGATTAATTGTGCTTTTGGTAATGCTCCCACTTGTTGAGCAACGACTTCACCGTCTTTTAATAATAATAAAAATGGAATACCACGAACACCATATTTTACTGGTGTTGATGGATTATCATCTACATTCATTTTGGCAATTTTTAATTTTCCGTCAAATTCTTGTAATAGTTCTTCTAAAACAGGGGCGATCGCACGACAAGGACCACACCATGGAGCCCAAAAATCTAATAATACTGGTACTGGTGATTTTAAAACATCTTGTTCAAATGTAGCATCACTGGTTTGAATTAAATTACTCATCATTTTTCCTTTGTTGATTGAGAGAAAAAGATAAACGCCTAAAATTAAGGCGTTCCACTATGAAACAAGATAAAGTGTTCTAAATTAAATTGCAACAAGTATTAGCTATTAGAATGATTACTTTCGGTAATCATTTGCTTGTTGTAATAAATTGCTACTTTCTTTTAAAAATTGTTCTGAATAATCGCCAAACCATTGGTGAACAGCTTCAAAAGCTTGGATAAATCCTTGTTTATTGCCTTTTTCAAAGTAGGCAATACTTTCTTTAAAACTGCTTTCAAGGGATTTGATTACGGCTAAATTTTCAGGTTTATCTGCAATAATATCTGCATACAACTCTGCATCTTGCGCAAATAATCGCCCAATCATTGCTAGTTCTAAACGGTAAATCGGTGAAGATAAATTGAGTAATTGAGACAAATTCACGGGCTGTTTTGATAGGTGTAAACCTGCCATAAAGGTTGAAAAATGGCGTAAGGCTTGGATATAGGTCATTGTATTATCGTGTTCTGTTGCGTTAATAGTTTCTATCTTTGCTCCCCAAATCTGTATTTGTTCTAATAGCCACTGGTAAGACTCTTTCATTCTACCCTCACAGCAGGCAACGACTTGTTTTGCAAAACTGCTAATATCACTACCAAACATTGGATGTAAACCTACTACAGCACCTTTGTGTACTTCTAGCATTTTAGCAAGAGGTTTTGCTTTTACCGAAGTAAGATCAGCGAGAATCATATCGTCTGTTAGGTATGGTTGCAGTGCTTCAATTGCAGTAAGAGTATCCTGAATTGGAACGGAAACAATAATAACATTCGCTTTATTTAAAATATTTTGAGCATTCGACCAATCCTCTTTATCTAAGGTTTCCACTTGATAACCAGAATAACCAAAATAACGTGCGAATAAGCCTCCGAGCTTTCCTTTTCCTCCCACAATGACGATTTTTTTGATATGAGGGTTAACGGTTTTAAAGCCGTGGTGATGTTCGTTAGCATAGGATTCACGCATTACTCGCCGTAATACATCTTCGATAAGATCAGGTGGAACACCTTGTTTTTCCGCTTCAATACGACGAGCGTGAATCATTTGTTTTTCACGCTCTGGGGCATAAACAGGAATGCCGTGTTCAGACTTAATCTTACCGACTTTTTCCACACATTTTAAACGCTGTGAAAAAAGTTCTATCAGTTGCTGATCAATGCTATCTATTTGATTTCTAATGGGGTCTAGTGGATTCATCATTTTATTTATTTTTGTTAATTTTAGTAAAAATCGTACCGCTATCTTTACTTTAAGCGGTATTTTATTTATCTCATATTCATTTTATATCTAAGGTTTCAATCAATTTTTGTTTGACTTGTGTAGCGGTAATCTTATCCATTAAATTTTCCCCTTTGGCTTTTGTTGCCCAAGGGAGTTCCTGCCAAGGTTTCCCATAGCTTTGTAAAATGGCTTCATCATAAACTGAAACGACCTTATCTAAATCATTATAAGGTCCTGTTCTTCTAGGATTATGAATGGCATATAAACCAATAACAGGGGTATTTTGAGTCGTTGCAATATGAGCAGAAGCGGAATCAGAAGATAACACAAGATCCGATTGTGAAATAATAGCCGCTAACTGTGTTAACTGAGTTTTTCCTGTAATATTGTTACATTTAGGCACTAATTCTTGAATTTTAGACGCAGTTTCAACTTCATAAGAAGAGGGAGAACCTACAATAATAACATTCATTCCTTGAGTGATTAAATATTCAGCAATATAACTGTATTTTTTGACACTCCAATCTTTTTCAGGCTTACTAGAACACGGTGCAATCACAATATTTTGAGTATTTTTATCAATAAATTGTGATGCAAATATTAAATCTGATTGCTCAAGGGCAAGATTCCAATGAGGAACTAAGTCCGTCACACCAAGGGCTTTAGCAAACATCATTTGATGATCTAAAACGTGTAGAGAAGTTGTGGATTCTATTTGAGTATTGGTAAATAACCACTGTGCTTCCCTTGCTCTCTCTTTATTAAATCCAATTTTTTGTTTTGCTCTAATTCCTAGGGACAAAACTGAAGCTCTAAAAGCCGTTTGCATATTTAATAAAACATCATAGTGCTTAGTTCTTAATTGCTTCCACAATGTAACGATACCCTTCCAGCCACTTTTTTTATCAAATAAAATCAGTTCAACATTGGGAATGTGTTTAATTAGGTTTGCTTCTGTTTTTCCTATAATCCAGCTCACTTTACAATTTGGATAGTGCCTTTGAATGGCTTGTACTGCAGCAAGAGTATGACATACATCTCCAATTGCGGATAATCGTAGCACACAGATAGAAAGAGGTTTATTCATTATTTTTACCTATAAAAAATCCACGTCGAAACGTGGATCTTATTCCAAATGGATAAATTATTCTACAGTTAAAATACGTGCTGTATTTGTTGTGCCTGATTTGAATTCATCGCCATGAGTGAATAACACAACTTCACCACTCATTAAACTACCTGATTCTTTAAGTAATTGAATCGCTTGCTTAGCGCCACTCATTGTACTGCTATCTTCATCAAAATAAACAGGTGTAACACCACGATATAAAGCACAACGACTTAATGCGTGTTTATTGCGAGAAAGTGCAAAAATTGGTAAGCCAGAACTGATACGACTCATTAAACGAGCGGTATTACCAGAGCTTGTTAATGCGATAATCGCTGATACACCTTCCATATGGTTGGCTGCATACATTGCTGACATTGCTGTCGCTTCTTCTGCATCTTTAAATTTACGATCTAAACGGTGACGAGAAATATTGATACTTGGTACTTTTTCTGCACCTAAACAAACCTCTGCCATTGCTTTTACGGTTTCTGTTGGATATTGACCTGCTGCTGTTTCTGCTGATAGCATTACTGCATCTGTACCATCTAATACCGCATTTGCAACGTCCATTACTTCAGCTCGAGTTGGCATTGGGCTGTTGATCATTGATTCCATCATTTGCGTTGCAGTGATAACCACTCGGTTTAAGCGACGTGAACGACTAATTAAGCGTTTTTGAACACCAACTAATTGTGCATCACCAATCTCTACACCTAAGTCTCCACGAGCAACCATTATTACATCAGAGGCTTTGATAATATCATCCATTGCTTCTTCTGTTGCGACGGTTTCTGCACGTTCTACTTTCGCAACAATTTTAACTTCTTCTAAACCCGCTTCTTTTGCTAATTGACGTGCATAATTTAAGTCTTCACTTGAGCGAGGGAAAGAAACGGCTAGGTAATCAACACCAATTTTTGCTGCTAATTTGATATCTGCTTTATCTTTTTCTGTTAACGCATCTGCAGATAAACCACCACCTAACTTATTGATCCCTTTATTATTTGAAAGAGGTCCACCAACAGTAACTTCGGTAAGAACCCGTGCATTTTCTGTTGAAAGCACTTTTAGTTGTACTCGACCATCATCAAGTAAAAGAATATCACCTGGTACTACATCTGTTGGTAAATTTTTGTAATCTAAACCAACTGCTTCTTTTGTACCTTCCCCTTTTGGAAGTTCTGCATCTAATATAAACTTATCACCAATATTTAAGAAAACTTTACCTTCTTTAAAGGTTGAAACTCGGATTTTAGGACCTTGCAAATCACCTAAAATCGCAACGTGTTTACCTAACTTTTCTGCAATTTCACGCACTTTATTTGCACGGTCGATATGATCTTCTGGTGTACCGTGTGAGAAATTCATACGAACCATATTTGCACCAGCTAGAATAATTTTTTCTAAATTATTACCTCGTTCAGTCGCAGGACCCATTGTGCAAACAATTTTGGTTCTTCTGATGTTTCTAGACATTTATTTACTCCATTCTTTACTTAATTTATTTTGAAATTCAATTTTTTTCGTAGTTGCAACCACAAAAAACTCAGGGCATTATACACGTAATTTTTATTACTTTATACAACTAATAAGGGGAAAATATGAATATTTGGATTATGCGACACGGTGAAGCCGCTTTTAATGCCTCAACTGACCATCAAAGAAGTTTAACTGAAAAAGGAAAAAGAACCGCAATACAGCAAGGAGAATGGCTTGCTCAACGCTTATTAAAGCAAAATTTACAACTTGATCACGTTATTGTTAGCCCATTCATTCGAGCACAACAAACTTGGCAAGAAGTACAAAAAGGAATGCAAGCGGTCACTTGTAATGAAAATTTTGCAAAAAACCTGTTCCATAATGTTGAAAACTGGGAAGGTGTAACACCTTATGGCAATACTTCAACAGTATTAGACTATACACAGATGTTACATCACAATGGCGCAAGTAATGTGTTAATCATTTCCCATTTACCATTGGTTTATGAGCTGGTTTCTGCTTTTACTCAACATCAATCTCAAGTTCACTTTTACCCTGCCGTTATTGCAGAAGTGGAATGGGATAGCCAAAACGGAATCCTTGTTACCTCAAAAATGCCATCATAAATCTTAGAGGAAGCACATACTTCTAACCATTGATGTTAAAAATTATTTTGTGAATACTAAAAGCTCTCCGACAGGTTCAGAGAACAAAAGATAACAATTGCTGATCCTGTCGAAGTATCAAAGCATAAGCTTTTAGCACTACAGTGTTATCGGCAATTGCCAATTAATTTCTGCGATCCCTTGAGACTTCAAATATTCATTGGCTTTCGAAAAGTGCTGACAGCCAAAGAAACCTCTATAAGCCGAGAGAGGCGAGGGATGCGGTGCTTTTAAAACGCAATGACGAGTTTGATCAATAAACTGTCCTTTACGTTGAGCGTGACTGCCCCACAGTAAAAAAACTAAATTTTCTCTCTGTGTATTTAATTGACTAATCACTTTATCGGTAAAGGTTTCCCAGCCAATATTAGCGTGTGAATGTGCTTTTCCTTGTTCAACGGTTAACACGGTATTTAGCATAAATACCCCTTGCTTTGCCCAATCTACTAAATAGCCGTGTTGAGGAATTTGAAATCTATCGATATCCTGTGCTAATTCTTTATACATATTTACTAAGGAAGGTGGTGGTGCAATATTAGGTTTAACAGAAAAAGCTAAACCGTGTGCCTGATTCATTCCGTGATAAGGGTCTTGACCTAAAATAACCACTTTCACATCTTTAAACTCAGTCAATGCAAAAGCACTAAATACTTCATTTTGTGGAGGGTAAACTACCTTACCTTTTAAGCGCTCATTTTTTACAAATTGTAAAATTTGTTGAAAATAAGGTTGAGATTTTTCTTCGCCAATTACATCTGTCCAACTTTTCATATGTTAATCCTTTGTTAAATTTGTTTGTTTATTTTGTATTTTATTAACATTAACCTAATGTATATATAGTATACAAAGAAAATTTACAAAAATATGCTTAAATTTTCTCGCATTCTCTGTCAAATTCAGTAGAATGATTCAAATGTTATTTTAAAATTTAAAATATTTTTATAATATTTAGTTTTTATAATACTGGTTTTTGATAATAAATAGGAGTCTATCAATGATTAAAGGTGTACAAATTACAGAATCTTCTAATAATAATCTTTTAAATTCTTTTTGGCTATTAGATGAAGAAAAAAATGAAGCTCGTTGCTTATGCGCAAAAGGTGAATATGCGGAAGATCAAATTGTTGCTCTTAATGAGTTAGGCGATATTGCATACCGTGAAGTTGAAATGGACGTTGCTCCAACCATTAAAGTGGAAGGTGGTCAGCACCTAAACGTGAATGTTTTACGTCGTGAAACATTAGAAGATGCAGTAAATAATCCTGAAAAATACCCACAGTTAACTATCCGTGTATCAGGTTATGCTGTGCGTTTCAACTCTTTAACACCAGAACAGCAACGTGATGTAATTACACGTACTTTCACTGAAAGTCTGTAATTTATCCATAAATTCTTTTAAAAGCACCTGTAATGGTGCTTTTTTATTCTCTCTTTCCCATTACATAGCCTCAACAAGCGGTCACTTGATCATAAAAATTTACAAAAGTAGTATTATGATAAAAAAATCTAATCGATATTATCAAATAATATCGTAGTTTTTCACCTAAAAATAGGCTTTCAATTTGATATTTTTATGCTCTAATAGTGGTGGGCAATAAGTAACCAACTTAACTGAGGATAGAAAAATGAATACTCGTATTGAAATTGATTTACTGGGCGAACGTCACGTACCTAATGACGTTTATTGGGGAATTCACACCTTAAGAGCAGTTGAAAATTTTAATATTTCCAACACCACGATTTCTGATGTACCTGAATTTGTACGAGGAATGGCAATGGTTAAAAAAGCGACTGCTTTAGCCAATGGTGAGTTAGGTGTTATTCCTAAAAAAATTGCCAAAGCCATTGTACAAGCTTGCGATGAGATTTTGGTTAACAATCGTTGTTTAGATCAATTCCCTTCTGATGTATACCAAGGTGGTGCAGGGACATCGGTTAATATGAATACCAATGAAGTGATTGCTAACCTTGCTTTAGAAATATTAGGACATAACAAAGGTGAGTACCAATATCTTGATCCAATGGATCACGTAAATGCAAGTCAATCCACTAACGATGCCTATCCAACAGGATTTAGAATTGCGGTATATAACAGTATTATGGCAATGATTGAAAAAATATATTACTTGCAAGAAGCCTTTGATAATAAGTCTGAAGAGTTTTCCGATGTGTTAAAAATGGGACGCACTCAATTGCAAGATGCCGTTCCAATGACGCTAGGACAAGAATTTAAGGCATTTTCTGTATTACTTGATGAAGAAATTCGTAATTTAAAAAGTATTTCAAAATACTTACTTGAAGTAAACTTAGGTGCCACAGCCATTGGAACTGGCGTTAATACCGCTGAAGGTTATTCTGAACTTGCGGTTAAATATTTATCAGACGTCTCTCAGCTACCTTGCTCTTTATCTGAAAACCTGATTGAAGCAACCTCTGATTGTGGCGCTTATGTAATGGTACACAGTGCCTTAAAACGTGTAGCCGTAAAACTGTCAAAAGTGTGTAATGATTTACGCTTACTTTCATCAGGCCCTCGAGCAGGTTTAAATGAGATTAATTTACCTGAATTACAAGCAGGTTCATCGATTATGCCAGCAAAAGTCAATCCTGTGGTACCAGAAGTGGTGAATCAAGTGTGCTTTAAAGTAATAGGTAATGATACGACAGTTACCTTTGCCTCCGAAGCTGGACAATTACAACTTAATGTGATGGAACCTGTTATTGGACAAGCAATGTTTGAATCTATCAGCTTACTGGCAAATGCCTGTGTCAATTTACGTGATAAATGTATTGATGGTATTACCGTTAATCGTCAAGTTTGCTTAGACTATGTGCTTAATTCTATTGGTATTGTCACCTATCTGAATCCATCTATTGGACATCATAATGGAGACATTGTAGGAAAAATTTGTGCAACTACAGGTAAAAGTGTCAAAGAAGTTATTCTTGAAAGAGGTCTGCTCACAGAAGCAGAGGTTGATGATTTACTTTCACCTGAAAATTTAATGCGCCCAAAATATAAAGCGAAAAAATTTACCGATGAAGAGTAAGCTCTTTTATTAACAAATCCTTATAAGCGGTCAGATGGTATACTGAATTTGCAAATTTTTATTACTATCTTACCGCTTCATCAAAACAAAATTACTCTCTCTGTTTGTGAGGAGAAGTGATTTCAGTGCACGACACCTAATACTTCGACAAGCTCAGTAATCGGTGTTTGGATAGTATGGTGATGACCCATTACCGATCCCTTATCTCGATTATTGAACCTGTCAAAATATCGAAGGGCGAATGAAATGTAGAAAAAAAAGCACTTATACTTCGATAAGCTCAGTAACCGTGCTTTAACAAGTTCAACAACTGTACAATGCTATTTTAAGTACCAGTTCAAATTTGATGAAGCATAATACAAAAATAGACATAAAATTTTTGAACTTTCTTTTTAGAAACCTAACCTAGATCAAATTCTTCCTTATTTTTTGTGATCTTCATCACTTTTTTACAAGACAAAAACATAAAATATGTTTACTATATGCAGCATTATTTTTTTATTAACTTTCACTTAGAGGAAGAACAACAATGGCAAAAATTGTTAAAGTAATTGGTCGTGAAATCATCGACTCTCGTGGTAATCCAACTGTTGAAGCAGAAGTACATTTAGAAGGTGGCTTCGTAGGTTTAGCTGCAGCGCCATCTGGTGCATCAACTGGTTCTCGTGAAGCATTAGAATTACGTGATGGCGACAAAACTCGTTTCTTAGGTAAAGGTGTTTTAAAAGCGGTTGACGCTGTAAATGGTCCTATCGCAGAAGCAATTGTGGGCAAAAATGCATCAGCACAAGCTGAAATCGATCAAATTATGATTGATTTAGATGGTACTGAAAACAAATCTAAATTTGGTGCAAACGCAATCCTAGCGGTTTCTTTAGCAAATGCAAAAGCAGCAGCGGCATCTAAAGGTTTACCTTTATATGCTCACATTGCTGAATTAAACGGTACAGCAGGTCAATACTCTATGCCATTACCAATGATGAACATCATCAACGGTGGTGAGCACGCAGATAACAACGTTGATATTCAAGAGTTTATGATTCAACCTGTTGGTGCGAAAACTTTAAAAGAAGCATTACGTATCGGTGCTGAAGTATTCCATAACTTAGCAAAAGTATTAAAATCAAAAGGTTTAAATACTGCTGTGGGTGATGAAGGTGGTTTTGCGCCAAACTTAGCATCAAACGCTGACGCATTAGCTTGTATCAAAGAAGCAGTTGAAAAAGCAGGTTATGTTTTAGGTAAAGACGTTACATTAGCGATGGACTGTGCATCATCTGAGTTCTATAACAAAGAAACTGGTATGTATGAAATGAAAGGTGAAGGTAAATCATTCACTTCTCAAGAGTTCACTCACTACTTAGAAAACTTATGTAACGAATACCCAATCGTTTCAATCGAAGACGGTCAAGACGAGTCTGACTGGGACGGTTTCGCATACCAAACTAAAGTTTTAGGTGATAAAGTTCAATTAGTTGGTGACGATTTATTCGTAACCAATACTAAGATCTTAAAAGAAGGTATTGATAAAGGTATCGCAAACTCTATCTTAATCAAATTCAACCAAATCGGTTCATTAACTGAAACTTTAGCAGCAATCAAAATGGCTAAAGATGCTGGATTCACAGCAGTTATTTCACACCGTTCTGGCGAAACTGAAGATGCAACTATCGCTGACTTAGCAGTAGGTACAGCAGCAGGTCAAATCAAAACAGGTTCAATGAGCCGTTCTGACCGTGTGGCTAAATACAACCAATTAATCCGTATCGAAGAAGCTTTAGGTGAAAAAGCACCTTTCTTAGGTTTAAAAGCGGTTAAAGGTCAAGCGTAATTTCAGGTATAACTGATAAATCAATACAAGCCATTAAGTTTTCTTAATGGCTTTTTTATTTATTGTTGTATAATTAAAATCCCAAATCATTAAACGACTCTTTCCAATACCAAATATTCACAAAATATGGCTTATCTTTAACTTCATTTTTGGCTATAAATCAAAAAACATCACTAGAAAAACTTTACACTTTCAGGTATCCTTATACCAATTTTATCTTAACCTTAGTAATTAAATATTACTTGTTTTATATCTAGGAGAAACTATGAGTGAAAAGTATGTAGTCACTTGGGATATGTTCCAAATGCACGCTCGTAAACTAGCAGAAAATCTACTTCCTGCTTCACAGTGGAAAGGTGTTATCGCTGTCAGTCGTGGAGGTTTATTCCCTGCTGCAGTTATTTCTCGTGAGCTAGGGCTTAGACACGTAGAGACTGTCTGTATCGTAAGTTATGAAGAGCACTTTAAACAAAGTGAGCAACTTCGAGTGCTACACGCAGCAGAAGGTGATGGCGAAGGGTTCATTGTGGTTGATGACTTAGTTGACACAGGTAATACTGCTCGTAAAATCCGTGAAATGTATCCAAAAGCACGCTTTGTGACGGTATTTGCTAAACCTGCTGGCGCTCCTTTAGTAGATGATTATATTATCGATATTCCACAAAACACGTGGATTGAACAACCGTGGGATTTAGGCTTAGCTTTTGTGCCACCATTAGCAAGAAAATAATAATTAACACGTTTTAATTATACACACCATTTCGTAGAGACAGGGCCAGCCCTGTCTTTGCGGTATTTGATAACAACAATATTATTTAAAAACTATTATGAGCCTAGGCAACCTGTATATTATTTCTGCGCCAAGTGGTGCAGGAAAATCTTCACTTATTAATGCTTTACTCGCGGATTTACCCCGTAGTGAAGTTCAGCTTTCTATTTCACATACAACTCGTGCTCCAAGACCTAAAGAGGAAGATGGAGTACATTATCACTTTACTACTCAAGAACAATTCCAAATACTGATCGAACAAGGACATTTTTTAGAATGGGCAAAAGTGTTTGATCACTATTATGGCACCTCCTTTTCTGTTATTGAAGAAAACCTTCAACAAGGCATTGATGTATTTTTAGATATTGATTGGCAAGGTGCAAAACAGATCAGACAAAAAATTCCGACGGCTAAAACGATTTTTATTCTCCCTCCCTCAAAAGAGGAGTTAGAAAAACGTTTAATTGGCAGAGGACAAGACTCTCAAGAAGTAATTGCTAAACGTATGGAGAAAGCAGTATCTGAAATTAGTCACTATAACGAATTTGATTATATTATTGTAAATCAGCATTTTGAAACGGCACTGAATGAGCTTAAAAGTATTTTAATCGCTGAAAGACTCAAACAACAATCTCAATCGTTACGTCATCAGCCATTAATTCATAATTTATTAAATCAATAAAATAGCAACTATGGAAAAACGTATTTTTAGTACAGAAACGCCCGCTGATGAGCCTGAAATTCAGCCTAAAAAAGAATTTATTGGAGAAAACATAGCTATAGAAGAAGAGCGGGTGGAAGACACTAAAGCTGAGCTTATTATTGAACAAGGATTAAAACCCTCTCGTTTTTGGGTGCGTTTATTGCTAAGTGCTTTTTTATTATTAACTGTTGCTGTTTTCGCACAAAGTATTCAATGGTTATTTGATACTTGGCAACAGCATCAATGGATTTATTTTGCGTTTGCAGTAGGCTTCTTTTGTATCAGTTTAGCTGGAGTGGGCGCAATTATTTCAGAATGGAAAAAATTAATTTATTTACGTAAACATCAAAAAAATCAACAGGAAAGCGAGTTATTATTGAATACTCCTTCTACCACAAGCGGTCACATTGCAACAAAATTTTGCAAAAATATTTTAAAAACACTTCCAATTACCGAACAAAAAGCCACCCATTGGCAAAATCAGCTGGATGAAGCCTATAATGCAGAAGAGATATTTTATCTGTTTAATCAAGATATTCTAAAACCTCTCGATAACAAGGTGAAACAGCTTATAAGTAAAAGTGCTTGTGAGAATGCCATCATTGTTGCTGTTAGTCCTGTTGCGATTATTGATGTATTAATGGTTGCGTGGCGAAACATTGCCCTTGTTAATCAAATTACGCAAGTTTATGGTATGGAATTAGGTTATTTTAGTCGTTTAAAGCTGTTTAAGATGGTACTTACAAATATGGTTTTTGCAGGTGCGACTGAAATTGCAAGTGACATTGGGATGGATTATTTCTCTCAGAATCTCACTGCGAAAATATCTATGCGAGCGGCACAAGGCATTGGTATTGGACTTATCTCGGCACGCTTAGGTATTAAAGCGATGGAGTTTTGTCGCCCTGTGGTATTACAACCCAATGAACGACCTAAATTATCAGTAGTTCGACAAGAACTGCTTAGTACGATTAAAACCACTCTCTTTAGTTCCACACCACAAAAAGAGTCACAAACTATATCAAAATAGGAAGAAATTATGCCTACAATTAGCGTTGCAATGATTGTTAAGAATGAACAACAAGATCTAGCTCAATGTTTAGATACTGTCAAAGATTGGGTAGATGAAATTATTATTTTAGACTCTGGTAGTACTGATAATACCGCTCAAATAGCCTCTGATTATGGCGCAAAATTCTATACAAACACAGATTGGCAGGGTTTTGGTAAACAACGTCAAATTGCTCAAAAATATGTAACCAGTGATTATGTGTTTTGGATCGATGCCGATGAGCAAGTCACACCTGAATTAAAACAATCTATTATTCAAGCAGTAAAAGACGACAAACCCAATACCGTCTATAAAATTGGACGATTAAGTGAAGTTTTTGGACGTGAAATTCGTCACAGTGGTTGGTATCCTGATTATGTTGTGCGTTTATACAAAACTGATTTTGCACAATATGGTGATGAATTAGTACACGAGAAAGTGCATTATCCTGAAAACACCACCATCATCAAATTAAAGGGTGATTTACTTCATTATACCTATAAAAATATTAATCATTATTTGGTTAAATCAGCAAGTTACGCTAAGGCTTGGGCAGACCAAAGAGAGCAATCAGGTAAAAAAGCGTCTTTATTTCAAGCTATCACGCATTCATTGGGCAGTTTTATTAAGATGTATTTGCTACGAGGTGGATTTTTAGATGGGAAGCAAGGGTTTGCTCTCGCTATTCTCTCTTCAATTTCTGTTTTTTCTAAATATGCTGATTTATGGGCAAGAAATATAAATAAATAAGGTAAAAATTATGTCAAATCGTGCATCTATTTTAATGATCAATATGGCAAAAGGGTTTGGTGGTGGAGAATTCCAAACAGAACAACTTATGCTTGAACTTGTTGCAAATTATGATATCTATTTTTTAGGTAAGCGTTCAGGAAAACTGATTCAAAAAGTAAAAGAAGAAATGCCACAACTCCATACTGTAACAATATGGCAAGCTATTAAATTAGTACTCACTAAAAAAAACCTAATCATTCATTCTCAAGATGGAAGAGGTGCACATATTGCGCATTTCTTAAAGAAAATCTCTAAAAAGCCCACTGTTGTTACACGTTTAGTTAGTGCTTCATTTAGAAGAAAATTCTCTTCATCCTCTTATAAAAGTGCAGATTATATCGTTGGAGTGAGTCAATTAATGACAAAAAACCTTCAACAACTAAACCCTAATTGTGAAACTATCTATTGCTGTACTAGACCTACATTACCAGAAGATAGTGAGTTTGAAAGGCAATATTTCTCTGATAAAAAAACACTGACAATAGCGCAAATAGCAAATTTACAACCTGTAAAAAATGTCACTTTAACGATAGAGCTGGCAAAATTATTTCCACAAATTACTTTTTATATTGTCGGTTCAGGTACAGCTGAGCAAGAAAATAAATTAAAGGAACAAGCTCAAAATAATCCAAATATTATTTTTATTCCTTTTACTCCCTATGTTGGTAGCATTTTAAAAAATATCGATCTCCACCTAATGCCATCTCATTTAGAAGGATTACCTACTGTTATTTTGGAAGGCTATCAATACCATCTACCTACCCTCGCTCACGCTACTGGTGGTATTCCTGAGATTATCGAAAATGAAAAAACAGGATTTTTAGTTTATGATAATAAAGTTGAATCCTATCAAGCAATACTAGAACAGCTGTTAAACTCTCCTGAACGCTTAGTGGAGTTAAGAGAAAATATCAAACAATATTTAACAGAAAAAGACTTCTCTGCAAAAAGAATGGCAATGGAATATCATAATATCTATCAGAAACTACTAAAACAAGCATAAAATAAAGGCTAAGTAATCCAACAACTACTTAGCCTTATTTGAAAATACTACACTATATTTTCATTACTTTTTCTACTGATTTCACCACTGCACCTATCACTTTTTGTACATCTGCATCGGATAAATCATAGTAAACAGGTAATGAAATTTCTGTTTCCCAGATTGATTTTGCAACGGGGTATTTTTCCATATTATAGCCTAAACCATTATAATACGATAACATTGGTAATGGTTTATAATGAACATTAACAGAGACATCTTGTTTAAAAATTTCTTGAATAATTTCATTACGTTGCTCTAAGCTAACACCCTTCAATTTTAATAAATATAAATGATAGGATGTTTCTCTTTCTTCATCAATAAAATGCGGAGTGACTGCCCAATCGTATTCACTTAATGCTTGAGTGTATTGTGCAAATATCTGTTTTCTTCGTGGTAACATTTCCGTTTCATAGCGCTCAAACTCTACCAGTCCAATAGCAGACAGAATATCCGTCATATTACACTTAAATCCTGCATCAACAACATCATATTCCCAATTTCCAATCTGATATTTTGCTAACGCATCTTTATTTTGTCCGTGTAATGAAAGGGTATTTAGCTCTTTATAAACTTCACCATTATCAAATAGTTGAGGTAGATTTATACAGATAGCTCCCCCCTCTGCCGTCGTTAAATTTTTGACTGCATGGAATGAGAAAACCGTAAAATCAACTTCAGAACCTACTACTTTTCCTTTATATTTTGCACCAAAAGAATGTGCAGAGTCCGAAAGTAACAAAATTCGACCTAATTTACGTTGATTATCCGTTTCTGGTTTAAATTTAGCTTTAACACTTTCTTTATTTAAAATCGCTTTAATGTCATCAAAATGAACAGGTAGTCCACCAACATCCACAGGAATAATTGCTTTGGTTTTTTCAGTGATATGCTCTTCGATTTTTGATACATCAATACCAAAATCAGTGGAAATATCGACCATTACAACTGTCGCGCCACGATGTCTTACAATATTTGCCGTTGCACAATAAGTATAAACAGGTACTATCACCTCATCGCCTTCTTTTACACCAAACCAATAAAGTAAAAGCTCCGCTCCTGTTGTCCATGAATTTACAGCCAACACATTGGATACACTACAATATTCTGCCAGTTTTTGTTCAAAAAGCTTCGTCTTTGGACCTGTTGTAATCCAACCTGATTGTAGTGCTTTGGTTACTTCATTTATTGTTTGTTGATCTATTCTTGGTGGTGAAAATGGTATCATTATCTTTCCTAAACTTTAATTACGTTCTCAATACATATTGTATCATAACATAATACATCACCTTACCAACTCATAGCAATAATTTCTATTTTTTAAGTACGCAAATCCTTATTAGTTACTGTGTTTTAACCACATTCAACGCAGAAAACGACTGTGCCGTTGGCATTACTTCAATAGCATTAATATTAACGTGCTGAGGCTGTTCACTTACCCAAGACACAATATTGGCAATATCTATCGGTTTGATAAATTCCACATCATTATACAGGGCATTCACTTTTTCTGTATCACCTTTAAAGCGTATATGTGAAAATTCAGTATCGCCACATAAACCCGGTTCGATATTACATACTCGTACACCTGTACCCGCCAAATCAGCACGTAAATTTAAACTAAATTGTCTAGTAAATGCTTTCGTTGCACCATACACATTACCACCTGGATACGGATAAGTGCCTGCAATCGACCCCATATTAATAACTAATCCCGATTTTCTAGCAACCATTTTAGGTAAAATTAAATGAGTAACATAGCAAAGTCCCAACACATTGGTATTAATCATTTTTTCCCAATCCTCAAAAGAGGCAGAATGTGCAGGCTCTAAACCCAGCCCTAAGCCAGCATTATTAACTAACACATCAATATGTTGTAAATGTTCTGGTAGTGAGTTTATTGCATTTTTTGTAGATTCTTTTGAGCTAATATCAAAACACAGTGGATAAAATTTATCTCCTAACTCTTCTTGTAATTGAACCAACTTTTCCTTTCTTCTTGCCGTTCCAATAACACTATGCCCTTTTGAAACCAATACTCGACTAATCTCTGCACCAAAACCTGCACTTGCGCCTGTCACTAAAAATAACATAAGTTCACCTCTCTTTTTTCATTAAAATCACTCAGCCCAAATCACAATATCGTCCATTTTTTTACGGCTTTTTGCAGGTAATGGTTTATCACTTCGATAACCAAAAGTCACTGCCACAGAAACACCGTACTCATTTGGATTAAATAATCCTGCTTCCACTAAAATATCAGTCACCGCTTTATAATTCATTCCTTCAACTGGACAAGAGTCAATGCCCATCATTGCTGCACCGTTCATCATATTGCCAAGTGCAATATACGTTTGTTTACTCGCCCAATCAAATAAAGTGCGTTCACTGTCTAAAATATCTATATCACTTTGTTGAAAGCGTTTGTAATCTTGTAATTTTTGTTCTAGTTTCTCACCACTTAAACCACGACTTTGCAATTTTTGACGGAAGAAATCGGTATCATAACGCATATTTTTATGGGCTAATAAAAATACCAAATGACTCGCATCATCAAGCTGTGTTTTCATTCCCCAGCTAACTGGTTTGAGTTTTTGACGTAGTTCAGGGTTTTGTATTACTAAAAACTTCCACGGCTCTGAGCCTACTGAGCTTGGTGATAAACGTGCTAACTCTAAAATTACGTTAAAATCTTCTTCGCTAATTTTTTTGGTCGGATCATAATCACGAATTGCACAGCGATACAAAGCGGCATCTAAAATTTGTTGTTTCGTTATTTTTGACATATCTTTTCCTTATCCGTATAGAAATCAAGCGGTGAGATAAAGTAAAAAATTTGCAAATTTTCATCAAAATCATACCGCTTATTTGATTGATCTTTTTATTTAGTTAAGCAATTCTCTGCAAGTTGATTATATCTCTCAAACAGTATTGTGACAAACTGTTCACTACTATTTTGAGGAGGTAAAGGTTCGCCAATAATTACATCACAATTAAAAGGTACAAATAAGGCTTCCCCTCGTGGTAACGCATTTCCCAACCCTCTTAGAATAACAGGATAAACTTCCACATTATGCTGACGCTCTTCCAATAAATAATATAGTCCTTTCTTGATGGTTCCTATTTTCTCAGGTTCTCCACGACTGCCTTCAGGAAATAAAATCAAAATATCACCGTTATCCAGTGCTTGATGACAATCTTTAAAAATTTGATCATATTGCTGACTTTTTCTCTCTAAGGGAATAATCCCAATGCAATTTAACGCAAACCACGCCATATAGCGATTTTTTAAAAAATAATCCGCTGCTGCGACAGGGCGGACTAAATGTATTTGAGAGAGAGGAAATAAACTCATCAATACCAGTGTATCTAAATGGCTATTATGATTAGCGGCAATCACCGCAGATTTGGTAGGTAAGGAACGTTTACCTTGAATATTTAACCCTAATAGAAATAAAACAACAGGTTTTACAATCAAGGCAAAAAACAAAACCTTTGGTAAGTGTTTAAAATTAATTTTAGTCATCTTAACCTCTCATAGTAAAACAACACTTAAAATACAATAAAAATCAATTAGTTAAATTAATTAACGTAGGGGAGTATTAGCAAACTTGTTTGCGTATATGCTCCCGCTCGTAAATCTATATTTTTCGGGAGGATATTCCATTCGCTACGCTCATTCAATCCTCCCCTACGAATAATAATTATTATTAACTCCTAAAATTAATAGATAAAAGTCTGCGGTCGTCCCGCCTATACAAATAAATAATAATAAAAATGAAAAAACAACGGTGCTGAAAAGGTTAAACTATCCATTCTATCCAAAATACCACCGTGACCTGGAATTAAGGTACTGCAATCTTTAATTGATAAATCACGTTTAACTGATGACATCACAACATCGCCCAAGAACCCTGCTACAGCAATCACAATCCCTGCGATAAAACTTAACCAAATTGGCATTGGGGTTAATATCATTCCTAATAGTGAGGCTAATATAGAGGTCGATAATATCCCGCCTAAAAAACCTTCCCACGTTTTATTCGGGCTGACTTTAGGAATGATTTTATGCTTACCAAAGGATTTTCCCCACACATACTGCATTACATCATTAAACTGTGTTAATAAGAGAATAAATAAGACTAAACCTAATCCTCCTGCATTTGGATGTGTTGCTGGTAATCCGACTAACATTGCCAAATGACCAATACAGAAAATGGTGAGCATTGCTCCCCATTGTAATATCCCTACGGAGCGAATAAAGCCCTTTACTTCACCGAGTAACACAAGGCGAATTGGAATAAATAAGAATAGATAAACAGGAATAAAAATTAATGACATTGTGTGCCATTTTGTGGCAATCCAATAATATTGAATCGGAATAGTTAAATAGACCCAAAATATGACTCGGCGATCAATTAATCTTAATGGCACAATGGAAAAAAATTCTTTTAATGCTAGGAAGCTAATCACAGCAAATAAGATAATAGTTGTGGTAAAACCTAAACTAAAACAGATAAATAGAATACCAATCATATACCACCACGAAATTACTCGTTGCTTAAGCTCGGTATAATCTTTCTCTGGATTTTGGTTAATTTTCTTGGTGGTAATAAAAGAAGCGATAAGTAGAAAAATGGCCACTAATCCCATAATTATTAACGCATTTTGAGGTAAATTAAATAACATAACCTTCTCCTACAACATTAGTCTTTCTTTTCTAAAAAGTGGTAAATTGCATTTGCTCTACGAGAGCAAGTAAACATAATTGGATAAAAATTTGCAAATTTTAATCAACATCTTACCGCTTATACTAAAGTTTTCAACTCCATATACCCTGCATAACCACATTTACTACAAATCCGCCAACGACAAGCCATACTAACACTAAAGATCCTAAAATAAAGGGTTTTAAACCAGCTTGCTTTACTGACTCAATTCGTGTGGTTAAACCCAATGCAGACATTGCCATCATCAATAAAATATTATCTAATGTCACTAACACACTGACAATTTGCTCATTTAATAATTCAAAAGAATTAAAAATCGCAATGCCGATAAAATAGACCGCAAACCAAGGAATAATCAGTTTATTTTTAGCATCACCTTTAGTTAAAAAATAAGATAATGCAAATAAAAATGGGGCTAACATCATCACTCGAATCATTTTAGTAATGACCGCATTATCAGCAACCACAGAATTAATATTTCCACCAGCTGCATACACTTGCGCTACTTCGTGTACTGATGAACCAATATAAATACCAAATTGGTGCTGTGATAAATAATTCGCCAAATAAGGATACATTATTGGATATAGAAACATACTGATTGTGCCAAAAATAACAATAACCGCAATCGCCACAGTAACTTTGTGAGATTCTGCTTTTACAACGGGTTCTGCTGCCATTATTGCCGCTGCGCCACAAATACTACAACCTGTTGCTGTTAGTTGTACCGTTTGTTTATCCATTTTAAGTAAATAAATGCCAATCCAAAGAGTAATAAAAAAAGTCGTGACTAACATAACTGCATCACTTGCTATCGCATTGACTCCAACAGAATGAATATCTGCTAATGTAATTTTAAAACCATACAATATAATTCCTGTTCTTAACAATGTCCCTTTAGAAAATATAACACCTTGATTTGTATAAGGTTCTATTTTAGAAAACAGTGTGTTACCAATAATAATTCCAATCACAATTGCAAGGGTTAAGGCCGAAAAGTGGATTTGTGTAAAAAATTCACTCTGAGATAAAAAATAAGCAATACTCGTAATAACTCCCACCAATAATAGCCCTAATATCATATTTTTATTTTTCATTTTTTCCCCTTAATAATTACAAATATAATGCCATTACTACCGCATTTTCTTTGTTACCCGTTACTGTTGGATAATAATTTTTACGAATATCAACTTCTACAAAATCTAACCTTTGGTATAAATGAATCGCTGTTTGATTACTTTCTCTTACTTCAAGCCATAAAGTCACTATACCTTGTTGTTTTAATTGTAAAATTAACTCTTCAAGTAACCGCTTGCCATATCCTTTACCTTGAAAAATAGGATCAATTGCAATATTAAACAAAGTGGCTTCATCTAATGTTTTGTAACAAATAGCAAAACCCACAATTTGATCATTCTCTATTAATTTAAGGTTTAGATAACGCTCGCCCTGATTATTTAATAACGTCCCTTTTGACCAAGGCACTAAATGTGCTTTTTGTTCAATTTCAAATAAAAGATCAAAATCTTCAGGCTGAATAACAGTAATCATACATTTTCTTTTGGTTGACAAAGTGGTTCTATTTGTTGCCAAAATTGGCGTTTATAAGCTAAAGTTGCAAGATCTTGCCAACTATTATTTTTCCAAATCGTTAAATTTGCAAATTTTTCACTTAATGTGACCGCTTGTTTTTCATTTTGAATAATCCATAAAATAGGTTGATGATCAAAACTCAAACGCAGTGACTGCTCATAACTGACCCATTGATAATCCTGCTTTGATAGTTGTAAACTATACAAAATATCTTGAAATAATCCTGTTGATTGATAATCACCATCACTCACAACAATTAACTTAATCTCTTCCGATAAACGAATCTGAGCATCGCCTTTCAAAACTTGCGGTTTTGTTAGCACCCATTGAGTGATATTCATCTCATTTAATAATAAATCTCGCCGATTCATCGTTATTCCTCACAAAAATCATTGGGGAATGGTAGCAAAAGTCGGTACAATGGGGAAATATTATTTATCGTAATTATCAAAATTAGAGAAAGGAATAAAATGTTATCGTCTGAAAGTGAAGTATTAACACGCCATTTAGAATTATTTGAAAATAAAAATGTACTACTTTTTGGCTATATGCAAGATCAATTTGCACAAAAAATTAAATCACAAGCAAAAAATGTGGCAATATTTAGCAGCTACTTTGATTTTGTAAGCCAAAATAAAGGCGTAGAATTTGGAATTAAATGCAATCAGCAAGCCGATTTAGGCGTTTTTTACTGGACAAAAAACAAACAAGAGTGTCAATTTCAATTATTACAATGGCTCTCCACAACACAAGTAGGACAAGAGCTGTTAATTATTGGCGAAAATCGTAGCGGTGTACGTTCAGTCGAAAAAATGCTGTCTGATTTTGGACATATTGCCAAAATTGACTCTGCTCGCCGTTGCGGATTATATCACTTTGAATTAACACAAGTGCCTGATTTTAATTGTAAAAACTTTTGGAAATCATACCGCTTACCTTTTGCTGATTTAACCATTGCAACACTCCCTGCGGTATTTAGTTCAGCAGATTTAGATATGGGAACAAAATTATTACTTTCGACTTTCCATAAAGCGGACGGAATCAAAGGAAAAACCTTAGATTTGGGTTGCGGTGCAGGTGTTATTGGTGCATTCTTAAAACAGTTATTTCCTAAAATTAAGCTCACAATGTCAGATATTCACGCAATGGCGTTAGAATCAAGTGAGCGTACTCTGAGTGAAAATAACTTAGAAGGAAAAGTGGTTGCGAGTAATGTTTTTTCACATATTGAAGAGCGTTTCGATTTAATAGTGTCTAATCCTCCTTTCCACGATGGTGTAGAAACTGCCTATAAAACCGTTGAAAACTTAATTATAGAAGCTAAAAATCATCTCACTCGAGGTGGAGAATTACGTATTGTTGCAAATAGCCACTTACCTTATGAAGATTTATTGGATCAAAGCTTTGGTTCACATAAAATATTAGCTAAAACGAATAAATTTAAGGTGTATTCAGTAAGGAATTAATGACTATCCATTCCCGAACCCTGAGCTTGTCGATGGGTTAGGGAATGAATTAGGAATCTAGTTATGTGCGTAAACATCTATTGCTTCGATACTGATACTTCGACAGGCTCAGTAACCGAACTCAACAACTGATGTTCTCGTAGAGAGAAGACTAAGGCTGAAAAAACATTCGGTTGCTTTGTACGATATAATTAACTTTTTGCAAATTTTTATCAACATCATACCGCTTGATTTTTATACTTACCTTATTTTTACTCTGCAATATGATTTTTATACGCCAACAATGTATTTTCCATTAACATAGCCACTGTCATCAAGCCTACGCCACCAGGTACAGGTGTAATAAAACTGGCTTTTTGCCGCGCTGTTTCAAACTCAATATCGCCAACGAGTTTACCATTCTCTAAACGGTTAATTCCTACATCAAACACTATCGCCCCCTCTTTTATCCACTCACCAGAGATAAATTCAGGTTTACCTACTGCCACAACTAAAATATCAGCTTGCCTTATATGTTGTTCTAAATTGGCAGTAAAACGATGGGTTACCGTTGTTGTACAGCCTGCCAATAAGAATTCTAATGCCATTGGACGACCCACAATATTTGACGCCCCAACAATGACGGCGTGCTTACCTCTAATTTCCTGCCCTGTATACTCAAGTAATTTCATCACACCATAAGGGGTACAAGAGCGTAAAGTAGGTATCCGTTGACACAAACGTCCTACATTATAAGGGTGGAAACCATCCACGTCTTTGGTAGGTAAAATAGCTTCAATAATTTTAGTAGTATCAATATGCTTAGGCAACGGTAGCTGAACTAAAATTCCATCAACAGTATTATCATCATTAAGCTGTGAAATTAAAGTCAGCAGTGCCTGCTCTGATGTTGAATCTGGTAAATCATAAGATTTAGATACAATACCCAACGCTTCACAACTTTTTCGTTTACTTTTCACATAAACCTGTGAAGCAGGATCCAGTCCGACTAAAATAACGGCAAGACAAGGTGAACGATAGCCTTGCTTAACATAATAATGCACCTGTTCAGCAATTTTCTGCTTAATTTGTGAAGCAACTATTTTTCCTGAAATAACTTGAGCTGACATTTAATGCTCCTTGTTTTAATATTATTTTATTTTGTTATTCTCTCAAAAAAGTAATGATTTGATAAGTAATAAATACAAAAGTGAATAAATATCAAGCGACTAAAAGGAAATTAGTAAAAAAGGATTGACGGATTTTAATCAGAAACTATAATGTTGCACATTGTCGGCGAGTAGCGCAGCTTGGTAGCGCAACTGGTTTGGGACCAGTGGGTCGTAGGTTCGAATCCTATCTCGCCGACCACTTTCTTTCATCCTATTTAATGCGCCCTTAGCTCAGTTGGATAGAGCAACGGCCTTCTAAGCCGTAGGTCATTGGTTCGAATCCAATAGGGCGTGCCATATTTTATATTTCATCGCATTATACTCACCTATAAGTTAAGTTATTCGCCCTTACAGTTAATTCTTATATTAAATATTAAAGCAAAAAATACCGAAAAAACGTTCAATATTGATGAGTTTAACAAAGAAATTGCAAAAACAGTCAAAAATAGTACCGCTTTGCATAGTGAAATTAATAAAATTATAGCGAAAATAGCGGCGGAAAAATAATATTTTCTTCCATTATAGATATAATAACGGAAGAAAATGTTGATTTCCTTCCGTTATTGTAAGAATATAGGAAGAAATATATAATTTTAGGAAAAGATATGAATTTAACCCCTGATTGTCCAGTAAAACCATTACCCTTTGATGAAATTTTTGAGAAAATTGAAACAAAAGCAATATTAAAAAAACTTGCGATAGCACACCGTTCTCTTGCAGAGTTAAAAGGGGTTGTGCAGTCTATTCCTAATCAAACTATTTTAATTAATACACTCTCTCTACAAGAAGCTAAACACAGTAGTGAAATTGAAAATATTATTACAACGCAAGATGAACTTTACCAAGCAGATTTATCAGAATTTTCCACATTCAATCCTGCGGTTAAAGAAGTACAACGCTACAGTTATGCGTTAAACAGTGGATTTAATCTCATTAAACAAGAACAAATTATTCGTCTCAACACACTTTTGATGGTTCAAGAACAATTAGAGCATAATAATGCAGGTCTACGTGCCATATCAGGAACAGCATTAAAAAACGCCTATACAGGCAAAACTGTTTATACGCCACCACAACATAAAAATGATATTATCCTATTGATGGAAAATTTGATTGAATTTATCAATACAGAAGATCGCTTTGAACTTGATCCTTTAACTAAAATGGCGATTATTCACCATCAATTTGAAAGTATTCACCCTTTTTATGATGGTAATGGCAGAACTGGACGAATTTTAAATATTCTTTATCTTGTAAAGGAAAATTTATTAGATATTCCAATATTATATTTAAGTCGCTACCTTATTGAAAATAAATCAGACTATTATACTCTTTTACAAGCAGTTAGAGATTCTCAAAACTGGGAAGATTGGGTGCAATATATCCTTAATGCAATTATTGAAACAGCTCAATCAACCATTGAATTAGTCAAACAAATTAAAATTTTAATGCAAAATTTCAAAAATCAATTCCGCAGTGAATTACCGAAAATTTATAGCCAAGATTTGCTCAATCAATTATTTATGCACCCTTATTCAAAAATAGCCTTTATTCAAAATCATCTTGGTGTCAGTGATAAAACAGCAAAGCGTTACCTTGATGAATTATGCCGAATTGGATTATTGAAAAAAGAAAAAATTGGGCGAGAAAATTTTTATATCAACTACGCTTTATTTGATCTATTTATCAAATATTAAATGAGAAAATAAACAGACTCAATCTGCAACATTTAACCAATAAACAAAGAGTCTTCCAGAAAATTTCTGCTTTTATAGAAAAATTTAAAGGAATTGGGAGAAAGATTTAGAAAAATAATAAGCGGTAAGATTTTGAATAAAAAATTTGCAAAAAAGTGATTTTATCTTACCGCTTACATCAAAATCCACAAGTTATCCCAACGCTTCCAATAGCTTCTTATGAATACCACCAAAAGCACCATTACTCATTACTAAAATATGATCCGTTGGCTTGGTTTGTGCAATAATCATCTGTACTAATTCATCTAAATCTGCACTCCATTGTGCGGACTGTGTAAGGTTTTTTGTGATCTGCTCAACGCTCCAATCAATATTATCAGGTTGTAAGATAAAAACTTGGTCAGCGTTCGCCAATGCTGGTGCGATCTCATCTTTATGCACGCCCATTTTCATCGTATTTGAACGTGGCTCTAACACCGCTAAAATACGTTGCTCTTTACCCACTTTTCCTCGCAACGCCTCAATGGTCGATTTGATCGCTGTTGGGTGATGGGCAAAATCATCATAAACCGTGACACCATTCACTTGTCCTTTTACCTCCAAACGACGGTTAGCATTCACAAAAGATCCCAACGCATTACAAGCATCAACCACACTAACACCTGCGTGATGACTACTCGCAATCGCCATTAACGCATTGTGCATATTGTGTTTTCCCACCACGTTCCACTGCACTTCGCCCTGTTTTTGTTGCTTATGATAAACCGCAAAATGCGAATAATCTTGGTTCAATGGTTCAGCATACCAATCTTGTTCTTTGCCCACAAATTGCAATGCACTGTAGTTTCCCATATCCAACATTTGCTGAACATTTTGTTCCTCTTTATGAGATAAAATCACGCCATTTTGTGGCATTGCTCGTACCATATGATGAAATTGTCGCTGAATCGCTTTCAAATCATCAAAAATATCAGCGTGATCAAATTCTAAATTATTCACGATTAAGGTTTTTGGATTGTAATGTACAAATTTAGAGCGTTTATCAAAAAAGGCACTGTCATATTCATCGGCTTCAATTACAAAGAATTTGCTTGATCCTAAACGTGCTGAAATCCCAAAATTTCCTGCAATTCCCCCCACTAAAAAGCCTGTATCAATACCATTTTTATCTAAAATCCACGCTAACATTCCCGTTGTCGTCGTTTTACCGTGCGTGCCTGACACTGCCAACACCCAACGATCTTTTAATAAATGATCGTGTAGCCACTGTGGTGCAGAGGTAAAATTCAATTGATTATTTAACACATATTCCACGCAAGGATTGCCACGACGCATTGCATTACCGATAATCACCATATCTGGCTTTGGATCAAGCTGTGCCACATCATAATTAGGAATAATCTCAATACCACTTTTCTCCAAAAAAGTACTCATCGGCGGATAAACGTTGGTATCTGAACCAGTAACCTTATAGCCCAGTTCACGAGCGATAATTGCAATCCCTCCCATAAAAGTGCCACAAATACCTAAAATATGAATATGTTGTTGTTTCATTTTAAATTCCTGATTTTATAAAAACTTGTAAATTTTGTTCTAAATATAACCGCTTGTTTCTTGCTATAATATCTCAACACCGCTCACTGAGTCTGCGGTTGGTGAGCTTGTCGAACCATCGAAGTGTAAGGTGTTTTACACTATTTTAATTCAGTGAACGTTTCTCCCCTTCGATATTTCGACAGGCTCAATAACCGAGTTTAGAAAGCCGAAACGGATAACTAATCTATTGCTACAATATCTCAGCACCGATCACTGAGCTTATCAAATATAAAAGTACGATTGCTGAGCCTGTCGAAGCATAAGTACTTTTATACCAAACACCTTTTCTGATTAGTGGCTTAACTCCAATTTATGTTTACACTTCCTACAAATATAACTTCGCCCTTTTTGCTGTATCGCATTATGGCGTTTTACAGTTAGTAAATGAATTTGGCAAGCACACTTATATTGAAAAGTTTGCCTAACTGAACCTAATTCAAATTGATGGCAGGTTTCTGCTGGCACACCAAAAACCTGCTCCATTACGCCTTGCCACTCTTTGCCGTGTGGTTTTACTTTACCGAACTGTTGATAAACAATAATATGCGCTAATTCGTGTGGCACGACATTTTTGATAAACTCATCGCTGTTTTCTTGTAATAAAACAGGATTAAAGCGAATTTCATTGCGTTGTAAATATGCCACACCCGCCTTTGCACCACGCACCTTGTAATTCACCTGCGGTGTAATAAATTCTTTCTCAAAATACGTATTGGCTAAAGCTAATGTTTGCTTTAATTTACGCTGAACTTGTATTTTTAATATTCGCAATTCTGTCATTATTTAATTGCTATTTATACAAGTAGCCAGTAATTGCTTTGCTTCTGTTGTTAGGCTTTTTTCTCGTTGCCACTTATGAGCAAATGTGCGAATTTTTTTATGATGTTTACAATTAGCCTTGAATGACCAATCAGCAGAAAAAAGAGTCATCAAATAAAATGCATCTTGATTAGTTTGTGTCTTTTTATTATCAAGATATTGCTTAACTTCTTTAAATTTAATTGCTTGATCAAAAATTTTTCTTACATATTTATCTTCGCCAGTTGCAAAAAAGCTAGACCACCATATATCCAACTTCATAGAAACGACAATTTCATCATTTGCTACAAATTGACTAAATTCTGACTGAGAATTCCGTAATTGTTTCACTAATTCTGGATAAAAATCTTGATTAATTTTCCAACCATATTTTTGTGAAACAGCATTAGCCCACACTACCATAATAGGAATTTTAGTGGTCTTTCCATATAAAGCCATCATACCTTGCTGTATTTCATCAAAACGTTGCTGTTGTGGATTTTGATAAAAACTCATCATTTTTTGACCTAATTGATTAACATCAGTTATTGCAGTAGCAAAACTCATTTGTGAACAAAATATAGAAAGAATGACTATACAATATTTAATTTGTTTCAACATTTCATACTCCTATGTTTAACGTATTAATATGTTTACAATAAATTTAATGCTCTAAAATTCCTGTCGCACAAGCAAACGCTGACGACCACGCCCATTGAAAATTATATCCACCGAGCCAGCCCGTTACATCAAGCACTTCACCAATAAAATAAAGCCCTTTTGTTTGTTTCGCTTCCATTGTTTTTGATGAGATAAAATTGGTATCCACGCCCCCTTTCGTCACTTCGGCGGTGCGATAACCTTCTGTACCATTTGGAACAAATTGCCAATGATGAATAAATGGCTCTAAATGAGTTAATTCCACCTTACTTAAATCCGCAATGATTTTTTCTTTTAATAATTTTTGTTCAAACCATAGTTCAACTAATTTTTTAGGAAGATGGCGACACAACACGCTTTTTAATTGTAATTTCGGCGAAGATTGACGAAGTTCGCTTAAAATATCAAAAATAGATGCAGTCGGTAATAAATCAATTTCGACACTTTCGCCCAATTCCCAATAGTTAGAAATTTGTAACATTGCAGGGCCTGATAATCCACGATGGGTAAATAACATTTGGTTTGAAAAAGATTGCTCACCACAAGTTGCAGTAACAGGTAACGCAATTCCTGAAAGGGCAATCAATACTTTATCTTTTTCTTTATAAGTAAAAGGAACAAGACTAGCACGAGGTGCTAAAACAGGAATATTAAACTGCTCGGCTATTTGATACCCAAAAGGTGTCGCACCCAATGCTGGCATTGATAAGCCACCTGTTGCGATAACCACATTTTCTGTTTGATAAGTGTCACTAGCGGTACGAATATGATAAAAATTTGCAAATTTTTCTAAAGATGTGACCGCTTGTCTTAATTGAATATTAACATTACCACTTTTATCGCATTCTGCTTTCAACATTGCCACAATCTGCTCTGCGCCATCATCACAAAACAGTTGTCCTAGCTCTTTTTCGTGATAGGAAATGCTGTAACTTACCACCATTGAGATAAAATCCCACTGGGTATAACGAGCAAGTGCTGATTTTACAAAGTGAGGATTTTGGCACAGATAGTGGTGTGGTGAAATTTCCATATTGGTAAAATTACAATTTCCACCACCAGACATCAAGATTTTGCGTCCTAATTTTTTGCCATTATCTAGCACAACGACCGATTTGCCCCCTTGCCCTAGCTGACTGGCACAAAAAAGCCCTGCTGCACCTGCACCGATAATGACGACATCAACATTTTTCATCAATTAAATATCCTGTCTTGGAACACAATTTTGATACCCAAACTGTCGCCACGCTTCATATACCACAACAGAAACAGAATTTGATAAGTTCATACTACGACTGTCTTTACACATTGGAATGCGGATTTTTTGGTTCATTGGTAAGCCATCTAAAATTGCTTTTGGAATGCCACGACTTTCAGGACCAAACATCAAAAAATCACCCAATTCATAGTTTACATCACTATGATTTGGTTCACCTTTAGTGGTTAAAGCAAATAGACGTTTAGGTTTGGCTCGCACCATAAAATCATCAAAGGAAGTATATCTTTGAATATCCACAAATTCCCGATAGTCCAACCCACTACGGCGTAATTTTTTATCATCCCACGTAAAACCAAAGGGTTCAATCATATGTAAACGAAAACCAGCATTGGCACACAAACGGATAATATTACCACTATTTTGTGGAATTTCAGGTTCAAATAAAACGATATCTAACATTATTTTCTCTTTGATATATTTATGTTATTCAACGAATGATTTTACCCAGATAAAGTAACAGAATCAACGCCATTATCGTAATATAAGTTAGATTATAAATTGAAATAAAAAATACGGTAAATTTTCAACAAACTTACCGTATTCTAGCTATAATTCTTCTAATTATTACTTTATAGTACCATCATTAGTGCTATGCCCAACCTCTTCGTTAACAAGCGAAATATGGCGAAAAGCTTCTAACAATTCATCTTTATTACTCGCTTTATAAAAATTCTCACTTCCAACACATTTTTTCCAAGTTGCTGTAGCACCAATAGATGCATTAGATGTTGAATAAGCAAACGCAACAAAAGCTATTTTTGTTTTTTTCAATGGAAAATTATTATCTTGCAAAGTATCAATTTTTTCACGAATCCTATCACACAAACCATTATTTATTAACCTAGCAGTTACTTTGGAACTTGCACCAGGAACGGATTCAACCCCATCTGAAAAAATAACGATCGTTCGTTGTGTATTGGTTCCTAAATTTTCAGGTAATGCTTTGGGATCTAAATTTTTCTTCATCATTAAATTAGGGGTAATTAATAATCCAGAACTAGCAAGTGTTTCTGATATAGGGTGAGGAACTATTGAATCAAGAATATTCATTAATTTAGTATTTTCCTTATATTTAAACCAAACTTGTGTAGTATTAATATCTTTTGTTTTACCTAAACAATATCGATTTTTGTCAAAAATAGGGAAGTCTTCTCCTATGCTTTCACCAGTAAAAGAATTGATCATATTAATGGAACCAGAATAATCTACCGCTTCATTAAGTATTCTAGAGATACTGGAAGGCATATTCCATATTTTATATTTCTTTCCATCACCATCTTGATACATAGGATCTTGATACCAAGTTATTTTTCTTCTGAGAATCTCTAAATCACTCCAAATAACATCAAGATCAATCCTAGAGCCAAAAGAATTAGTATCCTCTATAAAAGGGGACGCTGTTACTTTTATATGTCTCTTTCTATATGCATCTCCTATAAATTTATATGGTAATACACATTTTGGAGTTTCCTCTGGTCTCTGCACTCCAAGAGAAAAAAACGTAAAGCCAATACGATTATAAGCACTTGTCTTATAAAAATGTTTAGGGTCTAAGAACTCTTGTGAAAGCTCATTTAATACTTGTTGTAAAACTTGCATTTTTGTAAAAGATGGCATTGATGGTGTTCGATACCCCATAGAACCAGATAGATCCATCACAAGCATTAAATCAGTAGGAGGAATTTCATTACGCGTTTTCATCATATAAAGCGTATTAGCAGCATCAACTTTAACGGTTTGTGCAAAAGTTAAACCAAAATCTTTACCAAGATAAACCCAAGATGGTCGATCAAAGCTACCTTGAATATTACAAATAACTGATTTAGAATTCTTTAATCTATTACAAGTATACTCAAATTCGTCATTAACTTGATTACCTTCCGAATTATAAACCAATGGCATATAACTCCGTACGATCGAGGTAATCATCTCTCTATTGCGCTTATCTTGCTTTGCTTTTAATTCATTATTATTAAATTGCTTGATCTCTTCTTCACTCACTGCTTGACGAGTAACTGCTATGTGTTCTAAAGTTGGACGGCCTATATTATTCTCTGCAATAACTAACAAGCCAGCTTGCTCCATTCCTTGTGTAAAACGAACTTTATCTAATAAAATACCCGATCCATCAACAACTAGAGCCATAAAGCCTAAAAGCACAAAACTCAAAACGGACATCATCACCGTATATACCCCTTGCTCATTTCTCCAAAATTGCAAAAGTATATTTCTACTATGTAGGATAAACTTATAAGCTATATTCATTGATTGCTCCTTCATTATTAATTTTTCATCTATCGACAACCCAATCAACGAGCTACTGCAACAGAAGAAGAACGTAATAAACGACCTGATTGCTCAGATTCGTCTAATACAATTGCCCTAAAAACACTATAAGTTTTAAGACAAACAGTTACTTGATAAAGAGGAATAGTTCGCTTTTCATCAATTTCTGAACGTGGTGCTATTGCTTGTAAAGCATTCAACTCTTTTACTGGAGCACACTGCTCTACATCTCCCAATTTTTTATAAATTGGAAGTGGTTTTTTAGTAGGATCACTACGCCTAAATTGTAGTGATTCTAGTACTACAAAAATCTCACTATCACTTTGTGTATCTCCAAATGCCATATACTTTGCTAATTTTCGAAAATTTGTTACATCTCTATTTCTACTTTTTCCGCCCACATTTCGAGTCTCGGCTAAACCTTCATTACCTTTTCCATATAACTGGGTTCGTTCTCGTAATACATTAACCAAAGAATAAGACATATTATCTAATTTACCAAGATTAGAACGCAACAATGCAAGATCCACCATAAACGCCAACATCAGCGTCAACAAAATAATCATAAATACAAATTCAATTGCCACCGCTCCCTTACTGTTTTTAACAAACAACCTCAGTGGATTACTTTTCTTTAAATTGTGTTCTTTCATATTCTTGTACCATAACAATATCACGAGTGAAGAGAGAGTCTACCATAGGCCCCAAAAAAGGTAACCCAACCAGAAATTTATATTTATATTCTAAATGATAATTTGCAATTGATGCATCTATCCCTGCCGCTGGAATCAAATTTCCCTCACCATCTTTTTTAGGAGCTCTAAATCCTCCAGTTTTTCCCTCAAATCCCTTGATTAAATCATCAATTGAATCAGCATAGTTTACTTTAACATCAATAGAAATATTCTCTGGTACAAATAATGCCATATTATGGCCTTCCCTTAATTGATGTTGTTTAATCAACTCTTTTTTGAGTAACTTCGCATAATCACCATCAGGAGCAGGCTGACTTCTCGTTAAACGAATACCTTCAGAAATAGTTAAATCCCAATAAGCAGATAATAATGCAATACGACCAAATTCAAAAATCAAAAACACTACTGTAAAGAAAAAACCAATAGTAAGAGTAAATTCAACACTAGACACCCCTTTTTTATTAGTAAAAAAGTTATATAATTTTTGAGGTAATTGACCCATTGTATCATCTCCCTATAGACTATTATTAATGAACCATTAACCTTGTAGAGGCTATTTGTGTTCTTCTCAATGCTGTCACAAGACTTTCTGGAGAAGTGTTTAACTGCTCTCTTTTGATAATATCAAAAGCATATTTAGTGTCACCTGATTTTACTAATGCAAAAACAAGATTATAAATTAAATGTTGTTGCTTCTGCCCACCCAAATATTGAGGTAACAATAATTGCACAGCATTACGATATTCTCCTTTAATAATCTTTAACATTGCAAGATTATTCAGTGCCGTTGTGTCATTTAAAAAACGTTCTCGAGCTTTCATAAAATCCTGCTCTGCTTGGTCTAATTTTCCTAAATGAGCCAATGCAATTCCCCTTGCATTATAAATATTTGGATTACGAGGAAAGCGTTTCATCAGCTTATTCGCCTCTATTACCGCCTTATGATATCCTCTTTGTTGTACAAGACTTTTTACCTGTAGCAACATTGCTGCTTCCATTATTTTAGGATTTTTGAGTAATGGCTGTAAATAAAGTAATGCTGAAGCACTATCGCCTTTTTGGTAATAACTATCAGCTAATTTATAACGAATTTTCGCATCTTCTTGATTCTTTAACACAGCTCGATAAAGAGAAATTAAGCCATCATAATTTGATGTGGACTGATATAACTTTTCTTTAGAAAAAATATTATCAGGAGTGAGATGTTGAGCCTTTCGTGAATGCTGTTTCAAACCCACACAGCCACTTAACATAAGAATCGTGAATATAGCTATTATTTTTTTAAAATACATTTGCAAGAACCCTCATTGCCCCTGGGGCTAAAATTAAAATTACAATAGGAAACATAATAAAAGCGATAAGAGGAATACTCATTTTAGCTGAAAGAGTTCCTAAGCGCTCCTCAATAGCCAGTAATTGCAATTCCCGAATATCTGTAGATAACTGAATCAACTGCCCATAAATAGAAGAACCAAAATTTAAACTTTGCTGTAATACCGTAGTAAACATTCGAATTTCTCTTGTTGGTAACGAAATCGCTAATTCATCTAATGCTGCACTCAAACTGGTAATTTCAGCTTTGCGAATAATACGCAACATAACGTAAGCCAAATCAGGATTGAGCCTTTTAAAGTCCTTTGCAACTTGTTTCAATGCCATATCAATTGTCATACCTGTCTGAACACATACTGCAACCAAATCAATAAAATTAGGTAAATCGACCATAATTAACTTAATTTTTTTCTTTAAAATTACCCCGCTCACTATATTAGGAATTAATATGACTACAATAAAAATACCTGCAAACACCATAAAAAGATCTGTTGATTCACCTCCTTGTTGCAAAAAATAGTAAACTCCAAATATACTGGATGTGATCAACAACTTTAATACAATATTTTTATCCAAATCCCCCAGTTTTTTCAATAAACTACTACTATTAATAAGCAATAACTCCATTTCTGCTTGTTGTTTATTTTTTTTATTTTTTTGCTCTTCTTTAGTTTTTTCCTTTGGGTGAATTCCAGTAAGCAGATCTTTTTGGTGTTGTAGTTTATTTTTTCCTAAAAAAGCAAATACAAGGAGCATAATGCCAATACACAAAAAAGAAATATAAAACAATAAGATTGGCTTCATTAAGTTGCTCTCCTCATCAACCACCAAACAATGAAGATACCCACAAACTCACTGCCCAATACATAATAGAGGATAATACGACCATTAGGATCATTAATTACAAAATCAAAATTTTCTGGCATCATCATTTTCATAAAAATGAAAAAGCAAAAAGGGAAAGAAGAAACAATCATTGCAGAAATACGAGCTTCTGATGTCATCGCTTTCTTTTTCTGCTCCATTTTCCGACTATCTGCAATCACTCGTCCTAAACGACTAATAACTTCCCTCATTTGCCCACCTTTTTCAAGATTGACTCTTATAATAATAATAAAGAAATAAAATTCTTTATAAGGATAACGTGTATAACTATCCTCAAGTACAGAAGAGGCATCTTCTCCAATTGCCAATCGCTTATTTATTTTTTTAAACTCATCGCCTAATTGACCAGAAATATCTTTACCACAACGTTCTAACGCTTGTAACAGACCAGCTCCAGCCGTAGTTGCACTATTTAATATTTGAATAACTTCTGGAAAAGAATTCTCAAAAATAATACGATTACGCCTCTGTCCCCATTTCCAAACAACAATAATCATTATTATAAAAAATAATGGTATAAATATATTACGATCTAATTTGATATAAGCATAATTAACATAAAAACCAGCAAGAAAAATAATACAACTAATAAAAACATTACGTATCAAATTTTGTGGTTTTCCTCCTACAAAATAAAATTTCCATAACACCAAGTTTGCTACTAACTTTTTCCAAAATGAAGCCAAAGAGCTAGGACTACTATCTATTGCATTAATTTTCTTTTTAGTAGTAAAGAAATTGATTGTTGTATAAACAATCAACAACACCCCAAAAGTAAAAATTAAATAATACAAAATCATTGCTCTACATCTCCTGCAAAGAGGCTTTGTAGTTCAGCACTTAAATTAAATATCTGAGCATTTTGAGCAACAATAGAGTGAGATAACAAACCATGCGATACAAAATTACCAATAATTTTCCCTTCTACAGTGCGCTCTCTAGTTGGCTGGTAAGAAAAAATATCCTGTAATACTACTTGCCCACTTTCCATCCCCATAACTTCAGTAATATTAGTTACCTTTCTTGAACCATCATTTAAACGAGAAGCTTGGACAATGATATTAACTGCAGAAGAAATATTACGGCGAATGGCCTCAAGTGGTAAATTTGCATTGGACATCATTACCATTGACTCAAGACGAGCAAGCGCATCCCTCGGATTATTGGCATGCAAAGTAGACATTGAACCATCGTGTCCAGTATTCATTGCTTGTAGCATTTGAAAAGCCTCTGCACCACGACACTCTCCCACGATAATTCGTTCTGGACGCATACGCAACGCATTAATAACTAAATCCTGCATCGAAACTTCCCCAGTATGCTCAACCCCTGCAACCCTTGTTTCAAGTCTTACTACGTGAGGCTGGTCTAATTTTAACTCTGCCGTATCTTCTAATGTAATCACCCGCTCTGTATGAGAAATATAGCTAGACAAAGCATTCAATAAGGTTGTTTTCCCTGAACCAGTACCACCAGAAACAATAATATTAACCCTAGAACGTGCTGCAATAATCAAAAAGTTAGCCATTTGCAATGTCATTGAACCAAAGCCAACTAATTCTTGTAACGATTTTTTAGCCTTACTAAACTTACGAATTGATATAGATGTCCCATCTAACGCAATTGGAGGCACCACTACATTTAAACGGCTACCATCTGGTAAACGAGAATCCACAAGCGGAGAACTATCATCAATACGACGTCCAACTAAGGAAACCAAACGACGAGCAATATCAGTCAATTGCTCATTATTAATAAATGTTTTATTGGTTTTTTCTAAAATGCCTGCTCGCTCAACCCACACATCATCTGGACCATTAACTAAAATATCATTAATACCATCATCTTCCATCAACTCCCGCAAAGGACCATAGCCAAGAATTTCATCAGCAATCATTTCTGCCATTAAATTGACATCTGCACCGGTAAGATAATTCTTAGTCTTGGCTGTTACTTGATGAACGACTTGTACCAATTCATCAATCAATTTATCTCTTCTATCTCTAACCAGATCGAGCTTTTCTATATCTAGGTTACTTAAAATTTCTTCCCGAAAAAATATTTGTTGTTCTTTTGTTAACATACACTAGTTACTCAGTATTTTTTTGAAAATGGCTTTAAACAAACTTTTTCTTTCTTTCATCGCTTGACGAGATAACACTCCGATAATTCTCATCGCCAATTTTTTGAAAATTCTTAATGTTCCTCGTGACAATTTAACAGAAAGTACATCCTTTGCAGTGCTTTTTCTCAAAAATGGAATAACAGCATCAACTGGATAGCCAAGTAAGGTTTCAATATCAGCTTTTGCCATCTGCTTTGATAGTTCTAATTTACTATCAGAAACACAAACAAAAGTACGAATCAAATGACCATTACCACGTTCCCGACTACATAAATCAAGAAATTGTTTTGCAATACGTAACGAATTAACACTACGCTCAACTACCAAAACAAAGCTATTACTGTACTCGAAGAAATCAACAAAATTATCTTTATCTACATTAAAAATAGGTTGATCGTAAACAATAAAATTATATTTTTCAGTATCTGATAGAGGCAATCGTTCAATATTACCACTAAAAATATCTAAATACTGGTTATATTCAACTATATCTCCTTGTAATTTTTTATTAAATAATAAATCTAAATCCTGTGTTCCATTCTTACCTTGAGCTAACAATACTGGTACTTTTTTATAATTGCTAATTTGATGAGCAAGATGAGCACTAATAAAGCTACTTCCAACCCCTCCTTTACACCCTAACACACACACTTTTACTGTATGTCGGGTTTGAGAAACCGTCAATGTAGAAGAAGTAATTTTATCCATCATCAAATTTAATTGTAGCTCACTATGAAAGTATAAAATATTCTTATCCATTAATTTTTGAGCAAGAGAAATAGAGTCACTATGCCCAACTAAACAGCACCACATTTGCTTGGGAATTACTGCATTAACATATTCTGTAATAATATTGACATCAGATTCATCACTAATGTCAATTATAACTCCAACAGTATCTTCTGCATTTAAAACTACTTTTTCACTATGAAAATCCTGCCTAATTATATCTACATTTTCAATACCTCGAGAGCGTAGTAACTGTGATATTTTCTCCTGAAGGGCATTTGATGAAGATATGATAGCAACTTTATGGGCACTATCTGTAACTAGTTGTTCACTATCCAGCAATAACATAACATTTATTCCTCTAATATTTTAACTGAATACGTTGATTACTCTCCACCGCACAAGAACGACGTTCATTAAAAAACACTTGATCTAGGTTATATAATTTACAAGCTACTTTTTCTCTTGTGATGCTATGTACTTGAGCATAAAGAGGATAAATAGCATTCTTTTTTTTAATCAAACGGATATGTGTAGAAGAAAGACCTAATTGGCGCAATATTTTACGAATTTTAACTGCATTTTTTCGTTGTTGCTTTTCATATACAAGGGTCACTCGTTTACTTAGATCACTGCCAATACTACGACGAATATTATTTGTTAATTGTTGTACTGCTCCTTCTGAAGCATCAAACAGAACATACAGTTCAGATTTATTTACTACGGGAGCAAAGTTACTATCCACTGGCAGTACAAGATCAGCTTTTGCGACTAAAGAAAACAACATCACCACACTGGTCATCATCAACTTTATAATTCTCATTGAATAAATCCTCCACGTTTTAAGAAATTAGTGGTTAAGGTTTTATGATAAGTATCTTTAATAGGCGTAGTATTAAAAAAACGTTCCATTGTACCTGTTTTCTCAAAACTTGGGTAAACTACATCTTCTCCCTGAACTGGTTTAACAAAGTTAACCGTCGCTACAATCACTAACTCTCTACTTCTTCTATCTGTAGTTGCATTACGAAAAAAAGCACCTAATATTGGAATATCACCTAAAAAGGGCACTTTTGCTAAACCTTCTGAATCTTCAGAAGAATATAATCCACCAATAATAAAACTTTCTCCATTAGCTAATTCAAATGTAGAAGTAGATCGACGAGTATGAATCAAGGGAACATTAAACCCATTATTTAAAGATTTACTTAATGAGCTTACTTCTTGCTTCAACATTAGACGTACTCGATCATTTTTTTGAAGTTTAGCCCCTACACCTAACTTAACTCCAAAATCTTTATAAATCACCGTTGCCTTACCATCTTTATCCTGTTGTACAAAAGGCACTTGCCCTCCAACCAAAAGATTAGATGTTTCACCTGATAACATTGAAATATTCGGCTCTGCCAAAATTTTACCATTATTCTGATCATTAAGAGCATTGATAAAAAGCCCAAAATTACCAGCATTAATCAACTTTAAAAAACCACTAGCACCATTAAAACCAGCTTGAATATTCACTCCTCGTGTAGGATTTTTCAATACGGAACCTTGTAGATGATCCCATTTGATACCCAACTCTTCAGTAAACTTTTTACTTACCTCTGCAACAGTTAGTTTCACATTAATTTGAGTGCTCTCTTGTGAATCAGCAAGATTAATTACATTCTTATATTTATAGCTATCTAAAAAAGGAGCTGGTTGACCATCTATACTTTTAGAAATTTTTTGTGATGATGCACCAACAGCCTCTCCAACAATACGATTCACCTCTTCGGCTTCACGATCATTCTTTGCTTTACCTTCAATTACATAGGCTTTACCAATTTTTTTCACCCATAAATTACTATTTGGAAAACGGATATTAATCTGATCATTCACATTCGCTATATCGTTAATAGGTCCATCTACTACAAAAGTATCTGACATTAACTCCTGCCCATCAATGCCCAATACACTAATTTCAGTCAAACCATCCCCTTTAGCATAAACAACAAAGCTGTTATCATCCAAAATCTCATAATCAGCAATAGCGGGAGCTGAAATAAAAATAGTATCAATTTTATCTTTTAATTTAAAATGCTTGCTCTGCCCTTGCTCAAAATAAAAGGTTTTAGCACTTAATTCCATTGGGAATAAAAAGATAATGCCCCATAAAACGCTAATAAGAATATTACGCATAAAACTAACCTCTTAATTTTCGAATAAATGTACCACGAGCTTTATTTGATGAAGGTTTATCCACTGGCAACAAAATTAAACGAGCCTCTTTCGGCAATGAATATAATAATTTAATTTGTTTAGCTGTCATTTTTAATGCAATAAAACCTACAACCGTACTCGACTTATCCTGTTGCCATTGTTCCGTTTCATCTTCATTTTGTTTTAATCGAATGATTTGTAATACTAATAAATCATCAATTATCTTAACTAAATCATTGCGATGTTGATTTGCTCTTCCTAAACTATTTTGAAAAGAATAAATAGAAACATAATTACCCCCTTTAATAGTTTGTAATAAATAACTGTCAGACTGTCGAATTGGTACTTGATATGCGACTTCCTGAGAAGGTTCAAGACTTGCCACTAAAAAATCTGGAGAATGTGGTGACAGTATATCTGAAGGATTAAGAATTGAATCTTTTGCCACATTTTGTTGTAATAAAAAACCTTGTAAAGTCTTCACTTTTTCTTTGATAAAGATAGATTTTAAATTGTAGTCGAGTAAAGAAACGGTTTCCCCCTCTACAATTTTTAACGGTACATTAGAAATTTGATAATCGCTTTCTTGCAACAGATGACCTTTAACAAGATCTTTTTTTACCACTGCCACCGTAATCATAACTGTCGTAACTTTAGGTGTTGTTTTTTCTTCTGATTTAGCATTTTGTGTTTGAGTAGTTTTTACCGGAGCAATTGGCGTGTCTTCAGTAGATAAAAATAACCCTGCAAAACCAATACCTAGAATAAGAAAAGAAATAATAAATAAGACTCGATAATTCACAGTAAAATCCTCAAATACTCAATGGAAAATAAAGTTAAGTGCACTCACATCAAATAATATTGACTCTTAATTATATAGCCAAATATTAGCTAAAAAACCCACACTTATCGCCACACCATAAGGCAATCCTTGCTGTTTAATATTCTGCCTAAACCAAATCCAGCCTACAATTACTAACAATAGTCCAAAAAAACTGGTTAAAAATAAAAAAGATGTGATCTGTTCATAAGGAATAGCAAGCATTAAAACAGTGAGAAGTTTCACATCTCCACCACCAATAATCTTACCCATAAACAACAGAAAACCAATAATTAGAGTGACTATTGCTGATAAAATAAAAACTTGTTTATAAAAAAACCAACAAAAAGGCAATAATGCCAATAATAAAATCAATACAGCTTGGTTACTGATTGTTCTGCTAGAAATATCTGTCCAAGAAATCCAAATTAAAATCAGGCTAACAAAAATAGTAATCAAGATCATTGATAATCCTTTATTTTTTCAGAACTTGATCCACAAAGATCAAGCTCTGAATTAATAATACAAAAGTATTACTAACTATTAACCACCTGTTGTTCCACCAGCAGCAGTACTACTAAAACCAACAGAAGAAATCTTACTACCTAATTCTGTAAATTTAGATTTCATTTGAGCAATAAAACCAGTATCACTACTAAATACAGTTATAACGAAAGCAGCAATAAATACAGCAATCAGACCATATTCAATCGCAGTTACACCACGGTTATCTTCTCTAAAATTGCGATATGCTTCAGTTACTGAAACATAAGCCTGTGTAGTTAAATTATTTAACTTGTTTAACATTTTATACTCCTTAAAGTTAACAAAAATATTAGTAAATTACCAACACACATACTCTTATACACAATAATAGCATGGGTAATGTACTAATAGTGCTGTATAATACGCCAGCCCATTATTTTGTCAATTACAAATTTAACATTTGTTGCACATTTTAAATTATTATTTTGTTTAATAGAATTTATCCGCCCCTTAAAATATGGGTAACACATTGATTTAAAATAAAAAAATAAATTAGCATTTCATTTTTTAACAAAAGTCCTCAAACCAATAAAACGACGAACTGACTATTAAAACGAATGAGAAGTGTGCTATTTTTCTATAAAATCAACATAAAATGGTAGGATACAAATGTAGCAATGATGCATAATTCCTTCCCTAAAGAGAAAGATAGGGAAGGAATTTTCATAAAATCGCATCATTATTGAGGAAGATTTTTCCAAATCTGTGCTTGGTAATCTTGAATTGAACGATCTGAACTAAATATACCAAGTCGAGCTGTATTTAAGATAGTGGCTTCAAGCCAAGCGGTACGATCTTGATAAAAATTTGCAATTTTTTGTTGAGCAAGACGGTAACTCGCAAAATCTGCAAGGGTACAGAAATGATCATTATTTAGCAGCTCATCCACCAATGGTTTAAAGCAGGTTTTATCTCCTTCAGAGAAGGTTCCATATGTTAAGGCATCAATGGCTTTTGCTAATGTCTTATCACTTTCATAATAGCTTTTAGGGTTATAACCTTGTTGTAATACCTGATTAATGCTGTCCACCGTGTGTCCAAAAATCACCACATTATCACTGCCTGCATAATCGGCGATTTCTACATTTGCACCATCAAGGGTACCTAACGTAATCGCACCATTTAAGGCCAATTTCATATTTCCTGTTCCAGATGCCTCTTTTCCTGCAAGGGAAATTTGCTCTGATACATCTGCAGCTGGAATAATGATTTCTGCCAAGCTGACTCGATAATCAGGTAAGAAAATGACTTGTAACTTACCTTGCATATCAGGGTCATTATTAATCACTTTTGCTACATTATTAATCGTATAAATGATCTGTTTCGCCATAAAATAACCCGGTGCGGCTTTACCTGCAAAAATAAAGACTCGTGGCACAACCTCTTGAGTTGGATTAGCTTTAATTTCTTGATAGGTTGCAATGATGTTTAATAAATTAAGTTGTTGGCGTTTATATTCGTGGAAACGTTTAATTTGCACGTCAAAAATAGCCTTTGTATCAACATCAAGCCCTAGTTCATCTTTAATTTTAGCCGCTAAGCGCTCTTTATTCGCTTGTTTAATTTGTGCATAAGTTGTTTGGAACTCTTTACTTTTTGCAAATTTTTCAATTTGTTGTAATAGTGATAAATCTTGTGTCCAATCCCCTTCAATATGCTGATCAAGTAATTGACTCAATAATGGATTAGCCTGACGAATCCAACGGCGTGGTGTTACACCATTGGTTACATTATAAAAACGATCTTTAAATAGGCGTGCATAAGCAGGGAATAAATCACTGACCACTAAATCAGAATGAATTTTTGCGACTCCATTCACTGCAAAAGAGCCTACCACACAAAGGTTGGCCATTCTTACTCGATAACCAAATAAAATAGCAGTTTGTTGCCATATTTCTGAAAACTCATCTTCATTAAAGTGCTCTTTCACTTGGTGATATAACTCATTATTAATGCGGTCTATAATCATAAAGTGACGAGGCAGTAAACTTGCTAGTAAGTTTTGATCCCATTGCTCTAATGCCTCTGGTAATAAAGTGTGATTAGTATAAGCAAAGGTTTTTGAGCAAATTTGCCACGCTTGTTGCCATGAGAAATCATATTCGTCCAGTAGCACTCGCATTAATTCAGGAATTGCAATAGCAGGGTGAGTATCATTAAGCTGAATCACTTCAAACTCTGCTAACTGTTCAAGTTTTCGCCCTTTCGCTAAATGACGTTTGATAATATCACCAACAGAACACGCACAGTGGAAATATTGCTGCATTAAACGCAATATTTTACCTGTTTGATGATTATCGTTAGGATACAAAACTTTAGTTAATTTAGAAGCATCAACCACTCTACGTTCAGCTTCTAAATATTTCCCTTCATCAAATTTTGCTAAATCAAAGCTAATCTCACTGTAGCCTTGCCATAGGCGAAGTGGTTGTTGAACACCTTTATAGCCGACAACAGGTAAATCAAAGGCTTCTCCTTTCACGTACCACTCTGCTTTCCAATGGTATTTATCTTGTGAAATAGGAGTCACTTCTCCACCAAATTTAACTAATTGTGCAAAATCTGAATGGTGTTGTTTCTGAGGATAAAAATCACGATTCCACGCATCACCTTCTTCTTTTTGTTGACCTTCTGATGAAAAATACTGTTTAAATAATCCATATTGATAATGCAATCCATAACCTGTTGCAGGTTGTGCGAGACTTGCCATTGAGTCTAAGTAGCACGCTGCTAAGCGTCCTAATCCCCCATTTCCTAATGCAGGATCGGTTTCTTGTTCTAAAATATCAACTAAGTTCACACCATATTGTGCAACTTCTTTTGCAACAACATCATAAAGTTCTAAATTTTGTAAATTATTTCCCAATAGACGTCCCACTAAAAATTCCATTGAGAGATAATTGACGTGACGTGTGTCTGCAAGCGGTAACTTGTAATCATCTTTTTGCAAAATTGCCTCTTGGCTTACTTTTGCTATCAATTGATACCATTGTGTTTCTGTTAATTGTTGTGGCGTGATATAACGCGCTTTACAATACGTATCTAATGATTGTGTAAATAATGTTTTAAATTGTTGTTGGAAAGACATACTATCCCCTCAAGTAATTAGTAATAAAATACGGAATTATTATTCAAGATCTTTATGAAATAAAAATCCTCCTTGAATAAACTATCAAAGGAGGATAAGGAGGGATTAAATAAGTAGATGACTAGTACGCCTACTTTGCCCTTTATTTTTATTAAGATTAATAACGGCTTTTAGGGCAATTAATTGGCTTCCATTTTTTGTTATAACAAATATAAAGCTCATTGCGAGAAGCACCTAAATAAACACTACTTAGCTGCGGATTATTTTTACGAACCCAACTAAATAAAGCTTTACGATTCAATTTTTTATTCGGCAATTTAATCGAATTATACAAAGCACGTTGCATATTGAAATAATCTTGTGGCTTTTTAAATGCACAAGCACCGTGTTTTTCCCACTCACCTTGCAATAAAGCTTTACCCGGTGATTCTTTCATATATTTTTCAAGAATTTTTTCATCTACAGGAGGTAAATCACCTTGGCAAAAACGAGGATGCTCATCAATTTGACGAGCCGAACGATTTTGAGGCCATAAACCGTGAATCACCCAACCAAACTTGTGAGGGTTAGCACATTGATATTTTAAACCTCTTGGTAAATTGCCATTAGAAGAGCGCTTTTTATATTCACAAAAACCTGGTGACCACGATAATGCCAACATATAATAATCAACCGAAGCCTGATTTTTTCCATATTTATCTCGGCTTATATCCGTATCATAATATGCTTTTTTATTCGAATAGCTTTTACTTTTTGAATAGTTATTATTTTGATGTGATTTTGCTTGAACCTTGTCTTCACTTGAAAATAACATTACTCCCACACCAATAACGAGAGACAGTACTGTCGTTGCTAATTTAGTTTTATTCATTCTATTTCCTTAAAATGATGAATCATCACAAAGCGTTCCCATAATTGCTCCTGCGTTTCTTCATTATCGGGATCTTTTTTTATGCAATTTGAAATAGGACATACCTTTTGACAGGTAGGTACTTCATAATGACCAACACACTCTGTACAGAGTGCAGGATCAATCACATAAATTTCATCTCCCATTGAGATTGCCTGATTGGGGCATTCAGGCTCACACATATCACAGTTCGTACATTTCGTTGTTATCAATAATGCCATAAAATTTGTAAATTTTTGATTCGATGTGACCGCTTAGAGTAACATTTTAATTACTCTATCTAACTTAACACGACCAAATCGTTTTAAAACTTTACGTACATCTTTAGGATAATCTTGCACCATTTCCAAATCTGTATAATGTTTTAAAATTTGTGTATGTTCTCGAATTTTTGTCAATTCTTGAACGGCTTTTGGTTTTAATTCCTCTTTTGGATCTGAAATTAATACCGCATTTTCGGCATCTAATCGCCAAGCTCTTGGGTTTAAATTATTTCCTGTTAATAAAATATATTGATGATCAATCCACACGCCTTTAAGGTGATAAGTATTTTCCTCATTTTTCCATAAACGAATAATTAATTGCCCATTATCAATGTAGCGTTGATGACGCTTACAAAAAGCACGTAAGTTCTTTTCATAAAGATAAGGTAATGCAGAAGCTAGAGTGAATTTCTCTTCAGGCTTAGTATAAAAATCATTGGCTGTTTTGTCTCCCACTACAATCTCAATCTGTTTACCTGCTTTTAATAACCACGCAATACGATTTCTAATAGTAATTGGGAAATTAAAATAAGGAGTACAAATTGTTAATTTTTGTTCTGTTAAACAAAATAGAGCTTCAATGGTTTTATTTAATTGATTTTTTTTACGTTTTAACCCTAACAACAAAGCTAAACCTAATCCCTCTTCTCGATAAGGTTTTGGAAGTCGATATTGCTGATAACTTAAATATTTACGGAATGCTTTTATTTGAGGGCGAATTTCGGTGGTTTTTCTTCGTTCTAATACATCTAAACGATTTACAGCTTCTTGGCTTAAAATATGTTCATTAGTAAAATGAACAATTGAATCGGTTAAGGCTTGATTTTTAATTTGGTGATAACGATCGCAACGATATTTATCTAATTGATGTAAATAAACATTATTAATGCTTGCACCACTATAAAGCAGGGTATCATCAAAGACTAAACCTTTTAAATGCAATACACCAAAAAGCTCTCTACTATTTATCGGTACACCATAAAAAGGAATTTCATTTTGTTTATCATTGGCATATTTCTGGTGCATTTCATAATACCAGTCAGCATTACTTCCTGCTTCTTTTTCACCTATTCGTCCTCGTTGAGCACGGTGCCAATCAACCAGTACTTTGATATCTAATTCAGGACGAGATAATTTTGCTTGATAAAGTGCATCTAAAATCTCTTGACCTGCTTCATCTTTTTCCCAGTAGAGGGAGGTAATATAAATTCGCTCTTTCGCTTGATGAATTAAATTTAGAATATGCTGTTTAAATTGAGGGGTTTCTAATAGAAACTCAATGTTTTCAGCCTTTGTTGGTATGTAATCTAAATTTTTTACGTGAGATCTTGCCTTGTTTATTTTCAATGACGTAAGCATTTTTCTCTCCAATAAATCATTATATATTTGTAAAATTTTTATCAAATGTGACCGCTTGTATCTATTAAAATATGTAAAGACGTAGCACACTACGTCTTTACAATAATTATCAGTTTTATTACGCAAAATGACGTTGTTCGCCTGCACCCGCTACGTTTTCTACACAACGACCACAGATTGCACCGTGTTCTGCGTGTGAGCCGATATCTGTTGAAAAATGCCAGCAACGTGGACATTTTTCACCTTCTGCTCGTTCCACTTTCACGGCTAAGCCATCTAATTCACCGACTTGGACATCAGCTTCAGCAAGAGGTTTCAAAATTACTTGTGATGTAATTAACACAAAACGTAACTCATTGCGTAGTTTTTCCAATGACTCTTGAAGCTCTTTATTTACATAAAGGGTCACTTTGGCTTCTAATGCACCACCAATCACTTTATCATTACGAGCTTGTTCTAATACTCGGTTTACTTCTGTTCGTACGGCTAAAAGCTGTTGCCAGTAAGCATTATCCAACTGATCTGCTTCATCTAAACCAAATAAACCTGTGTAAAATTCTTCGGTAAACACAAATTCCGCACGCTCAATTTCAGGTAAACAATTCCAAATTTCGTCTGCTGTGAATGAAAGAATTGGAGCAATCCAACGAACCAATGCCTCTGAAATGTGCCATAACGCTGTTTGACAGCTACGACGAGCAATGCTGTCCGCTTTAGTTGTATATTGACGGTCTTTGATAATATCTAAATAGAACGATCCCATTTCGATTGAACAGAAACGCATTAAACGTTGTACAACGGTGTGGAATTGATAATTATCATAAGCCTCAATAATTTCTTTTTGAGCCTCTAATGCACAGCTTACCGCCCAGCGGTCAAGGCTGATCATCTCTTCTGGTTTCACACAATCTGTTTTTGGATCAAAACCGTTTAAGTTTGCTAATAAGAAACGTGAGGTGTTACGAATACGACGATAAGCATCCGCTGAACGTTTTAAGATTTCATCAGAAACGGTCATTTCGCCAGTGTAGTCTGTTGAAGCTACCCATAAACGTAAAATATCACCACCAAATTTATCCATTACTTCTTGTGGCGTTACGATATTTCCGATCGATTTAGACATTTTACGTCCTTGACCGTCCACCGTGAAACCGTGCGTTAAGACTTGTTTGTATGGTGCTTTATTGTCTGTTGAGCAAGAAAGCATTAACGATGACATAAACCAACCACGATGTTGATCCGAGCCTTCTAAATAAAGATCGATGTCGTTACCATTAAATTCAGCACGATTTTGTACCACAGACGCATAAGTTGATCCTGAGTCAAACCACACATCTAAGGTATCTTTTACCGCACGATAGTTTTGAGCATCGTCTTCGCCTAATAATTCTTTTGGATCTAAATCCCACCACGCTTGAATCCCGTCTTTTTCAACACGTTTCGCTACTTCTTCGATTAACTCAACGGTACGTGGGTGTAATTCTTCGGTTTCATTGTGAATGAATAAAGTTACTGGTACGCCCCAAGTACGCTGACGAGAGATACACCAGTCAGGACGGTTTTCAACCATTTTTTCAATACGAGCTTGACCCCAATCTGGAATCCAACGTACATTTTTGATTTCGCCTAAGGCTAATTTACGCAAGCCCTGCGTTTCCATTCCCACAAACCATTGTGGTGTGGCTCGGAAGATAATTGGTGTTTTATGACGCCAGCAGTGTGGATAGCTATGACGAATTTTTTTCATTTTCATCAATGCACCAGTCTCATCTAATTTTTCTAACACTGCACCATTTGATTCAAATACGCCTAAGCCTGCAAAAAATTCAGTGCTAGGGATAAATTTACCGTCATTACCCACTAAGCCTGCCATTTCAATGTTATATTGACGTGCAATCACATAGTCGTCTTGACCGTGATCTGGTGCTGTATGAACTAAACCTGTACCGCCATCAGTAGTAACGTGATCGCCTAAAATAAATGGCACATCAAATGCATAGAATGGGTGGTTAAAGCGTAATAATTCTAACTCTTTACCTTTCGCTGAACCTAAGACTTGATACTCTTCAATACCAACTTCTTTTGCTACTTCTTCAACTAATTCAGCTGCTAAAATTACACGCTCATCGCCGAATTGTACTAATTGATATTCTAACTCTGCACTTAATGCAATCGCACGGTTAGATGGCATTGTCCAAGGGGTAGTTGTCCAGATAACGGCTGAAATTTTACCTTCGCCCTTCGCATTAAATTTTTGTGCCACTTCTTCCTGATTTACAGCACTAAAACGCACATAAATTGATGGTGATGTTTTATCTTCATATTCAACTTCTGCTTCTGCTAATGATGAACCACAATCTAAGCACCAATGAACAGGTTTTGAACCTTTATATAAGTGACCATTTGCGACCATTTTTCCAAAAGCACGAATAATATTGGCTTCGGTGTCAAAATTCATTGTTAAATAAGGATTATCCCAATCCCCTAATACACCTAAACGAATAAAATCTTTTTTCTGACCTTCAATTTGTTCAGTTGCATATTTACGACATTCTTTACGAAATTCTGCTGCAGAAAGTTTCTGATTGGGTTTACCTACAATACCTTCTACTTTTAATTCAATTGGTAAACCGTGACAATCCCAACCTGGAATGTAAGGCGAATCAAAACCTAACGCCGTTTTGGATTTAATAATAATATCTTTTAAAATTTTATTTACTGCGTGCCCAATATGAATATTACCGTTCGCATAAGGAGGGCCATCGTGCAAAATAAAGCTTTTTTTACCTTTTGATGATTGACGAATCTTTTGGTATAAGCCTTTGTCATACCAATTTTTTAACATTTCAGGTTCACGCTTTGCTAAGTTCCCACGCATAGGAAAGCCTGTTTCAGGCAAATTTAGAGTATTTTTATAATCAGTCATTGTGTCTCTTCCATAAATGTAAATTTTAAAAGTTAAAATTGATCTCCGCATTGTAAAGAAGAATGAAGCAAAAATCTATATATTGCGGAATTTTCTTGATAGAAAATGGTACTAAGAGTGGACTTAAATTGCCATAGTTAGGAAGCCGAGGAATTTTAAATCCCTTGTGTCTAAGTTTGGATAATGGGTAAAGTAAAAATTAGGACTCAAATTCACAACTATATTCCTGGTAGAATAACATTTCACCACCAGAACTATTCCTGAAACATTTTGACTTTTACTTTGATTTTTATAAGATTTTAAATGGTGCCCGAGGGCGGACTTGAACCGCCACAGCCCGAAAGCCGAGGGATTTTAAATCCCTTGTGTCTACCGATTTCACCACTCGGGCAATGCTTTTAAAATGGAGCGGGAAACGAGACTCGAACTCGCGACCCCGACCTTGGCAAGGTCGTGCTCTACCAACTGAGCTATTCCCGCAATATTTTGGTATGTCGTTCATTTTAAAAATGGTGCCCGAGGGCGGACTTGAACCGCCACAGCCCGAAAGCCGAGGGATTTTAAATCCCTTGTGTCTACCGATTTCACCACTCGGGCAACGTATTTTAAAATGGAGCGGGAAACGAGACTCGAACTCGCGACCCCGACCTTGGCAAGGTCGTGCTCTACCAACTGAGCTATTCCCGCATAGAAATGTTATTTAGAAATAACGCTTCAATGAGTGCGTATTTTAGAGATTTATCACTTGATGTCAAACCCTATTTTTTAAAAAATTTTTATTAGGCTAAAGTTTCACCCATTTTTGCAAAAAATGAACAATATCGCACCGCTATCCCTTTATTAGGTCATTCAATAGCTGAGTCACAAAAGCCAATCTTTGATGTGATTCTAGTAATGGTACTGTAAATTTAAACTTAAAAGGTCCATCAAATTGATATTTTTGTTTATCTGATTGAATTAAGTTTAAAAACTTCATTGGATCTGGAGTAGCTGTTTCTTTAAATTCTAAATACCCTCCTTTCACACTTGCCTCTATTTTTTTCAACCCTATTTGTTTTGCCGTATGACGAAGTTGTGTGATTTGAAATAAATTCTTTGTCGGCTCTGGTAGTAACCCAAAGCGGTCTATTAATTCTACTTTTAACTCTTTTAATTCCCTTGCATTTTCTGCACTGGCAATGCGTTTATAAAATGAGAGACGCATATTCACATCAGGGACATAATCCTCTGGTAATAATGCTGAAATACGTAACTCAATTTCAACTTGTTGTTGAGTAATTTCATCAAGTGTTGGTTCTTTCCCTTCTTGTAGTGCTTGTACTGCATTTTCAAGGAGATCCATATAAAGAGAAAAGCCAACAGAGCTGATTTGTCCACTCTGTTCACTTCCTAGTAACTCCCCTGCTCCTCGAATCTCTAAATCGTGCGTTGCTAACATAAAGCCTGCTCCCAAATTATCAAGGGATTCTAATGCCTCTAAACGCTTTTTCGCATCTTTAGTCAAAGTTTTTGGGTGTGGTGTGAGTAAATAAGCATAAGCTTGATGATGTGAGCGCCCCACACGTCCACGTAATTGGTGTAGCTGTGCCAAACCAAATTTATCTGCTCGTTCAATAATAATAGTGTTCGCTGTAGGTACATCAATACCTGTCTCAATAATAGTTGAACACACTAACACATTAAAACGTTGATGATAAAAATCACTCATTACTCGTTCTAGATCTCGCTCTCGCATTTGTCCGTGCCCAATCACAACACGTGCTTCTGGTACTAATTCAATAAGTTTATCCGCACAATTATCAATGGTTGCAACATCATTATGTAGATAATAGACCTGACCACCACGTAAAATTTCACGTAAAATGGCTTCTTTAATAATGTTGTCATCATTTTGTCGTACAAAGGTTTTAGTACTTAATCGTCGAGCAGGGGGACTGGCAATAATTGAGAGATCTCGAATACCATTAAATGCCATATTTAAAGTACGTGGAATAGGGGTTGCGGTAAGGGTTAAAATATCCACATTGGCACGTAACTGTTTAATTTTTTCTTTTTGTCTGACGCCAAAACGATGTTCTTCATCAATAATCAATAGCCCTAAGTCATTAAATTTGACATCATTTTGTAGTAATTTATGCGTTCCAACTAAAATATCCACCTTTCCTTGTGCAACCTTTTCCAAGATAACTTTCTGCTCTTTCGCTGTTTTAAAACGAGACAGCACTTCTACATTCACAGGAAAATTCGCAAAACGATCCTTAAAATTCTCAAAATGTTGTTGTGCTAATAATGTGGTCGGAACCAGAATGGCAACCTGTTTGGTGTTCATTACAGCTAAAAATGCAGCTCGCATTGCCACTTCCGTTTTACCAAAACCCACATCTCCACAAACAAGACGATCCATTGCTTTAGGTAAACACATATCACTGATAACCGCATTAATGGCAGTACGTTGATCTTCTGTTTCCTCAAAAGGAAAAGTAGCACTGAATTGTTGGTATAATTCTTTATCATATTGATATGCAAACCCTTTCTTAGTTTCTCTGGTTGCATATATATCGAGTAACTCTGCTGCTACATCTCGAATTTTTTCAGCCGCTTTTTGACGAGCTCGAACCCACGCTTCACTGCCTAATTTATGCAAAGGTGCATTTTCATCTGTACCGCCAATATAGCGGCTAATGAGATGTAAAGACGCCACTGGAACGTATAATTTAGATTCTTCGGCATATTGTAAAATAAGGTATTCTGCTTTGATACCACCTACATCAAGGGTAACTAAACCATTATAACGCCCTACCCCATTTTCAAGATGTACGACTGGCTGCCCTATTTTCAACTCCGCTAAATTACGTACTACCGTATCAGGATTAATGGTATTGCGATTTTTTTCACGGCTACCCTGTTGATGAATTTTCTTTCCTAGTAAATCTGTTTCGCAAATAATCGCCAATAACTCACCGCTTGGATTTTCTATAATAAAACCCTGATCTAATGCGCCTATCATTAAGCTAAAAGGCTCACTAATATCAGTAAGATTATTGACTTGTTGAGGTTGAATATTAAGGGGAGAGAGTAAGTCCAATAAGGTTTCTCGGCGCCCTTGTGTTTCTACTGAAAATAAAATCTTTCCATTAAAGTGAGTATAAAAATCCTCAAATTGCTTAAAAATATTTTTATGTGTTGATTGAATCGCAATGTCTGGTAAAGGTGCAATATTTGCATTCAGTTTTGTGGCCGATTTTCGTGTTTTTTGAGTCGTTAACGTCAAACGAGGATAGGCTTTAAGGTATTGATTAATTTCTTCTATGCTAAACCATAATTCATTAGGTTCCAGTAGAGGACGCATTGGATCAACTCGACGATTTTCAAAGCGACTTTTGGTATCTTGTTGAAATAATTTTGCTTTTTCGACAAAGCTATCAAAAGTAATAAATAAGGTTTCTTGTGGAAGATAATCAAAAATAGACGCCATTTCCTCAAAAAAGAGAGGTTGCCAATATTCGATACCTGCGTTTAATACCCCTTTGCTGACTTGTTGATAAATATGCTCTGGCTCTCGACGAATCTCCGCAAATTTTTCACGGAATTTTTTCCTAAAAAATTCAATGCCGTTTTCATCAGTAGGAAATTCGTGTGCAGGTAATAAATTTACCTCTGCAATTTCCTTAATAGTACGTTGTGTATCTACGTCAAAAGTACGAATTGAATCAATTTCATCATCAAAAAAATCTAATCGAAAAGGGCTGTTACTTCCCATTGGATACAAATCTAATATCGCTCCTCGCACTGCATATTCACCGTATTCTAATACTTGATCTACTGCTCTATAGCCAGCGCTTTCTAACTGAGAACGTAACTTACCGATTGAAAAACAATCCCCTTTTTTAATTAAAAATACATTATTCGCTAAATAACTTTTTGGGCATACTTTTTGTAATAACGTATGAATGGGTAACAAGAAAATCTGCTTATTGCCCTGTTGCAACTGAAAGAGAGCTGACAGACGGGTTGAAATAATATCCTGATGAGGTGAAAAATTATCATAAGGCAAGGTTTCCCAATCAGGAAATAATTGCACAGATAAATGGCTAAATTGCTTAATGCTATTCTCTAAACGTAGTGCTGTGTGAATATCAGGTGTAACAACAACGGTAACGCCATTAAATTGTTCTGCAGCTTCTGCAATGGCAAGTGTATCTGAATGCCCAATTAAGTTACCTAATGTTTGATGATCTTGATGTTTTTGTGTAAGTTTAGGCAGATTAAGCTGCAAGTTAAAAGTCATAGCGGTACGATTTTCATAAAAATTTACAAATATTCTACTAAACTCCTGTATTTCTATCCACAAAAGCATCACATAAAAGTGTAACAATATTAATTTTACGCTATAATTACCCTAGTTTTAGACCACAAATGGATAATCTTATGTCAAATTCAGCACACACCCCCTCTTGTATTGTTATCGCCATTGCTGGAGCATCAGCTTCAGGAAAAAGCCTCATTGCTTCAACTATTTATAATGAATTAAAAGAAGAGCTCGGTATTGATGATATTGGTATTATTTCCGAAGATTCTTATTATCGAGATCAAAGCCATTTAGAAATGGAAGAGCGTATTAAAACCAATTACGATCACCCAAATTCAATGGATCACGCCCTGTTAGTTTCTCATCTTCAAGCCCTAAAAGCTGGGCATAATATCGAAATTCCAGAATACAGTTATGTTGAACATACTCGCTTACCTACAGTTAGATCCTTTGAACCTAAGCGTGTCATTATTCTTGAAGGGATTTTATTACTGACCGATGAAATGATTCGTAATGAAGTGGATATGTCTATTTTTGTTGATGCGCCTTTAGATATTTGTTTTATACGCCGTTTAAAACGAGATATGGAAGAGCGTGGTCGTTCAATGGACTCTGTGATTTCTCAGTACCGTAAAACAGTTCGTCCTATGTTCTTACAATTTATTCAGCCATCAAAACAGTATGCGGATATTATTGTGCCAAAAGGTGGCAAAAACAGAGTGGCGATTAATATCTTAAAAGCACAAATTAGACAATTATTAGGTCAAAAATAGTTTAAGAAAAAACAATGTGCTTATGTAATACTGATATTGAGTATTACTTAGATAAGGGAGAAATCTCCCTTACCCCCTGCTAGCCAAATTAATGAAAATAAGTCACTATTAAGCGGTAAGATGTTGATAAAAATTTGCAAATAATTGATCACATCTCACCGCTTAAAATAAGAAAATCATTTTGAGAGTAGCACTGTGATAGAATATAAAGCTCTTAAACCAACAGGATTTTTACAAAATTTCATAGAATGTTTTTGGTATTATAAAACTGATAAAGCCATTCAACACACTATCCTACCAGATGGTTACTTTGATTTAATTGCTGAATTTGAAGATAACCTTTTAACAACAGTAAAACTTACAGGCATTTGGACTACACCAAAACATATCGACATACCTAAAAATAAAACTTTTATTGCAATACGTTTTAAGATCTTAGCTGCTGAATATATTTTTCAAAGAGAGATAAAATCAATTTTAGATACTGAACACACTCTTCCTTTTCATTTTTGGAATCTTAACAGTTTCCAACACAATGAATTTGAACGATTTGTTAGTCATACTACACATCATATTGAGAATGTAATAACACAGATTAAAAATATGGATAATAGAAAATTGACATTATTTGATCTTATCTATCAACAGAATGTAAAAACAGTAACGGAATTATCGGAACAGGTTTTTTGGAGTAGCAGACAAATTAACCGTTACTTTAGTAAACAATTTGGTTTTTCGTTAAAAAATTTCTTAAAAATTATTCGTTTTAAATCCTCCTATAAACAGATCTCAGCAGGAAAACTAACTCCTAACAATGGATATTCTGATCAATCTCACTTTATCAAAGAAGTAAAGCAATACGCTGGTGTTACCCCTAAAGAACTATACAGAAATGAAAACGACCGATTTTTACAATTATCAACACTAAATAAATGATAATTTTGTGTTTGATTTTTTAACTGGTAAAAAGAGGTAACTATGAAAATCAACAAATTATCCCCCAATTTAGCGGTAAAGGACATTAACGAAACTGTTCATTTTTATACCGAGCATTTTGGATTTACGCTAGTTATGGCTGTGCCTGAAAGCCAAGATGGTGTCGAACAGACATTAGATAAAAATAAAGCCTATGTGTACGCAATGCTCCAAAAAGACAATATTGAATTAATGTTACAGCGTTTAGACTCTTTCCAACAAGATATGACTTTTTGTAAAACCTCTACTACTGGAGCAACTGTTTCATTCTATATGGAAATTGACGGCATTAGTAAATTACATCAATCATTAAAAAATAAAAATCTCACCATCACTGACCTAAAAACAACTTGGTATGGAATGAAAGAATTTTATGTACAAGATTTAAATGGTTACATTCTTGGTTTTGCAGAAAAAGTGGAATAATGATGAAATCCCAAAGTGATCAAGTTCAAACATTTTTGAATGATATATTAAGTATTGATAACGAAAAATACCTTATTTTAAACCAAATACGTGAAATAGTTTTTGAAAACCATCAAGCAACTGATGAAAAAATCATTTATGGTGGTATTATGTTTTCAATTAATAATAAAGATTTTGGTGGTTTATTTGTCAGGAAACAGCATATTTCTTTCGAGTTTGTCGAAGGCTTTTTAATGAAAGATCCTAATAAATTACTGGAAGGTACTGGAAAATACCGCCGACATCTAAAAATTAGAACAATAGATGATCTTCAAAATAAAAATGTGGAATATTTTATAAAACAAGCGGTAAGATGCTGAGCAAAATTTGCAAATAATTGATCATATCTCACCGCTTTATTTAGTCTGTTTTACCAATAAGATACAGGTAAACTTTTTTGTAATTTTTCAATACTTTTCACTGTTTTGAAATCTTTTAAAGTAACCTGATCTCTTAATTTCGATTTTTTCCCCAATGCTTGGCTAATAAAGACAAAACCACGTTGCTCCATCACCGCTTGTTGATAAAAATCAACTACTTGCTGTTTGGTGATATGTTGGGTTATCTTGATAATTTCTTCCAAATGATCAAATTTAAAATTATTACGATCAAAATCAGAAGCAAAACGTAAAAACTCTTGTCTTAGCGACTCTGGCTTTTGTTGCAATATTTCTAATAAGCTATTTTTATACTCATCAAACTCTTGTTCAGTCATTGCTTGCAATTTTGCTTCACTCTCTTTAAAGAATCGTTGATTATGTTCCATTATACCTTTTGGTTTCGTATTTGGACTTTGTACCATAAAATGTAAACCAGAGGTTTTGCCTGTATGTACAGCTTGTGCAGAGACCACATAACCTAATTGCTTATCAGTACGTAAATCATTGAAATACCAGCGAGAAATAATATCCGCTAACAATGTGGAACGGACATAATCAAACCAGTGATTATTCCCTTTAAGTAAATAAGTTGCAACCAGTGCATCATCTTCATTGGGTACTCGCTGAATATAATTCACTTTTTGTGATACATCACGAAAATCAATAAATGGTTGCTTACCTAATGCCGTTTGACTGTTATGAATCAGCTGTTTTGCAGTATTCGTCAATGAGATAACCTGCTTATCACTTAAATTTCCGACGGCTAAGGCTTCAATCCCTGTTGTATGACTAAATAAATGATTTCGCATTTTCTTAATCTCTTGTAAGGTGATTTTAGAAACCATTTTTTTCTGTTTTTCACGCTCAAAATAAGGATAACTGACCAAATGGTGAAATGCACTCACCGCCTGATTTAAACTGTTTTCCTTTTTTTGACGATCTAAGGCTTCCAATATCTGCTGTTTTGCTTGAATAAGGTCGCTCTCTTTTAACTCAGCATTCTTCATTTCAGTAAGAGCATCTTTCACTAAACGCTCAAAGTGCTGTGGATAGCCTAATAATCTGATACTAATGCCATTTTCACTATAAAATAAATCCCCATCTATGCCTGCGACTGAAGATTGAAACGCTAATTTGTTCAGTGCAAGATAATTCATATAATTTAATAATGATTCGGTTATTTCTGATTTTAACGCATTGGTTCGTGGTGCAATCAGAAAATCTAAACTGATCATCGCTTTTGGCTCTTTAGGAAAATATTGGCTTCCCATTGCGTAAATTTTTTCACCTGCATTCTCAACCACTTTTTGTGGTTTTAAACGAGTACTATCCGTTACATTTAACGAAAAATCTGTTGCAAAATAAGGATTTAATTCAGGTAATTTAATTATCTCCTCTTGATCAACACGCAACCATTTCGCTTTTTGCTGTGGAGTAAATTTGGCAACTGAATAAGGTGCTTCCATATAAGGCGTAGTTTGATTGGTTTTTGCATTTTTACTCACCAATAAAATACGAGCATTCTCTAATGTCATTGCATTTAATTTTTCTTCAATGGCTTTTTTATCCATTGCCTCAGCAATAAATCCTGCATTAATGACATTTTCCAATGGATAAAGCAACATTGCATCCGTAATATCTTCGACAAAACCAAGATGTTTTTCTACAGTTAGATGTTTAAACTCTTGCGTTAAACTTTGTTCCATCTCTTTGAAATAACTCTCTTTTATTCCTGCTTTCTTCAACGCTTCAATCTGTTGAAAAACCAATGAGATCACTTTATCTTTCTGTGCCAAACCTTTTTTAGTTAAATCTATATAAAGCGTAAAACTGCCTCGATTACGCCCCAAATTAGCATCCGCACCAGCTTGAATACCATTAGCAGACAAACCATTTTTAATCAAATAATCTGAAAGGGTTCCTGTGGTATTGTTATTAAACATATAAATTAAATAGGCATTGGTTTTAGATTTAAATGCCATTTCATTATTAGGATAATCAAAGTTAATCTCTAATAATTTCATTGGTTTAATTGGCTTATAATGGATCATTACGCCTTTATGTTTTGCAAGGTATAGCGGTACCTTAACCTCAGGTTTTTGCAAATTTTTATTTGCCATTGTTCCTAAAGTATTCACGGCTAATTTCGCCAGCTTTTCTAAGGATTGATTAGAATAAAGCACTGCTTTAACTAAATTTGCCGAATAATATTTATTATAAAACTGCTCAAGTTCAGTTTGTAATTTACTGTTTGACTTATCTGATAATGTCTTTTTATTTCCTACTGTAAATTTTGTGATTGGATGAGCAGAATTTGCTGTTGCTAACTCAACACTATACAGTAAATAACCATCACTTGATTTAGCCCGAATCATCTCTGAATTGACCGCATTCAACTCTTTTTTAGCATTAGATTCTAATAATAAAGGAGCGGCTAAAGCATCAGCCAATCGAGCAGCGGCATCATCAAAGGCATTATTATTTACCTCTAAATAATATGCCGTACGAGAATTACTGGTAGAAGCATTATTTCTTCCCCCATTTTTACTTAAAAAATGATCTAACCCATTGGTTTCAGGAAATTTTTTTGACCCCATCAACACCATATGCTCTAAATAATGAGCTAAACCTTGTTGGGTATCAGGATCTTCCATTGAACCAATTGGTAAGGCAACAGACATCAATGATTTATTGGCTTTTGGATCAGAAATTAGCAATACCGTCATACCATTATCCAGTAAAATGCCTCGATAATTTGCGCTATCTGCAGGACTTTTTACGATATTATCGGTAAGAATTTTAAAGCCATCGGTTGATTGGGTAGACTTAGAAATAACAACATTTTTTGCATTTTCTAATTCAGATGTGACCGCTTGTGGAGCAATCATTGCCACACTCACAGCGGAAATAACATAAAAAAGTGATTTTTTCACTTTATTCTCCTAAGTTAAATTTTGGTTTTCATTAGACAAATAAAACGGAACGCAGTTGCAAATAGATAGAGAAATAAAAGGATTTGAGGTAAAAGTGGTGGGATAATCACACCAAAATCAAACAATCAAGCTATTGATTCTAAATAGCTTTTATAAACAAACAAAATCAATTGGGTACTATTTTGGGTACTAAAAAACAAAATCAAAATAGTTTACAATAAACTATAATACACTAACTACCCATTTAATCCCTTCAGATTTTACTTATTCCCGCCCTAATTGAGATAAAAAACTGGATAAACAACAAATAATGAATAAATTTTGTTTGTTAGTTTTTCGCAGTAATTTTATCAGAAATAACATAAAAATAAAAAAATAAAAGTTTTGTAAAAAAAACCCACTTATCCACTTAAAACGCTGTAAGCATTGATACACAAGGATTTATAGCAAGTGGGTTTTTTCACTTAAGTGGCTTATTTTGCCACTTATTTAAATTTTGGAATCAAAAAGCGGTTATATAACTAATTTATTTTAATCAAAAATTAAACCACATTGACTTACTTTTAAATTATTATTAAACTGCTTGTTAGTAGGGTTGGTCGGCTAAAGGTAAGCCATCAGGAATTGTTGTTCTATGTGTATGTGGGTTCGACCCCCACTCAACCTTATAAAAAAGAGTGGCTTTCACCACTCTTTTTTTATTGTCTATTTATAAGCAATCTTTAATTAGGTATCCTGCTGAACTACCCAATAAATGAGGCTTATATATGTCCGTACATCTTATTACAATAACTTTACCTCCGTGTTCCATATACCTATCAACAAAAAGTCCTTTATTTCTTCGTACAGTATAACCGAAAGTTGGGTCAAATATACTGCCTTTTTTAGTTTTTGCTCTTTCTGATACATAAGCCAAAATAACACAATCATTCCAAATTTTTTCAAGGTTGCCATTTTTTTCTTGAACTGCTTCGCCAATTTTGACTACTGGAATATTAATCAATTCGGCAAAGATTTCAGGAGTCAAAATACCCGTTTTAGTGTATTTAATTCTTTCTAAAAGTACTTCATTTTCTTTCAGTTCTTTCCAAACATTAGAAGCAATAATACAAGTATTTGGTTTCATACCAATAGAAGCTGATACTGCATAAATTCCGTTTTCAATTGTTTCTAAAGGATTAGATTTTTTATTACTAAACTTTTTATTACCTTTTAAGGCGATAACATTATCACTTTTATAATTAGTGCTATCTTGGGCTAATTTAGCAACTTGTACCTCACGCCCTAAAGCAATAATATCTTGTGTTACAGAAAGAGCATATTGCAATAATGGGTAATTCGCTTCATTTTCTTCACGATAATCAATTCCGTATTCAATGTCGTGTTCTTCCAATTGTACATCTATGGTAGCTATATCTTCGGGGTTTATTCTGTTTGATTTTCCTCTTAGGTGTCTAATGGTTGAGGGTAGTATAAAAGACTGTCGTCCAAACTTTGGAACTTTACCGCCCTCTTTTCCTATTTCTACTACTGGCATTAGAACTTCACAAACCAGTTCATTGTTATAATACCCTTGTGCTAAATTAGTTAATACTGGATCTTGAATTCTGTGTGTTTTTAATGTTTGGCTATCTTGCTCTGTTTGTGTTGTCATTTTTGTTTACCTCTATTATATTTATGTTTGCACTTTGATTTATTTAGTTAAATGTTCAAAAGCGGTCTTATAATTTACATTATAATTCCTCATATATGTTTTTATTTGTAAATCTAATAATTCAGGGTCTTTTTCATTTTCATTTCTCCAAACGCTTTGCTTTTTATTCAAATTTATATCTAAGTCTGTAGTTTGCATTGATAAATTAATTAATGTCATTTTATCCAAAAATGATTTTATTTTACTTTCAAAACTTTCCCCCTCACTTAATGATATAACCATCTCGTTATCATATCCTGTAGCCATATTTAAAATAGATAGAGCCTCATCTTTTTGACTTGGAAATAAACGACCATTTTTAAGTAATTCATCAATATAAATTTTATTTTCTCGCTCTTGTATATCCTTCTGCTTTTGGCTAAGTTCAGCAATTAAACGGTTATTTTTTTCTTCTGATGTTTCTATATTTTTATCCATTTCATACCCCTTATTGAATTACATCTAAGGCATTTAAATAATCAATACCTAGTACTTTTTCAAAATATAATGCTTTTTGGTGTAATTCCCCTAGTTTTGGACTTGGATTAAATTCATCTTCATTTAGTAGAAAAATATTATTTACTCCATTATTTAAATTAATATGGGAAACACTTTCAATAGGGTTAATCATTCCTTTAACTGCGGGTTCATCTTTTCCTTTTTCCAAAAATCCAACGTGTTTTAGATACACGCCCAATCCTTTAATGGGGTTGGTTTTAGAAGCGGGAAAATGTACAGAACAAGAAACCCCACTAATTTCCCCATCTTTAATTTTTTTTACTAATTCTTCTGATATTTCAGATTCTGCGAATAAGCTATCTTTAAAATGAAAAAGTTTTTTAACCTTTCCATATTGTGGTTTATCGTTTTCAGGGTGACCTAAAACTAAAGGAGCAATACGAATATCTTCAGAATAGTATTTTTTAAGTTCTGCTAAAGTTTGAGATGAAAAATTTACAACCATATCACGACCATTAAATCTTCCCGTTTTTAGAATTTCAAAAATTGCCTTTTGCATTTTGTATCCTTTGTTTGTTAAACTTCAAACAAATTATAAAAAAATAACATCTCTTGCTGTGTTTGAGAAATCTCAAATAATAAAAAAGAGCGATTTAAAACGCCCTTTTTTTATTAATAGTTATCCTTCCCACTGCCTTATTGAGGTATGCCTATCTTTCCAATGAGCATTTGTTGTTGGATAACCATAATACATTTTTTCACTATACGGAGTTTTCTCACCTGTTTCTTTAAAAGCGTCAGGTAATGCTTGTTTAAAACTCAAAACATTTAAAGAGTTAATATTATGGCACTGACAATAAAACAAATACGCCGAATAAAGACTTTCATTGTTAGCACCTAGAACACTACTTCTTGCACTTCCAACCCTTAATGCCCCTTTTCTATCTTCCGTTAATTTAAAATGCCCTAAAAAGTCTATTAAATGATTTGCTTCTCGTTTAATATTCTTCCCTTCATCTAATTCTTTATAATTTTCTAATACTTCCCTAGCGGTTTCAGGATCAGGAAATAAAGACAATAACTTGTTCACAATGCCATAAACCTCTGTTTTTACTTTATCAATAAAATTGACATCTTTTCGATCTTTAGGTATGGCTCTATCAAAAGGAATAATAACCCGTCTTCTTGAAATTCCACCATTCCTATCTGTAAATAATAAAGGGTAATTAGTTACCAACATAAAGACGGGATTTAATTTTAGTGAAAAATCATCTACATAGTTAATCTTAACCGTTACTTGATCCCCGCCTGTAATCGCTTTTAATTCATCAGCTGAACCTTTATAAGGTTTCTGATCGGGTGAAATAGCTAAACTTTTACCAATCAACATTGATCTTTTTTTATCTATTTCTAATTCTTGTAAACTAATATAGGCGGTATTACAATGTCCATTTATGATAGAAGCTATTTGACTAAAAACAGATTTACCCGCACCAGCAACGCCTGTCGCCTCTAAAAATAATCCCCATTCGTGTTTATTGGTTAAAATCATATATAACCCCGCCAAAATAGCCTGTTTTTTATGTGTATTCCCATTACTCACAAAATCCAACCAATTATTAAAAAGTGGGGTTCTTGTATAAGTGTTGCATTTTATATTTTCAATATAACGTAAATGATGATCAATATGATGAGGTAAAAATTCACCTGTTTTTTTATTTAATACTCCATTTTTAAAACCGATAAAATCAGAATTTTGTGTAGGTATTTCATCAGCTTTTAATGCAACAAGATCAGCAATAGACTTTAATTTATTGGCGGTATAATCACCATTAAATTGATCATAAAAATCCATAATTTTACGCTGTAATGATTGATTACTTAGTTGCTCCCAATAAAGCCCATTATATTCTAACATTTTGCATTTAGTAGTATCATAGCCTAACGGTTTTTTACTCCACAATAAAAAGGATTCAACCACCTGTTTTTGTGTGGGTTTATCATTATTTAGATCTATCATAACTGGCTTTTTTAGACTTTTATTAACCATTTCAGCTACGCTATTTTGCTCTGTTCTCAATCTAACAATATAATCACTTACATTTTCTAATATCTGCCCTATATTGTCACAAAAAGCAATAATTTGAGCCTCTGTGTTCGTTGCAATATTTAAACAAATCGCCGTTTTTTGAGCCTCACTTAATTTCCCAAAAATATATATTTTAATATTTCTTTGGTTTGGTTCTGATAATTTCAGCCTTTCAATTTCCTTAAGTTGTGTCTCTCCCAAAATAATAGGCTTTTGTTTACTGTCGTGGCGAATTTGTTCACAAAGAAATAACCACTCTTGCCCTTTTCCCAAGATTGCCACGCCTTACTACCTGCTAAAATAACCAAATCATTAAAAGGGCTATTAGGTTGGTCAATTAAATGCGGGGCATTTTTTAATTTAGCTGTCATCATTTACCCCCACTTTTTAACATATATAAATAATTACCTATTTCTTCTTTTGTGTATAAAGCCAAAGAAAGCATATCTAAACTATTTTTCATTAAAATACTAATATGGGTTAAAGTTGAAGGGTCTAATTCTTTATTTTGGGAGTCTTGATCTATACCATATTCATAAAGAATATTACTTAATTCATTTAGTGAACATATCGTTTCATCAACTTTAATATCATATTTAGTATAAAGATCATCTAATGCTTCTTTATCATTTGCTAATTTTTGTATTTTATTATCTAAATGTCTCATTAAAGCAATATGTAATTCATTACGCATAAAATCCCCCTTGAATTTGATTGCAAGTAAGCAGTTTTGGATTAGTTTTAGAGAAGTGTTGAGGGTTTAAACGCCCGCATACTTTAAGTAATTGATAATCAGCCGTTAGCTGGTAACGTGCTTCATCTTCATTGGGTGCTTGAATGCGTACTACTTCAGTATTAAAGGTTGGTTTTGTGCGATTGACACATAGTAATAAATAAATCATTGCTAATAACTCCTTGTGTGATATTTCAGAAGTTACCGCTTTATTTGTCACAATTGGGCGGTAACGTGTAACGGGGTGACAAACTGCAACACAAGGAATACAGCAAAGGGCTAAACCTTTCCCATTACACGCTACCATTGAGAGAAATATTATAAAATTAGGCGGGTATTCTTGGCTCTCTTGTTGCTCTTGATACTCTTTGCCTAAATTAAAATGTTTTTTAGGTATACGTGTGCTACGAACAAAAAAAGCACGGTAAAATGGCGTGCTACTGTTCGCCTTGTGTAATATATTCGAGTTGTCACGCTCGGTTGTAGATTTTGCTACAACACCCAAATAATGCCAAATTTTACTACGTGTTGTAAAGTATTTTTTGCTATAAATTAAAAAATTTTTGTTAAAATGTATCTTTTTCATTAGTTTGTACTGGCTAAATAGCGTTGAATTTCCGTTGCTTTAAATAATGTACTTGACCCAAATTTTGTTTTTTTGATCTTTCCTTCTCTGGCTAAGCGGTCTAATTTACTACGAGACACGCCAAAAAGTTCCCCTATTTCCTTAACGGTGTAATATTTGTCATCTGATACATTTTGAAATTGATTCATTTATATTTCTCCTCGTGTATATTGAATTATCGTGCGTTACATATAGGCTATAAGATCCGTTAAAATACGTCAATATCCCCAATCTTTCGTTTAAAATGCGATAAGTTGGCAAAACTACTAAAAACGTTTAAAAGTTAAAAAAATAGCGGGCAAAACCCGCTAAAAATGCCTTTTTTACTACTCAAATTTACAACCTAAAATCATTTAAACACCATTTATACGCTATTTAAACATTCAAAAAATTTTATAAAAAAATCTGTTTGCTTATTAAATGCACAATTATTTACATAATTTATCATTACGTTGCCTTTGTAATTTTCTTTGATCTCTAATAATTGCATAAATATGGCTTTCGCTTAATCTATGAATTTTTACTAAACTTTTAATATTATCCCCTGTGAAATTCTTAAAAATTTCATAATCTCGTAAAGCTGTTTTTAAACGTCTTCCAAATGGAAGATAAAAAGAACTACCGCCAAAATAATCTGAAATTAATATTGTTAATCTTTGGGCTTTTTTCTGTGCATCAGAAGGAGCCTCTCCTTGTTTTTCTAACTCATTAGAAATTAAATCAATAATATCAATTAATGTTGTTGGCCATTTAGAATTTAATTCACTTAGTTTTTTATCTAAAATTTCTTCTGTCATTAAAAAAACCTCTTGTTTGTGGAATAACAAACAATTTACCAAAAATTATTTTTTATTGAGTCTGTGATATATCAAACATTAAAAACCCACTTATCCACTTAAAAACCACTTGAAAACCACTTAAACAAAACCCTTTATTTTTTATTATTTTTCAATAAGTTATAAAAATAAATAATATAATAAGTGGATAAGTGGGTTTTTTAGTAAAACTAGTAACTTTTTAAATTGAGGAAAAAGATAAAAAAATAGAGCGATTATCGCTCTATTTATAAATTAGATAGTTTTCACTAAAGAACATTGCTCTATGAAATCACCCCAAAATTGCATTATTACTTTTCTTTGAGGTATATAAGTAGCGTGATTATACGCAAGGCTTACATTTCCCCCTGTTTTGTGGGCAAGACAGGCTTCGGCGTGTTCGTGAATAATGTTTTGTTCAGCTAGGTAAGTTCTTGCTAATCCTCTTAATCCGTGTGCTGTTTGTTTTCCCTTGTATCCCATTCTAGTTAAAGCAGTATTAGCGGTTGCTGAACTCATAGGGGCTTTGTTATCACCGTGTTTAGGGAATATGTATTTGAACTGCCCTGTAATCCCTTCAAGATCTTTTAGAATTTTAATTGCTTGTGTTGATAAGGGTACAATATGGGGTTCTCTTGCTTTCATTTTTTCAGCAGGAATTGTCCATAATTCATTTTCAAAATCTATTTCCTGCCATTCTGCTCTACTTGCTTCATTTGGTCTAACCATTGTTAAAAGCTGGAAATAAATTAAAGCCTTTGTTTGTGGCTGAACACGAGCATTGGATATTGATTGCATTAATTTTGGAATTTGATGACTTTCTATATGAGGATTATTTTGCTTATTGATACGTTTTAAATTCTTTCCCATTTTTAAGCAAGGGTTAAAAGGTAATAAACCGCCGTTTACTGCAAAATTAAGAATCTCATTGATATAACAACAAAGACGTTGAGCCATATCTATATTGTTACGCTCTTCAACTCTTTTTAATGGCTTTAATGCAATAATAGGCACTATTTCCTGTATTGGATAATCAGCAAGAAACGGAAAAATATGAAGTTCTAAACTTCTCCAATATTTGGTCAATGTTTTATTTTTTATTTCACCTTCCTTTTTTTTCCGCCATTCTAATGCAACAGCTAGAAATGTAGTTTTATCTTTCAATTCTCTTTCTATTGCTTGCTCTTTTTTAAAACATTGAGGATCAATTCCTTGTAATAACAATGTTCTGAATTCATCTCTTTTAGTGCGAGCCTGAGCCAATGAAATACAAGGGTATTCCCCTATGGTTATTTTAGTCCTTAATTTTGTTTTAGGCTTATAATAACGAAAACGCCAACATTTTTTGTTAGTTGAGTAAAGTTGTAAAAATAAGCCGTTTCCGTCATTTAATTCATTTTTGCCTTTAGGTGTGTATTTTGCTTTATCTACCTGCGTATTAGTTAAAGATTGAACAATCCTAGCCATAAAAAAAACCTCATAATGGTACCCAAATTACTGGGTACTATATCATACAGGTACTATTATGGGTACTAAAAAATGAAATCAAAATGAAGCACAATAAAGCAAAATACACTATGAAAATTAATAAAATTCTTTATTTATAGGGGTTTATGGTTTATTTTGAAGCAGTATGAACTATAGTAAATTAGTTATTTGGTGGAGATAATCGGGATCGAACCGACGACCTCTTGAATGCCATTCAAGCGCTCTCCCAACTGAGCTATATCCCCACGTTATTTCTTAGGAAAGAAACGCTGAGAATGATAATACTCAGCGTTTTTTATGTCAATAGAAAATTATGCGTTTTGAGCGTTAATAAACGCAATGGCTTTCTGAATACGAGCAAGTGTTCGTTCTTTACCCACTAAAGTGGCAGTTAAATCCATTGATGGAGATTGCCCTGAACCTGTTACTGCTAAGCGGAATGGCATTCCAACTTTACCCATTCCAACTTCAAGTTCTGTTGCCGTTGCATTCATTACATTATGAATATTCTCAACAGTCCACTCTTCCAAAGCGGTCAGTTTCTCTAATAATTTTGCAAGTGGCTCAACTGCTGCTGGTTTGAAGTTTTTATTCGTTGCTTTTTCATCATATTCGTTAAAATCTTCAAAGAAGTAGCGGCTTGCGGTTGCCATTTCTTTTAGTGTTACGCTACGTTCTGCCAAAGCAGTAATCACATCTTCTAATTTTGGACCCTTTGAATAATCAATATTTTGATCTTTCATATGCCAATCTAAGTGTTTCGCCACGTAGCTAGGATCTAAGGTTTTAATATAATGTTGGTTTAACCATTGTAATTTTTTGGTATTAAATGCACTTGCTGATTTACTGACGTGATCTAATTCAAATAAATTGATCATCTCTTCCACAGAGAAAACTTCCTGATCGCCGTGTCCCCAGCCTAAACGCACTAAATAGTTCACTAATGCTTCTGGTAAATAACCTTCATCACGGTATTGCATTACGCTTACCGCTCCGTGACGTTTGGATAATTTCTTACCGTCATCACCGTTAATCATTGAAACGTGTGCATAAGTTGGTACGGGTGCATTTAATGCTTTTAAAATATTGATTTGACGAGGTGTATTATTAATGTGATCTTCGCCACGTACCACGTGAGTAATCCCCATATCCCAGTCATCAACCACTACACAGAAATTGTAAGTTGGTGCACCATCAGTACGACGAATAATTAAATCATCTAGCTCACTGTTTTTAATTTCAATCGTACCACGCACCGCATCATCAAAAATAACCGAACCTTCTGTTGGGTTTTTAAAACGCACCACGTGAGGCTCATCTGCTGAATGATTATGCTCATTTAAACAATGTCTATCGTAGCGAGGTTTTTCTTTATTTTCTTCTTGCTCTTCACGTAATGCTTCTAAACGTTCTTTTGAACAGTAGCAGCGATAAGCTAGCCCTTGCTCTAACATTTGATCAATAACCTGATTATAACGATCAAAACGCTTTGTTTGGTAGAAAGGTCCGTGTTCCCACGCTAGATTTAACCACGCCATACCTTCAATGATAGCCGCTGTTGCTTCTGGCGTTGAACGTTCTAAATCCGTATCTTCAATACGAAGTACAAATTCGCCATTATTATGTTTAGCATAAAGCCAAGAATAAAGTGCTGTTCTTGCACCTCCCACGTGCAAATAACCTGTTGGACTTGGTGCGAAACGAGTTCGCACTTTTACATTTGGATCAAAAGGGAAAAGATTTTCAATTTGCATTATAAATAACCTATTAGTTTCAAATAAAATATTTTACTATTCTACTACGCAAAATGGCGAATAATAGTAAAAAATTCACTTTTTTGATGATTTTTAAAACAAACAAACTTTTTTTTTACAAAAATTGATTGACTGAAAAGATTAGATCTCTATAATTCAACCCCACAACAGCGGGCGATTAGCTCAGTTGGGAGAGCACCTCCCTTACAAGGAGGGGGTCACTGGTTCGAGACCGGTATCGCCCACCACTTTTTTTTACCAACATTAAAGTGCCACTGTTGAGAATTTTAACCTTAAATATTTTTAAGGTTAAATTTTGAAGTTTATGCTAGGAAAATTTATGCAGGCATACATAAGTATGTCAAATAAATTTGACAACGCAGAAACAAGAAAATTTAGAATTAAAAGGGCGATTAGCTCAGTTGGGAGAGCACCTCCCTTACAAGGAGGGGGTCACTGGTTCGAGACCGGTATCGCCCACCACTTTTTTTACCAACATTAAAGTGCCTTTTTATTCTAAATAATTCTTTAAACAACCTAATTTAAAGAATACCTTTGAAATTAAATTTTGAAGTTTATACTAGGAAAATTTATGCAGGCATACATAAGTATGTCAAATAAATTTGACAAAGTAGAAACAAAAAAATTTAAGAATTAAAGGGGCGATTAGCTCAGTTGGGAGAGCACCTCCCTTACAAGGAGGGGGTCACTGGTTCGAGACCGGTATCGCCCACCACTTCTTTTTTTACCTTTTATACAATTCTTTTTTTAAATCCAGAAATTTGCAAATTTGGCATAGTAGACAAAATAGTTGGTAAAAAATGGGTTAAAGCTTTATATTACTGTGCTTTAGCCCACTTTTTTGAAAATGAATAAAAAACTTGTCCTTTTTGTCATAAAACGAATATTCACAAATATGGTACCCAAAATAATGTTCAACGTTATAAATGCTCTATTTGTAATAAAACTTTTACCTTCAAAAAATCCTTAAATTCAAGCCAAATTTGGCTAGATTACACAGAAGGTAAACAAACCTATAAGCAACTAGCAATTAAATATAATTGCTCTGTTAGAACTATTCAAAGATATGTTTTAAAAGCCCCTAAAACGCCATTAAATATCCCACAAAATAATAAATTGAACTTAATGATGGATACCACTTTCTTTGGTCGAAATTTTGGTGTTCTCGTTTTTATGGACACTTTATCAAAGAAGGTAATTTATCATCAAATTGTGACAACAGAAAAAAATCTTTATTATCTATTAGCAATGAATAAATTAAGAGAAAAAGGCTATATTATTCAATCTATTACTTGTGATGGAAGACGAGGATTATTAAGAGATTTTTTAAATACGCCTGCACAACTTTGCCAATTTCATCAAATAGCAAATGTAATAAGGAAATTAACAAGGAACCCTAAATCTGAAGCGGGAAAAGAGCTAAAAATATTAGTTAAAACATTAAAAAATAGCTCTAAAAACGAGTTCTATATTAATTTACATTATTGGTATTTAAAACATAAAGAATATTTAAATGAACGCTCCGATAAAATAAATGAAAAGGGTAAATATCCTTTTAAACATCGTAATATAAGAAGTGCTTACAGGAGCTTAAAATATAATATGGATTATTTATTTACTTTTGAAAAATATCCTGAATTAAATATAGAAAAAACAACAAATAGGCTTGAAAGTTTATTTGGAGAACTTAAACGAAAACTATCTAATCATAATGGTTTGACCAAATACCATAAGATTATGTTTATAAAAGATTTTCTAAATAAAAGGAGTTGGTAATTATTTATAAAATAATAAAAACCAACTCATTTGTCTACTATGGGCATAGCTCCTCAAAATTACCAACTATTTTGTCTACTATGCCGCAAATTTACTTCAAAAGTACCCGCTTACCCTATTAAGGAATAGCTAAGATTTTACTATTACACAAATCATCACTTTCAAATGTTGTCATTTCGCCTGCTTCGGCATTAGGGATAGGGAATACTCGTACCGTTAATGGTTTGTTTAAACGAAATGCCATTGTTCCTGTATCTCGCATTAAAGCAGAAAGTTGCTCAATAGTCGCATTGCCTGAAACAGGTACAGTATCTAATCCAATACCACATACGGCGCTGTATGTGAGCAAGGCTCGAATATCAAACTGCTCTAATTGAGAACCTTTGGCTAACCCTGTATCTTCTGTTAAAGCAAGCATTAAGCCTGAAAACCCTACCAATGGGACATTTTTAATGGATTTGAATACTCTTGTTAACAATGCCGATGCCTCAACTGTTCCTGCAGCCCCAAAATAAGGCACACCTAAATTCTCATAAACGGTTACCATTGAAGCACAATTTTTTGATGGCGCAGCTGAACTATCAATCCCTACAAATGTAAAGTTACCTGATAAAGTAACAGAATGCACTGCATTTAGCACTTCATCAATATGATATTGCAACACTTCTGACAGCTGATTATAAGCATTATTAAAGAAACTATTGTGTTCGGTTTTGGGGATATTTTCTAACACAGCAACCAAAAGATCGGGAGTTTCAAAGCCAATCACAAAGCTGTTAGGTAAATCGCTAGAATGATAGCTTGCAGGGAAATAAGGAATAAAAGGTTTGCAGTTAAAATTCACTGTAAAATTGAAATTTCCCTCGCCACGCTCGGTGGTTTCTGCAATGGTTTTTATAGTCTGTGCTGATTGCTCAATCAACTGATTATCCAACACGCCATTTTTATCTAGGGGAACATTCACACAAGCGTTACACAAATCACCATAATCTTGAATAAGTGCGGGTAAGAGCTGGATTTCTTGTGCGGTTTTCGCTTCACCAATCGCAAAACGGATACGCAAACCACTGTTATTTAGCTGATTAAGTAATTGTTTAATATAGGCTAAATCCGCTTTTGCTTTCTCAACGCTTGTAGTGTCTAAATACTCACCAAAGGCATTGGTTACAATACGAATACTTTGAATTTCATAACCTGCATTTTGGATAGTTGGAATAAGCAGATCAAACTCTTGTTTTGCCTCTTGCAACGCTTGTTGCCATTGGTTTTTATCTTTGGTTAAAGATAAAAATAGGGTAATGGTTCGCACTCGGCAAAGGGATTTATTTTTATAATTCATATAACCTGCTCCTGTATAGTAAAAAATTAAAGTATCACATTGGTACGCTCTCTAATAGTTGTAAATTCTTCTTCAATCAATAATTTACCATTCAAATAGACGGTTTGTAGTAAATTTTGCTGTGTATCTAACAACTCTTCTCTAATAGTTTGGACTTTATTATCTTGTTTTACAAGCGCTAAACGTCCTTTTTTCGAGCGTTTACTATGTGCTGTAATTGGATCTTTATAGACATCTCGCCACTGCCCTGCGACTTGTATGGCAGAAGTTTTCATTGCCCAGTTCATTGTGTCACGATGCACTTTTTGTAAGAGACCACCACCCATTCCAAAAGTAACATTTTCTGCACTAAAGCCTAGTTCCATTACTTCATAAAGGATCTCTTTTAAAGAATGACGGTCAATACCATCGCCCTGAATAACACGAATACAATCGGGTAACACTTTGTATCCTTTGTTGTTTATGGTTGAACCGAATTTCTGTTCTAAAAGTTCCAGTGTTTTACACACTACTTCACTCGGTTTACCACTATCTGGACGAACGACTAAGGTGCCACCCATTTCTATAATTTGTTCTTTAAATTGTCCACCCCAAAGGTCACTAACGACATCCCATAAATTATAACTATCTGAAACAACAGCAAATATTTTTCCTTCGCCACCAAATTGGTTTAGCATATTTTGATAAGCTGCAATCTCGCCTTCACGCCCCCAACTTGTGATCGTACTATGCTCTGCCGCAGGAATAGAAAATGCAGGCATTTCTGTTACGTTATACCAACGACGAGCAGCCACCAACGCACTCACGCTATCTGTCCCACAAAAATTCACTAAATGAGCTAAACCACCCAATGCTACTGTTTCTAAACTGCTTGCCCCCCTAGCACCAAAATCGTGTAATTTAAAAGGTAGGCTATCCAAATTATCGGCTGATTTTTCTAGGGCTTGCTTAATAATTTGTTTGCAATAATAGGAAATACTGGCAACTGTGCTTGGATACCAAATCGCACGCAGCAACGCCGTTTCTAAATAGCTTGGTAGCCAATAAAATTCAGGATCGGTATTGATAATCTGACATACCACGTTACTGGTAGGAATCACACTGCCTTCTGGTACTGCTTGAATTTTTATCGGTAAATAGCCTTGATACTTTTCTATAATCTTTAGCCAACCCTCTTTATTAAAAGGTTCACCGTGAGCAGTGAATACCATTTCTGCTTCTTCAATATCTTGTAATGTAATTGGTTTGCTTAAATATTCTTTAATAAAGGCTTGTAAACCAAAGAAGACTACATCAAAATCACTTTTACGAGATTCAATATAACTGGAGATATATTCACTTTGTGGAGGGTATTGCACCCAATGCGAGGCTTTATAACTGTCGGTATTTAAGATAAGATTATTAAGATTTGAAGTATACATTTTTTATTTCTCATTAAAAGAGTGGTGAAGAAAAATAATATTGTTGCATATACTTTACTAAATTAAAATAAAAAATGCTTATTTTTTGTTAAAAGCGGGGGAAATGACTAAAACTTGAGTTATCTTTAGTGAAATTGATCCACAGAATTTAGGGTAAGTTATATCAAATTAATCACTTAAGCGGTCTCCCTTCCATTAAATTAGATATAGGACAAAAAATGAAACAACCCAAACTATTTTTGATTCACGGCTTATTTATGAATAGCATTATTATGCAGTATATGCGTTATCATTTAAGCCGCAGTGGCTATGATGTACAGCTTTTTTCATACCCCTCTACTCGCCGTTCATTACAGTATAATGCGGAACAGTTACTCGATTTTGTAAAGCAACAATGTCAACAAGAGGAAATTTGTCACTTTGTGGGGCATAGTTTGGGAGGATTACTTATTCGCTTAGGCTATAACTATGCACCACAATATTTTAATGGACGTATCGTCACTCTAGGCACACCACATAAGGGCAGTGAAGTGGCTCAACATATTGCAGATCATATTCCTTTTAATATTTTAGGCCACTCTTATGAAAACGCACTTGATGGTCATCTACCACTTTGGCAAGGAAACATTGAACTGGGTTCCATTGCTGGAACTAAATGTATTGGTATAGGTTCGATTTTTCAAGAATTAGATAAACCCAATGATGGCACCGTTAGCCTTGCGGAGACGATGTTAGAGAACCAAACTGATCATATTGAGTTACCCCTAAGCCACACCACATTGCTCTATTCTAAGCAAGTGATTTATCAAACCGATTATTTTTTGAAAAATGGTCGATTTGATAAGCATTTAGTTTAATGCTACATAAAATCAAACGGTGTATTTTGACGACTCAACAATATTCCTCGTTCTCGGTGACTGAGTTCGATTATTGAACTTGTGGAAATATCGAATTATCAGAGAACGTTCACAAAACAAGGATAGTGCACAAACACCTAACACTTCGACAAGCTCAGTGTTCGGTGTTTGGCTAACGTGATCAACGCTTCCGTTTTCAGCTACTGAGCTCAATTATTGATCTTGTGGAAATATCGAAGTAAAGAAGAGTACCCACTGAGAAAATTACACACTAAAACCATGCATTGATTATATTAAAATATATTCTACATCAATATCTAAAAATGCTTTTGCTAAGGTTTCTGTTACTTGCTTATGGCTTAACCCTGATTGTTTTTCTACCATTACAATACGAGAGATTTTTTCTTCGCTTAAACCATTTAAACGGCGATAGTTTAACGCACTTTGTAATGGAGGGAAACTTGGATTAAATGCGGCATTTTCAATATAGCGACCTGTTACAATTTCACCATTTTCAAAAGCTAATGCCACACCACAATAAGTATTGCTATAAGGTGCGTGAGAGTGATTGAATGCTTTTAATGCGGCTTGTACAATTGGCTCTGGATTAGCTAATTCAAATTGATGATCTTGATGATCAAAGAGCAATTCAGAAATGTCTAAATCTTTAGGGCCAAAAGAATCTGGTAAGTAGCTGTGTAACAAATTATTTTGAGAATGAGGAAGATGAATTTTGAGGTTTGATGCCACATTCAGTTCATTTAAAAATTGACGACAATGTCCACAAGGTGTGTAATTTACAACAATATCGGTAATCGATTTTTCATTACTGTGCCAAGCGTGGCTAATAGCACTTTGTTCTGCGTGAACGGTTTGAGCAATAGCGACATTTTCATATTCTTGATTAGCACCAAAATAAAAGACTCCAGAAGCACCAATAGCAACCGCTCCTACATTAAAATTTGAAATAGGGGTTAAGCCATAACAACTTGCGATAGATAAACATTGTAAGGCTAATTCAATTTTAGATAATTGGAATTTTTGGCACAGTTTTTCAACGGTTTCTGCTGATAAACGTCCTTTAAAAGATTGCGTAGATAGACAATCAATAATTTCTGACACTACTGCATTATTTTCTTTTTTTGATAATTGTTCTAAACGTCCTGATACAGTTTGATTTTGCATAATTTCCTCCTATTTATGCTCTTTGATACCTCTTTCTACAATAACGCCAACACTGGTTGCTTGTGCAACTGCTTGTGGCTTATGTAACTCAACTTTAATCCACGGAATATTAAATTTCATTTGTAATAATTCTGCTAATCGATGAGCAATAGTTTCAACTAAGTCAAAATGTTGAGACTCAACAAACTCGATAACGGTTTGAGACACCTCTGCATAATTTAAACAGTCGTCCACATTATCCGTTTGTACTGCCTGTTGAAAATCCCACGCCATTTCTAAATTAAAAACAAGGCGTTGTTTAATACTTTTTTCCCACTCATACACTCCAACAGAGGCGAAAACAGTGAGTTCTTTTATAAATACAATATCCATTTTTTCTCATTAAGCGGTACGATGTTATAAAAAATTTACATATTTTTTTATTATGATGTTTGCCCCACTCTAAAATAAGAGTGGGGTCATAGATTGACTTATTTTGTTATGCGCTTATATTTAATACGGCGAGGTTGTATTGCTTCCGCTCCAAGTGTTTTCTTTTTCCACTCTTCATAATCTGAGAAGTTTCCTTCATAGAAGGTCACTTTACCTTCATCACCGTAATCTAAAATATGGGTCGCAATACGGTCTAAGAACCAACGGTCGTGGGAAATAACCATTGCACAACCTGGAAACTCTAATATTGCGTTTTCTAACGCTCGTAAGGTTTCTACATCAAGATCATTGGTTGGTTCATCAAGTAATAAGACATTACCACCCACTTGCAATAACTTAGCTAAATGTAACCGTCCACGTTCACCCCCTGAAAGTTCGCCAACACGTTTTTGTTGATCCACGCCTTTAAAGTTAAAGCGTCCAACATAAGCACGGCTTGGAATTTCAAAATTTCCAATGGTTAAAATATCTTGTCCATTAGAAATTTCTTCCCAAACGGTTTTGGTATCATTCATTTCATCACGGAACTGATCCACAGAAGCTAAAACGACCGTATCACCTAAGGTAATCGAGCCACTATCTGGTTGCTCTTTATTTGAAAGCATACGGAATAATGTGGATTTACCTGCACCATTCGCACCGATAATCCCCACAATCGCCCCTTTTGGAATTGAGAATGAAAGATCATCAATTAAGGTACGATCACCATAGGATTTAGTTAAGTTTTGAACTTCAATCACTTTATCCCCTAAACGTGGACCTGGTGGAATAAAGAGTTCATTCGTTTCATTACGTTTTTGATAATCACTAGAGGTTAATTCATCAAAACGAGCCATACGTGCTTTTGATTTTGCTTGACGCCCTTTAGGATTTTGACGAACCCATTCTAACTCTTTCTCAATCGATTTCTGACGAGCAGACTCTGTTGCCTGTTCTTGGGCTAAACGTTTTTCTTTTTGCTCTAACCACGTTGAATAGTTACCTTCCCAAGGAATACCTTCGCCTCGATCAAGCTCTAAGATCCAACCTGCCACATTGTCTAAGAAGTAGCGGTCATGGGTAATTGCCACGACTGTACCTTCATAATCGTGTAAGAAACGCTCTAACCATGCGACAGACTCAGCATCTAAGTGGTTAGTCGGTTCATCAAGTAACAACATATCAGGTTTTTCTAGCAATAAACGGCACAGTGCAACACGGCGACGTTCCCCTCCTGATAATGTGCCAATTTTTGCATTCCATTCAGGTAAACGTAACGCATCGGCAGCACGCTCTAATTGGTGTTGTAAATTATGCCCATCTGCAGCTTGAATAATAGCTTCAAGTTTAGCTTGTTCTGTCGCTAATTTATCAAAATCAGCATCAGGATCAGCATAAAGCGCATAAACTTCATCTAAACGAGTTAAGGCATTTTTTATCTCGGCAACAGCTTCTTCAACAGCTTCCTGTACCGTTTGTTCTGGATCTAATTTTGGTTCTTGTGGCAGATAACCAATTTTAATACCAGGTTGCGGACGAGCCTCCCCTTCAAATTCTTTATCGATCCCTGCCATAATGCGTAGTAAGGTTGATTTACCCGCACCATTTAAACCTAGCACCCCAATTTTTGCACCAGGGAAAAAACTTAATGAAATATCTTTTAAAATTTGACGCTTAGGTGGAACAATTTTCCCCACTCTGTGCATCGTATAAACAAATTGTGATGACATTCTTTTTCCTTTCTTTTGTTATCTTAAAAATTTAGAAATAGTTTACTGCAAAATGTAATAAAAATATATCAAAGCACCGCTATTTCTCTATTAGATTATGCTTTAATGTTTGTTTTTTATGACAAAAAAACGCATCTAATGAATAAATTAGCATTGCAGTCCAAATAAAAATAAATCCAATAAATGTATAAATATCAAAGGGTTCACCAAATACTACTAAACCACAAAAGAATTGCAGTGTTGGGCTGATATACTGTAAAAAACCTACTGTAGATAATCTTAGTGTTTTTAAACTGTTTGTCATTAACATTAATGGTAATAGAGTGACTGCTCCTCCACATATTAGTAATACTTGTGTTATCAAAGAGCCATTAAAAATCGCTTGGCTATGGTTTCCAAATAATACATACAATGCCGCAGGTATCACGATTAACCCAGTTTCAATAAACATTGCGGTTTGAGTATCCAAACTAACCCATTTGCGTAATAAAGCATAAATTGCGACAGTACTTGCTAAACCTAATGCAATAAAAGGAATTCGTCCATAAATAATGGTTAAAAAGATAACGCCTAAAAATGCCAAAATAACAGCAATATACTGCAAACGACGTAATCGCTCACTTAAAAATATAACGCCTAATAACACATTACATAAAGGACTAATATAATAACCTAAACTTGATTCTAAAATATGCCCATTCGTTACTGCCCAAATATAAATTAGCCAGTTACCACTAATCAATAATGAAGTAATCAATAGAATGAGTACATTTTTTTTATTTTTAAGTCCCTGCAAAACTCGAATAAGTTTATTTCTACCGATAATAATGACAAATAACAGAACAAATGACCATAAAATGCGGTGTCCTATGATCTCTGTTGCAGGAATATGCTTTAATAGCGCCCAATAAAGAGGGAAAAGCCCCCATATAGTATATGCCAAAATGGCTTGTATCAAACCTACTGATAATTTCATCTATTTTCACCTTATCGCTTATTTTTATCTAACCCATTTTTCATTGCTAATAAAATCCCTAACCCAATAAATGCACCAGGTGGAAGCACTGCGAGTAATAAACCTGAATCAAAATTAAAAATATCTAAACGCAATCCCTTTGCCCAGTCACCCAGCAATAGATCTAAGCCGTCAAATAAAGTTCCTCTACCTATTAACTCACGCATCGCACCTAATACCACTAACACGAAAGTCATTCCTAATCCCATTGCAAAGCCATCGAAAGCAGAGTGTATAACCGAGTTTTTAGAGGCATAGGCTTCAGCTCGCCCAATTACAATACAATTAGTCACTATCAATGGAATAAAAATACCCAGAGATTGATAAATAGGATAAGCGAAAGCATTCATCAATAATTGAGCCGCTGTTACCATTGTGGCAATAATCATTACGTAAATAGGAATACGGATATCGTGAGGCGTAAATTTTTTGAACAGTGAAACAAGGGTGTTAGTACAAATTAACACCATTAAGGTTGCTACCCCTAAGCCTAAGGCATTAGTCACATTATTAGATACTGCCAATAAAGGGCATAATCCTAATAATTGTACTAATGCACCATTATTTTTCCACACACCATCTTTGAGTAATTTTTTCCATTCTGAAGAGGGGGCTGGTGTATCTTCAATTTGTTTAATGGGAATTTGATTTTCTGTCATTTTTATTCCTAATTACAATCTGGAAATGTTCTAATTAATTTGGGTTGCAACAGTAAGGTTGTTACAAACCACTTCGCACTTTCTCGTACATTATTAACTACCGCTCTTGGTGTAACTGTCGCACCAGTAAACTGATCAAAAGTACCGCCATCTTTCTTAACGAACCACTGTTTTTCATTATTTTCTAACAGATAGGCCGTTAATGTTGCTCCTGTCAGTTGATCATATTTACCACCGTATTTATTTTCGGAAATCTCATTTAAACTGAGTTTTTTTCCATTAAAGGAGAGGATCCAATCTGATATTCTAATATCAATTTTATCTCCCAATCCCGGTGTTTCATTATGAGTTAATACTCGTACGCCTAGTACTTTTACACTTTTTTCTAAACGATCAAGTTGAAAGCCTTCCAGTAATACAATATCACCAGCATAGCCATTGGGTGCGCTACTTTGAATAGCATAAGCGGTTACTTTATTCTCTTTTTTTGCAATATAAATTTTGTTTAAAAAAGGAAAATCAGCTAATGGTATTTTTTTACAAGTAGCTAAAATATCGTTATCCATTATTTCTTGAGGAATAACTTCATTTAAAAATTGACGCTGTTGCTGTGCGATAACATTATCAATTTTATCTTTTGTTAGCCAATAAATACCCACAGAAAAAGAAGTACAAACCAATGCAACTGTTGCTAAGATAAAAGCATAACGCATTGAAATATTAAACGGTTTCATCTTATCTCCTTTTCCCTAACTTAGTGCCATATAAACGTGGTTGAGTATAATGATCTATTAATGGAACACAAATATTTGCTAGTAAAACAGAAAATGCAACGGCATCAGGGTAATTTCCATAATAACGAATGATATAAAGTAATAACCCAATCAAGGCTCCAAAAATTAACTTACCTTGAGGAGTAGTAGAGGCAGTGACAGGATCCGTTGCAATAAAAAACGCCCCAAACATCATTGCTCCACTAAGTAATTGAGCATAAAAACTTAAGTGAGAAGTCACATCAGCAAGGAGCATATCAGTTAAGAATGCACACAACGTGAACACACTTAACATTGCAACAGGAATTTGCCAATGAATAATACGTTTATAGAGTAACACCAATCCACCCAATAAAAATGCCACATTTACTTGCCACCAGCCTTGTGCAACATCCCAACTTCCTTTAATAAAAATTGGCGATTTTACAAGATCATAATAAGCGACATCAGGATTACAATCAGAACATAAACTAGCATAAAAGGTTTTTGCACTATCTAATGGGGTTGCTTGAGACACACCATCAACTTGACTGATTAATTGGTACAAATCAATCCCTTGAGTAGTCACTCCTGAAAAAACTAATGATAAGTGATCGCTAAAATTAAGAGGATGTTTCAGTAGTTCAACAGGAACAGCCCACGAGGTCATTTGTACTGGGAAAGAAACTAACAACAACGCATAGCCTACCATTGCAGGATTAAAAATATTTTGCCCCAAACCTCCATAACAATGTTTTGCTAACAACAATGCCGCTAAGGTTCCAATCACAATAATCCAGTAAGGTGCATAAGGTGGAATTGCCATTGCCAACATCATTGCTGTGACTAACCCAGTCAAATCCGCTAAATAATAAGCGGTTGGTTTATGGCGTAATTTTGCAACAGCCAATTCAATAACGGTCGCCAAACTCAATGCAATAGCTATTTGAATAAGCACACCATAACCAAAATAGTAACACTGCATTGCCAATGCAGGTAACATCGCCCCCATCACCCATAACATAAATTTTGCAGTGAGATTGCTGGAGTGAGTATGTGGAGAGCTTGCCATTTTAAACATTATCATCTTCCTTTCTATTATTCTTTTGTGCTTCTTTTTTTGCTTTAGCTCTTGCTATTGCTTGTGCGACAGCAAGTTTACGAGGGTCTTGTTCTGTTTGTGTCGTGCCTGTTTTTGCAGATTGTTTCTCAGAAGTGACCGCTTGCTGTTCTTTTTGTTGAGCTTCTTTTTTCGCTTTAGCTCTTGCTAATGCTTGTGCCACAGCAAGTTTACGAGGATCTTGTTCTGTTTGTGAGGTTTCATTTTTTGTAAATTGTTGCTCAGAAGTGACCGCTTGCTGTTCTTTTTGTTGTGCTTCTTTTTTCGCTTTGGCTCTTGCTAAGGCTTGTGCAACAGCCAGTTTACGAGGATCTTGTTCTGTTTGTGAAGTTTCATTTTTTGCAAATTGTTGCTCAGAAGTCACCGCTTGTTGCTGTTTGGCTAAGCGTCTAGCTTTGCGTAGTGCCATTAACTCACTGTTATCTGGCTCACCTGCAATCGTTGTTTTAATCGCTTTAATTTCTACTTTTTGAGCTTGCTCTTTTTTTGCTTTTAAGCGAGCGAGAGCCGCTTGAACAGGATCTTCTCCCTGCTGTTTTGATATCTGTTCACGACGTTTATCAGCCGCTTCTTGAATACGTTTTTCTCGTGCTTCTTTTTCTTTTTGTAAACGAGCTTCACGAGCCTCAAAGCGTTGTTTTGCCTCTAACGATTGTTTTTCTTTACGCTCAATTTCAGCAATTTCGGCTTTTTCATCTCTAAAATATTGTACCAAAGGAATATTACTCGGACAGACAAAAGCACAAATTCCACATTCAATACAGGCGTCCAAATTATAAGCTTTTGCTTTATCGTGATCTTTAGCTCGAGAATGCCAATATAGTTGTTGTGGCAACAAACCAATTGGACAGGCATCAGAGCAAATTGAACAACGGATACAATTACGCTCTAACTCTTCATCACTATATTCATCCACATTAGGCGCAATCACACAGTTTACGGTTTTGGTTACTGGCACTTGTAATGTTGGCACACTAAAGCCCATTAAAGGTCCACCAATCAAAACGGGGAAACATTTGCTTTCTTCAAATTGTACTTGTTCCAATAAATAATTTAATGGTGTACCTAATCTCGCCCACACATTGCCTTTTTGCCCAATGCGATTACCTGTTAATGTCACCACTCGTTCAATCAAGGCTTCATCATCCATCACCGCACGTTTTACGGCATAAGCCGTTCCCACATTGTGCATAACAATGCCCATTTCAATCGTACGTTTGCTTTGTGGAATTTCAAGTCCTGTTAAAACTTGGACTAGCTGATCCGATGATCCTGATGGATATTTAGTTGGTATAACACGCAGTTGAATATTTTTTGCATTTTTTAAGGCAGATCGTACCGCTTTAATTGCGTTGGGTTTATTATCTTCAATCGCAATAACCACTTCTTGAGGTTGTAATACATATTGTAAAATCTCAATGCCTTCAATCATTTCAGCGGTATAATCCTGCATTAAACGATCATCACAGGTGATATAAGGCTCACACTCTGCACCATTGATAATCAACAGTTCACAGCGAGTATCCGCATAATGTAATTTTGATGAGGTTGAAAATACTGCGCCACCTAACCCTGCAACACCTTTTTGGTAAATTTTATCAATAATCGTACCGCTATCATATTGAGTGTAATCAGTGATGGGGCAACGCTCACACCATTTATCTTCACCATCTGCTTGAATAACCACCGTTAATTCAGGTGACGCATTGATGTTGGTTGAAATATGTTCACCAATGGCAATCACTCGTCCTGATGTTGGAGAGTGAACAGGTAATTGTCTAAAATTCTCACCTTGAGTTAAAGGTTGTCCTTTTAAAACTTTATCTCCCTCTTTAACGATCAAGTCCCCCGCAGAACCAGAATGCTGCACTACTGGTACATAAAAATGGCTTGGCAATGGCAAACGTTTAATAGGCGTTTGATTTGATTGCGATTTCATTTCTGGGGGATGTATGCCACCCGGGAAATCCCACAGTTTATTTTGGCGGATACGACTTACTGCATCATTTTTCATTATCGCCTCCCACCACTATTCTCTTTTGTATTTCTGTGGTATTGACAATAGGAATAATCAAGTTTTCATCCAGTGTCCAATTTCTTTTTGGTGTTGCTTGTTTTGATTTTATCATTTTAATACAATCCGTTGGACAAGGTGCAACACAAAGCTCACAGCCAGTACATAACTCAGGAATAATGGTGTGCATTGCTTTATTTGTACCAATAATCGCATCAACAGGGCAAGCCTGAATACACTTAGTACAACCAATACACATATCTTCTTCAATAAATGCCACCATTTCTTCTGGTGCTTCACCTTCCATTTCTGGCGGTTCAACGCCCATTAAATCAGCTATTTTAATAACTAAAGGAGGTCCACCCGGTATACATTTCGTAATATCATCGCCGTTGGCAATCGCCTCCGCATAAGGCTTACAGCCTGGATAACCACATTGAGCACATTGACTTTGAGGCAGGATTGCATCAATTTTTTCAACAATAGGATCGGCTTTAACCTTTAATTTTATTGAGGCGTAACCAAGTACAGCCCCTACAATAAGAGCAATAATGGTTAAAATGGCGATAACATAATAGGTCAGCATTAGATTTTAACCAACCCTGTAAAGCCCATAAAGGCAAGGGACATCAACCCAGCGGTAATTAATGCAATAGAAGATCCTTGAAAAATATGAGGAACATCTGCGGCGGCTAAACGTTCACGTAAAGCAGCAAATAACACTAAGACTAATGAAAAACCCGCTGCTGCACCAAAACCATATAATACTGATTCCACTAGGTTGTTGGATAAATTCACATTTAATAGAGCCACCCCTAACACGGCACAATTTGTGGTAATCAAGGGTAAATAAATACCTAATAGGCGATAAAGAGCGGGACTGGTTTTATGTACTAACATTTCTGTTAATTGTACGACGACCGCAATAATCAGAATAAACGCAAGGGTTCGTAAAAATTGTGCATTAAAAGGGGCAAGAATATAGCTTTCAATTAAATAGGCAGAAAGTGACGCAACGGTTAGTACAAAGGTTGTCGCTAACCCCATACCAATCGCTGTTTCTATTTTTTTAGATACACCCATAAAAGGGCAAAGCCCTAAAAACTTTACTAATACAAAGTTATTAATTAAGGCTGTACTAATAATTAATAAAAGATAATCGACCATATTCCCACAAACTCTCCAAAAATGGTGATCATTATCGCATTTTTTAAAGGATTGGGGTAGGTTTTACCGATATTTTAATTTTTTATAAAAATAAGCGTTTACTTAGTTTTAATTTTTTGCAAATTTTTAATAACAAGTTACCGCTTAAATGATTTTTTACCAGCCCAATGCACGATTAGCCATTAACCACACAACTTCATATAAATTCACAATGATCTGCCACCAAGCACTGCTAAAATTAGGCTATCCATTGATAATTATTACAAACTCTTAGAACATTGTTTTAAACCAATTATATTTTTAGTTCCATACCAACAGTCATCTTCGGAATTGTAAATAACCCACTTATCAAATCCTTGAGAAATTGTCACTTCATAACCACTTCCTATTTTGTGTATTTGTAACCCATATTTTTCAATCAGTGAGATTTCTTCTTTTGATAAATGAATAGTTTGATAATAAAGCGTTATTTCATCTTTGGAAAGAGGGATTTTTGATTCATAAGTTCGAACTTTATCCACTATATTTTTTACTGTATGAATAGCCTCATAATTGGATATTGGATTAAAAGTTGTTATGCTAAGTATCCAAAAAGAAATCAATGCAAAAAATACGATTACAGCAATTTTAAAAAAATGATAAATATTCATTACCACCCCAACGCACGATTGGAGATACATTCTCGTCCTATTTTGAAATGGTCTAACCCAATCAACCCTAAGGTTCTCGCCAATTGAATAGGTAAAAACTCACAACAAAAAATAGAAATCAAGTTGCTAGTTGAACGGATAATTTTATTCTGATCCGCCAAACGATTTTTCTCAAATTGACTTAACAAAGCATAATCGCCTAAATCATTGCCTTGCACAAAAGCACTTGAAAGCAATTTCGCTAATTCAAATAAATCTCGCATTCCCAAATTAAAACCTTGCCCCGCAACTGGGTGTAAAAGTTGTGACGCATTGCCGACAATAGCCAAGCGATGATGAATGTGTGAAGTGGCTTTTTGGGATTGCAGTGGATAACTAAAACGACGACTGGTTCGCAAAAACTTACCTAATTTCCAACCAAAATTTTGTTGTAATTTAACTAAAAACTCGTCATCAGAAAGGCTTAATAATTCATTTGGATCATTGACACACCACACTAACGACATTTGATTTTTGACCTCTGCCGTTTCACACAATGGCAATAATGCCAAAGGTCCTTGCAAGGTAAAACGCTCAAAGGCTTGTTGTTGGTGGGGTTGAGAAATTTCCACATTCGCAATAATCGCCGATTGATTATAATCTCGCAACTGTACCGTTTCCACACCACATTGTTTAGCAATTTGTGATTGAATACCGTCTGCTGCTACGATTAACGCTGATTTTAACTGCGTTCCCGAGCTTAACGTGATTTCACAAGCAGTCTGATTTCGTTCAATATTTGCAACAGTATCAGGGCAGAAAAGTTGAATATTAGAATGTTTTTGAATAAGTTGAAAAAGTTCAAAACCGAGTTTGGCTAACTCCACCACCACGCCCAGTTGTGACAAGTGCATTTCGGTGGCTTTTAAGGTGGTTTTACCAAAATGATGTTGATCTGAAACCTGAATTTTTTGAATTGAGGTGCTAATACGACGCACGACATCGCTCAAATTTGTCGTACCAAGCGGTTGAATTTTTTGTAATTTTTGCAAACTTCCTTGTGCCAATGCGATACTTCTCGCATCAAATCCGCCCTGACTTTTAAAGTCGGGTTTGATCTTTTCCACAATCGCAATTTGCATTTTGTGATCCGTAAAACTACTCAATGCCAATGCAAAAATCGATCCTGTCATCGCACCACCGACGATAACGACATCAAATTGCTGAGCCATATACCACCTCAATTTTTCATTCAAAAAAGCGGTAAGATTTTGCAAATTTCTTACTAAATCTTACCGCTTACAAAAGTTATAATCTCATTCAATTAATTTTGAAAGGCTATCAATTAACTCATTCTTTTCTTGATCAGTAATAGTATTATTATACTCTAATAATTTTAATGCAAATTTTCTTAATGTATTATTAAACCATTTTTCATTTTTAACTTTATTTTTAGATAAAACTATTTCTAACCACTCTGCTGTTAAAAAATCTTGCCAATCATCTAATAATCTTAATTTTTCATTATTAACAGACAAATTATTTTCTACTATTAACCTGTCTTCCTGAACAAAACGGTATTTATTATTCCAATCTAATAATGTATCAAATCCAATTTGTGGTCTAGGACTTCTATCTGGAAACGGTAGTTTATCTGTAATACTATTTATATAAAATCCAGTTGTTATTTGTATCTTCTTATTTGATCTTTTAATGAAAATAACCCATTCAAAAGGCAAAACTTGTTGAATGCTAGAACCTTGTATTTTATTATTTTTAGTAGATTTTAATTCCACTGATTCATAAAAAATATTAGTTCCATCTGATATTTTCAAATATAAATCTGGATTTGTATATACTGATTTCTTACTTTCAGAAATATCTAATTTTTGATCATCAGTAAGATCTTCTGGAAGTAAAACTTTCACTATTTTATAATTATATAGATTATCAACAGAAATGGTTTCTTCTAAATTATCTATTTTTATAACTAATTCTTTAATCTCTGTATCTAAAATTGAATTATTTTCTATTAAAAATTTCTGAAAAAATAGTTTTAAATGCTCATCCGTGTTTGCTTCACTAGACTGAAACTTAACTTCTTTCAAACCACTAGAATTTTTATTTAATAAGTTCTCTATTTTATGAAAATAAATAGTTAAAAAAGATTGTAGTAGAGAATTATTGTTTTTCATATTCTTCCTTTCCAAAGTAAAAATCCCAATTAGATTCTATTTTTTTAGCAATATGATATGCCAATAATGGTGGAACAGCATTACCAACTAACTTATATCCCATGCTTGGGCTAACAAAAAATTTAGTATGATTTTTATTTTTAGAAATAACAAAATTAAAGTTATCAGGAAATGTTTGTATCCTAGCACACTCTCTAAGTGTTAATCTTCTCTGCTTTAATCCTCTTTCTAACTCGTCTACAATTATTCCACCATTTTCTATGTCTAATCGCCTAAACTCTATATTTCCATGATGTTCAGAACGAATAGTTGGAGCAAGTTTATTCAAGTCAATTTCTTTTTGCCCCTGACAGTGTTTTCCCATAAATTTAGCTTTTGAATAAAATTTTTGAGATAAATCATCGCTTTGTTCTGGTTCTTCTAAATCAAGCAATACACTTTTACTCTTAGTGAACTCCTTCATTAAATGAGCCTTAGAAGAAAAATGAAATTCCCCATTTAAACGATGAGTTGGAACAGGGTATGGTGTTACTTTTTCATCAATATTTTCTTTACTTAATTCTTTTAAAGCCTCATCTGTTAAAGAAGATTTCTTTAAACCAATAAAAAATATTCTTTCTCTTGACTGTGGAATACCAAACTGACCAGCATGAAGGATCTGTGGTGGTAGAACTAAATAACTATCTCCATTTATAGAAGAAAAATCTGATTGAATAATATCTTTTATATCTCCTAAATTAGCTAACCCTTTAACATTTTCTGCAATAAATATTTTAGGCAATGTAATTTCAATGACTTCCTTCATCCACATATAAAGCTTCCCCCGTGTTTCTTTCGTAGGTATAGAATCTTCTATTATATTTCCATTATGATCTTTATGAGAATTAAATCCTTTTCTTTTACCTGAAACACTAAAATCTTGACAAGGAAAGCCACCTGTTACAATATCAACACTATCTGGAAAAATATTTTTATTCCCTTTCCGATAATCCTTAACAAGATCAACAATACTTGCAACTTTAAAAGTATTGCTTAAATCCTTATTTCTTTTATTAGAAAAATAATCATTCCACGTTATTTTTGCTTGTTCATTAATATCATTTGCAAATTCTGTTTGAAAGATAGTATCTTTTAAATAAAAGAAATTATCATCTTCATCTTCTATCCACTGAGAATGTATATCAGAATTAATAGTTGATTTTAAAACTTTAAATCCACCTTCAAAACCAATATCCATTCCGCCACAACCAGAGAACAAAGATAATAAATTCTTTTTCATAATCCCTCTATAAACTTATTGTAAAACTGAAATATCCGCCACATTTAAGAATAGGCGTTGTAGCGAGCCTAAAATCGCTAAACGGTTATTACGTAGTTTTTCATCTTCGGCATTTACCATTACTTTATCAAAGAAGGTATCCACCACATCACGTAAACTTGCCAACTGTTCTAAAATCGCTTGATATTCGCCGTTAGCAAATAGTGGTGCAAGGCTTGAATTTAACGCAATGATTTTTTCTGCCAACACTTTTTCAGCGTCAATTTCACAAAGTGAAAGATCGATCTCGCCAACACTATTTTCCGCTTTGGCTAAGATATTTGCGACACGTTTATTCGCTGCTGCTAAGGCATCAGCACTTTCTAGGGTACGGAAATAAGCCACCGCACGCACACGTGCATCAAAATCTGCTGGTTTTGTTGGGCGACGTGCTAATACCGCTTGAATTACATCAACTGAAATACCTTCATCTTGATACCACGCACGGAAACGACCCAGCATAAAATCAACCACTTCATCAACCACGTTTTTATTTGATAATTTATCGCCAAATAATTGTGCTGATTTTTGGATTAAATCTGTTAAATCTAATGGTAATTTTTTCTCAACGATAATACGCAACACACCTAATGCCGCACGACGCAACGCAAATGGGTCTTTATCCCCTTTTGGATACTGACCGATACCAAAAATACCCGTTAAAGTATCAATTTTATCCGCCAACGCAACACTGCACGCCACCAATGAAGTCGGTAATTCATCGCCTGAGAAACGTGGCATATATTGTTCATTCAATGCAATCGCCACTTCTTCATCTTCACCATCGTGACGTGCATAGTGCATTCCCATTACGCCTTGCGTATCGGTAAATTCAAATACCATATTCGTCATCAAATCACATTTTGATAATAAACCCGCACGTTTTGCTTTGGTTTCATCTGCACCAATTTGTTTTGCAATTTCGCCACTGAGTTGCTCAATACGAGCCGTTTTATCACGTACTGTGCCAAGCTGTTGCTGGAATAATACGGTTTCTAAACGTGGTAAATTATCTTCTAAACGCTGTTTTAAATCTGATTTAAAGAAAAATTCTGCGTCAGCTAAACGTGGACGCACCACCTTTTCATTCCCTTCAATCACAAAAGTTGGATCTTCTGGGTTGATATTCGACACAAAAATAAAGTTTGGTAATAAGTTGCCTGCTTTATCATAAATAGGGAAATATTTTTGATCCCCTTTCATTGTGTAAACTAACGCCTCAGCTGGCACTTCTAAGAAACGCTCTTCAAATTTCGCCGCCATTACCACAGGGAACTCAACTAATGATGAAACTTCTTCAAGTAAGTCTTCTTCAATATCTGCGATACCGCCTAACGCCTCAGCTTTGGCTTGCGAATCTTTTAAAATGATCGCTTTACGCTCTTCAAAATCTGCAATAACCGATCCTTTTTCACGTAAAATTTCAGGATATTGATCCGCATTTGCGATCTCAACTTCTTGTTGTCCTAAGAAACGGTGTCCACGCAACGTTGTGCCACTTTTCACACCTAAAATTTCGCCGTCGATCAACTCATCGCCAAGCAACATCGTTACCGTATGCACAGGACGGATAAATTGTACGGTTTTATCGCCCCAACGCATTGCTTTTGGAATCGGTAATTTTGCCAACGCATTGTTGATAATCTCATTTAACAAGCATTTGGTTTCTTGCCCTTTGATAACCGCACGATGTACCAACCACTCGCCTTTATCCGTTGCGATACGCTCCGCCTGATCAACTGTAATCCCACAACCTCTTGCCCAGCCTTCTGCTGCTTTGGTTGGATTACCTTGATCATCAAATGCCGCCTTAACAGCAGGACCACGTTTTTCAATATTTTTATCTGGTTGCACCAATGCAAGCCCTAAAACTTTAACTGCCAAACGACGTGGTGCGGCAAACCATTCCACTTTATCAAAAGTCAAACCCACTTGATTTAACTCTTGCTCCACATTGCCCGCAAACGCCAGCCCTAATTTTTTAAGTGCCTTCGGTGGTAACTCTTCTGTGCCAATCTCGGCAAGGAAATTTTTTGTTGTCATTTTGTTCTCTCTTTTTGTATTTTTTAATTATACAGCGATTGCATAATAAATTTTGTAACCGATTCGGCACTCACTGCGTGCCGTTTTCAATTCGTGACTCAGAGCATCACAAATTTGCAAATTCTCTCTAAAATCTAACCGCTTTAACCAAAAATAGTTTGTAATTCTTCACAATCTAAAATCACTTTTTCATCGTCTAGCACTAAAGCAGGAATACCAATATTCCCTAAACTCTTTGGTATATCAAACGCCGAATGATTATCACGTAATTTCAAAAAGCGTTTAAAATTCGCCATTGACTCAAAAATATTTACACCTTCATATTCAACATTTAATCGCTCTAATTCTTGAACGAAAGGGGATGTGTCAGGGCATAAATCAGCGTAAAAAAGTGTTAGTTTATTCATTCTAATTATCTCTGTTATATAAGTAATCTTATGTTTTATTGAGCCATTTATTAAAAGAAGTATGATATATAATTTCTTTTTCTAACTTTTCTCAATTCATTCATTAACTCTTTATAAAAACCTTCTTTGTGCTTTTGATGGTATCTTAGGTTCTCTAATTTTTTTTCTATTCTATCTGCGTAACCTTTTTCATAACTATTTTCAGAAAACCAGTCTTTAAAAATAACCCAAATAAACAACATAGACATTGCTAATAGTTCTACTGAAAAAATTAAAAAAATGCTGTGGGATATATCATTAAAAAATATACTTCTTAGTAAAAAGAAAATGTTTAATGGATTAAAGTGATATAAGTATAAACTTAACAAACTATAAATAGTTAAAGATATAATAAAGATTACACTAAAAACACTAATATGCTTCTTACACTTTTTTCTCTTATCAATATTTTCTGTAACATATAGCCCAATATAATATCTAGAATCACTATCTATTTGATCAGAAATTATATATTCTTCTTGACGGGAAGATTCAATTTGCTTTTTATTAGGTAATAGGCTTTTCAAAAAGGTAACCATTTTAGTAGCATTATCTCTCATAAAATAGAATCCTTGATATATTATAAGGATACTAGTCCCTATAGTGCCTATCATAGAAAGTGATTTATAAAACACACTATCCATAAAACTATCCATGATATATACCGCCTAATACCTAATTGAAATATGATCTATTGTTTTTTACACATCGGAAACCCTAACGCTTCACGACTTGCATAATACGCCTCTGCCACACCTTTGGTTAATGCACGGATACGCAAGATATAACGCTGTCTTTCAGTTACAGAAATCGCTTTACGTGCGTCGAGTAAGTTAAAACAATGCCCTGCTTTTAGGATACGTTCGTAAGCCGGCAATGGTAATGGCTGTTCTAATTCTAATAACGCTTTGGCTTCTTTTTCGTATTCTTCAAAGCAGTGGAATAAAAATTCTACGTTTGCGTGTTCAAAGTTATAAGTTGATTGCTCCACTTCGTTTTGGTGGAATACGTCGCCGTAGGTGGTTTTGCCTAATGGACCGTCTGAATATACTAAGTCGTAAACGCTGTCCACGCCTTGAATATACATTGCTAAACGCTCTAAACCGTAAGTAATTTCGCCTGTGACTGGTTTACATTCTAATCCGCCCACTTGTTGGAAATAGGTAAATTGAGTCACTTCCATTCCGTTTAACCATACTTCCCAGCCTAAGCCCCACGCACCTAGTGTTGGGTTTTCCCAGTTGTCTTCCACAAAACGAATATCGTGTACTAATGGGTCAAAACCGAGCATTTTTAAGCTGTTTAAATATAATTCTTGGATATTATCTGGCGATGGTTTGATAACCACTTGGAATTGATAATAGTGCTGTAAACGGTTTGGGTTTTCGCCGTAGCGACCGTCTGTTGGACGGCGTGATGGTTGCACGTAAGCCGATGCCATTGGCTCTGGACCGATTGCACGCAAACAAGTCATTGGGTGCGAGGTTCCTGCCCCCACTTCTAAATCAAATGGTTGCACGATTGTACAGCCTTGCTCTGCCCAGTAATCTTGAAGGGCTAAAATCATACCTTGAAAGGTTTTTACATTGAATTTGGTTGTTGCTGTTGTCATTATTTGTACCTAATTCTTAAAAGTTTATAGAAAATTACTTTTATTATACCTTTAAGCGGTCACTTAGTGGGAATTTTTTGCAAATTTTTATCAAAATCATACCGCTTATATTTACTACAATAGTTCAAAATATCATTTTTTATACATATTTGAGTTCTCGCTGTTAAAATTTATTTATTTATAGATGGCAATCGGTAGATTGAAACTCTATAATTCTAGTTAGACATATTTACATATCTCAATAGGAAAAGTTATGCAATTCTCAAAGATGCACGGATTAGGTAATGATTTTATGGTAATTGATGGAGTGACACAAAATGTGTATCTAAGCCCTGATCTTATTCGTAAATGGGCTGATCGTCGTCGTGGTATTGGTTTTGATCAACTTTTATTAGTCGAACCACCTTATGATCCTGAATTGGATTTCCATTATCGTATTTTTAATGCCGATGGCTCAGAAGTTTCACAGTGTGGTAATGGTGCAAGATGCTTTGCTCGCTTTGTGACGACAAAAGGATTAATCAATAAAAAAGAGATTAAGGTCAGCACTGCTAAAGGCAAAATGACATTACGTTTGCTAGACAATGGCAATGTGCGAGTAAATATGGGACAACCTATTTGGGAGCCTCATAAAATTCCTTTTACTGCAAATAAATTTGAGAAAAATTATTTACTTTTAACCGAAATCCAAACGGCGATTTGTGGTGTCGTATCAATGGGTAACCCTCATTGTGTATTGCAAGTGGATAATGTCGAAACGGCCAATGTAAATAAATTGGGTGCGTTACTCGAAAGCCATGAACGTTTTCCTGAAAAAGCCAATGTTGGATTTATGCAAGTGCTTACTCGCAATCATATTAAATTACGTGTTTATGAGCGAGGTGCTGGAGAAACACAAGCTTGTGGAAGTGGTGCTTGTGGTGCTGTTGCAGTCGGTATTATGCAAGGTGTGTTAGATCATAGTGTGAAAGTAGAATTACGAGGTGGTTCACTACAAATTGACTGGCAAGGTGAAGGGCAAGATCTTTTTATGACAGGCAATACCTCCCACGTCTATGATGGTCATATCCATTTTTAATTTGTAAGGTTAATGATAATGACAAAAAATTTGAAACGCTTTCATACTTTTCATTTAGATGTAAAAGCACAAGAAATCATTAAAGTTTATTCAGCTGAACAACTTTTTAGTGAATGGAGCAAAACAACCTCCCCTAAATTATTATTAGGGCAAGGCAGTAATGTGCTTTTTGTAAAGGATTTTAATGGCACGGTATTTATTAACTGTTTAAAAGGTATTAAGCATCATCAAGATGAAGATTTTCACTACTTACAGGTTTCAGGAGGTGAAAATTGGCATCAATTCGTAAAATGGACGTTAGATAATCATATCGCAGGATTGGAAAATTTAGCCTTGATACCTGGTTGTGTCGGTTCATCCCCCATTCAAAATATTGGTGCTTATGGTGTTGAACTTGAGCAAGTATGCGATTATGTTGAAGTACTTGATTTAACGACAGGAACACAACATCGTTTAACTAACAATGAATGCCAATTTGGCTACCGAGACAGTATTTTTAAACATCAATATAAAGATAAGTTTGCTATTATTGCCGTTGGATTCAAATTAGCTAAAGCGTGGCAACCTAAACTAGAATATGGTTCATTAAGCCAATTTGATGCTAACACCGTGACACCTCAACAAATTTTTGATGAAGTCTGCAAAATACGAATGGCAAAATTACCTAATCCTGATGAATTTGGCAATGCAGGGAGTTTCTTTAAAAATCCTGTGATAGATTTTGCAAAATTTGAACAACTTCGTACCGCTTATCCACAAATGCCGCATTATATTCAATCCGATGGTACGGTAAAATTACCTGCTGGTTGGTTGATCGATCAATGTAATCTAAAAGGCTTTCAAGTTGGGGGGCAATGGTTCATTTAAAACAAGCATTAGTATTGATAAATAAAGACAATGCGACAGGTAAAGATATTGTTGAACTTGCCAAAATAGTGCGTCAAAAAGTACATCAAAAATTTGGCGTAATGATTGCCCCTGAAGTGCGTTTTATTGGTGCTAAAGGTGAAGTCGATAGTGAGGAAATCACTCGATGAGTGAATTAAATAACACATTCATTCAACAAATGTCACAAGGTCAGCTCTATCTTTTTGACTGTATTGATTCAACAAATGAGTACTTACTTACCTATTGCAAAACTGTGCCTCAAGGTTCAGTGTGTATTGCAAAAACACAAACAGCAGGACGTGGCAGACGAGGTCGCCAGTGGGTTGCTCCGCAAGGTAACCTAAATTATTCTTTGATATGGTATTATCCAATCCAACAAAACTTATTATTATCACCTTTGAGTCTAATTATTGGTCTTATGGTTATCGAAAGTTTACAACAACAAGGTGTAAAAGATTTGAGCATTAAATGGCCGAATGATGTTTATCATAAAGGTCAAAAAGTAGCAGGCGTATTGGTTGAATTACAAACCTCACTGCCAAATATTTATTTAGTGATGGGTATCGGAATAAATTTAGCCAAAATAATGGATAAACAAGATAAAATTAACCAGCCAGTCAGTAACCTATCTGAATATGCCATAGATTATAATCAATTGGTTATTTGCTTAACTAAAAAATTACATCAAGTATTGATAGATTACCCACAAACAGGTTTTAAATCTTATACCCAAATATGGCAACATTACGATCTCTTTTTCCAAAAAGAGGTTTCTGTTATCACAGAAACTCAAACATATTGTGGTATTTCACAAGGTATTAATCACAAAGGCGAATTACTACTGAAACTACCCAATAATGAAATCTTAATGTTTTCTATTGGAGATGTGTCTTTAAGACAAAAATAACCACAAAAAAACGCTTATTCTCCAATGTGATAGAGATAAGCGTTTTAATTTATTATGAACTACATCACAATCAATAAAATCAACTTTATTTTTGCAAATTTTAGATAGAATGTACCCGCTTCACTATCTACTTACCACTATCTCCATAGTTTTTAAGTACACGAGCAGATGGATCATCAACGTTACAGCCTTCCCATTCTTTGTTTGGCATCCAGAAATCTTTGATCCATTCTGCTTGTCCTGCGTAGAACTTTTCAAAAATGTCACGGTAAAGTAACGATTCTTTGGTAAATGGTGTTCCATGTAAATATTTTTGTTTAGCATTTTCTAAATCTTCATCAGAGTATTTACTTTCAGCAAAGGCTTTTAAATGATCTACCATTGAATGACCTACTGCATCACTGAAAGCTGCTTTTTCACGATATAAAATGCTATCAGGTAAATAATCTAACCCTTCAAATGCACGACGTAGTAAGTATTTACCTTTGCCATATTTGTTCATTTTGCGTTCTGGGTTGATACTCATTGCGTAATCCACAAAATCAATATCACTAAATGGTACACGAGCTTCAAGAGAATTGGCTGCTAAACAGCGATCTGCACGTAGCACATCATACATATATAGCTCTCGCATACGTTTTTGTGACTCTTTTTGGAATTCAGCAGGACTTGGTGCAAAATCCGTATATTTATAGCCAAAGATTTCATCACTAACTTCACCTGTTAAAAGCACTTTCAAATCGGTATTTTCACGGATATATTTACAAATTAAATACATTCCCATACTTGCACGAACCGTTGTAATATCCCACGTTTCTAAGTGCCAAATAACCGTTTCTAATGCTTCTAACACATCTTCTTTAGTCATAATCACTTCAGTGTGTTCACAGCCTAAATGATCCGCCACTTCTTTGGCATATTTTAAATCGATTGGATCGGTATCCATTCCCACTGCAAAAGTACGAATTGGTTTATCTAAATGTTTTTGAGCAATGGCACACACTAATGATGAATCTAGTCCACCACTTAATAAAAAGCCTAATGGTGCATCAGCGTGTAAACGTTTGATAACGGCTGCTTCTAATTTTTCTTTTAAGTTTTTCGCAATGGTTTCCACATCTTGATCGACAATCACTTTTGGATCTGCAATATCGTTATAGCAAACAAACTTACCTGCTTTATAATAATGTCCTGGTGGGAATGGCGTTATATCTCGACAAAATGGCATCAATCCTTTAGCTTCAGAAGCAAAGGCGATTTCACCACTCTCCTTATCGTAACCATAAAATAGTGGACGGATACCCATAGGATCACGACCAGCCATAACTTCACCAGTTTTACGATCCACCATTACCAATGCAAATTCAGCATCAAGCATTTTCATCATTACATCAATACCAACATGTTCATAAAGTGGGATTAACACTTCACAATCACTACCTGAATGAAAATTATAGGTATCCTTTAAAATTTCTTTTAAATATTCAAAATTATAAACTTCACCATTACACATTAATTTAATATCATTATGCTCAAAAGGCTGATTGCCATTATCACTCATATCCATAATAGATAAACGATGAAATCCCCAAATACCACTTTCATCAACAGTGACACTTTGATGATCAGGACCTCGATGAAACGTTGAATCATAACCTTGTTTAAATGCTTCACTCATTTGTTTAGCTGATGAAAATACAAAACCACACATTTTTTTCTCCAAATTATTATTATTTATATAGTAAGCGTTATTTTAAATAAAAAAAAACAAAATGCAAACAGTACAAAATTAAACTCCGCAATTTATTACCATTAGTTATATTTTATCTAAAATTATCTTATTTTTTTAAATTTAATCTACTTATACGTCAGCTAGATTTTTAGTAGTTATCGTTAAAACAATCAAATTCCGTTATAATTCGTCTACTTTTACTTAACAGGAGTTAATTATGCAAAACCCAGCTGATGAAATACTTTATTCGCCAGTACAGTGGCAAGATCACAGTGAGAATTATACAGATATTCTTTATCATAAATCCCTTGATGGTATCGCAAAAATTACCATTAATCGTCCTGAAGTGCGTAATGCATTCCGCCCACAGACTGTTAAAGAAATGATTCAAGCATTTTCAGATGCTCGTTTTGATGAAAAAATTGGCGTAATTATTTTAACGGGTCAAGGCGAAAAAGCCTTTTGTTCAGGAGGAGATCAAAAAGTACGTGGTGATTACGGTGGTTATAAAGATGATAGTGGCGTTCATCACTTAAATGTACTGGATTTCCAACGTGATATTCGTACTTGCCCAAAACCAGTAGTTGCAATGGTTGCAGGTTATTCTATCGGTGGTGGGCACGTGCTACATATGATGTGTGATTTAACTATTGCTGCAGAAAATGCGATTTTTGGTCAAACAGGTCCAAAAGTCGGTTCATTTGACGGTGGTTGGGGTACAAGTTATATGGCTCGAATTGTAGGTCAGAAAAAAGCACGTGAAATTTGGTTTTTATGCCGTCAATACAATGCCCAAGAAGCCCTTGAAATGGGATTAGTCAATACTGTTGTACCCTACGCTGAACTTGAAAAAGAAACTGTACGTTGGTGTCGTGAAATGTTACGTAATAGTCCTATTGCGTTACGTTGCTTAAAAGCAGCATTAAATGCAGATTGTGACGGTCAATCAGGTTTACAAGAACTGGCTGGTAATGCCACGATGTTATTTTATATGACAGAAGAAGGGCAAGAAGGGCGTAACGCTTTTAATGAAAAACGAGCGCCTAATTTTAATAAATTTAAACGCAATCCCTAATATTTTTAGTTATATTTCATTGATCATTGTAAAATTGAATGTCTTATAACATAAATTCGATATATAACATTGATTTATAATGATTATTTTGTAGGGGCGGCATTAGCAAACGTAGTTTGCTAATGCCGCCCCTACCTACCAAAAATTATCAACTAATTGATTTACTATAAAATCCTTTACAACATTTGAAGTACGATCTTTTACTTAACAAATTAAAAAAAGGCATAGTAGACAAAATAGTTGGTAAAAAATGGGTTAAAGCTTTATATTACTGTGCTTTAGCCCACTTTTTTGAAAATGAATAAAAAACTTGTCCTTTTTGTCATAAAACGAATATTCACAAATATGGTACCCAAAATAATGTTCAACGTTATAAATGCTCTATTTGTAATAAAACTTTTACCTTCAAAAAATCCTTAAATTCAAGCCAAATTTGGCTAGATTACACAGAAGGTAAACAAACCTATAAGCAACTAGCAATTAAATATAATTGCTCTGTTAGAACTATTCAAAGATATGTTTTAAAAGCCCCTAAAACGCCATTAAATATCCCACAAAATAATAAATTGAACTTAATGATGGATACCACTTTCTTTGGTCGAAATTTTGGTGTTCTCGTTTTTATGGACACTTTATCAAAGAAGGTAATTTATCATCAAATTGTGACAACAGAAAAAAATCTTTATTATCTATTAGCAATGAATAAATTAAGAGAAAAAGGCTATATTATTCAATCTATTACTTGTGATGGAAGACGAGGATTATTAAGAGATTTTTTAAATACGCCTGCACAACTTTGCCAATTTCATCAAATAGCAAATGTAATAAGGAAATTAACAAGGAACCCTAAATCTGAAGCGGGAAAAGAGCTAAAAATATTAGTTAAAACATTAAAAAATAGCTCTAAAAACGAGTTCTATATTAATTTACATTATTGGTATTTAAAACATAAAGAATATTTAAATGAACGCTCCGATAAAATAAATGAAAAGGGTAAATATCCTTTTAAACATCGTAATATAAGAAATGCTTACAGGAGCTTAAAATATAATATGGATTATTTATTTACTTTTGAAAAATATCCTGAATTAAATATAGAAAAAACAACAAATAGGCTTGAAAGTTTATTTGGAGAACTTAAACGAAAACTATCTAATCATAATGGTTTAACCAAATACCATAAGATTATGTTTATAAAAGATTTTCTAAATAAAAGGAGTTGGTAATTATTTATAAAATAATAAAAACCAACTCATTTGTCTACTATGGGCATAGCTCCTCAAAATTACCAACTATTTTGTCTACTATGCCTAAAAAAATGACAAAAAAATACCCACTCATTGGTGGGTATTTTTAATTTCATTATTCTTTAAAAAGAATCTATTTATTACATAGTTACTTTTTTAGTACCTTGTACCTGAAGTTCAACACGACGATCTGGTGCTAAACAAGAGATTAACGCTTTGCGACCTTTTACTTTGTCACAAGTGTTACCTGTTACAGGGTTTGTTTCACCGTAACCAACAGCTGTGATGTTAGCTGGTTTGATACCTTTAGAAACTAAGTAGTTTGCAACTGTTTCTGCACGACGTTGTGATAAACGTACGTTAGATTTTTCTGAACCGATACGGTCAGTATAACCATTAACTTGAATTGCTGCAGACTCTAAACCTAGCTTGTTAATTTCGCCATTTGCACGATCTAACTCTTTTACAGCAGTAGTTCTTAAACCTGCTTTACCAAATGCAAATAATACATCTGAACTAAATGCGAAGTTTTTAGTAACTACTTGAGGTGCTTGGTTTTGACCAAAACGGTAAGAAACACCTAAAGTTACAGATGCGATATCTGGACGGAAATCTACACGGTCACCATTAGCATCTTTTAGTTTACCTACATTATTAACCCATTGATATTCTAAACGAGTTGCTAATTGTGGTAATGAAGGTAAGCTATATTCTAAACCTGTTGCAAATACTGCTGAAACTTGGTTTGAACGTTGGCCTGGTTGAGAATCATCTTTCCAGTTATAGTCTGTACGTACTAACGCTGCACCCACTCGACCATAAAGATCTAAGCCATTAAGAACCTGATAGCTACCTTTTAAGCTTAGCATAGGACCACGGTTTTTCATTTTCTGTACAGTTTCTGTTTTATTTGCTTCGGTATAACGAATCTTTGCTACACCAAAATCATCATAAGCTAATTCAGTTGCTAAACCAAAAGTACCGTTATTCAGAATTTGATAACCACCAAATACACCATAAGTTACAGAGTTTTTGTGAACACCTTTAGGTGCTTTATCATATTGGTTTAAACCATCGTGGAATGAAGCCCAACCTGCTTTTGCACCCACATAAAAAGTATTTTCTTGTGGTGCTGCTTGAGCAACACTTGCTAGTGCTAAGCTAGAAACAGCTAAAGCGATTACTGATTTTTTCATATTTGTTTTCCTCTAAAAAAACTTATTAGATTATATTTTGAACCCTGAATTCTCACCAGAGAATAAAGGTTCATTTCCATTTTTACTATACTCTACAAAATATTGCAAGCATAAAAAACAACAGTTATTGTACAATAAAAAACGGAAAAAAAATATATTTTTTACTGTTCTGTATATTTAAAATACAAAAAACTGCATTTAGGCACTTTTATTTAAAATTTTATAGTAAAATGTTATCCTGTTTTATTTCCATTATAGACTGATAATACTATGCTGCCACAACTTTCAGACATACCAAAATTAAGTAATCAAGTTATTCATTACTTAGATGAAGTAAAAAAACACCATTTTAAAGGTGATATTGCTTCAAATTATGCTGATCGTCTGAGTTTGGCAACGGATAATAGTGTTTATCAGACTATTCCATCGGCTATTTTATATCCAAAAACAATAGGCGACGTACAACTTTTAATTCAACTTGCTCAAAAACCTGAATTTCAATCCCTGACTTTTACACCTCGAGGTGGGGGAACGGGTACTAATGGTCAATCATTAAACGATAATATCATTATTGATCTCTCTCGTTATATGACAAATATTCTAGAATTAAACGTCAAAGAGTGTTGGGTTAGAGTGCAAGCTGGCGTAGTAAAAGATCAACTGAATCAATTTTTAAAACCTCACGGACTATTTTTCTCACCAGAGCTTTCAACCAGTAATCGAGCCACTATTGGTGGAATGATTAATACAGATGCTTCAGGGCAGGGTTCGTTACAATATGGTAAAACCTCACAACACGTACTAGAAATTAAATCCGTGTTAATGAATGGTGAAATATTAGAAACTCAAGCGGTACGATCTGATCAATTTTTTGCAAATTTAGATAAATTAAATTTATCTGATACAGCCAAACAACTGTATTCTGCTATTTTTACTCGTTGTAAAGAAATTCGCCCACAGGTATTGAAAGATCTACCTCAGTTAAACCGTTTTTTAACGGGTTACGATCTCAAAAACGTCTTTAATAATGATGAGTCAGAATTTAACTTAACTCGTATTCTGACAGGTTCAGAAGGATCATTAGCTTTTATTTGTGAGGCAAAACTTAATTTATTGCCTATTCCTAAATATCGTACCTTAATTAATATTAAATATAATTCTTTTGATTCTGCTCTGCGTTCTGCACCAATGATGTTAGAAGCAAAAGCACTTTCTGTTGAAACCATTGATTCAAAGGTATTAAATTTAGCCAAACAAGATATTATTTGGCACTCCGTTTCAGATTTATTATTAGAAGATAAAAATAATCCTATCCTTGGTATCAATATTGTGGAATATGCCTCTAATGATGAAGAACAAAATCAAAAATTAATTAATGGATTATGCCAAACCCTCGATCAAAAAATAGCAAATAAAACAAGCGGTATCATTGGTTATCAAATTTGCAATGATTTAGCCTCTATCGAAAAAATTTATGCAATGCGTAAAAAGGCGGTGGGGTTATTGGGTAATACGAAAGGGTGGGCAAAACCCATTCCTTTTGTGGAAGATACCTGCGTTCCCCCTAAAAATTTAGCAGATTACATTACAGAATTTCGCCAATTATTGGATTCTTATCAATTAGAATACGGTATGTTTGGTCACGTTGATGCAGGGGTGTTACACGTTCGCCCTGCGTTAGATTTATGTGATAAACAACAAGTTGAAACCTTTAAAACGATTTCTGATGAAGTAGTAAAACTGACCTCAAAATACGGCGGTTTAATTTGGGGAGAACACGGCAAAGGTATGCGATCTTATTATGGTCAGCATTTCTTTGGAGAGGAATTATGGTACGAGCTACGTTATATTAAACAACTTTTTGATCCTCAAAATCGTTTAAATCCAGGTAAGATTTGTACGCCTTTAGAAAGTAAAGATAAGTTGTATCCTATCGATTCACCTATGCGTGCTGATTTTGACCGCCAAATTCCCCTCGAGGTAAAAAACGAATTTAAAGGAGCAATAAGTTGTAACGGTAATGGGTTATGCTTTAATTTTGATGTGCATAGTGTGATGTGTCCTTCTATGAAAATAACGGGCAATCGAGTGTTTTCACCCAAAGGGCGTGCAACGTTAATTCGAGAATGGTTACGACTTCTTGCAGAACAAGGGGTTAGCCCTGATGATTTAATATTTAAAGACAAAAAATATTCTCTTAAATTAACAGATTTTGTTGCTAAGCTTCGCCATCAATGGAATAAAAACACCCATTATGATTTTTCTCACGAAGTCAAAATGGCGATGGATACTTGTTTAGCTTGTAAAGCCTGTGCTAGTCAATGTCCAATAAAAATTGATGTACCAACATTCCGTAGTCAATTTAATCATTTATATCATCAACGTTATTTTCGTCCAGTGAAAGATTATGTAGTGTCTAATCTTGAGTTTGTTGCCCCTTTAATGGCAAAAATACCACGCTTTTATAATTTTTTTAGTACCACGAAAATAGCAGAAAAAATAGCAAATAAAACCATTGGAATGACAGACTTACCTGCTCTTTCAACACCCAATTTACAACAGCAATTAGTGAAAATAAATTATCAAGGGGAAAAGTTAGAAACCATTGAACATTGGGTTGCAAGCGGTCACTTACCTAATGATTTTTGCAAATTTATTTTTGTGATACAAGATCCTTTTACTTCTTATTATGATGCAAAAGTTGTCGCAGATTTTGTCCATTTTTGTCAAAAAATTGGTTTTAAGCCTATTGTATTACCTTTCAAACCAACTGGAAAAGCGGCGCATATTAAAGGTTTTTTAAATCAATTTTCTAAAACAGCAAAAAATCAGGCAGAATTTTTAAACCGTGTTGCAAAGTTAAATATCCCAATGGTAGGAGTCGATCCTGCTTTAGTATTACTTTATCGAGATGAATATAATCATCTGTTACAAGAAAAACGAGGCGATTTTAACGTCCTGTTAGTACACGAATGGTTAAATCATCAAATTGAAAATAAGCGGTTAGATGTTTGCAAAAATTTACAAATAAGTGACCGCTTACAATGGTATCTGTTTTCACACTGTACAGAAACCACAGCTTTACCAAATAGCACGAAGGAATGGCAACAAATTTTTGAGTATTTCAACCAAACACTGAACAGTGAAAATGTCGGTTGCTGTGGAATGGCAGGGACTTTTGGTCACGAAACTCAACATATAGCAATGTCTAAAGCAATTTATGAACAATCGTGGCAAACTAAATTTAAAGATAAACCGATAGAACAATGTCTTGCCACAGGTTACTCTTGCCGTAGCCAAGTCAAGCGTATGGAAAAAGTGATATTAAAACACCCTATTCAAGCGTTATTGAGTGTATTAGTATCCCATACTTAAAATTTGCAAAAATCAATCAACAACTGACCGCTTAAAGGACAACGATGCAACTTCCACCACTAAAACAAGGTATATTAATCAAACGTTATAAACGTTTTCTAGCAGATATAATGTTGCCTAATGGAGAGCAAATTACTATTCATTGCCCTAATACTGGAGCAATGACAGGTTGTGCAACAGAGGGAGATCGAGTGTGGTTTTCTACCTCAGATAACCCAAAACGTAAATATGCTCACACTTGGGAACTCACAGAAACACAACAAGGCGATTTTATTTGTGTAAATACACAACGAGCTAACCAATTAGTCAATGAAGCATTGCAACATAAATGGATTGAGGAGCTGGTTCAATATCAACAGATTCAAGCAGAAGTAAAATATGGCGAAGAAAAGAGTCGTATTGATTTTTTACTGGATGAAAGCTGCTTTGTCGAAGTAAAATCTACTACACTATTAACAGAAAATGGCATAGGAATGTTCCCAGATACTCAAACTTTACGAGGTCAAAAACACCTAAGGGAACTAACTACAATGGCACAACAAGGTTATTCAGCGGTTATTTTCTTTGCTATTTTGCATTCAGGCATTCACACCTTTGAAGTCGCCAAACAGATTGATCCTAAATATGCAGAGTTATTTCAGCAAGCTCTTGATAATGGCATACAAGCGGTTTGTTACAAAGCAAAATTTACTGTTGATAATGGGGTTCCTGTTGTGATGGAGCTTGTTCAGAGGGTGGTTTGATATTGGTGGTTAGACACTTTAATTGCAAATTTTTATCAAGATCGTACCGCTTTATTTACGATTACTTAGTTGTTTATATCTTTTTATCAATAAAGGAAAACCTTTTTCTATCCAAAAATTAGAACTAATTCCACCGCCTGACATACCACCAAAATTAAATTCTTTTACATCATAACCATACTCGTTTTGCAATATCGTTACAGGTTTTAATGCACTACCAATATGCCTATAAGGGGATAAAGCCTTATAATCAAGGTTGCTAATGTCGCCAATGATAGGTTCAGCCCCTGCTTGTACGCAAATGCCGTGTGGTAACTTATGTAAAATAACATCTTTAATAATACTACCGTCAAAATCTATTGTTAAATTTTTTGTTAAGGTGTCAATACCGCCTAACTTATCAATCAATCTATGATTTATAAAGGTAAGCCAATCAATTCTTTTTAATACGTGAAGAAACTTTCTTTCATTAGTTTCTTGATTACAGTATTGAAACATATTCCAAAAACCTTCAAATTTAGTAGGGTCTAAGAGTAAATATTTTTTTGATTCTGTCCATAATTTACTCCATTTGTCAGGATAGCTACTATTTGCATAATCTCTATTAACCGTAAAACCAACATTTCCTGATAAAAATTTCATTTCACTACATAAATCTAATACCTTTGAAATAAATTCAGAAGCACCCATTTCTGACACGGTATTATACGGAAGCATTAAGCGAATAGCTCCAACATAATCAGGTATTTTTGGCGAATTAAAAGCATCAAACTTAAAGGCAATATCAGACATTGATTCTCGTACATCTGACTCTAACGATAATTGACGGCGATAATCCCAATATTGAGATTATGATTTATCAATTTCAATTAATCTCTGTAAATCTTCTTTACTTGGTAAAACGGTTTCATATTTTACAGCAAACATTTGCTCGTTATCTTCAGGTAGTGTCATTTCTACCAATGATTGTTTTTTATCTTTACAGAGTAAAATACCAATGGTTTTATTTTCATCATCTAATTTTATTTTGCGGTCATAGTAGTTTACATACATCTGCATCTGCCCTATGTCTTGATGTTTAATTTTCCCAATTTTTAAATCAAATAACACAAAACATTTTAATAGACGGTTATAAAACACTAAATCTATAAAAAAATGTTCTTCATCATAACTGATGCGTACCTGTCTTCCAACAAAAGTAAACCCTTTACCTAATTCTAAAAGAAACTTTTGCAAATTATCTATTATCTTACTTTCTAAATCTTGTTCAGAATATGAACTTAATTCAGGTAAACCCAAAAATTCAAGAACATAAGGCTCTTTTAAAATATCTTTTGGTGTTTCTACAATATGCCCTTTTATTGATAATTCTTTTATTTTTTCTTTATCTCTACTTAAAACCAAACGCTCATATAACGAACTATCAAATTGACGATTTAATTCTGATAAACTCCAATTGTTTTCTCTTGCTTCAATTTCATAAAACTGTCGCTCTTGAATATTTTTAATTCTCATTAGTTTTAAATAATGCGACCAACTTAATGAAAAGTCATAATTTTTAGTATTTGTAGATTTTTCACCCAATAAGTCAGACACTGTCTGACCAATTGCTTTTTGACTATATTCTAGATAAAACTTCCTCATTTGTTTTATATTCGTTTTAGAAAATCCTTTTCCAAATTGAGAAGTCAGATGCTCTGATAATTCTGTAATTAAATTTTGCCCATAACCCGCCTTTTCTTTACCGTTTTGCTCTTCTTCAACAATCATTCTACCTATCTCAAAATAAGTATAAACCATTGATATATTGATTGCTGTTGTTACTTTTTGTCTAGACTGAATAAGTAATTCACTCACAGACTGTAAAAAGTTATTTTTAGTATTTTTAATTATGTTGCTCATTTTTTACCTTTATAATTTAACCACTTAAAGTATAACAAAGTTAGGTTTGTTTTCGTAAATTCCTATAAAAATGTTACCGCTATTTATCCTACTACAACTCTTCAATAATATACTTACTTTTAGTACATTTGTTTTTATTTAAAAGAATGATACTCAATACGATAACAATAACAGATATAATGTGTGAAAAACCATATATAGCCTGTAAAAGTCCACAAGAAAAACCGATTAAAAGCAAAATTAAAATTCTTATTACTGAAAGACGTTTACTTTTTGTGTGTTGATATTTTATGCTAAAAACCCTAACCACTTCATTATTTCGTTGTACTACACATTCGTAAATTCCTTTTACTAGGCTCAATACCTTAAATGTAACTTTATAAGCATTACCCTTATCATCTGTAAATTCACTCGTACTTGTTAGCTTCAGATTTCTTTTTTCTACGACCAATTTATTATTTACAAAAATTCTTTCTTTACCTAGCATAGATAGACCTATTTGAATAGTATTTATACCGTCATTGCAAATAAGCCAAATACTGTCTTTTATATTTGCTTGTGATTGTGTAGAAATATTGTAATGTTTTACCATATTATTCTTCCTTTTGTTGTGGAGAGAATTTGTAAATTTTGGGTGGAATGTTACCGCTTTAGCTAAAATTTCATTTATTTTTATAAAATTGCTGTTCTATAAATGGATGTACCCTAATTCTTAACCAAGCACCATTATTTAAAATTGTTGCTTCTTTTTCTAAAAACTTTGTTTCATCGTATGTATAAAATACCTTATTTACAATAAAGTTTGTTTTATTATTTTTATCTAAATAAAAAGTAAGACTGTATCCTTTGCCATTACTTTTCTTAAATGGAAATCCAATAAATCCTTTTTCAATAAAGCTTACCGTATGCTTCATACCTAACTTTTTCTCTAACTCTGGTATAGATAACCCAATCAAGTCTTGAGTAATATTTTTATATACAAAAGGTTCGTTTTTTATAAAGTTATAGACGACTATATGCACAGATATAATCATAAAAAAAATGATCAATATACTTATAAAAATATATTTAAGTTTTTTCATTATTCGCAAATTCCCATAAAAAATCTGACCGCTTTATTAACTATTTATTATTTAAAAACCAACCTATAATAGGATCTGATTTTTTTAATTTTTTAGGGGGGTCTTCAAGTCCTTGTTTAATTCTTTCTTTTTTAATATGATTATTTGTTTTACCTGCTAATGTAAGTATTCTCGTATATACAAAATCCATATATGGATAATTTTTATCATTACTACCTTTTTACTTCTCTTATTTTAAATACAAATCATACCCTCGTCCGCCAATATTCCCTTTTTCAAACATTAAAAGGTGAGGACGACGAACAAAGAAGACAACTTCATAAATCCCCTTATTATCTTTAATTTTAATATATTGCTCTTGCTTTTTTTCTGTATATATATATTTACTGTAATCATAATCACGGTATTCAAAAGAATATGTACCTGTAAAGACAACTTTATCTATTATTTTAGCTTTAGCATTTTTAATGATTTTGCTCAATTCTACTTTATTATTATCATAAAATTTGAGGGTTATTTGATCTCTAGGGCTTTTAAATATTTTCCCCACTAAGTATGAGTGACTAATATTTGTTGGTTGGTAGTAGGGTTCAGCAACAAAAGGCATACGCAGATCGCAGGCGGTGAGTATAAGTAAACTTAAATAAATATATATTTTTTTCATTTGGTTTATCCTTTTTAATTTAAGAGAAATTCAAACTCGCTATAAGTTGCATTCATAATAGTGGATTGATAGGGTATTTTATCCTCATCTCCCTCTTTAAATATTTTCTTAATTGACTTTACTTTTATTTCATTTGGTTTTGTATCAGGGAAGTAATAAACCGCTCTTTCTTGAATAACTAAATGACTGTTTTGTTGTTTAGAATAGTAATTAACATATTTAGGAGAGGATTCTACAAGTTCAAATACCCCTTTTCTTAGTATTGCTTTTTCAATTCCACAACCGTGTTCTAATAGTGTAAAATCCATTTTTTTAGGAAATTGAATGGGTGTTGTTGCAATAATTTCAAAAGTTAGATCACTGGAATAACAATCAGGGGCACCACAATCAAGGCCGTGAAGATTAAAAGGAATGTTAAAATGAATTTTATTATCTATTTGCTTTACAAGACCTTTAATATACAAATCTTGCAGTATAGGATTAGACTTTATATTTTTGTTAGGTTTTGAATTAAGAAGTAATTGTCTTATTGCTTCCTGCTCTTCTTCAAAGGTCAATTTTGCACTATTTTGCTTTTTATTGTGGCTATCAGACCCCTTAAATATTTTTTCTGATAAAAGTGATTTGCTGATATTAACGGATTGAGAGAAAAGAGGAGTAATAACTGAAGAGTGAAAATCACAGGCAGTCAGTATCAACAAACTAACTAAAGCAAAACTTTGTTTTATGTGTTTTTTCATCATTTTTCCTCTGTTTATGACTTTCACTCATCTCTTATTATTTCTATTGATTCGCCACAAATACTGCTATTAAACTCAATAATCAATGTATCGTTACTTTTCAATATGTTAATAACAGTATTTGGCGTAGTTTCACTTATAACCTTTTAAACAATTACACCCCATAAATCATACTCATCAGCATCAGTAACAGTCACATTTACCACTTCACCAACTTGTATTTCTGCATTTTTAGAATTATCCACATAAACTAAACCATCAATTTCAGGAGCATCCGCCATTGAACGACTGATAATATTTTCATCGTTAATCTCATCAATAATCACCGCCAATGTTTTGCCCACTTTTTGTTGTAAACGCTGTGCGGAAATTTGTTGTTGAAGTTGCATAAAGCGATGAAAACGTTCTTCTTTCACTTCTTCTGATACTTGATTTGGCATATCTGTTGCCGTTGCACCATCAACAGGGCTAAATTTAAAACAGCCCACTCGGTCTAACTGTGCCTCTTTTAAGAAATCTAATAGTAGTTGAAAATCCTCTTCTGTTTCGTCTGGAAAGCCAACAATAAAAGTAGAACGTAAGGTTAATTCAGGACAAATTTCACGCCATTTTTTAATACGTTCAAGAGTACGATTAATGGAACCGGGGCGTTTCATTGCTTTCAATATTTTAGGGCTAGCGTGTTGTAATGGAATATCTAAATACGGCAGAATTTTACCTTCCGCCATTAACGGAATTAAATTATCGACGTGCGGATAAGGATAAACATAATGCAAACGTACCCAAATACCGAGTGAACCTAATTCTTCACATAAGCTAATTAAATTATTTTTTATCGGTTTTCCTTGCCAAAATACCGTTTTTGATTGGCTTTCTTTACCTTGTTCTAAAGAATAGGCAGAAGTATCTTGTGATACGACTAACAATTCTTTTACCCCTGAATCTCGTAGCCGTTTCGCTTCATCTAAAACCTGTGTGATAGAACGGCTCTCTAATTTTCCTCGCATTGAAGGAATAATACAGAAAGTACAATGATGATCGCAACCTTCCGAAATTTTTAAATACGCATAGTGTTTTGGAGTTAATTTAACACCTTGTGCAGGAACAAGGTTTACATAAGGATTATATTCAGGCTTTGGTACATATTTATACACTTGTTGCATTACTGCTTCATAGCTGTGAGGACCTGTGACCTCAAGTACTTTAGGATGAACTTCACGAATAAGATCTTCTTTTGCTCCCAAACAACCAGTGACAATCACTCGCCCATTTTCGGCTAGGGCCTCCCCTATTGTTTCTAACGACTCTTGTACTGCACTATCAATAAACCCACAAGTATTGACAATAACCAAATCTGCATTTTCATAACTTGGAATAATGTTATAACCATCAGTACGTAATTCCGTTAAAATACGTTCTGAATCCACTAAATTTTTAGGACAACCTAAACTGACAAAACCAATATTTGGCATACTATTCATAAAATTATCTCAATAATCACTCAAAAAAACTATTTTAACAATTGTGTTAAAATATCTAAATAGATCAAACCTGATTTGGCAAGATCCTCACAACTCACACACTCATCAACTTTATGAATGGTTTTATTCAAAGGTCCAAACTCTATAACCTCCGTCCCCATCTGAGCAATAAAACGCCCGTCAGATGTTCCCCCTGACGTTTCTAATTTGGGGGTAATATTTGCAAATTTTTCAATTGATCGTACCGCTATATCAATCAATTTTCCCTCTGCAGTTAAAAATGGATTACCTGATAAATTCCACTCAATACGATATTTCAACTGGTGTTTTGCTAACAACTCTTCGACAATATTTTTAATTATTTCCGCATTGATTTCTGTACTAAAACGTAAATTAAACTGCACATAAAGTTGTGCAGGAATGACATTATTACTACCTGTCCCTGCGTGAATATTGGCAATCTGTAAACTTGTTGCAGGAAAAAAATCATTACCTTCATCCCATTGATAGCGGACTAATTCATCTAACATTGATGTTGCTTTATGTACAGGATTTTCTGCTAAATGAGGATAAGCTACGTGTCCTTGAACGCCCTCAATATAAAGATCCGCAGTGATAGAACCTCGACGCCCATTTTTGATGGTATCGCCTAATTTTTGACTACTCGACGGTTCACCAACCACACAATAATGAACCGTTTCATTGCGTGCAATTAATGTTTCCACCACTTTAACTGTTCCATCTTTTGCCGCAGCTTCTTCATCAGAAGTCATCAACAACGCCACTTTACCTTTATGATTTGGATTATTTTTTACAAAATCACGAACTGCAATCACCATTGCGGCAAGTGAACCTTTCATATCCGCCGCGCCACGTCCATAAAGCGTATCACCCACAATTTCTGCACTAAATGGAGGATATTGCCATTGTGACTCATCGCCTACTGGCACAACATCAGTATGTCCTGCAAAAGCGATACAAGGTGAAGTTTCTTTATCATTACTTTCACCGTGCGTTGCCCATAAATTTAAAGTATCCCCAAACTCAAGCCATTCAATATTAAAGCCTTCTTTTGCTAAAATATCAGCTATCACTTTTTGACAACCTTTATCCTCAGGACTTATAGACTCTCGCTGAATCAAATTGCAAGCAAGATCAATAATTTTATTTTTCATTTTATTTTAATTTCGCTGTATATTCATTTGCATTAAAACCAAGTAATACCACATCATCTTTAATGGTAATTGGACGCTTAATTAACGTAGGATTTTCTAGCAACACCTTTAACGCCAATTCTTGGTTTAAATTATCTTTAATTTCTGAATCTAAATTCCGCCAAGTTGTAGAGCGTTTATTAACCAACTTATCCCAACCTAAAATAGATTCTATATTAATTAGCCAATCTTCTTCTAATCCATCCACACGATAGTCGTGTAAAGTTGCTGGTAAATTATTATCCACACACCATTTCAGTGCTTTTTTAACAGTGTCACAGTTTTTTATGCCATAGAGAGTAATCATTGTTTGATCCTATTATTTTTAAGTATTGGAATAAGTTTAACAAAATTTAACTGTTTTTTATATTATAAATATTGATTAAAGAATTTATAAACTAGAAGTATTTAATTTTTAGATAAATTTGCAAAAAGTTGTATTTATCTGACCGCTTATACAGCGTTATTTTTACGATCCTTATCGCAAAATTAAAATAATTTTTATTTGGAGATAAAAATTTCGATTATAGTCATACAAATATAATCACACAAAATTATCACTATGAATAAATTAACCACAATGAAACTCTTTGATATTAAGTCAAAAATTTATACCATAAGAGATAAACACGTAATGTTAGATAGGGATTTGGCTCTGCTTTATGGGGTTGAAACCAAAAGAATAAATGAAGCGGTAAGAAATAATCCTGATAAATTTCCTGATGATTTTTATTTTGAGTTAGATAATCGTGAATTTGAATATTTGCGGTCGAAAATTTCGACCACAAATTTTGTAAAAGTAAGAACGAATCCAAAAGTTTTTACAGAACAAGGCGTTTATATGCTTGCGACTATTTTAAAAAGCAAGGCTGCTTCTGAAGTTACGGTTTCTATTATTAGAACCTTTGCTGATATGCGAAAAATACTTGCAAACCATAGTACTCTTTTAGAACAATTTTACCATTTAGAAAAACGACAATTATCTTATGAAATAAAAAATGACAATAATATTGATAAAATTTTCAAAGCCCTAGAATGTAAAAATAATATTCAAGAACAAGGCGTTTTCTTCAATGGTCAAATTTTTGATGCCTACAACTTTGTTTCAGACTTAATTCGAAAAGCACAAAAGACAATTATTTTAATTGATAATTATATTGATGATTCAACTTTAACCTTATTTCAAAAAAATCAAACTGTCAGTGTCACTATTTATACCCATTCAATCAATACAACATTAAAACTGGATTTAGAAAAATATAATCAACAATACAAACCCATAACAATAAAGACGAATAAAAATTTCCACGACAGATTTTTGATTATTGATAACAATGAAATTTACCTTATCGGTGCAAGTTTGAAAGATTTAGGTAAAAAGGTATTTGGGTTTAGTTTGTTGAAAGATATAAACCCTGATTTATTAAAGTTACTCTAACCAAACAATGAGATAAATTTATTTTTTTATAGAAAACAAAAAACCGTGTAAATATTAAATATCTACACGGTTTCTCAAATAATTGGCGGAATGGACGGGATTCGAACCCGCGACCCCCTGCGTGACAGGCAGGTATTCTAACCAGCTGAACTACCACTCCGCAACGAACGGGAGTTATAATAATAACTTCACCACTAGAGGTCAAACCTTTTTTTAAAAAAACACTCTAAATGTTGTTAAAATAGACAATACATTATGCTTTAATGCGAAATTTCATTCTCTGCCAGTTCTTTGGCCAACCAAATACACTGCCCTTTAGATTTTTTATCAAGAGCATTCAGATAAGCTAAATGCGCCTGTTGCTCTTCTTCCGTTGGTTTTAACACCACCAAATCACTGGTATCAAAATTTATTGATGTATTTACAACACTCTCTGTTGCCGATGATTTAGTTTCCTCTGTATCACTTAATAAGGCAATTTGCCCACCTGTCATCATTAAGTACACATCAGCCAAAATTTCAGCATCCAGTAAAGCGCCGTGTAGTACTCGTTTAGAGTTATCAATACCTAAACGAGAGCACAAGGCATCTAAACTGACTCGTTTTCCAGGATACATTTTACGGGCAATTAATAATGTATCAATCACATTACACATTTCAGTTGTTTTAGGAGGTGGATTTTTTAGAAAAGAAAACTCGTGATCCATAAATCCCACATCAAAAGGTGCATTATGAATGATCAACTCTGCTCCCTTGATGAAATCAACAAACTCATCCACAATTTCAGAAAATGTAGGCTTATCCTGCAAGAATTCATTCGTAATGCCATGAACTTTAATTGCTTCCTCTTCCACCTCTCTTGGCGGTTTTATATAGACATGATAAGTTCGTCCTGTTAAACGGCGATTAATCACCTCTACAGCACCAATTTCAATAATATTATGCCCAATATGAGGAAGCCCATCAAAGTTCATTCCAGTGGTCTCTGTATCTAATACCACTTGTCGCTGAATAGGTTTGTTCATTTTATTTGCCTTAATTTTTTACTCCTCACACTCTGTAACTTTTACTTTCACACCAAGCTCTGTTAATGCTTGTGGATTGGCGCAACTAGGCGCTTCTGTCATTAAACACGACGCTGCCGTTGTTTTGGGGAAAGCAATAACATCACGAATATTTTCTGTTCCAGTAATCAACATCGTTAAACGATCTAAACCAAAAGCTAATCCTGCATGTGGTGGTGTTCCATATTTTAAAGCATCAAGTAAGAAACCAAATTTTTCACGTTGATCTTGCTCTGAAAGACCTAAAAGATTAAATACTGCTTGTTGCATTTCAGGTTTGAAAATACGCACTGAACCACCGCCTACTTCGTAGCCATTGATAACCATATCATACGCATTTGCCACCGCATTTTGTGGATCTTGCATTAATTCTTCTGCGGTTAAATCACGTGGTGAAGTGAATGGGTGGTGCATTGCAGACCAGTTACCTTCATCATCTTTTTCAAACATCGGGAAATCAATTACCCAAAGTGGTTTCCATTCGTCTAATTGGGTTAATTCTAAATCACGTCCTACTTTTAAGCGTAACGCACCCATTGCATCCGCCACTACATTAGCTTTATCTGCACCAAAGAAAAGAATATCACCGTCTTTCGCATTGGTTCTTTCAAGTAATGCTTTAACTACTTCTTCATTTAAGAATTTAGCAATAGGACTCTGTAAACCATCAAGCCCAGCGCTCACATTATTTACTTTTGCCCAAGCTAAACCTTTTGCACCATAAATAGCAACACATTTGGTATATTCATCAATATTTTTACGGGTTAAGCTCGCACCATTTGGGACACAAAGTACTGCCACTCGTCCATCTTTATCATTTGCAGGGCCACTGAACACCTTGAAATCGACATCTTTCACTAAATCAGCAACATCAATCAATTCTAATGGATTACGTAAATCAGGTTTATCCGAACCATAGCGACGCATTGCTTCTTCAAATGTCATAATTGGAAAATCACCTAAATCGACATTTAAACAATCCTGCCATAAACCACGAATCATTTTTTCCATTACAGCACGTACTTCTTCAGCTGTCATAAAGCTGGTTTCTACATCGATTTGGGTAAATTCAGGCTGACGATCCGCACGTAAATCTTCATCACGGAAACATTTTACGATTTGGTAATAACGGTCAAATCCAGACATCATCAACAACTGTTTGAAAAGCTGTGGTGATTGTGGAAGTGCGTAGAATTTACCGTTATGCACACGACTTGGCACCAAATAATCTCTCGCACCTTCAGGGGTTGCTTTGGTTAACATTGGCGTTTCAATATCTAAGAAGCCATGATCATCCATAAAACAGCGAACAAAACTGGTAATTTTTGCTCGAGTTTTAAAACGCTCTGCAATTTCAGGACGACGTAAATCTAAATAACGAAATTTTAAGCGTTGCTCTTCGGTGTTATTTTGATTAAAGTCCAAAGGCAGGTTGGCAGCATTGTTATACACCTCTAACTCTTTAACCAACACTTCAATTTCACCCGTTGCCATTTCTTTGTTAATTTGAGACGATTCTCGAGCAATCACTTCACCTTGAATTTTTACACACGCTTCATTGCGTAAAGTTGAAGCTAATTTGAAAGTTTTTTCATCTTGTTCATCAAAGAAAACTTGCACAATACCTTCACGATCACGAATTTGTACAAAAATAAAACGACCTAAATTGCGTACACGATGTACCCAACCACTTAATGTTACACTTTGCCCAACATGGCTTGCATTTAGTTGCCCACAATAATGAGAACGCATCATATAAATTTATCCTTTTTAATAAAAAAACTGTAATACTATGATTATAACGGAAAAGCGGTAAGATTTAAGAGAAAATTTGCAAATTTATAAAAAATTAAAAAAATAAGCGGTACGATCTTGCTAAAAATTTACAAATTGCAAAATTTTATGACAATCTAACCGCTTAAATGAAATAACTTATATAAAAAACAGCGACCTACTCTGTAGATCGCCATTATTAGTTTTGTTTATTATAACCCTTATTATGGTAATTAAGGCATTATCAAATTAGGAATAAAGGTGATAATTTGAGGGAAGATCGTAATCAACACAAGGGTAATAAATATTGGAATAATAAATGGAATTACCCCTTTAGTTACCGTTGATACCGTCATATTTCCGACTCGAGCCACCACAAATAGTGCCATTCCCATTGGTGGCGTTAAGATACCAATCATCATATTTAATGTGGTTAATACGCCGAAGAAGACAAGATCAATACCAAAATGAACTGCAATAGGAATAAGCATTGGAAGTACCAAGAATTGCAATGCCAACGCATCAATAAACATACCTAAAAATAACAGAAGTAAGTTTATCATTACAAGAACACTCACCTGAGAGTCTGCAAATGCCATAAATCCTTCTGCAATTCGCATTGCGACTTGCTCACGTGCAATCATATCTCCAAAGAAAGTAACGGTCATTACCATTAGCACTGTTACCCCTGTGATTGCAATAGTTTCAATACAACCTTTAAAGAGTAATTCTAACGTCAATTCTTTATATACAAACATTCCTATAATAATTGAATATAATGCAGCAATAACAGCCGCTTCTGTTGGAGTAAATACCCCTGAAAAAATACCACCAATAATAATAATTGGAGTAAGAATAGCCCAAATTGCCTTTCTAAAAGCTTCCCAACGCTCTTGTTTACTTGCTTTTGGTGTAGGTTTGTAACCACGTTTTTTAGAGACAAAATAGTTCATTACCATTAAAGCGATAGTAATCAATATACCTGGTACAAAACCTGCAACGAAAAGTTTTGCAATAGATTCATTGGCAATTACACCATAAATAATCATTGCAATAGAAGGAGGGACAAGAGGTCCAATAATACAAGAAGCAGCTGTAATTCCCCCACAAATATCATCATCATAACCCGCATCTCGCATTGCTTTAATTTCAAGCTGTCCAAGCCCACCCGCATCGGCTAGAGCTGAACCTGACATACCAGAGAAGATTAAACTTGCACCAATATTTACGTGTCCCATTCCACCCACGTGATGCCCAAGCATTGCTTTAGCAAAATTAAAGATTCGCTCCGTAATTCCACCAGTATTCATTAATACTCCAGTAAGAATAAAGAATGGCACACTAAGTAATACAAAACTATCAAGACTACGTGCTAATTTCTCTGATGCAGAATAAACCACTCCCCAACGAGTCATTGAGAAATAAATCAATGTTGCAATAAATAATGACCAACCAACAGGTGTTCCCAAAAACATAATCACAAGCCATACGATAAGAGTGACATAAACAGCATCATTTCCCAATCTAACATATTTTGAGATGCGTAATAAATTAAATACCTCTGGGAAAAAGAATAATAATACAAAAACACCTACAGTGAAGATAACGAAAAAAATAGGAGGAATATAACTCAAGTTAGCATCATACAGTTCTTTTTGTGTTTCAAAAAACCGTATTAAAATCAATAGTGAAATAAATGGAACAGGTGCAAATAACCATTTTTCTGAAATATTCAAAGACACCATTTCAAAGCTTGCATCATTCCAAACATGAAGACCTAATTTGATAAAAAATAAAATTGATATAAGAATTAAAAGTTGAATAATACTATTAGAAAACTTTTTAACTCTATCAGACATCATATTAGTAATGAAATCGATATAAATATGTTGTTGTTTACGTACACCAATACTAATACCTAATAGCCCCGCATAAACGAAGATAAGTCGCCCTAGCTCTTCACTCCAAATAAGTGGTGAATTTAATAAACGAGAACCTATTTGAGCAAGTAATATTGCAAAAATAATAAGCAGTAATGCACCACCCGTCCACTCTTCAAATTTTTTGAGCATATTCATAATAGTCTCCAATACTTAAAAAAATGGCACTCTTATAGATATAAGAATGCCATTTTTATTATCTTAATTATTTAGATAATACAGAAATTTCTTCAATTGCCTGTTTACCTAACTCTCCATTTTTCTCTAAGTACTCATTATAGTATGGTTTTAAAGCTTCTCTAAATGGTTTTAAATCTGGTTTTGTAACTGTGACACCTTTTTTCTCAAAGAAAGAAATAAGGTTATTTTCACCATCAACAAACAGTTTTGTATGATATTGTGCTGCTTTAACTGCTGCATCTTTTACCACTTTTTGTAAATCTGCTGGTAACTCTTCCAAAGTTGCATCACTGACTAAATAAAGTTGGTCATTAAGAATATGGCTAGTTAATGCTAAATATTTTTGTACTTCATAGAATTTTTTAGCATCAATAGTTGATAATGGGTTTTCTTGACCATCTACTGAATTTGTTTTTAATGCTAAATATACTTCAGAAAATGCCATTGGTGTTGGTGCTGCACCAACAAATTTTGCATAAGCTAAGTTAGTTGCCGCATTTGGTACACGCAATTTTAAGCCTTTCATATCTTCAATAGAATTAATCGCTCTATTTGAAGTTGTTTGGCGAGTACCATTATAAGCATCTGCTAACACTGTAATATGTAATTTCTGATTAATTTTTTGAAGTAAGCCTTTACCAAATTTAGTATCAAATAATGCTTTTTTCGCAGTATCAAAATTTGGAACCATATAAGGTAAAGCAAATACTTCTGCTTCTGGGAAGAAAATTTGGAAACGAGCTGATTCACCAAGTGTAAAATCTAATGCTCCATCTTTCAACTGTTTGATCATTGATCTATCATCACCAAGCTGCGCACTTGGATAAATTGAAATATCAATCTTACCTTTAGAAGCATCTTTTACTTCTTTTGCAAAAAATTCAACAGCTTTATATTCGTTTGAACTAGTCCCTGCAACCATTCCAAACTTCAGATCGTAATCTGCAGCAAATGCTGAAGTAGCAAAGCCTAATAACGTAACTAATAATGTTTTTTTAAATTTCATTTGATTTCTCCTTATGATAAATAACAGCGCCATTCTATAAATAAAAAATTCATTTTAAAACATAAAAGTGAATTTTTGTTTCAAAATTGAGAACTTCGTCACAAAACAAGAATAGATTAGCTAAAATAATTAAAATTAACTAGTATTTTAAAAAAGATTTTCTATATAATGTGGAGTAATTATTCTTTTTTAAATTATCAACGGAGTTATAATGTCAAAGCTACCTGATAACCACATTTTAACTAAAATCAAATATGAATTAATCGCCTCCTGCCAGCCTGTCGATGATGGTCCAATGGACTCTCCAGAAATTGTGGCAGCAATGGCACAAGCTTCCGTTATTGGTGGGGCAAAAGGCATTCGTATTGAAGGTGTTGAAAATTTAAAAGCCACTCGTAAAGCTGTTGATGTCCCTATTATTGGTATTGTAAAACGTGATTTACCTGATAGCCCAGTACGTATCACCCCTTTCTTAGAAGACATTGAAGCACTTGCCAAAGCAGGGGCAGATATCATTGCTGTTGATGGTACAAATCGTCCACGTCCAGTCACCATTAAGCAAGCAATCAAGAAAATTAAAGAAGTCGGCTGTTTAGCAATGGCGGACTGCTCCAATCTTGAAGAAGGTTTATATTGCCAACAATTAGGCTTTGATATTGTGGGCAGTACAATGTCTGGCTACACAGGGGGCGACATTCCAAAAGAGCCTGATTATCAACTTGTCAAAGATCTTAACAAAGCAGGCTGTTTTGTAATGGGCGAAGGGCGTTATAACACCCCTGAACTTGCTAGAAGTGCGATTGAAGCTGGGGCACATTGTGTAACTGTGGGTTCAGCTTTAACCCGTTTAGAACATATTGTGAGTTGGTTTGCTGATGAAATTAAATTAGCAAATAAATAGTTTAACTATAGAATATAAGGATTGTTTATGCGTTGTCTTGCGATAGATATTGGAGGCACAAAAATTGCGTCAGCATTGGTGGAAAATAATCAGATCAGTCAACGCCAGCAAGTGGCGACACCAACGGAAAATGTCAGTGTAGAAATGCAAAAAACCTTAGCGACGATTGTGAATAGTTACCAAAATCAGTTTGATTTTGTAGCAGTTGCTTCAACAGGGATTATAAACAAAGGTATTTTAACAGCATTAAATCCAAAAAATTTAGGTGGATTAGATCAGTTCCCACTCAAAGACGCCATTGCAAATCATACGGATAAACCCGTTTTATTGTTAAATGATGTGCAAGCAGCTGCTTATGCGGAGTTTCAAAATGAACGTGAAAACAACCTTCAAAATTTTGCGTTTATTACGGTATCCACTGGGGTTGGAGGCGGAATTATTTTAAATAAAACCCTACTTACTGAACCAAATGGGATCGCAGGGCATATCGGACACTCACTTGCAGATCCGAATGGCGAAATCTGTGGTTGTGGACGACAAGGTTGTGTAGAAGCAATAGCATCAGGACGTGCCATTCAACGAGCTACTGAAAAATGGGAAACCCCTTGCTTACCAAAACAAGTTTTTGAATTATTTAGACAACAGGAACCAAAGGCAACACAAATTATTCATCGCAGTGCAAAAGCGATCGCGAATTTAGTGGCGGATTTGGTGATCAGTTTAGATATGCAAAAAATCGTTATCGGAGGAAGTGTTGGACTGGCAGAGGGCTACCTTCCTTTGGTTAAAGATTATATCAATCAAATGCCTAGCATTTATGGTTGCGAGATTGAACCTGCTTACTATCAAGGTGATGCAGGGTTAATCGGTGCAGCAAAATGGGGCGAAAATATATTACAAAATCACTAATATTTGGAGATAAAAAATGAAAAATTTAAAAGGATTATTTTCAGCATTACTCGTGTCATTTAACGAAGATGGTACAGTAAATGAAAAAGGCTTGCGTGAAATTATCCGTTACAACATTGATAAAATGAAAGTGGACGGTTTGTACGTTGGCGGTAGCACAGGGGAAAACTTTATGCTCTCTACCGCAGAGAAAAAAGAGATTTTTCGCATTGCCAAAGACGAAGCAAAAGATGACATCGCATTGATTGCACAGGTCGGTAGCGTAAACTTAAAAGAAGCGGTGGAATTAGGTAAATATGCCACTGAATTAGGTTACGATAGTTTATCAGCAGTAACACCTTTCTATTACAAATTTAGCTTCCCTGAAATTAAACATTATTACGACACGATCATCGCTGAAACAGGCAACAATATGATTGTTTACTCAATCCCATTCTTAACAGGGGTAAATATTGGCGTTGAACAATTTGGTGAGCTTTATAAAAATCCAAAAGTTATCGGTGTGAAATTCACAGCAGGTGATTTCTACTTATTAGAACGCTTGAAAAAAGCCTATCCAAACCACTTAATTTGGGCGGGCTTTGATGAAATGATGTTACCAGCAGTTTCACTTGGTGTGGATGGTGCGATTGGTAGTACATTTAACGTAAACGGTATCCGTGCAAGACAAATTATGGAATTAACGCGTGCAGGAAAACTTGATGAAGCATTGAAAGTTCAACATACTACCAACGATTTAATCGAAGGTATTTTAGCGAATGGACTTTACTTAACCATTAAAGAAATCTTGAAATTACAAGGTGTGGACGCTGGTTTCTGCCGTGAACCAATGACATCAACTGCAACACCAGAACAAGTTGCCAAAGCGAAAGAGTTAAAAGAAAAATTCTTATAATTAAGTATTGCTTTACACTTCCAAGCGGGTACATTCACTTAAAAATTTGCAAATTTTTATTACAATCTACCCGCTATGTTTTCTTTTATCTGTAAAACTTATCAAACACTGGTTGCTGAGCCTGTCGAAGCATTAGGTGTCTATACTCCGAGCTCATTCTTTAAACATTTTATTTTACACCATAAAAAAACACCCCTTCCAAATGAAAGGGGTGAGTGCTGTGGTGGTTAAGTGTTATTGAGAGAGAGGACTAGTAACCCCCAAGTTGTTCTCAACCACCACCTGCTAGGTTGGACGGGAAGAGAGTGTGCCTCTTCCGTCCTGTGTTACATTACCATTGGTAGCCAACACCGACACCAATACCAAATTTCTTCTCGGTATTCGCGTTAATGTTTCCTTTGATAATCCATTTTCCATTATCAGAGATAGAAGACAGTCCTACGGCCATTGAGCTTGATTTGTCATAACTCGCGCCCGCTAATGACACCATACTCTTACCCGGTACATAAGCCTGTGGTAAGCTGGCTGATGCCATCGCACTCGCAGTACCGCCGCTTGCGGCTTTTTCTACACTGTCAATGCGGGTGGAGAGTGACTCTTCCACTTTCGCTAATTGAGATACATTCACGGCATCTGTTGGCGCTGTACCGGCTTTAATATTGTGGATTTGGTTTCCACCCATATTAATATTGACATCAGCACCTTCTTTCACTGTTAAACCGGATTGGTTTAAGGTGATATTGCCTACAGTGACTTTATCCACTTTGATTTCAGGTGTGGTGGAAATAACCAGCTGTTTATCATTGCCGTTCATCACTGTTTTGGCATTAAGGTTTTTACCGACTTTAATGCTTAAGGCACCCTTGTTGCTCACGACTTCCTCTTTTGAGAGATTATCCTTGTCTAATACAACATCGTCTGTTACAGCAACCTTGATTTCAGCACCATTGCCTCCATTTCCGTTTCCACCATTGCCGTTGCCTGCATCGCCTTTCTCACCTTTGTCACCTTTATCGCCTTTATCACCCTTGTCACCTTTTGCGCCTTTTAACGCAGCCAAGAAGTCATCTTGTGTTTTAGCGTCGTTACCTGGCAATGCTTTCCAAATCTCATAAGCAGATTGACCATCGGCGCCATCCGCACCAGCGGCACCAGCGGCACCGTCATCACCTTTCTCACCTTTAAAGTCAGGGTCATTTTTCAATGCGTCCTTATCTAACGTGATATGGGCAATTTGTTTACCGTCTTTGCTTTGTTGTTTTTCCACTTTTAAGCCATCACCAAAGTCAAAGGCAAGTTTACTTAAGTCAAATTGTTCTTCAGTATTACCCTGTTTATAATTTGCGCCCGTACCCGTGCTACCACTAAAGAAGCTAATGGTTGGCAATATTGCGTCTTTCCATTTATCAACATCAATACCTTGACCATTGTTCAGTGCTTTTAACTGTTTGTAGTTAACCGCATCGGTATCTGCTATGGCATCACCTAAATGGGTGATTCTGCCTCCATTGACTGATACGCTATTCTCTGTATCACTCAATGTAAGTTTTCCACCACCTGCTGTGTTAGCAATTGACGAAATACCTGTGAGCTCTTTCGCTAATTTAATCGCTAAACCGTTCGCACCATCATTAACCACACCAATATTGTTATCAGTGAGTTCGTTTGCTGCTGTTACGCCACCTTTAATATTTAAGGTGTCATTGAGCTTACGGGTGACTTTATCACCCACATCACCTTTGAACACTAAGCCATCATCCATTGTCGCAACAGTATGGGTGTCTCCACCTTCATCTTCGTAAATAATACGGGTTAAGCTGTCTCCATCCTTACCATCAACACCCGCTCTACCATTAACCACTTTGATGTCGGCTGACACATCTTTCGCAGGTTTTCCGTCGATACCATCGTGCCCATTAAGCCCGATTACACCGTTGGTGCCATTGGCGCCGTCTTCACCTTTGATAGTGACGCCGTTTTCACCGTCTTTTCCTTTAACGGTAATGCCGTCTTTTCCACTTAAGCCGATTGAGCCATCTTTGCCGTCTTTACCCGCAATACCGATACCCTCAACACCTTGCAGTTGTTTCGCCAGTTTGATTTCTAACTTGCCATCTGTGGTATCTACAAAGAGGTTATCTGCTGCAAAGTCAGAGTCTTTCGTTAAGTTCTTCGCAGGGTCTGTGCCTTTTTGTCCTTCAACCACTAAGGTTCCACCTGCAACCACTGCAACTTCATCTGCGGTATTACCTGTGAATTTCAGTCCTGCACCTGCATTAACAACCGCGGTTTCAACTGCTTTTAACTGTTTGTAGTTAACCGCATCAGTCTCTGCTGTGGCATCACCTACATTGGTAATTCTCTTACCACCTGCATTCACACCTTCAGTAGAGATGGAAACAATATCATTTCCTTTCGCTGCACCAAATACGATTGAATCTAAAGCTGTTAACTCTTTTGCCAGTTTAATCGCTAAACCATTCGTACCATCGTTAATGACACCAATGTTGTTATCAGTCAGTTTGTTCTCATCGGTTACACCACCTTTAATATTTAAGGTGTCATTGAGCTTACGGGTGACTTTATCACCTGAATCACCTTGGAAGGCTAAGCCATCATCCATTGTGGCAACAGTATGGGTGTCTCCTGCTTCATCTTCGTAAATAATACGGGTTAAGCTGTCTCCATCCTTACCATCAACACCCGGTCTACCATTAACCACTTTGATGTCGGCTGAAACAGCTTTTTTATCTTTACCGTCGATTCCATCGTGACCATTGAGTCCGATTACACCGTTGGTGCCATTGGCACCGTCTTCACCTTTGATAGTAACGCCGTCTTTACCGTCTTTGCCTTTCACCGTAATACCGTCTTTTCCGTCAATGCCGACACCATTTTTGCCGTCTTTACCGTCAACGCCGATATAACCGTCTTTTCCGTCTTTAGGTTTTCCTATACCACCCACCGCTGTATCAACATAAGCTTTAACGGCTTTCTCTTGAACAAGCTGAGTGGTGTCGCCCGTAATTTCACCTTTACCTACTTTCGAACCTAAGGTCGCTTTCGCTGCCTCATCACCAATATTCGAACCGTCTATTTTTAAGTAGGTAGTGGCAAGGTTTGTGGTACCTGTTATTTCTTTGATTTTATCTACATCTAAACCCAGGGTGTATTTCGCCCCTTTGTCCGTTGTTGCAGCTGTTGTATCAAGAGTTAAACCGCTGTTTGGTTTTACGGCCACCTCTTCTTTAGAGGTTTTGCCTACATTGGTGATTTGGTCACCTAGATTGGTCACTTTAGTCTCAACCGCACCCACGCTGTTATCCACATACGTTTTCACGACATCCCCTGTGACCGTATTTTGATTACCTGTCTCAACAGCACCCGTACCGACTTTATTAAGAATGTTGGTGACATCAGTATGTAATTTTGCTTGTGTGACATTGCCATCTTTAATTTTGTTCGTCGTCACCCCATTATCTGCAAGACTAATCACTCCGTTGTTATCTTTGGTTAAGGTGATACCATCAAGGTTAACGGTTAAGTCTACTTTGCCTTTACCATTAGCGCCTGTTGTATCGATAATCACCGTTTTATCAACACTGGTAATATCACTGGCATTAAGTTTGCCTGCCACTGTATCGCTGGTTAAACCCTCAATTCCGAGTTTTTCTTTCCACTTGGTGACATCTGTAGTCCCTAGATTGCCGGCATCTCTATCTGCTTTTGCTGCTAAGTCATCCGCAAGAGTTGTGGTACCTGTAATCTCTTTGATTTTGTCTGCATCTAAACCAAGGGTGTATTTCGCCCCTTTGCTGGCGGTTGCCGCTGTTGTATCAAGAGTTAAACCACTGTTTGGTTTTACTGCCACTTCTTCTTTAGAGGTTTTACCCACATTGGTGATTTGGGTGGTTAAATCGGTGTTTAAGTTTGTGATAGCCGTTGTATTAGTCTTCACTTTATCATCCACATCTTTCACGGCTTTAATTTGGGCTAACTCGGTAGTTTTGGTTAAATCCGTGGTACCCACGGCATCCCCAAAGGTCGCTTTGTTGTTAGCAATATTTGAACCGTCGACTTTTAAGTAATCCGTCTCAAGGTTTGTGGTTCCGGCTAACGCTTTCACTCTGGCTTCTTTTAGGGTGAGTTTCACTTTACCTGCGGTTAAGTCTCCCCCATTGCTCACGGTGATATCGTCACTTTCAATGGTCTTTAAGGCAGCACGGTCTAACTTATCTGCAATACTCGCCAATTGACCTTTTGCGGTATCATTTAAGTCAAACGATACGTCTCCGTTATCGCCCACTGAGGCAACCGTGTCTGTACCATTCGTAAAGTTAAAGCCCTCTGACAGTTTCACTGTTTTGGTTGTACTGCCGGCTTTATAAGCAATGGTTTGATTACCCATTGCGTTAGTCACGCTGTTATCAATATTCGTAATAACATCCGCTTTAGCCGCATCTACATACGCTTTTACCGCTTTTTCTTGAACAAGTTGTGTGGTATCGCCCGTAATCTCACCTTTACCGACGTTTTTACCCAACTTCACTTTATTGTCATCACTGCCAACATTCGAGCCTGTTAATAATAAACGGTCAGCTAAATTCGCTTGTGTGAGTACATTACCGATATCAAGGGCTTGTTTCCAATCCGCTATATCGCCATCAGTTAAGTTACCGGCATCTTTTTTCGCAAAGGTTTCAGCGACTTTGTCGTTTAACTTCGTCTCGTCAATTGATAGGGTGTAGGTGTCTTTGTGATTTGCCGCTGAAGCGGTTTTCACTAATTTTAAGACACCCTCTGTCGCGGGATTAACCGCCACTTCTACGGCATCTCTTGCGGCATTTTTAATCACCGTCGTGCCATCTGAAGAAATGTTATCTAAGCTGATATTGGCTTTGTTTGCTAAAGCAGCTGCATTATCATCAATTTTTTCCAATTGTGTTTTGGTCTTTTGTGATAGTGCCACTACCCATTCTTTGTTTGTCGCAGCTGTCCCACCAGAGACATCAATACCCTCACCTGCGGTAACCGTTTCAATGGAATTGGTATCGATTTTCGCTTTCCACGCCGCTACATCATTCGCATTTAAGTTTGAAGCATTGTGATTGGCTTTTTTAGCCAGTTTTGTGGTGACACTCTCTTCTAAGTCGGTGATATCTTGTGTATTCGTATTGACTTTATCATCCACCGCTTTCACCGCTTTGATTTGCGCTAATTTTGTGGAAGTCCCTAAAGTGTCTGTACCCACTTGGTCACCAAAGGTGGCTTTGTTAGCCACATTTGAACCGTCTGTTTTTAAATAGGTGGTGTCAAGGTTTGTGGTGCCCGCTAATGCTTTCACTTCATCTTCATCTAACGATAAGGTGAAGATTGCGCCTTTCTCATTGGTGGCAGGGGTTGTTTTAACATTAATACCACTGCCATTGTCTGCTTTCACGGTCTCTTTTGAGGTTTTACCTACGTGAGTAATGGTATCACCTAAGGTATTAACGGTATTGCCTAAGTTAGTCACTTCTGTGTTAATTGTCGCAACTTTGCCATCCACATAGGTTTTTACCACATCCCCAGTAACAGTGTTGTGATTAGCGGTTTCAATCGCACCTGTGCCTACTTTATCTAAAATAGTGGTAACATCATCGGCTAATTTTGCTTTTGTGACATTGCCATCGGCAATTTTAGCCGTAGTTACGCCACCGTCCGCAATACCAATCACCCCGTTACCGTTTTTAGTTAAGCTGGTATTATCAAGATTTACCCTTAAATCCACGTTGCCTGCTGCAGTGGTGATACCCACAGTTTTATCACTGCTCTTGATATCACCCGTTTCCAGTTTAGTCTCTAGTGCAGCTTTCACTTGGGTATCGGTCACTAATTTGCCTTTTGGTGCGGCTAAATTTGCCTCATTATTTAACTTAGTTGTCCAAGCATTCACATCATCAACACTCAAGTTATCGGCATCTTTATCTGCTTTTGTAGCGATAGCGGTACGATTTCCCTCAATATTTGCAGTATTGGTCTCAATATTCCCTTTATTAAATGCAATGGCTTCTTGAACGGTGTCTTTACCTGTGCCACCGATATCAGTGAAAGTAATATTGCCATTTTCATCTATGGCGGCATTACCCCCTAGATTGTCTTTTACTGAGGTAGCGACATTGCCTAATACAATAGTAGTTGCATAAAGTTGTGAGCCGTTAATGGCATCCGTTGAAGTTTGAGAGATTTCACCCGGTGCAACATTAATAATTTGTTTTTCGTAAGCGGTTTTACCCACAGACACCACACCATCTGCAATACCTGAAAACTCCTTGTATTTAAGACCATTTATAGCCTTTGTTCCATTTACTTGTGTAAAGGCTCTGGTTTCTGCTTTTGAACCTAAGGCGACTGAATTTGTATGCTCTGCTTTGGCATCAAAACCTAGGGCAAGGGTTTTGTCTGCAATGGCTTTGGCACGGTAGCCCATTGCGACGGCTTCTTGGTTTCCATTTTCAACACCAGCTATGGTTTCTGTACCTAATGCGACAGATCCTTGTGTATAAGCTTTTGAAGATTGTCCCATAGCAGTCGAATGCATTCCTGATGCTTGAGTAGCTGTTCCAAATGCAAAGGCACTCTCGCCAGAAGCAACACCACCTATATTCAACGATTTTGATCTTGCTATCTTAATTTTCATTAATGCTTTTTCTTCAGTGGTTGCAGTACCAGCGTTTATTTTATCTTTCTCATCTTGTGATAAAATACCTGCATACTCATCGATTATTTTGGCCTCTAGATTTTCTGCAATTTTGTCAATTTGTGTCCAGTTAGTGAGTGAACCACCACCTGCGAAAGAAGCTCCACCAGAGGCTAATGAAACACCGCCCATAGCGACAGAATGTTTCCCTGTTGCTGAGTTATGTTTTCCTCCGATAACCACAGAATCAACCGATGTTGCTACGTTATTTCTTCCTCCGATAACCGCTGCTCTATTTTCTGTAACTCTGTTATCTTCCCCTGCTACAATACTTGCAGATTGTCCAAAGATCTTATTACCTTTTCCTGATAAAATACTTGAGAAGTTTTTATCTACAGTATTTCCTTGTCCTAAAAATATTCCTGAATGAGCGGTATACTCATAATTAGCACCGACAGTATTTGACTCCCCTCCTATTATCGCTGAACCATGTAGTGCATCCGATCTGTTACTTATTCCTCCAGCAAGAAAAGAAGTTACACCAGTGATAACATTTTTGAATCCACCTACTATAGTGGATGCTCCTACAGAATTTTTTGTAGCTCTTATGTCATTCTGAACTTTAGGTGTTCCATCTGGGTTTGTTAACAAAACGCCATCAGCATCACGTTCCCAAATAGAATAATGAGTCATTTTACTATCACTAATCGCTATTGTGTTTTCTTCACCGCCAATTATTGATGATTTTTTTGCTCCTACGTCTAGAATTTTATTATTCAAACCACCTAATATTGAATTAAGCTCTGAATTAATTGTATTATTTTCCCCGTTAATAACAGATGAGGCTGTTCCTGAAACTGAGTTGGTTCCATGTCCACCTATGGCTACCGCATTAACGCCCTCAGCTACTGCATTCATTCCTATAGCTATTGAACCAATACCTTTCGCACCACCACTCCCATTAACAGCATCTAAGTTAGTATCATTACCCGTTTGAACTTGCCCTGTACCATTTACATGAACATAGGTATTTTGTGCTTTTAAGGCTGCAACTTCAACTTTTAACGCTGCAACATCTGAAGCTAAGTCAGCCATTGCTGAAGTACTAAAACCTAGTACCATTGAGATTGCCACCGTCATTTTTGCAAATTTTGGTAAGAATGTACCCGCTTGTTTTAATTGGGGTTTATTGGTTTTTGACGCCTGCGTTTTTGTTCTGCCTTTGGCTAATTCGCTAACGGCGGTGAAAGTTTGTGTTGCTTTGTTAAACACGATTTTGTAGATGCTGTTCATAGTCAGGTATCCTTTTTAGTTGATATCCTTTCCTTAGGACTTTGCTGAGGTTGATGTAAATTCCTTTTACCGCCTCGTGAATATTTTGTTAAAAAATATGTATAAACTTCCCGATTGTAAAAAAAAAAAAAAAAACGCAAGCAAAATCGTAGTAATGGAGGTTATTTGGATGAAAAATAGACAATTTGAAGTGTAAATGGGATGACTTTGAATTAGGGAGAGTGTGAAATATCGATCACGGGGTTAGTCAAACACCGGTCGCTGAGCTCAGGAACCGAGAACGGAAACGTAGTATGATTATTGATCTAATTTGTAAATTTCTATTGAAATGTAACCGCTATGATTATGTTTTATGATGTTTTGTGGAGATTTTATACCGAGCAACGGGAGGATATACGCAAACAAGTTTGCTAATCCTCCCCTACGGTTAATCTTTCTAACTTTTTGATTTATAAATGGTTTGTAGGGAAAAATTTAATGAGCGAAGCGAGTGGAATATCTTCCCGCAAGCTAGATTTCAAACTACAAAACCAATCAAATATCGATCACTGAGCCTGTCGAAGTGTGAGGTGTTTGAGCTCGGGATTTGGTTCTGTGAACGTTCTCTTATACTTGTATTATAAAAAAGCCCTACTATTATAAATAACAGTAGGGCTGTTGAAGTAGAGCTTGTAAATATCCTTAGGTTAAAAACCTGTGTCGAAGATATAACCTACTTCAACTCCATATTCATCCCGAATGGTATCCTGAGTAACACTATTAGTGCTAGCTCGTATAAACAAGGTTGAGGAACAAATATGAATAACACATTCTACATTGGTATTGATATTGCTTGCAAGAAGTTTGATGTAGCGATTTATAAAGAAAATAAAAAAGCCCTACATAATACTTTTGATAATGATAAAAAAGGGTTTGAATCATTATTAAAATGGATTAACAAAGATACTCAAAATCTACACGTTGTAATGGAAGCAACTGGTATTTATTGGGAAGAATTAGCCTATTTTCTCTATGATAAAAAGGCAAAAGTAAGCGTGATTAACCCTAAATGTATCAAGGCTTATGGCATTGGACAAAATCTTAGAAATAAGACCGATAAGATAGACGCAATGCTTATTGCTCGTTTTGCGGCAAAAGAGCAACCACAAGCGTGGCAACCACCACCAAAGGCTCAACGTGCATTATTATTAAGATTACGACAGCTAGAACATCTTAAACAAGCTGAGCAAAAAGAACGTACTCGGATTAAAATGATGTCAGATAGCGAAAGTATTGCAAGTGCAGAGCGTTTGGCTAATTTCTTGCGTGAAGAAATAAAAGCTTTTGAAAAACAAATTGATGAAACAATCAAAACGGATACAATGCTCAAACAAAATGCAAAATTATTATCAAGCATTCCAGGATTAGGTAAAAAAAGTGTTGCTTGGTTACTGGCTTATCTTGGCGATGGCTCTCGTTTTAAAAATGGAAAAGCTGCAGCTGCTTATGCAGGCTTAACTCCTATGCACCATCAATCAGGCAGTAGCATAAATGGTAAACCGAAAATATCAAAAATTGGACAAACGGATATTCGTAAAATTTTATTTATGCCTGCGGTTGCCTATAGTTTTGGGAATTATAAAGATAGAATTTATAAGACTTTTGTTGATAATTTACTGGCAAAAGGGAAGGATAAAAAAGTGATTATCGTGGCTTTAATGCGTAAATTAGTGGCCATTGCTCAAACAGTATTAAAAAATCAAATGCCTTTTGATGCAAGTTTACACCAAAAGACAATGTAGTTATTAACAATAAATGTTATACAGATTTTAGAGGATAAAATATTCTCTAAAAATATAAGGCACCATTATTAATGTTAAAAAATAAAAAATTTTCTTGCTATTTCTAATGGTATCTTCGACAGGCTCAGTAACCGAGAATGGAGACGTAGCATGCTACGTCTCCATTCTCGATCTAATTTGTAAATTTTTATTGAAATGTAACCGCTATGGTTATGTCTTATGACGTTTTGTGGAGATTTTATATCGAGCAGCGGGAGGATATACGCAAACAAGTTTGCTAATCCACCCCTACGGTCGATCTTTATAACTTTTTGATTTATAAATAATTTACAGGAGAGTATTTAATGAGAAAAGCGAGTGGAATATCTTCCCGTAAGCTAAATTAAAATCACAAAACCAATCAAACACCGATCGCTGAGCTTGTCGAAGTGTTAGGTGTTTGAGCTCGGGATTTGGTTCTGTGAACGTTCTCTTATACTTCGACAGGCTCAGTAACCGAGAACGGGAACATCGATCACAGAGGTCAATCAAGAACGGAGGCGCAGTATGATTATTGATCTAATTTGTAAATTTCTATTGAAATGTAACCGCTATGATTATGTTTTATGATGTTTTGTGGAGATTTTATACCGAGCAACGGGAGGATATACGCAAACAAGTTTGCTAATCCTCCCCTACGGTCGATCTTTATAAATTTTTGATTTATAAATGATTTGTAGAGGGGTATTTAATGAGCGAAGTGAGTGGAATATCTTCCCGCAAGCTAGATTTCAAACTACAAAACCAATCAAACACCGATCACTGAGCCTGTCGAAGTGTTAGGTGTTTGGGCACTGAACTTGTTTAGTGAGCGTTCTCTTATACTTCGATATTTCGACAGGCTCAATAACCGAGCTCTGGAACCGAGAACGGGGACATTGAGGCAGGGATGTCGATCACTATTTAATCATTGATAATTAATTAAAGTTTGATAGGTGGATAAATAATTCTGATCGTACTGCATCACAAAATGGTTCTGGTAATCTGAATTTATTATATGCAGAGATGGAACAGCAGGTGTTTGTCATTGATCATAACTTGGCTTTTGATGATATTTGTGATGATGAATTCGAAAATCATATATTTTCTCCAAAAAATAGAAACTGGAGATTAGATTGGGTAGATAAAGATATATTTACAGATAAAGCCATTGAGATTTTAAACGACTTTGATGATATTTGTGATAATATACCTGATGAATGGCTTCCTATTGATTCAGAAGAATATCAAAAATTTGAAGCGATTATCATTGAAATAAAAGCAATTTTAGCAAGAATTAATACAAAAGATTACTGGGATAACATAAAATGAAAACACCAATATTATACAGTTTTGTGAGGTTTAGACCGTACATTGAAACAGGCGAATTCGTCAATGTTGGCTTGTTGATGTGCGAACCCCAAACACAGAAATTGACTTTTGGTCTGGTACCAAAAAATAGTGGTCGTGTGAATCACTTTTTCTATAATAGTCGTATTTTTGAAGAAATACGAGATACTATTAACAGTGAGTTAAAATATATTAAAAAAATTGTAGAAAATGATTTTCGCTTTAGCCCTGAAGAAGTGGCAAGATTCTTTCATAATTTCGTTGACTGCAAAGAGGGTATTGTTCAATATAGCAATGCTGTTGTAGGGGTAGTTGATGATCCTCAAGCCAATTTTAGTCAGCTATATCGTGAATATATCCATTTTGGTGGTGTAAAAAGTGTGAGTCAAGAAAATAATATTGTAAGAGAATTTAAGGATTTATTTAAAGCACAAAGCAATCCTATTTTTAATAATTATAAAGAATGTTTGGTGAAAGGTGAAACGTCTAAATTTAAACTTCCCCTTGCATTAAAAGATAACAATGATAATAAAGTTATAAGAGGTATTAAACCTCTCGCTTTTGATCAAAATGAAACCGCAAGTATGATAGAACATTGTGATAGTTGGGTGGCAAAAATAAACCGCTCTACTGCTGAAGGGTTAATTAAGAAAGATTGTATTTTATTTGCGCTAGACACAGCTAATACTAAGGCAAAAATTAAGATTTTAGATACTATTAAGAGAACATTTGATCATTTTAGTATTAATCATACTGATTGGAAAAACAAAGAGGAAGTGCTTGATTTTGCAAAGGATGTTACTGTTTTTTAGTAATAAACTAATCAAACACCAGTCACAGAGTTCAATAATCAAAAAAGAGACATAGCATATACACTACGTCTCTTTTTTTGATTTAGTTGGTAAATTTTAGATTACTCTTACCACTATTTTTTCTTCGCTTTTGGATTTGGAAGATCTGTAATTGAACCTTCAAATACTTCTGCGGCTAGACCTACTGATTCGTGTAGTGTTGGGTGAGCGTGAATAGTGAGTGCAAGATCTTCCGCATCACACGCCATTTCAATAGCTAAACCAATTTCACCTAGCAATTCGCCACCATTAGAACCAACAATCGCCCCACCAAGTACTTGATGGGTATCTTTATCGAAGATAAGTTTTGTCATTCCTTCTGAACATTCAGAGGCAATTGCACGGCCTGAGGCTGCCCAAGGGAATTTAGCGACTTCAAAGTTTAAGCCTTCTTGACGGCACTCTTTCTCTGTTTTACCTACCCAAGCCACTTCTGGTTCAGTATAAGCGATTGAAGGAATAACCTTCGGATCAAAATAATGTTTTTTCCCTGCAATCACTTCTGCTGCAACGTGTCCTTCGTGAACCCCTTTATGTGCTAACATTGGCTGTCCTACGATATCACCGATAGCAAAAATGTGTGGTACGTTAGTGCGTAGTTGTTTATCTACATTGATAAAGCCACGTTCGTCTACTTCAACTCCCGCTTTACCTGCATCAATTAATTTACCATTTGGTGTACGACCGATGGCAACTAATACAGCATCATAACGTTTTGTATCATTACAGGCTTTGCCTTCCATTGTAACGTGAACGCCATCATCTTTTGCTTCAACAGCTGTTACTTTGGTTTCGAGCATTAATTTGAATTTGTTTTCAACCTGTTTGGTATAAATTTGTACGATGTCTTTATCTGCAGCTGGGATTACTTGATCAAACATTTCTACTACGTCCACTTCTGAACCTAGTGATTGGTAGACTGTTCCCATTTCTAAACCAATAATTCCACCACCCATTATCAATAGGCGTTTTGGTACTTCTTTTAGTTTAAGAGCATCCGTTGAATCCCAAACTCGAGGATCTTCGTGTGGAATAAAAGGTAATTGGATTGGACGAGAACCTGCTGCAATAATGGCATTATCAAATTTAACCGTTGTTGCATTCCCTTTACGATCACGTGCCACTAATGTATTCGGATCAGTAAAAGAAGCTAAACCTTCAACAATAGTTACTTTACGTGCTTTTGCCATTCCTGCAAGACCACCTGTTAATTTAGAAACAACGTTTTCTTTACCTTCACGCACTTTATCTAAATCAATTTTTGGCTCGCCAAATGTGATGCCGTTATGCTCAATATGTTTTGCTTCTTCAATTACCTTTGCAACGTGAAGTAATGCTTTTGATGGGATACAACCTACGTTTAAACATACACCACCAAGTGTTGAATAACGTTCAACAATCACAGTTTCTAAACCTAAATCTGCACAACGAAAAGCAGCTGAATAACCTGCTGGACCTGCACCTAATACCACAACTTGTGTTTTAATTTCTTTACTCATATTAACCTCTTTATCAATAGGTTGTGTAGCGGTAAGATAATACTAAAAATTTGCAAATTTTTGCTGTGATCTTACCGCTTCTTTTATTATTCTACATTGCTAAACGGCGTAAATCTGCCAATACACTACTTAAGAATGTAATAAATCTCGCTCCATCTGCACCGTCAATCACTCGGTGATCGTAAGACAATGATAGTGGTAGCATTAAACGTGGTTCAAAATCTTTACCATTCCATACTGGTGTCATTTCAGATCTTGATACACCTAAAATCGCCACTTCTGGTGCATTTACAATTGGAGTAAAGTGAGTACCACCAATTCCACCTAGTGATGAAATAGTGAAACAGCCACCCTGCATATCTGATGCGGTTAATTTACCTTCACGGGCTTTTTTAGAGATTTCTGAAATTTCACGAGAAAGCTCCAAAATACCTTTGTTATTCACATTTTTAAATACTGGTACCACTAAGCCGTTTGGTGTATCTACGGCGATACCAATATTTACGTATTTTTTAAGTGTTAAACGCTGACCATCTTCTGAAAGTGAACTGTTAAAGCGAGGGAATTCTTCTAACGCTTTTGCGGCAGCTTTCATAATGAATACAAGTGGCGTGATTTTCACGTCTTGTTTGGTTTTTTGTAAGTAAGCATTTTGCTCTTTACGGAATGCTTCAAGGGTTGTGATATCCGCTTTATCCCATTGTGTTACGTGAGGGATCATTACCCAGTTACGGTGTAAGTTTGCCCCTGAGATTTTTTGGATACGACCTAATTCAACTTCTTCGGTTTCCCCAAATTTGCTGAAATCAACTTTTGGCCAAGGTAATAAACCTAAACCAGAACCGTCTGCCACGCCGTTGCCTGCTTTACCTGATGCTTTGTTTTCAAATACTTGAACCGCATTTTTCACATAAGCTTGTAAATCTTCTTTCACAATACGGTTTTTGCGACCTGTACCTTTCACGTTATCTAGGTTTACCCCAAACTCACGTGCTAAACGACGAATCACTGGTGTTGCATGAGCAAAACTTGCACTTGCTTCTACTTTATCTTGGCTTAAACCAGATTCATTTTTAGCAGAAGATGTTGCTGGTGCAGGTGCAACTTCTTGTTTTGGTGCTTCTGTTGGTGCTACTTGTGGTTGAGCTGGTGTTTCTACCGTTGCTGGTGCAGAAGTTTCAAAACGCATCACTAATTTACCCGTAGAAACCATATCGCCTTCTGCGATTAAAATTTCTTTAACCACACCCGCCATTGGTGCAGGTACTTCCATTGAGGCTTTGTCGCCTTCAACGTTTAAGATTGATTGATCGACTTCAACACTGTCACCAACTTTAACCATAATTTCAGTTACGGTTACTTCATCACCACCGATATCAGGTACGTTTACATCAACGACTGCTGATGCGGTTGCCACAGGTGTGGCTACTGGTGTTTCTGCTTTTGATTCTTCTGCTGGTGCAGCTACTGTGTCAGCAGATTCTAACACTAACATTGGGCTACCCGTTGTTACTGCATCACCTTCTTTTACAAGAATTTCTTTTATCACACCCGCTTCAGGTGCTGGTACTTCCATTGATGCTTTATCGCCTTCAACGTTAATTACTGATTGATCCACTTCGATGGTATCGCCTACTTTTACCATTATTTCTGTAACAGTAACTTCATCACCACCAATATCTGGAATTTGAATTTGTTTTGCCATTGTATATTCCTTAAATATTTAAGCGGTAAGTTCTTATGTAAAATTTGCAAATTTTATGCTCAATCTTACCGCTTGGTTTTACTATAATTTTATGAATTATGCGTAAAATGGATCTGCTTTTTCAGCATTAATACCAAATTTAGCAATTGCCTCTGAAACTACTTTCTTATCAATACTGCCTTGTTTTGCTAGCTCTGTTAAAGCTGCAATCACAACATAGTGCGCATCCACTTCAAAGTGATCACGTAAGTTTTCACGGCTATCTGAACGACCAAAACCATCGGTACCTAATACTGCATAGCTTGATGCTGGAATAAAGGCACGTACTTGTTCAGCAAAAAGTTTCATATAGTCTGTTGCTGCTACGGCTGGTGCATCATTCATTACTTGAGCAATATAAGGCACTTTTGCTTCTGCTTCTGGGTGTAATAAGTTCCAACGCGTGACATCGTTACCTTCACGTGCCACCTCTGTAAATGATGGTACGCTATATACATCAGAAGAAATACCGTAATCATTTGCTAAAATTTGCGCCGCTTCACGTACGTGACGGAAGATTGCACCAGAACCTAATAATTGAACTTTTTCTTTAGATTTAGCTTTCACAGTTTCAAATTTGTAGATACCTTTACGAATACCCTCTTCTGCCCCTTTTGGCATTGCTGGTTGCTCGTAAGTTTCATTTAAGGTTGTGATGTAATAGAACACATCTTCTTGTGCTTCTCCATACATACGGTTAATACCATCTTGCATAATTACCGCTACTTCATACACATAAGCAGGATCGTAGGAGACACAGTTAGGAATAGTTAATGATTGAATATGGCTATGACCGTCTTCGTGTTGTAGACCTTCACCATTTAGTGTTGTACGACCAGAAGTACCACCAATCATAAAGCCTCTTGCACGCTGATCCCCTGCTGCCCACATCATATCTCCAACACGTTGGAAACCAAACATTGAGTAGTAAATAAAGAATGGAATCATTGGCAAGTTATTGGTTGAGTATGACGTTGCTGCCGCTAACCAAGAAGCCGTTGCACCTAATTCATTGATACCTTCTTGCAATACTTGACCGTCTGTTGCTTCTTTATAGTAAGCCACTACATCACGGTCTGAAGGTGTATATTTTTGACCATTTGGGTTATAAATTCCAATTTGACGGAATAAGCCTTCCATACCGAAAGTACGAGCCTCATCGGCTAAAATTGGCACGATATTTTTACCAATCTCTTTATTTTTCAATAAGGTATTTAAGAAACGTACAAACGCCATTGTGGTTGAAATTGGACGTTTTTGTTCTTCTAATAATTGAGAGAACTCGTCTAACGCAGGAACACTAAATTCAGTGGTAAATTTAGGTGAGCGTGTTGGTACGTACCCTTTTAATTTTTTACGTTGATTGTGAAGATAATCGTATTCTGCACTCCCTTCCTCAAATTTTACATAAGGGTAGTTTTCAATTTCTTCATCTTTTACTGGTAGATCGAAGTAGTCACGGAATGAACGTAAGCTATGCTCAGACATTTTCTTCGTTTGGTGAGCCACGTTTTTACTTTGTGCTTCTTCAATTTTGTAGCCTTTTACTGTTTGTACAAGTAATACAACCGGTCTACCTGCACTTTGTGCTTTATGATAAGCCGCATACATTTTAAAGGTATCGTGACCGCCACGTGTTAAGTGCCAAATTTCATCGTCTGTCATATCTGCCACTAGAGCTGCTGTTTCAGGGTAGCGGTTAAAGAAATGCTCACGCACATAAGCGCCGTCTTTAGATTTAAAGGTTAAGTAATCACCATCAACCACTTCTAGCATTGATTGTGCTAATTTACCTGAGGTATCTTTTTCGAACAGTTTATCCCAACGTCTGCTCCAAAGTACTTTAATCACTTCCCAACCCGCTCCACTGAATAAGCCTTCTAATTCTTGTACGATTTTACCGTTACCGTGTACAGGTCCATCTAAACGTTGTAAGTTACAGTTAATCACAAAAATTAAGTTATCTAAATTCTCACGACCTGCAAGGGTTAATGCTCCTTTAGATTCAATTTCATCCATTTCACCATCGCCCAGATACGCATATACTTTTTGTTCTGAAGTATCTTTTAAGCCACGATTATGAAGATATTTTAAGAAACGTGCTTGATAAATTGCATTAACAGGGCCTAATCCCATAGAAACCGTTGGGAACTGCCAAAATTCTGGTAATAATTTAGGGTGAGGGTATGAAGATAAACCTTTACCGCCCACTTCTTGACGGAAATTATCTAACTGTTCTTCCGTTAAACGTCCTTCAACAAAAGCACGTGCATAAATACCCGGTGCAGAGTGACCTTGGAAAAATACTAAATCGCCACCGTCTTTGTCATTTCTTGCTCTGAAAAAGTGGTTAAATGCAACTTCATAAATTGTTGTTGCTGCTTGATAAGAAGAAATATGTCCACCTAATTCAAGATCTTTTTTACCTGCTTTTAATACCATCATAATCGCATTCCAACGGATTGCACTACTGATACGGCGTTCAAGTTCTAAATCACCTGGATATGTTGGTTCATCTGTCACATCAATAGTATTGACGTAAGGTGTTGTACAACCTGAAGCAACAGCAACACCATTTTCACGTGCTTGCTGAATCACTTGTTCAATAATAAATTGTGCTCGTTCTGTACCTTCAGCACGAACTAACGAGTTAACTGCAAGTAGCCAATCATTTGTTTCTATTGGATCTACGTCATTTTTAATGCTTTCTGACATATTTTTATTCCTTAATTTTTATAGATAGGTCACAAACAATATTTTTAGTAACATTATATCGTTTGACTAAATTTTAGACAAAAATACCTGTATATTATCCTCATTTTATTAATATACAGCGCCCCCTCATCTAGGTTAGGTAAGCTATCCACTTGATTTTTAACAAAAAATTAAAATGTTACAATTTTTTTGAAATTTTGTAGATAAATTTGCAACGTAATATAACAAAAACAAGGGGGTTTGTCTATGAATCAAGGAGGGTGTGGATAACGGTTTTTTGTTTGGATTTTTTGTAAATTTTCTTGTAAATGTTACCGCTTATTTTTCTAAAATCAGGTAAAATGGCGTTACTAATGAGTCAAATAATGGAGTAGAGTATGAGTTTTATGATTGGACAGCGTTGGATCAGTGAAAGTGAAAATAACTTAGGATTAGGTATTATCACAGAAGTTAACAAGCGCAGTGTGAGTTTAAATTTTCCAGCAGCTAACGAACAACGAGTGTATGCTATTGATGCAGCTCCTTTAACTCGTGTTACCTTTCAAAAAGGTGATGTCGTTAATAGTATGGAAGGGTGGTCACTCAAAATCTCTGATATTGCCATCAATCAAGATATTATTCTCTATTTCGGGCTTCGTAGTGATACAAATGAAGAGGTCGTGCTACCAGAGATGCAACTTGATCATAAAATTAGTTTTAGCAAACCTCAAGATCGTCTATTTTCAGCACAAATTGATCGTAGTGACCGTTTTGCCTTGCGTTACTACGCACTCCGACATCAGCAGGCTCAATATCTGTCACCTTTAAGAGGAATGCGAGGCATTCGAGCCAGTTTAATTCCTCACCAATTACATATTGCGAAAGAAGTCGGTAAACGCCTTGCGCCTCGTGTATTACTCGCTGATGAAGTGGGATTAGGTAAAACGATTGAAGCAGGAATGATTTTACAACAGCAACTGTTTTCAAGCCGAGTCAATCGTGTATTAGTCCTTGTTCCAGAAAGTTTGCAACATCAATGGCTTGTTGAAATGCTACGCCGTTTTAATCTTAATTTCTCATTATTTGATGAAGAACGCTGTAGTGATTTTAGTTTAGATGAAGAAACGGGTATTGAATTAAATCCTTTTGAGAGTGAATCTCTGGTTATTGCCTCTATTAATTGGCTTGAAAATTCTCCAAAACGTGCAAAACAAGTCCTTAATACTGATTGGGATATTTTGATTGTGGATGAGGCTCATCATTTGGAATGGAGTGCAGAAAATCCAAGTGTTGGCTATCAATTTGTAGAACAACTTTCCCTACGCATTCCATCTATTTTATTGCTTACCGCAACCCCTGAACAACTAGGGCAAGAGAGTCATTTCGCTCGCCTTGCACTGCTCGATCCTGATCGTTTTTATGATTATCAAGCCTTTGTGGAAGAACAAGTGCAGTATCAACCTGTGGCAAATGCAGTCAATACGCTATTAAATAATGAACCTCTTAGTTCAGCGCAACAAAATAGTATCAGTGATTTGTTACCAGAAGAAGATGTAGAACCTATATTTCGTATTATCAATGGACAATCTGATCCAGAACTGCAATTGGAAGTCCGTCAAGAGTTAATCAACAAACTGATTGATCGTCACGGCACTAGCCGAGTCTTATTCCGTAACACTCGTGTTGGAGTAAAAGGCTTCCCGCACCGTATCTTTAATCAAATTACGGTGACTATGCCAGAGCAGTATGTCACGGCATTACAAAGTGATGAAGCACAACAAATTGAAGATCTCCTCTACCCTGAAAATTTATTATTAAACAAAGATCCTGATATAAAATGGAGGGAGTTTGATACTCGTATCGATTGGCTGATTGCTTTTTTAAGTCAACACAAAGAAGAAAAAATTCTCGTTATTTGTAAACAAGCCAATACCGCTATTCAATTAGAACAAATTTTGCGAGAGAAAGAAGCTATCCGCTGTGCTGTCTTCCACGAAAAAATGTCTATTGTTGAACGAGATCGTGCTTCTGCCTATTTTGCTCAACAAGAAGAAGGGGCTCAAGTTTTAATTAGCTCTAGTATTGGTTCGGAAGGACGCAACTTTCAATTTGCTCGTAATCTGGTACTCTTTAATTTACCTGATAATCCTGATTTATTAGAACAGAGTATTGGTCGTTTAGATCGTATCGGACAGCGCTTTGATATTCAAATTTTTGTTCCTTGTTTTGAAAACTCCGCACAAATGCGATTAGCTCAGTGGTATCACGAAGGATTAAATGCCTTTGAAGAAACCTGTCCGATGGGAAGTGCTATTTTTGCAAAATTTTATCAAGATCTGACCGCTTATTTATATGATCCACAACGAGATGGATTTAATGACTTTATTGCCGTCACCTCGCAGCATCAACAAAAGCTAAAAGCAGAATTAGAAACAGGGCGAGATCGTCTATTAGAACTCAATTCTAACGGTGGTGAACAAGCTCAACAGTTAGCCCTTGATATTGCCGCTGAGGACAATGCGCCTCAATTAGTCAGCTTTATCCTAAACTTATTTGATATTATCGGATTAGAACAAGAAGATTTAGGCGAACAAAGCATTGTTATTACCCCAACGGGGCATATGCTAGTTCCTGATTTTCCAGGTTTATCTGAAGAAGGAAAAACCGTTACCTTTGACCGACAACTTGCATTAATGCGAGAAGAGGTAGAGTTTTTAACTTGGGATCACCCAATGGTGCGTAATGGTATTGATTTAATTACCTCTGGTGATATTGGTAAAAGTGCTATTTCACTGCTAGTAAGTAAACACTTACCAGCTGGAACTCTATTGTTAGAAACCATTTATGTAGTAGAAACACAAGCTCCTAAAGCACTGCAATTAACACGTTTCTTACCGCCAACACCTTTACGTATATTATTAGATAACAAAGGCATCAATATGGCAGATCAAGTCTCTTTCTCAGGCTTAGAGAAGCAATTAAAACCACTAAACAGACAAATGGCAACGAAGATTGTCAAAATGGCACGTAGTGAAATTGAAAAACTGCTGTCATTAAGTGAACAAGCGGTTGTTTCAAAAGCAGAAGCACTGATTCAAGAGGCAAAACAGACTGCCAATCAGACCTTAAGTGCAGAGTTACACCGTTTAACCTCATTACAAGCCGTGAATAAAAATATTCGTACCGATGAAGTGGAAGCCTTAGAAAAATTAAGGGAAGAGTCTCTCACTCAATTAGAACAGGCTAACTGGCGTTTAGATAGCCTACGTGTAATTATCAGCAATCAAGGGTAACCCATTAATGGCACTGATTGAATATAATCCACCTACAGAACCTTACTTAGAAGAAATTTACCGTGATGATTACATCACGGTAATCAACAAACCCAGTGGACTACTTTCTGTTCCAGGGGCTAAACCAGAATATCAAGACAGTGCAATGTTTCGTGTATTGCAAAAATATAAATTTGCCCAGCCAGTACATCGCTTAGATATGGCAACAAGCGGTCTCATTTTATTTGCATTAAGTAAAAATGCTGAAAAAGAGCTAAAACGCCAATTTCGAGATCGTGAGCCAGAAAAGCATTACCAAGCCTTATTATGGGGAAACTTTGGGGAAGTTGGAGAAACTGGCACAATCAATTTTCCACTAATTTGTGATTGGGAAAACCGTCCACGCCAAAAAATTTGCTATGAAAAAGGTAAACAAGCGGTCACATTTTATGAAGTTCTTGCACATTACCCTAACAACACCACAAGAGTAAAACTCACGCCTCACACAGGGCGCTCTCATCAGTTGCGACTACATAGCCTTGCACTCGGACACCCAATTATTGGCGATAAATTTTACGCAAACCCTTTAGCCAGGAGCCTTTCACCTAGATTGTGCCTACACGCTCAAATGTTGACTATAACCCATCCTGTTACAGGAAAAAGAATGCGATTTGAGAGTGACGTGCCATTTTAGGTTTTATCTGTTTTAGCATTATTTTAGTTCAGTGAACACCAATACCCCAAATATCGTTCACTGAACCTGTCGGAGTGTTAGGTGTTTTCACACAAACCCAATAACCAAGTTCAAAAGCTGATAAGCTATGATAGTATTTTCTTTGATAGTTCATCATCTGCAAATAAAAAAGCAACTGGAATATCTAATACCTTTGCAATATTACTCAGCGTTTGAAAATCGGGCTGATGGATACCTTTTTCATAACGATTAATTCGTGTACTTGCCACAAATTCATCTAATCCTATCGCAATACCTAATTTCTCTTGGGTAAATCCTTTTGCTTTCCTTGCTTCTTTAAAACGTTTAGAAAAAATCACTTGTAAATTATTGGACATAACATAGCCTTATCGCAAAGCTACGAATATCGTATATTTTTGCTTGATTTTTACTACGTATATCGTAGTATTTGCATTATATATTTATTAATGAGGAGTAGAATATGAAATATCTGTTATTACCACTTATCATAGTTCCATTACTCACCTCAACCGCTGTAGCAGAAAATAACTGCTATAAAGCGATACTAGGAAAAATGGTATTACCTCTATGCGATTCATTCAGTGAGACAACTCGTAAATTATTAAAAAAAGGATTTGATCTTAAAATACAACAGGATAGCTATGGCTCTTATGGTGACACTTCTTTTGCTAATTTTGAGAATGATACAATAAATATCCATATTGCGGCATTTAAAGAAAAAATATACGCAATGGAAATATATAAAAAATATTATATTAAACCGAATTACACAGGTATTTTAAAACAATTGATCGCAAGAAATCATTCTCAAAAACCACTACTACATTCAAACTATGTGCGAGCCAGTTTTTACCATTGGAAAGAATGGTGTTGGGGTGAGTGTACTTATAATCAAGGTTATCATTATGCATATGGAGATAAACCATTGAATTATAAACAAGACAGTTCTCACTATATGGCATTTAAATACTTACACACACCGAGTGATGGTCTTTATGAAATTCATATAGAGTTAAGGAATCAAAAAACAGCTAACGCCAGTAAAAAAGCCTATCAACAATATAATAAAAGCGAAGAAGAAAAAACGAGAAATGAATTTTAGTCATCAAAACAATACTAGTTTTTCATATGATCATTATTACTTACGTAACAAACAAGCGGTCACATTTGATAAACTTTTTACAAAATGTCACTAAAATCACATTATTTAGATAATTTTGTGATCTACCTCTCAATAATTTATGTTTAAATAGATTAAAATTGCACTCCCTTTATTTTGTATAACAGGAGCTCTAAAATGAAAACAACCTTAAAGCCATTGGCTTTTATTACCCTTGCGATCTTTGGTACGGCAAGTGCTGAAACTTTAAATTTACGTATTATTGAAACCACTGATTTGCATACCAATATAATGGATTATAACTATTATCGTGATAAACCAACGGCAGATTTAGGTTTGGTGCGTACAGCATCTTTAATCAAACAAGCTCGCAGTAAAGTACAAAATAGTGTGCTGGTAGATAATGGAGATCTCCTACAAGGTAGTCCTATGGGCGATTATATTGCTGCAACAGGAATAAAAACTATACACCCTGTTTACAAGGTAATGAATGAACTGCATTACGATGCTGCAAATATTGGAAACCACGAATTTAATTATGGATTAGATTTCTTAAAAACATCCCTTAAAGGTGCCAATTTCCCTTATGTAAACTCAAATGTTTTTGATGCAAAAACAGGTAAACACTTCTTTACACCTTATATTATAAAAACACATAAATTTAAGGATCAAAAAGGCAATGCGCAAATCGTTAAAATTGGTTATATCGGTTTTGTGCCACCTCAAATTTTAGTTTGGGATAAGAAAAACCTTGAAGGAAAAGTTACTGTTAAAGATATTAAAGCAACGGCTGAAAAATTAGTGCCTGAAATGAAAGCAAAAGGTGCGGATGTTATCATTGCGATCCCTCATTCAGGTATTTCTGCTCAAAAACATACCCTAAATGCTGAAAATTCTGCCTCTTACCTCGCTGATGTGAAAGGTATTGATGCCATTGCATTTGGTCATTCACACGCCATTTTCCCAAGTACTGATTATGCAAATATTGAAAAAACAGATATTAAAAACGGAACCATTAATGGTGTTCCTGCTGTAATGCCAGGGCGTTGGGGAAGCCATATTGGAGTAATTGATTTAACGCTTTCTAATGATTCTGGTAAATGGATGGTAGCAGATGGACAATCACAAACTCGTGCCATTTGGAATAAAAAAGAACGTAAAGCATTAGTGGAAGGTGAGCAACATTTACGTGACGTAATCAAAGAGGATCATAAAGGTACTCGTGATTTTGTTAATCAGCCAATAGGTAAATCTGATGCGCCAATGTATTCATTTTTAGCATTGGTACAAGATGATCCGACAGTACAAATTGTGAATTTAGCACAAAAAGATTATGTAGAACGCTTTGTACAAGGCGACCCAAATTTAGCGAACATTCCTGTATTATCTGCGGCGGCTCCATTTAAAACTGGAGGACGTAAAAACGATCCAACTAATTATACTGAAGTGGAAGCGGGTAAATTAACCTTTAGAAATGCGGCAGATTTATATCTTTATCCAAACACATTAGTAGCATTAAAAATTAGTGGTCAAGAATTAAAAGAGTGGTTGGAATGTTCAGCAGGTATGTTTAATCAAATTGATCCAACGAATAAAAATGAGCAAGCTTTATTAGATTACGATGGTTTTAGAAGTTATAACTTCGATGTCATTGATGGTGTTAATTATCAAATTGATGTCACTCAACCAAAACGTTATAACGGTGATTGTAAATTACAAGATCCTAAAGCAGAGCGTATTGTGAATTTGACTTATAAAGGTAAAGCAGTTAAACCAACTCAAGAATTTTTAATCGCAACCAATAACTACCGTGCTTATGGTGGTAAGTTTGCAGGAACGGATAAAGCGCATCTGGCTTTCTCATCACCAGATGAAAACCGTAGCATAGTCGCAGACTATATTCGTCGAGTTTCAAAAGAAAAAGGACAAATTTCACCATCAGCAGATAACAATTGGCAATTTAAACCAATCAAAGCAGCTGATTTAACATTAATGGTTGAAACGTCGCCAAGTGATAAAGCAACAAAATTTGTGGAAACAAATAGTCGCTATCCAATGAAAGCAATGGAGCTTGATGATAATGGTTTTGCTCGTTATTACATTGATTTAAGTCGTTTGAAATAAACTTAAATTTTTGTAAATTTTGATCAAGATCGTACCGCTTAGTTTGTTAAGTTTTGCGATCTTGATCGAGAAACAGGCTTTTTTCCCTGATTTTTAATCCTTCATTTTTTATAGTAATCCCTATTTCACACTCAATGAGATTATTATGTGGCGATTACTGTTACCTTTTGTTTTTATTCCTAATTTACTGGCTCAACCTCTTGATTTGATGTTATTAGAAAAATATCAAAATCAATCTATTGAAGGCTGGGTGATGAGCGAAAAATTAGACGGCGTCAGAGGTTTTTGGGATGGCAAACAGCTTCTTAGCCGACAAAATTATCCCCTTTCTGCTCCTGATTATTTTACTGAAAACTTTCCACCGTTTGCCATTGATGGCGAATTATTCAGTGAAAGACGTCAATTTGATAACATTTCTGCCATCATAAGAGGCTCTCAGCCTCAACAATGGCAAAAATTAAAGCTTTATGTTTTTGATGTTCCCAATGCAAGCGGTGACTTGTTTGATCGTTTACGCCAATTAGATGACTATTTGAAATCTCACCCCACCCCCTATATTGAAATCATTAAACAAATTCCAATTCAAGATAAAGCACATTTAACTCACTTTTTTGAACATATTAAAAAATCAAAAGGGGAAGGTATTGTTATTCGTAATCCTCAAGCTTCTTATATTAATGGTCGCTCAACACAAATCTTAAAATTTAAAGCCGTTTATGATGATGAATGTACGGTAACGGCTCATCATCTCGGTAAAGGAAAATATCAAGGAAAAATGGGCTCTGTTAGCTGTTCAAATAGCTACGGTAAATTTAAAATTGGATCAGGTTTTTCAGATAAAGATCGTGCTAATCCACCCGCTATTGGCTCTGTGATTACTTATAAATATCGTGGATTTACGTCAAAAGGTAAGCCTCGTTTTGCCACTTTTTGGCGAATCCGACAAGACAACTAAGCTGAAAAGCAGTACAATATTGCTTTTATTTTTAACTTTCTATTAGTTTTTAAGGATTATTTATGGAATTTCCAATTTGCCCAAAATGTAGTAGTGAACATACCTATCACGATTCAATCCAATTTGTTTGCCCTGAATGTGCTTATGAATGGACTGGTGAAGAGGTAGAAAATGATGATGAAGATCAGTTAATTGTAAAAGACAGTAATGGTAATTTATTAGCTGATGGTGATGACGTTATTTTAATTAAAGATTTAAAATTAAAAGGTTCATCACAAGTATTGAAAAAAGGCACAAAATACAAAAAAATTCGTTTAGTTGATGGCGATCACGATGTAGATTGTGGCAAGATTATGCTGAAATCAGAATTCTTAAAAAAAGCATAGTTTAGATTCACCAATAAAAAAACCTACGATTAAATCGTAGGTTTTTTTGTTCTCTATGTTTAATTAAGCATTAAACGGATCATCAAAAATCATTGTTTCTACACGATCTGGACCTGTTGAAAGAATCGCAATAGGTACACCTACTACTTCTTCAATACGTTTAATATAATCAATCGCAGCTTGTGGTAATTCATCACGATTAGTCACACCAAAGGTATTTTCGTCCCAACCTGACATTGTTTCATAAATTGGTTCAACACCTTCCCAATCTTTCGCTGCCATTGGTGCATACTCAACAACTTTGCCATTTGGCATTTTGTAGCCCACACAGATTTTAAGCTCTTTTAAGCCGTCTAATACATCAAGTTTAGTCATACAAAAACCTGAAATTGAGTTGATTTGCACGGCACGACGTACTGCCACTGCATCAAACCAACCACAACGTCTTGCACGACCTGTTGAAGCACCAAATTCATTTCCACGTTTGGCAATTGTTGCACCCACATCATCAAATAATTCTGTAGTAAATGGGCCACTTCCGACACGAGTACAGTAAGCTTTAATAATACCTAATACATAATCAAGATTACGAGGGCCAAAACCAGAACCCGTTGCAACCCCACCAGCAGTGGTATTTGAACTGGTCACAAATGGATAGGTTCCGTGATCGACATCTAACATTGTGCCTTGTGCACCTTCAAAAAGGATATTATCACCATTTGCACGAGCTGTGTGTAATAAGGTTGTGATATCTTCTACCATTGCGGTAATGACATCAGCCACAGCGAATACATCATCTAAGGTTTTTTGATAATCAACTGGTTCAGCTTTATAGTAATGCACCAGTTGGAAATTATAATAATCTAAAATATCTTTTAATTTTTCAGCAAAGTGCTCTTTATCAAAAAGATCGCTGACACGTAAACCACGACGAGCCACTTTATCTTCATAAGCTGGCCCAATTCCACGCCCAGTAGTACCGATTTTATTTTTACCTAACGCATTTTCACGCGCATTATCCATTGCAATATGGTAAGGTAAAATTAAAGGGCAAGCCTCAGAGATTTTTAAACGTCCACGTACATCCACACCACGAGCTTCAAGTTCCTTCATCTCAGTCATTAATGCTTCTGGTGAAAGCACGACACCATTAGCAATAATACAAGTTACATTATCACGTAAAATACCTGATGGTATTAAATGAAGAACAGTTTTTTCTCCATCAATAATTAAGGTATGTCCTGCATTATGTCCACCTTGATAGCGAACGACGTATTTTGCACGGTCTGTTAATAAATCAACAATTTTACCTTTTCCTTCGTCACCCCATTGAGCACCAAGGACTGCTACACTTTTTCCCATAATTAAAACGCCTCCATTTATGGATATATTGATTCTATTTGTTATTGCTGTTGTTTTCTTTCATTATTAGATACAACAGTAAAAAACCCAATTTCAATAAATTGGGCTTTATTTAGATACTTCTATTTTGTAGGAGCTTGCATAAAGCGGAAAAATTCACTATTTGGTTTTACCAACATCATATTATTTTTTCCTTCTGCAAAACTAGCCTCATATGCTTTTAAGCTACGCATAAAGCTATAAAACGCTGGCTCTTGCCCAAAGGCATTTGCATAAATTTTCGCTGCTTTTGCATCGCCTTCCCCTTTTAATTCAGCTGCCTTTTTATTGGCATTAGCTAAAATTAAAGTGACTTTTTTATCTACATTCGCACGAATAAACTCTGCTTTTTCTTGTCCTTGTGAACGATGTTCTTTAGCTACTGCATTACGTTCTGCACGCATACGTTGATAAATAGACGAAGAAACTTCATTAGGCAGGTTGATCTGTTTTACTCGAACATCGATAACAGCAATACCTAGTTTCTCAGCACTGTCACTACCAATATTTAATGCTTTTTGAGCATCTGCCATCAATTCGCCTCGTGAACCAGAGACAATATCTTTAATAGTGCGAGAACCTATTTCAGAACGTAGTCGATCATTTACTTTACGTTTTAATAGATTTGCTGCTTTGTGATAGTCTCCACCCGTCGACATATAAAACTGTCCAAAATCACTAATTTTCCATTTTACATAAGAATCAACAAGTAAATCTTTTTTCTCAACTGTTACAAATCGGTCTTCTGCACCATCTAATGTCAAAATACGTGCATCCAACACTTTTAGATGATCAATAAATGGTAATTTGAAATGCAAACCTGGCGTATACACAACAACTTTATGCTCGGAATCACGATGTACTTTGTTAAAACGTAACATAATACCGCGTTGTCCTTCTTGTACCACAATCAAAGACTGATAAAGAGCAAAAATAATAACGGCAATGATAGGTAATAATAATTTACGCATTATTCAAATCTCCCTTTACGAACTGAGTCTCTTACCACTTCTTCTTTATGTTGTGAAACAACAGAAGGTGTTTCAATCACACTAGTCGCTGGTAATGATTCTGTATTTGATTGTTCTTGTTGGTTTACTTGATTGTTAGATGACACAGATTTTGACATTAACTTATCAATAGGTAGCATCATTAAGTTATTACCTTTATTATCTTCCATCATTAACTTCGGTGTATTTTTCATCACCTTTTCCATTGTCTCAAGGTAGAGACGCTCTTTCATTATGTCTGGAGCAAGTTTATATTCAGTTAAAAGTTGTGTAAAACGAGAGGTTTCCCCTTTTGCGTTTAATACCACTTTTTCCTTATAACCATTCGCTTGTTCTAAAATACGTTGTGCATTACCACGAGCAATCGGTTCTTGACCACGTGCATAGGCTTCTGCTTCACGAATTAAACGTTGTTCATCTTCTTGTGCTTTGATTGCATCATCAAAGGCATCTTTCACTTCTTCTGGTGGACGTGCATATTGGAAGTTTACGTCAGTGACTAATAATCCCATATCATAGGTTTTAATAATATCACGTAGTTCTTTCCAAGTTTTTTCACGTACTACTGCTCGCCCTGTGGTTAAAATATCATTCATTGTCATATGACCAATAACATAACGCAAAGCACTGTCTGTTGCTTGCTTTAAACTATCATCAGGATTAACAACATTAAAAAGATATTTGGCAGGTTCTTCAATCAGATACTGAACTGTCATTTCAACAGAAACCATATTCTCGTCTTGTGTCAGCATCGAACCTCTCGTATTTAATTCAGATACTCGCTCAACATTAATTGGAATAACTTTATCAATAAAAGTTGGTTTCCAGTTAAGACCTGGCATAACAATTTCATTTACTTTTCCAAAACGAGTCACTACACCACGTTCTGCTTCTTTAATAGTATAAAAACCAGATCCTGCCCAAACTAAAATGGCTAGCCCTAAAGCTATAGGAAGTAATTTTGTAAATTGAGGTTGTGGATTATTAGGTGTATTTTCACCACCCTTTCCTTTCTCTTTAAAACTACCTAATTTTTTTAATAAATTATTAAAAGCTTCCTCAAGATCAGGAGGTTGTTGGTCACTTTTGGGTTGCTTTGGTTCTTGCTGATTTTCAGGCTTTTTATCCCCTGGTTTTCCCCAAGGATCTTGATTACCTGACTCATTCCACGACATAAATTTCTCCGTTGAAATATTCTTGTATGTAAACGTCTGATTGTACCTATTTAATTAGGTTTTGGCTAGAGGGTAAAATACATAAAAAAACCTAGTGCCATAAACACTAGGTTTTTCAATCTCATTTTTATTTTTAATTAAAATTTTACAAAAGATTTAATATTCTTAATAGTTGCAGCACCAATGCCTTGCACATTTGAAAGTTCGGTAATGTTTTTAATTTTACCTACCTTCTTACGATAAGAAATAATCGCTTTTGCTTTTTTAGGTCCAATACCCGCTAATTGCTGTAACTCTGTCGCTGTTGCAGTGTTGATATTCACTACTTTAGACATTTTCTTTGTTACTTTTTTAGTTTTCGATTTCTTTGTATTCGCTACTTTTTTCACAGAAGATGCTTTCTTTTCTGTTTTCGCTTTTTTAGACTCTGCTTTATTTTTCACGCTGTCTGATTTTTTACTCACCTTCTTAGATGTTGCTTTTTTTGCATTTTTCTTTGAAGATGTGACCGCTTGTTTACTTGATTTCGTCTTAGTTTTTGATGATTTCTCAAGTTTTTTCGCTTTTTTCGTTTTTTTCGCTTTCTTAACCTGCTTCGTTTTTTTCACTTTTTTCGATTTTTTCTTCGCTATCTGAGATGTTTTTTGTTTCTCTGCTTTAGAAGAATTTGAACTCGGTGCTGCAAACGAGACCGTCGAAACGGCTGTAGCAAGAACCAAAATCACAAGTGTTTTTAAAAATTTCATATAAATTCCTTTAATTAAATAAAAAATTGCATAAAAAAATGGTGCCCCAACTTTGTCAGACCACCATTTTGCCTAAAAGTTCTACAATTAAATATTAATTACAGCAAATAGTACTAAAACACTATATAAAATAGATAAACCATAGAAGATTATTCCACTTGCTGGTAAATGCACTTTAAAATCGTGTAATCCGTGATGAATACGGTGCATTGCTCCCCAAACAGGGAAGATCAAGAACCCTAAAATCACTAATTTACCAAACCAACATTGTGAAAATGCCACTAGATTTTCAACACCACCATCAATTAAACCAAGTGGTAACAAAAAACCAATAATTAGCACTAATATAGGGTAGAACATTGCACTGACCGTTGTGCCAGCACCAAAGAGTAGCCATACAACAGGCTCATCAGAACGTTTAATTTCTTTCATTTTCTCCCCCATTAAATATACATCAACACTAAAATCACAAGGCTAACGAATGCTGTTGCACCCCATAAGGCACCTGTAATAATATTTGGATTGATACGTTGATTTTTAACAATAATATTGAGTACTTTTGGTGTCATAAAGTAATAAGTAACCGTATTTAAAATTACAGCACCCAGTGTGATAATATTAAAAATTACTACTACAGGATTTTGTAGAAATGGAATAAAGTTTTCTTTTACATCTTCTACGCCACCACCTAAACAGATCACACCATAAAGTAATACTAAACAAAACCAAAGCGTTGGAACTGCTGTTGCTTCACGAGCAATATACAATTTGTAAAAATCTAACTTTTTCCACCACGTTGGCGTTATTTCACGCACATAAGTTTTGCGTTTACTTGTTTCAGTCGTCATTTTACACTCCTTATTTCTTTGGTTTTAACATTGAAATCACGTAATCTTTCGAGCTTTCAACTTTACCTTGGTTTACCGCTGAGGCTGGATCCACGTGTTTTGGACATACTTCTGAACAATAACCCACGAAAGTACAACTCCATACCCCATTCTTACCATTGATTACTTTCATACGCTCTGCTTTACCACTATCACGGTTATCAAGGTTATAACGGTGTGCTAATGTTAATGCTGCAGGACCAACAAACTCAGGGTTTAAACCAAATTGTGGACAAGCCGCATAGCATAAACCACAGTTGATACACATTGAGAATGTGCGGTATTTTTCTAACTGCGCTGGAGTTTGTTTAGTACGTGTTTTTTCAAGTTCAACACGTGCATCTGCAAACTCTTTATCATCAACAGGCGCTTCCAACTCAGGGGCTTTATTATCAATAATATAAGGTTTGATCGCTTCTAAACTTTCAATAAAGTGGCTTAAATCTACGACTAAGTCACGCTCAATTGGGAAGTTTGCAAGCGGTTCAATGCGCATATAACCACTGTAATCACGCAAGAATGTTTTACAGGCTAATTTAGGTTTATTGTTTACCATCATTCCACAAGAACCACAGATCGCCATACGGCAAGACCAACGATAAGAAAGCTCTGGCTCTTCTTCATCTTTAATATAGCCAAGTGCATCAAGAAGTGAAGTTTGGCTATCATAAGGTACTTGATATTTGGTTAAATGAGGTTCGTTATCTTTTTCTGGATTATAACGAAGCACTTCAACAGTCATCATTTTTTGTTCTGCCATTTTCTACTCCTTAGCTGCTTTTGCGGCTTTCTCAGCAGCTTCTGCCGCATCGGCCTCTGCACCATAAACACGTTTGGCTGGCTGAGATGTAGTAATTTTAACATCGCTGTATTTAATGGTTGGTGCACTATCTTTGTTATAGTAAGCCAATGTATGTTGTAAATATTTCTCATCATCACGTTCGGTGTAGTCTAAACGTTGATGAGCCCCACGAGATTCTTTACGCTCCAACGCTGAAGATGAAATTGCTTGAGCAACATCAAGAATATAACCCAACTCAATTTTGTATAATAAATCAGTGTTAAATACGCTTGAAGTATCTTTGATACTGATTTTTTTGTAACGCTCTTTAAGTTCAGCAATTTTATTAACTGTAGTTTGCATACTTTCTTCAGTACGATAAATACCACAGCCTTCTTCCATTGAATCACCCATTTCATTACGAATTTGTGACCAAGATTCGTCACCTTCTTGATTAGCCAATTCGTGCACACGTGCCACAATATCTTTAGCCTGAGCATCAATGATTGCTTGATTTGCAGGTGTTGCTTCAGAAGCAACTCGAGCAGCACTTTCTCCCGCCACTCTACCTAAAACAGCTAATTCAGCCAGTGAGTTTGAACCTAAACGGTTTGCTCCGTGTAGCCCTGAAGAGGCACACTCACCCACTGCAAATAAGCCTTTAATAATAGTTTCAGCTTGCTGATTAACTTCAATACCACCCATTGTATAGTGAACAACTGGACGCACTGGAATTGGCGCTTCCGCTGGATCAACCCCTTCATAAGCTTTAGATAATTCACAAATAAATGGTAAGCGCTCTTGTAAATATTTTGCTCCCAAATGACGTAAATCAAGGTGAACAATATCCACACCTTTAGCTGTTTTAAGGGTATTTCCTTTTTTCCACTCTTGCCAGAATGCTTGTGACACTTTATCACGAGGACCTAGTTCCATATATTTATTTTCAGGCTTACCAACAGGTGTTTCAGGTCCTAGACCGTAGTCTTGTAGATAGCGATAACCATCTTTATTCACAAGAATACCACCTTCCCCACGGCAACCTTCTGTCATTAAGATACCTGTATTTGGTAATCCTGTTGGGTGATATTGAACAAATTCCATATCACGTAATGGAACACCGTGACGATATGCCATAGATAAACCATCACCTGTTACAATACCGCCATTGGTATTGAAACGGAATGCACGACAACCACCACCAGTGGCAATAACCACAGCATTTGCATTGATTTGAACGAAAGTGCCTTCCATCATATTCATTGCCACACAGCCACGAGCTTGACCATCATCAGTAAGAATATCTAATACAAAATGCTCATCAAAACGAATAATCTGAGGATATTTAATAGAGGTTTGGAAAAGAGTATGTAATAAGTGGAAACCTGTTTTATCTGCAGCGAACCAAGTACGCTCAATTTTCATTCCACCAAAACGACGCACGTTTACACCGCCGTCATCTTTACGACTCCAAGGACAACCCCAACGTTCAAGTTGTGTCATTTCAACTGGAGAATGCTTAACAAAATATTCTACAACATCTTGTTCACATAACCAGTCCCCACCTGCCACAGTATCGTGAAAGTGTTTTTCATAAGAATCAGTTTCTTTAATTACTGCCGCTGATCCACCTTCTGCAGCCACAGTATGGCTACGCATTGGATAAACTTTAGAAATTAAGGCTATTTTTAAATTTGGGTTGGCCTCTGCAGCTGCGATTGCTGCACGCAAACCGCCACCTCCAGCACCAACAATTGCTACATCAACATTAACAGTCTTCACAATATACTCCTACTCTTCTTAAAAAAATGTTCTATATTAAAATCTTACCTAGTGTAGATTTTGCCACTTTTTTAACTAAATTTATAACTTTTATTGATGATTAATGACTATTTTGTGATCTATCTCAAATTGTGAAATCACTCTTATTAATGTACTGATAACCACTCGCAATTAAAGGGGTTTTTATCTAAAAATGATAGTGTTACAATCCACATATTATTTTTTATCAAGCGGGTAGATTTTATGGAAAATTTGCAATTAGATAATATAGATTGGAAACCAACAGCGCCTATTTCTAATTTATTAACACGTTCAAAAACAATAGCGAGTATTCGTAAATTTTTTACAGAGCGAGGGTTACTCGAAGTAGAAACACCTCTCCTAAGCGAGTTCTCAGTAACGGACATCAATTTAGCTACATTTAAAACACAATTTAATGCGCCATTTTATGATGATTCAAAAACGCTATTTTTAATTACCAGCCCTGAATATCATATGAAACGCCTCTTAGTGGCTGGCTCAGGCCCTATTTTTCAATTTTGTAAAGTATTTCGTAATGAAGAAGAGGGAAGTAAACATAACCCAGAATTTACTATGTTAGAATGGTATCGTCCTCATTTTGATATGTATCGTTTAATCAATGAAGTGGATGATTTATTACAACATATTTTAGATTGTGAGCCAGCAGAATCCTTAAGTTACCAATTTGTATTCCAAAAGTACGTAGGCTTAGATCCTCTTTCAACATCGAAAAAACAGTTAGTTGATAAAGCCCGTGAACAGGGTTTTCAATGTGATGATGATGAAAACAGAGATGTCTTACTGCAATTTTTATTCAGTGAAATCGTTGAGCCAAATATAGGCAAAGAACGTCCTGTCGCAATATACCACTTCCCTGCAACTCAAGCTGCTTTAGCTCAAATTAGCTCGGAGGATCACCGTGTCGCAGAACGTTTTGAGTTTTATTTTAAAGGTCTTGAACTTGCCAACGGTTTTCATGAATTACAAGATGCCGATGAACAAATTAGTCGTTTTGTACAAGATAATATACAGCGTGAAAAAATGGGTTTAGCGCCTCAAGAGCTTGATGTGCGTTTTCTTGCAGCATTAAAAGCAGGGATGCCAAATTGCTCTGGTGTTGCATTAGGCGTGGATCGTTTATTAATGCTCGCAATGAATGCCGAAAATATTAGTGAAGTCATTTCTTTTGGAATAGAATCAGCATAATAGCGATGCAATAGCGGTAAGATGTAATAAAATTTTTGCAAATTTTGAGTAAGATCTTACCGCTTAGTCAATTATACGAAAAAAGCCTATTTGGTCGTCATATTTTGATTAGCATAAGGGCAAGACAATGCTAAAAAAGGATACATATATTTTGTGTTCCGCGATACCGTCTTTACTCCCGTTACAATGCTTGGCACACGATTTTTATAAATACTATCTAATGTTTTCATATCAAAAGTAGGATAATTTTGCTTTTCTCCTTGTTCAAATTGAAATTGTGTCCCAATATAGGCAACTTGAAAGGTTTGATCTTTATTGATTGAAAATTGTAACACTAAATCCATTTCTGTTTTTTTAGGATTATTACTTTCAGACATCTGAAAATAGGTATCAACATTCATTCCTATCTCTTGTGTCCAAAACTTCTTTCCTTCATCTAATTCATCTTTAAAATTATTTTGAAGAGAGAAATCAATCAACGCAGTCATTTGTTTACATATTTGATTACCACCAGCTTGAAGAAATTCTGATTGTATATTATCAGACCAAAATAGTTGCTCTTTAACACTCTCTGTTAATGGGCAAGTGGCTTGTACTATTTTTGTACCATTATCCGCTTTAAAACTTTCCCATTTCACAGATTTACAGCCTTTATAATTATCAATTGCTTCCCCAACTGTTAAGGTTTTATTTAGCTCTAATATACCATTCTTTACAGTATCAATATCATTGACATTGCAAGCAGTCAAAAAAGCTGTCATTCCTGCAATGAAAATAAATTTTTTCATTGTTTACTCCGATATTTTAGTTATAAATTGAATTGCACTATTTAATGATGCGATGTGTGAAGGGTTTTGCTCTTTTTCTGTTAATGCTTTATGTAAAAGTGCTGTTAATAACGCATTTGCGTAAGTTTTATTAAGAAAAAAAGGAGTAAGGCGATTATGAGATGAGGGATATTGATTATTCCAATGAAGTCCAATTGCTCTTGCTTCATCATAATAGCCTTTTATCAATATTAGCCCATCATCATTGTAAACTTCTTCAACGTCCGTCCAAAAAGATACCATTTCTTTCATTTTCAATCTCCATCCATCATATTGTGAAAACACACAACAAATTGTACAAAAAAAAACAATCGAGCAAGATGGAATAATAAAGAGGGGATTTTCTATCTCTTCACATAAAAAATAGGGAATATTACTTTCTAATAAATTTTTACGACGTTCTCAAATCCACACTGTTTGGCATAATTAGCCAAATGATCTATTTCATCAGTAGTTGGAATATAAGGAGCTAAGCCATCAGGATCTCTTGTACCTTTATTATGCACTCGGATTATTTTGAAAATAACTTCTTTTGGAGGGTTTAACTGTGCCACTTTTTCAATCAATAATTTTTCATCAAAAAAACCGTTGATCATTACTAAGCGAATTTCTTCCACTTTATCCAGTTTGAGTAATTTTTCTAAATTCTCTAAATTACGTTGTAGGTTTTCTTTTTTGATATGGTTGATGGTTGGAATAAGTTGAGTTGGCACTTTACCCGCTTGATTTTTACGATCAAAACACAGTGTTTGTAAACCGTCACCAATCCCTTTCAAATCAAATAAAAATTTATCGGTAACCTCAATAAGTTCTGCGGTTTTATCGTAATCAAAAAAACCACAGCTATCTAAATAACAAGTTAATCCTTGCTCTTTTAGAGCATTAAATAATGGCACTAATTTTTTATAATGGATGGTAGGCTCGCCGCCTGAAACCGTTACACCACGAATAAAAGGCACAGCGTCCATTACCTGTTGGAATAGATAATCTAAACTGACTTTTTTACTTTCATCGGTATAGCGAGGAATAGTTTCAGGGTTGTGGCAATACAAACAATTTAGCTTGCAACCTTGTAAAAAAATACTGGTACGATTACCCATTCCCTCTACATTTGAAAAGGGGATAATCCGATGTAGAGGGAGGGTGATTTCGCTAAGTGGTTTACTATCAAGACTATTCTCTCTAAATCTGTAACCCAAATTTGTGTGGTTCATCAGACACGAAACTCCTATAAATACGTAGTCAGAAGTTGAAGTAAATTAGGAGAAAGATTTTCTCCTTTTAATTCAGCTTACTTCTGTTTCTTCCAAGTGCTATATCTGAGTGGGTCAAAAGATTCCAATTTATTCTTCTTTACTTTAAAATATTTTGGTGTCTCATTTTCTATATTTAAAGCATAATAATAGACTTCATCTTCCCCATACAACCACCAATCTCCTGAACCATCATTCATTTTAGTCGCCTTAAAAGTAAAAATGCTACTCTCATCTGGTATAAAATAGCTCTTTTCAATAAGTAGTTCCCAGATATTAGGAAAAAACTGTGTGAAAAACATACTATAAAATAGAGCTGGAATGATAACTATCAAGAAATACTTAAATTTATTATTTCTTATAAAACACATTCTTTTCACTTTATTTTGTATTTACATCTTTTTCGTCACGTAATTGACGATCAAAGACTTGGGCACATTCATCTGTACCTGAACCAAACCAAGTGGTATCACGCATTACGGCTTCGCCATTACGGAATTTTTCCACTTCGCTTTTCTTCACAAGATAACCTGTTACACGAATTAAATCGGTATTTTTAAGGTAGGTTGTGATATAGCGATAGCCATTAGCAAATGCGCCATCAATAATATCCACCACCGCATCTAAATGATCGACATAGGTTTGATCAAAGGCGAATAGATCCCCTGTGCCTGATGGGAAATATTTATGATAAGGGGCGGATTGTTTTAAGTGTGGCAATAATGACGGCTCTTGTCCTACACGAATTCGGTGTGCAGGGTTGTTCGCTTTATCTTCTTCATTAATACTTGCTCCGACTTGAGCGTGTAGTAGATAACGTCCGTTGGTACGCTCTACATAAACACCTTTGTGAGCGTTGGTGATGTCTTCTAATTTATCCATAATGGCAGTGGCAATTTCTTCACCACGTTCACTTTTACCAAAGGTTTCATCGATGCCCTCACATTGTAATAAATGGTTGGTGGCATCAGCTAAACCAACAATTGCAAGCATACTAGTAAAGTTATGAGGTTCTAAAAAGCCTTCTTTAACTAAGAAGTCGGTTTTAAAGAAATTACTTTCTTCCATTAAGAATTTATGGCGTTTATCCATTGTAGAAAGAGCTAATTTTGCCACTTTTGGTAATAAATGATTGACCATTTCATCAACAGTTTTACAAGCACGTCCGATTGTCCCTAAACGTAAACGAGTTAAGGTATAAGCACCACCACATTCAGGTAAGGCATTATAACAACTTGCGATACCGTATGCTTCCCCCAGTTCTGATTTGTAATAAGGATCGTTAGCAAAGGATGGTTTTGATACTAATAAACAGGCTTTCGCTGCAAGCTCAGCAAATTCTTGAGAAGTTTGTGCTTTGTCATAACGAATGGTCATATTTGGGGTTGGGTTTTCAAGCTCAATCACTGCTTTTAAGATTAAGCGTCCTGCTTTGGTATCCACTGGTCCAACGTTAGCGTGGCAGAAAGAATCTGGGACAGTTTTATCCACGTGATTTAAGAAACGTTTAATTTTAATGTAATCTTGTTCTTCATCAGTGATAAAAGGATCAAGTAATAGATCAAGACGACCGATATACACAGGGAAAGTGGTAATTGACGGCACGTGGGAATAAATAATCAACAAGCCGTCTAACACTTCATCTAAATTCGTTGGCACAGGCAAATCTAAAAACTGACACCCTTTTTGTATATACACATTATAATCAGGCAAAATGTAGCGTGGACGATAAATCGCATAGCCTTCATTCAAATCACAAATCATATGATTTTCAATATAGCTATATTCTTCTTCAGTATAACCTAACAGCTCTTTTGGATTGATTAATCGTTCAGCAATATTAGCCAGTAACATTCCTTTTTGCTGACAAGTTAAGGCATCGGATTTTACGGTATCTAAAATATCTTGAATGGTCGAGTGCATTTTTCATTCCCCTTTTGATTAAATTGTTAAGAAAAGCAAATTGCTTGAACCTAATAGAATATTGTTATTTTTCACATTTTTGAGAGGTTTCATTATAGCTCCCACCACTATCTAAACATGCATCTTTTTTATCACAAGCAGTAAGCATAAATCCTGCAATTAATATTAAAAGAAATGTTATTTTTTTCATTTTTTATCTCCTTACTTTTTGTGAGTTTAATTGATGAAAATATAGCATAGAATTTCATCTCTTTTCAATAATTTGAAAATTTTTAACAAAATTTAACCACTTCATTTCTTTTCTGTTATGATGAGAAATACTATTTCTTCATTTTTAAAGGTAACAAAATGGTTATTTCTCAATTATGGATTTATCCTATTAAGTCTTGTAAAGGGGTTGCCGTTTCTTCGGTAGATTTATTAGAAAGTGGTTTGCGTTATGATCGAGAGATGATGATTGTAGATGACGTTGGAAAATTTGTTACGCAGCGTAGTGATAAAATTTTAGCACATATTGATGTTGAATTACCTAATGAAAAAAGCGTTCAACTCACTTTTAATCAAGATAAGATAACATTTGAAAAGCAATATATTTTTCCTGTCAATACAACTGTTTGGAAACGTGATATTCCTGCTTTTGATCAAGGTGATGAAGTCGCTGATTTTCTGAGTGGAATTATTGGGCGTAATGTTCGTTTATTGGCGACTCGCCCTATTGATACACTAAATGCCCAAAAAAATATTTTATTTCAAGATGGTCAAGCGGTACATTTATTAACAGAATCTTCATTAAATCATATTCAGCAATTATTACCTGATTGTGATATTGATGTAAGACGTTTTCGTCCAAATATGGTAATTGCTAAAAATAAATCTGATGAAATCTTAGACGCTTTTAGTGAAGATAATTGGCAAAAAGTTTCTACGGAACAGATTGATCTCACTATTACAAAATTGTGTGAACGCTGTGCTATTCCGAGTATTAATCCTCAAACACTGGATAAAGAAAGAGCGGTAGATAATTATTTGAAACAATACCGTATAATTGATAAAAAACCGATGTTTGGTGTGTGCGGTTACGGCTCTAAGTTAGGTACATTAAATATCGGTGATACTATAATAGTAACTGAATAAATCGCTGAACGAAATAAATTTAGATTTGAAGTATTAATTGGTAAACTATATCAACATTTTTCCAGAGGAATAAATTGATGAAAAATACAGATATAACCATTATTGGTGGAGGAATGGTTGGTTTGGCATTAGCGGCTTTGTTAAAAGAAGCAGATTGCCAAATTAAAATTATTGAAAAATCACAACCTTTTTTTGAACCTCATTTATTAACCAATCGAGTCAGTGCGATCAATTTTGCTAGCCAAACAATGCTAGAAAAAGTAGGGGCTTGGCAAACTATTCCTGAAAATAAACGTTCTCCTTATACAAAAATGCACGTATGGGAAAAAGATAGTTTTGCCAAAATTGAATTTGATAATGAAACAAATGAAATTAAATCTCTTGGTTTAGATCAACTCGGTTTTATTATTGAAAATCAACATATTCAAAATGCACTATGGCAACAAGTGAATAACCAGCAGAATGTTGAAATTATTTTAGCACAACCGCAAACTCTTGAAATCAACGATTCTACAGCATTTTTAACCTTAAATAATAATGAAATACTGACGTCTAAATTAGTCATTGGCGCAGATGGTGCAAATTCTTGGGTGCGTTCCAAAATGAATATACCTTTGATTTCAAGAGATTATCAACATACAGCTTTAGTGTGTAATGTAAACACACAAGAATCTCATCAACAAACTGCTTGGCAAATTTTTTCTCCTGATAGTATTTTGGCATTTTTACCTTTTAAGGATGAACACCATTGTTCTATTGTATGGTCACTGCCACCAGAAAAAGCTAACCAACTTGTAAGTTGTGATATAACTGAATTTAATAAAGCTCTCACCATTGCTTTTGATAATAAGCTTGGATTATGTGAACTCACTACAGATTTGCAAAATCCTCGAGGGATCTACCCGCTTACTGCTCGTTATTGTCGTAATTTTGCACAAAATAGGGTTGCTTTAATAGGTGACGCTGCCCACACTATCCACCCTCTTGCAGGACTGGGGGTTAATTTAGGCTTTGCAGATGCAATTGAAATGGCGAATCAAATCAAAGTAAACCTTACAAAAGGGCTTGATATTGGCGAATATCGTCAATTACGTGATTATGAAAGAAAAAGAAAAGTGGAGGCAGTGAAACTTTTAGGGGCTATGGACGTCTTAAAAGAGACGTTCGCAGGCGATAACCCTGTGAAAAAATTAGTAAGAGGAGTGGGGCTAAGCGTAACAAATCAGCTCCCGCTTATAAAAAATAGGTTACTACAACAATCTATTGGATTATCAATTCTCTCTAATATATAATACGGCAATCATCTATTGATGATTTAATTTGATTTTTACCCAAGGACTTTTAAATAAATGAAGAATATTACCAAATTTAGTGTTGTTGCTTTACTCTCTGTTTTACTAATGGGCTGTGATCAGCTAAGTAGTATTGGTGCTTCAACAAATGCAACATCTGAACAAGTTGCTGTAGATGCAAAAACAGAATTCCAACAGTTAATAAGCTTAGATAATGAATTTAACCCTGCACTAGATGCTGTTCAACAAAAAATTGTACTCGCAAATAAAAATCAAGATAAAGAAGCCCTTCAATCAGCTTCTAATGAATTTTTTAGTGTGATGAAAGATGCAATCCAAAAATATAAAGGAATGAGTATACAAGATACTGCTGTTAAAAGCTTACGTGATAAAATGGTGACTGTGTTAGAGCAAACCATTGATTTTACTAAGAGTGCTCAACAAGCAAAAACTGATGAAGCTAAAAAAGCGGCAATGGAGAAGCGTGAATCATTAATTGTGAATGCTCAAGGTCTTCAAAAAATGCAAAATGACCTAGCTGTTAAGTTTGGTCTTATCCAAAATACTCCAGCACCACAAAATGCTGAAGAAGCGGCTAAATAAACGCTTTTAATTAAATTTAAAAACACAGAGCCGAATACAATTTAAATATTGTATTCGGCTTTATTTATGTCCTTTATGCCTTAATTACAAACTTGGTAAAAATAAATAACGCTGAAATTGTTCATTCCATAAGATATTCATCTTCATCTTATAAACTTCCGATAATGCATTACTTGACACCAACTCATCAGGCGTAAAATCACCCACTTTCTTGCCTCTATCCAGTAACACAATATAATCACTAAATTGTAATGTTAAAGATAAATCATGCATTACAGCAATAATGGTTAATCCCTTTTGCTGCAAGCCTTTTAAAAGGTACATTAAATTATACTGGTGATGAATATCAAGATGGTTAGTTGGTTCATCTAAAAAGAGAATTTTTCCTGTAAGATCTTCATCAGAATAAGCATAAATTTGGGCAAGAGTACGGGCAATTTGAACTCGATGTTGTTCTCCGCCAGATAAAGTTGCATAATCATGCTCACCTAAATCCATAATATCCATTTTTTTTAAACAATCTAAAACCACCCTCTGATGTTGCTTCTTACTATATTGATAGCGATAAGGCTCTCGCCCTAAATCAACAATATCCTTAGCTTTAATTGTAAAAGGAATATGCATTAGCTGTGGTAACACGGCTCGTTTTTGAGCTAATTTTAAGCGGTCAGTTGTACGTAAATTTTTACCATTTAGTAATACAACACCAGTATGCGGCTTAAGATCACCATTAATCAAATTCAAACAAGTCGTTTTACCTGCACCATTAGGCCCAATAATCGCATTAAAAGATCCTTGAATAATATTTATATTGAGATGATCAATTAAATTTCGCCCTTTTACCTTAAAGGAGATATTTTCAGCAGTTAAAATAGGTGTCATCTTGCTCCTCTCCATACTAAAAAGCCCAAAAAGGGAGCCCCTATCATTGCGGTTAAAATTCCAATTGGTAATTCTGCTGGCATAATAATAATGCGAGAGATGACATCTGATAAAGTCAGTAATATCGCCCCAAATAAGAAAGAGGCAGGTAATACTAATCGATGATCACTTCCCACTAATCTACGCACAATATGAGGAACCACTAACCCAATAAAACCTATTCCACCAGAAAATGCAACGCACACACCCACTAATAGAGCAACCAATAGAATTTGTCGTTGCTTTGCCTTTTCAATATCAAATCCTAAATGCCCTGCAACATTCTCACCAAGCATCAGCGCATTTAAAATAGCAGAATCTCGCCATAATAGTGGAAGAGTAACAATACATACCACACTTAAAATCGCTAGTTTTTCCCAATCAAAGGCAGTTAAACTTCCCATTCCCCAAAACGCAATAGAACGTAGTTGAACATCATCTGCAACATAGGTAAGTAAACCCGTTAATGCCCCTGTTAAGGCGCCAAAGGCAATACCAATTAACAGCATTGAAGAAATATTTAATACTCCGCCTTTCTTAGAAAAGGAATACAACACCATTGTCATTCCCCAACCACCTAAAAAAGCAAAAAAAGGCAAAGTAAAATTATTTGAAACGAATGGAAGAGGTAATAACAAACTACCTAACACAATGAACAATGTAGCTGAAAAGGAAGCGCCTGACATCACACCTATAATGCCAGGATCAACCAGAGGATTACGAAACAGCCCTTGCATTATTGCCCCCGTAATCGCTAATGTACCACCGACTAAAACAGCCGCAATAACTCGAGGAAAACGAATATTCACTAAAATTTGCCAAATGGTATTATCTATTGCTGTTGCTTCTCCATTAAGTAACCGTAAAATAGTAGCATTTTCCACCTCTACAGCACCAACCCGAGCACCAAAATAAATACTTATTAGTAGCAATAAAATCAACACACCAAAAATAAAAGGTTGAGAAAACAACCTTTTTTTCTTTTTAGAACAATATTCGTTATTCATCAAACTATGCTTTTGCCATTTTTACCAATTGAATGCGAGCAGCATTAGCATCTAAGGCCTCTTCTTCAAAAGCAATAAAATGGAGATGATTATGATAAGAAATAGTTACCCCAAATTGATTAACGGCAACCATTTCAGGCTTGACGCCTAATTGTAACTTCACATCATTTTGAGCAAGGTATTTTTCCATTGCTTCAATATGATCTTGATTCATATGTTCAATTATTTTTTGTTCAGTATTTTCATCAAATACAGAGGCTCTTCTTAACACATCTCCTTCAACCCACGCAATTCGACCAAATCCTAAAATAACACGTGCCATTTTTACATTTAAACGATAAAACTTAAATTCGTGAAAATTTTCGTACATTGCTGCTTTTGGATAATGACGGAAATAACTTCTTCTGACTCGCATTAAATCTTCATTATCATCAATTTCAAGTAAATCTCCCATTACTCCTAATCGCCAACCTGTTTCAATGCGATGATTACGTCTTACTTCACGCATAAACAGTGACGCTTTTGAATTTGCCACAATATTTTTAGTTCGTTCTGCAACAGTTGCAGTATAAATAACAGGACAGCCAGTATGATCAATGATAAAAGGTGCAACAGATCCCATTGGATAACCAACTGACTTACTTTCCTCACGGCTAATCGTACTTAATTCACCAGAAAAATTAGTTAAATAAATTTTTTGAGCATCAACATCTCCAGTACTATAACGGTCGTGTTGCTTCATATTTTTGTCTGTAATTTTAACGTTTGATGATTCCATCACTTTATTCTTCCTTTTTAGTTACACATAATTTTGCTGCTTGAGCAATTTCTTTTGCTGGTTGTGTTAAATCAGGGCCAAATCCCAATCCCTCTACAATACCAATGGTAAACACACAGCCTTTTCTTCCTGCCTTAGTCACGGCAAGTTTCGCATATTTATCTAACGCCAATGCTAATTTGGCTGAACTATCTGCACTTCTTCCACGAGAAGCGATAATAATCATATCCATATCACTGACTGACAATGATTCTAAAGAAACAGGTTTAACACTTTTAAAATGATTCTTAAAAATATTTTGACCGCCAACAATATTAATCATTCCATCTCCAGCTGTTGCATCACCAAACCCCATAAAGCGATCAACACCACCATCCATAAAGAAGGCGATTTTAGGTTGAGATGGATAACTTTTAATAATATTAGTAATGACAGCACTATCTGAATGGATACGCTCTACAAGTGGTTTGGCTTGCTGAGTCGCACCTAAGGTTTCAGCAATTAAATTAATATCATCCACAACACCAGTTAATGATTTTTTATCAGCAATGGTAATGGTATTTACTTTTGATGCTTTAAGTTGAGCGATAACATTTGGAGGCCCTGCATCAGGTGCTAAAATAACCAAATCAGGATTCATTGCTAAAATCCCCTCCGATGATAATGCTCGACGATAACCAATTTTAGGTTTATTTTTCATAATATCAGCAGGCAACGTACTTGTGGTATCTACGGCAACAAGATTATTCGCCAATCCTAATTCTGCAATAATTTGAGAAGCATTTCCTGTAGTAGAAACAATTCGATGATACGTCGCATTTACTGGTACTGAAAGGGTAATTAGCATAAAAAATGTAGCAAGTTTTCCCCTAGATAATAGATTAAAACCAAAACGAGAAGGTCGTATTTTGAGAGACATTGTATAGTTTACCTTTTAAAAAATTTTACTGTTCAAAATATTATCATTTGTATTCATCTTACTGTCAATAAATTTTATAAAAAGGTTTCTATTGTTAATTTATTGTAAAACAAAAAATAAGCAACTAAGAATAAAAATTTGCAAATTTTTATTACAATGTACCCGCTATATTTTCCTCTTCCATTGAATCTGGAACTATAATAATCGAAAAATAGACGTAAATTAATTTGCTTTCTCTCTCTACAACTCAAAAAATACTTAATAACCACTCTTTCTGTATGCCAAATCAGCTACAAATGTTCGCTAATTGTTTAGCAAAACATATTTTTCACTATCTCGTTATTATTTGCTTGCTATTGGAAAAAAAATGAGTAGGATAAACCTCCCGTTAACTTTGGGTTCCCTAACCCCAATATTTTTAAAACAAAAAGGATATATTTATGTACTTAAACATTGATCTTTCTGATCATCAAAAACGCCGTTCATTGGTATTACTGTCATTTTTCCATATTTTTGTGATTGCTATTAGTAATTATCTAGTGCAAATCCATTTTGTGGTAAACATTCCCTTTACGGATATTTCTGTTCCTACCACTTGGGGAACATTTTCATTTCCATTAATATTTTTAGCAACGGACTTAACCGTTCGTGTCTTTGGCATTGCTTCCGCACGTCGTATTATCTTTTTTGTAATGCTACCTGCCTTAGTAGTGAGCTATATTATGTCCGTACTTTTCTTCGAAACTCAATTTCAAGGTTTTGAATCATTAAGTACCTTCAATCTTTTTGTATTTCGTATTGCACTCGCCAGCTTTGCAGGTTATACCATTGGACAATTGATGGATATTCTTATATTTAATCAACTGCGTCAAAAAGCTAAGTGGTGGATTGCTCCAACCTCATCTACATTACTCGGTAGTTTTATTGATACTTTTGTTTTCTTTAGTGTTGCATTCTACCAAAGTGATAATCCATATATGGCTCAACACTGGTTTGATATTGGTTTAGTTGATTATTTCGTAAAAATTACAGTCAGCATTCTGCTTTTCTTACCACTTTATGGTGTGCTACTTAATTTGATTATCAAGAAGCTTGATTTAACCTCCCAGTAATAAATTTGCAAAAAATGTACAACAAGTGACCGCTTATATGCTTGTCAAATACTTAAAGGCTATTTATTCTGCTAAATTGGTGTAGAATAAATGCGTATTTACATAAATTAAGGAGTCACTTTATGAAATTAAAACAATATTTAGGTATTGTTGTCGTATCCGCTGTTGCATTATCGGGTTGTACATCTACTAGTCAAATTAATAATGAAGCTGCAAATAGTTATACTAAAGTCGTTTCACATGCAAAATCAAAAGGGGTGATTGATACTAGATCAAGAACCTCAAAACGTATTCATACTATTTTTAAGCGAATGGTACCTTACGCAAATAAAGCGAATCAAACAGGCGTACCATTTAATTGGCAAATTACTGTTGTTAAATCAAAAGAACTTAATGCTTGGGCAATGCCTGGTGGAAAGATGATGGTTTACACAGGGCTTGTGGATAAATTGAAGCTTTCTGATGCTGAAATTGCAACAGTGATGGGACATGAAATGGCTCACGCATTAAAAGAGCATAGTAAATCTTCTCGTACAGTAGGAATGGTAACAGGTATCGCTGCAACTATTGGTAAAGTAGCGCTTGCAACACAAGGTATTTCAACAGATGTTGGTGGCATTGATATGGTTGCCGTAACAAAAGATCTGGCATTAGATAAACCTTTTTCTCGTAGTCACGAAACCGAAGCCGATGAAGTTGGTTTAATGTTAATGGCTCAATCTGGTTATAATCCAAGTGCTGCACCAAACGTATGGACTAAGATGAGTAAAGTAACAGGTGATTCTAGCACATCTATTTTCTCAACTCACCCAACAAACTCAGATCGTCAAGCCAATTTACAACGTTTATTGCCTGAAGCAATGAAAGTGTATCAACAAGCTAGAAAATAGTGAATCGATAAGAAAAGTTTGTATCAAAAAGGCGGAGATTTAACCGCCTTTTCTTTATCTAAAAGTAAATTTCCGTAGTTAAACATAGACACCTTAAAACATTTCACACTCTCATCAAAAATTAGCTAAAAGCGGCTAGACGTATCCAAGTAGATCCGATAATATTTTCCCTTATGTAAAACAGAAGGTCTTCACAATGAAAAAGTTACTACCACTTATTGCACTTCTTAGTTTATCCATTGCTAATTTTAGTTTTGCCGATACACCTAATAAAGATTTTGATATTGCAGAAAAATATTACAGTCAACAAAATTATCAACAGGCTTTTAAATGGTTCAAAAAAGCAGCTGAACAAGGTTTAGCTCCTGCTCAACATAATGTTGGGGCGATGTATGATAAAGGTGTAGGTGTAGCACAAGATTATAAACAGGCTGTTAAATGGTACAAAAAAGCGGCTGAACAAGGCTTTACTTCGGCTCAATCTAATCTTGGAGCGATGTATGAGGCAGGTCTAGGTGTTACACAAAATTACCAACAAGCCATAAAATGGTACACCAAAGCAGCTGAAAAAGGCTTTGCTATGGCTCAATATAATCTTGGAGTTATGTATGTAGAAGGTCGAGGTGTCGCACAAGATTATCAACAGGCTATTAAATGGTATAAAAAATCAGCTGAACAAGGGGAAGCTGATGCCCAAAATAACCTTGGGGTTATGTATTATGAAGGTCTAGGCGTTACAAAAGATGTTCAACAAGCTATTGAATGGTACATAAAATCAGCAAGGAATGGTCGTAAAGAAACTCAAGAATATCTTAAAAAGCAAGGGATAGAATACTAATTTGTTTTGATTAAAAATTTGTAGGGTGGTATTAGGCGAAGCCGTATATGCCACCGCAACAAAAAATAAAGTTTGATTATATTTATTCGGTGAGAACGGTCGGATATACGCAAACAAGTTTGCTAATCCGACCCTACGGTAAATTTTTTAAAAAATATCACCGCTTGAAAATTAAGACTAATGCTCTCTTGTTTGGAAGAACTTCACATCAGGATAACGTTCGTGAGCAAGGTTCAGATTCACCATTGTTGGGGCGATATAAGTTAGGTTATCGCCGCCATCTAGGGCTAAATTCTGTTCGTTTTTGCGTTTGAATTCTTCAAATTTTTTCACGTCATCGCATTCAACCCAACGAGCGGTTGCGACGTTTACACTTTCATAAATCGCTTCTACGTTATATTCCGCTTTTAAGCGAGCCACAACCACATCAAACTGTAACACACCCACTGCACCTACGATTAAATCGTTGTTGATAAGTGGACGGAACACTTGCACCGCCCCTTCTTCGGAAAGTTGTACTAAGCCTTTTAACAGTTGTTTTTGTTTTAATGGATCTTTTAAACGGATACGGCGGAACAATTCAGGAGCGAAGTTTGGAATGCCAGTGAATTTCATCAGTTCACCTTGTGTAAAGGTGTCGCCGATTTGGATTGTACCGTGATTGTGCAAGCCGATAATATCCCCCGCATAGGCTTCATCAGCGTGTGAGCGATCTCCCGCCATAAAGGTTAAGGCGTCTGAAATGACCACATCTTTACCGATACGTGTATGCTTTAATTTCATTCCTTTTTCGTATTTACCTGAAACGATACGCATAAATGCGACACGATCTCGGTGTTTTGGATCCATATTTGCTTGGATTTTAAACACAAAACCACTGAATTTATCTTCTTTTGCCTCAACTTTACGGATATCTGTTTCACGAGATTGTGGAGCAGGTGCCCACTGCGTTAAGCCATCTAAGAAATGATTTACACCAAAGTTACCTAATGCCGTTCCGAAGTAAACAGGCGTTAATTCGCCTTTTAAGAATGCATCAAGGTCAAATTCATTACTTGCCCCTAGCACTAATTCTAATTCATCACGCAGTTGTGACGCCAAATCATCACCAACTGCTTCATCTAATTCAGGGTTATCTAAGCCTTTAATGATACGAACTTCTTGAATTTTATGCCCTTGCCCTGTTTGATACAGATAGGTTTCATCTTTGGTTAAATGATAAACACCTTTAAAAAGTTTTCCACAGCCGATAGGCCAAGTGATCGGTGCACAGTTGATTTTTAAAACATCTTCAACTTCGTCTAATAATTCTAATGGATCACGAATATCACGGTCACATTTATTCATAAAAGTGATGATTGGCGTATCACGCAAGCGAGTAACTTCCATAAGTTTAATGGTTCGTTCCTCAACACCTTTTGCTGAGTCGATGACCATTAAACAGCTGTCTACCGCCGTTAAAGTACGATAAGTATCTTCTGAGAAGTCTTCGTGTCCCGGAGTATCTAGTAAATTGACTAAGCAATCGTTATAAGGAAACTGCATTACTGAGGTGGTAATGGAAATCCCACGTTGTTTTTCCATTTCCATCCAGTCTGATTTTGCGTGTTGAGTAGAGCCCTTGCCTTTTACTGAACCTGCTGTTTGAATGGCTTGTCCGTAAAGTAACACTTTTTCTGTAATGGTGGTTTTACCTGCATCGGGGTGCGAAATAATCGCAAAAGTACGTCTTTTATCAACTTGTTGTTGTGGATAACTCATTTTATTTCCGTTTTATCTTGTCTTGTTAAAATTTAAAGTGCTATTTTCTCTTATATTGGCTTTTACTACAACATAAGCGGTAAGATTATTGAAAAAATTTACCAATTGACAACAAATAAAATTAAGCAATACATCTAAATAATAAAAATTTTGTTAAGATAAAAATCTTAATTCATAAATACTTTCTTGGCGAATAACATATTTAATGAAACAAAAGGCTTATTTATTCAACAGATCAAAAATAAACTTATTCACTTTATCTACAAGCGAATAATACTCTCTTCTTAAGCGAATAATTGCCGTACGCTCTTTTTTTCCTTTATCAATCGGAATATCACTTCCTAAAAATAAATGAGGTTCCAAGCAAGCAGGTGTAACAGCTAAATATTTGATTTTGTTTTCCCAATATCTATCCATCGTAATATCAACATCAAAAATCCATTCTTGGGTATAATTCAATAAATTTTTCGCAATTTTAGGGGTAATATACAGGGCAAGATCATACTTGTAAACTTACAATATGTTCATTATTTATCTTATTTAAAAGATTAAATGCCAAACAAAAACTGTTTAATTAATGTCTTTCTATGCTTAAATTTTATTTTCAAATTCAAATAAATAGTTATTTTACTAATAAGTATATTTTTTATTCAAGTATGATTTTGCCCTGGGGTAATATAATAACCTGTTGTATTACTCCAAGCTTTATAAAATTATTGAATTTCATTTGAAGTATTTTTTATTTTTGCAATAAATTTACCTTTTTGTGAACGTCTACAAGGGGATGGAGGGGTAAGCCATAAAAATTCAAATTGATTTTCTTCTGAACCTAAGAAAGTGTAAACATCACAAAACTCATTATGCAAAATGGCATCATCTTCTAAAATAATAATAGGTTGATTTAATTTTACACATTCTTCCCAAAGTAAATAATGGCTTGCAAAACAACCTAACTGTCCTAATGTACTCTTGCTACCTTTATACTTAAAACGTTTTGCTGCATTATGTTTTGCAAATAAATAAAAATCAGGATTTTCTTTACCATTAATGGCTTTAAAAAATTGAAAATCTATTTTTTGTGGTAATTGTTCAAATTGCTGTTGAATACTTTGGCGTCTTTCTGTTGATTTTTCTAAGTTAATAACAAAGATTGTGATTTTGTGATTTTGTGATTTTGTGATTTTGTGATTTTGTGATTTTGTGATTTTGTGATTTTGTGATTTTGTGATTTTCTAGGGTATTCATTTCTTCTCCTTTTTCATAGTGAATTTTATCTATTAAAATCTTGTGAAATACAATACTAAAAATTAATCTTTAAATCCAGCAGTCTTTTACAATAACACTAGTAATGACCAAAAAATTGACCTTCTAGAGTCTCTAAAAGGTCAACTGTTTATGTTATAAAAATAATACTTAAAATAATTAAGCTTATTGAGCAGCCTTTAACTCTTGGTAATACTTTTCATAAATCTCTATTGCATCACCAATATCATCTTGCCAATAGCTGTTGTTTAGCACCTCAGCAGGTGGATAAATAGCAGGATCTTCTGTTATTTCTTTTGGTAGCATTGCTAAGGCTTTTATATTTGAGGTTGGATAACCAATGGCTAATGTTAATTCTTTAGCTACTTTGGCACTTAATAAATAATTTATTAGTTTGTGTGCCGCCTCAACATTTTTTGCACCTTTCGGAATGGCTAAAGTATCGACCCATAAAACAGGACCTTCTTTTGGATAAACCATATCCAAAGATGCTTCCTCTTTTTTCGCAATACGTACAGATCCATTCCATAACTGTCCTACTTCAATTTCACCTGAAATAAATGCGTTTGCAGGGTTATCTGAATTAAAAGATAAAATATTTGGGCGTAATTTTAACAACTCTTCATACGCCTGCTTAATTACCTTTGGATCTTGTGTATTTGGATCTGCGCCAATCTTGAGTAATGCAATATTAAACACTTCACGAACATCATCTAACATCTGAACTTTATTTTTAAATTCAGACTTCCATAAATCTGCCCACGAGGTGAATTGACTACCTTGATAAGTATCGGTATTAAAGGCAATACCTGGAGCGCCGAGTAATTGAGGTAGTGAATACTTATTACCTTCATCATAAGGTTTATTTAACCAATCTGGATTAAGATCCTCAATAACAGGTAACTTACTATGATCTAACTCTTCAAGCATCCCTTCCTTTGCCATTTTTGAGATGAAGTAATTACTTGGTGCAATCACATCATAACCACCTTCTTGAGCTTGTAACTTTAACTTTGCATACATCGTTTCATTAGACTCAAGGGTTGAAAGTTCAACTTTAATACCAGTTTCTTTGGTAAAATTATCTAACAATCCATCTGGTACATACTCTGTCCACGTATAAAGATGTACAACATCATCTTTAGCATAAACTATATTTGTTGTACCTAATAATACAACTCCTGACATTAAAGCAATCACCCACTTTTTCATCTGACTATTCTCCTAAAATAAAGCGGTTAGATCATTGGAAAAATTTACAAATTTCCCTATACTTTCAAATCCTTGAAAGCAAGATAGATATTAAGTCTCTCTTTTACAATTTGCAAGAAATATAATGAAATTTATTGTTTTTTCCGTTATTCTGTAGGCTATGATTTTACAGTTACCACTTCCAATCCATCAAGTCGATGGTGAGACCTTAGAAAATTTTTATGCACAAAATAATTTTGTGCTATTAGATTCTTTGCGCCAAAATCTTACCACTGTCACGCAGCCCTTTTTCTATATTTGGGGAAGTGAAAGTTGTGGCAAAAGTCATTTACTTAAAGCAATAAATAACCACGTTCTAATACAACAACGTAATGCAAGTTATATTCCCCTTGAAAAGTCCCATTACTTTTCTCCTGTAGTATTAGAAAATGCAGATTTACTTGATGTAATTTGTTTAGATGACATTCACTTAATTGCAGGTAAGGAAGAGTGGGAAGAAACATTGTTTGATTTGTTTAATCGCATTCGTGAACAACATTCTAGCTCAACACAAACTCGTAAAACATTACTGGTTATTAGTGCAAACTGTCCACCTAATCAATTAGCAATAAAATTACCCGATTTACGTTCCCGCCTAAATTGGGGTGAGGTTTATCAACTGGAACATTTAACCGATGAGCAAAAATGTGAAATTTTACAACAACGTGCTTATCAAAAAGGTCTCGAGCTCTCAAATGAAGTGGCTAGCTTCCTACTCAAGCGCTTAGATCGTCGCTTAAGTTCACTGATTAATACCTTAGAAATATTAGATCAAGCGTCATTACAAGCACAGCGAAAATTGACAGTCCCTTTCGTCAAAGAAGTGCTCGGTCTTTAGATTGATCTACTAACTGCAGTGATAAAATGCTGGCTCTTTCCTTGTTTAAAGTCATTTTTACTGATAATCTTATTGTATCTTATGTTTAACATCGCTTTGTCCGTATAAAAAACACAAAATAGCAATGATTTGTATAAGATCGTATTATTTGTTGTTTATTGGGAGTCGAAAATTATATGCTTTACCTACTTGCTGCCGCATTTTTATGGGGAACATCTTTTATTGCGGGAAAATATGCTGAAGCATTAGCCTCTCCTGAGATTATAGTGCTATTTAGATGGTTTATTGCACTGCCTTTTATTGCTCATATTGCGATCCCTAGTATCAGAAAATTAACTAAACCACTGCTATATAAAGTCATTGGAGTATCATTTTTAATTAATTCTATCTTTCTATTACAATTTATTGGATTAGAATATACGACAGCGTCAAATGCAGCAACAATGATAGGTTTTGAGCCTCTTCTTGTTATTCTTGCAGGACACTATTTTTTCAATCAACCCACCAATAAAAAACAAATACTATTATCTCTTATTGCTTTAGTGGGAATCGCTTTGGTAATGGGAGTTCCTGATTTAAGTAATGATAATTTCATTGGTTGCTTTATTGTGTTTTCTTCTACAGTTGTAATTGCAATTACTTTGCAACAATCAAAAGTCCTCATCGATAAAGTACCTAAAGGCAGCTTTACCGCCTTAACCTTATTTTTTGCTGCACTGTGGTGTATTCCTTGTTCATTACTCCTTGTTGATGACTGGCAAATAACACCTTCTATTTCGGGGATAGCCTCTGTTTTGTATTTAGGTATTGGGTGTACACTATTAGCAAGTTGGCTGTGGAATATAGGATTATCAAAAACAGCGGCTAATCTTGGTGGCATATTTCTTGCTCTTGAACCTATTTTTGGTGTCTTTTTTGCTATTATTTTACTCAATGAGCGACCAGACCTCTATGCCAGCATTGGTATTATATTAGTTATTTTTTCAGTACTTTACTCTTTAAAAGAATCGCAGAGTATAGATAAATCTACAAAATAATACCATCAATAATATCCTAGACATTAACAGTATTTAGAAGAATGTGATTTCTTCTTCTGTTAATGCTCTAAATTCCCCTTCTTCAAGTGCATTATCTAGTGCCACACCGCCAATTTTACAACGATGTAAAAACTCCACTTTATTGCCCAAAGCGGCAAACATACGTTTTACTTGATGATAACGCCCCTCTGAAATCGTCAAAGTAACATTATAATCATCTAAAACTTCTAATTTTGCAGGAAGGGTTGGCGTTTTCTCGCCACGTAACATAATACCTTGTTGCAATTTTTCCTCGTAGAAAGGTTCAACAGGATCGGCTAAAGTGACTAAATAGGTTTTTTCACATTGATGCTTTGGTGAGGTAATACGGTGCGACCATTGTCCATCATCAGTTAAAAGCACTAATCCTGTGGTATCCGCATCTAAACGTCCTGCACAGTGTAGTTTGCCTTTTAAAGGATAATCAAAAAAATCAAAAACTGTTGGATACTCACTGTCATCATTAGAGCAAACATAGCCTTGTGGCTTATACAACATAAAATATTGCCCTTGTTCAAGCCATTCAAGCGACTGTTCATCAAAAATAACTACATCTTGAGAAGTTATTTTAGTTGCCCCACTTTTAATAATTTTGTCATTAACTGTGACCAAACTGCTTTTTAATGCTTTAGTTGCTTGAGTGCGTGTTAATCCTGTTTGTTCTGCTATAAATTTATCTAAACGCATAGTTTTATTATCCTAAAAATTTATTTTGAATCTAGTTTTGCTAAATAACTAATTGAACCAATGATGATAACAGCACCAATCCAAAAATTAAGTGATGGAAAGTCATTCCAGATAAACCAGTCACATAAACTGGAAAAAATCACCCCTGTAAATGTAAAAGGTGTTACTTCTGTTGCTGTTGCAAACTTAAATGACTGAGTTAAAAATATTTGATAGATAATCCCAAATAATCCAACTAAAAACAGTAATAATAATTCATAAAGTGATGGAGCAGTCCAATAATTAAAAAAGAATAATGGAAGAACAATTGAACCTGTTAAATGAAAATAAAACACAATATTTTGTGGACTATTACTTTTATTTAATTCTTGTAAACTACAATAAACTATTGCGGCTAAGATTGCACTACCAATTCCTAATAAAAGATAAAAGAAGGATACATCTTGATTTGTGTTTACTTGTACAATAACAGCAACACCAATAAAACCAACTATAACACAAATCAAAGAACTCACTTTTGTTTTAGTTTTAAATAACAATAAAACAATAAGAGGAACAAAAAGAGCGGCAGTATTCATTAATAAAATAGAGAGAGAAACGGGAATTTCTCGAATAGCATAAAACATTAATAACATACTACCGATACCTGCAACATTCCTTATCACAAAAAAAGGTATATTATTAATTTTTAATGTTTGATTTTTTTTCTTGAATATAAAAGGAGCTATCAACACAGTCCCTACAATAAAACGAGCAAATAAAATTTCACTTGCTACTAAAGTTGATGATGCTAATTTTACAAATACACTCATTATTGAGTAGCTAAAATATGCCATAATGATGTACAAAACACCTTTTGCATAATGTGTCATAGCAATACCTCTACTATAAGAAAATTCAAACTATCAATTTTATCTATATGTTAACTGAGCAATATAATTACTGCTTACATCATTATTCAGCCTAAACTTTTCAGTTAAAGGATTAAAATGGTAGCCTACAATTTCATTACAATTTAATTCAGCTTGATCGCACCAATTCAATAGTTCGGCTGGTTTTATAAATTTATCAAACTCGTGGGTACCTTTTGGAAGCATTTTCAATACATATTCAGCCCCAATAATGACCAACATATACGCCTTAAAAGTACGATTGATCGTAGAAAAGAAAAGTACTCCATCAGGTTTTAATAACACTTTACAACTTTGAATAATAGATAATGGATCTGGAACGTGCTCCAACATTTCCATACAGGTAATTACATCAAATTTTTCAGCATTTTGAGATTGCTGCTGAGTAACAAATTCCTCAATAGTAATTTGCTGATAATCAATCTCTAAACCATTTTGAAGTGCGTGCTGTTTGGCAATATTTAAAGGTTCAGTGGTCATATCAAGCCCTGTGACTTGTGCACCCATTTTTGCCATAGATTCACTTAAAATGCCACCACCACAACCGACATCTAACACTTTTTTACCAAATAATCCGTTAGATTTTTCAGCAATATAACTCACTCGTAGAGGGTTTAATAAATGAATAGGTTTGAAATCTCCATTCGGATCCCACCAACTTTGTGCCATTTTCTCAAATTTAGCAATTTCATTTTGATCGACATTATTCATAATCATTTATCTATAAAACAAGCGGTGACTTAATAGTAAAAATTTGCAAAAAATCACAATAAAGTCACCGCTTATAATCAAAGAAGACTAGTATTTCTTAGCCCATTTAAGGAAACGTTGTTGAGTCGCTTTATCTGCTTGCTGGAACCAATATTGTAATTGTTGTTCCGCTACATTTTGACCACTTACCGTTATCTTCCCTTTCTTCGTTTTTACATTTTGTAAGACAACAGGGAGTTGTTTGGATGAAAAATTAGATACTGCCGCAACACCATTACCTGCATTATATTCCGTTAAATTTTCGATAACACGCATATTTGGCATAAAGCCTTCACCTTTTAAATAATCAAACTTATAAGAAAGGTTCTTACCAGACGCTGTTTTAATATAAAACTTTGGTGATTTTTTAAATTTATTAGCTTCAAATTGCGTATCAATTCTTGGTGTACTAATATGGATATCTTCTGGTTCACCTTTAAAAGTCAAAATAATTGGATCAGAACCAAAAAACGCTCTTTCTGAACCCGCTCTAATAATACTACCAACTTCAACAACAACTTGGTGTATATTTGTATCATTAATTTCCAACTCTGTTTTACTTGTTACTTTTTGACCATCAAATGCAACAAAAGAAACCATTTTTGAACCTGAAAGTTCACCTGCAAAACTGATAGCACTTGTACTTAATACAGCGATTGCAAGTGCAGTTTGACGTAATTTCATTAAATAAACTCCTATATAATAGCTAAAATCCCTACTATGCTAAGCTAATTTTAATAAAATAGGAATAGACTTTAATGATTTTTTATTACCAAAACGTTAGAATTGTGCTAATTTCCCTATATATTTTAATTAAGAGAGTATAACTGATGGATGACAATCAAAATAATGCTGAAAAAGGACACTTTTTCCAATCAATTTTTAACCGCTTTTTTCAGGGAGAACCACAAAATCGTGAAGATTTAGTCGAAGTAATTCGTGATTCTGCCGAGAATGAATTGATTGATAATGATACTAAAGATATGATTGAAGGTGTCATTGAGATGTCAGAATTACGTGTACGTGACATTATGATTCCACGTGCTCAAATGGTATTTATTGAGGCAGAACAACCCCTTGAAAGCTGTGTTGACACTATTATTGAAACCACACACTCACGTTTTCCTGTTATTCGTGGTGACAAAGACGATATTGAAGGGATCCTACTTGCTAAAGAGCTATTAAAATACTTACGCAGCGATTCACAACCTTTCGAAATGACACAAATTTTACGCCCTGCCGTCATTATTCCCGAAAGTAAACGTGTTGATAGAATGCTAAAAGAATTTCGCTCTGAGCGTTTTCATATGGCGATTGTTGTTGATGAATTTGGTGCAGTATCTGGATTAGTCACTATTGAAGATATTTTAGAGCAAATTGTTGGTGACATTGAAGATGAATTTGATGAAGAAGAAGCTGAACCTATTCGCCGTCTTTCAAAACATAGTTATGCAGTATCTGCCTTAACAGATATTGAAGATTTTAATGCGTTTTTTGGTACAAACTTTGAAGATGAAGAGGTCGACACTGTTGGAGGCTTAGTGATGCAAGCTTTTGGACATTTACCTCAGAAAGGTGAAACTATTGAATTAGAAGGTATAGCGTTTAAAGTCACTGCTGGTAATAATCGTCGTTTATTGCAAGTACGGGTCACAATATCGGATTCACAATTAGAGATAATGGATAAGGCGCAAGCATAATGTTTTTTGCAAAAAAGACCCCGAAAGTGACCGCTTATCTATTCAGTTTTATAACGGGTTGTATTGGTGTTTTCAGTTATTCCCCTTTCGACTACTGGGGATTGGCTTATCTTTCTGCCTTTGGATTAATTTGGGCGGTCACTTATCAAAATAGAAAAATAGCACTTTGGGCAACATTCTTTTGGTCTATCGGCTATTTTTGTAGTGGTGTGAACTGGGTGTCTATTAGTATGATGCAATTTGGTGGTGTACCAATTGTTATCAGCTATCTTGCTGTGGTTTTACTCGCCATTTATCTCGCTCTATATAACCTACTTTTTTGTTGGATTTCTCAATACTTTCGTTTTAATAATCCTTTTGTATTAGCCAGTATTTTTACTTTTACTGAATATTTAAGAGGCGTTATTTTTACAGGTTTCCCTTGGCTTCAGTTTGGCTATACGCACATTGATAGCCCGTTTTATGGACTGGCACCTATTTTTGGTGTTGAAGGTTTAACCTTTTTTGTGATAGTCATAAGCGGTTACTTAGTACAACTTTTTTGCAAATTTGCAAAATCTTCCGATCATCTTACCGCTTCTTTTTATCACATTATGCTTCCACTCTGTAGTATGCTGATAGTAGGCTTTGGTAGCCAATATTTACATTGGGTCACAGCAGATAACAATAAAACAACGAAAATCAGTTTAGTCCAGCCTAATATTGAGCAAAAAATAAAATGGAATCCTTATTATTTCAATCAACATATCCAAACTTATCAACGATTAATTACTCCCCTGTTAGATAAAACAGATATCATTATTCTGCCTGAATCTGCCTTTCCAGCAATGGAAACACAAATAAAGCCACTGCTTCAACAATTACAACAAACCACAACACAACGCAACAATACATTTATTATCGGCACACTAAATAATACCGATACCAATCTGTATAACAGTGCCATTGTACTGAATGCTCAACAGCCTTACTCACACAGCAAGATCGAACGTTATAATAAACATCATCTTGTTCCTTTTGGAGAGTATGTTCCTTTTGGAAATCTACTTAACTGGTTACGAGATATTTTTATACTGCCTATTAACCTTTCTCAAGGCGATTTTATCCAAAAGCCATTAAAAACAAAAAACACAACCTTTAATATGGCAATTTGCTATGAGGTCATTTTTGGTCATCAAATACAGCAAAACCAAAGAATACATAATGCAGATTACTTACTTACCATTTCTAATGATGCGTGGTTTGGCAATTCAATTGGCCCTTGGCAACATTTACAAATTGCAAGAATGCGAGCATTAGAACTGGGAAAACCATTAGCTAGAGCTACGAATACAGGTATTACCGTGTTTGTCGATCATTTAGGAAATATCATCAAACAAGCACCACAATTCGAAGAAGCAACGCTTTCCACTTCACTTCATTCAACCAAAGGCACAACACCGTTCACTTCTTGGGGATACTGGTTAATTTATGGGTTAAGTTTACTTTGCTTTAGTATTGACATAATTAGGCATAAAGGACAAAATCGATAATACAATTTACAATATAAAAATACCCTCTTCATTAAATGAAGGGGGTATGAAAGTTAACAATCTCTTAAATCTTACTTTTTATTTAAATACTTCTCTAATTGACGTTTTTCCCACTCCACACCTAAAGGAGGTAACCAGTCAAACGTTTTTAACCCTCGAATAACTAATCCTAACCCCCAACCTAGAAATACCCAATGTACCCACCAACTATTAGGTGTAGCGGTTAAATTAATTATCAATAAGATACTCATCACAATAACAAACACAAATAGTTTGATATAAAAACGCTTAATATTACGTACTTTTTGATAAGCTAACTGTTCATCACGAGTAAGTATTAACTCATTGCTATTGTTTGAAGACGACAGTGTTTCAGTATTCATTGTTAGTGCTCCTTTTAAAGTTGAAAAATCCACTTCAAAAACAGAGGCTAATGATTTTACTGATTCGTTACTGGCTGTCTTACCATTTTCAATACGCTGAATTGTTCGAGTACTTAAACCGCTCATTTCAGCAAGCTGTTGTTGAGACCAACCTCGTTCTAATCTTAATTTCTGTATAATCATTATTCTTCTCCATTCATTAAGTGGATTTTCATATTAACAACAAAGTTCAGAAGAAAGAACGACACAGGGACGACATCTATATGACACTCTCTTAAATTAAGCTAAAAATATAACCCCAATACCCATAAGCACCGATAAACGCCACCAAAAGTAATTGCTTTGCTAACTTAACATTGGTTTTATGCAATTTAAATAAAAGATAAGCGATAGTAAAAAGAATAAACGGATAAACCCAAAGGGAAATAGATAAGAGATTAAGTTGTAAAGAACTAAATTGAATATGATTAGATAATGCAGGTGTAAGTAATAATGCTAACGGCCATAAAGCACAAGGTAAACATAAGCCACCTAATGCCCAACTAAATTTTGAAAATGACGAATTCATTGCTTATCCTCTTGGATGATATTTTTGATGAAGTGATTGTAACCGAGATTTTGCCACTTGGGTATAAATTTGCGTAGTTGAGAGGTCACTATGCCCTAATAACATCTGTACCACCCTTAAATCTGCACCATAATTCACTAAATGTGTCGCAAAAGCGTGTCGTAGAATATGAGGTGATAATTTATCACTCTCAATATCAGCAAGCAAAGCATAGTGTTTAATACGGTGCCAAAAAGTTTGACGAGTCATTTGTGTTCCTCTACGGCTGGGAAACAGCACATCAGACTGCTCATTTTTCAGTAACAAAGGGCGTCCATACAGAAGAAACTCATTAATCCAATAATTTGCTTCTTCACCAATGGGAACAAGTCGTTCCTTATCTCCCTTACCAATCACTCGCACTACACCTTGTCGTAGACTCAAATTCTCTAATGTTAGCGAAACTAATTCTGTCACACGTAATCCCGTTGCATATAACAACTCCAACATCGCTTTATCCCGTAATTCAATCGGATCTAAGGTATTAGGAGTATTTAACAAATCCAATACCTGCTCTTCACTCAAAGATTTAGGCAACCGTTGGGATTTTTTAGGAGACATCAAGGTTGCAGTAGGATCGTCACTACGATAATTTTCTAAATATAAAAACCGAAAAAATTTACGTAAACAGCTTAACATTCTTGCAGAACTAGAGGCTTTATACCCCTGCTCCAAACGTTGTCCTAAAAAAGCCTGTAAATCAAAATGATCTAAAGTCAAAAAGTCATGTTTAGTAGATAACCACTGACTAAAAAGATCTAAATCTTGTCGATAAGAAGCAATAGTATTCTCTGACAATCCGTGCTCTTGCCATAAACTATCTAAAAATAACTCAATAATGGAATCAAGCTTCTTCACAAGCGGTAAGATCCTGTTAAAAATTTACAAATTATAGAAGATTATAATACAAAAACTACTTAAAAATAATATATTAAGTAATGAATGTACTTTTGAAGGAAAAAATTATTTTATAGATTAAATATACTATTTGAGGTGATGCCTTTCATACAACACGACTACCCAATGAAATGGCAAACAAGCTTAATCAACTAAAAAACTATTTCTTGAACGAGTAATAATAAAAAAAGGAGGGATTATCTAAAATCCCTCCTCACCATCGTAAAGGTCTTATTTAGCGAGTTATACCTTTCGCTAAAAGCGTTCTTACATCAGGATCATCAATAAATTTTTTATAGCCACTATAATTCACTGAATGTATAGGGATAAAATAACATTATTTTTTAGAGGAATTATTACCTCTACCACCTCCTGATGGATTACCTGTTTTACTAGGCCAATTTGGATTATTACCCTTATGACTTCTCTTATGTTTAGACATAATAAATTCTCCTTACTGAAAAAAATAAACAAATTTATGACTTGGTATAAAACCAACAGAATTGTACAAAAAAAAACGATTCAGCAATGCAAAATAATTTTTTCTCTTCATTTTTTTCACTATTGCTGTTTACAGTACTAAATTTGTAAATTTTATAGATTAGAATATATTATTTTGGGGTATGATTTGGAATAGTATAATATGGGATTCACATACAAAAAAATCACTTAAAATCCCATCATATAAGATCTCAAGTGACTATCTATCATACCTATTTTAAAAATAAATGGCAGGGGCGGAGAGACTCGAACTCCCAGCATTCGGTTTTGGAGACCGACGCTCTACCAATTGAACTACGCCCCTAAAAGAGTTGGCGGAATGGACGGGATTCGAACCCGCGACCCCCTGCGTGACAGGCAGGTATTCTAACCAGCTGAACTACCACTCCGCAATTTGGTATAACTAACAGTGTCCTACTCTCACATAGGGAAACCCTACACTACCATCGGCGTTACAGCATTTCACTTCTGAGTTCGATATGGATTCAGGTGGGGCTACTGCACTATTACTGTTAGAATAATTTTTATTAAGTTAGTTTACTCGTTATGGAATAAACTAATGTAATAAAACCCTGATGGTGTCCTACTCTCACATAGGGAGACCCTACACTACCATCGGCGTTACAACTTTTCACTTCTGAGTTCGGTATGGAATCAGGTGGTTCCGTTGCACTATGGCCATCAGGAAAATCTGTCGATATTTATATCTAATCTTTTCTTCATTCTTTAAATTAAAAACAAGCTTCTACTTTAACTTTCTTAAACTTCAAACTCCAACCTTACAGTCTTCTGTCTTCCGTCCTCTGTCTTCTGAAACAAAAACACTTGAGTGTTGTATGGTTAAGTCTCTCGGGCAATTAGTACAGGTTAGCTCAACGTCTCACAACGCTTACACACCCTGCCTATCTACGTCTTAGTCTCAAACAACCCTTACAACTTCTAAAGTTGGGAGAACTCATCTCTTGGCTAGTTTCGTGCTTAGATGCTTTCAGCGCTTATCTATTCCACATGTAGCTACCCAGCAATGCCTCTGGCGAGACAACTGGAACACCAGTGATGTGTCCACTCCGGTCCTCTCGTACTAGGAGCAGCTCCAATCAATTCTCCAACGCCCACGGCAGATAGGGACCGAACTGTCTCACGACGTTCTAAACCCAGCTCGCGTACCACTTTAAATGGCGAACAGCCATACCCTTGGGACCTACTTCAGCCCCAGGATGTGATGAGCCGACATCGAGGTGCCAAACACCGCCGTCGATATGAACTCTTGGGCGGTATCAGCCTGTTATCCCCGGAGTACCTTTTATCCGTTGAGCGATGGCCCTTCCATTCAGAACCACCGGATCACTATGACCTACTTTCGTACCTGCTCGACATGTCCGTCTCGCAGTCAAGCTTGCTTATACCATTGTACTAACCTCACGATGTCCGACCGTGATTAGCAAACCTTCGTACTCCTCCGTTACTCTTTGGGAGGAGACCGCCCCAGTCAAACTACCCACCAGACACTGTCCGAACACCCGTTTCGGGTGCTTCGTTAGAACATCAAACGTTAAAGGGTGGTATTTCAAGGTTGACTCCATAACAACTGGCGTTGCTACTTCAAAGTCTCCCACCTATCCTACACATTAAAATTCAAGGTTCAGTGTCAAGCTATAGTAAAGGTTCACGGGGTCTTTCCGTCTAGCCGCGGGTACACCGCATCTTCACGGCGATTTCAATTTCACTGAGTCTCGGGTGGAGACAGCCTGGCCATCATTATGCCATTCGTGCAGGTCGGAACTTACCCGACAAGGAATTTCGCTACCTTAGGACCGTTATAGTTACGGCCGCCGTTTACTGGGGCTTCGATCAGAAGCTTCTCTTTCGATTACATCATCAATTAACCTTCCAGCACCGGGCAGGCATCACACCCTATACGTCCACTTTCGTGTTTGCAGAGTGCTGTGTTTTTAATAAACAGTTGCAGCCAGCTGGTATCTTCGACCGGTTCAACCTTCGTACGCTAAGTACTACAATCTACGCCGGCGCACCTTCTCCCGAAGTTACGGTGCTATTTTGCCTAGTTCCTTCACCCGAGTTCTCTCAAGCGCCTGAGTATTCTCTACCTGATCACCTGTGTCGGTTTACAGTACGATTTATAATAACCTATGCTTAGTGGCTTTTCCTGGAAGCGTGGTATCAGTTACTTCAACTCCTTAGAGTCTCGTCATCACTTCTCGGTGTTAATGGAATTCCGGATTTGCCTAAAATTCCCACCTAACGGCTTAAACAGGGTAATCCAACACCCTGATAACCTAACCTTCTCCGTCCCCACATCGCAGTTATTACAAGTACAGGAATATTAACCTGTTTCCCATCGACTACGCTTTTCAGCCTCGCCTTAGGGGTCGACTCACCCTGCCCCGATTAACGTTGGACAGGAAACCTTGATCTTCCGGCGAACGAGTTTTTCACTCGTTTTATCGTTACTTATGTCAGCATTCGCACTTCTGATACGTCCAGCAAACCTCTCGATTCACCTTCATCCGCTTACAGAACGCTCCCCTACCCAACAGATTTACATCTGATGCCGCAGCTTCGGTGCTATATTTGAGCCCCGTTACATCTTCCGCGCAGGCCGACTCGACTAGTGAGCTATTACGCTTTCTTTAAATGGTGGCTGCTTCTAAGCCAACATCCTAGCTGTCTAAGCCTTCCCACTTCGTTTCCCACTTAATATAGACTTTGGGACCTTAGCTGGCGGTCTGGGTTGTTTCCCTCTTCACGACGAACGTTAGCACCCGCCGTGTGTCTCCTGAGTATCACTCTTTGGTATTCGGAGTTTGCATCGGGTTGGTAAGCCGGGATGGCCCCCTAGCCGAAACAGTGCTCTACCCCCAAAGGTGTCCGCTCAAGGCTCTACCTAAATAGATTTCGGGGAGAACCAGCTATCTCCCGGTTTGATTGGCCTTTCACCCCCAGCCACAAGTCATCCGCTAATTTTTCAACATTAGTCGGTTCGGTCCTCCAGTTAGTGTTACCCAACCTTCAACCTGCCCATGGCTAGATCACCGGGTTTCGGGTCTATACCTTGCAACTAAACGCCCAGTTAAGACTCGGTTTCCCTACGGCTCCCCTATTCGGTTAACCTTGCTACAAAATATAAGTCGCTGACCCATTATACAAAAGGTACGCAGTCACCCCATCACTCAATCACACTGTTTATTTAGCGGTTGACCCACTTATTCATTTCATTCATAAGTGGTTAACTACTTTTGTGTGCTGAATCATCCTCACCACTCAATATGTTTGAGTGATGGGGCTCCTACTGCTTGTACGTACACGGTTTCAGGTTCTATTTCACTCCCCTCGCAGGGGTTCTTTTTACCTTTCCTTCACAGTACTCGTTCACTATCGGTCAATCAGGAGTATTTAGCCTTGGAGGATGGTCCCCCCATCTTCAAACAGGATATCACGTGTCCCGCCCTACTTATCGTTAGCTTAGTTCCACAATTGCATTTTCAGATACGGGATTATCACCCTCTATGATTGAGTTTCCCAACTCATTCTCTTAATACTACTGCTAAAACTAACTGGCTCTTCCACTTTCGCTCGCCGCTACTCACAGAATCTCGGTTGATTTCTTTTCCTCGGGGTACTTAGATGTTTCAGTTCTCCCGGTTCGCTTCAAATGGCTATGTATTCACCATTTGATAATAGGTTCTTCACCTATTGGGTTTCCCCATTCGGATATCTTGGGATGATAGCGTTTCTTATCAACTCTCCCAAGCTTTTCGCAGATTAGCACGTCCTTCTTCGCCTCTGATTGCCAAGGCATCCACCGTGTACGCTTAGTCACTTAACCATACAACCTCAAGTGCTTTCACACCCAAAGCTGCCATTAAACAACTCAAGTCGTATGTTGCCTTTCTTCAACATACTTTTTTCGTTTCTTACTCAGACTTCGTAAAGATTTAATATTCAATTTATCAACTTAAATCAATAAACCAAATACCAAACTTGAAAGTCTTCAGTTTTCAGCTTGTTTCCAATTTTTTAAAGAACAATAAGATAATAAATACCTTTAAATGGCGTCCCCAGGGGGATTCGAACCCCCGTTACCGCCGTGAAAGGGCGATGTCCTAGGCCTCTAGACGATGGGGACAACATTTAGAGATATTCTTATCTCTTTATTTGTCTCTTAACTATTTCTATCAAACAATCTGTGTGAACACTCGCTGTCGCTTATTCTGGTAAGGAGGTGATCCAACCGCAGGTTCCCCTACGGTTACCTTGTTACGACTTCACCCCAGTCATGAATCATACCGTGGTAAACGCCCCCCCGAAGGTTAAGCTATCTACTTCTGGTACAACCCACTCCCATGGTGTGACGGGCGGTGTGTACAAGGCCCGGGAACGTATTCACCGCGACATTCTGATTCGCGATTACTAGCGATTCCGACTTCATGGAGTCGAGTTGCAGACTCCAATCCGGACTTAGACGTACTTTCTGAGATTCGCTCACCATCGCTGGCTCGCCGCCCTCTGTATACGCCATTGTAGCACGTGTGTAGCCCTACTCGTAAGGGCCATGATGACTTGACGTCATCCCCACCTTCCTCCAGTTTATCACTGGCAGTCTCCTTTGAGTTCTCAGCATTACCTGCTAGCAACAAAGGATAGGGGTTGCGCTCGTTGCGGGACTTAACCCAACATTTCACAACACGAGCTGACGACAGCCATGCAGCACCTGTCTCATAGCTCCCGAAGGCACAAGTTCATCTCTGAGCTCTTCTATGGATGTCAAGAGTAGGTAAGGTTCTTCGCGTTGCATCGAATTAAACCACATGCTCCACCGCTTGTGCGGGCCCCCGTCAATTCATTTGAGTTTTAACCTTGCGGCCGTACTCCCCAGGCGGTCAATTTATCGCGTTAGCTACGGGCGCCAGTCTTAAAGACCAACCCCCAAATTGACATCGTTTACAGCGTGGACTACCAGGGTATCTAATCCTGTTTGCTACCCACGCTTTCGCACCTCAGCGTCAGTCTCTCTCCAAGGGGCTGCCTTCGCCTTCGGTATTCCTCCACATCTCTACGCATTTCACCGCTACACGTGGAATTCTACCCCTCCCTAGAGGACTCTAGTCGCCCAGTCTCAAATGCAATTCCCAAGTTAAGCTCGGGGCTTTCACATCTGACTTAGACAACCGCCTGCGTGCCCTTTACGCCCAGTTATTCCGATTAACGCTCGCACCCTCCGTATTACCGCGGCTGCTGGCACGGAGTTAGCCGGTGCTTCTTCTGCGACTAACGTCAATTGCTACACCTATTAGATATAGCACCTTCCTCATCGCTGAAAGAACTTTACAACCCGAAAGCCTTCTTCATTCACGCGGCATGGCTGCATCAGGCTTGCGCCCATTGTGCAATATTCCCCACTGCTGCCTCCCGTAGGAGTCTGGACCGTGTCTCAGTTCCAGTGTGGCTGGTCATCCTCTCAAACCAGCTAGAGATCGTCAGCTTGGTGAGCCTTTACCTCACCAACTACCTAATCTCACTTGGGCTCATCTTATGGCATATGGTCCGAAGATCCCATACTTTAATCTTTCGATATTACGCGGTATTAGCTACAGTTTCCCGTAGTTATCCCCCTCCATAAGGCAGATTCCCAAGCATTACTCACCCGTCCGCCACTCGTCAGCAAGAAAAGCAAGCTTTTCTCCTGTTACCGTTCGACTTGCATGTGTTAAGCCTGCCGCCAGCGTTCAATCTGAGCCATGATCAAACTCTTCAATTAAAAGTTTAATCGCTCAATAAACTGACATAGAATTTTTATTAAATAAATTTTCAGTGACACTTATTAAGACTTCTTTATTTCAAATATTTTTTTCAAATAAGTCAATCAACAAGTGCCCACACAGATTGTCTGATAAATTGTTAAAGAGCAAAAAACAACGACGCACCAGTTAAAACTTCGTTTCACAACAGTGCGTCGTTGTGTGTGGCGTATTATAGAGATTTTTAAAGGCGACGCAAGTACTTTTTGCAAAATTTTTTAAAATTTCTTTTAATCGACCATTTTTAATTCAATTCGAATGTTTTTTGTAAATTTTTGACAAAATGTGACCGCTTATTTTTGACAATAATCACAATAAAATGTATTTCGTTGCCCTATTATTTTTGTTTTAATTAGATTGTGGCACTGATTACATTCTTCTCCTTTACGCCCATAAACCTGTAGAACTTGGGCAAAATAACCTGGTTTGCCATCTGGTTGCACAAAATCTTTTAATGTTGTACCACCTTGCTCAATCGCATTGGCTAATACTTGCTTAATTATTGTCACTAATGTATCAGCTTGTGACTTTGTTAAGGTGCAAGCTAATCGCTCAGGCAGAATTTTTGCGAGAAATAAACTTTCGCACGCATAAATATTTCCCACGCCAACCACAACCGCATTATCCATTATGAACTTTTTAACCGCCACTTTTCTATTTATACTCTTCTTATATAAGTAATCGCCATTAAATTCTACTGAAAGGGGTTCTAATCCAAGTTTTTGCAAAATTGATAATTGATCCGCTCGCTCAGCCCATAGCCACGCACCAAATCGGCGTGGGTCGTTATAGCGTAAAACAAGACCATCTTGCGTGATCAGATCAACATGATCGTGCTTACCCACTTCTTTTGTTTCTTTTTCTAAAATACTTAATGAACCTGACATTCCAAGATGAATAATAATCTCACCCTTTGTGGTATGAATAATCAGATATTTGGCTCGGCGTGAAATTGCGGTAATTTGGGCGTTTTGCATTTCGGTTAATTCATCACTGACTAGCCAACGCAGTTGCTTTTGGCGAATAATAATCTCTTTTATGGTTTTTCCCACGAGATAAGGAGATACTCCACGCACACTGGTTTCAACTTCAGGTAATTCTGGCATCTATTATCTCCATTAAAAAAGCAACAAATTGTAAATTTTTATTAAAATCTAACCGCTTGTTGCTTTTATACAAAACTAAATAATAATTGACTAGTTACTGGTTCTTAATTTATTCCAGTATTTTTCATACACTTCAATCGCATCACCTACATCTGCTTGAGAAATACCTTTTTCAAGTTCTGCTTTTGGTGGGAATAATACTTTATCCGCTAATTGTTCTGGGGTTAGTAACTCTCTTACACCTTCGTTTGGCATTGAGAAACCTAATTTTTCAATTATCACTTTTGCACTTTCTGGGCGTAGTAAGAAGTCAATAAATTTATAGGCAGCGGCTTTATTTTTAGCAGTTTTTGGAATGGCGTAGTTATCCATCCATACAATCACACCCTCTTTTGGATAAACAAAAGTTAAGTTTGGATCTTCTTTTTTTCCTAAATATGCAGAGCCATTCCAAATCATTCCGATTGATACTTCGCCTTGTAAAAATGGCATTTCAGGTGCATCAGAATTAAAGGTTAAGACATTTGGAATTAAACTTGTTAAACGCTCATAAGCAGTTTTAATCTCTTCTGGATTGGTTGTGTTTGGTGATTTTCCATCTAATAAGAGCGCCATATGAAACACTTCTCGGGAGTCATTCGTGAGTTGTAGTAACCCTTTATATTCAGGCTTCCATAAATCTGCCCAACTTGTTACTTTGGCTGGATCAATTTCTGCTTTATTGACGCCAATACCTGTTAAACCAAAAATATAAGGTAGTGAATAATCATTTTTAGGGTCAAAGCTTTGTCCCATTAATTCTTTGCTCACATATTTAAAATTAGTTAATTTAGTTTTATCTAATTTTTCTAGCATACCTTCTTTTGCCATTTTGCTCACATAATAGCTTGAAGGAAAAATGATATCATAGCCACTCGTTCCTTGAGTGAGTTTTAGTTTTGAATACATTTCTTCATTACTTTCAAAAGTAGAATAAATAACTTCAATACCCGTTTCTTCGGTAAATTGTGCTAACAATGAAGAAGGAACGTACTCTGTCCAGTTGTACACATAAAGTTTATCTGTTGCTTGTGCAGATAATGTTACACCTAATGCAATGGTGGTGGAGAAAAGCATTTTGATGAATTTTTTCAATTTTATATCCTCAAATTAAAATAATTATTACAATCCGTTGTCAGTATAACTCGCAATCACTGTCTTTTCTATGATAAGCGGTCACATTTTCACTATTTTTTACAAAACTTCTATAAAAAGTAAGTTCTCACTTGCTATAATAGAAATTAATTATTCCCTATTAGAGAACATTATATGAACCATAAACCAAAGTTCAAAACTCGTGAACACAAAGCATTTAAATCAAAGACTGATCAACAACCTAAACATAACTATTCTCGTGTAGCTAAAAAAGCTGGCACATTAGAGGGAAAAGTGACGATTCGAGTAAAAGGCAGTGAAAAACAAACGGGAGCATTATCTCCTCGAGCGCCTGAAAAGATTCGTAAAAATCGCAATGAGGAAATGAAAGTGTATGGTGAAAATAGTTGCAATGCTGTTTTTAACCAACGCCCTGACTCTATCGTTCGTTTATGGGCAACCATTGCAATGGCGAAAAAACAAGGCGATTTATTAAGTTACCTTGCTGAAAATAAAAAAGCGTACCATATTGTTGATAATGAAGAATTAATGAAGGTTACTGGTACTGAGCATCACGGCGGTATTTGTTTACTTGTCAAAAAAGCCAAAACATTTTCTCTGGAGGGTTATCTTAGTGTCTTAAAGCAACAGGATTGCCTGATATTATTAGATGATGTAAATAACGCTCAAAATATTGGTGGAATCATCAGAACCTGCGCTTTCTATGGTGTAAAAGGAATCATTACGGAAAATAGTAATATTATAAATTCTAGCAATTCGGCACGTGTAGCAGAAGGTGGATTGGAATTTGTTCGTGTATTAGAAACTAAACATAAGCAAATAGCACTTACCCAATTAAGAAAAGCAGGGTATCAGATTATTCATTTAACACATAATAAAAAAACACCTTTCTTTTTTAAAACAAAAATAGCGAATAAAGTTGTTTTTGTTCTTAGTGAAATTATTTCTAATGAAATCGACTATCCAGAAGATACTACAGTTCAACTTTCAGTGGTTAATCCTCTACAAAGTGGGCTTAATGTAGCAGTAAACAGTGGTGTTTTACTTGCTCATTGGTATCATTTGAATCGAATTTAAAAAATTGAAGAGAACCCTAAAGTTAGAGATTACTTTAGGGTTCATAAAAAATTTGCAAATTTCTAATCACATCGTACCGCTATTTTATTTGGCGTTGATTAAACTCTTCTACTAGAAAATCCTTTAAAATTATATAATCTCCCTCATTGAAACTTGATTTAGGAATAACAGAATATTGTTTTTTCCCAACTATTAAAATTAAAGTATTGTCACTTTCTAAAAAATCGTTATAAAAACGCCATTCAATATCAGATTTTATATTGTTCGTTTCATAATGAATCCCTGTATTGGAAAATCTTACTTTTTGAATATGCTTAAACTTATCTGTCATTTTAAATCTGATGATATATATAAGCTTTCCAATTGCAAGAAATCCCATAAAATCAAGTAGACCAATTAAAATAAAAAGAAAGGCGTAAATAATAAATTCATCAGATAAATGAATGTAGAATGTATATATACCCAGTGACACCCCAAAAAGCATTGCAAGGATGGCCACAACTTTATCTACTTTATGAAACACTGTCGTTTTTTCATAAGTTGTATAAGCTTCAAGATGATCTTTAAGCGTAGCCATATATTCTATTTCTATTTCTTTCATCTGCTTTTCACCTCTCTCTAAATCATTTGCCATTCTTGAAATCGTGTCTTCTTCATCACCCAATACTGCGTCTAATTGTTTAATATTCATTTTAAGATCCTCGTTAATTAATTTTAATGTAAAAAACTTCGTAAATCGTGAAATTTACGAGGAAGATGAATAAAACAGTCTCTTTATCATTATTCTAAACCACTATTTATTATCCCTATTATCAAGAAGACCATAGTCAAAATGTTCATCTTCGGGATTTTTCTGCAACCATTCCTGAATTTGTCTTTCGGTGCGTTCTTCATTATAGCCCCGTGTCGGGAACAGCGTAAATTGATAAAAAAAGTTAATAAAATCAGTTTTAATTCGACCTGTTTTTTTAAAATAATGTTGATATGCCTCAGGGTTATCGGTGCTTAAATAGTCATTTAAAAAAGCCTTTAAGACGTGATTTTGAAATGGACAAGCAGGTTTAAAAATCCCAACGCTAAACCGACGCGTCGTTGGTTTTTTAGCATGCGATAAAGTAAAACGTAAACCACCGTCACAAGGGTGGCGTATCCACGGCTGATGCATATCGGTATCAAGATATTCCATCACCTTATGATGCTGGCGGGCATAATCAGGATACCTGTCAATATATAATTGCCCAAAATTAACGAAATACACTAAACGCCGTCTTCTATCAATACGCAATGGTCGCCATTTCGGTGAGGCAACCCATAAAAATAATAATATCGGTAAAGCAATAAAAAATGCCCCTGTGTAGCGGGCATAACTATGCTCTCTTACCATACCTTTGCGATATTCTTCATAAGACCTAAATTCATCCAAAGCCCCTTGTCTTTCATAAACGCCTCGAAGGTCTTCATAATGAGGTTTTAGATATATATCAGGAGAAATTGCCCATTGCATATCACGATAAATCCTATCCTGTGTGATAATGCTTGTGACCATTAAACATAAAACCACAATAAACCATATCCATGCGCCATCGGCTTTAAAATTACCGTCATTATAACGGCGGATTTCAATGACATCATCGTCCAGTCGTTTAATATTACGGGCAATGGTATCAGGGGTATAGCCGTCTTTGATACATTCTTCTAATGTTTTTTCCTTTGCCATTTTCAACCTCTCTTTTTATACGTAATATGATTTTCAAAATAGTCTGCCCAAAAACTACCCCAAAGACTGCTAACATCTTCGCCTAGATTATGGAGACAGGTTTTTCAGAATAGATGATCACCAAATGATCTAGCCGCACTAAGACTAAGTTCAATATAACCTTCTTCTTCTTCAACATATTTTTTAAGCTCTAGCCTAACCATTATAACCATCACTGTAAATAACACTATCAATAGAAACCTTGCCTAGAATAACCGCCTGTAATGTCTGTTTCTTGCCGTCTGGAATAGTCTCAGTACAAACCCTGCTATTACGTTCAAAAACTCCAAATAGCTAAAAGAAAACCAAGCGGTACGATCCAAACGAAAATTTGCAAATTTATGTGACAATCTTACCGCTTATCATACTAATAAGAGAATTTATATAACCTCGCTACATTTTGAGCTGTAGAAATAAGATTGAGTTTTCCCTGTTGTAAAACCTCTTCCAATGTTCCTAGACGATGAATAATAGGAAAAACACTGTCAATTCCATATTGATAAACCACCTCGTAATCTTCACTCAAGCAACCTACAATGGCAATCACTGGCTTATTAAATTGCTTTGCAATTTTCGCAACACCAATGGGCGTTTTACCATAAATACTTTGAGCATCCATTCTGCCTTCACCTGTGATGACTAAATCAGCTTGTTCAACATAGCTTGCTAATGATGTTGCCTCAATCACAATATCCACACCGGCTTTTAAATTTACATTTGGCAACAGTAATAAGCCACCACCCATTCCTCCTGCCGCACCAGCTCCTTTCTTATGTTTAATGTCAAGCTGTAACTGTTGTTGTACAATATTCGCAAAGTGGTTTAAAGCAAAATCTAATTGTTTAACCATTTCAGGTGTCGCTCCTTTTTGTGGGGAGAAAATAGCACTTGCACCGTTCTCACCACATAATGGATTATTTACATCACAAGCAACCTCAAATTGAATATTCTTTAGACGAGGATCTAACCTAGATAAATCAATATCCACTATTTCTGCTAAACATTCACCTCCAAAACCAATATCCTGACATAATGTGTTTAAAAACTTCGCACCTAGAGCTTGTAGCATTCCCACTCCACCATCATTGGTTGCACTGCCACCAATACCGAGAATAATTTTTTCTATCCCATAATCTAATGCCGCTTTTATTAATTCCCCTGTGCCAAAAGAGGTGGTTTTTAAAGGGTTGCGTTGTGTAGTTGGTACGAGGTGTAATCCTGACGCTGCTGACATTTCAATAAAGGCGGTTTTGTGATCGCTAGATAATCCAAAGAAACTATTTACTTTATTACCTAAAGGAGCGGTTACTTTAACTTCAATCAGCTCACCTTGTGTTGCATCAATTAAAGATTGCACCGTTCCTTCTCCACCATCAGCCATTGGAATTTTGATGTATTCTGCCTCTGGATATATTCGTACAAAGCCTTCTTCAATCGCATTGGCGACTTCTAATGCCGTTAGGCTCTCTTTAAATGAATCAGGTGCAATTAAGATTTTCATTTTAATAATTTTTTAGTTAAATGGGTAATTCATATGTATGTTTAAGCTCTTCCATCGCAAATGTAGAAGTCACATCTGTTAAACCTTCTACTTCTCTTACTAATTTTTTATAGAAAATATCAAAAGCGTGAATATCTTTCACTCGTACTTGCATTAAATAATCATATTCTCCTGCCATTCGATAAAAAGCAGTCACTTCAGGAAAATCTATAATTGTTTTTGAGAACTTGTGATACCATTGTGCAGAGTGATCTCTTGTTTTTATTCGAACAAAGCCAATAAGACTTAAATCCACTTTATTTGCATCTATCAATACAACTCGATTACTAATAATTTTAAGTTCTTCAAGGCGATGGATACGTCGCCAACAAGGTGTAGTCGTTAAATTGACCTTTTCCGCTAAATCTGTAATCGAAATAGAGGCATCTTTTTGTAATAACCTTAGAATCTGTCTATCTATTTTATCAAGTCTGTACACTGTAATTATCCTTAAATGATGAAAATCATAAGTTCGTTTAGTTGTAGGAAAATATTCTCTATATAGAAAGCATATTAGAATTTTATTTTAAAATTTGTGGAAATCAAGTAAAAATGGAGAAAAATTTTTTGGCTGTTTGAGAGTATAATTGCACTACTAATAATAACTAACAAACAAAAAAGAGGTGGTTTTATGAAATTTGGAACTCAAGTTTTACACGGCTATAATATGCTCGATCCTGAAACAGGGGCATCGTCCATTTCTATTTGCCAAGCATCAACCTTTCATCAGAAAGAGATTGATAATTTACAAAAATATATGTATTCGAGATTTGGTAATCCTACTCGTGAAGCATTAGAAGAAGCCATCGCTAGCCTAGAACAAGGAAAATATGCGGTGGCTTTTGCGTCTGGGGTGGCAGCAATTTCTGCGGTATTGTTACTGTTTTCTAAAGGTGATCATATCGTAATGTGTAAAGATGTTTACGGTGGCACATTCCAGCTAGTTAGTGATCTACTTCCACGTTTTGGCATTGATGTGAGTTTCGTTGATGAAACAGATCTTGCAGAATGGGAAAAAGCGATTAAACCAAATACCAAAGCCTTTTATATGGAAACCCCATCCAACCCAACTTTAAAAATAACGGATATTCAAGGTGTGGTTGAAATAGCAAAAAAACATAATGTTTTGACTATTATTGATAACACATTTATGACTCCACAATATCAACAACCGCTTACGATGGGAGTAGATATTGTGATTCAAAGTGCAACTAAATTCTTAAATGGACATAGTGATGTTATTTTAGGGGCTGTAGTAGTCAATGATGAAGGGCTTTATGAAAAATTACACAAGCAACAAATTATGCTAGGTGGATTACCAGGTATTGAAGAAAGTTGGTTAGTAATGCGTGGTATCAAAACAATGGCAATTAGAATGGAGAAAAGCACGCAAACTGCATTAAAAATTGCTCAACTACTTGAAAACCATCCTAAAGTTAAAAAAGTTTACTATCCGGGTTTAGAAAGTCACGAAGGCTATGAAATTCATAAAAAACAAGCATCTAGTGGTGGGGCTGTGCTTTCTTTTGATTTAGGTAGCATTGAAAATACGAAGAAATTTACATCAGTCTTAGAATATCCTATCGTTGCTGTGAGCTTGGGTGGAGTGGAGTCTATACTCTCTTATCCTGCAAAAATGTCACACGCCAGTGTGCCTGAAGAAGAAAGATTAAAACAAGGTATTACAGAAGGGTTGGTTCGTTTATCAGTTGGTATTGAAGACACAGACGATCTGATTGAGGACATTAAAAACGCACTGGATAATATCTAAGTAGTTTAACAATCAAGCAGTGCTTTTTATGTAAAAATTACTGCTTAATACAGCATTATAAAACAATAATTTTTTAATAATAAAGGAGTAATGTATGAGTAATCAAACAAACTACGAAAAAGCTGGTATGACAAAGCAGCAATGGAAAGAAGCTATTAAGTTTGATAGTGTTGATATCGGCTGGATAGTAATGAGTATCGGGATGGCGATAGGTGCTGGAATCGTCTTTCTTCCTGTGCAAGTCGGAATAATGGGAATATGGGTTTTCCTTCTTTCTGCTCTCATTGGTTATCCTGCTTTATATCTTTTCCAAAACCTTTTCATCAACACACTTGCCGAATCTAAAAAATGTACCGATTATACTGGTGTAATTTCAGGTTACCTTGGTAAAAACTGGGGAATTGGATTGGGTGTTTTATATTTTATTATGCTTGTAATTTGGGTGCTTGTGTATTCATTAGCGGTAACCAATGATAGTGCCTCTTATCTACAATCTTTTGGAATCACAGAAACCAAATTAAGTGATAATATTTTCTATGGATTAGCTTTAATTTGTGTACTTTCTTTTATTGCATCTAAAGGCGAGAAGTTACTCTTTAAATTATCTGGTTTTATGGCAGTTACCGTATTATCACTGGTTGCTATAATGGGTATTCTGCTTGTTTCTCGTTGGGATCTATCTAATATTCCAGCAATGGGAAATTGGGGAAGTATGATAAAAGATGCCATTATTACTCTTCCATTTACTCTAACGTCTATTTTATTCTTACAATCTTTAAGCCCAATGGTAATTTCTTACCGCTCACACGAAAAATCAATTGAAGTGGCTCGCTATAAAGCATCACGTGCAATGCGAGTTTCTTTTGTAATTTTATTCGTAGTGGTATTCTTCTATGCAGTTTCATTTACTTTAGCAATTAGCCAAGAACAAGCAATCAGTGCAAAAGAGCAAAATATTTCATCATTAGCGATTATTGCTCAATTTATACCAGGTAGCTGGGCGACGATTACTGGTATTGTTATTAATATCTTTGCGATTGTGACATCTTTCTTTGGGGTATTCTTAGGATTTAGAGAAGCTTGTACAGGTATTGTAATGAACGTTTTACTGCGTAAATATGAAGAAGAAAATATAAACAAACCACTTATTGATAAACTGGTTGTTGCATTTATTATTCTTATTTGCTGGGGAACAATCGTCACCAATTTCCCAATTTTGAGCTTTACATCAATTTGTAGCCCAATTTTTGGTTTAGTTGGCTGTTTAATTCCTGCATATCTTGTGTATAAAATGCCACATTTACACCATTATAAAGGATTAGCAACAAATGTAATTATATTTACTGGAATACTACTTTGTATTTCACCATTACTTGCTTTTCTTTAGTTTATAAATAATCAAAAAGTTGCTTAACCTCTTATTTTATTAGGAGTTAAGCAACTTTTATTTTTTCTCTTAGTCTTTAAAAATATTGTAAATTTTTACTAAAATGTGACCGCTTATTGACTCAGTTTATATCCAAAAAGTTGTTGATAGACGTCACTAATAAGACGTTTATCATTTTCAAAACTCAGTATTTCAATGCTACGCTGTAAAGTATTTTCTGCTTCTTTTTGTGCAGCAAGTGAAAGTTCAACAGTTGGAGCTTGATGATAAATAGTCGCAAGTGTTTTTAAAATAGCGATCCCAATATTTATATTTGTTGCCCCATCTCGTGCAATAGGAGCAATAGATTCTTCAATAAAAATACCTTCATCTAATGGAACAATACTTAAACGATCAAAATATCTGTCATCTTCTTTTTCGATGGGCCTTTCAATTAATAATTGTGCAAGAGTAGCTAAGACTGTTAATGCAGTCCCTGAATCATTAATTGCAGGAGAAAGCGCTCGTTGTGCTACTTCACTTAATACAGATAAACCAAAACTTGGATCTTGTTCAAATTTACGTTGTGAATCTACAATAAAGAAACGATTAATTTCATCAAAATCAATATCCTGAAAATGATCTCGTTGCACTAATACCATTGCTTTATTGGGCATTAACCAGTTCCCTACACGTACCATAATATGTAAAGAACAATCGTTATCTTCAGCCCAATGCTGTAACCCTGAAAGATTTATATTAATTAAATAACCAATCTTTTGAGAATAAATTGACCTTACTTGTTTTAGATCAGTAATTTTGGCGGCAGTCCCTAAATTTGGATTATTACGATAATAATGTAATGATTCTGTTGCTTTTTGTTGAATACGATCTAAGGTATTTTTCAAACGCCCTAAGCCTGAAAGAGTTTGTACCCAACGGATTAAAACTACCACTAAGTACAATAATAGAATAACAATACAACCAAATAGAATAAACAGCCCATTTGTGCCAAAAATACCAAGTCCTAGTAATATCTTCGCAATAACTGCATAAATAAAAGCAGAAAGAAAGCTAGAGATAGCGGTTCGAGTGGTACCATCGGCAATAATTAACTCTGTTGCTCGAGGTGTGGCATTACTGGCGACGGAACTAAAAGCAGCAATCATAATTGAAAGAGAGAAGGTGCTTACTGCTAGCATACTGGAGGCGATAATATTTAATAAGTCATCTACAATATCTATATTAATTTTAGGTAGAGTTTGAGCAGGTAACCAACGATCAATCCAATAAGAAGAGAAAGCAATGATTAGGGCTAATAAAGCCCCTAATGTAGGCTTAACCCATAATGTATTGCTTGGTTGCTTTAACCAAAGTAAAAAACGGTACATAATATTTATAAAATTATTTTAGAAAACCCTATCATACTCTAAATTGAACGTATAAAAAACACCCTAAAAATTATTATTACTTTCAGGGTGTAAATATAGCGATAATTTAAGCTTTTGCTTCTAATTCTGCGACTTCTTGATTAAGCACTTTAATTTTTGCATCCATTCTGTCGTGACAAAGTTGAATTAACTCTTTGATATTTTCACGAGTATAAGTAGTGGTATCAATAGGTTCTAATGTTTCACAGATGACATAACCATTATTTTTGCGGTTTAAATCTATTTTGTTATGAAGATTTGAACATACCACTGGAACAATAGGTACACCTGCCGCAACCGCAGTATGAAATGCCCCTTTTTTGAAAGGCAGTAACCCACGCCCACGACTACGGGTTCCTTCAGGAAACATCCAAATAGAAATATTGTCTTTTTTAATAATATCTGCAACCTTATTCATTGTGTTAATCGCACTTTTACGGTTTTCACGATGAATTAAAATATTCCCTGTACTCCAATAAACCAAGCCAAAAAAAGGAATCCAAACTAGACTTTTTTTACCAATACTCACTGTTTTAGGTTGCACCATTGATGCAATAGTGACCATATCATAATTATTTTGATGATTTGCAACATAAATTGCATTTTGGGTAAAATCATCTTTTGGTCGTCTTATCAATTTGATGCCCAAAAATTGATGTAACCACGCAAACTTCTGTGTAACAAAATAAACATTACTTGGATCTTTAAAATGAAATAATGAATAAATTGAACCAATAATACAAATTCCCATTGCGAGGAAAGTGACTAGAATAATTCGCAAAATTTTAAGCATAAATTAGCCCTTTGTATTGAAATTAACTAAGTTGAGACTGGATAAAATCAATAATTTGATCTTTAGCAATCATCTGTTTTTCACCTGTATGACGGCTCTTATATTCAAGCTCGCCATTTTCAAGGCTACGTTGTCCAATCACGATAGTGTGTGGTACACCGATCAATTCCATATCCGCAAACATTACACCTGGACGTTCTTTACGATCATCAAAAATCACATCAATATTCAATGCTTTTAATTGTTCATAAAGGGCTTCTGCTTCTTGTTTTACTTCATCAGATTTGTGCATATTCATTGGAATAATCGCTACGGTGAAAGGTGCAATCGCATTCGACCATTTAATACCACGCTCATCGTGATTTTGCTCAATCGCTGCAGCTACAACACGAGACACACCGATACCGTAACACCCCATAATTAAGGTTTGTGGACGTCCATCTTCACCTTGCACTGTGGCATTCATTGCTTCTGAGTATTTTGAGCCTAATTGGAAAATATGCCCTACTTCGATACCACGTTTAATCAATAATGAACCTTTACCGTCTGGGCTTGGATCACCTTCTACAACGTTACGTAAATCAGCGACTTTTGGTAACGCAACATCACGTTCCCAGTTTACATTGAAATAATGTTTACCATCAATATTTGCACCAGTAGAAAAATCACTCATCAGCTCAACACTACGATCGATAATCATAGGAATAGGCATATCAACAACACCTAATGAGCCTAAACCAGCACCAACTTTTGCTTTAATATCCGCTTCATCAGCAAATTCAAATGGCTCTGCTACTTCTGGTAATTTAATGGCTTTGATTTCATTTAAATCGTGATCACCACGTAATATCAATGCGATTAAAGGTTGCTCTTCCGTCGCCCCTTTAACAATTAACGTTTTTACCGTTTTCTCAATCGTTACATCAAATTGTTCTACCACTTCGGCAATGGTTTTTGCATTTGGGGTATCCACTAACTCCATTGCTTTAGTTGGTGCTTGCTTCTCACCTACTGCTACCGCTTCTGCTAATTCAATATTTGCGGCATAATCTGATTCTGTTGAGAATACAATATCATCTTCACCACTTTCTGCTAGTACTTGAAACTCGTGTGAGGCATTGCCTCCAATTGAACCTGTATCTGCTTGCACAGGACGGAAATCTAAACCTAAACGATTAAAAATATTGCAATATGTTTGATGCATTACATCATAAGTTTGCTGTAATGACTCAGCTGTAATGTGGAAAGAATAAGCATCTTTCATTAAAAATTCACGAGAGCGCATAATCCCAAAACGAGGACGTACTTCATCACGGAATTTAGTTTGAATTTGATATAAATTTAAAGGCAACTGTTTATATGAAGTAATTTCACGGCGCACTAAATCGGTAATCACTTCTTCGTGAGTTGGGCCTAATACAAATGGGCGATTACCACGATCTTCAAAACGTAATAATTCAGGACCATAGTCATCCCAGCGTTGTGATTCAATCCATAAATCCGCTGGCTGAACTACTGGCATAGAGACTTCTACTGCCGCTTTATTCATCTCTTCACGTACGATATTTTCTACTTTTTTTAATACACGTAATCCTGTTGGTAACCAAGTATAAAGTCCTGCGGCTAAAGGTCTGATCATTCCTGCTCGTAGCATTAACTGATGGCTAACCACTTGAGCGTCATTTGGAGTTTCTTTTAATGTTGAAAGTAAATATTGACTGGTACGCATTTTATTCCTTATTTCTCTATGTTTAATATTTAAAAATTTTGTCTATTCTAAAGAAAAAGAGGTAAGATTTCATAAAAATTTGCAAATTTCTTAAGAAATCTTACCGCTTCACCGTTTTTACACGCTATTTTCGCTATAACGATACTTTAAAATTTCACGATATGACCATATCCCTCTAAGATTTTCTGAATATGTACTAATTTTTCTTTTGGTGGAGGTTGTACATCAGCAAGTTCATACTCCTCTCCCATCGTTTCCCATTTATGCTCGCCTAAACGATGATAAGGAAGTAATTCAACTTTTTCAATATTATCCATTCCTTCAATAAATTTTCCCAAACGATGCACTGAATCATCATCATCGGTATAGCCCGGTACAACCACATAGCGAATCCACGTTTTTTGATTTTTTTGATGTAAATAACGTGCAAACTCCAAAGTTCTCTTATTAGAAACACCAATTAAATTTTTATGAATATCATTATTTAGTTGCTTTAAATCAAGTAAAACTAAATCTGTTACTTCTAACATTTCATCAACAACTTCACTATAATGTCGCACAAATCCATTGGTATCTAAACAAGTATTAATTCCCTCTTTCTTACAAGCTCGAAACCAATCTCGCACAAATTCCATTTGTAGAACAGCTTCTCCACCAGAAGCAGTTACACCACCACCTGTTGCATTCATAAAATGTTTATATGTAACCACTTCTTTCATCAATTCTTCAACAGTAATCTCTTTTCCACTATGCAAATCCCAAGTATCTCGGTTATGGCAATATTTACAACGCATTAAACAGCCTTGTAAAAATAAAATAAAACGGATACCTGGCCCATCTACAGTTCCACAAGATTCAAAAGAATGGATTCGAGCCTTTGTTGTCATTATTTTTCCTTGTTTAAATAATAGTATATGTTCCCTCTAATTTGTGCTATTTTAGCAAAAATTCGCTAGTAGCGGTATCTTTCAAAAATATTTATACACATTCGGTTTTTTGATACTATTTTATATGCATTATTACTTTATTTCAGATCTCCATTTAAGTGAGTCTCAACCAGAAATCACTCAGCATTTTTTGCAATTTTTAACGCAAAAGGCACCGCTTGCCTGTGAACTATACATTTTAGGTGATTTCTTTGACTTTTGGATTGGTGATGATGAACAATCTGATCTTATATCCACAGTAAAACAGTCGCTCAAAACCCTCACACAACAAGGCGTTAATTGCTATTTTATCTGTGGTAATCGTGATTTTTTAATTGGAAAACGCTTTGCTTTAGAAACAGGTATCACTTTATTGCCAGACTATAAACGAGTAACATTATTTGATAAACATATATTGCTTTGTCATGGTGATACTCTTTGTATCGATGATGTAAACTATCAAAATTTTCGTACAAAAGTACACAACAAATGGATTCAAGGTCTATTCCTTAAACTCCCTTTAAAACTCAGAATAGCGATTGCACAGAAAATTCGAGCAAAAAGCCGTTTAAATAAACAAGGAAAACCGATAGAAATTATGGATATAAATCCTGAGTTTACCCTTCAAATAATGCAACAATATCAAGCTGATTGGCTAATTCACGGACATACTCATAAACAAAATATTCATTTTTGCAAATTTTCAGATACATCTGACCGCTATTTTACTCGTATTGTACTCGGTGATTGGCATAAAGATAAAACTTCTATTTTAAGACTGGATGAAAATGGCTTTAGGTTTGAAGATAAATGATAACCCATAGAGACAAAGAAACACTTTATCTCTATGGTTAATTTAAAATTTAAATCGCAAATCGCACCACTCCCAAATGGTCTTCTTTACGCGTACGCTCAATTACACTCTGTGGAGATTCCACGATTCTTAACCCCATTTCCGCTTCGGTTCGAATCACTTCTCCACGCAATGAGTTGGTATAAACATCCGTGATTTTTACATCAATAAATTTACCAATCATATCTGGTGAACCTTTAAAATTCACAATACGGTTATTTTCAGTTCGTCCTGTCAGCTCTGTTGAGTCTTTTTTAGACAAACCTTCTACCAGAATACGTTGTTCAGTTCCCAGCATCATTCTACTAAATTGTGCTGCCTGCGTATTAATACGATGCTGAAGACGATATAAACGTTCTTTCTTCTCTTCCTCACTCACATCATCAGGTAAATCTGCAGCGGGTGTACCTGGACGAGGAGAATAAATAAAGCTAAAAGACATATCAAAATTAACTTGCTCAATAATTTTCATTGTATCTTCAAAGTCTTTTGCTGTTTCACCAGGAAAGCCCACAATAAAATCAGAACTAATTTGAATATCAGGACGAGCTTGACGAAGTTTACGAATAATCGCTTTAAATTCGAGAGCGGTATGATTACGCTTCATCATTGTAAGAATACGATCAGAACCACTTTGAATCGGTAAATGTAAAAAACTCACTAATTCAGGTGTATCTCGATAAACTTCAATAATATCATCACTAAACTCAATTGGGTGGCTGGTTGTAAAACGTAAACGATCGATACCATCAATGGATGCAACTAAACGTAATAATTCAGCAAAAGTACAAATTTCACCATCAAAAGTAGCGCCACGATAAGCGTTCACATTTTGTCCAAGTAAATTGACTTCACGTACACCTTGTTCAGCAAGCTGAGCAATTTCAAATAATACATCATCAACAGGGCGACTTACTTCCTCACCACGAGTATAAGGCACCACACAGAAAGAGCAGTATTTATTACAGCCCTCCATAATAGACACAAAAGCAGTAGGTCCATCTGCTCGAGGCTCTGGCAAATTATCAAATTTTTCGATTTCAGGGAAACTGATATCAATAATTGGATTACTATTTTTTCCCCGACGACCAATCATTTCAGGTAAGCGATGTAATGTTTGTGGTCCAAAAATAACATCAACAAAAGGGGCTCTTTTTCTGATATGTTCCCCTTCTTGAGAAGCAACACATCCCCCCACCCCAATAATTAAATCAGGTTTATTTTTTTTAAGATTTTTCCAACGCCCAAGCTGATGAAACACTTTTTCTTGTGCTTTTTCACGAATTGAACACGTATTTAAAAGTAATACATCTGCCTCTTCTGCATTATCTGTTAATTCCAGATCGTGTGTTTCATTTAATAGGTCTGCCATTTTTGATGAGTCATACTCATTCATTTGACAGCCCCAAGTTTTAATATGTAGTTTCTTTGCCATTGTAAAATTCTGATTAAACCATTAGTTAAAAGAAAAGCGGAGTAAGTAACTACTCACGCACAAAAGTAGGGTGTATTTTACCCTTTTGTCTATTTTATCGCTACTCTTTATTGCTAAAATAAAAACACCCCAAAAGTTGCTCTCAACATTTGGGGAGTGTTTTATTTGATGTATAACTAAGCAATTTTTACTGCTTTGTACTGACTCTTTGGATTTGTAATAAATTCACGAGCCGCAATAATTTGTAATTCATATTTACCTGATTGCTGAGTCACCGACATAACGTCATTTACTGCATTTGCCGTATGTTCAAAAGCCTCTAAATCTGATTTTCCATTAAGTAAATTTGCTAAGAAAATACCACTCGTCAAGTCACCAACCCCTACAGGATCTTTATCTTTAAAAGTATGTAATGGACGACTAATGTGCCAAATACCCTCTTGAGTTGCAAGTAACATTTCAAATTGGCTCGCATCTTTACCTACTTTACTTAAGTGTTTTACAAGCACTTTTTTCACGCCAGTTTCTTGAATTGCTTTCACTGCAGCTAATGCTTGCTCAAAATTTTCTACCTCTAAACCAGTTAATTCACGCAATTCAACAAGATTCGGAGCAATAATATCTGCTTTTACCATTGCTTCATCACGTAAAAATTCAGCCACACCATCTGCTACAATACAACCTTTATCAGGATGTCCCATTACAGGATCACAAAAATAAATAGCATTAGGATTTTTTGCCTTGATTTTCGCTACCACATCTAAAATTTGGCTTCCTTGAGAAGCTGCACCAATATAACCAGACAGTACAGCATCACATTCATTAAGGGCATCAATATTATCAATACCTTCAACAATTTCACCAATTTGCTCTTGAGGAACAACCATCCCTGTCCATTTTCCATATTGAGTATGATTAGAAAATTGAACAGTATTTAATGCCCAAGTATCTACACCAAGTGTTTGCATTGGGAAAACAGCTGCTTTGTTGCCAGCATAGCCATAAACTACATGAGATTGAATAGATAAAACATTTTTCATTATAAACTCCTTAATTGTATTGAATGATAAGCGGTCACATATCAATTAAAATTTACATTTTTTTAGTCGTTCTATTGTTGTACTTTTTTAAGCACCATAACTCATCAAGCGATTATAACGACGCTCCAAAAGTACATCTAAAGATAATACATCAAGATCCTCTAAATCAGCAAGTAAGAGCTGTTTCATATTTTGAGCCATAGTATCAAAATCTCTCTGTGCGCCACCTAAAGGCTCTTCAATAATATTATCAATCAGTTTTAATTCTTTTAATCGTGTTGCAGTCAATCCCATTGTTTCAGCGGCTGTTGATGCTTTTTCGGCATCTTTCCAAAGGATAGAAGCACAGCCTTCAGGGGAAATAACAGAATAAATAGCATATTGCAGCATATTGACTTTATCTCCTACGCCAATAGCTAAAGCACCACCAGATCCACCTTCACCGATGACCGTACAAATGACAGGCACTTTTAACCCTGACATTTCACGTAAATTATGTGCAATCGCTTCTGCCTGTCCACGTTCTTCAGCACCGACACCAGGATAAGCACCAGGTGTATCAATAAAAGTAATAACTGGCATATTAAAACGTTCCGCCAATTTCATTAAGCGTAACGCTTTACGATAACCTTCAGGTGCTGGCATACCAAAATTACGCAATACTTTTTGTTTAACACTTCTGCCTTTTTGATGTCCAATCACCATCACTGGACGACCTTCCAGACGAGCCATTCCACCAATAATGGCGTGATCCTCTGCAAAAGCACGATCTCCAGAAAGCTCTTCAAATTCTGTGAAAATCCGCTGAATATAATCCAGGGTATAAGGACGATTTGGATGACGAGCCATTTTAGTAATTTGCCAAGCATCCAAGTCAGTAAACGTTTTTTTCGTTAATTCATCACATTTTTTTTGAAGACGTTTAATTTCATCATCAAGATTAATCGTGCTGTCTGTATTTACCGTCGAACGTAAAGCATCAATTTTAGCTTCAAGTTCAGCGATAGGTAGTTCAAAATCTAAATATTCCTGTGTCATTTTATTTCCTTCATTTGAGAAATGAGCGACAAAACTCCGCTATTTTAGTATGTTTAAGCACAAAAGTGTTAAAAATTTTATTACTTTTACGACATTCATCACACAATATCTAAAAATCACGTAAATAAAAACACTCATAAAAAAATCTGTACCTCTAGTTCTAATCAACTCAGCTTTTAGGGTACAGATTATAAGTAATAAAATTTCTTGCTATAAAACTTAACGCATTGTCACAAATTCTTCCGAACCTGTTGGGTGGATTGCCACTGTGTTATCAAAATCTGCTTTTGTTGCACCCATTTTGATTGCAACCGCAAAGCCTTGAATCATCTCGTCCACACCAAAACCAATACCGTGTAAACCGACGATCTTCTCATCTTCGCCCGCACAAATCAGTTTCATTCTGCAAGGCTGACGGTGTTGGGTTACGGCGGTGTACATTGCGGTAAATGATGACGTGTAAACTTTCACGTTTTCTTCACCATATTGCTCAATCGCTTGTGGCTCGGTTAAACCGATTGTACCAATCGCTGGGTGGCTGAACACCACTGTTGGGATTAAGCTGTAATCTAAATGTTCGTTTGGTTTGTTATTGAATAAACGCTCAGATAAACGGCGTCCTGCTGCCACTGCCACAGGGGTTAATTCTACGCCACCTTCAATAATATCGCCAACCGCATAAATGCCTTCAACGTTGGTATTTTGGAATTTATCCACTTTGATAAAGCCACGAGCGTTTGTTTCCACGCCTGTTACTTCAAGATTGATTACATCTGTTGCTGGCTGACGACCGATTGCCCAAATTAAACAATCTACGGTTTGCTCACGACCATCTTCTAATTTTAAGGTCACTGAACCATCTGTATTTTTAACCACTTCTTGTGGAATTGCTTGGGTGTGTAATTGAATGCCGTCTTGGGCTAACACGTCTAATAACGTATCCACAATAAATGGGTCAAAGGTACGCAATGGTGCGTGCTTACGCACGAATAAATGTGCTTCCGCCCCTAAGCTGTTTAATACGCCTGCAAGTTCTACCGCAATATAACCTGCACCCACCACAGCCACACGTTTTGGTAATTCGGTTAATTCAAAGAAACCGTTAGAATCAATACCGTATTCCGCCCCTTTGATATTTGGATGCGTTGGACGACCACCCGTTGCAATCAAAATATGATCCGCTGTGATTTGTTCGCCGTTTACTTCAACGGTATTTTTATTCACAAATTTCGCAAAACCATTGATCACATCGATATTATTTTTTGCTAAAACATTGTTATAAGATTGATGAATACGTCCGATATAAGCTTGACGGCTTTCTATCAATTTTGAAAAATCAAAGTCTTTCAAATCAACATTAAAACCATAATCCGGTGCATAAAGTTTAATTGCCTCAGCAATTTGAGCTCCGTGCCACATCACTTTTTTCGGCACACAGCCCACGTTCACGCAAGTACCACCTAAATCTTGTGCTTCAATAATCGCACATTTTTTTCCATAGCTTGCCGCACGGTTAATTGAGGCAATACCACCACTACCACCACCGATAGCGATATAATCATAATGTTTTGTCATACTTTGTTCCTATTGTTATAAGCGGTAACATTTGAGTAAGATTTTACCAAATTTGAAATGGAAAAGAACCCTTTTGATTTGATAGTCTTTACCAATTTATAATTTAAAATCAATGAAAATTTGCAAATTTTAGTAATAATGTGACCGCTTACTTTCCAATACAAAATGAGCTAAAAATATTACCGAGTAAATCATCAGAGGTAAATTCACCCGTGATTTCACTTAATGCATTTTGAGTCATTCGTAGCTCCTCAGCCAATAATTCACCTGCATAAAATTCTGTTAATTGCGTATGTCCATTTGCTAAATGTTCTGCTGCTTTTTCAAGGGCTGTTAAATGACGACGACGTGCAATAAAGCCACCTTCCGTCGAACTTTGATAGCCCATTGATTGCTTCAAATGCTCACGTAATAGATCAATACCCACTTTGGTTTGAGCAGAAAGACGAATTAAATTAAAGTCTTCCAGTTGTTCAAAGCCTTCTTTTTCACCTGATAAATCGACTTTATTACGAATAACAGTGACAGGGATATTTTCAGGTAAACACGTTAAAAAATCTTGCCATTCGGTTTGAATATTTTCATTGCTACTTTCTGTGCTGTCGATCATCAATAAAACGTGATCAGCTTGCTCAATTTCACTCCACGCACGTTCAATACCAATACGCTCCACTTCATCACTGGCATCTCGTAGTCCTGCTGTATCAATGATATGTAAAGGCATTCCATCAATATGAATATGCTCACGTAACACATCACGGGTTGTTCCTGCAATGTTTGTTACAATAGCCGCATCTCGACCTGCAAGAGCATTCAGCAAGCTTGATTTACCTGCATTGGGACGCCCTGCAATGACGACTTTCATTCCTTCACGGATAATAGCACCTTGCTTTGCTTCTTTTCGTACATTGTCTAAACTGGCAATAATTTGATTAAGTTTATTTTCAATTTTACCGTCAGCGAGAAAATCAATTTCTTCATCAGGAAAATCAATAGCCGCTTCAACATAAGTTCGTAAATAAATGACATTATCGACTAACTGATGAATTTTATTTGAAAATTCGCCCTGTAACGATTTCAAAGCACTACGAGCCGCTTGCTCAGAGGTCGCATCAATTAAATCTGCAATGGCTTCGGCTTGGGTTAAATCTAACTTATCATTTAAAAAGGCTTGCTCAGAAAACTCCCCTGCACGTGCAATGCGTAAGCCTTTCACTTGTAAAATACGTTTTAACAGAATATCTAAAATAATCTGCCCACCGTGTCCTTGCAATTCAAGAACATCCTCACCAGTAAACGAATTTGGTGCTTTAAAAAAGAGAGCGATACCTTGATCAATAGTAGACCCATCAACATCTTTAAAAGGCAAATAATTTGCCATACGAGGCTTAAGGGATTTACCTAAGACTTCCTGTGCAACAGTTTCGGCAAGAGGTCCTGAAATGCGTAAAATTCCAACTCCGCCACGACCTATTGGGGTTGCTTGTGCAACTATGGTTTCTTTCATTGTACTTATATTTAGTTAATAGAATATTAGGGGATATGATACCTTGAAAGCGTATTATATCAAGTAGCTTATATGTGGAAGGAGAGATAAGTGATATAAAAAAGGATTACTGAGTTTAATTATTTCAGTAATCCTAACTAGTTTAAATACGCACTAATTCCATTACTTCTTTTGTTAATTGTGCAATTTTATCCCAATCCTGAGCATTAATCAGTTTTTTATCCACAAACCAAGAGCCACCACAAGCAACTACATTAGGAATGGCTAAATAATCTTGAATGTTAGTTAAACCAATTCCCCCTGTTGGCATTATTTGTAATTGTGGATAAGGTCCTAGTAATGCTTTAATCATTTTCACACCACCACTGGCTTCAGCAGGGAAAAATTTTACTGCTGTAATTCCCATTTCTAATGCCGCCTCAATAGACATTGGATTATTTATTCCTGGTGTAATCGGTAAACCAAGATCTTGGCAAAGCTTAACAATTTTTGGATTAAATCCTGGTGTCACCACAAAGTCAGCTCCAGCATTTTTAGCCTGAAATACTTGTTCTGAGGTTAATACTGTTCCTGCTGCAATTAAAATATCAGGATTATGTTTACGTAATAATTGAATCGCTTGTTCAGCAGCAGTAGAACGAAATGTAATTTCAACCACTGGTAATCCATTATCTGCTAATGTTTTTGCAAGAGGTAAAATATCTTCTGCATTATCAAGAGCAATAACTGGAACTACTTTTAATTGAGCTAATTTTTCTATAATTTGTGTTGTTGTATAAGTCATTTTTGTATCCTTAACTATTGATTACACTATTTTTACAAATTTACTTCACCACGCCACCGCTTGCTTGCAGATCAGCGTGATAAGATGAGCGAACAAAAGGGCCACAAGCTGCGTGTTCAAAGCCCATTTTTTCAGCTTTTACTCTAAAATCATCAAAATCATCTGGATGAACATAACGATCAACAGGTAAATGATGGCGACTTGGTTGTAAATATTGTCCAAGTGTTAGCATTGTCACGCCATTGTCACGCAAGTCTTCCATTACTGTGAGAATTTCTTCATTTGTTTCACCCAACCCTACCATTAGACCTGATTTAGTTGGGATATGTGGGAACATTTTTTTAAATTCTTTCAGTAATTTAAGCGACCATTCATAATTTGCACCGGGACGAATATCTTTATACAAGCGTGGTACATTTTCTAAGTTATGGTTAAATACATCGGGCGGACAATCTTTTAATTTGTCTAATGCTTTTTCGATACGTCCACGAAAATCAGGAACTAAAATTTCAATCTTAATATCAGGATTCAATTTCCGAATTTCCTTAACGCATTCTGTAAAATGTCCAGCTCCACGATCAGGTAGATCATCACGATCGACTGATGTAATAACAACATATTTTAATTTCATATCTGCAATGGTTTCTGCTAATTTTAATGGTTCTTCTTGATCCAAAGGTAATGGTTTACCATGTGCAACATCGCAGAAGGGACAACGGCGAGTACAAATTGCCCCCATTATCATAAAAGTCGCAGTGCCGTGATTAAAGCATTCGTGCAAATTAGGGCAACTCGCCTCTTCACATACTGAATGCAAACCATGACGACGCATTCCATTTTTAATACTCTCAATTTTAGCTGAACTTGCAGGAAGTTTTATTTTCATCCAACTTGGTTTTTTCAATACTTCCTGCTCGGGGTCGATATTTTTTACAGGGATAATAGAGGTTTTTGCTGCGTCACGATATTTAACCCCTCTTTCCATTTTGAAAGGTGTACCCATTCATTAAATCCTATTTTTATTTAACTATTCTTTAACAATTATGGTGCTATTGTAACCGAGAATTTGTGTAAAGTAATCTACTAATTTTGGTGACACTTTATCACAATCGGCTTTTTCCTCACTGATAAAGTCTTTTAATTGACACATTGCAAGCCCTGTATAACCACAAGGATTGATATTCTGAAAAGGAGATAAATCCATATTGATGTTTAAGGCTAAACCGTGAAACGAACAACCTTTGCGAATACGTAATCCCAAAGAGCAAATTTTCTTTTCATTGACATACACACCTGGTGCATCCGCTTTTGGATAAGCCTCAATGCCATAATCCGCCAGTGTTTTCACTACAGCCTGTTCAAGTGCAGTAACTAATTGTCGAACGTTTAATTCTCTTCCTTCAGCTTTATGGCGCTTAATATCAATGAGGATATACATTACTTGCTGTCCTAAGCCGTGATAGGTAATTTGCCCACCACGGTCAGATTGAATAACAGGAATATTGGTTGGATTGAGTAAATGCTCAGGTTTACCCGCTTGACCTTGAGTAAACACAGCGGGATGTTGCACCAGCCAGATTTCATCAGTGGTTTTCTCATCACGATTATCTGTAAACTGTTGCATTTTTTGCCACGTCTGTTGATAATCACAAATACCGAGTTTGCGAACAATAAGTTCCATTAAAGCACCATTCTTACGCCTTCAATTTTGGCAAGCTCTGTATAAAGGCTTTCTACTTGATCGATATTTTCTGCCACTATATCAATAGAAATTGAACTATAAGTGCCTTTTGAGCTTGCTTGTTCACGAGGCACGTAGTCGCCTTGAATATATTGTTGAACTACCGCAACAACATCATCTGCTAAATTAGCACGTTTCGCACCCACTACTTTAAAAGTAAAATTACAGGGAAATTCTAATAAGTCTTTTAGTTTTTGTTGTGGTAAATCTTGTAAGTTTAGGGATTTCGTCATCTTTTCCTCTTTAATAAAACACGCTTTCAAACGAAAGCGGTATGATTTTGTCTAAAATTTGCAAATTTTGCTTAATAATTTCTATCAACAGAAAGATAAGCTAAAGAAATCAATGCTTGCTTATATTCTGTTTCAGGTAAAATTTGGATTGCATCAACCGCTTTTTGAGCTTCTTCTTTCGCTCGTTGCATTGCATAATCAAGGGACTGATATTTTTGCATAATCGCCAGAATATCATTTAAGGACTCTCTTTTCCCTCCTTGTTCAATGGCCTCACGAATCAGTGCAGCTTCACTTGCATTACCTTGATGCATTGCATGAAGAAGTGGCAAGGTAGGTTTTCCTTCTGCTAAATCATCACCAATATTTTTACCTAACTTTTCAGCATTCGCACTATAATCTAAAATATCATCAATTAACTGAAACGCAGTCCCTAAATAACGCCCATAATCTTGTAACGCTTTCTCCATTTGTGGTGTTGCATTTGAGATAATGGCAGCACATTGTGTAGCTGCTTCAAAAAGACGAGCCGTTTTACCATAAATCACTTGCATATAACTTTGTTCAGTTGTATCAGGATCATTACAATTCATTAACTGTTGCACTTCGCCTTCCGCAATAACATTCGTGGCATTTGACATCACCTTTAACACGTCTAATGAATTGACACTTGTCATCATTTGGAAAGAGCGAGTATAGATAAAATCACCCACTAATACACTTGCGGCATTACCAAACAATGCATTGGCAGTTTCTTTGCCACGACGCATATCAGATTCGTCCACTACATCATCGTGTAATAAGGTTGCCGTATGCACAAATTCAATAAAAGCAGCACAAATAATATGTGCTGAGCCTTGATAATTTAAAGATTTAGCACTCAATAAAACAATTAACGGACGAATACGCTTACCACCACCACTAATAATGTAGTGACCTAACTGATTTATTAGGACGACATCAGAATTTAATTGCTCTAAAATTGCTTGGTTGACTCCTTGCATATCGTCTTTTATCAATGCTTGAATTTGCTCAAGGGAAAGTTGAGTTGTCATTATTATTCCAAGTTATACAAAAATTTGGCTAATTCTACCTTAAATTGTTCTTTCTTTAAAATAAAATCCATAATGAAGCGGTAAGATAGTGATAAAAATTTACAAAAAACACTTTTATTATAAGGTTCTTTTTCAGTGTATCGCAGACCATTTTTTACCTTAATTATTAAGTCACAAAATTATTTCACTTTTATATGAAATTTATGTTGGTATTTTGAAAAAATAGAGTATAATCCGCTTCCCTATCCGGAACGCTTCGTTCGAATAGGGACAAGTATTTATAAACCGAATTATTATGGAGTTATTCTGAACAAGGATGTTCAATAATCTCTTTAAGATATTCTCTTATTCAAAGCTTAAATAGTTTAATTTAGCATAGCATTATTACAAGAATGTTATAGCACTCTTGTTTTTGTCGTGTTGAGTTATTTCATTCCCAACTTTAATATAAATTGCAAAGACATTCGCTTACATTTTCTTTTCTATTTCACTTTTCTATGTTCCTTACTTCATATCACACACCCTTTATTTGTAAATTTTCCTTAATGTTTAAAAAATAAACTTTATTTTAATTGAACGTTCAATTAAAATACAATAAAGCATATAACTAACATAAAAAAGGATATGCTATGCCCAAAATTGGAATGTTAGAGATCAGAAAAGAGCAACTGATTCAAGCAACTTTAGTTTGCGTTGAAAAATACGGTGTCGCTGATACTACAATTATACAAATTGCACAGCAAGCAGGTCTATCTTCTGGAATAATTAGTCACTATTTTGGAGGGAAAATGGGGCTATTGTATGAAACTATGCGTGATTTAATGCGAGAATTGCAAATTTCTATTTCTCAAAAAAATAAAGCAGATCCGCAACTCACTCCTCATAGAGCCATTGAAATTATTATTGAGTGTAATTTTGATCCCAATACTGACTCCGCAAGAATGAAAGTGTGGCTCTCTTTTTGGTCTATGAGTATGCACCAAGACGATCTTAATCGTTTACAAAAAATCAATGATAGCCGCCTACATTCAAATTTATTATTCCATTTCAAACAATTATTACCTGAAAAACAAGCAAAAAATGCCGCTCGAGGATTAGCGGCATTGATTGATGGCTTATGGCTACACGGTAGTTTACGTAGCGAGGAGTTTGATCATTATCAGGCTCGATTTATCGCAAAACAATTTCTAAACAAATTATTGGAGGAACAATGAAATTTCCCACTCAACAACTTTATATCAACGGTAAATACCACAAGGCTACAAGTGGGCGAACCTTTACCACAATCAATCCAGCCACAGGCGAAACCCTAGCAGAAATTCAAGTTGCTTCAAAAGAGGATATTGATTTTGCGGTAGATTGTGCCGTTAAAGCTCAAAAAAAATGGGCAGCATTAACCGCCGTAGAGCGTGCAAGAATTTTAAATAAAGCGGTAGCTATTTTACGTGAACGTAATGATGAGTTAGCCCTTTTAGAAACCTTAGACACAGGTAAGCCTGTGAGCGAAACAATGTATGTAGATATTGTAACTGGGGCTGATGTGATTGAATATTACGCAGGCTTAGCCACTTCGATTGAAGGTACACAAATTCCACTTCGTGAAGACAGTTTTATTTACACTCGCCGTGAGCCATTGGGTGTAATTGCAAGCATTGGTGCGTGGAATTATCCGATCCAAATTGCAATGTGGAAGTTAGCCCCAGCCTTAGCCGCAGGGAATGCCGTTGTCTTTAAACCAAGTGAGGTAACCCCTCTAACCACCTTAAAATTAGCAGAAATTTTAACCGAAGCGGGTGTACCAGACGGTCTGTTTAATGTGGTAAACGGAACGGGAGCTGATATTGGCGATTTCTTAACCCAACATCCACATATTGACAAAGTCTCTTTCACTGGTGGATCTGCTACGGGTAAGAAAGTGTGTGCCAGTGCGATTACCTCTAACTTAAAAGAAGTGACGATGGAATTAGGCGGAAAATCGCCGGTGGTCATTTGTGATGATGCCGATTTAGATTTAGCAGCAGATATTGCGGTAATGGCGAACTTTTATAGTTCAGGTCAAGTTTGTACGAATGGTACTCGTGTTTTTGTTCCAGCGAAACTTAAAGCTGAATTTGAGCAAAAAGTATTAGAGCGTGTACAACGTTTTAAAATAGGCGATCCTCAAAATCCTGAAACAAACTTTGGCCCATTGGTTAGCGAACCGCATATGAACCGAGTATTAAATTATATTGAGCTTGGTAAAAAAGAAGGGGCAAAATGCTTAATTGGGGGCGAACGTGAGATGAGTTTGCCACAAGGCTACTATGTACAACCAACTGTATTTACTGATTGTACTGATGAAATGACGATTACCAAAGAAGAAATTTTTGGTCCTGTGATGAGTATTTTAAGCTATGAAACAGAACAAGAAGTGATTGAACGAGCAAATAATACGGAATATGGTTTAGCAGCAGGTGTGGTAACCAAAGACTTAAACAAAGCACACCGCATTATTCATCAGCTTGAAGCGGGCATTTGTTGGATCAACACTTGGGGCGAATCTGACGCTAAAATGCCTGTCGGTGGTTATAAACAATCAGGTATTGGACGTGAAAATGGGATCGAAACCTTAAAACATTATACCCAAACAAAATCTATTCAAGTTGAATTAGGCAGATTTGAATCTGTATTCTAATCTTAAAGAAAAAGGAGAACACAATGAGAGAATTTGATTATATTATTATCGGTGCAGGTTCAGCAGGTGGTGTATTAGCGGCTCGCTTAACCGAAGATAAAGAAACAAACGTTTTATTATTAGAAGCGGGTGGTCCAGATTATCGCTTAGACTGGCGTACACAAATGCCAGCCGCCTTAGCCTTTCCTATTCAAACTAAACAGTATAACTGGGGTTATGAAACCGATCCTGAACCATATATGAATAACCGCCGTATGCAATGTGGACGTGGTAAAGGGCTGGGTGGCTCATCGTTGATCAATGGTATGTGCTATATTCGTGGTAATGCAATGGATTACGATAATTGGGCTGAGCAAGATCCGTTATTAGCTAACTGGACATATCAGGATTGTTTACCTTATTTCAAAAAAGCAGAAACTCGTGATATTGGCGGTAATGACTATCACGGCGATTCAGGTCCTTTACACGTAACAACACCAAAGACTGGTAATAATGAGTTATTCCACGCAATGGTGGAAGCGGGTGTGCAAGCAGGCTATCCAAAAACAGAAGACTTAAATGGCTATCAACAAGAAGGTTTTGGTCCTATGGATCGTACTGTAAGTGCAAACGGTCGCCGTTGTAGTACTGCTCGTGGTTATTTATCTGATGAAGTCAGAGCAAGAGAAAATTTAGTGATTGTCACAAAAGCAACCACCGATCGTATCTTATTTGAAGGTAAAAAAGCGATTGGCGTATGCTATTTAAAAGCGGAGCAATCCATTAAAGCTTTTGCAAAAAAAGAAGTACTACTTTGCTCTGGTGCTATTGCATCGCCAACCATTTTACAACGTTCAGGGATTGGTAATGCCGAGTTATTAAAAGAGTTAGATATTCCTGTTGTTCACGAATTAAAAGGGGTAGGCGAAAACTTACAAGATCACTTAGAGCTTTATGTTCAGTTTGAATGTATAAAACCTGTAAGTATTGCACCAAGTTTAAAATTACATAATCAAGCAATGATAGGTGCTGAATGGATGTTTAAAGGCACAGGCTTAGGGGCGAGTAACCAGTTTGAAGCAGGCGGATTTATCCGTTCTGATGAACGTTTTGAATGGCCAAACTTACAATATCACTTCTTACCAATCGCTGTAAACTATGATGGTTCGAATGCGATTGAAAGTCACGGCTTCCAAGCTCACGTGGGCTCAATGCGTTCTCCTAGTCGTGGAAGAATTAGAATTAAATCAAAAGATCCACACGAATATCCAAGTATTCTGTTCAACTATATGGCAACAGAGCAAGACTGGGAAGAGTTTAGATCCGCCATTCGTATCACTCGTGATATCTTTACCCAAGATGCACTAAAACCTTATGTAGGCAAAGAGTTATCACCAGGAATTGAATGCCAAAGTGATAAACAATTAGATGACTTTATTCGTGAACACGCAGAAACCGCCTTCCATCCATCTTGTAGTAATAAAATGGGTTCAGGCGAAGATGCCGTTGTTGATAATTTTGGACGAGTACACGGCGTGGAAAGTTTGCGTGTAATTGATGCTTCAATTATGCCGATAATTACCACAGGTAACCTAAATGCGCCAACCATTATGATGGCAGAAAAAATTGCGGATCATATTCGTGGCATTGAACCATTACCACGTGCAGAAGTGCCTTATTTTAAAGCAGGGAGTTTACCACCAAAAAGTAAATAAATTTGCAAATTTTTGATGATATCTAACCGCTTAGATATTAAACTATATTTTAAAGCGGTGAGATTATTTTCATTTTTTACATATTTTAAATTAGGAAAAAATAATGAAAAAAGCAACTATTTATCACAACCCCAAATGCAGTAAGTCTCGTGGTGCATTAGCGATACTCGAAGAAAGAGGTTTTAATACTGAGGTCATTCTCTATTTAGATACTCCTCCAAACACAGATACACTTTCACAACTTTTAACTGAAATGGGAATGTCTGCACGTGATTTACTACGCACCAATGAAGAACCTTATAAAACACTTAATCTTGCAGATAAAAAACTGTCAGAACAACAACTTATTCAAGCAATGGTAGAAAATCCAGTCTTAATAAACCGCCCAATTGTACAAACAGAATTTGGTACAAAATTAGGACGACCATTAGAAAATATTGAATGTATTTTATCTAACAATGGAGATAAATAATTATGAACGACTCACTCAACAAAAATTCACAAAAAACTAACCAATCTATTGGTAGTTTTAATTCAGACAAAACCTCAGAACCTAAAGTAGAACAATTTGATACTCGAATTGATAAATTTACGTTCTTTGGTGTATTAGTCATCTTATTTTCTGTTACTCTTCCGTTAATTTTCTTCCCTGAGCAAGGTGCTTATTGGGTTGATGAAATCAAAGGTTTTGTAACAGATAAACTCGGTGGTGCTTACTTAATGTTTGGTGTACTTGCTGTTATTTTTGTTATTTATATTTCTTTCTCAGATATTGGTAACATTAAGTTAGGTAAACCAGAAGATGACATTGAATTTAAAACGAGCTCTTGGGCTGCAATGATGTTCTGTGGAGGTATTGGAGCTGGTATCCTTTATTGGGGTATTTTAGAATGGACATACTATTATCAAGGACCTCCATTTGGTATTGAAGCGGCAACCCCTGATGCGATTAAATGGGCAAGTACTTATGGATTATTCCACTGGGGACCTGTGGCTTGGGCAATTTATTTAGTTCCAGCTGTCTCTATTGCTTATTTTGCTCACGTACGAAATTCCCCTATTTTAAAAGTAAGCCAAAGTTTAATGCCATTATTGGGAGAAAAATTTGCTAAAAGTAATTGGGGACGTTTAGTCGATGTATTCTTTATTTTTGGTATGATTGGTGGTGGAGCGACTTCACTAGGTCTTGCATCTCCTATGATAACTCAAGGTTTACACGAACTCTTTAACACACCAAATAACACAACAATGCAATTGGTTGTACTCTTTGTGACTACGCTAATTTTTGCTTACAGTGCTTATCAAGGATTAAAAGGTGGAATTCAATTCCTTTCTAATATCAATTTCTATTTAGCCATTGGTTTCTTAATTTTTGTATTCTGCGTAGGACCAACCGTCTTTATGTTTGACACTGGTTTAGAAGCCTTAGGTCGCTCATTAACCAATATTATTTCAATGATGACTTGGACAGAAGCCTTTGGTGAATTTACAGAATTAGGCTTTAAAGATACTAACTTCCCTGGTGATTGGACAGTGTTCTACTGGGCGTGGTGGTTAGTATTTGCACCAACTATTGGGCTATTTATTGCCAAAATTTCAAAAGGTCGTACTATCCGTCAAATGGCAATTGGTTCAATCTTCTTTGGTTCTCTTGGTTGTTCTGTATTCTTTATGGTTTTAGGTAACTATGGTTTATATATGCACCTTTCTGGAGAATTAGATGTTATTAATGTGCTGAATACTCAAGGAGCAACAGCAACTATCTTTGCTATTTTGCATACCTTACCAATAGCTAAAGTTGCCATTGCCGTATTTACTATTTTAGCCATTATCTTTACTGCCACCACTTTTGATAGTATTTCTTACATTTTAGCATCTGTTGTACAACATGAAGTTGATGATGAGCCAAAACGTTGGAATAGACTATTTTGGGCATTCACTCTGTGCTTTATGCCAGCAACCTTAATGCTTATCGGCGATTTAAGTACCTTACAAACAGCCTCTATTTTTGCGGGTGCACCACTATTAGTGATAATGTCATTAATTATGCTTTCAACAATTAAAGCGGCAAAATACGATTTATATTATCAACCTGATTATTCATTAAGTACTATTCATATTGAAGAAGTGCCAGATATTGCCCCTTGGGAAGAGGGAGAAACATCAGAGGCTCCTGAAGGTTCAGTTCACGCTCAAGAAGCGGAATATGAAGAAATTCGTCATCAGCTTGAATTAGAAGAATTGGAAGAAGACAAGTAAAACTAATCGTTAATGAGATTATCATAAGCAGTCAAATTTTGTAATTTTTTTACGAAATTTGACTGCTTTTTTATTGTATAAAAATTCATTACTCATTAAAATTCTCACCAGTTTATTTTGTGGGAGAAATTTATGGAAAAGATACTTTCTGAAGGAGAAATTCAACGGCAACGAGAGATTACTCGATTATGTATCAAAACTGCTCTTTTACTACTTCAACACGGTGCTGAAAGTACCTTAGTTGTTCAAATGGCAACAAGACTTGGAGTCGCTCTTGGCGTTGATAGTGTAGAATGTGCGTTAACAACCAATGCGATTATGCTAACTACTTTATATAATGAGAACTGTATCACTACCGTACGTCGTAATGTTGATAGAGGAATCAATATGCACGTGGTTACTGAAGTACAACATATTGTAATTACTGCAGAGCATAAAATTTTCGATATTTATCAAGTTCGTCGAAATTTAGAGAGAGTCAAACCTTTTAAATACAATCGTTATTTAGTTGTGGTAATGGTAGGGCTATCTTGTGCTTGCTTCTCACATTTAGCAGGAGGAGATTGGGCTATTTTTGGTATTACTTTTATCGCCTCATCTATTGCAATGTTTGTGCGTCAACAGCTTGCAATGAGGCATTATAACCCTTTTATTGTTTTTGCTCTGACTGCATTTATTGGCTCTATGATTTCAGGACTCGCTTTACAATATCAAATCGGTAATACCCCTGAAATTGCACTCGCATCCAGTGTATTACTACTCGTTCCTGGTTTTCCATTAATTAATGCATTAGCAGACATTCTCAAAGGTTACATTAATATGGGAATTGGACGTTGGAGTTTAGCAACCGTACTGACCTTTGGTGCTTGTATTGGCATCGTCTTTGCTTTAAATGTTTTACATATTAGTGGTTGGGGGCAATAAAATGGATTTATTTTTTATTTTAATAGACGATATGTTTTTTGCAGCCATTCCAGCAGTGGGTTTTGCTCTTATTTTTAATGTGCCTAAAAAAGCACTGAAGTACTGTGCCATATTAGGCGCAATAGGACACGGTTTCAGAAGTTTCCTTGTTTACGTTGACATACCTCTGGTTTTTTCAACGTTCTTTGCCGCAACACTTATTGGCTTTGCTGGTGTATATATATCAAAACGTTACCTCGCACACCCAAAAGTCTTTACTGTCGCAGCTGTGATTCCAATGATCCCTGGTGTACCAGCTTACCGCTCAATGATTGCAATAGTACAAATTAATCACTACGGTAGTTCACCACAATTATTTTCACAAATGGTGGATAATTTTGTACAAACAGGTTTCTTGCTAGGAGCATTGGTATTTGGACTTGCATTACCAGGATTGCTCTTTTATCGCCATAGACCTGTTGTTTAAATCTAATGCTGAAATAGGGTTACCTGAAAAGCACGTTACATAAAAGTTACTAATAAATATTGTTGTGTTTATTTTTAGTCAAAAAAATGTTAAGGTTTCCAGTGGTATTTTAGATCAATTACATTTTAGGAGTGAACGATGACATATATACTTCCAGCATTAGATTATGCTTATGATGCACTAGAGCCGCATTTTGATAAATTAACAATGGAAATTCACCATTCGAAACATCACCAAGCTTATGTAAATAATGCAAATGCTGCTTTAGAAGCAACACCAGAATTATTAGCACTAGATCCAGAAGAACTTATTGCGAATTTAGATAAAGTTCCTGAAGCAAAACGTACAGCAGTACGCAATAATGCTGGTGGACACGTCAATCACAGCTTCTTTTGGAAAGGTTTAAAAACAGGCACTGTGTTAGGTGGGAAACTAAAACAAGCCATTGAGAAAGATTTTGGTTCTGTTGAAGCATTCCAAGCAGAATTTGAACAAGCTGCGGCAACACGCTTTGGCTCTGGTTGGGCTTGGTTAGTGATTGAAAATGGTAAATTAGCCGTTGTTTCAACACCCAATCAAGACACGCCACTAATGGGTAAAGGTGTTGCAGGCGTTTCAGGCACACCAATTATTGGTTTAGATGTATGGGAGCACGCCTATTATCTAAATTATCAAAACCGTCGTCCAGACTACATTAAAGCATTCTGGAATGTTGTAAACTGGGATGAAGCAGAACGCCGTTTTGAAGCATTAAGTTAGTCTCAAAAGTAGTAATTTCAAAAAGCTGATATAATTTTATCAGCTTTTTTTATTTTTAAGCGGTAACATTTCAATCAAAATTTGCAAATTTATTCGACTAAGTGACCGCTTGTTTGTTTTGCTTTTGATCTTGGATAAAAACTCGGTAATAAATAACCAATTAATGTTATCAAGAAAACCAATATACTTAATATTCCACCTAACACTATTGCGATTGCTTGATACTGCAATAACGGGTATTTTTTATCAGCAATAAAGTTAATCACTAAGGTATCCTTATCTTTGGCAATATTCGTCACTGTACCAATAAAATTTTGTGGTGTATTTTGAGTATATGCCATATTAGAGAAAAAGTTAAACTTGCCATCAAAACTGCGAAAATTAGAGGCAAAACGCTGTTTGCTGTCTGTTAAAATAATACCACCACGAGTTTTGGTTAGATCAAATTGTCCATCTAATTCAAGAATATTTTTGTTCCGACGAGCCCAATCTCTAATTGTTTTTTCGAATTGATCTATTGTTCTTGGCATAATAAATAAAACATTATTCTGATAGAGTGCTGGTTTTAAAAAGACATTTTTAAATTCTGTGACAGGTATTTCCTTACCTTGATATTTTTCATAAAGCCCTGCTAAATAGTTATTTGGTGGATTTGAAAATATATTTGCTAACTCTTTATATAGTTTTTTACAAGACACAGGTAAGTTATCAATACAGGCTTGATCTAATAATTCAATAAATTTTTGGGGATTTTGAATTAAATAGATATTTTTATCCTTACTAAAAAAATCACGAATCTCTTTATTTTCTATTCTGTTATTTATTGAATCTGTCTCACCATATATTTTTTCAAAATAGGTCAATATTTCTTCTTTTACTCTTTTGTTATCGCTTTCATTTTGATAAGTGATAGGATTTCTTTCATAATAGAATGCCAAACTAAATGCCCTTTTAGCTTGATATAAAAAATTAATTGCATTAAGTTTTTGTTCTTCTTTATTTTTTCTGTATGTATTAAGATATTCAGTAATTATTTCAGGTATAACAGGCTGGATATATTTCTTGTTTGGATGAAGATGAATAGCGTGTTCAACAATATTATATGAGCCGTTTCTTTCTTTTAAAACGACATCTAAATTATCTATATTTAATAGTTCAAGTTGATCACCAAATTTTGGTGGTTGAGCAAGTAATTCATCAACACTGTGATAAGTTTTTGTATCGGAATTTAGTAATGAACTTACCAACGGTTTGGTTATTTTATTATTGAGTAAATAGGCTCTTGCATACCCTAAATTTTCTGAAAAAGTTACATCAGAATTAAAAAAGCCGATTGAACCTGTCATTGCAATTAGGGTAAAGATGATTAAACGCTTATGTGGACGGGGTGTTTTATTTTTATAAAGCGTATCAATAGAAACATCATCAGAAAATGCAATTAAATCATAAAAATGCCCTTTTTCTCTTGTGATTAAATCCGCCGTAACGACTACATCATCAGTAATATCTTGAGCAACTTCAGATAATTTTTTATCCTTAATCATAAAAGGATGATTTAAACCTAAAAAAGCAACTTCTTTTACCGCATTGATATTATTTAATGCTCTTGCTCTCACAATTTGTAATGTGCCTTTGATTTTTTGTACACTTTTCAGTCCAGAAACTTTCAACTTGCGTTTAAAAATAGCAAATAGCATTAATATCAACATTACACCACTAAACAGCATTATATAGTTAAACCACACAAGGTCTTCTGCATTACTGGCACACAAAAGTGCAATTAAAGTAGCTAAAAAGGCAAGAGCCCCCCAAACATAAACCTCTTGGCTTTGTCGTACTTTATATTCTGTTACCGTTTCATCACGAATGGCAAGTATTTGCTCATCAGATTGTGGTTCCCAACGTTTTATACTATAGGACAATAAATCTTCACCATTGACACAAAGTGCCACAGCAACCAATGTCACACCAAACTTAGCAACCACATATTCAATCGTATTTGTATTATCTTGTAAAAATAGTTCTAAAGGTTCAGGAATGGAGATATCAATCCCATTAGCACGCATTTTAGCGACTTCTGTTCCCCTATGACGAAAGCCATCAATGGTAATTATTGCATTATCAAGTTGATATATTTCATCAGAAATTAAGGATAAATTAAGTATTTTTAAATGGGGAGAAAGGTGCTTTTTCTCTTGCAAGGAAAGGGAACGAATAGCATTCTCAGGATGTTTGAGTTTTCTTTTACTTTTTATATCTTTAACCAAATATTTAATTGCTATATATAAGCTATATAAAGCGAGTAATAAAGCGCCAATAAATATAAAATCTTGCATCTTAATTCCCTAATTATCTGTTTCAGGTATCTTTAAAATATACCCTGTTGCATCAGGTTTGTACAACTGAATCCTTTTTATATTGTTTTCCCATATCAACAAACATAGCAATGATTTGCCCAAGTTGTACTAGAGCAAAAGGTAATGCTCCTGCAATTGCAACCTGCTTATTCAGATCAACATCATTGATATAAATAAGCGCCATAGAAAGAATAACAAGCAGTATTGCCCATAAAATTTTATTTTTGATACTTTCATTGTTACTTAATATTCCGCAAACCAGTAGTGCTGAATCTGCACTGGTAATAATAAAGGTAATCAATAATAAGATGGCAACAAAAGAGAGTATATAACCAAAAGGCAAATGGGTAAAAAACTGGAATAATCCTTGAGTATAACCCTGATTAACTGCTTGAATAAGTTCACTTAAATAAGGTTGCGACAGCGCCATTCCACCAAAAACACTAAACCAAATAATAGAGGCTAAAGTGGGAATAACAATAACACAAAATAAAAACTGACGAATAGTTCGTCCATAACTAATTTTAGCAATAAAAGGAGCAACAAAAGGTGTCCAAGCAATCCACCATACAATATAAATAACACTCCAACCTAAACTCCATTGTTTTGATTCAGGTTCAATATTAAAAGAGACTTCAGGTAAAAGAATAATGTAACTTTTACAAGAAGAAAAAATGGTACTTAAAATATCTAATGGATTAAAAAGAACAAACATTACCACAATAAAAGCTAACATTAATCCTGTATTTAACTGACTTAATCTTTTTATTCCTCGTTCTAATCCCAATATTGAAGACACTGTAAATAATGTAGCGAGTATTAAAATAAAACTAAAACGGAACCCCTCTGAATCAAGGTTTAATGAAAGACTTTGCTGTAAACCTGTTTGCACTAAAGCAGTACTATTTGCAAAAGTCCCTGCTAGTCCAAAAATAATAGCCATAATGGCTAACCAGTCTACAAGAAGCCATTTCCCTGTTTTTTTATCCGTAAAACTGGCTGAAATATGTAGTGAACGACCTCGATTAAAGCCAAACCAGGCGACGGCTAATGCACCTAATCCATAAATACTCCACGCGTGAACACCCCAATGAAAGTAGGTTAAAGCCAGTGCCGTATCTGATGACTGATGATATTTTTGAGCAAAATGAGGTAAATTTGAAAAATGGAAAAGAGGTTCAGCAATGCCCCAAAAAATTAAACCCGATCCCATTCCACAAGTAAATAGCCTTGCTAACCAACTAAATAATCCAAATTCAGGTTTGGCATTATTGTTACCTATTCGCCATTTTCCAATAGGGCTAAGACTGATACCTATTGCAAGTAATACCATTAAAGTGGCAAATAAAATAATTTCTAATCCAAATTTATCAATACAAAAAAGGGTAAAATCTGCAATAAGATGGATACTATAATCAGGAAGGACAAGAAATATGGTCATAATAATACCAATCACAAGCATTCCATAATGGCTTTTTTTTAAGTGTTGTAAAAACATTTTTTACCTAACTGGCTGAGTTACTATCTATCAAAAATGTTCAAATAATTAGAACGATATTTGAACACTTCATTCTATTATATCTTGATTAATACTGTTTTGTAAAAATACCTAACAAGGAGAAGAACTCCAGTAGTGATAAGAATAGACAATTATTTGCAAAAAAACGTATATATCTGACCGCTTCTTATTTAAAAAAAAGTAAATTTAAGCTATTCTATGAGCAATTTTTTCTATTACATTTTTAAGGCAATAAATCATTATGCAACAACAATATAATCCAAAAGAAATTGAGAAAGATGTTCAGCAATATTGGGCTGAAAATAAAGTATTTAAAGCGGTGAAAGACGCATCAAAAGAAAAATATTACTGTCTTTCAATGTTTGCCTATCCATCTGGTCGTTTACATATGGGTCACGTGCGTAATTATACCATTGGTGATGTCATCGCTCGTTATCAACGAATGCAAGGCAAAAATGTGTTACAGCCTATTGGTTGGGATGCTTTCGGTTTACCTGCTGAAGGGGCGGCAATTAAAAATAAAACAGCTCCAGCAGCGTGGACGTATAGCAATATTGAATATATGAAAAACCAACTTAAAATGTTAGGTTTTGGGTATGATTGGGATCGTGAGATCGCCACTTGTCGTCCTGAATATTACAAATGGGAGCAATGGTTTTTCACAGAATTATATAAAAAAGGCTTAGTGTATAAAAAAACCTCAACAGTAAACTGGTGTCCAAATGATGAAACCGTACTCGCAAATGAGCAGGTACACGATGGTTGTTGTTGGCGTTGTGATAGCCCTGTAGAACAAAAAGAAATTCCACAGTGGTTTATTAAAATTACAGATTATGCAGAGCAATTACTCGGTGGATTAGACAATCTTCCACAATGGCCAGATATGGTTAAAACTATGCAACGTAACTGGATTGGGCGTTCAGAAGGGGTTGAAATTACCTTTAAAGTCAAAGACAGTGATGAAGAATTACCTGTTTATACCACTCGTCCTGATACTTTCTTTGGCGTCAGTTATGTTGCAGTAGCAGCGGCACACCCATTAGTACAACAAGCGGTAAGATCTAATCCAAAACTTGCAAAATTTGTTGATGAAATTAAAAATACTAAAGTAGCAGAAGCTGAACTTGCTACAATGGAAAAGAAGGGAATGGCAACTGGTTTATACGCTATTCACCCTTTAACAGGAAAAGAAGTGCCAATTTGGGTAGCAAATTTTGTGTTAATGCACTACGGAACAGGAGCGGTAATGGCAGTGCCAGCTCACGATCAGCGTGATTTTGAATTTGCTAAAAAATATGATTTGCAAATAAATCAAGTGATCGCACCGCTTGATGGCACTGAAATTGACTTAAATAACGAAGCCTTTGTTGATCACGGTAAATTGGTTAACTCTGCAGAGTTTGATGGTTTAGAATTTGACTCGGCATTTAATGCCATTGCGGATAAATTAGAGGGTTTAGGCTGTGGAAAACGCCAAGTAAACTACCGCTTACGTGATTGGGGTGTCTCTAGACAACGTTATTGGGGCGCTCCCATTCCAATGGCAACCTTAGAAAGTGGTGAAACCATCACTATTCCAATGGAAGATTTGCCAGTAGAGTTACCAGAAGATGTCATAATGGACGGTGTAAAAAGCCCAATTAAAGCAGATCCAGAATGGGCTAAAATGACCATTAATGGGCAAGCAGCAACTCGTGAAACGGATACCTTTGATACTTTTATGGAGTCCTCTTGGTATTACGCTCGTTATACTTCTTCACATTATGAAAGTGGAATGCTTGATCCTGATGAGGCGGATTACTGGTTACCTGTGGATCAATATATCGGTGGGATTGAACACGCAATAATGCACTTATTGTATTTCCGTTTCTTCCATAAATTATTACGTGATGCGGGTTTTGTAACCAGTGATGAGCCAGCAGAGAAATTATTATGTCAAGGTATGGTATTGGCGGATGCCTTTTACTATACAGGGGCAAATAATGAACGAATTTGGGTTTCACCAACAGAAGTAAGTGTTGAACGTGATGAAAAAGGACGTATTACCAAAGCGGTCGATAGAGAAGGACGTGAGTTAGTCCATACTGGCATGACGAAAATGTCAAAATCTAAAAATAATGGTATCGATCCACAAGAGATGGTGGAAAAATACGGAGCAGATACCGTACGCTTATTTATGATGTTTGCAGCCCCTGCTGAAATGACTCTTGAATGGCAAGAATCTGGTGTTGAAGGAGCTAAACGCTTCTTAGGGCGTATTTGGAATTTAGTCTTTAACTATCAACAATCACCTGCAACCGTAAAATTAGATCCAACTTCATTTAATGCAGATCAAAAAGCGTTACGCCGTGAAGTACATAAAACTATTGCGAAAGTAAGTGATGATATTGGTCGCCGTCAAACATTCAATACTGCCATTGCAGCAGTGATGGAACTGATGAATAAATTAACCAAAGCTTCCCTTGAAAATGAACAAGATAAAGCCATTATGAGTGAGGCATTAAGTGCTGTTGTTCGTATGCTTTATCCTATTACACCACATATCTGTTTTAAATTGTGGCAAGTATTAGGTAATGAAACGACTATTGATAATGCAACTTGGGTAACCTTTGATGAATCTGCAATGGTTGAAGATGAAAAATTGGTTGTGGTGCAAGTAAACGGTAAAGTACGTGGTAAAGTGACTGTTGCTGCCGATGCTAATGAAGACACTGTAAAAGAAATCGGCTTAAATGATGAAAATGTAAAACGCTTTACTGAGGGTATGAACATTGTCAAAATCATTTATGTACGAGGTAAATTATTAAATGTGGTTGTAAAACCCTAAGATAGTTTTGTAAATTTACATACGACAGGGTATGCCCTGTCGCCACATTATGGATTAAAAATAGGTAAGATTATGTATAAAAAACTTTCGTTTATTGTTGTATTTTTTATAACAACAATGCTCACTGCCTGTGGTTGGCACTTTAAAAATACTGAAGTATTACCCAAAGAGTTTCAAACGCTAACATTACAAACTAGCGATCAATATAGTGATATGGCAAGAGCATTACGCAGTGAATTATTGTTGAATAATGTTAAGTTAGTGCCTGCACAACCAAATGTAGCAGTATTACGCTTAAACTCTACAACAAACGGCTCCCGCGTTGCTTCTGTATTTAAACAAGCACGTGAAGCAGAGAAAATTTTAAGTGTAAAAGTTTCAACAACTGTTACCATTCCAAATAAAGGACATTATCCAATTGATGTAATCGTACACCGCTCTTTCTTTGACGATTCACGTGCAGCACTTGCAAAATCATCAGAAAGGGAAATGATGATAGCGGATATGTACCAACAAGCCGCTCGTCGAGTGATTGTTAAAATGGTAACCTTAAATCCAGTATTTGTAGAAAAATAATTTTCATTATGCAGAGAATTTTTCCTGAAGGTTTAAAAAACGCATTAGATAAAACATTACAGACCTGTTATTTATTAACTGGTCAAGATCTGCTATTAACCAGTGAGGCAAAAGATCTCATTATTCAAGTTGCTCGTAAACAAGGATTTGATGAAACGATCGATATTAAGGTTGCCAATGACACAAACTGGGAAGATTTATTTGATCAAATGCAATCTAGAGGATTGTTTTTTAACCGTCAGGTCATTCTTTTACACTTACCAGAAAACATTAATGTCGCAAATCAAAAAAAATTAGAAACCTTAGTCTCTTTTATACATTCTGATATATTAGTGATTTTTCATATTCCAAAACTCACTAAAGCAATAGAAAAACAACGTTGGATATCGCAAATTTCAGATGTTACTTTAGTGGTGAATTGCCAAACCCCTGATATGACTAAATTACCCACGTGGCTTTACCACAGAGCGAAAGAAATGGGCTTACAGCTAGATCAGGAAGCAACACAACTACTCTGTTACAGTTATGAAGGTAATTTACTGGCATTAAAACAGGTATTACAATTATTACAGCTGCGTTTTCCTGATAAAAAAATCAGTTTTAGTCGAGTAAAAGAAGTAATAGAAAACTCTGCACAATTTAGCCCTTTTCAATGGATTGATGCATTGTTAGATGGAAAAATTAAACGAGCAGAGCGAATCTTATCTCATTTGAGAAATGAAGATATACAACCTGTTGTGTTATTAAGAATAATTCAAAAAGAATTGTTAATTTTGTTAGATCTGACCAGTACAAATTTGCAAAATATTACACCAAACTACCCGCTAAAAAATATCCATTTACGATCTGAATTTGATCGTTTAAAAATATGGCAAAATAAACGAGGGGTTTACCAAAGTGCTATCAATCGATTAACATATCACCAACTTTTTCAATTATGCCAACAATTAGCAGAATTAGAACGTAAAGTGAAAAAAGAATTTAGTAATAATATTTGGTTAGAATTAGAACGATTTTCTTTAAAATTTAAATAAGGAATAGAAAAAATGAAAAAAAGAATACTCAGTATTGTTATTATTTCAACACTATTTTTAGTGGGATGTAATGAAGAAAAATTAGAGCAATTAAAACAAAAACAACTTGAGCAAACAACACAGTTTGAACAAAAAATTCAACAGCTAGAGTCTCAAATCGATTTATTAGAGAAAGAAAAAGCAATTAAGGTTCAAAATGAGGTAATGTTATTTCAGCGTAAAGATGACACATATCCTGTTGAATTTTCATTCGCCACCCTCAATACAAACAAAGCATGGTTGAATGATCTTTTAATAACGCAAATGCTAATGAGTAATTTGAATAACAAAAAACGAGATAATACCCTAGACTCCAAAACACAATTACTACAAATACTCACTGAAAAATATGAACATGAATTAAATGAAGCAAAAGATACCTTCAAGGATCTTCCAAAAGAGCAAATTAGTGGTACCTATTTCAGTGCAGACTATTACTCTAGTATTGATTATGTTGGACAGAGAGAAAACCTTGCGACTTTCGTACAAAATAATTTTAATTATATTGGTGGGGCACACGGTATACACAATGTTAAGTATTTGAATATTGATTTGAATAAAAAAATTATTCTTTCCCTTGACGATCTCTTCACTACTGAAAATCAAACTAAATTAAAAGAGATGTTATGGGATCGCTATGAGCCACAATATCGTACAGCAGATGGTAATATGGGCTTTTTCTTTCAAAATAAACAAAAATTGTATTTGCCAAAAGACTTTTATTTTTCTGCTTTAGGCATCAATTTTGTATACCCTGTTTACGAAATTGGTTCATATGCAGATGGTCAAAAAGAGCTGACACTGAGTTGGAGTGAAATAAACCCATTAATAAATCAAGCGTTTAGTACAAGAAAAGCACTATTTTCTGAGTAATAAAAAACGGTGGTTATATTTCCACCGTTTTTCTTTAATTCTAGTTATTGTTGATGAGACTATTTTTTGAAGCTTTTAAATATTGTAACATTGACCAAATAGTTAAAATTGCCGCAATATATAACGCAATGAATGCGGCGACTTCCGCAGCAAAATTAACTCGCCACAATAACCCAACTAAAGCGACCATTTGAGCGGTTGTTTTTACCTTTCCTAACCAAGACACTGCCACATTGGCTCGCTCGCCAATTTCCGCCATCCATTCACGTAAAGCTGAAATAATAATTTCTCTTGCAATCATTATTGTTGCTGGAATAGTCACCCACCAAGTGTGATAATGTTCCACAACACAGACTAAAGCTGCAGCAACTAATACCTTATCTGCCACAGGATCTAAAAAAGCCCCTAAACGGGTCACTTGATTCCATTTGCGTGCTAAATACCCATCAAACCAATCCGTCAATGCCGCAATAAAAAACAGCAATGCACTCAATTCTGGTGCATATTTAAAAGGTAAATAAAATGCAATAATAAAAAGAGGGATCAAGATCACTCGAAAAAAAGTAAGATAAGTGGGTAAATTTAGCTTCATTTTGTATATGACTGTCAACTAGAGTTCAAATTGACTATATTCTATTCTATCAGACTAAATGATGGAAGCTAAAAACATCAATAAGTAATAACTTTTATGAATTTTTTTGTAATTTTATGCAAATAAATTTAAACTAGCATATGTAATCTAATTTTCTAAGGAAATTGTATGCAACCTAAAGCCAAACACAGAAAAGACTATCAAGTTCCTGATTTTACAATCAGTGAAATTTACCTTGATTTTCAACTTGATGCGACTGTTACTATAGTCACTTCTTATTTAACTGTTATTCGTAAAAAACCGCAAGCAACCCATCTTCGTTTAGATGGACACAGTTTTGAGTTTCTATCATTAAAATATAATGGTGTAGAGTTTCCTCACTTTACCCAAGATAAAGAATCTCTTACATTAGATTTAACGAATTATTCAGACAAACAGTTTGAACTCGAAATTAGAACCGCATTAAATCCTTCACAAAATAGCTCTTTACAGGGGTTATACAAGTCTGGTGATGGTATTTGTACTCAATGTGAATCTGAGGGTTTCCGTCAAATCACTTATATGCTCGACCGTCCTGATGTACTTGCAAAATATACGACGAAAGTGACCGCTAGTAAAACACAATTTCCTATTCTACTTTCAAATGGCAATCGTATTGCACAGGGAGAATTAGAAGATGATCGTCATTGGGTGAAATGGCAAGATCCATTTTTAAAACCAAGTTATTTATTTGCTTTAGTTGCTGGTGATTTTGATTTACTTGCTGATACCTTTACCACAATGAGTGGTCGTAAAGTAGCCTTAGAAATTTATGTTGATAAAGGTAATCTAGATCGTGCTTCTTGGGCGATGGAAAGTTTAAAACGAGCAATGAAATGGGATGAGGAACGTTTTGGATTAGAATATGATTTAGATATTTATATGATTGTAGCCGTTGATTTCTTTAATATGGGAGCAATGGAAAATAAAGGATTAAATATTTTCAATTCAAAATATGTATTAGCCAATCCTCAAACAGCAACAGATAAAGATTATATTGATATTGAAAGTGTTATTGGACACGAGTACTTCCACAATTGGACAGGGAATCGTATTACCTGCCGAGATTGGTTTCAATTAAGCTTAAAAGAGGGATTAACCGTCTTTAGAGATCAAGAATTTACATCAGATTTATGGTCCCGTTCAGTAAAACGTATCGAAGACGTTAAACTGCTTCGTTCTGTACAATTTGCGGAAGATGCCAGCCCTATGGCACACCCAATTCGTCCTGAAAAAGTAATCGAAATGAATAATTTCTACACTGTTACAGTATACGAAAAAGGGGCAGAAGTCATTCGAATGATCCATACTTTGTTGGGTGAAGAGAAATTCCAAAAAGGAATGCAACTTTATATTACGGAAAATGATAGTACAGCAGCAACTTGTGAAGACTTTATTTCTGCAATGGAACGAGCTTCCGATATTGATTTAACCCAATTCCGCCGTTGGTACAGTCAATCAGGAACACCTGAATTAACAATTAGTGACGAATATGACGAGCGAACCTATACTTATCGCTTACAAGTGGCACAAAACACGGCAGCAACAGCAGATCAATTAGATAAAGTATGTTTACATATCCCACTTAAAATTCAATTATATTCTCAAGAAAAAGGAAAGAGAGTTAAGTTACAATATAATTCTCAGACGGTAAGTGATGTATTAGATGTTACACAAAATTATCAAGTTTTTGAGTTTCATAATATCAAACATCGTCCTGTACCCGCATTACTTTGTGATTTTTCTGCTCCGGTACGTTTAGATTATAATTACTCAAACGAACAATTACTGCTTTTACTAAAATATGCAGAAAATGATTTTGTTTGCTGGGATACAATGCAAACACTCTTTAATAATGAACTCCACCAAAATCTTATTCATTATCAACAGAATGAAGAATTGATACTTTCAGACAGTATGATTGAAGCAATTCATTTTGTGTTATCGGCACAAAAAGATACTATGCTAACAGCACTAATGTTGACACTTCCAAAAGAAACTGAGTTTGCTGAATTATTTAAAGTCATAGATCCTGAGGGTATTACTGCGGTACATCACTTTATGCAAAAGAGTATCGCAAAAATCTTCCGAAAAGATCTCTTAAATCTGTACCATCAAAATGAAACTACTACCTATCAAATTACAGCAGAAGATATAGCAAAACGAGCCTTAAGAAACACTTGTTTATCCTATTTGGCATTCCTAAAACAGGGAAATAGCTTGGTATTATCTCATTATCAATCCGCAAACAATATGACAGATACGCTAGCAGCGTTGAGTTTAAGTGTTAAAGCGCAATTGGCTTGTAGAGATGAACTATTAAGTCATTTTGAAGAAAAATGGCATCACGATGGATTGGTAATGGACAAATGGTTTATGATTCAAGGAATGCGTCCTGATGAGAATGCATTAGAAACAGTACAACATTTACTTGATCATCCTAGTTTTAATTTTAAAAATCCAAATCGTGTACGTGCATTAATAGGTGCTTTTAGTTCGCAAAATTTAAGAGCTTTCCATTCTATTGATGGTTCTGGTTATCGCTTCCTAGTGGAAATATTAATCAAAATGAACAAAATTAATCCTCAAGTTAGTGCAAGATTAATTGAACCACTCATTAAATTTTCTCGCTATGATAATCAACGCCAAACATTAATGCGTAGAGGTTTAAAACGTCTATTAGATATGGATAATTTAGCTAAAGATCTATTTGAGAAAATAGATAAAGCACTACAGTAATCACAGTATAAATAGGTAGTTTATAGCTACCTATTTTTATAATGATTGAATATTCAAATAAAAAAGGAGTTATTATGGAATTAAAAATTCCACCACCCGTTGTCTTACTAAGTTGTGCATTAATAATGAAATTGATGCCAGAGATATGGCAAGTGACATTCTCTCTCTCCCTTATTATTGGTATTATTTGTCTTGCAATCATTATTGATATTTGGTGTTTATTTGCATTTTTTCAACAGAAAACTACCGCTAGCCCACTGAGTCCGAGTAAAACATCTACCTTAATTACATCAGGAATATACCGTTTTAGCCGTAATCCAATGTATTTAAGTCTAGCTCTCTATTTAATTGCTTGGGGACTGTGGTTAGGGAATATTACCGCCTTGATTGGAGTGATATTATTTTGCCTTTATATCACTTATTTTCAAATTATCCCCGAAGAACGACACTTAGAAAACTTATTTGGTGACAAATACCTCCAATATAAAAAAAGCGTAAGACGTTGGATTTAAACTTTCCTTATACTTAAATAGATAGTACAAACAAAAAGGCGTATCTTTCGATACGTCTTCTTTCAGCATTTTGCTTTATAAATAAATCTAATTATTTAACAATTTTAGCAACAACACCCGCACGTCCACCTTCACGGATAACGAAGCGTAAACCTTTGTCCATTGCAATAGAAAAATAAATCACCTATTATAATAAAGAAAAGATTAGCGAACTTGTACAAACTTTTGATGGAGGATTACACAATGCAACACTGGGATCAATTCGTAGTATATATATCAAAAAATAAAGAGTGGTTATTTAGTGGTGCTGGTCTTATGGCTATTGGTTTTATAGTTAAATTTTTTATTAAACCAAAACCTACAAATACAAATACAAATAATACCATAGAAGCTGGGCGTGATATAAATGGTGATATTACCATTAATAATGGCTTCACAGAGAAACAACTAAAAGAGTTTCTATTAACAATTCAAGAACAACTATCAAATGGACTTAAACACTCTTTATCAGAGCAAGAAAAAAATCGTTTAGAAAAAGAATTACAAGCAACAGAAGAAAAACTCCAAAATATAACAGCCACATACCAACAAGAAGTACAATTAAGAAAAGAAGCTGAAAAAACCATCCTTACCCTAAAATCAAACCAACCTAAAGCAAAAATAGCACGAGCTTTAGAAGAATTACGTAATAATCCTGATACTCGAACAGTAGAAAAAATCCTTGATGAAATTGTTGAATCAGGGACTAAAGAACTCGCCCCAGCAGCCTACGAAAGTGGTAAATTAGCAGAAAACCGTGTGGATTACCGCAAAGCAATGAAAGCATTTACTAAAGCAGTAATACTTGATGGAAACAACCCTGATTATTTACTTAAAGCGGCACAAATGGCAAGAAAAGTAGGTAATCTTGACCAAGCTCAACAATGGTTTGAAACACTGATTAAACTTACTCAACACGATACCAATAGTCTTGATTATGCAGTTGCTCAAAGCGGACTCGCTGGAGTCTTCTATGAACAAGGCAAGTATGCTAAAGCAGAGCCTGTGTACAAAAGGTCTTTGGCAATCACAGAAAAGGCTTTGGGTGAAAATCATCCTTCTGTGGCAGCCACATTAAATAATCTCGCAGAATTATATAGAATACAAGGCAAGTATGCTAAAGCAGAACCTTTGTACAAAAGGTCTTTGGCAATCACAGAAAAGGCTTTGGGGGAAAATCATCCTTCTGTGGCAGCCACATTAAATAATCTTGCAGGACTATATAAAGAACAAGGCGAGTATGCTAAAGCAGAGCCTTTGTACAAAGAGTCTTTGGCAATAAAAGAAAAGGCTTTGGGTGAAAATCATCTTTCTGTGGCAGCCACATTAAATAATCTCGCAGAATTATATAGAATACAAGGCAAGTATGCTAAAGCAGAACCTTTGTACAAAAGGTCTTTGGCAATCACAGAAAAGGCTTTGGGGGAAAATCATCCTTCTGTGGCAGCCACATTAAATAATCTCGCAAGTTTATATGAAGCACAAGGCGAGTATGCTAAAGCAGAGCCTTTGTACAAAAGGTCTTTGGCAATCACAGAAAAGGCTTTGGGGGAAAATCATCCTTCTGTGGCAGCCACATTAAATAATCTCGCAAGTTTATATGAAGCACAAGGCGAGTATGCTAAAGCAGAGCCTTTGTACAAAAAGGCTTTAAATATCTTGCACAAAATATTTCCTAAGGGTCACCCCTATATTGATATTGTAGAAAGCAACTATAATGCTTTAAAAAACAAAAAATAGAACATAAGAATAAATCTAATTACTAAAAAAGAAAACCCATCTATAAAACTAGATGGGTTTCTTAATATTCTGTTAAGGGTATATCTTACAATACACCCTTTAGCATTGTGCTTAAATAAATCTAATTATTTAACAATTTTAGCAACAACACCCGCACCTACTGTACGTCCACCTTCACGGATAGCGAAGCGTAAACCTTCGTCCATTGCAATTGGGTGAATTAGGCTTACTACCATTTGAATGTTATCACCTGGCATTACCATTTCTACGCCTTCTGGTAATTCAATAGTACCAGTTACGTCAGTTGTACGGAAGTAGAACTGTGGACGGTAACCTTTAAAGAATGGCGTATGACGTCCACCTTCATCTTTACTTAATACATAAACTTCTGATGTGAAGTCGGTGTGTGGCGTGATTGAACCTGGTTTAGCAAGTACTTGACCACGTTCGATTTCTTCACGTTTTGTACCACGTAATAATGCACCTACGTTCTCACCAGCACGACCTTCGTCTAGTAATTTACGGAACATTTCAACACCCGTTACAACTGTTCTTGTTGTTTCTTTGATACCAACGATTTCTACTTCATCACCAGTACGAACCACACCACGCTCAACACGACCAGTTACTACTGTTCCACGACCTGAAATTGAGAATACATCTTCAATTGGTAATAGGAATGGTTGGTCAATTGCACGTTCTGGCTCTGGAATGTAGCTATCTAAATGATCCGCTAATTCTAAGATTTTTTCTTCCCATTCTGCTTCGCCTTCTAACGCTTTTAACGCTGAACCACGTACGATTGGTGTATCGTCACCTGGGAAGTCATAGTCAGAAAGAAGTTCACGCACTTCCATTTCAACTAATTCTAATAATTCTTCATCATCAACCATATCACATTTGTTTAAGAATACGATGATGTAAGGAACACCTACTTGGCGACCTAAAAGGATGTGCTCACGTGTTTGTGGCATTGGACCATCTGTTGCAGCAACTACTAAGATTGCTCCGTCCATTTGTGCAGCACCTGTAATCATATTTTTTACATAGTCTGCGTGTCCTGGGCAGTCAACGTGTGCATAGTGACGTGTTTCTGTATCATACTCAACGTGTGAAGTATTGATAGTGATACCACGCGCTTTTTCTTCTGGCGCATTATCGATTTGTGCAAAATCACGAGCTTCACCACCTGTTTTTTTAGCTAAAACAGTTGTGATTGCAGCAGTTAAAGTTGTTTTACCGTGGTCAACGTGGCCGATTGTTCCCACGTTTACGTGCGGTTTTGTACGTTCAAATTTCTGTTTAGACATTATAAAAGTCCCTCTAAAACAAACACGGTTACAATGGTAATTACCACATTAACCAAATAAAAAATAAATTCGTTGAGTTTTCTATTATACACAATATTAAGGAAAATAAAAATGGAAAAGATGGTGCTGATAGGCGGATTTGAACCGCCGACCTCACCCTTACCAAGGGTGTGCTCTACCAACTGAGCTATATCAGCGACACTGGAGCGGGCAGCGGGAATCGAACCCGCGTCATCAGCTTGGAAGGCTGAGGTAATAGCCACTATACGATGCCCGCGGCTAAATTTTATCTGTCCTATTAGCGTAAATAGAAATGGTGGAGGGAGAAGGATTCGAACCTTCGAAGGCTGAGCCAACAGATTTACAGTCTGCCCCCTTTGGCCGCTCGGGAACCCCTCCACGATTATAGATTACTTATTTACATAAAATATGGTGCCGACTACCGGAATCGAACTGGTGACCTACTGATTACAAGTCAGTTGCTCTACCTACTGAGCTAAGTCGGCATTATGTAAGCAAGTGGTGCGTATTATAGAAATTCTGACAAAGTGTGCAAGTCTTTTTTTGAAAAAAATAGGTTTTTTCGGTTTTTTTGATTATTTACCGCTCAAAATGTTGCTTTATTAGGTATTTTTTGAAATTTTTCCCCTATTTATCTCATTTATATTGTAATATTTAGCGTTTCGGTTGCTATTAACTTAGCCACTTTAATTATGAATAATATTTTGAGAAAAAATTATGTACTCAAAAGAAGCTAACAGTATTACACCATTTTTAACTTTTAATCGCCAGCAATGGGCAGAATTAAGAAAATCTGTACCATTAAAACTTACAGAACAAGATTTAAAGCCCTTGTTGGGAGTTGATGAAGACTTGTCACTTAAGGAAGTAAGTACCATTTATTTACCCCTTGCTCGTTTAATTAATTACTATATTGACGAAAATATCAAACGCCAAGCCGTGTTGCAGCGCTTTCTCGGTGTTCCTCCTCAAAAAACACCTTATATTATTAGTATTGCAGGTAGTGTATCAGTCGGTAAAAGTACCTCCGCTCGTATTCTACAAGCATTGTTATCACAATGGCCTCATAATAGACAGGTTGATTTAATTACCACTGATGGATTTTTATTGCCACTGGCTGAATTAACAGAAAAAAATCTGTTAAATAAAAAAGGGTTTCCTGAATCATATAATACACAGAAACTTATCCAATTTGTTTCTGATATAAAATCAGGAAAACCTAAGGTTACCGCTCCCGTTTATTCACACCTGACTTACGATATTGTACCGAATAAATTTGATGTTGTTGATCAACCAGATATTTTAATCTTAGAGGGGCTTAATGTGTTACAAACAGGAATAAAATCCAATAATGTGTTTGTGTCAGATTTAGTAGATTTTGCTATTTATGTTGATGCCAAAGAGACGTATTTAAAAGAATGGTATGTTAATCGTTTTTTAAAATTTAGACGTGGTGCTTTCGCTGATCCAAACTCTTATTTCCATCATTACTCTCAGCTCTCTGAACAAGAGGCGATCAAAATAGCTACCGATATTTGGTATGAAATCAATGGGTTAAATTTGAAGAAAAATATTTTACCTACTCGAGAAAGAGCAAATCTCATTCTAACTAAAGGAATAAATCATCAAGTAGAAACGGTTAAACTACGTAAATAACATTTAAAATGAAATCATCAAGTAGAAACAGTTAAACTACGTAAATAACATTTAAAATGAAATCATCAAGTAGAAACAGTTAAACTACGTAAATAACATTTAAAATGAAATCATCAAGTAGAAACAGTTAAACTACGTAAATAACATTTAAAATGGTTACATTTGATTAAAAATTTGCAAATTTTTAATCAAATGTACCCGCTTCCCTCAATAAAATGTAATATTGCTTGTTTTCCCATTTCATAATGAGGAAGCTTTACGGTTGTGAGCGATAGAGGAAATAAGTTCATTTCCAGTTATTATTCACCCCTCCGTATTTCAATTTCGTTCTTTCATCTAGCCAAACAATCAAAAAACAATTTATCCTAACTCTATCTATTTAAAAAATTATTATGTTCAATAACAAAATCTTAGTAGATATTTACAGTTTTTCAATATCAGCTCGGAAACTGGCTAATTGTGAGAGAGTAAGATTATGAAAATCTTCAATATCTTTTTCAAAATCATTAATTTCTTTAAGTAATTGCTCTTTTTTATTCTTTGTACTTTTTTTAGCTGCTAGTAGTGTTTCTAATTCAAGTAATACCTGTGTTAGTACAGGAGAAACTTCCGTAACAACCGATTGAGCAAGTTCATTTTCATTGTTCATTCCTTTCATCGGGTGGCGTGAAAATTTAAAACGTTTTGACGTAGGCAATAGTGAGCCTTTTTTACGTGCATAGCGAATACGTAAGGTATCAATATTTCCTGATGTTGAAAGTGTATAGCCACGAATTTGATGAGGACGTGTAATATCTAGTTTTTTTAATGTTGGGTATTCCATAATAATTCCTAGTGTCAATTAATTTGATCTTAAAAAACAATCCGTAAGAATTGATTTTCCTACGGATTAATTAATCATTACCTCTTTTTAGGGGTATATTTAATATATTCTTACCGTAGGCGTTTTTCAGTTTTTTTATCAAAAAAGCGTAGGTCTTTTTCATCCATTTCAATAGCAATTTTGTCACCACGTTTTAAAGTTTGTTGCCCTGTCATTTCAATGTTCATTCGTTCCCCATTTTTAGTTACTGAATGCACATAAGTACTACCACCAAGATATTCGACAAAATCAACAGTTAAAGCATCACCATCAACAATGGTCATATTTTCAGGACGCATACCTACAATGACTTCACCATCAACAACACTGCTCGGTAATTGATTAACAGGTGAGACCAATACATCACAATGCAATTGCCCATTTTTGACAGTACCTGTCACAAAGTTCATTGCAGGTGAACCAATAAAACCTGCCACAAATTTATTATCAGGGTCGTTATATAAATCCATTGGTGCACCCACTTGCTCAATACTTCCTGCACGTAAAACAACAATTTTATCTGCTAAAGTCATTGCTTCCACTTGGTCGTGGGTAACGTAAATCATTGTTGCACCAATTTCTTGGTGTAAGCGAGCAATTTCACTACGCATTTCAACACGTAATTCAGCATCTAGATTAGACAAAGGTTCATCAAAAAGGAATACATCAGGGTCACGAACTAAGGCTCGCCCAATAGCAACACGTTGGCGTTGTCCACCTGATAACGCTTTAGGACGACGCTTCATATATTTATCGAGTTGTAAAATGTTAGCAACTTCATCGACTTTATTTTTAATTGCTTCTTGGGGAATTTTATTCATTCGCAAACCAAAACTCATATTTTCTTCAACCGTCATATGCGGGTAAAGTGCATAAGTTTGGAAAACCATTGCTACCCCACGTTCTGCAGGATCCATTTTAGTCACATCACGCTCACCAATACGAATAGTACCTTCAGTGACACTTTCAAGTCCTGATATCATTCTCAATAATGTAGATTTTCCACAGCCTGAAGGACCGACAAAAACACAGAATTCACCTTCTTTGATGTTTAAATCTACACCATAAATTACTTGTACATTACCAAAAGATTTGGTGACATTTTTTAATTCAACATGAGCCATATTTCCTCCACCATTAAGTGCATAATTAGATTAAAATCACAATCTTGTTCTAAGTATTTAAAAAATTGCGAATAGATGTTTTTAACCTTCGTGGTCTATTGTATTCACATTAATCTTGATATCGTAATAAGTTTCTTCTCCAAAAAATTTAAAAGATATGGTACGAAAGCAATACGTATATTTTAATAATGTTAACGATATCATTTACTAAAAAAGAGCATCACAAACAATTATAAAAAAAAAGGAGTATTTGAATTTGTTATTATAGAAATACATTTAATGTGTTATTACCACTGGTGCTTTTTAGTCGTTTTACCAAAAATAATGTAAATCTTTTTTGTTCATTTCAATAGCGATTTTATCGCCTCGTTTTAAGGTTTGTTTTTCTGTTATTTCGATTCATTCGCTCACCATTACAGAAAGACTGGGAGACATTTTTAAATTCAATATGAGCCATATTTTTTCCACCATATAAATATATAATTTAGATTAAAATCGCACTCTTACTCCATAACAAATCTAAATATCTCTTGTTTTTTATAATTGTTTGTGATACCGTTTTTTTAACCAATGATATCGTTAACATTGGTGGGTATAGTAAATATACTTGTTACCTTCGTACCATATCTTTCAAACTTTTTTGAGGAGAACCTTATGAAAAATAGTAAAAAATTACTGAGTTTATTTGTTGCAATGGCAGTGAGTTCAACTCTGTTTGCTGGTGAATTACGTATTAATACTGATATGTCAGATCCTGCACCTAAAAAAGCATTTGCAGAGCTTATCAAAGACTTTGAAGCTAAATATCCTGATATCAAGGTTAATGTGAATACAATAGACCACGAAGGTTACAAAACATCTATTCGTAATTTCTTAAGTGCGGATGCGCCTGATTTGGCTAATTGGTTTGCTGGTAATCGAATGAAACCTTATGTTGAAGCAGGGTTATTTGAACCTGTTAATGACGTTTGGAAAGAAAATGGTCTGTACAAAACTCTTGCACCAGCCAAAGATGCAATGACTATAGATGGTAAGGTGTGGGGAATTCCTTATACTTACTATCAGTGGGGTGTTTTTTATCGTAAGGATATTTTTAAGAAAAATGGCATAACAGAACCAAAAACTTGGGAAGAGTTTTTAGTAGCTTGTAAAAAACTTAAAGCAGCAGGTGTTACACCCATTACTATTGGTACGAAGTATTTATGGACAGCAGCAGGTATCTTCGATTTCCTCAATCTTCGTACCAATGGTTATGAATATCATATGAAATTAACGAGTGGTGAAATTCCTTGGACAGATAAAGGGGTAAGAAAGACCTTTGAAAACTGGAAAACGTTGATTGATATGGGAGCTTTCATTGATAATCACGCCGCCTATTCTTGGCAGGAAGCTCTTGCCCCAATGGTGCAAGGTAAAGCCGCAATGTATGTGATGGGTAATTTTGCCGTTGCTCCATTGCGTGAAGCTGGCTTAGATAAAGATAAACTAGGTTTTTTCCAATTCCCTGTTATCAATCCTAATATCGTAGGAGCAGAGGAAGCACCAACCGATACTATGCACATTCCAGCGAATGCTAAAAATAAAGAAGATGCAAAAAAATTCTTAGCTTTCTTAGCACAAGCTGATACGCAAACTAAGTTAAATAAAGCCTTAGGACAGTTGCCTATTAATGTAAATTCACAGGCAGGTGATGATGAATTTCTACAAGCAGGTTTTAAAATGCTGTCTAATACAAAAGGGGGGATTTCACAATTCTTTGATAGAGATGCTCCTGCTGCAATGGCAAAACCTGCAATGGAATCCTTCCAAGAATTTATGGTTAAACCTAAACGCCTAGAAAGTATTTTGAAAAGACTGGATAGAATTCAGAAGAAAATCAATAAAAAGGCAAGTAAAAAATAAGGAATAAAGTATCACCACTTACTAAAATAGAGGTGATGCTTTGTTATTTTGCTATTTGATATTGATTGATGGTGTTTTTTAGGAAATATCATCAGTCAATGAAACTTAAATAGGAAAAAGTTATGAAAACTTTTTGGAAACAAAATCAAATGATAATTGCACCAATGCTATTCTTAGCACCGGGAGCGATTATGTTTTTCATTTACGTCATTCTTCCTGTCTTTGAATCTTTTGCTATCTCATTTTATGAATGGGATGGTTTAGGAGAAAAATTTTGGGTTGGTATGGCAAACTACATCGAACTATTTAATGATGAGAACTTTTATATTTCTTTGAAAAATAATGTTCTTTGGCTAGTATTTTTTATGTTGGCTATTCCTTTAGGCTTGTTTATTGCACTTTTCCTAAATCAAAAAGTTAAAGGAATTAGATTATATAAATCTTTATTTTTCTTTCCATTTGTTATTTCACAGGTCGTTGTTGGTTTAGTCTTTGCTTGGTTTTATGATCCTAGTTATGGATTAATGAACGTTTTTCTGGATGCAGTCGGTGTTGATCCTATCGCAGTATTGGCAGATGAACGTTATGTAACCTTTGGTATTATCTTTGCAGGATTATGGCCTCAAACCGCTTATTGTATGATTTTATACTTAACAGGATTGAATGCCGTTGATCCAGAACAAATTGAAGCTGGTCGTCTTGATAATGCCAAAGGTTGGCGTATGCTTTGGTATGTTATTTTACCTCAATTACGCCCAGCTACCTTTATTGCCGTTGTCGTTACTGTCATTGGTTCACTTCGCTGTTTTGACCTTGTATCCATTATGACGGATGGTGGTCCTTATGGCTCATCACGTGTGTTAGCTTTCTATATGTATGAGCAAGCATTATCTGAATACGGTTTCCGTATGGGGTATGGTTCTGCTATTGCAGTGGTACTATTCCTACTAATGATGGTGTATATCATATTCTTTTTAACCCGTATGTATAAAGAGGAGAGAGGCTAATGTTTCCTAGACCTATTCAGCAACAAAGTGTGACTATCCAATGGATATATAAACTAGCGTTGCCTATTGCTTTGTTTTTGTGGTTGCTCCCATTGGTAGCCGTTATGTTGACTTCCATTCGTCCTGCGGCTGATATTACAATGGGTAACTATTGGGGTATGCCATCATCTTTTAATTTATTAGAAAATTATCGTGCAGTATTTGATAATTCACCTATTGCTCATTATATTTTAAATAGCTTTAAGGTCACTATTCCTACGGTTATTGGGGCAGTGGCTCTGTCTTGTATGATGGGATTTGCATTGGGTGTATATAACTTTAAAGGCAATGTATTTTTGTTCTTTATTTTTGTTGCAGGAAACTTTGTTCCTGCTCAAATTTTAATGGTTCCTGTACGTGATTTTACATTAAAAATGGGGTTGTATAATTCCATTACTGGATTGGCATTATTCCATATTGCTTTTCAATCAGGATTTTGTACATTGTTTATGAGAAATTTCATTAAGGCTTTACCTCGTCCATTAATTGAGGCGGCTCGAGTTGAGGGTGTGAATGAATTTCGTATCTTTTGGTATGTAGTTTTACCGCTAATGAAACCCGCTATTGCCGCTTTATCTGTATTAGTTTTTACTTTTATCTGGAATGATTATTTTTGGGCAACGGTATTAACACAAGGAGCAGAAACTCAGCCAGTAACTGCTGGTTTATACTCATTAAATGGTCAATGGGTTGCCGCTTGGCATCTGATTTCAGCAGGAGCGGTTGTTGCAGCATTACCACCTGTGGCGATGTTCTTCCTAATGCAAAAACATTTTATTGCTGGTTTAACATTAGGAGCAGTAAAATAATTACTTACTGAACAATTGAAGATACCATACATTTTATTTTTACTAAAATATTAGCCTGCCTTGTTATCTAGGCAGGCTAATTTATTATATAGTAAATTAAATTGAGATTAGTATCAAAAATTGAAACTAAATTGCTGAACCTACCTAAGCACGGTTACTGAGCCTGTCGAAGTATAAGTGCTTTTTCTTGTATTTCACACGCACCCCTTCGACAAGCTCAGGGAGCGATTACTGTTTTATTCTATATTCAATGCACTATAATATGGCATTTTTAATGAGTAATTAACAAGATTGTCCAATAATTAAAGGGCATTTAATCAAATTTTTTTCTTTAGTTTTTCTATCTTCAATAAAATGAAGTGCCGCTTGTTTTCCCATTTCATAATGTGGAAGTTGCACAGTGGTTAGTGACGGTTGGAATAGGTGGGTTACCCCAATCATATTATCATAGCCTACTACCGCCACGTCTTCTGGAATACGAAAACTTCTACTTAATAAGAGTTGATAAGTAAGAAATGCAATACGGTCATTACCACACACAACTACATCAAAATCTAATTTTTTAGGGTTACTTTCTAATAATCTCTGAAGTGGCTTGGCACCATTTTCATAAGTATGAGGTGTACCGATCATAAAATGCTGTTCAGCCGTTTGTGAATTTAATTGGTTAAACCACGCTTTCTCAAAACCATTTTTACGTTCTTTCGCAGCAATGGCATCTTCTGGAATATACATACATAGTGCTTTTTTGTAGCCTTTCTTAACTAACTGCTCAGTTAAATCAAATTGTCCTTGAAAATCATTTGGAATATAGCTTGCAACCTCTATATCATTGGTTACACAATTAGATAACACAATAGGGATATTATGTAATTTACGTGGAATTTTTACATTTTGTAAACCATTTCTAGCAATGATAATTCCAGCTGGACGATAAGAAAGCAAACGCTCAGCGGCCTGTTCCATTTCTTGCTCATCGTCTTCAAAAGTATTGATCACAAAAGAATGCCAGCCGTGTTGTCGTACGGTTTTTTCAATCGCCAGAATAATCTCAACGGAGAAAGGCGTAGTTGCCGTTCCCAAAGATAAAATACCGATAGTTTTCCCTGTTGAACCACGTATATTTTTAGCAGAAAAATTTGGCACATAGTTAAGCTCATCTATTGCTTTTTTTACGTGCTTATAGGTTTCTTCCGACAGCTTCTCAGGGCAATTTAATGCTCTGGATACTGTCATTAAAGAAACACCTGCTAATTTTGCGACTTCTTTTAGTGATGCCATTTTTATTATCCTTTGTATTTTTTCTATTTTACCTTTATTATTTTCTATTGTTAATATTAACATTTATTGTGATCTAGATCATGTATATAAATATTTATAACTTTACTTTTGTTTTGATAACGTTAACACTATAAGGAGTATATACTTAATATTCTTAACTAAGGATTTTTTATGTCAGAAACTACATCATTTTATAGTGATAGCCACTACTATTTTTCTAATAGAAATTATTGGGTGTCGAGTGCTTATTTTTTCACTTTCTTTTTTATTATGGCAACTTGTTTTCCATTTCTTGGTGTGTGGTTGGGAGACATAAATGGTTTATCTGGAGAAGAAACAGGTTTAGTGTTTTCTTCAATGGCATTTGCTGGAATATGTTTTCAACCTATTTTTGGTTATTTAACTGATAAGTTGGGTATCAAAAAGTATATATTATGGATACTTGCGATCACCCTAATTTTTTATGGACCTTTCTTCATTTATGTTTTTGCACCATTATTAAAACAAAATGTTTGGTTAGGTGCATTATCTGGTGGTGTTTATATGGGCTTTGTATTTTCAAGTGGTGCACCTGCATCAGAAGCCTATATAGAACGTATAAGCCGCTTAAACCGTTTTGAATATGGTCGTGCAAGAATGTTCGGTATGTTCGGTTGGGCTATTTGTGCATCTATAGCAGGGGTTTTATATGGTAAAGATCCAAATTCAGTATTTTGGTTAGGTTCTGGTGGTGCAGTTGTTTTATTAATTTTAGTTGCAATAATGAAACCTGAAAATAGAACATCTTCTGTTCTTGCTCAATTAGGTGAAAATAAAAACCCTATTAGTATAAAACAAGCTTTAGCATTATTAAAACGTCCTCAATTCTGGGCTTTAATTGCTTACATTGTGGGCGTTGCTTGTACTTATGATATTTTTGACCAACAATTCGGAAATTTCTTTAATACTTTCTTTGATACAAAAGAAAAAGGGATTGAGGTTTTTGGTTATGTCACAACACTAGGTGAAATGTTAAATGCAATGATTATGTTCTTCGTCCCTGTTATTATTAATAAATACACTGGGGCTAAAAATGCTTTGTTAATTGCGGGTACAATTATGAGTATTCGTATTACAGGATCTGCATTTGCAACAGAAGCTTGGCACGTTGTGTTATTAAAAACCTTACATATGTTTGAAGTACCATTCTATTTAGTCGGTTCATTTAAATATATTGCAAATGTTTTTGAAGTGCATTTTTCTGCAACCGTATACCTCGTTGCTTGTCAATTTGTTAAACAAGTAACTACTTTATTTGAATCTCCTATCGTAGGTAAATTATATGATTTAAATGGTACTGAATATACAATTGCACACGGTATAGAAAGAGCTGCACACACAGCAAATGCTGTTGCAAGATATGGTTATCAAGAAACGTATTTAATTTTAGGGGGTATAGCATTTGGATTTACCGCCCTTTCTCTATTCACATTAACAAATAAAAAGTTAAATTACTGATTAACTGATAGGAGTAACAACAATGTTATTTACAGATTATATTCAAAATCCTGAAGTGATACACGTGAACACAACACCACATCACGCTTATTTTATCCCTTTTGAAAATGAACAAAAATGTGCAAAAAATGAAAGAAATCTATCCGCTTATGTAACCTTATTAAGCCAATGTGACTGGGGATTTAACTATTTTGAAAGCTATCAAGATTTGCCTGAAAACTTCCCTGAAAACATAGCAGAACAGCCTGCTCAGGCAAGCATTCCTGTGCCATCAAACTGGCAAAATTATGGTTATGATCAACATCAATACACCAATATCAATTACCCCTTCCCGTTTGATCCACCTTATGTACCAACACAAAATCCTTGTGGATTATATCAACGAGAATTTGATCTTAATCTTAAATCGGATAAGCGTTATTTGATCAATTTTGAAGGGGTGGATAGCTGTTTCTTCCTATATATCAACCAAAAATTTGTTGGATACAGTCAAGTTAGCCACGCTACTAGTGAATTTGATATTACTGACGCACTACAAAATGGCACCAACCATATCGCTGTTTTAGTTTTAAAATGGTGTGATGGTAGCTATTTAGAAGATCAAGATAAATTCAGAATGTCAGGGATTTTTCGTGATGTGTATATCTTAGAACGAGAGCAAAATTATCTACAAGATTTTTTTATTAAAACACAATTATCTGATGATCTTACATCAGCAAAATTATCAGTAGAAACGACCTTTATTGAACAATCTCAACCTATTAATTTACAGCTTTTCAATCCACAAGGTGAGTTAATCCTTGAAAAACAAGCGGTAAGTTTATCAGAGAAATTTGCAAATTTTCAGATTGCTAATGTACAACTCTGGAATGCAGAAAATCCTGCGTTATACAGCCTAAGATTGCACTATGCGAACGAATGGATTGAACAAAAAATTGGATTTAGAAAAATTGCCGTTGAAAATGGCGTGTTACTATTCAACAGTCAACCAATTAAATTCAAAGGGGTTAACCGCCACGACAGTGATCCAAAAACAGGTTATAGCATTAGTTATGAACAAGCGGTCAAAGATCTTACCTTGATGAAACAACATAATATCAATGCGATTCGCACTGCTCACTATCCAAATGCCCCTTGGTTTACCGAGCTTTGTGATAAATACGGATTTTATGTGATCAGTGAAAGCGACATTGAAAGTCACGGTCCTGTAATGTTGCCAGTACCACAACCAGAAAATAGTATTTTCTTAAATGTCCCTAATGAAAACTGGGATAAACAGATAGAGCAAGATACTATCGATAATTTCTGCTATTTTGCAAGGGACCCAAGCTTTAAAGCGGCAATTTTAGATCGTACTTTTGCAAATATTGAACGAGATAAAAACCGCACCTCGATCCTTGTGTGGTCACTTGGTAATGAAAGTGGCTATGGTGAAAATTTTGAAGAAGCCGCAAAATGGGTAAAAGATCGTGATCCTGAACGGCTTGTGCATTATGAAAGCTCAATCTACCAACATTCACAGCATAAAAATGATCTCACAAACTTAGATTTTTATAGTGAAATGTATAGCGATACCGATGTGGTCGAAGACTATTGCTCAAAACCACAAAGCAAACCATTTTTAATCTGTGAATACAGCCACGCAATGGGAAATTCCAATGGCGACTTAGAAGATTACTGGCAAACCTTCCAAAAATATGACACGGCTTGCGGTGGCTTTATTTGGGAATGGTGCGATCACGCTAACCAGCTACCAAATGCTCCACAAAAATTAGGTTATGGTGGCGATTTCAAAGAAACAATGCACGATGGCAATTTCTGTGTGGATGGTTTAGTTTCTCCAAATAGAGAACCACACAGCAATTTGTTAGAACTAAAAAATGTTAACCGCCCTGTGCGAGCTTGTCTGAGAGAAGGACAATTAGAATTTACTAATCATTTTGATTTTACCAATCTTTCTGAGGTAACCATTAAATATCGCCTTTCAGAAAATGGTTATTCTATTAAACAAGGTGAAATTCAACTTGATTGTAAACCACGCCAAAGTGTCACTGTTCCTTTTGTATTACCAAAACGCAATGGCAATGTATGGCTTTTAGATCTTACTTATTTTGCAAAAAATTCAACGAAACTAACCGCTTGTAATCACGAATTAGGCTTTGATCAGCTGGTTCTGTTTGATGATGTAATGGTTAAACCAAGATTGGAAAAAACACAATCAAGTAATTTTACTATTGAAGAAACTACGAAAACCTTAGTGGTTAAAAATGAAAAGCTTTATTGTGAATTTAATAAAAATAAAGGTATTTTTAATCAGTTACAATATAAGGGTAAAGCTATTATTGAGCAACCACTTAATTTTAATATATGGCGTGCTCCAACGGATAATGATCGCCTTGTGCGAGAATTATGGCAAAACGTAGGCTATCACAATGCTAACAGTCGAGCTTACCAAATCTCAGTAGAAAAATTTAGCGATAAAGTGGTAGTGTTTGCCGATTGTGCAATAGTGGCAACTGCACGAGAACGTATTGTAACCTTTAATGTGCAATATCATATTCACGCCAATCACATTGAAATTGTAGTACTTGCAGAACGCAAGCCACATCTGCCTTATTTACCACGTTTTGGACTAGCCTTTAGTTTAAATAAACAAAATGAAAATGTGGAATATTTTGGTTATGGTGAGGGTGAAAGCTATATTGATAAACATCATTTAAGCAAGCTTGGACGCTATGTCACCACCGCAACCCAAAATCATACGGATTATTTCAAACCACAAGAAAATGGTAGCCACTACGGTTGTCATTATGTAAAAACTGATAATCTGTTAATTACAGCCAATCAACCATTTAGCTTTAATTACTCGCCTTATACCCTTGAAGAGTTAACGAGTAAAGCACACCACTATGATTTACAAGAGTCGCCTTTTAATCATTTATATATTGATTACAAAATGAGTGGTATTGGTTCAAATTCCTGTGGACCAAATTTAAAAGGTAAATATCGTTTAAATGAAACAGAGTTTGATTGGGTAGTTAAATTAGATTTTATATAACAAATAACATTTAATAGCGGTGCGATTGTGATTAAAATTTGCAAATTTTGATCACAATCGTACCGCTTATGTATTATAATCTGTTTATTCTTAACACTACCTACAAATTTAAAATGAAAAAAATAGAAGCAATAATCAAACCATTTAAACTTGATGATGTGCGTGAATCATTATCTGATATTGGAATTACAGGAATGACGGTGACCGAAGTAAAAGGCTTTGGACGTCAAAAAGGACATACTGAGCTTTATCGTGGCGCAGAATATGCGATTGATTTTATGCCAAAAGTAAAGCTGGATATTGTGGTAACCGATGATTTAGTTGATCCTTGTATTGAAGCCATTATTGAAACTGCACAAACAGGTAAAATTGGTGATGGTAAAATTTTTATCTCCGATATTGAGCGAGTGATCCGTATTCGTACCAGTGAAGAAAATGAAGAGGCGATTTAGTTAATGAATAAACTAACAGAAAAATCAGGCATTTATTGGCTCTGGTTAAGTGTAGTCGTACTTGTGGTTGATTTATTGACTAAATATTTAGTGGTAAAAAGTTTTGCACTTTATGAGAGTATCACTGTTTTGCCTATCTTTAATTTAACTTATGTGCGTAACACAGGGGCTGCGTTTAGCTTTTTAGCAGAACATTCTGGCTGGCAAAAATACTTTTTTATTAGTTTGGCGGTCGTGATTTCTACCGTACTGATGGTGTTATTAAATAAAAACCGTTACTCTCAAAAACTGGTAAATGCCGCCTATGCGTTAATTATTGGTGGTGCATTGGCAAATGGCATTGATCGTTTGTATAATGGTTATGTTATTGATTTTTTAGATTTTTATTGGGATATTTATCATTATCCTGTTTTTAATATTGCCGATATTGGTATTGTGATGGGGGCGGGATTGTTGATCCTAGAAAGTTTTTTAGATGGAAAAAAACAGAAAAAGAGTGATTAAATGAAAATTTTATTAGCCAATCCGCGAGGGTTTTGTGCTGGAGTAGATCGTGCCATTTCTATTGTAGAATTAGCCCTAGAAATTCACGGTGCACCGATTTATGTCCGTCACGAAGTGGTACATAATCGTTTTGTGGTGGAAGGATTAAAGCAAAAAGGGGCGATTTTTGTTGAAGAGCTTGATGATGTGCCCGATGATGCCATTGTAATTTTTTCAGCTCACGGAGTATCTCAAGCAGTTCGGAACGAGGCAAAAAATCGTAACTTAAAAGTATTTGATGCAACCTGTCCTTTAGTGACCAAAGTCCATATGCAAGTGGCAAGGGCAAGCCGTAAAGGAACAAAAGCGATTTTGATTGGACACGAGGGACACCCAGAAGTAGAAGGCACAATGGGTCAATATGATAATCAGCAAGGCGGTATTTACTTAGTTGAATCTATTGAAGATGTGGCAAAACTCTCTGTTACTAAAGATGAGGAACTTGCTTTTATGACCCAAACCACCTTATCTATTGATGATACCATTGATGTAATTGAAGAGTTAAAACAAAAATATCCTGCAATTCAAGGTCCTCGTAAAAACGATATTTGTTATGCCACCACAAACCGCCAACAAGCAGTACGAGATTTAGCACAACAATCACAGCTGGTATTAGTGGTAGGGTCTAAAAACTCTTCCAACTCTAACCGTTTAGCTGAGTTAGCTTCTCGTATGGGAACACCTGCAAGATTGATTGATGGTGCAGAAGATATTGATCCAAATTGGCTTGAAAATGTCGAAACCATCGGTATTACCGCAGGGGCATCTGCACCAGAAGTGTTGGTACAATCCGTTGTTTCACATTTAAAAGCTCTCGGTGCAAACACGATCAAAGAATTAGAAGGCTGTGAAGAAAATACTATTTTTGAAGTACCCAAAGAGCTTAGAATAAAAGAGGTAAAATAATGAGTTTTAATCGTTTTAGAATTGAGTGGGAATGCCGTCGTGGTATGCGTGAATTAGATGAAATGATAATGCCATTTTATAAAAATCATTTCGATAATTTATCACAAGAACAACAAAATACCTTTGTAGAAATGTTGAAATTTACGGATCCTGAACTGTTTCGTTGGCTGATGAACCAAGAAAAAGCACCACAGGAAGAGATGCAAAAAATGGTTGAATTAATTCAATCTAAACTAGATGTGTAGCTTTGACACTTAATTATAAAGGTTATATTTTCTGATAATATAACCTTTTGTTTAAAAACAAGCGGTACGATCCTCATTAAAATTTACATATTTTAATAAAAATTCTTCTCTTATTTTATTTATGCTAGAATCCAGATAATCATTTACATAAATTATCCAAATAACAAGGTCATCTCAATGAGTGAAAAACACCTTATCAATATTCTGCCACCACAACTTGCGAACCAAATTGCCGCAGGGGAAGTGGTTGAGCGTCCCGCTTCTGTGGTCAAAGAGTTAGTGGAAAATAGCCTTGATGCAGGGGCTACCAATATTCAAATTGATATTGAAAAAGGCGGCTCCCAGTTGATCCGCATTCGTGATAATGGCTGTGGTATCGCAAAAGTCGATTTAGAATTGGCATTGGCTCGTCACGCTACCAGTAAAATTGCCAGTCTTGAAGATTTAGAAGCGATTTTAAGTTTAGGCTTTCGTGGCGAAGCGCTAGCAAGTATTAGTTCTGTTTCTCGTTTAACCTTAACTTCACGCCCTGAAAATCAAACCGAAGCATGGCAGGCTTATGCACAGGGGCGAGATATGGCGGTTGAAGTTAAACCTGCTTCACACCCTGTTGGTACAACCATTGAAGTCGCTAATTTATTTTTTAATACCCCTGCAAGACGTAAATTTTTACGTACAGATAAAACAGAATTTAATCATATTGATGAAGTAGTTAGACGTATTGCCTTAGCTAAACCAAGTATTACATTTACATTAACCCATAATGATAAAAAAGTCCGCTATTACAAAGGGATCGCTCATCACAATTTAGAGCAGCAACAAAAACGAGTGGCAGCAATTTGTGGTGATAATTTTATTCAAAATAGTGTCCATTTAGATTGGCAACACGGAGATCTGCATTTACAAGGTTGGATTGGTTCGCCCACTATTGCTCGTACTCAAAACGATCTGAATTATAGCTATGTTAATGGGAGAATGATGCGAGATAAAACCATTAACCATGCTATCCGCCAAGCCTATGGTGATTTACTGGCGAAAGATTGTTATCCGAGTTTTGTCCTCTTTTTGGATCTTGACGCTAGCCAAGTGGACGTCAATGTTCACCCAGCAAAACACGAAGTGCGTTTTCATCAAGGACGATTAGTGCACGATTTTATTTATCAAGGTATTGCAAATGCGTTACAGGAACAAGCGCATTTACCTTTAATTGATAATCAGGTAAACGAACCCATTCCAAGCTATGCTAAAGACACCAACAGAGCAGCTGCTGGAAAAAATATTTTTGCGGAACGATACCAAGAAAATTACTCGCAAGGTTTAAGTTTTAATCGTTCGCCATCTTATACTTCTCCTAGCGTAAGTAAGTCCTCACAACGTCTTTATGGCGAGTTATTGCATAGTGAAAATACAACCTTAAATACCTCACCTATTAAGCGGTCAGATTTTAATGAAAATTTGCAAAAAACAGCAGAGATCACACCGCTTACTCAATCAAATTCAGACTACACTCAAGCACTTACCATCGTGCAGAATAAAGCGCTGCTGTTGAAAAAACAAGAGGTATTTTATTTAGTTTCATTAAAAAAATTGGCAGAATTAACATTACAAGCTGAACTGAAAAAAAATGAAACCAAAGTATTGCTCATTCCATTAAGTTTAACCCTTGATGAAGTTCAAACTATTGCGTGGCAACAATGTGAGCAACAGCTTACTATTTTAGGGTTTGAAATTATAGAAAAACACTGGCAAGGGCAAACTCGTTTAACTATTAATAAAGTGCCACAGTGCTTACGAGAACAAAATTTACAACAATTATTGTTGAATTTATTCAATCAACAAGCGGTCAGTTTAAGTGAGTTTTTTGCAAAAAATTGTGTCAATCATACCGCTTGTAGTTTAAGTGATTGTATTTCCCAATTAGCAAAAATTGAGCAAAATGCTCAAACTCGTGTTATATTAGAAAAAAACTATATAGAGGTTAATTTCTCAGATATGCTACAAAAAATAGAGTGTTAATTATGACAAGCTAAAGCTTAACAACAGTAAGGAGTCGCTTATGCAAAAAAATAAACAGTTAATTGATAATGGTGACGCTATCGTCGGTATTGAATTGGGCTCAACAAGAATAAAAGCCGTTTTGATCACTGAAAGTGGTGAAACATTAGCTACAGGTTATGCAGACTGGGAAAATCGTTTTATTGATTCTATTTGGACTTATCATCTAGATGAAGTATGGGATAATTTACAAGCTGCCTATGCCAGTTTACAAGCCAATGTAACGCAAAAGTATGGCACTCATATTACCCAGTTAAAAGCAATGGGAATCAGTGCAATGATGCACGGTTATCTTCCATTTGATAAAGCAGGAAATCAACTCAGTCCTTTTAAAACATGGCGTAACAATATTACTCTACCTGCATCACAAATCTTAACACGTCTCTTTGATTATCCTGTGCCACAGCGTTGGAGTGTTGCTCACCTTTATCAATGCATCCTAGATAAAGAACCACATATTGCTGATATAGATTATTTAACAACCTTATCAGGCTATGTACATTGGCAATTAACAGGTGAAAAAGTATTGGGTATTGGCGATGCCTCAGGAATGTTCCCAATTGATACCAATACGTTATCTTATGATAAAACATTACTGTCAAAATTTGGACAAGTGATTACTGATTATCAAGTAGAGTGGAAATTAGAAAATCTTTTACCAACAGTACTCGTTGCAGGTCAAAATGCAGGAAAATTAACGGAAAAAGGGGCTAGATTGCTAGATCCTAAAGGGCTGTTAAAAGCAGGTGTACCTCTTTGCCCACCTGAAGGTGATGCTGGAACAGGTATGATAGCAACCAATAGTATTAAAGAAAATACAGGGAATATTTCTGCTGGTACGTCTGCTTTTACAATGGTGGTATTGGATAAACCGCTCTCTCGTAGCTATGCTGAATTGGATTTAGTCACTACTCCAGCAGGTAAACTCGTGGCAATGGCTCACGCCAATAATTGTAGTACTGATATCAATAACTGGATCAATCTTTTCAATGAAACACTACAAACTTTTGGTGTTAATATAGATACTGATGAGCTCTATAACAAGCTATTCCTTAAAGCATTGCAAGGTGATCCTGATTGTGGTGGATTACTCTCTTACGGTTTCTATTCAGGAGAGCATAATGTTAAGCTAACCAAAGGCTGCCCATTATTTTTACACCCAACCAATGCTAAATTTAGCCTTGCTAATTTTATTAGAGTGCATCTCTATAGTGCTTTCGGTGCTATGAAAATAGGTATGGATATTTTACAGCAACAAGAAAATATCAATATTACACATATTTTAGGACACGGCGGTATTTTCAAAACAGAGCAAGTTGCACAATCTATATTAGCGGCAGCCCTTAATACGCCTGTTGCGACAATGGATACTGCATCAGATGGCGGCGCTTGGGGAATTGCACTGTTAGCAAACTACCTCAGCAAAAAAGATCAATATCGTTTAGAGACTTATTTAGATCAAGAAATCTTTAACCAAACAAAGATTACACTTACACAGCCAGATCCTGCAATAGCAAAAGGATACCAACAATTTATGGAAAACTATAAAAAAGGGATTGATGTGGTGCAAGCTGCGTTAAAAGCAGATATTTCTGCCTAAAAGGTCAAGTATCAATCAAAAGGATTAAGTACTAACAGTATTTAATCCTTTTTTTACGCCTATTTTTTCAACCCGGATAATGCAAAATCTAATCCATATTCATACCCTTTTACACCCAATCCACAAATAACGGCTTGTGCAATATCACTAAAATAAGAGTGATGGCGAAAAGGCTCTCGAGAGTGAACATTTGAAAGATGAATTTCTACAAAAGGAATATTCACAGAAAGTAACGCATCACGTAACGCAACACTGGTATGTGTAAAAGCGGCTGGATTAAATAAAATAAAATCAACCTGTTGAAAAGCTTGATGAATACGATTAATCAAAGCCTCCTCACTATTTGACTGAAAGCAATCTAGTTCAATACCTTGCTCACTCGCTAGCTGTTGAAGATGTTGCTCAATATTTAAAAGGCTTTGTGCACCATAAATCTCAGGCTCACGTTTCCCTAACATATTCAAATTTGGGCCATTTAATAATAAAATTTTTTTCATTTGCTATCCTCTTTTAATACCTGTAATTCGACACCACTCTTCTTTCTCAACAACAGGATCTAAACAAAAATCTTGCTGATACACTTCACACACAGACTCTGCTTGCGTATTTAAAATACCAGAAAGCCCTAATAAACCTTGAGGTTTCACCAACTGTACAATAAAAGGAGCCAGCTCTTTTAAAGGCCCTGCCAGAATATTAGCAACCACTACATCTGCCTGTAAATTCTGTGGTTGATTTTCAGGTAAATAAAGGGCCAATTTATCCGCTACACCATTTTGCTCCGCATTTACTTTACTTGCAGTAATTGCCTGAGGATCAATATCAATACCAATAACTGATTTTGCCCCTAATTTCAACGCAGCAATCGCCAAAATACCTGAACCACAACCAAAATCAATCACAGTTTTACCTGCTAAATCTAGGCTATCTAACCAGCGTAAACAGAGTTCAGTGGTTGGGTGAGTTCCTGTTCCAAAAGCTAAACCTGGATCTAACATCACGTTTACCGCATTAGGATCCGGCACCTCTCGCCAACTTGGACAAATCCATAAACGCTCACCAAATTGCATTGGATGGAAATTATCCATCCACTCACGCTCCCAATCTTTATCTTCAAGTTGCTCAATTTTATAGGCAAAATCAGATTCAATAATGCCACTTTGTTGCAGTGATGTAAGAATAGGTTTCATCTCAGTTTCAGCATCAAACAACGCTACAACATCAGTATTCCCCCATAAACGAGTTTCACCCGGTAACGGTTCAAAAATGGGAGTATCTTGACTATCCATATAAGTGATAGACACTGCCCCCCATTCTTCAAAAAATTCACTTAGTTGCTCTGCTTTATCATCTGTACTATTCAAACGAATTTGTATCCACGCCATATTTATTCCTTATTTTTGTAAATTTTTACAAAGATCATACCGCTTATTTTTCTTTTTCGAGTCTTATTTTACACTCAACGCATACCACTTTGTATCTCATCTGTTTAACTATTTCATCAATCTCGTGCTCACCCACATCAATATATTTATTACAGTTTTCACACTGATTTTTCGAAAAATGGAAGCTGTTCATTTCACATATTCCTTTTTAAATACAAATTGAATGGGTGCATTTTTCATCGTCATTCCCTGATAAGCAAATAAATTTTCATTTTGATCTTGTGTACCAAATAAAAATGAAATGGAATTATATTGAGATAAATCTAGCTCTTTTAATTTTACAATAAGTTCATCAAAAAAATATTCGAAGTCTGATAAATAATCTTTATTATTCAATAAATTATTTATTTCTAAGGTTTCAAACCACCAACTTTCAATAAAATCCTCATCGTAATAATCTAAACCTGTATCTTTACATAAACGGGATACTTCTTCATTTTCATAATTAAAACTTAAATAGTTATCATATAGCTCTTCTTCAGAGCTGAAATATCCAATCCAAACACAAACCACATTGTTATTCATTTCTATTTTATCTACCCATTGAGAAGCAAAAGCTTCAACATAATCAATAAAATTGATAATATTGTCAAATGTATGAAAAGTAAATTCAGGCTGATTTTTTAATAAACCAAGAAGCGTATTCTTTAAAGGCTTCAAAATCTACATTCATTTTAAATTATCCCTTTTGTACCTAAACCACAAATAATGTCTCTTTATAAAAACCAAAGGGATAATGTCCTTTATGATAAATATCTACCACCCTTTTCCATTGATTACCCAACTGCAAATAATTTTCAAGAAAGTATCCGCTAAAAGCACAACTTGCTGAGTATTTGAAGCATTGATGAAAATTATGCTGCTTTACGTTAAACAAATTTTCATCTAATTTTGCTATTTTTTGGAAAATCATTTTACTTATTTGTACCTTTTGCTTTACAAGTGCTTTGGGGGTATAGATATCTTTATAAAAAGGATCCTCTATCACTTTCAAGCTTGAAGGAAAGTATTCCATTTTATTAAAAAATCCTTGAAAATCAGTAGTATCATTATTTATAAAAGCATCTTCTAAGCTTTTTATTAAAATAATATTTTCTCCTAAAAATTCATTAATACCAGCACGACTAAAAAACTGTGTTTCTTCTATTTTTTGTAAAATTTCATCAAAATTTGTTTTCACTGGTTTAATCCTTTCTTTTTTATAACATTGTTTAATTTATTTTTTTAACATATGTATAATCAGTTTAATCAAAGTCTCTTTTTGTTTTGGATCAGATTCAGCCACCAGTAAGGTTAGTGCAGCTAATCCTGTATCATTAATCACAACATTACCATCAGTATTAAATAGCCTATTATTACGATGTAAAAAATCAACAAAAAGAAATGCTCCACTACGCTTGTTGCCATCTGAAAAGGGGTGATTCTTAACGATAAAATAGAGTAAATGAGCGGCTTTTTCCTCAATACTTGGGTAAGCAGGCTCGCCAAAAACACTTTGACTAAGGTTACCTAGAATTGCACTTAACCCATCATCTCGCTCACGTCCAAATAATTCTGATGCTTCGCCTCGAGATATCAATTGTTGTTTTAACTCACTTAATCCTATACGAGCCTGTTCAACACTTGGCAATTCTCCACCTAGTTGAGTTTTAGGTTCAGTCAATAACCCTTCATCATACTGTTGTAGCCACAAAAAAGTTTGCGTATAACGACTAACAATATCAACCAAACCTCTACCACTCTCTACAGTTAATTCAGATGAATTTGCTGTTTTTTGAATAAGTGCAAGGGCTTGTTGTAATTCTTGACTATTTTGTAGTAAACGCTGTTGATTAATCGCATAACCCTTAATCAAATAATCTTTTAATCGAGAGGTTGCCCAAATACGAAATTGTGTACCTTGCTGGGATTTTACTCGATAACCAACAGAAATAATCACATCAAGATTATAATAAAGAACCTCCCTTTTTTGTGTTTTTCCTTTAATAGCTCCGTGTTTACTGGTATGTCGGAATTTCCGACACACCATTTCTTCAACTAATTCACCCTCTCTGAAGATATTACGAATATGTTCAGTAATAGTAGTTCTTCCTTTACCAAACAATTCCGCCATTTGAACTTGTGATAGCCAAACGGTTTCATCTTCTAAACGTACATCTATCGCGACATTGCCATTATCATCTTTATAAATCAGTAAATCACTTTGCATCTACTTGCCCCTATTATTTTTGTAAATTTTCACAAAGATCGTACCGCTATCCACGACCTCCAACAGTAATTTTATCTAATTTAACCGTTGGTTGACCCACACCGACAGGAACACTTTGCCCTTCTTTACCGCAGGTTCCGACACCTTGATCTAATTCCATTGTCTTACCAACCATTGAAACTTGTTGCATTGCTTCAATTCCACTACCAATTAACGTTGCCCCAGTTACTGGTTTAGTTATTTTGCCATTTTCAATTAAATAAGCTTCAGAAGTAGAGAACACAAATTTTCCTGAGGTAATATCCACTTGACCACCACTAAAATGAGGGGCGTATAAACCTTTATCCACAGAGGCAATCATCTCATCAAAGCTACTGTTCCCTTCTGTTAAATAGGTGTTAGTCATTCGTGGCATAGGTAAGTGTGCATAAGACTCACGTCGTCCATTACCTGTTGGCTCAACCCCCATTAAGCGAGCATTGAGTTTATCTTGCATATAGCCTTTTAAAATGCCTTTTTCAATTAACACATTACGTTGTGAAGGAACGCCTTCATCATCAACAGTTAATGAGCCTCGTTTATCTGCGATAGTGCCATCATCCACAATAGTACAAAGAGGTGAAGTCACCATTTGTCCAATTTTACCCGTGAAAAGCGAGGATTTTTTGCGGTTGAAATCCCCTTCTAAACCGTGACCCACTGCCTCGTGTAATAAAATACCCGGCCAACCTGCCCCTAAAATAATTGGCATAACACCAGCAGGTGCAGTAATGGCGTTTAGGTTTACTAATGCTTGGCGAACAGCTTCTTTTGCCATATAAATGGCTCTTACTTCACCTTGTGAATTGGGTTCTAAAAAATAATTGAGTGAGAATCGTCCACCTGCACCCGTGCCACCTCTTTCTCGTTTACCATTTTGTTCAACTAGAACAGAAATAGATAAACGAACTAAAGGGCGAATATCAGCGGCAACTGTGCCATCTGTGGCTGTAATTAACATTTCTTCATATAATGCAGAAAGCCCTGCATTCACTTGAATAACTCGAGGATCTTCAGCTCGTGCGGTTTTATCAACTAAATGCAATAACTCAACTTTTTGCTCACGGCTCATCGTTTCAAGTGGATTAATAGAAGGATAACGAATAATCGCATTGGTTTGTTTAAACGATTGAATCTTTAAATGCCCACTTTCATTGGTAATACTTCTTGCGGCATTAGCACATTGTTCTAGCTGATTAAAATTGATTTGGTCAGTATAAGCAAAGCCTGTTTTTTCCCCTGCAACAGCTCGCACACCCACGCCTCGATCAATATAAAATCCCCCTTCTTTGATAATACTGTCTTCTAACGACCAGCTTTCATCCATACTAAGTTGGAAAAAGAGATCCCCATAATCAATTTGACGCATTGAAAACATATCTAAGATATTATGTAATTTTGATAATTCTAACCCACTTGGAGCAAGTAAACGTTGAGATACGGTATTTAACATTTTTATAGTCTCTTTTATTCCTTATTATTAAGCGGTACGATTTTAGCAGATTTTTGCAATTTATTTACTCGGAATTCGAAAAATACCTGTAATTTTAAAATTATAGAGTATATTATTTTCCTGAGTGCCATAACCAATATTATGAATTACCAAAGGAATGTCTCCTGATTTTTTATCTGAAATAATCCCAATATGGGTAATACCTCGCCCTAAATCCCAAGTCACAATATCACCACGTTGAAACTTATCGGTTTTAATTTCATAGCCTTTTCGTTTAAAGTAGGTCGCTATATTAGGGACTCGGCGATGATCGATATTTTTATCGGTCTTTTTTAATCCCCATTTTTTAGGATATTGACTAAAATGCTTTTGCATATCTTCGTGAATCAATTTTTGTAAATCCATACCTTGTTTTCTTAATGCTCGAATCACAACATCCGTACACACCCCTTTTATCATAGGTATATCTCCCATTGGGTATGTTAGTTTGGTGTAAGCAGGATCATAAAACAATGTTGTTCCAATTTGAGATCGAGCATCTTTAACCAGTTGCTCACCTGACAAAGCGAATAATTGAGTACTAAAAAAAGAAAATAATAAAAGAAGAATAAATCGCATAACTGACTCTGTTGAATAATAAGATAGCATTGAAGTTAAGAAGATAGGTAATTTTGGCATAAAGGATAAAAATATTAAATTTTAAACTCTTTTACTCAAACAAAAAATCGAGCCTAAATAAGCTCGATTTTTATTTAACCTAATAGAAAAATTAACGTTTAATAATTTCTACACTAACACGACGGTTAGGTGCTAAACATCTCACTAAGCGTGATTTTTTAGTTTTACGACAATGTTTCACTGGTTGGCTCTCACCCATACCAAAAGTCGTAATATTTGCTGGGTTTACACCTTTCATTACTAAGTAACGTCCAACACTTCTTGCACGTTTTTCAGAAAGTCTTTGGTTGTATGCTTTACGGCCAATGTAATCTGTATGACCTACTAATTTCACAGTAGATTTGTTGCCAAGCTTAGTAATATAAGCAGCAAGTTCATTTAATTTTTTCTTACCTGCAAATTTAATATCTCTAACACCACCACGATTGAATGGGAAGAGTGCATCTGCTGCTAAGTTTAATTTCTCTGTTAAACAGTCTGCTGGCAACCAATAGAAGTTTTGTGCCACCATATCATCATCAAATAATACTTTATATTGACAAACCTTAACTGAACGATCTGCTTGACGGAATTTCATAATATAATTCCACTCTCTTGCTCCGTGCATTTCTGAGAAATGAGGACGTTCAAGTAAATAGTATAAATCTTTTTTAGTCACTCCTGGACCAATACGATCAAGATTACCTAAATTAGGAAAAATACCTTCAGGCAGAGTGGCATCATCTATTTGTGGCCAAACTAGATTGGTGGCATCAGTATTTTCTAATGCACCATTTTCATTAATATCATTTAACGTGCTAGTACACGCCACCAAAGACAACATTCCTACGGCTAAACCCGCATATTTTAATAGTTTCATTTTACAAACCCCTTGATTTAAGAAACTTCATTTTATTATTAACTAGCGTACCTAGTCAATACCAAATTCCTAGCCTAAAGCGTATCTACAACAAGATACGCTAAGGATAACTTGTTTTTACCATTGATAATTCACACTCGCCGCAGCACCTGTGTGGCTTTGTGAGTCATGAGTTACTAGTCCTTTCAATATCCAACGTCCATTATCAGAAATGGTTGAGACACCAATCGATAATGCAGATTCTCCTCTAAAGTTACCTACAGCAACCCCAACACTACTTGCACCTGGATCGTGAGGCTGAGCCAATGCTGCAGCTGCATAAGCCCCTGCAATACCAGCACTCATAGAGCCCTTCAAATCACCTAATTTTTGAGATAATTTTGCAATTTCAGCATTGGTTGAATAAAGTTGGCTACCATTAATCGCATCTGTTGAGGTTTTAGAGATCTCCCCTGCTGCCACATTTTGGATACGTCTTTCACTACCAGCAGCCCCTACAGAAACCACTCCGTCTGCTTTTGCACCAGCAAACCCACCGTAAGTAATACCACCTACAGTTGCCGATTTAACCGTTCCTTTATCTCCAGCAGTGGTTGTTTTTCCTTCGGTCGCTTTTTTACCTTTCTTAGCAGTCAGATTCTTCGTACCAACTTTATCGCCTTTTGTGGCAGTAGTTTTATTCCCTAGATAAACAGAGTTTTCAACAGTTTCGCCCTGAGCAACAGGTTTAGTTCTCGGTTTTCCATCTTTATCTCTAAGAATATTACCTTTAGAGTCTTTTAGTACTTCAGTTTCACCTGAGTTATTCACATTATTACCCAATACGAATGTATTTGAGCTGTTAATAACATTATTATTACCAAGAGAGTAACTTCCATCAACATCATTATTGTCAACATCAACTTTTGCTATATAGCTTGGGTCACCAAATGCGCCAGAATGTTTGGCATTGACAATATTACCTGTACCAATAGCTATTGAATCTTCAGCATTGGCTTGAGCACCATTACCAAAGGCAAGAGCATTCTTAGCATTTTCTCCTGTAGAGGCTTTATAACCAATCGCTGTTGAGAATTTTCCTTTAGCAGATGAGTCTACCTTATTAGTATCTTGCTCATCGTAATTGGCTGTTCCATCATTGGTATGGAAGTATTTAATTCCCCCTTCATTCATACGATAAATCGCTTCTGGAACTGAATTCGTTGTATACTCACCTTGTGATTGTGGATTATAGGTTTTCAATGCTTCTTTAACAGTTAAGTTAACTTCATTACCATTTTCATCTTTGACCTTAATTACATCACCATTTGCATTAGTTGCATTACCATCAGCATCTATACCACCAATAATTTTATTAATATTATTGCTAATATTTGTTACATTGCCTTGTACTTTGGTTAAGTCACCAACTGTAGCAGCATTGTTCCATTCAGCGGCGGTATCACCCTCACTCTTAATTTGGTCAAGTGTTCTATTTCCTAAACCACTGGCTACATTCGTGATTTGCTTATTGCCTGCATTAATACCTGTATCTTTATTGATAACTACATCACCAACTTTTACATTATCAAAATCAACTTTTGTTTTCGTTGAAATTTTTAATGTGCCATTCGCCTTATCCATTGAAGCACTTAGGTTTTTACCTGCTTCAACGGTTAGCGCCTGACCATTTTTAATTAAACTACTTTCTGCATTTTCAGTAACAGCCTCATCAGTATTCTTAGTTGTTACGGTATGACCTGCATTATTAATCGCTTTTGCAACTTGACTGCCCGTCACAAAACCTTCATCACCATTTGCAGCACCTGTACCTGCGTTATTGTCAATTGTACCAGCCGTTAAACCAATTTCGATATTATTAACGCCATTATCTGTGTTATGTGTTACAGTAATACCGTCTTTACCTTTGAAGTTTACTGTATCATAAGCTTGTACAAAATCAGCTTTTTTACCACCAACTTGTAAGTTCCAGCCTGAATTTAATACATCATTAACCGTTGCCACTGTACCAGCCGCTATATTTGTTGGAGCAACGTCTACTTTTGGATCTGCTGGAGCAGTAATGGTATCTTTTAAGCCTGTAATGGTTTGTCCACCAATAGTGACTTTTTTACCTGCTTCTCCTACAGTAACCGTTTTAAAGTCTGGTGTTTCACTTAAACCAACAGTGACTTTGTTCCCTTCAACTTTAGTATGTAAATTGTCTCCAATAAAACCTGCTTTCGCAGTACCTGTTGCAATTTTAAAACTTGAACCGAGTTTTTGTTTACTGCTTCCCTCATCACCTGTAAAGGTTATCGGTTTAGTTACAGCTGTATTCAAGCCCATTAAAGCGTCGCCTACACTTGTATACGCCGTCGTTCCACCATCACTTGGATCACCATTAGTTAAAGTAAAGCGTGGAGCTGAAATTTTTCCATCTGCTTCTACTGTTGAACCACCGCCAATGGCATTTGCTACTGAATCAGCCATTCCTTTGATTTGTGAACCATTAACTGCATCTTTTGAGGTAGCGCTGATAGTGCCATCACCTACATTTGCTAGTTTAGTTGGTTTTATTTCACCTTTTGCATTTTGCATTGAAGCTATTACATCTGTTGGCTCAATTTCTGCTCCTGTTAAGTCTGCATTTTCAGTAAACTGACCATTTGGCTTCTTATACACTTTTGTACCATCAGCTTTGGTATAAACCACTGGCAATTGTGCATCTTCAGCTAAGGCTTGCGAATCTGTTGCAAAGGTGAATTTAGAACCTGCACGAGTCACACTAATACCTTTACCACCAACTAAATCAACTGTACCACCAGCACTAATAAACTCTCCATCTGTCTCACTATTTGCTTTAATAGTAAAACCTACACCATTAATCGCATTCGCAATCTCAAATGCTGTAGCAAGAACCTTAGTATCAGCTGGTACATTCACTTTTCCATCACTAACAGCTAGAGTCGTTGTTTTTGCTTTAAGTCTTGTTTTCTGTACCCCATTATCATTAAATGTTTCGGTCGTAATTGTTTCATTATCTACATTCACTGCTACTCTATAATCTTTAGCATTTGCTCCTGTTGATGTAACACTTACTCCACTTCCTGCACTTACTGTTGTATGAGCCTCCGCTTTAGCTGTTACTAAATCTAATTGCCCTTTATTTACGGCATCTGTTGCGTCAGTACCTGCGGCAACATTAGTGATTTTCTTACCACCATTATTTAACCCATTACTTGTCAAGCTTACTTGCTTAGTAGAATCTGTTTCAGTAGAGTTGATTACTAAACTTCCCTCTTTTAAAACAGTATTACCCGTTTTTACTTGAGTAAACTCTACATTCTCTTTTGTAGCAAATTCAAACTTACCCTCTGTTTGAGTAATCTTAATATTTTTATCTGCTTCAAAAGTGACTGTATCACTTGGCTTAATAAGTTCACTAGATGTACTTTCTGCACCTAATTCTCCATCTCCTGCTGTAGCATTAACAATAAAACCTGCGCTATTTATCGCTTTCACGATACTATCAGCAGTCACAAGTTTTTTCTTATCATCATTACTTAAATCTGCAACTTTTCCTTTTGGTACGTTGGTAGCCGTGCCATCATTTACCGTCAAGGTCGCTGTTTTTACTTTGATTTTTTGCCCATCTACTTCTAAAGTATCAGTATCTACATTTACATCATACTTAACAGCATAATCATTTGTCCCATCTGGAGTGACACTGACTGACTGTTGTGGCATTTCCATTTATAAAGCTAACTTTTTCAGTTGGATTTACACCATTCCCAACTACTGCTTTATCATTTCCTGCTATATTCCAAGAAGAATTTGATACTGCAGTTTTAACATCACTTATATTTGCAGCATTTGTACCTGTTGTTCCACCACTTGCTACATTTGTAATTGTTTTACTTCCTGCATTGATACCCGTTGTAGTCAATGCAACTGTATTTGCATCACTAGAATTAGTACCTAGAACAACTGACGTTAGTCCTGATAACTCTTTTGCTAATTTTATCGCTAATGTACCCGCTCCATCTGAAACAACACCGATATTATTACCACTGAGTTTTGTAGTATTAGTGACACCACCGATAATTTTAGTTTCTTGACCTAATTTACGGTTAAATTTATTTGCTGTTTGAGTATTACTACTATCTACATCTCCACTATAGTCCAAACCTTTTTGCACTTCTTTCGCCACAGCTTTTAACTGTGCAACGTTGACTGCATCAGTATCCAAAGAACCTGCTGCTACATTGATGATTTGGCGTGTGGCAATTTCAATATCAAACTCTTTAGCTTTGAGAGGGACTCCTGATTTTGTAGCTTTATTTTTATCATCAGTATCACTGTTATACCTGTACCCAGGCGTTCTGGTCTTAAATTTTCTTTTATATGTTCCAACAGAAACGGCACCTAAGTCACCTTGTACTGTTTGTACAATCTCTAAGTTGGAATCAGAAAATGGCGAATATACTTTTGTAATTTTATTTGGCTCCGCATTCTCCATTCCACTATTATCTGCACTAGCCGAAACACTTGTTAATGCTTGACGATTGGCAATAGATTGAGAACCCAATGCCACACCACCTTTGATATTTTTTTCAGTTGCAGATAAGCGGCCAATTGCCACACTCTCTTCTGCACCTTTTTCTGTTCGAGAACTGGTTCCTAAAGCAATACCATAACTAGCATCACTTTCAGCGACTTGATCTAGATATACCGTACTACCTCTAGTACCAAAACCACTACCAATAGCAATAGCATAATCTCCATCTGTAGACGTGGATGTTCCATGACCAAAATGACCATTATCTATACTTGGATTGCCAATATAGCGCGTACCAATAACGGTTGACATAACCCCCTTAGCAAAAACATCATTACCAATCGCAACAGATTGTGTTCCCAACGCATGAGTAAATGAACCTAAAGCTAAGGTTTCTTGAGCAGTTGCTTGTGCACCTTGTCCCATAGCCATACTTTGAGTATCTTTTGTCTTAGCATAATTACCAATAGCGACATTTAAGTTTCCAGAAGTGTTTGCTTTATATCCCATTGCAAAGCTTCTGTAACCACTAGCTGTTGCTGATGTTCCTATAGCAACTGACGATGAATTAGTTGCAGCAGCACCATTTCCCAGTGCGAAACTAGAATCTCCTTCAGTTTTTGCACCTTTTCCCATTGCAAAACTAGAACTCCCTATAGTCTCTGCTCCGTTGCCAATAGCTACCGATGATGAAGCTTTAGTTTTAGCACTAGATCCGATAGCTACCGATGATGAATACTGTGCTTCTGCCTCATTCCCTATTGCAACACTAGATTGTGCCTTTGCCTGTGCCTTTCTTCCAAGTGCAACGGCTCCCATCTTTGTTGCTTGAGCTACCCAACCTATAGCGACAGAGCTATAACCATCACTAAGGCTATCCGATCCAATTGCAACTCCGCCGTCCTTTTTCACTTGTGCATTACTTCCTAAAGAGATGGTTCCTTCGTCACCACCTGAACCTTTAGTATCTTTATCGCCACAAACAACTGCTCTGTTGCTAGTATCAAAATAGCAATAATTGTATTTACCTGCAGTATTTTGAATCGCACTACTACCTGTTGATGTTTTGACTCCTGTTGAAATCGCTGCAAACACAGACTGCCCAGCAAGTACCATCATTATTGAAAGAGTAACTTTTGCTAACTTAAAATGTGGCTGTGAACTTGTGATACTTGAGGATTTGCCTTGTGATTTTGCCAATTCTGATACAGCAATCATTGTTTGGTTTGTTTTACACCAGATAACTTTAAATACTTTGTTCATCAATATACCTCTATAAACGGTCGAAAATACGTAAAAATGTATTAAATTAGTGGGTTGAACCCCTAATGCTAACATTTATAACAATAATTTTGCAAATAAAAACACCAATAAATGAAAGTAAAATCATCATAAAATGCCAATAAAACCATCGCCTTACTCATAAACAATTAATAACTTATTGATTATAAATATAAATTTGTAAATTTTAGTTAAGATCGTACCGCTTGTATTTAAGATAACAAAAAAAGGAAAGAAAAAGAATTTTGAGTAATAATGTTGATGTTGTAACAAGAATGTATTAACAAAAAAACGGCACTTAGAATGTACCGTTTTCATTTGAGATGATTAAATAATGCCTAATTTTTTTTCAAGGTAATGAATATTCATTTCTCCTTGTACAAAATTTTCATCACTTAAAATATCTTGGTGTAACAAAATATTGGTCTTAATACCATCGATGATGATTTCAGATAAGGCAATTTCCATTCGTCGAATAGCAATATCTCGTGTTTCACCATAGGTGATCAATTTAGCAATCATTGAATCATAGTGAGGTGGTACCGTATAGTCTGCATAAATATGAGAATCCCAACGTATACCTAATCCACCTGGTACGTGTAAACGTGTAATTTTTCCTGGCGAAGGAAGAAAACTTCTTGGATCTTCTGCATTGATACGGCACTCTATTGAATGCCCTCTTACTTTGATTTGATCTTGTGTAACCGATAATGGTAAGCCTGATGCAATGCGTAATTGTTCTTTAACCAGATCAACACCTGTGATCATTTCTGTTACAGGATGTTCCACTTGAATTCGAGTATTCATTTCAATGAAATAGAACTCACCATTTTCATATAAAAACTCAAATGTGCCAGCACCTCGATAACCAATGGTACGACACGCATTTGCACAGCGTTCACCGATAAATTGACGTAACTCGTCAGAAATGCCTGGAGCAGGCGCTTCTTCAAGTACTTTTTGGTGGCGACGTTGCATAGAACAATCTCGCTCTGCTAAATAAATCGCATTACCCTGTGTATCCGCAAGTACTTGAACTTCAATATGGCGAGGATTTTCAAGATATTTCTCCATATATACCATATCGTTATTAAAGGCTGCTCTGGCTTCTGTTTTAGTCATCGCAATGGCTTCTGCTAATTCTTTTTCAGAGCGAACAACTCGCATCCCACGACCACCACCACCTCCAGAGGCTTTGATAATCACTGGATAACCAATTTTATTTGCAATCTCTTTGTTTTTAATTGCATCATCACCAATAGCGCCACCAGAACCTGGTACACAAGGGATCCCTGCTTTTTTCATTGCATTAATGGCAGAAACTTTGTCCCCCATTAAGCGAATAACATTAGCAGTTGGCCCAATAAAGGCGAAACCTGAACACTCAACTTGCTCTGCAAAATCTGCATTTTCAGATAAAAAACCATATCCAGGATGAATCGCATCTGCCCCTGTTACTTCTGCGGCTGCAATAATAGCAGGAGTGTTCAAATAACTTTTAACTGAAGAAGCAGGTCCAATACAAATGGTTTCATCAGCAAGGCGTACGTGTTTTAACTCACGATCTGCTGTTGAATGCACTGCAACTGTTTGAATCCCGAGCTCTTTACAGGCTCTTAAAATGCGCAATGCAACTTCACCACGATTAGCAATAACAACTTTTTTTAACATCTGTATGTCCTATCGTAACTATTCAATGATGATAAGTTTTTGATCAAACTCAACCGCATCACCATCATCAACAAGAATTGCTTTCACTATTCCTGCTTTATCTGATTCTATTTTATTCATCATTTTCATTGCTTCTACAATGCAAAGTGTATCACCCACTTTCACACTTTGCCCTTCTTCAATAAAAGGTTTTGCTTCTGGACTTGGGCTACGATAAAACGTTCCAACCATTGGAGAAGCAATGGTATGCCCTGATATCACAGTATTTTCCAATACTGGTGTTGGAGTAGTTTTTTCTACAGGAGGAGCTACTTCTACGGTTTGTGCTGTTGTATATTGTTGCTGTGGTTGTGCGACTACTTGTGTATTACTCTCACGACTAATACGTACTGAACCATCTTCTTCAGCTACTTCTAATTCTGTAATACCTGATGCTTCAACAAGTTCAATAAGTTTCTTAATTTTTCGAATATCCATTATGATGAGATCCGTTTAGGTTAAATTGAATAAATAACAAACCACCTAAATGAATAATATTTAGATAGTTAAATAAATGTAAAAATAAATTGCCGTTAGGTTACCTGAAATTTACTTAATTTGCGATAATTTTTTAGCATTTTAAATGAAATTATCACGATTTCGTGTCAGATCGTAGCAGTTTGTCTCAATTAGTACAACTATATAGACTTAAAATTTGTAAATTTTTAATATGATGTTACCGCTATATTACAAATCATAGGGGTATTATAACGATTTTTTGAGTGCTTCTCGAATAATTTGTTCACTGGTAAGATCTTGTTGTTGAACTCGTTTTAACATTTTTTCTATTTCCGTTGCTTTATAACCTAATGCAATTAACGCTTCTTTTGCTTCATTACTTGGATTAGCAGTATTAATAGTTGTTGTTTGTAGTGAAGATTGTTCAACAAAAAACTCGGTTTGTGCCATTGACTTAAATTTATCTTTTAACTCAACCAATAATCGCTCTGCCGTTTTTTTACCGACACCCGGAATCTTAGTCAATTTTATGATATCTTCATTCTCAACTGCAGTGGCGAAATCATTAACCGACATTGCAGAAAGGATAGCTAATGCCAGTTTTGGACCTACTCCATTGGTTTTAATTAACGCTCGAAACAGTGTGCGATCCACTTTTTGTGAAAAACCAAAAAGTAAATGTGCATCTTCTCTAATACTTAAATGCGTAAAAAGTGTTACCTCTTCCCCAACTTTAGGTAAATCGTAAAAACTTGTCATTGGTAGTAGTAATTCATAACCCACTCCTTGTACATCTAATACAATTTCTGGTGGTGTTTTTTCAATAATTTTGCCTTGTAATCGTCCTATCATTGTAGTGTCTCGTTAATTTATTTTTGTATAAGTATATATTGTTACTGTATAAAAAGACAGTTAAATTATTTTATTAATAAAAATAGCCAGTCTAAATGCTTAGACTGGCTATAAAACTACCTCATTTACAATGAGTTGAATCTTATACTATTACTGTATTACCAGTTATAAGTTGCAGATCCACCAAAGGTTGTGTTGCGTTGAGAATCATAAGATGCAGATCCTTTCAACAACCATTTTCCATTATCAGACCAAGATGAAACACCCACAGCTAATGCAGACTCTCCTCGATGAGTAGCAAAACCAGCACTAATCGCTCTATCGCCAGCATTTCTTGCTTGACCTAACATTGCAATAGCAGCACTACCAGCAATACCTGCTTTTGAACCTGTATCAATGTCCATTAATTTATCAGATAAATTAGCAAGTGCTCTATTAGTCGCATGAAGCTGACTTCCATTAATCGCATCAGTTGAAGTACGTGATATTTCACCTGCCGCAACATTTTGGATACGTCTTTCACTATCAGCAGCACCAACAGACACCACGCCTTTCGCTGTTGCTCCAGCAAATCCACCATAAGTGATTCCACCTACTGTAGCTGACTTAACAGTGCCTTTATCGCCAGCCGAAGTTGTTTTACCTTTAGTCCCATCAGATTTTAGGTTTTTATTTCCAACATCTCTGACTTTCTTACCAGCCGCATTAGTTTCACTTTTCGTTGCTGTGGTTTTACTCCCTAAATAAACAGAGTTTTCAACAGTATCACCTTGAGCAACGGTTTTCCCTGCAACTTTTTTGCTATTTACATTGTTACCCAACACAAAAGTATCTGAACTGTTAATTGCATTGTCATTACCAATAGAGTAAACGCCTTCTACTGCCATTCCTTTGCTATCTTTTGCTTCAATAATACTTGGGTCACCAATAGCACCAGATTTTTTCGCATTCACAATATTACCTGTACCAATGGCAATGGAGTTTTCTGCAGTTGCTTTCGCCCCTTTACCAAAAGCGATGGTATTTTCTGCCGCTGCTGAAGCATTATAACCTATCGCTGTCGCATATTTTCCTGACGCACTAGAATCATCTGTATCAGAGACATCCCCTCCAACAGTTTGACCACTCTTATCATTCGTGTGGAAATATTTAATACCACCTTCATTCATATTTTTAATGGCTGAAATGACCGTGTTATCATTTGTTGCAGTTTGTCCTCTTACATCATAGGTTTTTAATGCTTCTGCCGTAGTAATCGCATTTCCATCAGAGTCCGTCAGTTGATCACCGTTTCCATCTACTGGTTTTCCATCTGCATTCTGTCCACCAATAATCTTATTGATATGAGTAACATTACCTTCTACTTTGGTTAGATCTCCTACTGTTGCCGCATTGTTCCACTCTGCATCAGTATTTTTAATATCTTTAAGGTTTTTACCACCTAAACCACTAGCTACATTAGTAATTTGCTTCTTACCTGCATTAATACCTTTATCTTTAGATAAAGAAACTACATCATCAGCAACCTTATCACCTAACACAACAGAATCTAAATCAGTTAAATCTTTATTTAGCGTTACTTTAAATTCTTTACCACCCGATGCATTTTGAGTTTTGTCATCGACAAGTAAATTAGCGTTTGTAGAGGATACTGTTTCAACTTTGCTAATGGCAAAGTTTGTAGCAGCATCTAAGCCGATAGTAAACTTCTTAACACCTGTATTTGGATCAACAGCTGTATTCACTGAAATACCATCTTTCCCTTCTGCATCAACTAAGCCAGTAATTACCTGTTTACCTGCATTGTCAATATTAGATAAGTTTTTATCTGCTTTATCTGCAAGGGCATTATAAACTGCACCACCAGTCACTGCTTTAGTATTACCCGCTGTCACAGTACCAAAGTCAACATTAACTTTGTACGGATCCGCATCAGTACCTAAACCATCTAAGGTTGTGCCAACACCAGCAACCAATTTTGTTTTCTGACTAGCCACTGTTCTCACAGCTTCTAATTGATCAACATTAACCGCGTCTGTGCCAGATTCCCCTGCCTTAATACCTGTTAATTTAACTGGTTTAGTACCTTTACTTAACGTAATCGCATCTTCTCCTAACGTCAGTTTAGCGCCTGTCGCTGACTTACCTATCGAGTCAATCACTAAGTCTTTCGCTAAACCAAGCTTAAAGTCTTTCGCGCCACTCGCATTCGTCGCACTTCCATCTACCGTTAAGTTCGTATCTGTCGTTGAAACCGTCTCTTCTTTCTTCAACTGTGCCTTCGTTGCATCATCCAGCTTAACTTTAAACTTCGTGCCTTTTCCAGCTACCGCTTCTTTTGTCACAGTTAGCCCTGCATCTGCTCCGTCTGCTTCTACCGACTCTTTCGCTGCTTCTACTGCTGTGTGAACTTTATCCCCTGTTACTGCTTTTGCATTGCCAGCCGCTACCTCTCCAAAATCTACTGATACAGCATAATCTTTTCCATTCGCACCGTCTGTTTCCGCAATCGCTATACCAGCTCCTGCACTTACTGTTTCTACCGATTTTTTCTTCGCTTCAGTATCTACCAGCTTTAACTGCTCTTCCGTTGCCGCTCTGCCTGCCGTTCCAAAGTCTGCACCTGATAAATCTACGTTCGTTAAACCTGTTACATCACCAGCTTTACCATCTACTGTAACCTGACCCGCTTTTACTTTACCCGCTGTGCCATCTACTACTACTTGGTCTCCTGCTGTGCCTAACACAACTTTATCCGCTAATTTAACATCAAAGATAGTCTGTCCATCTACTGTCTTTTTCTTCGCTAAAATATTGCCCGTTGTATTATACGTATCTGTAACCGAAGTCCCTCCATTTACTGTTAAATCCGTATGTTTCTTACCTGCCGCAATATCCGCTTGAACAGCATCACTTAAGCCATATTTAACTTTTCCATCCGCATCAATACTCGCAACTGTTCCCTCACCATTTGCAAACTCTAAACCTGTTTTTAATGATGTAGTTTTCGTTGTGCCATTCGCTTTATACGTTAAATCTAATCCCTCTTCTAACGTCGATTTTGATGCCGAACCATCAACAACTAACTGGGTCGCTAAGGTGTCTTTATTTAAGTCAACTTTCCAGTTTTTATCTGTCGCTGTATTTGTCGTCTCAGTCACCGTTAAACCCGAAGTTTGTGCTGCTGCACTCGCTTCTACCGTCTCTACTGATTTATCTTCAGCAATATCTTTGACTGCCTCTAATTGCGTAAAGTTAACCGCATCAGTACCTGACTCTCCTGCTTTCACTCCCGTTAACTTAACTGGATCATTGCCTTTACTTAATGTAATCGCATCTTCTCCTAACGTCAGTTTAGCACCCGTTGCTGACTTACCTATCGAGTCAATCACTAAGTCTTTCGCTAAACCAAGCTTAAAGTCTTTCGCGCCACTCGCATTCGTCGCACTTCCATCTACCGTTAAGTTCGTATCTGTCGTTGAAACCGTTTCTTCTTTCTTCAACTGTGCCTTCGTTGCATCATCCAGCTTAACTTTAAACTTCGTGCCTTTTCCAGCTACCGCTTCTTTTGTCACAGTTAGCCCTGCATCTGCTCCGTCTGCTTCTACCGACTCTTTCGCCGCTTCTACCGCCGTATGCACCGCGCCTCCTGTCACTGCTTTTGCATTACCAGCCGCTACCTCTCCAAAATCTACTGATACAGCATAATCTTTTCCATTCGCACCGTCTGTTTCCGCAATCGCTATACCAGCTCCTGCACTTACTGTTTCTACCGATTTTTTCTTCGCTTCAGTATCTACCAGCTTTAACTGCTCTTCCGTTGCCGCTCTGCCTGCCGTTCCAAAGTCTGCACCTGATAAATCTACGTTCGTTAAACCTGTTACATCACCAGCTTTACCATCTACTGTAACCTGACCTGCTTTTACTTTACCCGCTGTGCCATCTACTACTACTTGGTCTCCTGCTGTGCCTAACACAACTTTATCTGCTAATTTAACATCAAAGATAGTCTGTCCATCTACTGTCTTTTTCTTCGCTAAAATATTGCCCGTTGTATTATACGTATCTGTAACCGAAGTCCCTCCATTTACTGTTAAATCCGTATGTTTCTTACCTGCCGCAATATCCGCTTGAACAGCATCACTTAAGCCATATTTAACTTTTCCATCCGCATCAATACTCGCAACTGTTCCCTCACCATTTGCAAACTCTAAACCTGTTTTTAATGATGTAGTTTTCGTTGTGCCATTCGCTTTATACGTTAAATCTAATCCCTCTTCTAACGTCGATTTTGATGCCGAACCATCAACAACTAACTGGGTCGCTAAGGTGTCTTTATTTAAGTCAACTTTCCAGTTTTTATCTGTCGCTGTATTTGTCGTCTCTGTCACCGTTAAACCCGAAGTTTGTGCTGCTGCACTCGCTTCTACCGTCTCTACTGATTTTTCTTCAGCTATATCTTTGACTGCTTTTAATTGACTTCCATTTACTGCATCCTTACTTGATGCGCTCAACTCTCCATCAGCCACGCCTGTTAACTTAACTGGTTTAGTACCTTTACTTAACGTAATCGCATCTTCTCCTAACGTCAGTTTGGCGCCTGTCGCTGACTTACCTATCGAGTCAATCACTAAGTCTTTCGCTAAACCAAGCTTAAAGTCTTTCGCTCCACTCGCATTCGTCGCACTTCCATCTACCGTTAAGTTCGTATCTGTCGTTGAAACCGTCTCTTCTTTCTTCAACTGTGCCTTCGTTGCATCATCCAGCTTAACTTTAAACTTCGTGCCTTTTCCAGCTACCGCTTCTTTTGTCACAGTTAGCCCTGCATCTGCTCCGTCTGCTTCTACCGACTCTTTCGCCGCTTCTACCGCCGTATGCACCGCGCCTCCTGTCACTGCTTTTGCATTACCAGCCGCTACCTCTCCAAAATCTACTGATACAGCATAATCTTTTCCATTCGCACCGTCTGTTTCCGCAATCGCTATACCTGCTCCTGCACTGACTGTTTCTACCGATTTTTTCTTCGCTTCAGTATCTACCAGCTTTAACTGCTCTTCCGTTGCCGCTCTGCCTGCCGTTCCAAAGTCTGCACCTGATAAATCTACGTTCGTTAAACCTGTTACATCACCAGCTTTACCATCTACTGTAACCTGACCTGCTTTTACTTTACCCGCTGTGCCATCTACTACTACTTGGTCTCCTGCTGTGCCTAACACAACTTTATCCGCTAATTTAACATCAAAGATAGTCTGTCCATCTACTGTTGTTTTCTTCGCTAAAATATTGCCCGTTGTGTTATACGTATCTGTAACCGAAGTCCCTCCATTTACTGTTAAATCCGTATGTTTCTTACCTGCCGCAATATCCGCTTGAACAGCATCACTTAAGCCATATTTAACTTTTCCATCCGCATCAATACTCGCAACTGTTCCCTCACCATTTGCAAACTCTAAACCTGTTTTTAATGATGTAGTTTTCGTTGTGCCATTCGCCTTATACGTTAAATCTAATCCCTCTTCTAACGTCGCTTTTGATGCCGAACCATCAACAACTAACTGGGTCGCTAAGGTGTCTTTATTTAAGTCAACTTTCCAGTTTTTATCTGTCGCTGTATTTGTCGTCTCTGTCACCGTTAAACCCGAAGTTTGTGCTGCTGCACTCGCTTCTACCGTCTCTACTGATTTATCTTCAGCAATATCTTTGACTGCCTTTAATTGCGTAAAGTTAACCGCATCAGTACCTGACTCTCCTGCTTTCACTCCCGTTAACTTAACTGGATCATTGCCTTTACTTAACGTAATCGCATCTTCTCCTAGCGTCAGTTTGGCGCCTGTGTCTGATTGTGCAATTGAGTCAACAACTAAATCTTTCTTCGTTGCTATTGTAAAGTTTGCTCCATCTTGAGTAACTTTTATATTATCTCCATCTACAAACTTAACAGTTTCTCCAGCTGAAATCTCCTCTTTCGCATGATCGTTAGCTTGAACATTAAAACTTGATGCATTAATTGCTTCTGCTATATCTTTTGCTGTTGCTAAAGCATTCTCGTCTACTGGGATTGCTAGACCATCGGTTGTTGTGATATCAGCTGTCTTAGCTACAACTACACTTGTTACCGCTGTCGGTGTTACTGTATTACCTGATTCATTTTGATAAGTACCATCTGCTTGCTTAATAACTTTATTACCATTTTCATCAATAGTAACTATTTCAATCGTCTTATCATCTACATTTACTGCAACTTTATAGTCAACTCCACCTACATTCGACGACGTTGTTATGCCTACACCATCACCTGCACTTACTGTTTCTACCGATTTTTTCTTCGCCACATTCGCCACAGCTTTTAACTGTGCAACGTTGACTGCATCAGTATCTGCAGAACCAGCAGCTACGTTGATGATTTGACGTGTTGCAACTTCGATTTCGAACTCGGCAGCAGCAATATCATTGCCTGTTTTTACCCCTGTTTCTTCACTATCACCTGTATATCTGAAACCTGGTTTTCTTGTTTTAAATTTTCTTGTTACTGTACCAACAGATACAGCTCCTAATTCACCTTTAACAGTATTCTTAATTTTGGTTTTATCATCACCATCAGCAACATCAAGAGCATAAACATTATCTGTTTCTTGTATTAAGTCAGTTGTTGTTATATCTATTGTTTCAGATGCTGTTACTTTTGTAGAATCTATAGATTTACGATTAGCAATTGACTCAGAACCAAGTGCCACACCACCTGCAACTCTGGTTTGTGATAAACGCCCTATCGCCACACTGGCTTCTGCACCCACTTCAGTTCGAGAACTTGTTCCCAAAGCGATACCATAATCTGCATCACTTTCCGCAATTTGATCTTTCTTCACTGTATCGCCACTAGTACCAGTACCAGTACCACTACCAATCGCTATAGCAAACTTCCCATCGGTAGAGGTTGATGTCCCATGTCCCAAATGACCATTAGCCATAGTTCGATTACCAATATAACGTGTACCAATAACCGTTGACATTTCACCCGTAGCAAAAGCATCATTACCAATGGCAACAGATTGTTTACCCAAAGCATGAGTAAACGAACCTAGTGCCAAGCTTTCTTCAACTTTTGCTTGAGCACCTTGACCAATTGCCATACTTTGCGTTCCCTCTGTTAACGCATGATTACCAATAGCAACATTTGCAGCACCAGTAGTTTTTGCTTTATTTCCCATTGCAAAACTAGCTTCACTCGCCATTGATTCATCTCCAATGGCAACACTACTACCTGTAGCTTCTGCTAGATTTCCCAGAGCAACACTGCTACCTGTTGTTTTAGTTTTTCTTCCTAAAGAAACAGAACCTTGACCAGAAGATGTTGCGTTATAACCAATTGAAACAGAACTTTCTCCAGCAGATATTGAATTCATACCAAGAGCAATTGCACCACTTGTCGAAGCTGCTGAGTTATAGCCTAATGCCATTGAACCGTAGTTGCCCGTTGCTTGTGCATTAACACCAGCAGCTACAGAATAACCACCTTTGGCACCACCAATACCATTAACCAAATCTAAGTTGGTTGTATTTCCACTTACTGCTGAAGAGCTAGTATTTGTATGGAAATAATTTTGAATCTGTGAAACATTTACCGCATCAGTATCCTCAACACCTGCTGCGACATTTGTCACTCGTTTAGGTGCTTTTGAAGCATCACTTTTTGCGTGAATAACCACATTATTAGCTACTCGTTGCTTTGGTGTTACTGCAGCAATTCTATCTGCTTCTGTAATTTCTAAACTTGGATCTGATGCAATTTCTTGAGCAACATTACCTGCTGCATCAATCGCTGTACCATCACTTTTAAATCTTGTTCCCTTTGGATAAACTTTACCTCCACTAATAATAGAACCAGCAGGATATGGATTATCTTTATAAAGCACAGTATCTGGCTTATATCCTTTACCATTAGAACCCAACACGGTTCCTGCCTCATAAGCTTTGTTATTTACAGGATTAAGCACAACCGTATTTTCTTCATAGTAATTTCCATCATCTAGCTTATCAACAGGTTTATTATTCTCATCAACGTACTCAAATGGTGTATTTTTACCTGCTTTATCAATCTCTCCTTTTAAAGCGCCTGCAACAGAAGCTAACTGAGAACCATTAATTGCATCTGTTGATTCTCTGTTTACCCAACCTGCCGCAACATTTTTGATTTGTCGTTCAAAACCTTTTGCACCAACGGAAACTTGATCCCCCGTTTGTAAGTTATCTGCGCCACCAGAGAAGCCGTTAAAAATTGCGGTTTTTCCTGGAATCGCATTTCCATAAATATCTAACACCTGCACTTCAGCTTTTTTATATAATTTAGCATCTAAATCCGTTTGTGAACCAGCGCCTAAAGCCACACCATTTATTTTTGTTGATTTCGCACCTGCACCTAAAGCAGTACCTGCAACAGCATCATCCTCAACCGTTGCACCTGTACCATAAGCCACACCCAAAGCACCCTTTGCATACGCTTTATCACCAATAGCAACAGCTGCGTGACCCGCTACTGTATTACGGTATCGTCCAAACTTATTATTGGTGTTAGGAGTAAATCCTGCATCAGGGTGACTCATTCTTTGTAGATCATCCCCCGTTAATTCTGTATAGATATCTCCGATGGTTTTATGCTGAGTTTTTACTACATCTACGCCACCCTCACTTGCAACAGTAACAGTGTAATCGATATCTTGTGCTACTGCAGTATTGGTATCATCGCCACCAATGGCAATACTTGAATCTCCTTCAGCAATCGTATTTCCGCCGATAGCAATAGATTGGGAACCTGTCGCTACAGCACCTTGATTAGAATCTCTACCACCGCCAATTGCAATGGATTGACCTTTAGATGCAAGAGAATTTTGCCCAATAGCAATAGCATATTTGCTACCTGTATCATCTTTGTTTCCTGCATGAGCAAATGCACCAAGTGCCATAGAGCCATCTTTATATGCCATAGTATTTTTACCAACACTCATGGTTCCAGTGCCCTCACTAAATCCATTTGCACCAACACTAATCGCTCCAGTACCACTACTCATACTATCTTTACCAATAGTAATCGCACTGTCTCCTTTTGCAGCTGCACGCGCCCCCAAAGCAATCGCATTTCGTTCAGTTGATCGTGAATTTGCACCAATAGAAATGGCATTAACATGCTGCACCTTCATTCCTGCTTTTGCCTTACGACCAAGAGCAATGGTATCTGTAGCCTTGTTTGCTGCCGCATCTTTACCAATCGCAATTGTTCCAACATAAAGTGCTTCTGTGGCTTTGTCTCGTAAGGCATTTAGAGCATTTTCTATAGAGTCTCCTGTTATAACACTAGGAATATAATTTGAGAAATAAATATTATTAATACCTGACTGATTAAGACGAGCAACTACAGCACTTTTTATCGATTCAACCGTTGCATTTGGTTGTTGTGATGCTTCAATACCTTTTTGTACCGCATCTTCAACTGCATTAATATAAGCATCATTGCGCTGAGCCGTATTACCATTTTCAGTTATATTAGATTTGGCATTCTTACCAACAGCAACACCATTTTTACCTGCTATTGCATTATTGCCATGCTCAACTGCTCCATCTATAGCTATTGCCGATCCAGAAAAGATCAACATTAACGATACTGTTAATTTAGACAATTTAACTCCAAGAGAAGCAGGTTTACTGCTTTGACAAGAAGATGACTTGCCTTGTGATTTTGCAAATTCGGACACGGCAACCATTGCTTGAGTCGCGTTACACCAAATCACTTTAAATACTTTGTTCATTTTATACCTCGAGTTAAATTGCTAAATATACAAATATTGTATTAAATATATAAGTTAGAAGGCGGATAGTAACATTGATAACAATTAGTTTGCAAATAAAAACAGCATAAAATGCGATTAAAAACACCTATTAATGCAATTAAAAAAACATAAAGTACAAATAAAACAATAACATATAAAACACCCTAGGCTTTGTTAGCAATGGTTTTTAGTTATATTTTTGTAAATTTTAGGTAAAATTATGCCGTTTATGTTTTGTGAAAAAAATATAGATTTTATTGTATATGATGACAATTTTGTCGTTGATGTGAAAAAAATAACTCAGTATTGACATACTGATTTAATATTGAAAGAACGATATTCCGTGTTGCTTTATTAAAAATTGACGTGTTAGCCACTCTTTTTTTAGACTCTCTTTTTTAGAATTAAGCGGTAAGATCTTCTTAAAAATTTGCAAATTTTATTCAAGATCGTACCGCTTATATGTTAACTACCAACTATAAGTAGCTGATCCACTAAGTGTTTTTTGACGCTGTGAATCATAGGCAGCATTGCCTTTTACTAACCATTTGCCATTATTAGACCAAGACGAAACACCTGCTGCTAATGCTGACTGCCCCTGATGAACAGCAAAGCCAACACTAACCGCATTATCTCCAGAGTTTCTTGCTTGACCTAAAGTTGCAATCGCTGCACCACTTGCAATGCCTGCTCTAGTACTAACTTCTACATTCATTATTTTCTGTGACAAATGAGCCAAGCCTTGATAAGTAGAGTGAAGTTGACTACCATTAATTGCATCCGTCGAGGTGGGTGATATTTCACCTGCTGCTACATTTTGAATACGTCGCTCATTTCCAGAAGATCCCACAGATACTACACCATTTGCTTTTGCACCTGCAAAATCGCCATAAGCCATACCTCCAACACTCACTGATTTTACTGTTCCTTTATCCCCTGCGGTGGTTGTTTTACCTTTTTGACCTGTTTGTGTTAAATTCTTAGTTCCAACTTGATTCCCTTTAGTTGCCGTTGTTTTATTACCTAAATATACTGAGTTTTCCACTGAACTACCTTGAGCGATAGGCTTATTTGCCTCATCTTTATCACCACTATTGTTAACATTATTACCTAGTACAAAGGTATTAGAACTATTAATAACATTATCATTACCTATTGCATAGCTACCAGAGACCTCATCACCCTCTTCATTTTGACCCGCCTTTTCACTGATATAATTTGGATCGCCCAATGCCCCTGATTTCTTAGCATTGACTAAATTACCAGAGCCGATCGCAATGGCATTTTCAGCCGTTGCTTGGGAGCCATTTCCAAATGCCAGAGCGTTCTCTGCCGTTGCAGATGCTTTACGTCCAATTGCAGTGGCATATTTACCTGAAGCGCTAGAATCATTAGTTTTTGCTAACTTACCGCCTGTTTTTTGTCCACTATGATCGTTCGTATGAAAATACTTAATTCCCCCCTCATTCATACGATTAATTGCTGAAACAACCGTATTATTTACTGTAGCTGTTTGACCCTCTACATCATAGGTTTTTAACGCCATTGCTGTGGTTATGGGTGTTTTTCCATCAGATTCAGTAAGAGGAACACCTTCTGCATTTACAGGTTGCCCATTAACATCTTCCCCACCAATAATTTTATTCATATGATTCACATTGCTTTTTACTTGTGTTAAATCACCCACAGTGGCAACGTTGTGCCACTCTGAATCTTGTTCTGTTATTTCAGTAAGCGATTTATCACCTAAACCACTGGCTACATTAGTGATCGGTTTACTGCCACCACTAATCCCTTGTTCTTTCGATAGCGAAACAATATCAGAGGCTATGTTATCGCCCAATATCAGTGAATCTAACTGACTTAACACTTTATTTAACGTGACTGTAAATGCTTTACCACCTGATGAGTTTCTCGCTGTATCATCTATAGCTAGATTACCATTTGTCGATGATATACTCTCCTCTCGATTCAAAGCAGAATGCGTCACTCTATCTAAAGAAATAGTCATTTTTTTAACCTTTGTATTCGGATCAATATCACTCTGCACAGAGAGACCATTGCTTCCCTCTACATTAACTAAATCGGTGATCACTTTTTTACCTGCATCACTAATATTTGCAAAATCTTTATCGGATCTACCCGCTATAGCTTCATAAACCACACCACCTGTTACCGCTTTATTATCACCAATTTCCACTGCACCAAAATGGATATTGACCTTATATGGTTCAGCAATACTGCCTATTCCCTCTAATATTGTACCTGATCCTGCTTGTAATTTTGTTTTGTTACTAGCTATGGCCTGAACACTATCTAGTTGCGAACGGCTAACTGCATCACGAGCATTAATACCATCTGCAATATTGGTTATTCTGTCACCGCCTATATCTAATCCATTTGCTGTTGACGTTAAGGTTGTTGTATGCATTCCCTTTCCTAACATCATTTGATTAAAATAAGCATTGTCTTGCGTGGCAAAAGTAAATATATTACCTTTCTGAACTAATTTAATATTTTTATCTGCTTCAAAGGTGATCATTTCACTAGGGTTAATCAACTCTTCTGTCGAACCTTCAACAAGACCATCAACAGATTGAGCCGCTTTAATAATAAAACCTGAATGATTAATGGCACTGGCAACTGAATCCGCTGTCACAAGTCCTGTTGTATCACTAGCAACAGCCTGACCTAGCTGTATATTGTTCAATGCTCTGAGTGTTGCTGTTTTTGCTACTATTTTACCCTCTGCTGTTAAACCTATTGTGGCATTATCAACTACAGGCATACTTGCCACCGCTTGTAATCGACCACTATCATTTACTGTGATCGTTCTATCATCAACCAATACATCGTATTTAATTTGACTGACTTTACCATCGGTATTTTCTACTGATACCGCCGTACCTTTACCATTAAGCATATTTACCGTATCATAAACCTGTACAAAATCTTGTGCTGTTCCATTGGCTTGTAGATTCCAACCTAGATTTAAGCTATCACCAAGAGTGGTTGCTTTACGTAATCCTTCGTCCAATATTATTGGTTTAGATATTGCCGTGCTGCGCTCTGCTACAGTTGCTAAATTATGTGTCAGTCCTGTAATAGATCCATAAAGAGTATTTCCTAAATGCTGTGAGGATAAATTAAGCTGTGTATTAACATTTATTTTGACTTCGCCATTTTCTCCAATGGTTGCCGTAGTATTCTCACCATTTTTAAAGGTTAGTCCTGTTTGAAGAGACACCTGCTTTGCCACATCATTATTGGCTTGGTAAGATAAGTGGGTTCCTTGCGCTAATTTATCTTTATCAATACTCAGTTTATAACTGTTCTTTGTTAAATCCGTTGATTCTACTTTTTCAACAGTTAACAATGTTTCGCCCTCTGCTTTATCAAGGATTGTTTTTGCTGTGGTGATAGCTTTATAGACCTTATCGCCCATCACACTACCTTGATTGCCCTGAGCGACCTCTCCTATACCGACTTTTGCCAGTTTCTCTTTGATACTTTGTGACAGTGATACTGTAAACCCTTTATTATCTTGCGTTGTGCCACTTGTCATCACCTCTATTTCATTAGCTGTACCTAAAACACGCTCTCTTGATTTTGCTTCAAAATCTGTGATGACTTGTTCTGCAAGTTTGGTTTTGGTCACCGCTTTGTCAGCTAGTTTTTGTGTGGTTATGGCATTATTTGCGATAGATAAATCAATATCTCCTTGCACTAAATCCTGCTGGGAAACTACAATATCGCCCTTAGTACTTTTAATCTGATGGATATTTGAGGCCGTTAATTTCTCTTTCACTGCATTATAAACATCTCCCCCTGTCGCAAAACCCTTTTCACTTGCTTCAATATTTCCTTTTGCAACATCCACTTGATAAGGCTTTTCTGCTGTCCCCTCTCCGCTTAATATTGTATAAGTACCTGCCATTAGTTTAGTTGAGGCAGGAATACTGGCCATTAACTGCCCCTGATCGTTTACTTTGATCGTTCTATCATCAACCAATACATCGTATTTAATTTGACTGACTTTACCATCGGTATTTTCTACTGATACCGCCGTACCTTTGCCATTAAGCATATTTACCGTATCATACACCTGTACAAAATCTTGTGCTGTTCCATTGGCTTGTAGATTCCAACCTAGATTTAAGCTATCACCAAGAGTGGTTGCTTTACGTAATCCTTCGTCCAATATTATTGGTTTAGATATTGCCGTGCTGCGCTCTGCTACAGTTGCTAAATTATGTGTCAGTCCTGTAATAGATCCATAAAGAGTATTTCCTAAATGCTGTGAGGATAAATTAAGCTGTGTATTAACATTTATTTTGACTTCGCCATTTTCTCCAATGGTTGCCGTAGTATTCTCACCATTTTTAAAGGTTAGTCCTGTTTGAAGAGACACCTGCTTTGCCACATCATTATTGGCTTGGTAAGATAAGTGGGTTCCTTGCGCTAATTTATCTTTATCAATACTCAGTTTATAACTGTTCTTTGTTAAATCCGTTGATTCTACTTTTTCAACAGTTAACAATGTTTCGCCCTCTGCTTTATCAAGGATTGTTTTTGCTGTGGTGATAGCTTTATAGACCTTATCGCCCATCACACTACCTTGATTGCCCTGAGCGACCTCTCCTATACCGACTTTTGCCAGTTTCTCTTTGATACTTTGTGACAGTGATACTGTAAACCCTTTATTATCTTGCGTTGTGCCACTTGTCATCACCTCTATTTCATTAGCTGTACCTAAAACACGCTCTCTTGATTTTGCTTCAAAATCTGTGATGACTTGTTCTGCAAGTTTGGTTTTGGTCACCGCTTTGTCAGCTAGTTTTTGTGTGGTTATGGCATTATTTGCGATAGATAAATCAATATCTCCTTGCACTAAATCCTGCTGGGAAACTACAATATCGCCCTTAGTACTTTTAATCTGATGGATATTTGAGGCCGTTAATTTCTCTTTCACTGCATTATAAACATCTCCCCCTGTCGCAAAACCCTTTTCACTTGCTTCAATATTTCCTTTTGCAACATCCACTTGATAAGGCTTTTCTGCTGTCCCCTCTCCGCTTAATATTGTATAAGTACCTGCCATTAGTTTAGTTGAGGCAGGAATACTGGCCATTAACTGCCCCTGATCGTTTACTTTGATCGTTCTATCATCAACCAATACATCGTATTTAATTTGACTGACTTTACCATCGGTATTTTCTACTGATACCGCCGTACCTTTGCCATTAAGCATATTTACCGTATCATACACCTGTACAAAATCTTGTGCTGTTCCATTGGCTTGTAGATTCCAACCTAGATTTAAGCTATCACCAAGAGTGGTTGCTTTACGTAATCCTTCGTCCAATATTATTGGTTTAGATATTGCCGTGCTGCGCTCTGCTACAGTTGCTAAATTATGTGTCAGTCCTGTAATAGATCCATAAAGAGTATTTCCTAAATGCTGTGAGGATAAATTAAGCTGTGTATTAACATTTATTTTGACTTCGCCATTTTCTCCAATGGTTGCCGTAGTATTCTCGCCGTTTTTAAAGGTTAGTCCTGTTTGAAGAGACACCTGCTTTGCCACATCATTATTGGCTTGGTAAGATAAGTGGGTTCCTTGCGCTAATTTATCTTTATCAATACTCAGTTTATAACTGTTCTTTGTTAAATCCGTTGATTCTACTTTTTCAACAATTAACAATGTTTCTCCCTCTGCTTTATCAAGGATTGTTTTTGCTGTGGTAATAGCTTTATAGACCTTATCGCCCATCACACTACCTTGATTGCCCTGAGCGACCTCTCCTATACCGACTTTTGCCAGTTTCTCTTTGATACTTTGTGACAGTGATACTGTAAACCCTTTATTATCTTGCGTTGTGCCACTTGTCATCACCTCTATTTCATTAGCTGTACCTAAAACACGCTCTCTTGATTTTGCTTCAAAGGCTGTGATGACTTGTTCTGCAAGTTTGGTTTTGGTCACCGCTTTGTCAGCTAGTTTTTGTGTGGTTATGGCATTATTTGCGATAGATAAATCAATATCTCCTTGCACTAAATCCTGCTGGGAAACTACAATATCGCCCTTAGTACTTTTAATCTGATGGATATTTGAGGCCGTTAATTTCTCTTTCACTGCATTATAAACATCTCCCCCTGTCGCAAAACCCTTTTCACTTGCTTCAATATTTCCTTTTGCAACATCCACTTGATAAGGCTTTTCTGCTGTCCCCTCTCCGCTTAATATTGTATAAGTACCTGCCATTAGTTTAGTTGAGGCAGGAATACTGGCCATTAACTGCCCCTGATCGTTTACTTTGATCGTTCTATCATCAACCAATACATCGTATTTAATTTGACTGACTTTACCATCGGTATTTTCTACTGATACCGCCGTACCTTTGCCATTAAGCATATTTACCGTATCATACACCTGTACAAAATCTTGTGCTGTTCCATTGGTTTGTAAGTTCCAACCTAGATTTAAGCTATCACCAAGAGTGGTTGCTTTACGTAGACCATCATCTGATATTATTGGTTTAGCTATTGCCGTACTACGCTCTGCTACAGTTGCTAAATTATGTGTCAATCCTGTAATAGAGCCATAAAGGGTGTTTCCTAAATGCTGTGAGGATAAATTCAACTGTGTATTAACATTTATTTTGACTTCGCCATTTTCTCCAATGGTTGCCGTAGTATTCTCGCCGTTTTTAAAGGTTAGTCCTGTTTGAAGAGACACCTGCTTTGCCACATCATTATTGGCTTGGTAAGATAAGTGGGTTCCTTGCGCTAATTTATCTTTATCAATACTCAGTTTATAACTGTTCTTTGTTAAATCCGTTGATTCTACTTTTTCAACAATTAACAATGTTTCTCCCTCTGCTTTATCAAGGATTGTTTTTGCTGTGGTAATAGCTTTATAGACCTTATCGCCCATCACACTACCTTGATTGCCCTGAGCGACCTCTCCTATACCGACTTTTGCCAGTTTCTCTTTAATACTTTGTGACAGTGATACTGTAAACCCTTTATTATCTTGCGTTGTGCCACTTGTCATCACCTCTATTTCATTAGCTGTACCTAAAACACGCTCTCTTGATTTTGCTTCAAAATCTGTGATGACTTGTTCTGCAAGTTTGGTTTTGGTCACCGCTTTGTCAGCTAGTTTTTGTGTGGTTATGGCATTATTTGCGATAGATAAATCAATATCTCCTTGCACTAAATCCTGCTGGGAAACTACAATATCGCCCTTAGTACTTTTAATCTGATGGATATTTGAGGCCGTTAATTTCTCTTTCACTGCATTATAAACATCTCCCCCTGTCGCAAAACCCTTTTCACTTGCTTCAATATTTCCTTTTGCAATATCCACTTGATAAGGATTTTCTGCTGTTCCTGTTCCATTTAATGTTGTGTAAGTGCCTGCTATTAATTTTGTTGAGGCTGGAATACTGGCCATTAACTGACCCTGAGGGTTCACTTTGATCGTTCTATCATCAACTAATACATCGTATTTAATTTGACTGACTTTACCATCGGTATTTTCTACTGATACCACCGTACCTTTGCCATTAAGCATATTCACCGTATCATACACCTGTACAAAATCTTGTGCTGTTCCATTGGCTTGTAGATTCCAACCTAGATTTAAGCTATCACCAAGAGTGGTTGCTTTACGTAATCCTTCGTCCAATATTATTGGTTTAGATATTGCCGTGCTGCGCTCTGCTACAGTTGCTAAATTATGTGTCAGTCCTGTAATAGATCCATAAAGAGTATTTCCTAAATGCTGTGAGGATAAATTAAGCTGTGTATTAACATTTATTTTGACTTCGCCATTTTCTCCAATGGTTGCCGTAGTATTCTCACCATTTTTAAAGGTTAGTCCTGTTTGAAGAGACACCTGCTTTGCCACATCATTATTGGCTTGGTAAGATAAGTGGGTTCCTTGCGCTAATTTATCTTTATCAATACTCAGTTTATAACTGTTCTTTGTTAAATCCGTTGATTCTACTTTTTCAACAGTTAACAATGTTTCGCCCTCTGCTTTATCAAGGATTGTTTTTGCTGTGGTGATAGCTTTATAGACCTTATCGCCCATCACACTACCTTGATTGCCCTGAGCGACCTCTCCTATACCGACTTTTGCCAGTTTCTCTTTGATACTTTGTGACAGTGATACTGTAAACCCTTTATTATCTTGCGTTGTGCCACTTGTCATCACCTCTATTTCATTAGCTGTACCTAAAACACGCTCTCTTGATTTTGCTTCAAAATCTGTGATGACTTGTTCTGCAAGTTTGGTTTTGGTCACCGCTTTGTCAGCTAGTTTTTGTGTGGTTATGGCATTATTTGCGATAGATAAATCAATATCTCCTTGCACTAAATCCTGCTGGGAAACTACAATATCGCCCTTAGTACTTTTAATCTGATGGATATTTGAGGCCGTTAATTTCTCTTTCACTGCATTATAAACATCTCCCCCTGTCGCAAAACCCTTTTCACTTGCTTCAATATTTCCTTTTGCAATATCCACTTGATAAGGATTTTCTGCTGTTCCTGTTCCATTTAATGTTGTGTAAGTGCCTGCTATTAATTTTGTTGAGGCTGGAATACTGGCCATTAACTGACCCTGAGGGTTCACTTTGATCGTTCTATCATCAACTAATACATCGTATTTAATTTGACTGACTTTACCATCGGTATTTTCTACTGATACCGCCGTACCTTTGCCATTAAGCATATTCACCGTATCATACACCTGTACAAAATCTTGTGCTGTTCCATTGGCTTGTAGATTCCAACCTAGATTTAAGCTATCACCAAGAGTGGTTGCTTTACGTAATCCTTCGTCCAATATTATTGGTTTAGATATTGCCGTGCTGCGCTCTGCTACAGTTGCTAAATTATGTGTCAGTCCTGTAATAGATCCATAAAGAGTATTTCCTAAATGCTGTGAGGATAAATTAAGCTGTGTATTAACATTTATTTTGACTTCGCCATTTTCTCCAATGGTTGCCGTAGTATTCTCACCATTTTTAAAGGTTAGTCCTGTTTGAAGAGACACCTGCTTTGCCACATCATTATTGGCTTGGTAAGATAAGTGGGTTCCTTGCGCTAATTTATCTTTATCAATACTCAGTTTATAACTGTTCTTTGTTAAATCCGTTGATTCTACTTTTTCAACAGTTAACAATGTTTCGCCCTCTGCTTTATCAAGGATTGTTTTTGCTGTGGTGATAGCTTTATAGACCTTATCGCCCATCACACTACCTTGATTGCCCTGAGCGACCTCTCCTATACCGACTTTTGCCAGTTTCTCTTTGATACTTTGTGACAGTGATACTGTAAACCCTTTATTATCTTGCGTTGTGCCACTTGTCATCACCTCTATTTCATTAGCTGTACCTAAAACACGCTCTCTTGATTTTGCTTCAAAATCTGTGATGACTTGTTCTGCAAGTTTGGTTTTGGTCACCGCTTTGTCAGCTAGTTTTTGTGTGGTTATGGCATTATTTGCGATAGATAAATCAATATCTCCTTGCACTAAATCCTGCTGGGAAACTACAATATCGCCCTTAGTACTTTTAATCTGATGGATATTTGAGGCCGTTAATTTCTCTTTCACTGCATTATAAACATCTCCCCCTGTCGCAAAACCCTTTTCACTTGCTTCAATATTTCCTTTTGCAATATCCACTTGATAAGGATTTTCTGCTGTTCCTGTTCCATTTAATGTTGTGTAAGTGCCCGCGACTAATTTGGTTTTTTTCAGCGCTTCTGCTTTCACATCATCTAACTGCTGCTTATTTACCGCATCACTTGCATTTACTCCATTAGCAATATTTGTGATTTTTTGTGGTTGATTTAAATGATTGCTTTTAACACGAATAGCCACAGAATTTGCATTTTTTGGTTGTAATGTTACCGCTATTGCTTCTGATATTGGTGAAGCTGTTGTTTCTCCTTCTCGATCAAATATAGTGCCCTTAGGGTATACTGCACTCTCCTTCACAATTGAACCTTCTGGATAGCCTTTGTTATCATTACCAATCACAGTGCCTGCTGCATAAACTGTTCCATCAGAAGCTTGTACAGCACCTACTTCATAATAATTATCGCCAATTTTATCAACGGTTTTTCCTTGATCATCAACATACTCAAAAGGAATATTACTACCAAGTACTTCCATTCGCCCTAATAAACCTCCTGCTATAGATGCTAACTGGGAACCATTAATCGCATCTGTTGAGTCTTTATTTATCCAACCCGCTGCAACATTTTTAAGTTGTCTTTCATACCCTTTTTTACCAATAGAGACTTGTTCTCCAACGTGAAGATTATCTGCTCCTCCTGTAAACCCATTAAATTTAACTGTCTTATTAGGCACTGGGTTACCACTTGCATCCAATGCTTGTAATTCAGCACTTTTATATAATATTGCATATCCATCTGTTGATGAACCTGCACCTAAGGTTACACTACTCACTTGCGTCGATTTTGCACCTATCCCCAATGCGATACCACCAAAGGCCTCATCACTCACATCAGCAGCTGTTCCTAAAGCGATGCCCAAATCAGCATCTGCGGAAGCTTTATCTCCTATCGCAATAGCGCCATGATTCGCCATAGTACTTCGTTCTTTTTCTTGACTATGACCAACAACTTGAAAATCATCACCTGTAAGATAGGAATACATATCTGCAATAGTCATATCATCATCAGAAGGATCTTCTTCGACTAAATCTCCCTCTTGATTCACAAATTTTCTAATGTGATAAGAGAGTTCACTTGCTACTTGATTCGTCTCATCTCCACCAATTGCAATACTGGAATGCCCTTTTGCTAGTGTATTACTCCCAATAGCAATAGATTGATCTCCCAGAGCCTTAGCTCCATGACCTTTTGTATTTGCAGATCCTATTGCAATAGCTTGCACATTTGCAGAATGAGCAAAATGACCAATAGTAATACTAGAGTCTTTATCAGCCAATGCATCAACACCAATGACAACATTACTGTGCAACTTTGATATAGCTCGAGCACCTAATACAACGCTATCTGGTCCTTTAGACTGAGCATGGCTCCCAAGAACAACATTATTTCTTTTCAATGATTTTGCATACCCACCTATTGCTATACTATTGGGCTCCAAAGACTCCGAGTTTCCTCCTATTGCAATCGCATTAACATCCTCCACTCGATCTCCCGCTTTTGCATTTCGACCAAGAGCAATGGTATCTGTTGCTTTATTAGCGATAGCAAGATGGCCAATAGCAATACCTCCTATTCTAAGTGATTCAGCACCTTTATCTCTTAGAGATGCTATTGCTTCTTCTATTGACTGACCACGGATAGATCGTTGAATACCCGAAAAAAGATATTGATCCTTATCTTTATATATCTCATTATCTTTCATATATAAAGTTATAACAGGTATTATCGCTAATTTCATATCATGGACACGTACATTCTTTGCCGAAGTGCTCTTTTCTGCAGCCAACACTCCGGTTTCAACAATCTTATTTGCTGCATCTATATAGCGTTCTGATTTCTCTACACCAATATTGGTATTAGCACCTTTTCCCAAAGTAACTGTATAGCGACCAGAGTTAATATCAATGCCACAAATCACACTATGTTTATCTTCTCTATATTGACAATCCGAAGTCGCTGCAATAGCAATTCTTCCCTCAAAAAAGATCAACAATATTAGAATTAATTTTGCCAATGCAAAACGTGATATCACAAAAACTTCTCTCTCTAGAGTAGATAGAAATTTTCCTTTTAATTTAGTTAACTCTGAGATGATGCCAACTACGAGAGTTACTTTATATAAAACAACTTTATAAAGTGCATTCATAAATATGATCCTATTAAAAATTAAGAATTTAAAAAAAGGTATACGACCGATCAGTCGCTCAAAATAATGGGACTGTTCAGTTACTCAAAAGTATGATTGATAATAATTTAAGTAGTATGACTAGGTTGGCTACTTAAACAATATGGTTGATAGTTCACTCAGAGGGAGCATATACATATGTTGCATACTAACACTTTCATCATAAAATAAATAACTAAATTTTCAATATATTGCAATAAAATCAGGGCAAAATCATACTTGAATAAAAAATATACTTATTAGTAAAATAACTATTTATTTGAATTTGAAAATAAACTTTATTTATAAAATTTAAGCATAGAAAGACATTAATTAAACAGTTTTTGTTTGGCATTTAATCTTTTAAATAAGATAAATAATGAACATATTGTAAGTTTACAAGTATGATCTTGCCCTGACATACAAATAAAAAAATAATTATTAATGATTGCTAACAAACAAATATACGGATAATATTTGCATATTTTAACGGCAATCATACCGCTTACTTTCCCAACAAAGAGTGCCATAAAGAAAATACTCTTTGTATAATTTGACTTTAATAAATGAAATCCCAATCCGTTAAATTGCAGTAAAAAACTAGCCTCAAACACGTCAAGAAAAAGGCACTGAGTATCTAACTTATAAGTGTACGATTTGTGATATCAAGGCTAAAATGGTAATATATAACAGTATTTAAACAGTTTTAACAAATATATTGAGGAAATTATGAAACAAAAAAAATACCACGATAAGTATAGTATTCACAATACTGACTACGAAATCGGACAAGATAATATTCAAAAATGGGGCTTTGATATTCACAATGCTGTTTTCGGTATTAGTGCAGGACTCATTATTCTTTTTCTTGCAGTAGTCTTACTCTCAGACCCTCATACTGCGAAAGAAGTATTAGATGGAATAAAATGGAAAATCATAGGCAATTTCGATAGTTTATTTATTATAGCTGGAAATGTTTTTGTTGTTTTCTGTTTGGTTCTAATAGTTCTGCCACAAGGAAAAATTCGTTTGGGTGGGATAGATGCCAAACCTGAGCACTCTCGTATATCTTGGTTTGCAATGCTATTTGCGGCAGGAATGGGGATTGGTTTAATGTTCTGGAGTGTTGCAGAACCTGTTGCCTATTATACTGGATGGTATAAAACTCCATTAAATGTAATTGCGAACACCCCTGAAGCAGCAGATTTAGCAATGGGAGCAACAATGTATCATTGGGGCTTACACCCTTGGGCAGCTTACGCTTTAGTGGCACTTTCTCTCTCATTTTTTGCTTACAATAAAGGTTTACCACTTTCTATCCGCTCAGTATTCTATCCATTATTAGGAGAAAGAACTTGGGGGTGGATTGGGCATGTCATTGATATTCTTGCAGTTGTTGCTACCTTATTTGGGTTGGCAACCTCATTAGGATTAGGTGCTCAACAAGCTGCGAGTGGTATGCATCACGTATTTGGCTTAGAAAATTCAATGAGCCTACAAATTATTGTCATTATTGGTGTAACAGCTGTTGCTGTGTACTCTGTAGTAAAAGGCATTGATGGGGGCGTTAAATTATTGAGTAACATCAATATGGGTATTGCAGTGGCATTATTAGTGTTTGTTGCGGTTTTAAATATTGGTATTGTTGCGGATGTTTTACCTAGAACATTAACCTCTTATGTAAAAAATATCATTCCATTAAGTAATCCTTTTGGGCGTGAAGATGAAGCTTGGTTCCAAGGTTGGACTGTATTCTATTGGGCATGGTGGTTCTCTTGGTCTCCATTCGTTGGTATGTTTATAGCACGAGTATCAAGAGGACGTACTATTCGTGAGTTCTTACTTGCAGTGCTAATTGTTCCAACATTAGTCACCTTAGTTTGGATGTCAACTTTTGGTGGTATCGCACTCGATCAAGTGGTAAATAAAATAGGCGTATTAGGTCAAGATGGCTTAAAAGATGTCTCTCTTGCTATGTTCCAAATGTTTGATGTACTTAATTTCTCTAGCATACTTTCTGTTGTAGGAATCATTTTAGTATTAATCTTCTTCGTGACCTCATCAGATTCTGGTTCATTGGTAATTGATAGTATCACGGCTGGTGGAAAAATGGATGCACCAGTTCCACAACGTATTTTCTGGGCAACAATTGAAGGCGCAGTTGCTGCTGCATTAATGTGGGTTGGTGGTACAGAAGCTATTCAAGCGCTACAAGCAGGTGCAATCTCAACGGCATTACCATTCACCATCATATTATTGTTAATGTGTGTGAGCTTAGTAATGGGATTACGAACAGAACGTTATAAATAACTTTCTTTAAATTACTAACAAGTAAATAAAAAATCGAGTGTTAGCTATAACTACACTCGATTTTTTTGGCATAGTAGACAAAATAGTTGGTAAAAAATGGGTTAAAGCTTTATATTACTGTGCTTTAGCCCACTTTTTTGAAAATGAATAAAAAACTTGTCCTTTTTGTCATAAAACGAATATTCACAAATATGGTACCCAAAATAATGTTCAACGTTATAAATGCTCTATTTGTAATAAAACTTTTACCTTCAAAAAATCCTTAAATTCAAGCCAAATTTGGCTAGATTACACAGAAGGTAAACAAACCTATAAGCAACTAGCAATTAAATATAATTGCTCTGTTAGAACTATTCAAAGATATGTTTTAAAAGCCCCTAAAACGCCATTAAATATCCCACAAAATAATAAATTGAACTTAATGATGGATACCACTTTCTTTGGTCGAAATTTTGGTGTTCTCGTTTTTATGGACACTTTATCAAAGAAGGTAATTTATCATCAAATTGTGACAACAGAAAAAAATCTTTATTATCTATTAGCAATGAATAAATTAAGAGAAAAAGGCTATATTATTCAATCTATTACTTGTGATGGAAGACGAGGATTATTAAGAGATTTTTTAAATACGCCTGCACAACTTTGCCAATTTCATCAAATAGCAAATGTAATAAGGAAATTAACAAGGAACCCTAAATCTGAAGCGGGAAAAGAGCTAAAAATATTAGTTAAAACATTAAAAAATAGCTCTAAAAACGAGTTCTATATTAATTTACATTATTGGTATTTAAAACATAAAGAATATTTAAATGAACGCTCCGATAAAATAAATGAAAAGGGTAAATATCCTTTTAAACATCGTAATATAAGAAGTGCTTACAGGAGCTTAAAATATAATATGGATTATTTATTTACTTTTGAAAAATATCCTGAATTAAATATAGAAAAAACAACAAATAGGCTTGAAAGTTTATTTGGAGAACTTAAACGAAAACTATCTAATCATAATGGTTTAACCAAATACCATAAGATTATGTTTATAAAAGATTTTCTAAATAAAAGGAGTTGGTAATTATTTATAAAATAATAAAAACCAACTCATTTGTCTACTATGGGCATAGCTCCTCAAAATTACCAACTATTTTGTCTACTATGCCGATTTTTTTATATTTGGCTTATTTAAAAGTTCGCCATTTTTCTTTCTAATCTCTCCACATCTTTTACGATAGCGGTCACTTGATCGCAAAAATTTGCAATTTCTAACTGATGCACTAAAACAGGATATTCATTCATTAAATTATCTACTAAGTATTTACTTACTTGTGTATTTTGTTGCTTTACTTTATTTACAATAAATTTCGCCACATCTGTTGTGCTCTGTGCCATCACATAGCCCATTAATGGAGAAAGTAACTCAGCAGGGTCCTTTTCTAATTCATCAAGTAACTGTACAAAATACTGTAATACTTGGATATCACCTTCTAAAACTACACGTTGTTCATTAATTAATTTTGTTAACTGTTCCTTATCCTTTAACTTCAACAGGGCAGAACTATGAACTGTAATACTGCAATCAGGTGTATCCTCATAATTGATAAGCCAATTTGTTTGTGTGTTACTAAACAAAATCACTACATTCACAGCGGGCTGTAATAATACAATCTTAAGCGTACTATTCTGTAGTTTCTTTAACGTAGTTAAACAATGTGGTGAACGCTGAATTAAACCATTAAAAAAACCTTCTATGCCTGCAATGACAAACTGTGGCAACATTAATTGTTGTTTAAGTTCTTCTAACATTATTTTTCCTCGCTTTATTTGTTCAACATCATCAAAATCTAACGACGTCCACCAAACATTCCACCAGCACCGCCCATCATTCCTTGCATACCACGCATCATTTTACTCATTCCACCTTTTCGCATTTTTTTCATCATTCGCTGCATATCATCAAACTGCTTTAAAAGTTTATTGACATCTTGTACCTTAGTACCTGATCCCATTGCAATACGCTTACGACGAGAACCTTTGATAATTGCAGGATTAGCACGTTCCTTTAAGGTCATTGAATTAATAATGGCTTCCATTTTGTGGAACATTTTATCATCAACTTGATTTTTTACGTGAGCAGGTAAATTTTTTGCACCTGGTAATTTATCAAGCATTGACATCATTCCGCCCATTTTTTTCATTTCAATGAGCTGTTCACGAAAATCTTCAAGGGTAAAAGCATCACCTTTTTTGAATTTTTTCGCCATTTTTTCCGCTTTCTCACGATCGACTGTTTTTTCTAAATCTTCGATTAGAGAAAGTACATCGCCCATTCCTAAAATACGAGAAGCAATACGATCAGGATGGAATGGCTCTAAAGCATCGGTTTTTTCACCTACCCCTAAGAATTTAATAGGTTTACCTGTAATTTGACGAATAGATAACGCCGCACCACCACGAGCATCACCATCGACTTTGGTTAAGATAACCCCTGTTAAAGGTAAGGTTTCATTAAAGGCTTTAGCTGTATTAGCAGCATCTTGCCCTGTCATTGCATCCACTGTAAAGAGTGTTTCCACAGGGTTTAATACTTGATGAATTTGTTTAATTTCATCCATCATTTCGCTATCAACGTGTAAACGCCCTGCAGTATCCACAATCAACACATCAAAAAAGTTTAATTTAGCGTATTTTAAAGCCGCACTGGCAATCTCTGTTGGTTTTTGTGTGGTTTCACTTGGAAAGAAAGCAACATCTAGATCATTCGCAAGGGTTTGTAGTTGTTTAATCGCCGCTGGACGATACACATCAGCAGATACTACTAATACTTTTTTCTTATGTTTCTCTTTTAAAAATTTAGATAATTTACCTACAGAGGTTGTTTTACCTGCCCCCTGTAAACCTGCCATTAAAATAACCGCAGGTGGTTGGCTAGCAAGATCTAAAGCCTCATTCGCTTCACCCATTGCAATTTCAAGCTCAGCCTGAACAATTTTAATAAACTCTTGCCCTGGTGTGAGACTTTTATTAACCTCCGCACCAATACCTCGTTCTTTTACCTTATTGATGAATTCACGTACCACAGGTAAAGCGACATCAGCCTCAAGTAATGCCATTCGCACTTCTCGAAGCGTATCTTTAATATTGTCTTCTGTTAAACGCCCTTTGCCACTGATATTTTTAAGAGTTTGGGAAAGTCTATCGGATAAATTTTCAAACATAATATTCTCGTTATTTTAAAAAATTGCAAAATTTTAATAGGATCATACCGCTTATTACGGCAAAATTAGCTGTATTATACAGAAAAAATAACCATTTTTCAGTTTACTGATCACCTTTGAATAGCTAAAATCAAAATTATTTATAATTTATAGGAAACACAATGAACTTATACAACATCAAACACCCAGAAGAAAACGTTAATTTTGCACAAGCCGTACGTCAAGGTTTAGGTAAAAATCAAGGGTTATTTTTCCCTGAGATTCTACCAAATTTAGAAAATATGGATGAACTGTTAGCAATGCCATTAGTTGAGCGTAGTCAATATATTTTACGAACCATTATTGGGGATGAATTATCAGAAGAAACGTTAAATACTGTAGTAAAAAATGCCTTTACTTTCCCTGCTCCATTAGAAAAGGTAACGAATAATATTTATGCATTAGAATTGTTTCACGGACCTACTCTTGCCTTTAAAGATTTTGGTGGACGTTTTATGGCACAAGCCTTGAAAGCGGTCACTTCTGATCAAAAAATTACGATTTTAACCGCAACCTCTGGTGATACTGGAGCAGCCGTAGCACACGCTTTTTATGGATTAGAAAATATTGAGGTTGTGATTTTATATCCAAAAGGAAAAATCAGTCCATTACAAGAAAAATTATTCTGCACGTTAGGTAAAAATATTCGTACCGTTGCAATCAAGGGCGATTTTGATGATTGCCAAGCTTTAGTAAAACAGGCTTTTGATGATGAAAATTTACGTAAAACCATTGGTTTAAATTCAGCCAACTCCATCAATATTAGCCGTTTACTTGCTCAAATTTGTTACTATTTTGAAGCTGTTTCCCAACTTCCAAAAGAGAAAAGGAATAATCTTGTAGTGTCTGTGCCAAGTGGTAACTTTGGTAATTTAACAGCAGGGTTAATTGCAAAAAGTTTAGGTTTGCCAATTAAACGTTTTATTGCATCAACCAATAGCAATGACACTGTACCTCGTTACTTACAATCTGGACAATGGCAACCTAATCCAACAGTTGCAACTCTTTCTAATGCAATGGACGTAAGTCGTCCAAATAACTGGCCTCGTGTAGAAGAGTTGTTTAAACGTAATAATTGGTCACTTAAAGAGTTATCTTCTGGGATGTTAACCGATTCTCAAACAGAGCAAAGTTTACAAGCAATGAATGAGTTAGGTTATTTATGCGAGCCGCACGGTGCCATTGCTTATCAAATGTTAGCAAATCAATTAGCAGAAGACGAAACAGGTATTTTCCTTTGCACTGCTCATCCAGCTAAATTTAAAGAGAGTGTTGATCGTATTTTAAATATTGATCTTCCATTACCTGAAGCATTGGATAAGCATAATAAAATGCCATTATTGTCTGATGAAATGAACAACGACTTTTCTCAATTAAAACACTATTTATTAAAAGAATAATACGGAAAACCCCAAAAATCACATCCAATTTTTGGGGTTCATTCTAAAATTTGCAAATTCTAAACAAAATGTCACCGCTATATTATTTCTCTCTTTTAAAACGGTGAATAATTTGATTTGCTGAGCCTCGCCAAATCAAGCTGGGATCAGCCTGTTGTTGAATAAACTTACCATCAATTAATACATCAATATAAGGGAGCATTTGACGTTGATAAGAGTCTAATTCTGCTAATTTATAGCCCGTCCATACCCAAATATCTTTATCAACACACTCTTGTTTAACTCTTTTTACTAAGGGTAATAATGCTTCTACATTACGAGGATGTAAAGGGTCTCCCCCCGAAAGGGTTAAGCCTTGTCGCTTAATACGAGTATCATTGAGATCATCAATAATTTGTTGTTCCATTGCTTTATCAAATAATATACCAGCATCAAAAGACCAGCTTTTCTGGTTATAACAACCTCGACAACTATGTGTGCAACCACTTACAAAGAGAGTACAACGAGTACCCTCTCCATTTACTACATCAACAGGATAGTACTGTAAGTAGTTCATTTTTATAAATGTTTCACTCGGCGTTTTACTTCTTCTTGCTTCCCTGCATTGAATGGACGTGCATCTGGACTTCCCAAATAACCACATACTCGACGAGTAACTGATACTTTATTGCTATCATGATTACCACATTTTGGACAAGTAAAACCTTTGCTTGTACAGTCAAACTCACCGCTAAAACCACACTCATAACACTCATCGATTGGAGTATTCGTGCCATAATAAGGTACTCGGTCATAGCTGTAATTCCACACATCTTCCAATGCTTTAAGGTTATGTTGAATATTTGGGTATTCACCATAACAGATGAAACCACCACTTGCTAATGCAGGATAAGGCATTTCAAAATCCAATTTATCGTAAGGGTTAACTTTTTTCTCTACGTCTAAATGGTAGCTATTCGTATAATAACCTTTATCTGTTACACCTTTAATAAGACCAAATTGTTTTACATCTAAACGGCAAAAACGATCACATAAATTTTCGCTAGGAGTAGAATATAAACTAAATGCGTAACCTGTTTCTTCTTTCCATTGCATTGTGGCATTGCTTAAATGCGCAACAATTTTCAACCCTTTTTGACGTAATTTTTCATCATCATAAATATGCTTATCTTGATATAACGCATTAATGGTTTCGTGAATACCAATATAACCAAGAGAAATGGATGCTCTGCCGTTTTTAAATAATTGTGCAATATTATCTTCTGCTTTCAAACGTACACCACAAGCCCCTTCCATATACAAGATAGGCGCCACTCTGGCTTTAGTATTTTCAAGACGTGCAATACGAGTCATCAAGGCTTTTTTAGCAATATTGAGACGTTTATCTAACAACTCAAAGAATGTTGCTTCACAGCCTTTCGCTTCCAAAGCAATACGAGGTAAATTCAAACTCACTACACCTAAATTATTACGTCCATCGTGAATTTGTTCACCATTCTCTTCATAAGCATTTAAGAAACTACGACATCCCATCGGTGCTTTAAATGAACCTGTGATTTTAATTAACTGATCATAATTTAAAATATCAGGATACATACGTTTAGAAGCACACTCTAACGCTAACTGCTTGATATCATAATTCACATCATTAGGTTCGAGATTTAAACCACGTTTTAAGGTAAAGACAAGTTTTGGAAAAATAGGTGTTTTATGGTTTTTACCTAAACCTCGAATACGATTTTTTAAAATAGATTGTTGAATTAAACGGGATTGCCAAGAAGTACCCAGACCAAATCCTAAAGTCACAAAAGGTGTTTGACCATTTGCAGTGTGTAATGTATTAATTTCATACTCTAACGACTGAAACGCATCAAAACACTCTTTTTCAATTAACGTATCTGCATAGCCCTTAGCATCAGAAATTTGCCACTCTTGTGCGGTTTTTAAGAGCTTCTGATAGCTTTTTTCAACATAAGGAGCGAGTACTTCATCAATACGGTTAATCGTTGTACCACCATAAATATGACTTGCAACCTGAGCGATAATTTGAGCAGTAATAGCGGTTGCTGTCCCAATAGAACGAGGTGTATCAATTTCAGAATTACCCATCTTAAAGCCATTCTCAAGCATTCCTTTAAGATCAACCAGCATACAGTTAAACATTGGGAAGAAAGGCGAATAGTCTAAATCATGGTAGTGGATTTCACCACTATTGTGTGCATTTACCACATCTCGAGGCAAAATATAGCGCAGAGCATAGTGTTTTGCAACAATTCCTGCTAATAAATCCCTTTGGGTAGGAATAATTTTCGCATCCTTATTAGCATTTTCATTAAGTACTGCCACATTGGTTTGATCAATTAACCCTTCAATCTCTTTCATCAAAAAAGAACATTTCTCTCGAGCAATATCTCTATCGTGACGATATTCAATATAAGCACGAGCAACCTGAGGATAACAGCTAGACATCAAATGGTTTTCAACAATGTTTTGAATTGTATTAATATCAATACCTTGCTGATACTCTGTTAAAATTTCACTACTAATTTTTTGGCTAATTTCTAAACAATAATTTTCATCATCAATATCTACTGCTTTAGATACATTTTTAATAGCAGTAATAATGCGTGTGATATCAAACTTTGTAAGAGAACCATCTCTTTTTGTTACAATAAAACTACTCATTTCGCTACCTTTTCTCAAAAATAAGAGAGATCATACCTCAACAACAATTATCATTTCAAGGCACCTAATTAATAATAATTTTTCAAAAGAAGGGACAACACTGACGCTCTCTAGATTCTTTAGTTGTGTAAAAAAATGTAAATTTAGCCATTAAGATTAAATTTAGAACATAAAAATAAGCGGTACGATTTCGATCTTTTTTTGCAAATTTTAGACCAAATCTTACCGCTTCATATAAAAATAAAGCCTAACATATTACTATGTTAGGCTTTAGTCTATAAATTAAATTATTTATTCAGCTGCTTCTTCTGCAACTTCTGGGCGATCAACTAACTCAATGTAAGCCATTGGAGCGTTATCGCCTGCACGGAAACCACATTTCATAATACGAGTATAACCACCCGCACGTTCTTTAAAACGTGGACCTAATTCATTAAATAATTTTGTTACAACATCTTTGTTGCGTGTACGAGCAAATGCTAAACGGCGATTTGCTACACTATCTACTTTTGATAAAGTAATTAATGGTTCAACTACACGGCGTAATTCTTTGGCTTTAGGTACAGTTGTCTTGATAATTTCATGACTAACTAAAGAACCTGCCATATTGCGGAACATCGCTTGGCGATGACTGCTATTACGATTGAGTTGACGGCCACTCTTACGATGACGCATACCTTATTCCTTCTTAGAAATCTAATAACCCAAAATTAATCTTCAGCAATACTTGCTGGAGGCCAATTTTCAAGGCGCATACCTAGTGATAAGCCACGAGAAGCAAGAACATCTTTAATCTCTGTAAGTGATTTCTTACCTAGATTAGGTGTTTTTAATAACTCAACTTCTGTACGTTGTACTAAATCACCGATATAGTGAATTGTCTCTGCTTTCAAGCAATTAGCTGAACGAACTGTAAGTTCTAAATCATCAACTGGACGAAGAAGAATTGGATCAAACTCTGGTTTTTCTTCTTTCACTTCTGGTTGACGTACATCTCGTAAATCTACAAATGCGGCTAATTGCTCTGCTAAAATTGTTGCAGCTCGGCGAATTGCTTCCTCTGGATCTAATGTGCCATTAGTTTCCATTTCAATGATCAATTTATCTAAATCTGTACGTTGTTCCACACGCGCTGCTTCCACATTGTAAGCAATACGATCAACGGGACTAAAACGTGCATCAACTAGTAAACGACCTATTGGACGATCATCACTTTGTGAGTGAATTCTCGCTGAAGCTGGCACATAACCACGACCACGCTGTATTCGGATTCGCATATTAATAGATGCATCCTTATCTGTTAAATGACAGATCACGTGTTCAGGGTTAACTATCTCCACATCACCATCGTGGGTAATGTCGGCTGCAATCACAGGGCCAATTCCAGACTTATTTAGTGTCAAAATAAGATCATCTTTATTTTGCACTTTTACCGCTAAACCTTTTAAATTTAGTAACACTTCAAGAATATCTTCTTGAACACCTTCCTTGCTGCTGTATTCATGTAATACACCATCAATTTCAACTTCCGTAACTGCACAACCAGGCATAGAAGAAAGTAATATACGACGAAGGGCATTCCCTAGTGTATGGCCAAAGCCACGTTCTAGTGGCTCTAATGTCACTTTTGCGTGAGTTAAACTAACTTGTTCAATATTCACTAAGTGCGGTTTTAAAAATTCTGTCACAGAACCCTGCATTTTATCCTCTCTTTGACTTTAAGCTTTATCAATAATTATTATTTAGAGTAAAGCTCAACGATCAGATGTTCATTAATATCTGCTGATAGATCTGAACGCTCAGGAGTACGTTTAAATACGCCTTCCATTTTAGCTACATCAATTTCTAACCAAGTTGGTTTCTCTCTTTGAGTCGCTAACTCTAATGATGCTTTAATTCTAGCTTGCTTCTTAGATTTTTCACGAACAGCAACTACATCATCAACAGAAACTTGATAAGAAGGGATATTTACTACTCGACCATTTACCACAATAGATTTATGACTAACTAACTGACGTGCTTCTGCACGAGTTGTCGCAAATCCCATACGATAAACAACGTTATCTAAACGACCTTCTAGCAATACTAATAAATTTTCACCTGTATTACCTTTTAAGCGATTAGCTTCTTTATAGTAATTACGGAACTGACGTTCTAAAATACCATAAATACGGCGAACTTTTTGTTTTTCTCGTAACTGACTACCATAGTCAGATAAACGAGGCTTACGTGCACCATGTTGACCAGGTGCTACATCAAGTCTATTTCTACATTTTGATTCGATCGTGCGAACACCTGATTTTAAAAATAAATCAGTGCCTTCACGACGGCTTAGCTTGAGCTTTGGACCCAAATATCTTGCCATTTTCTTTCTCCAATTATCCTAACGTCAATTAAACACGACGTTTTTTAGGTGGACGACAACCGTTATGAGGAATCGGAGTCACATCTGTAATATTCGTGATCTTAAATCCTGCTGCATTTAATGCACGGATTGTCGATTCACGACCTGGACCCGGACCTTTAACCATAACTTCCAAATTCTTTAAGCCGAACTCTTTAACAGTTTCAGCACAACGTTCCGCTGCAACTTGCGCTGCAAATGGAGTCGATTTACGAGAACCACGGAAACCTGATCCGCCCGCAGTAGCCCAAGCTAAAGCGTTACCTTGACGGTCAGTAATAGTTACGATTGTGTTATTGAAAGAGGCGTGGATATGTGCTACGCCATCTGCAATCTGTTTTTTTACACGTTTACGTGTACGAACTGGTGTTTTAGCCATTATTATTTACTCCGACTATTTCTTGATCGGTTTGCGTGGACCCTTACGAGTACGCGCATTTGTTTTAGTACGTTGACCACGTACCGGTAAGCTACGACGATGACGTAAACCTCTGTAACAACCCAAGTCTAAAAGACGCTTGATACTTAAAGTCACTTCACGGCGTAAATCACCTTCAACAGTAAATTTACCAACTTCTTCACGCAGTTTCTCAATCTGCTCTTCAGACAATTCTCTGATCTTAACGTCTTCAGCAATACCCGTTAGAGAGCAAATCTCTTTTGCTCGGGTTTTACCGATACCGTAAATAGCAGTTAATGCGATTACAGTGTGTTTTTGATCAGGAATGTTAATGCCTGCAATACGGGCCACTATGCACTCCTATTAATTTAAATACTAAAATTTATTGATATACTGATTCTTGAAAAGCCCGTTTCAGGATACTCAAACAGTATATCAAGACGAAACTAGCTGAACAGTATAACCGCTCAGCTTATTTTTTGCAAGAAAGAATACCGATTAACCTTGACGTTGTTTATGTTTTGGTTCAGAACAAATCACACGAACCACGCCTGAACGTCTAACAATTCGACAATTACGACATAATTTCTTAACTGAAGCACGAACTTTCATTGCTTATCCTTTCTTTTCCTAAAGTAAAGATTATTATCTTTAACCTTTCAAATTGGCTTTCTTTAACACAGAGTCATACTGTAAAGACATTAAATGACTTTGAACCTGTGCTATAAAGTCCATAATTACTACCACAACAATCAGAAGAGATGTACCACCTAAATTAAATGGCACTTTCCACAATGATGTCACGATATAAGGGACCAAACAAACAAAAGCAATATACAAACCACCAATTAAGGTAATACGAGTCATTACTTTGTCAATATGACGAGATGTTTGTTCTCCTGGTCTATAACCTGGTACAAACGCACCTGATTTTTTCAAATTATCCGCAATATCACGTGGATTATTTTGCATACTTGTATAAAAGAAAGCAAAGAATATTACAGCCATTGTAAATAGTACAATGTATAATGGCTGACCTGGTTGTAATAATAATGAAATATCAGACAACCATTCAAAACCTTCATTCTCTCCGAACCATTTTACAACAGTTGCAGGAAAAAGAATAATACTTGATGCAAAAATAGCTGGGATTACACCAGCCATATTTACCTTTAACGGCAAATGTGAAGATTTCGCAGGCATCATCATTCTTCCTTGCTGACGACTTGCATAATTAACTACGATTCTTCTTTGACCACGCTCAACGAATACAACAAAATATGTAATAGCAAAAGCAACTACTGCAATTAATAACAGTACAATCAAAGATATTTCACCTTGACGAGCTTGCTCAACCGTCTGTCCTATTGTACCTGGTAATCCTGCAACAATCCCTGCAAAGATAATAAGAGAAATTCCATTCCCAACACCACGTTCAGTAATTTGCTCACCTAACCACATCAAAAACATTGTTCCAGTAACTAAACTGATAATTGCTGTAATATAGAACAACATATCAGGATTTGGAACAAGCCCTTGAATCATATTTGGTAATGCAAACGATATACCAACAGACTGAATAAATGCTAACAAGAGAGTAGAGTATCTTGTATATTTACTAATTTTACGCTGTCCTGCCGCTCCTTCTTTTTTTAATTCAGCTAATGCCGGATGAATGGCAGTTAGTAACTGAATAATGATAGAAGCAGAGATATAAGGCATAATACCTAACGCAAAAATAGAGGCTCTACTCAAAGCACCACCAGAGAACATGTTAAACATATCAATGATGGTACCTTGTTGTTGTTGAATTAATTCGGATAAAACAGAAGCATCAATACCAGGAACAGGAATAAAAGATCCAAGTCTAAAAACGACTAATGCAAATAAAACAAACAATAGTCTAGATTTTAGTTCACTGGAACCTTTTTGTGTGTTATTTCCTTTATATCCTGGTTGCTTTGCCATTGATTATTCCTCGATTGTTCCACCAGCAGCTTCGATAGCAGCTTTTGCACCTTTAGTGATACGTAAACCTTTAACTGTGACTGCTTTTTCAATTTTACCTGATAAAATCACTTTTGCAGATAAAATATCTTTTGTTACTAAATTAGCCGCTTTAAGTGTGTCTAAAGTAATAACATCACCATCCACTTTTGCTAATTCATCTAAACGAATTTCAGCAGTACGTAAAGATTTTAATGACGTAAAACCAAATTTTGGTAAACGACGGTATAAAGGCATTTGACCACCTTCGAACCCACGACGAACACCGCCACCAGAACGAGATTTTTGCCCTTTGTGACCACGACCACCAGTTTTTCCTAAACCAGAACCGATCCCACGACCTACACGCTTACTGCTATGTTTAGCACCTTCTGCTGGAGATAGAGAGTTTAAACGCATTCTATTACTCCTCAACTTTAACCATATATGAAACTTGGTTGATCATTCCACGAACTGCTGGAGTATCTTCAAGTTCCACTGTGTGTCGAATATGACGAAGGCCTAAACCTTTTAACGTTGCTTTATGCTTTGGTAAACGCGCAATTGAGCTCCGAGTTTGAGTTACTTTAATCGTTTTTGCCATATTCAATTACCCCAAAATTTCTTCAACTGTTTTACCACGCTTAGCGGCAACCATCTCTGGAGATTTCATATTTTCTAATGCATCAATAGTTGCACGAACAACATTAATTGGGTTTGTTGAACCATATGCTTTAGAAAGAACGTTACGAACACCTGCAACTTCTAATACTGCACGCATTGCACCACCTGCGATGATACCTGTACCTTCACTGGCTGGTTGCATAAACACACGAGAACCAGTATGAGTACCCTTAACAGGGTGTTGTAATGTACCTTCATCTAAAGCTACATTAACCATATTGCGACGAGCTTTTTCCATCGCTTTTTGGATTGCTGCTGGAACTTCACGAGCCTTACCGTAACCAAAACCTACACGACCATTACCATCACCTACTACTGTTAAAGCAGTAAAGCTCATAATACGACCACCTTTTACGGTTTTTGATACACGGTTAACCGCGATTAGCTTTTCCTGCAGTTCACCAGCTTGTTTTTCGATGTTTGACATCTCAAATTCCTCTATTAGAACTGAAGACCAGCTTCACGAGCAGCATCTGCCAATGATTGAACTCGACCGTGGTATTTAAAACCAGAACGATCAAATGCAACCGCTTTAATACCTTTTTCTAAAGCTCGCTCTGCAACAAGTTTTCCAACTACTGCTGCTGCGTCTTTATTTCCAGTATATTTTACTTGCTCTTTAATTACTTTTTCAACAGTTGAAGCTGCTGCTAGTACTTCTGAGCCATTAGGTGCAATTACCTGCGCATAAATATGACGCGGCGTACGATATACAACCAAACGGGTTGCACCTTGCTCTCTCATTAAATGACGTGCACGGCTGGCACGACGGATACGAGCTGTTTTCTTATCCATAGTGTTACCTTACCTTATTTTTTCTTAGCCTCTTTTGTACGTACTACTTCATCAGAGTAACGTACACCTTTACCTTTGTAAGGCTCAGGACGGCGGTATGCACGAATATTAGCTGCCACTTGGCCAACTAGCTGTTTGTCTGCACCTCTTAAAACAATTTCTGTTTGTGATGGACATTCAGCAGTTACACCTGTAGGCAACTGATGATCAATCGGATGTGAAAAGCCTAAGTTCAACGCAACTACGTTACCTTTAACTTGTGCTCTATAACCAACACCCACCAACTGCAATTTTTTAGTAAAGCCTTCTGTAACACCGATAACCATAGCATTAACTAATGCTCTAGCAGTACCAGCTTGAGCATTTGCATTCACAACACCTGCTTGAGGTGTGAATGTTAATACTCCAGCATCTTGGTTTACTTCAACTGCATTGTGAATTGTACGAGACAACTCACCGTTTTTACCTTTCACTGTTAATAACTGTCCGTCAAGTTTTACCTCAACGCCGGCAGGAATATTAACAGGTGCTTTTGCGACACGAGACATTCTTCCTACCCCTTATTAAGCGACATAACAGATGATTTCACCGCCCAATCCTGCTTTACGAGCAGCTCGGTCAGTCATAACACCTTGAGATGTAGAAACAACAGCAATACCTAATCCACCCATTACTTTTGGTAACTCGTCTTTACGTTTATAAATACGAAGACCTGGACGGCTCACTCGTTGAATTTTTTCTACAACTGGTTTATTTTGGAAATATTTTAAAGTAATTTCCAATTCAGGCTTGACGCCTTCTAAAATTTTAAAGCTCTCAACAAAGCCTTCTTCAGCCAAAACGTTAGCAATAGCAACTTTTAGCTTGGATGAAGGCATACTGATAGCAACTTTGTTCGCAGCTTGCCCGTTACGAATACGAGTTAGCATATCTGCGATTGGATCTTGCATGCTCATGTATTTACTCCCATGATTCCAATATAAAAGAGGTGATTACCAACTAGCTTTTTTAAGGCCTGGGATTTCTCCACGCATTGCTGCTTCACGAACCTTAATACGGCTTAAGCCAAACTTGCGAAGCACTCCGTGAGGACGACCAGTTTGACGACAACGGTTACGCTGACGGCTTGTACTAGAATCACGAGGAAGACCTTGTAATTTTAACACCGCATCCCAACGCTCTTCATCAGAAGAATTAACATTAGCAATAATGCCTTTTAATTCTTGACGTTTTGCGTAGAATTTATCAGCTAATTTAGCACGTTTAACATCTCGTGCAATCATTGATTTTTTTGCCACGATAACCTACCTTATTTACGGAATGGGAAATTAAAGGCAGCTAATAACGCTTGACCTTCTTCATCACTGTTCGCTGTTGTTGTAATAGTGATATCTAAACCACGTACACGATCAACTTTATCATAATCAATTTCTGGGAAAATGATTTGTTCACGAACACCCATACTGTAATTACCACGTCCATCAAAAGATTTTACGCTTAAACCACGAAAATCTCGAACACGAGGAACAGCAATCGTAACCAATCTTTCAAAGAATTCCCACATACGCTCACCACGTAGGGTCACTTTACATCCGATTGGATATCCCTGACGGATTTTAAAGCCAGCAACTGATTTACGAGCTTTAGTAATTAAAGGTTTTTGACCGCTAATCGCTGTTAGATCTGCTACCGCATTCTCTAACAATTTTTTATCGGTCAATGCTTCACCCACACCCATATTCAGGGTTATCTTTTCGATTCGTGGGACTTGCATGACAGACGAGTAGTTGAATTTTTCTTTCAATTCATTAACTACTTGTTCTCTGTAATAATCATGCAGTTTCGCCATCACATTACTCCAATTAGTTAAATAATTTCATTATTAGATTTGAAGAAACGAACTTTTTTGCCGTCTTCAATTCTAAAACCTACACGGTCAGCTTTGTTTGTTGTTGGATTAAAGATAGCAACATTTGACGCTTGGATTGCAGCTTCTTTTTTCACGATACCACCCTCTTTATTTAAAGCTGGGACTGGTTTTTCGTGTTTAGTGATCATATTGATCCCTTCAACAAATAGTTTACCGTTTGGTAACACTTTAGTTACCTTACCACGCTTACCTTTATCTTTTCCGGTAAGAACAATAACTTCATCATTTTGACGGATTTTTGCAGCCATTTTATTCTCCTTACAGTACTTCTGGTGCTAAAGAGATGATCTTCATAAACTTCTCAGAACGAAGTTCACGAGTCACTGGACCAAAAATACGAGTACCGACAGGTTGCTCAGTTGTATTATTTAATACTACACAAGCGTTACCATCGAAGCGAATAACTGCGCCATCTGGGCGACGAACACCCTTCTTGGTGCGCACCACAACTGCTTTTAACACATCACCTTTTTTTACTTTACCACGTGGAATTGCTTCTTTTACGGTAATTTTGATGATGTCACCTACTGCAGCGTAACGACGGTGCGATCCACCTAGAACCTTGATACACATTACGCGGCGAGCTCCTGAATTATCAGCAACATCAAGCATAGTCTGTTCTTGGATCATATTAGTGCTCCGCTAAATTAAAAAACACCCTTTCGGGACGAACTTACCTATATACAAGATAAGGCTGTGCATTATAGCACTACCTATCTAAATATCACAAGATAAAATTGCAAAAAGTATGTAAAAAATGACTGTATGATTTTAAGTAAAGAAAATATGTAACAATACAGAGAAAAGTTAAGTTTCCTGTAAAATTTGTAACGTAAATAATAACAATTTAATTTTTATTTACTAAAATTACTATATATTCAGAGCTGCTCAAAAACCAAGCGGTCACATTCTTCCAAAATTTTGCAAAATAAAAAAGACCTAACGTAATATGCTAGGTCTTCTTAATTTTATTGTAGTAGGAAATTAGTCAACAATAACCGCTTTCTCAACTACACGAACTAGAGTCCAAGATTTAGTTTTAGAGAGTGGACGACACTCTTTAATTTCTACTAAATCACCTACTTTAGCTTCGTTATTTTCATCATGTACATGAAGCTTTGTAGTACGACGCATAAATTTTCCATATAATGGATGTTTTACGGTACGTTCAATTGCGATTGTGAATGATTTATTCATTTTATCGCTAACTACTTTACCTTGTACTGTACGAATTTTATCAGTCATTTACTCACCCGCCTTTTCAGTTAATATAGTTTTTACTTGTGCAATACTACGACGCACTTGCTTTAACTGGTGGGTTTGTTGAAGCTGACCGGTGGCTGCTTGCATACGCAACTTGAATTGCTCACCTAACAAGTTAACCAATTCAGCATTCAGCTCTTCAACACTTTTTTCACGTAGTTCTTGAGCTTTCATTACATCACCGTCTTAGTTACAAATGTGGTTTTCATAGGAAGTTTAGCTGCTGCTAATGCAAATGCTTGACGAGCAACTTCTTCTGGAACACCATCCATTTCATATAATACTTTACCCGGTTGGATTAAGGCTACCCAGTACTCTACGTTACCTTTACCTTTACCCATACGGACTTCTAATGGTTTTTCAGTAATTGGCTTATCTGGAAATACACGAATCCAGATTTTACCTTGACGTTTAATCGCACGAGTCATCGCACGACGAGCTGCTTCAATTTGACGAGCAGTTAAACGACCACGGCCAACGGCTTTTAAACCATATGTACCGAAACTTACATCAGTACCTACCGCAAGCCCACGGTTACGACCTTTGTGGACTTTACGGAATTTTGTGCGTTTTGGTTGTAACATTCAGTGATCTCCTTATTTACGACCTTTGCGAGGACCTTTGCGAGGCTTCTCAGGTTGTTTTTCTGATTCCATCACTGCAGTCATTCCACCAAGAACTTCACCTTTAAAGATCCACACTTTAACACCGATAATACCGTATGTTGTGTGAGCTTCTGCAGTGTTGTAATCGATGTCTGCACGAAGTGTATGTAGAGGCACTCGACCTTCACGATACCACTCTGAACGTGCGATTTCTGCACCACCTAAACGACCACTTACTTCAACTTTGATACCTTTAGCACCTAAACGCATAGCGTTTTGTACTGCACGTTTCATTGCACGACGGAACATTACACGACGTTCTAGTTGAGAAGCGATACCATCTGCAACTAATTTTGCATCTAGTTCTGGTTTTTTCACTTCAGCAATGTTGATTTGAGCTGGAACACCTGCGATTTTCGCAACTGCATTTCTCAATTTTTCAACGTCTTCACCTTTTTTACCGATAACGATACCTGGGCGAGCTGTGTGAATAGTTACACGAATGCTTTTAGCTGGACGTTCAATTGTGATACGTGAAACTGAAGCACTTGCTAACTGTTTATTTAAAAATTGACGGACTTTGAAATCGCCTTCTAAATTATCAGCGAAATCTTGTGTATTCGCGAACCAAGTAGAGTTCCAAGGCTTAACTATGCCTAGGCGAATACCATTTGGATGTACTTTTTGACCCATTGCTATTCTCCTACTGATTAACGATCTGACACAACCACAGTAATGTGGCTAGTACGTTTTAAAATACGATCTGCACGACCTTTTGCACGTGGCATTACACGTTTCATGCTAGGACCTTCATCTACAAAAATCTTTGCAACTTTAAGATCGTCTACATCTGCACCGTCATTATGCTCTGCATTTGCAATAGCTGATTCTAATACTTTCTTCACTAAAGCTGACGCTTTTTTGTTAGTGTAAGTTAAAATTTCTAAAGCTTGTGCAACACTTTTTCCGCGGATTAAATCAGCAACTAAGCGAGCTTTTTGTGCAGAAGTACGAGCGTAACGATGTTTTGCTATTGTTTCCATCTTCTACCTCTTATTTCTTAGCTTTCTTATCTGCGACGTGACCGCGATATGTACGAGTCGGGGCAAATTCACCGAGTTTATGTCCGATCATTTCATCAGATACATAAACTGGAACATGCTGACGACCATTATGGACTGCGATGGTCAATCCGATCATTTGTGGAATGATCATTGAACGACGGGACCAAGTTTTAATTGGTTTTTTATCCCCGCTTTCCACCGCCTTCTCTACCTTCTTCAACAAGTGTAGGTCAAGGAAAGGACCCTTCTTGAGAGAACGTGGCATGGCTTACCTCTTTATTTAATTTAAAAAATATTACTTGCCACGACGGCGTACAATAAACTTATCTGTACGTTTGTTGTGACGAGTCTTTTTACCTTTGGTCTGAATACCCCAAGGAGTAACTGGGTGTTTACCAAAGTTACGACCTTCACCACCACCATGTGGGTGATCAACAGGGTTCATTGCTGTACCACGAACTGTTGGACGAATACCTCTCCAACGGCTTGCTCCAGCTTTACCAAGGACGCGAAGCATATGCTCTGAGTTACCTACTTCACCGATAGTCGCAGAACACTCAGCTAATACCTTACGCATTTCACCTGAGCGAAGACGTAAAGTTACATAATTACCTTCACGAGCAATAATTTGTACGTAAGCACCAGCAGAACGTGCAATTTGACCACCTTTACCAGGCTTTAATTCTACGTTATGTACTGTTGTACCTACTGGAATATTACGCATAGGTAATGCATTACCTACTTTAATTGGTGCTAAACTACCCGCTTGAACTTGATCACCTGCAGAAAGACCTTTAGGTGCTAAGATATAACGACGTTCACCATCTTTATAAAGTACTAATGCGATATTCGCAGAACGATTTGGATCATATTCTAAACGCTCAACTGTACCAACGATATCAAGTTTGTTACGTTTAAAGTCAATAATACGATAGTGTTGTTTATGTCCACCACCGATGTGACGAGTAGTAATACGACCAAAATTGTTACGTCCACCAGTTTTAGATTTAGTATCTAAAAGTGGGGCATAAGGTTTACCCTTATGAAGATCTGCGTTAACAATTTTAACTACGTGACGACGACCAGCGGAGGTCGGCTTACATTTTACTATAGCCATAATATTTTTATTCCTCCGTTATTACTCTGCACTACCTGCGAAGTCCAATTCTTGGCCTTCTTCAAGTGTTACATAAGCTTTTTTCCAGTCACTACGACGACCCATTCTAGCACCACGACGTTTAGTTTTACCTTTAACTACCACAGTACTTACAGAATCCACTTTAACTTCAAAAAGTTGTTCAACCGCATTTGCAATTTCTACTTTATTTGCATCTAGTGCAACTTTAAATACGATTGTATTTGCTTTTTCTGCATTGTTTGTCGCTTTTTCAGAGATATGAGGTGCTTTAAGCACTTTTAGCAAACGTTCTTCTTGCATCATGCTAACATCTCCTCAATTTGCTTAATAGCATCAGCAGTAATAACTACTTTTTCAAAAGCAATTAAACTTACAGGATCAATACCTTGAACGTCTCGTACATCAACTTTATATAAGTTACGAGCAGCTAAGAATAAATTTTCATTTACTTCACCTGTGATGATTAGTGCATCATCTAATGCCATTTCTTTTAATTTTTGTACTAAAACTTTCGTTTTTGGTGCATCAATTTCAAATTTCTCAACAACTACTAAACGTTCTTGACGAACTAATTCAGAAAGAATGCTTTTAATTGCACCACGGTACATCTTTTTGTTTACTTTTTGGCTATGGTCTTGTGGTTTAGCTGCGAAAGTAACGCCACCAGAACGCCAGATTGGCGACTTAACATTACCTGCACGAGCACGACCAGTACCCTTTTGACGCCAAGGTTTTTTACCTGAACCAGACACTTCAGCACGAGTTTTTTGTGCACGAGTTCCTTGACGAGCACCTGCTGCGTATGCAACAACTACTTGATGAACTAATGCTTCGTTAAACTCACGTCCGAAGGTAGTTTCAGAAACAGTCAATGCACTTCCTGCATCTTTAGTTACTAATTCCATCTCTATCTCCTAGACTTATGCTTTAACAGCTGGTTTGACAATAACATTACCATTGATAGCACCAGGAACAGATCCTTTTACTAATAGTAAGTTACGTTCAGCATCTACACGAACAACTTCAAGTGATTGAACAGTTACACGTTCAGCACCTAAGTGTCCAGCCATTTTTTTACCTTTAAACACTCGACCTGGAGTTTGGCATTGACCAATTGACCCAAGTACACGATGTGATAAAGAGTTACCATGCGTAGCATCTTGAGTACGGAAATTCCAGCGTTTTACACCGCCTGCAAATCCTTTACCTTTTGATGTACCTGTAACATCTACTTTTGGAACATCATTAAAGATGTCCACTTTGATTTCTTGACCTAAAGTGAACTCTTGAGTTTCACCTTCAGTACGAAATTCCCATAAACCGCGACCAGCTTCAACACCTGCTTTCACGAAATGACCTGCTTCTGGCTTAGTTACACGACTAGCTTTTTTAGTACCAGTTGTAACTTGAATTGCACAGTAGCCGTCCGTTTCAAGGGTTTTAACTTGAGTAACACGGTTGGCTTCAACTTCGATAACTGTAACTGGTACAGAAACGCCGTCTTCAGTGAAGATGCGAGTCATACCTACTTTACGACCGATTAAACCAATCATTGTAATAACCTCTTTAATATCCCAATTAACCTAGACTGATCTGTACATCAACGCCAGCAGCTAGATCTAAACGCATTAGTGCATCAACAGTTTTTTCCGTTGGCTCAACAATATCAACTAAACGTTTATGAGTACGAATTTCATATTGATCACGTGCATCTTTGTTTACGTGAGGTGAAATTAGAACTGTAAAACGTTCTTTACGAGTTGGTAAAGGTATTGGGCCACGAACTTGTGCACCAGTACGTTTAGCTGTTTCTACGATCTCCGCTGTTGATTGATCAATTAAACGATGATCAAATGCTTTCAAGCGGATACGGATTCTTTGGTTCTGCATTAGACCAGAGCTCCAATATAAATTTAGCTAATAAAAAAACCGAACTACCAAACTTAAGCTATTAAAAAACTTAAGGGAGAACGATTAACCTCTTATAGTTTCCAAATCGGAAACATTTTATTCATTGCAAAATCTGCAATGACACCTGATAAATGATTACACCAAGTGACTTAATTAAATAAGTGCGATAATGATACTGCATTCAAAAACAAAAAGCAAATAATAAATAGACTAAATAGGTAAATAAAGGATCTATTTTAAGTCATTTTTTAACATTCTACTTAATTTAGTATGTAACCTATTAAACGTATCCGCAAAGGTCTTTTTATCTTTATCAGAAAAAGGTTTCTGTTTACCCATTTGAGAAGGTTCAAGCACTCCTGTGCTACGCATCATATCCATAAAATCACGCATACCTAAACTTTGCTTGATATTATCCTTATTATACTCTACTCCTTTAAAGTTAATTACTGCCACACCTTTACTAATCAAATCATTCGCTAATGGAATATCGCTAGTTACCACTAAATCATTCGCTTGTGCTTTTTCTAAAATATAGTTATCAGCAATATCAAAACCCTGCTCAACAACCTTTATAGTAATAAAAGGAGAGCGTGGCAAGTTAATAAAACTATTACTCACAAATATTGCTGTGGTTTTTGTTCGCATTACAGATTTACAAACAAAATCTCGCAATGTTTTAGGACAAGCATCGGCATCTATATAAATTTTCATTATTTACTCTTATTTTTAGAACAACAGACAAAACTAGATATTACTTAGCCTGAGGTAAAACTTTTCTTTACAATTTGTATTGTCAATATTAACACAATATAGTCTCATCACTACTATTCAAAAATAGCATTTATTTACTAAAATAAATTGAATTATTTCTTCCTATTCCAATTTTATTAAATTTATAAGATAATAATTCAAGATGAAAAATATAAGGTTTATAATATGAGTAAAGTAAATTCTCGCATTCAGCAGCTAAGTTTCTTATTAAAAAAAATGGATAAAATACATCTTCGTGATGCGGCTGAAATCTTGAATGTATCGGAAATGACGATAAGACGGGACTTAAGTTCAAATTCTGATTCGATTACATTATTAGGGGGTTATATTGTTAATTCTCCCCAAGCTAATAGCCAAAATAACTATGTTATTTTAGAACAAGAAACCAAAAATATTGCTGAAAAAATGTATGTGGGTAAATTAGCCGCTTCACAACTTGTTGAAAATGACGTTGTTTTCTTTGACTGCGGTTCTACTATTCCTTTTATTGCTTCACAAATTCCACGCTCCTTAAAATTTACAGCAGTTTGCTGTTCAATCAATACTTTTCTGATATTACAAGAATATCCCTATTGTGATTTAATTCTGTGTGGTGGTCAGTATTCTCGCCATAATAGTGCATTGAATGCGATTAGCTTATCTAATGAGATTGATAATATTTGTACAACAAAGGCTTTTATTTCTACGGCAGGCGTTAGTCATACAAAAGGGGTTACTTGTTTCTATTTTGATGAAGTGCAAACCAAACTGAAAGCAATGGCAAAAACAGAGCAGAGTATTCTTGTTTTCGATCATTCTAAAGTGAATAAATCACAACAAGCTTATATTTGTTCGATAAATGAATTTGATACAATTATTACCAATCAACCTTTATCTGATGAATTTGATACTAAGGAATTGAATATTATGATTTAATCCTGTTTTTAAGCGGTACGATTTTAATAAAAATTTGCAAATTTTTATTTTAAGTTATCACTCACTAAATTTAATTTGTTAGAAAAGGCTTTCACTTGTTGCCAATCTGTGTACTCGATATCTTTGGATGTATCCGTTTCGCCCCCTGTTATTCTCATAATAAATTGTATTATTATTCGTTCAAACCAATGATACTTTGAATAAAGTAGCCTACCTGCAAAAATCTCTACAAATGTTGGCTTCCACTCAATACTCTCCAAGAATTTTCGTGTATAAATATTGGTTTCAATGCTTCTTTTATTTATTTTTCTAGCAACCAAATTTACACTAAAAAATGCCGTTTTTTTATGGTTTAAAACTGTCTGATGCTGTTGAATAAATGTTGTCAGTATTGGATCGAATCTTCCATAACGAACGGATGCACCAATAATGATTTGATCTGCATCAGCTAACTGTTCAGGAGTCACCTCATTATCCTTTAGTGAAAATAAACTCACTTCATAATGAAGATTTTGTGCTATTTGTTCTGCAATTCTTTTAGTTTGACCATCTGTAGAAAAATATAAAATAATAGTTTTCATTATTCTGCCCTAAAATCTTTTTTGCGTAATCCTAATAATGCTAAACAACCAAAATAGGTGAAAGCCGCCAATAGAATCAACCAACTCAACCAATGAATGCGTCCTAATAATGTTAAGCTATACCATTCTTGTAAATTTGGAGAGAAGTAGTTTACTACGCCTCCCATTAACAAAGTCGCTATTAATAGTTTTACGGTAAAAATAAACGTCTTTTTCGATATTTTATAAATGCCTTTTTTAAACAAAAATCGATAAAGTAAAGAAGCATTTACTAATGCAGATAACGCCGATGCCATCGCTAATCCTACATAACTAAAAGGAATAGCGAGCAATCCAAAACAGATATTACTGCCCGCTGCAATCATTCCTATTTTTACGGGTGTTTTGGTATCTTGATTCGCATAAAATCCATTCGCTAATATGCTAATCATCATATAACTGATTAATCCAAAACACATTACTGTAAGAGAATGAGAGGAGGCGATCACATCACTTAATTGAAATTTACCACGCATAAAAATGGTCATTAACAGTGGTTGTGCTAACAGTGCAATACCAACCATTGCAGGAATCCCTAACAACAAGACCATTCTTACTCCCCAATCCATAGTTTGGTTAAATTCTTTTTTTCTTTGCTCCTCATCAATACCTTTCTTCTTCGCTATTGCAGATAAGCTCGGTAATACAACAGTTGAAATGGCAATACCAAATAATCCTAATGGAAACTCAATTAAACGATCCGAATAATAAAGCCAACTGATCGAACCCGTCACTAAGAATGAAGCAATCACTTGATTTAATAGTAGGTTTACCTGTGTAACAGAAACCCCAAATAAGGCAGGGATCATCAAATTGCGAACCTTTGTTACTCCTTCATCTTTCCAAGCCCATTTAGGTTTAACTAATAATTTTTCTTTTTTCAAAAAAGGAATTTGGAATAAAAATTGTAACAATCCACCTAAGAATACACCAAAGGCCAGTGCAATATCGGGTGATGAAAAATAGTCTGCGCCTAACAAGGCAACACTAATAATAGCTACATTAAGCAGCACAGGAGAGAACGCCATAACCCCAAATTTTCCAAGGGTATTTAACACTGCACCAGATAAAGCAACAAAAGTAATAAACCATAAATAGGGGAAAGTAATTTTTAATAATAAAGAGGCTTGAGTAAATTTTTCTGCATCCGCACCGCCATTCAGCCAATCTAAAAACCAACCAGTACCAAATAAAGCAGCAATAACAGGAGAACCAACCATCGCCACAAGAGTGACAATAGTCACTAATCCGCCTAATGTTCCTGACACTTTAGCAATAAACTCTCGTGTCTTATCTAACTCCCCTTCTGAATTATACTCAGCCAATACAGGAACAAAGGCTTTAGAAAATGCACCTTCAGCAAATAGACGGCGTAAAAAATTAGGAATACGATTAGCAAATAAAAAGACATCTGCCGCCACTCCTGTTCCTAAAATATTAGCAACAACAACGTCTCTCACCAATCCTAACACTCGAGAAAGAAGCGTCATACTGCTCACAATTAACCCAGATTTTATTAATTTCTTACTCAAAATGATATTTCTCTTCGACTATTTTTTATAATTGGTAAGAATTTTAGCAGTTTATTGTGGGAAAACCAGAAAAAAACTGTTAGAATTGCCCACTATCTTTTCCACGAGAGTTTTCTTTGTGTGAAATGGTATTATTTTCAAGCCCGTGTCTCATTGAAAATGACAGAATTAGTAGTAGCATAAACCATTCTAATTTGTGCTTTTTATTTTATATAGATATTTTTAGGAGTTTGACCTTGGCTAATATCAAGTCGGCAAAAAAACGTGCGGTTCAATCTGAAAAACACCGCCAACACAATGCAAGTTTACGCTCAATGATGCGTACTTACATCAAAAAAGTTTACGCAGCAGTTGAAGCTGGTGATAAAGCAGCATCTCAAGCAGCATTTTTAGAAATGCAAAAAATTGTGGATCGTATGGCATCAAAACGCTTAATTCACAAAAACAAAGCAGCTAATCATAAAGCTAAACTAGCAGCTCAAATCAAAAAATTAGCATAATTTGCAAATTTTTATAAGAAACCCACCACTTGGTGGGTTTTTTTATATATAATTTAACTAAAATTAATAATATTAAACATATTACAATGTTTTAAGGAAAAAAATGAGTATATTAAAAGAGTTTAAGGAATTTGCGATCAAAGGGAATGTTGTTGATTTAGCTGTAGGGGTAGTGATCGGTAGTGCATTTGGTAAAATTGTGGCTTCATTTGTCAGTGATATTATTATGCCACCTTTAGGTCTTTTAATCGGAGGGGTAGATTTCAAAGATCTGTCTATTATATTAAAAGCGGCAACAGCAGAAACAAAAGCGGTTACCTTAAATTATGGTGCATTTATTCAAACTGTCTTTGATTTTTTAATTATTGCCGCTGCTATTTTTATGGTGATTAAAGGTATCAATAAAATGAAAACAGAAGAGCCTGCAGAAGAAGAAAAACCAAAATCGCCAACACAGGAAGAACTGTTAACTGAAATACGTGATTTATTGAAAAAATAAATATTGAAGCGGTACGATGTTACTTTAAATTTACAATTTTTTACATTAATCATACCGCTTCAATAATAACTACTACTTGCTTAAACATTGACTAAAGGCGGTTGCAAGTGAGTTTAAATAGTCTAGATATGCCGTTTTACTTTGTTTAATTTCTCCACCCAGTGGATCTAATCTTCCAATACCTATTTGTACTCCTTTACTTAAACGTTTAACCACTTTCGGCGTAAATTGTGGTTCAGTAAATAAACAAGTTGCGTGATTGGCTTTAATATTTGCCTTAATTTTTCCCAATGTTTTTGCTCCTGGAGCAACTGTTGGATTCATTGTAAATGCTCCCAAAGATTTCAATCCATAAGCCTCTTCAAAATAACCATAAGCTGCATGGAAAGTGTAATAGCCTTTATCTTTTACAGGTAAAAGCTGTTTGGTTATTTCTACATTCGTTTTCGCAAGTGCCAGTTTAAACTCTGTAAGATTCGCTTCAATTTTTGCTTTTTTATCAGGGAATTTCTCACTCAATCGCTCTGCAATATGTTCAGCAACAATACTACTCATTTTTGGAGAAAGCCAAATATGCCAATCATTATTATGATTGTGATTATGGTGGTGCGTATGATGCTCGTGTTCATCGTGATGTTCCTGTTCATTATCATAATGCTGCTTATGATCACTATGATGCTCTTCATCAAGCTTAATTCTCGTTTTTTTATTGGTATGTTCTACGATTTCTTTAATTTCAGGTATGCTTTCTAGTCGTAACACTGAAGATTGTGGTAGCTTTTCGATACTTTTTTCTAAAAAAGTTTCCATTTCATCACCAATCCACACCACTAAACTTGCAGATTTCAGTTTTTGTACATCAGATGGTTTTAAGCTGTAATCATGAGGAGATGCGCTAACAGGTAATAAAATATTTGTTTCTGTTACACCATCAGTAATAGCATTTGCAATAAATCCTAAGGGTTTGATAGTAGTAAGTACATTTGCATTTGCTATAGTTGATATTCCTAAAATAGCTAGGCTTAAAGTAGTTTTCTTTAACATTTTTTATCTCCATTATAAAAGTTATGGGATACTAACAAAACAACAACAAAAAGCAATAATTTTTTTATGGTTATTTTTAATGATATTTTTAGGTATACTGCAATCAAATTTTTTAAGAATGCAAAACCAGAATATGAACTATAGAAATTTACGAGAATTTCTCGATGTATTAGAGAAAAGAGGTTTACTTAAACGAATCTCTCAAGAAATTGATCCTGAGTTAGAAATGACAGAAATTGCTGATCGTACCTTGCGAATTGGTGGGCCAGCTCTGCTTTTTGAAAATCCTAAAGGCTATGGTATGCCTGTTTTGTGTAATTTATTTGGAACGCCTGAGCGAGTTGCACTGGGAATGGGACAAGAAGATATACAATCTTTACGTGAGCTAGGGAAATTGTTGGCATTCTTAAAAGAGCCAGAGCCACCTAAAGGCTTAAAAGGGTTAATGGGACAACTTCCTCAGTGGAAGCAAGTCTTAAATATGCCAAGTAAGACTGTGACTAAAGCCCCTTGTCAGCAGATAATTTTAACAGGGGATAAAGTAGATTTATATCAATTACCTGTGATGAAGTGCTGGCCTGATGATGTCGATCCTCTTGTAACTTGGGGATTAACTATTACCAAAGGCCCTACTAAAAAACGCTTAAATTTAGGAATTTATCGTCAACAATTATTAGCTAAAAATAAATTAATTATGCGTTGGCTATCACATCGTGGTGGTGCGTTAGATTTTCAAGATTGGCAACAGCAATACCCTAATGAACCGTTTCCTGTGTCTGTCGTATTAGGGGCAGATCCTGCTACCATTTTAGCAGCGGTAACTCCTATCCCTGATACACTTTCAGAATATGCGTTTGCAGGTTTATTACGAGGACATAAAACGGAAGTCACTAAATCTATTTCCAATGATTTAGAAATTCCTGCTAGTGCTGAAATTGTATTAGAAGGTTATATTGATCCAAATGAAACTGCATTAGAAGGTCCTTATGGTGATCATACTGGTTACTATAATGAACAAGATCATTTTCCTGTATTTACCATTACCCACATCACAATGCGAAAAGATGCTATTTATCATTCTACTTATACAGGTCGTCCACCTGATGAACCTGCAGTATTAGGTGAAGCACTAAATGAAGTTTTTATTCCTATTTTACAAAAACAATTCCCTGAAATTGTAGATTTTTATTTACCCCCAGAAGGATGTTCTTACCGTTTAGCTGTGGTTACCATAAAAAAACAGTATGCAGGACACGCTAAACGTATAATGATGGGGGTTTGGTCTTTCTTACGTCAATTTATGTATACCAAATATGTGATTGTGTGTGATGATGATGTAAATGCACGAGATTGGAAAGATGTCATCTGGGCGATTACAACCCGTTGTGATCCCGCTCGTGACACCATGATGATTGAGCATACTCCGATTGATTATTTAGATTTTGCCTCACCAGTGGCTGGGCTAGGATCAAAAATGGGGATTGATGCTACCAATAAATGGAAAGGTGAAACAAATAGAGAGTGGGGAACCCCAATTATTAAAGATCCCAAAATAGTAAAAAGAATAGATGATATTTGGGATGACTTAAAAATCAGCTAAAATTATTTTTAATAATCGTTTATTCTAAGTTTTTTAACAAAAAAGTCACATTTGTTTCAATTTAAGCGATTTGTTGTTGAATCGCATAGGTAGACGTGTATAATCTATGCGTCGTATAACAATAAACGGGTAACGTTTCATTTAATCAATTTAATAGGATATTAAATGTCGGCTGTAATCAATCAGGCAAAACAAACCTATTTGAAGGCAATAAAAATTACACTATATGTTTTAGTGGTAGTTGCAATAGGCGTTGGAATAGTTAGATTTAACTCACTTCCTTCTTATATTTTAGGTACTATTGCAAGTTTTATACCCCACTGTTTATTTACTTATTGGGTATTTTTTAGAACGGCCTCCCCAAAAAAACAACAAATCACTGTTTTTTATATGGGAGAAGCGATAAAATGGTTAGCTACTATTGTTTTACTTATCTTAGTTTTTAAATTTTATTTAAAAATAGATGTAATTATATTTTTTTTAGGGTATTTCTTAATACTTATATGTAATAGCTTGGTTCCTTTTGTAGTGAAAACAAAAGGAATTGAAGTACAAAAGAATTAACATTTCTTTTATTTAGAAGGGTAAATTATGGCTGGGCAAACTACTGCTGAATATATTACACACCATTTAACATTTTTAGCTTCTGGTGATTCTTTCTGGAACGTTCATTTAGACACACTTTTCTTTACTATTGTATCTGGTGCCTTATTTCTTTGGGTATTTCGCAAAGTGGCTAAAAATGCCACCACAGGCGTTCCTGGTAAATTGCAATGTGCCATAGAAATGATGATTGAATGGGTTGATAGTGTGGTTCGTGATAACTTCCACGGACCTCGAAATGTTGTTGCCCCTATTGCTTTGACCATTTTTTGTTGGGTATTTATTATGAACTCAATCGACTTAATTCCTGTCGATTTCTTACCTCAAATGGCTCATTTAGTTGGAATTGAATACTTACGAGCTGTTCCAACAGCTGACATTAGCTCCACTCTAGGACTTTCAATTAGCGTATTCTTCTTGATCATTTTTTACACTTTAAAGTCAAAAGGCTGGAAAGGATTTGTAAAAGAATACACATTGCATCCTTTTAATCATCCAATAATGATTCCTGTTAATTTAATCTTAGAATCAGTGACATTATTGGCAAAACCTATTTCATTGGCTTTCCGTTTATTCGGAAATATGTATGCTGGCGAGTTAATTTTTATCCTAATCGCCATAATGTATATGTCTGAAAGTTTTACATTACAAACATTAGGAATACCATTACACCTTGCTTGGGCAATTTTTCATATTTTAGTGGTAACACTACAAGCATTTATATTTATGATGCTTACAATAGTCTATCTCAGTATGGGCTATAATAAAGCTGAACACTAAATAACAAGTTAAGGTAGAAATTAGAGAGATATTTTCTTAACAATGACTGCCTTGTATATTTTTTATTAACCCGACCATTATAGGTCAAAATCCTTTAATCTTAATTGGAGAAAATTATGGAATCTGTAATTACAGCAACAATCTTTGGTGCAACTATTTTACTTGCAGTAGCTGCATTTGGAACGGCAATTGGCTTTAGTATTTTAGGAGGAAAATTCTTAGAATCTTCTGCTCGCCAACCAGAACTTGCAAATAGTTTACAAACTAAAATGTTTATCGTTGCTGGTCTTTTAGATGCTATCTCAATGATCGCTGTAGGTATTGCTTTACTATTTATCTTCGCTAACCCATTCATCTCATTACTTTCATAAGTAATAGTCGGGCTTCTATTATTAATAGCAATTACTCATTTGAGTAATGAATCCGATTTAAGGAGGGCGTTGTGAACTTAAATGCAACACTAATTGGTCAGCTCATTGCATTCGCACTTTTTGTTGCGTTTTGCGTGAAGTATGTGTGGCCACCTATTATTTCTGCAATTGAAACACGTCAAGCAGATATTGCAAACGCACTTGCCTCAGCTGAAAAAGCTAAGCAAGAGCAAGCCGATGTGAGAGATCTTGCAGAACAAGAAATCTTAAAAGCGAAAGAAGAAGCAAAACACATAGTTGATTTAGCAAACAAACGTCGTAATGAGATTTTAGAATCTGTCACCGCAGAAGCAGAAACTGAAAAGGCTCGTATTATTGAGCAAGGCTACGCAGAAGTAGAAAACGAACGTAGACGTGTTCAAGAAGAGTTACGCCAAAAAGTCGCTGTGTTAGCAGTTGCAGGTGCAGAGAAAATTGTGGGTCGCAATATTGATGCTGCGGCAAACAATGATATTATCGATAAACTAGTTGCAGAACTATAATAAGGAGGAGCTATGTCAGAAATAAGTACAATAGCTCGCCCCTATGCTAAAGCGGCTTTTGATTTTGCTTTAGAAAATGATCAGTTAGATAAATGGCAAGAAATGTTACTATTTTTAAAGCTTGTCGTTCAAGAAGAACAAGTTTCAAGTTATTTACAATCAGTATCATCGCCACAGCAAATTGCTGATACCATTGTTGGTATTTGTGAAGAGCAACTGGATCAACATGGGCAAAATTTCATTCGTATTATGGCTGAAAATCGACGCTTAACTGCGTTACCTTCAGTATTAAAAGCATTTATAAAATTACGATCAGAGTATGAATCCGTCAAAGATGTTAAGGTTATTTCTGCAACGCAATTAAGTAAAGCTAATGAAACTAAAATCGCTACGGCGATGGAAAAGCGACTTAATTCTAAGGTGAGAATTGTGTCTAAGGTAGATCAATCATTAATTGCAGGTATTATTATTCGTTATGACGATATTGTAATTGATGGTAGTAGTCTTGGGCAATTAAACCGCCTAGCAAATGAGTTACGCTTGTAAGAGGAATAAAATATGCAACTAAATTCAACAGAAATTAGTGAGTTAATTAAAAAACGTATTGCCAAATTTGAAGTCGTTAGTGATGCTCAAAGTACTGGTACTATCGTTTCAGTAAGTGATGGAATCATCCGTATCCATGGTCTAGCTGACGTAATGCAAGGTGAGATGATTGAATTACCAGATAGTCGTTATGCAATCGCATTGAACTTAGAAAGAGATTCAGTGGGTGCTGTGGTAATGGGTCCTTACGCTGATTTAGCGGAAGGTATGACCGTAAAATGTACAGGACGTATTTTAGAAGTTCCTGTCGGTAGGGGATTACTTGGTCGAGTAGTAAATACTCTTGGTCAACCTATTGATGGAAAAGGTGAAATTGAAAATGATGGTTTTGCTCCAGTTGAGGTTATTGCCCCTGGAGTAATTGAGCGTCAGTCAGTGGATCAACCAGTACAGACAGGTTATAAAGCTGTCGATTCAATGGTGCCAATTGGTCGTGGTCAACGTGAGTTAATTATCGGTGACCGTCAAACAGGTAAGACCGCATTAGCAATTGATGCGATCATCAACCAGCGTGATTCAGGCATAAAATGTGTCTATGTTGCAATTGGTCAAAAAGCATCAACTGTAGCTAATGTTGTACATAAATTAGAAGAGCATAATGCACTACATAATACTATCGTGGTTGTAGCAAGTGCATCAGAATCTGCTGCATTGCAGTATCTAGCTCCTTATGCTGGCTGTACCATGGGTGAATATTTCCGTGATCGTGGTGAAGACGCATTAATCATTTATGATGATTTATCAAAACAAGCTGTAGCATATCGTCAAGTATCGTTGCTTCTTCGTCGTCCACCTGGTCGTGAAGCATTCCCTGGAGATGTATTCTACTTACATTCACGTTTATTAGAGCGTGCGTCTCGAGTAAATGCTGATTATGTAGAAAAATTCACCAATGGTGAAGTTAAAGGTAAAACAGGTTCATTAACAGCATTACCTATTATTGAAACTCAAGCAGGTGATGTTTCTGCATTCGTACCAACTAACGTAATTTCTATTACTGATGGTCAGATTTTCTTAGAATCTAATCTATTTAATGCAGGTATTCGTCCTGCGGTAAACCCAGGTATTTCAGTATCTCGTGTGGGAAGCTCCGCACAAACTAAAGTGGTGAAAAAATTATCTGGTGGTATTCGTACCGCCCTTGCTCAATATCGTGAATTAGCAGCATTTGCACAGTTTGCCTCAGATCTCGACGAAGCTACACGTAAACAACTTTCACACGGTCAGAAAGTAACAGAGTTACTTAAACAAAAACAATATGCCCCAATGTCTGTTGCACAGCTTGCAGTAGTATTATTTACTGCTGAGTTTGGCTACCTTGATGATGTTGAACTTGAGCGTATTGGTTCGTTTGAAACTGGTCTTTTAGAGTATGCACAAAGTAATTATGCAGACTTTATGAAAGATTTAACAAAATCAGGTGATTACAACGATTCAATTAAGGATCAGTTAACTGAAATTGTTGAGAGTTTCAAAAAGAACAGCTCGTGGTAAGTTAAACTTTAGCGGAGAATAAAAATGGCAGGTGCTAAAGAGATAAGAACCAAAATTGCAAGTGTTCAAAATACCCAAAAGATCACTAAAGCAATGGAAATGGTTGCTACCTCTAAAATGCGTAAAACGCAAGAGCGTATGTCTTCATCACGTCCGTACTCAGAAATGATACGAAAAGTGATCAGTCATATTGCAAAAGGAAGCATTGGTTATAAGCACCCGTTTTTGGTTCAACGTGATGTTAAAAATGTAGGATATTTAATTCTATCTACAGATCGTGGTTTATGTGGCGGTCTTAACATCAACTTATTTAAAGCTATTTTAGGTGAGTTAAAAACGTGGAAAGACAAAAACGTTAGTGTTGAACTAGGATTGATGGGAACTAAGTCTGTGACATTCTTTAAACCAACAGGTATTAAAGTAACAAGTCAAATTACGGGCTTAGGAGATAACCCTCAAATGGAGCAAATTGTTGGTTCAGTGAATTCGATGATTGAAGCATATCGTAATGGTGAAATTGATGCTGTTTATATCGCATTCAATCGCTTCGTTAATACGATGACACAGCAGCCTGTTATTGAGCAATTGCTTCCATTACCAAGACTAGATAATGATGAACTTACTCACAGTGGTTTGTGGGATTATATCTACGAACCTAATCCTGAAGTATTACTAGATTCATTATTAGTAAGGTATCTTGAGTCTCAAGTTTACCAAGCAGTTGTAGACAATCTAGCTTCTGAACAAGCAGCTCGAATGGTAGCAATGAAAGCAGCAACAGATAATGCAGGTTCACTAATTGATGATTTACAATTAGTGTACAATAAAGCTCGCCAAGCAAGCATTACAAATGAGTTAAACGAAATTGTTGCAGGTGCTGCAGCAATTTAAATAAAAGAGGAACGGTAATGGCAACTGGAAAAATAGTCCAAATCATCGGTGCAGTAATCGATGTTGAGTTTCCACAAGATTCAGTACCAAAAGTATATGATGCATTGAAAATTGAATCTGCAGGATTAACTCTTGAGGTTCAACAACAATTAGGCGGTGGTCTAGTTCGTTGTATTGCACTAGGTACATCAGATGGTTTAAAACGTGGCTTAGAAGCTATCAATACGAATAACCCAATTCAAGTTCCTGTAGGAACACAAACACTGGGTCGTATTATGAATGTGTTAGGTGATCCTATTGATGAAAAGGGTGATATCGGAGAAGAAGAGCGTTGGTCTATTCACCGTGAAGCACCAAGTTATGAAGATCAAGCTAACAGTACAGAATTACTTGAAACTGGTATCAAAGTAATCGACTTAATCTGCCCATTTGCAAAAGGGGGTAAAGTAGGTTTATTTGGTGGTGCTGGTGTAGGTAAAACCGTAAATATGATGGAGTTAATCCGTAATATTGCGATTGAGCATTCTGGTTACTCTGTATTTGCAGGGGTGGGAGAGCGTACTCGTGAGGGTAACGATTTTTACCACGAAATGAATGACTCTAATGTATTAGATAAAGTATCACTGGTTTATGGTCAGATGAATGAACCACCAGGTAACCGTTTACGTGTTGCATTGACTGGTTTAACAATGGCTGAAAAATTCCGTGAAGAAGGTCGTGACGTATTATTCTTCGTGGATAATATCTATCGTTATACCCTAGCGGGAACAGAAGTATCAGCTCTTTTAGGTCGTATGCCATCAGCAGTAGGTTACCAACCAACATTGGCTGAAGAGATGGGTGTATTACAAGAGCGTATTACTTCAACGAAAACAGGATCAATTACATCTATCCAAGCAGTATATGTACCTGCCGATGACTTAACTGACCCATCGCCAGCAACAACCTTTGCTCACTTAGACTCAACAGTGGTATTAAGCCGTCAAATTGCATCTTTAGGTATTTATCCAGCGATTGATCCTTTAGACTCAACTTCACGTCAATTAGATCCATTAGTTGTTGGTCAAGAGCATTATGATATCGCACGTGGTGTTCAAGGAACATTACAACGCTACAAAGAGTTAAAAGATATTATTGCCATTCTGGGTATGGATGAATTATCTGAAGAAGATAAACTCGTCGTATCTCGAGCACGTAAAATTGAGCGCTTCTTATCACAACCATTCTTCGTTGCTGAAGTATTTAATGGTACTCCTGGTAAGTATGTGCCTTTAAAAGAAACCATTCGTGGTTTTAAAGGTATCTTAAACGGTGCATATGATGACATTCCTGAACAAGCATTCTATATGGCAGGTTCAATTGATGATGTTATTGAAAAAGCACAAAAAATGTAATTGTTCCCTAAACCATAGGGCATAAGGAGAACAAGATATGGCAACTGAATTTAAACTCGCTGTTGTAAGTGCAGAAAGTGAAATATTTTCAGGGAGCATCGTAAGTGTTCGAGTTTCTGGAATTGAGGGTGAATTGGGGATTTATGCAGGGCATACTCCTCTATTAACTGCAATTAAACCAGGAATGGTCAAATACACGCTCGCTGATGGTAATGAAGATGCTATTTATGTTTCAGGTGGATTTCTAGAAGTGCAACCGAATATGGTAACCGTTCTAGCTGATGTAGCAATTCGAGGTGAAGAGTTAGATCAACAACGCATTCTTGATGCAAAACGAAAAGCAGAAGAAACTCTGACTAAAACAAATAATGCTGATCTTGCTGCCAAACTTGCAAGAGAAATTGCGAAATTACGCGTTTACGACATTACTCATTCTCAATTAATGAATAAACGTTAATTTTTAATAATATCAAAATCTGTATCTCAAAAAATTTTTGGGATACAGATTTGTATTAAAATTTGCAAATTTTCCGTACAATCTACCCGCTTACTTATAACTATTTGTCATAATATGAAGAGTTTTTATTCTCAAAT